>CAWHRN010000010.1:0-99032 GCA_963831805.1 uncultured Verrucomicrobiae bacterium | reverse complement strand
GGACCGGGCCGAAAGTCGTCGATGGCGTGCAGATTGAAGGCACCTTTCGCTCGCACCAAGTCCCGCTTTCGGATCCCGCTACTCATCCCGAACATCTGAAGCTCCTGGAAGATTGGCTAAAGAGTTACCGGCCGGAGGAACTCTTCGATGAGCAAGGCCGACTGAAACCTGAGTTAGCCGAACTAGCGCCAAAGGGGGCACGGCGCATGGGCGCCAATCCTCACGCCAACGGCGGTCTCCTTCTCCGCGATCTGCACATGCCGGATTTTCGCGAATACGCCGTCGATGTGACATCGCCGGGAGTGCCAGGCATCGGCGACACCCATGTTCTCGGTCCTTTCCTCCGGGACGTGGTGAAGCTCAATCAGGCGCAGCGAAACTTTCGGGTCTTCGGTCCGGATGAGACGCTTTCGAACGGTCTGGAGGCTCTCTTTAAAGTAACTACCCGACAATGGGACGCAGCCACTCAGCCTAGCGACGAGTTCCTCGCAGCGACCGGCCGCGTTATGGAGATGCTGAGCGAACACCAATGCGAGGGCTGGCTCGAAGGCTATTTGCTCACCGGCAGGCACGGACTCTTCAATTGCTACGAGGCCTTCATCCATATTGTGGACTCGATGTTCAACCAGCACGCCAAGTGGTTGAAGGTCACCTCGTACCTGCCTTGGCGACGCCCGATCGCTTCCCTGAACTACCTCCTTGCTTCCCATGTCTGGCGTCAGGATCACAATGGTTTCACCCATCAGGATCCCGGCTTCATCGATCATGTGGTGAACAAGAAAGCATCCGTCGTGCGAGTGTATCTTCCACCCGATGCGAACTGCCTGCTCTCCGTCATGGATCATTGCCTGCGCAGTCGCCATTACGTCAACGTCGTTATAGCCGGGAAGCACCCAGCTCCGCAATGGCTCACGATGGATGCCGCAGCCAGACATTGCGAGGAAGGGATCGGTATCTGGCGTTGGGCCAGCAATGATGAGGACTCCGAACCGGACCTGGTGATGGCTTGCTGCGGTGATGTCCCGACGCTGGAAACACTGGCCGCGGTCTCGATTCTGCGCGCGCGTTTGCCCAGTCTCAAAATCCGTGTGGTCAATGTCGTTGACCTCATGAAGCTGCAATCTTGCACCGAGCATCCGCACGGACTAAGTGATGTAGATTTCGACGGGCTGTTTACGAAGAATAAGCCGGTTATCTTCGCCTTCCACGCCTACCCGTGGCTGATCCATCGACTTACCTATCGGCGCACCAATCACCACAGCTTCCACGTGCGCGGTTACAAGGAAGAAGGAACCATCACTACCCCTTTCGACATGACGGTATTAAACGAAATGGATCGCTTCCATCTCGTGATGGATGCGATTGACCGCGTCCCTGGGTTAAATGTGACTGGCGCCTATCTCAAGCAAGAGTTGCAGGATAAGCTCCTCGAGCACCGGCGCTACATCCGACTGCACGGCGAAGATCTCCCCGAGATCAGGAACTGGAAATGGCAGAGTGCTGGACCGGACTAGCGTTGTCAGCGTTCAATTGGCTCGCCGGGAATCAAACGTGATGCCCAGGCAAAACCAAACTGATCCTAGCCGCCCGTCTTCGATCCTGAAGCGAGACAAAGATTCTGCCCGGTACCCGGGCAGAAGCAAACAACTTGCTCATCATGGTCCCGCGCGACGGGCCGCGAGTGAGAGTCGCGAATAAGTCGCCGAGCGGTTTCAGCAGTTCTGCTCGAAGCCGCGCGTATCATTCGTACTTGCGCCGGCAGGGGGGATGTGATAGGCGGGGGATTCCTCGATCGTTTCCTTCGCTATGCTCACAAAGACCTTCGATTCATCGTAGCTGATTCGGTCCACCTGGGAAGTGGGCAGAGCGATCTTCTTTCCCGCGAACCAGTGGCCGGTCTCAACCACAATGAGCGCGATCCCCCAGTTCTCCTCGTCCATCATGAAATCCGCCACAGAGCCCACCTCGCCGTCGTGGCCTTGCACGGCGTAGCCCACCACGGCATGAGCGCTTCGCAAGTGTAGATCGCCCACATTCTCAGCATCGCTAGCTCCAGGCGGGCCGGCATCATGTGGCACCGGAGACGCCATCGGGAATAGGCCTACGCCTCCCATTTCGCCTCCATCCCAGTAAGACGGCCAGCCGTAGTGTTCGAAGTATGCTACCTCATATTGCCGCGACACGGGCTCGTGGGTGTAGATCGGAGGGCTGCTTTCGATTTGCTCGCGTGTTAGATCCACGAGCAGCGTGTTTCCATCCTGATTGAGGGTTCCGAAGGCATGTGGAGAAATAAGGACGGTGCGGCCCATCAGCCACCCACCTGTATCCACCACCACGTAACGAACCACCCAGCTTTGATCGTCAAAATAGAAGTCCTTTACGTGGCCGATGTCGCCATCTGAAGCCCCGAGCTTGCGCCCATGAAGTTGCTTGATACTTCGTAACATAAGTTTTCCTCGCCCTCCGTCACTATCGCACGGTTCAACAGAAAAGCGCGGCGCGACCAAGGAGTGAGTAACCCGCCCTTTAGCGCCAAGGGCAGCGTCTGCACTCTGTGTCGATCGAGCCGCCGTGGTCGGGCCGGCTGGCGCGGACGATCCCGGGCTCGGCGAGCTGGGCGAAGAGCTCGGGATGTTCCGCCGCATCTTCGACCCGGGCGTGGCCGATGATCTTGAGGCGCGTGCGTTGCGGGTAATCCATCAGGAAGAGCGTGACCCGGTCGTGCACGGCGAGGTTGCCGGTGGAGAGGAGCTGGCGGTTGCCTTTGTAATCGGCGAAGGCGAGGAGCGATGGATTCAGCGCGCGCAGAAAACCGGTCGCGCCCCAATCAGGACCAAGGCGCTGACGCCGAGGCGGCGTTAATCTCGACGAAGACCTTTCGCCGGGTCGAGCCCGATTTGACTCAGGAGAGCGACGAAGCGCGGGTCGGTATGCAAGGGCCGAAGAATGCGCGAAAAGCTGATGCCATGAATGCCCCCGGAGTGCTCGGACACGGCGCGCTCGAGCCAGTGAATCGCTTTGTCGTTGTCGCCTAACGAGACATAAACCGAGGCGATTTCTTCGCCCGGAAAGTAGGTGCTATCTGCCTGCTGGACGAGTTGAGTGAGAACTTTTCGCGCCTCCTCCTTCCGGCTGAGGCCGGCATAAGTGATGGCCAGACCAGCCCTCGGCTGATCTCTCGTTCCTTCCCCGCGGAGATAGATCTCGAGGGCCTCGGCCAGTTTCCCCTCCTGGCGGTAAACGCGCGCGAGATTTGGCTCGAAATAGACATAATTCGGGTCAATCTCCATCGTGCGCTGCGCCTCAGCCATGGCCTGGTCCAAAGCGGTCATTCGCGAGCTCGATCAGGACCGACATGGTGCCGACGATGGGCGAGAGCGGATCGAGACGGATGGCGGTTTGGATTTCCTGTAATCCCTCGGGCCGATTCCCTTCCTCTGTCTGCCAGAGACCCATGAAGAGGTGCGCGGTCGCAGAGTTGGGATCGATCTCTAAAGCACGTTCAATTCCAGCTCTTCGCCTTTGATGTCGTAGGAAAGGATGCGCTTCGTTTCGCCGATAGACGTGCGCCTCAGCGTCGCGTTCATCTATGGCCAGCGACTTGTTTGCTGCTTCCTGGCATTTCGGATGGCCCTCCAGCGCCTTGACGTAGGCGTCGGCCAGCCAGCCCCACGCCTTCGCGATACCCGTCCAGGCGCGGCCCAATTTCGGGTCCTTCGCCAGCGCCTGTTCAAACAGGTCGACACTTTTCCGCAAATCACGCTCGGTGCTTTTGTTGGAAAAGAACAGCCCTGTAGATACAGATCGTAGGCTTCGGTATTCGGCTGCGCGCGTGGCGGTGGAGCGACGGCGGGTTTGATTTTCAGCGCCTCGACGACGGCATGGGTGATTTCATCCTGCAGCGCGAAAACGCCCTCCAGTTTGCGGTCATAAGTCTCC
This sequence comes from uncultured Verrucomicrobiae bacterium, assembly GCA_963831805.1. Taxonomy (GTDB): domain Bacteria; phylum Verrucomicrobiota; class Verrucomicrobiia; order Chthoniobacterales; family UBA10450; genus Palsa-1392. The sequence goes on along the minus strand of CAWHRN010000010.1, from coordinate 95,093 downwards.
TGCCAGAGTTCAATGCCGTCCCTGGCGTTGACCAGGTGCTTGAAGACCGCTTTCTCCGCCACGATGCCCATGGAGGTGACGTCGTGGGTGATGGGGATCTGCCAGGCCCAGCCGCGTTCGACCGGCAAGAAGTAAATGTGGATGTATTCGGAGGAATCGACCTGGCTCTTGTCGACGTTCTCAAACCACGCGTGCACGGCGAACTGGTCGAAGATCGGATCGTTCTTTTTCACCTTCAGTTGTTTGCCGAGCAGGGTGCTGCGCCCGCTGGCGTCGACGACCATGCGGGCGGGGATGTCGACGTCCTGGCCCGCGATTTTGACTTTGATCCCGCGGGTGTATTTCTCGTCGTCGAACAGGACTTCGGTCACCTGCACGCCCTGATAGATCTTCGAGCCGAGGCTCTCCGCGTGCTTAAGCAGGAGGAGGTCGAACTTCTTCCGGTCGACGTGGTAAGTGTAGTCCTGCTTGATGTCTTCCTGCGGGAATTCGTTGAAGGCGATGTCGGCTTCGCCCTTGGCCACTGGCGGATGCCACGAGGCGCCGTACTTCCGGACGAAGCCTTCCCTTTCCATCACCGGCAGAAACCCGATCTCGTCGAACACACGCACGGAGGACATGACCATCGACTCGCCGACATGGTCGCGCGGATGAATCGCGCTCTCGAAGATGGTGTTTTTGATCCCGGCCTTGGAAAGATAGCAGCCCGAAGGCCGAGCCGGCGGGGCCGCCGCCGATGACGACGACATTGTCGTGATTATTCATAGAAGATCTCTGTGGAGCTCAATGGGGACGGGCGACGGCTGAGAGAGGCCGTGGAGGATCAGACTTCGCTTCTGATGCTATTGCAAGGGTTAAACCTCGGCAAGAGGTTTTCGCTACAGGAATTCCCGGCGAGGTCAGTCCGATCGCTGAGAAACGCTCTTCCAAGCGATCAAGGCCTTATTGAAACAATCGTGCGCGACGAGGAATCCTTCCGTGAATTCGCCAGACGTCAGATGCTCCTCAATTATGCGGGCGGCGATCGCGATCTCGCTTCGAGCCTGCTGTTGGAGGTTCGGGTCGGCGGCTTCGTCGAGAGTTTGCAGGCAGGCGGTAGCGATCTCATAAACGCCTTCGAGCAATTCCCCGCGAAATGTCTGGGGATAGCTCTCCTCGTGATCCACCAACACTTTGATGAGTGCAACAGCGTTAGAGATTTCCATCCCTAGAAGAGACCGACGATCCGACTCGCCGGTTACAACGATCCGCAAACCGGTCGCGCGGAACGGGGCCATAACCGAGCCCTATTCCAGCTCGGACTTATCTGCCATCGGCAAAACTTTGACATCACAGACCGGGCATGTTTAATCAAGCCCTCTATAAACCGCCGATTCCGGCGGGGTGATCACCTGTTTATGCTAAAAGACACTACACACGACGTAATCGTCATCGGCGGCGGCCCGGCCGGTTCCACCTCCGCGACCTGGCTCGCTCGCCAAGGGCACAAAGTCCTCCTCCTCGAACGCGAGAAATTCCCGCGCGAGCACGTCGGCGAGTCACTCCTCCCGTTTTGCTACGGGCTGCTCGATGATCTCGGGGTGATCGATGAGTTGAAGAAGAATTTCGTCCGCAAACCGGGCGTGCGATTCATCGATCGCGACGGGAACATTTCGACGACGTGGTGTTTCGACCACGTGATCAAGGACCAGACCTATCTCTCCTTTCAGGTGATCCGCGGAGAGTTCGATCACATTCTGCTTAAGAACGCGGCGAAGAACGGCGCGGACGTGCGCGAGGAGAATACCGTGATTGCGGCCGATATCACGACCGCGCCGGATGCAGTTTCGGTCACTTCGACGAACGCGGCGGGCGAGAAGACGACGCACCGCGCTAAATTCCTGATCGACGCAAGCGGCCGCGAGGCCTTCATCGGCGCGAAAGCCGGCTGGCGGACGCCGCGCGAGGAACTCGATCGCACGGCCATCTGGTCGCATTGGGGCGATGTGAAACTTGCCGGCGGACTCGAGGAAGGGCTTTCCATCATTATCTATATGGGGCTGGAGCAGAAGGGGTGGATCTGGGTTTTCCCGCTGGGCGAGAACCGGATCACCGCCGGCTTTGTGGCCCAGAACTCTTACATCAAGGAGCAGTCGAAGAAGTTCCGCGACGCGGGCTCGGAGGATTGGAAGCAGGACCTGTGTCTGCAGGAGTTGAAGCATTCGAAGTTCGTCGAGGGTCTGCTCGAAGGGAGCCGTCAGCTCATCCCGATGCAGATTAACGGTAACTATTCCTACGAGGTGAAGAACCATTACGGATCGAACTACGCCATGGTGGGCGACGCCCGCGGCTTTATTGATCCGATCTTTTCCAGCGGCGTGTTTCTCTCGATCAAGAGCGCTTCGCTTGTCTCGGCCGCGATCCACAAACAGCTCACCGGCGAAACCAATGGCAAGAACGAGGCGATGGAACAGGCCTACCTGATGATCACCGGTGCCTATAATTTTGTGCACCGGATGATCAAGCTCTTCTACAACCCGCACAGCGTGACCTGGGCTCAGGCCGGCGCAGATGGGCAAGCGCACAAGAACCATGAGAGCGCGATGGCCGCGGGGCATTACATGCTCTCGGGGGATTTCTTCGAGAATTACAAAAAGTTTGAGGGATTCTTCGAGATTTTAGAGAGCCCCGAGCAATTCCGCCGCTATAAGAAGCTGGTGATCGATCGCGACGAATTTGTGCAGCCGACCTGCAGCAGCAAGTGGGAAGAAGTCTTCCGCGATATGCTGGACCGCGACGGTGAGCGATCCGCGGAACTAGCGCTGACTTAGGGCAGGAGCGCCGTTCGGTCGCGTCATACTATTCCCGTGGCAAGGACGCTGGTTTCCTATCTTCTGATCATCGGTCTAGCCAGCGCCGCTCTCGTCACCATCCTACATTTCGGTCGGCATCTTCCGCTGCCAGGGCCAGAGCCGATCCCACGGTCACGAGCGCGTCGACCCGGCACCTGATGGGAACGGGGAATGTCCCACTGGGCGCAGCAGTCGAGGAGCGTCTCCAACTCAACGCGGGAGATGCCCTCAGTAGATTCTTCCTGCAACTGTTTGTTGTTATTGTCGTTTCCTACGCGGTTGGCTGGCTGTTTACCCGTTGTGGCCAACCGGCAGTCGTAGGCGAAATGATGGGAGGCGTCCTTCTCGGTCCGTCGCTGTTTGGCTGGCTCGCTCCGTCAGCCTTCCACTTTGTCTTTGCCGCTTCCTCCCTCGAGCCCTTGCGACTTCTTAGTCAGGTCGGCGTGTGTCTTTTTATGTTCGCGGTGGGGATGGAAATGGATTGGACCGAACTGCGGCAGAAAGCTTCCGCTGCCGTTATGGTCAGTCATATCAGTATCGCCATTCCCAGCGTCCTGGGTGCGGGATTGAGCTATCTCCTTTACGATCGCCTGGCCCAGGCGGGCGCTCCCTTTGTTCCTTTCGCCCTTTTCGTTGCGATCTCCATGAGTATCACCGCTTTTCCGGTGCTCGTCCGAATTCTGCAGGACCGTCGCATTCTCCAGACTTCGCTGGGCCAATTTGCCTCTGCCTGCGCTGCCATGGGCGATGCGACCGCGTGGGGGTTGCTGGCTCTCGTCGTTGCTTTCTCCAGATCGGGCAGTTTGGCGGCCGCGGCGATCTGTTTTTGCTTGGTGCTCCTTTTCGTCGCAGTCATGTTTCTTATTCTCAAGCCGAATTTGATCCATTGGCTGGGAAGAGAGGCAATTGAAAGACCCAAACCCGCCCAGTGGTTGCTGGCGATTGTCATAGCGATCTTTCTCGCCTCGGCTTTCTGCACACAGCTTCTCGGTATTCATGCTCTTTTCGGAGCTTTCGTTGCCGGGCTCGTCATGCCGACGGCCGGAGGATTTCGGGCGAAACTCAGTGTTCGACTGGAAAACATCAGTTCCGTGCTGCTCCTCCCGGTTTTCTTCGCGTCTTCGGGTCTGCGAACGGAGATCGGTCTGTTACACGATCGCACTGACTGGCTCATTTGCTTCCTGATCATCACCGTGGCGACGCTGGGCAAATTCGGTGCCACCGCCTTCGCCGCGGTCTTCGCCGGCATGAATTGGCGCAAGTCTTTTCAGTTAGGGGCGCTGATGAATACGCGCGGCCTGATGGAACTTATCGCGCTCAACCTTGGTTATGAGTTGCACATCTTATCGCAACGGCTTTTCAGCATGCTTGTTCTGATGGCGTTGGTGACAACGATCATGACCGGTCCGCTTCTTTCCCTCTTCGGCCGCGATCGGGCTGCCGCCGTGGACCTTTAGTCTGTCCTTAGGCCGCTTCGACATTTTTGAAAGTCCCAATGACTCACGAGCCGATTGAGCTAAGGCATCTCCGCTACTTTCTCGCGGTCGCAGAAGCGGGCAGCTTCAGCCGCGCCGCCGATCGCCTCGCGATCTCGCAGCCGAACGTCTCCCGGCAGATGCGTGACCTCGAGGCGGAGTTGCGCGTTTCTCTTTTCCAACGGCATGGCAAACGCATCCTGCTCACCACTACGGGCATCATCTTCAAGGAACATGCGCGTGCGATCCTGCGGCAGATGGAGACTTTTTTGCAGGAGATCAGCGCCGAGCCCGGCCAGATGCGCGGCGCGCTTCACCTCGGGGTGGTCCCGATTCTCAACGTCGCGCTCATGCCGCAGTTGCTCGGGCTTTTCGCCGCTAATCACCCGCAGATCAGCCTGAACGTGGAGGAAATCTCCTCGACCGAAATCGAAACCGCGCTTGAGGAAGGTCGGATGGACGTTGGTCTCGGTTTTCTCACCCGGCATTCGCCCAACCTGCGCTACGAGCGGCTCTGCACCGATGAATTCGCACTCCTCGTGCACCAGAGCCACGAATGGGCGCAGCGCCGTTTCATCGAAGTGCGCGAGCTCCATCAGGTGCGCATCCTGCAGTTGCCGGATTCGTTCGTGATGCGCCGGATGTCGGACGCGATCTGCCGCGAACATCAGGTGCGCCCGCACACCGTTGCGGAGATCAACGCAATCGAGACGCTCCTGCGGTCCCTCGCGCCGCTGCACGCGGCCGCGCTGATGCCGAAGATCGCGCTCCGCGGCACGACCGGTCTGACCGCGATTCGCTTGAAAGGGAAGAACCTCGCGCTCGAGATCGGGCTCCTCCGTTTGATCGACTCCGGGGCGAACAGCGCGGTCAGCGAGTTCACCGAACTGGCGCGGACGGCCGTGCCGAAGATCATCAAGAGCCGCGCGCCGGTTCGTTAGGCGAGTCTAGCCTTTGCTCAAGCCGCGGATGATCGCGCCGGCGCCGCCCTCGACGACTTCGCCCTTGATCCCGGGAAGGTAGGTCGCTTCCGTAGGTGCGGACGAGCTGGCGGATATTCGGCGACAGGTCCTATGGACTCCATAACCATTGTTCGAAAGATGCCCTGATTGTTTCAACCTTCAGAGATTCGCCGGCCGTGCGCTCCAACTTCACCCATCGCCCAAGACGGCCGCTCGCGATCGATCGCGACGAATTCGTGCAGCCGACCTGCGGCAGCAAGTGGGAAGAAGTCTTCCGTGATATGCTGGAGCGCGACGGCGAGCGAAGGCAGGCGTTAGGGGGGGGTAGCGCGGGTTATGACAGCGGCCAATTGACTCGCCGGCCCTGCGATTCTTCATCTTTTCTGCGCTGCCGCTGCATCAGAAATTTTATGGCCATGGATCTTCGTTATTCGTCAGAGGAGAATTAGCACAATTGCAGAATCACCCCCGCGACATCATTGCGCGCGAAGGCCATCGCTGACGCTCGCAATTTCGCTTGGGCGATGCGTTCGCAGTATCAAAGTAGGATCCCGATCCGTCTGTAAGCGATTTGCTGGCGGCGATATTTACTTGCCTGCCATTGACGCTGCCGAATTTTTATCCTGGCACCGTTGCTACTAATTCGACCCTGCAACGCGAAGCTCTCGGGAGCGTTTACGATGGCAAAAGGTCTCGCCGGTAGCCCTCGAAGAAGATAAGCTTGCCACGACATGGAGCCTCTCCAGCACTGCCCGCTGCCGGAACTCGCGAGGCTCTTCCACGATTCGCTCGATGAAATCATGGCCGAGTGGCAATCAGGGGCGAGTGAACTTCTGCACGAACTCTGCCTGGATAAACCCACCCTAGCCGATCATCTCCCGGATCTCGTCTCCGAGATCACCCGGGACCTTGCGCAACAACGCACTGGCGCCATTTCAAATGAGCAAACCCGCGGCAGCCCACCGGTGCATGGCGTGCAGCGCTTCCACGACGGTCTCGATGTCGGTGAAGTCGTAGCCGAATACAATCTGCTGCGCGTGGCTTTTATCACCGTCGCGCATCGCCACGGATTCTATCTTGTAGGTGAAGCGATGCGCATCCTGAACCACCGGATTGATCAGGGCGTGCGGATGGCGGTGACAGCTTTCGCCGCGCAACAAGCACTCATCCGCAAAGAGAAGGAGGACGAGCATCTTGCTTTCATCGCACACGATTTGCGGACGCCGTTGAATGCCATCTCGCTCCTCGTCGAGCACTTAAAGGAAGAGCGCTACGAAAAAGCAAGTGCAGACTCCGCCGAAGCTTTCGAGATTCTGAGGCGCAACCTCCAGCGCGTCGACGACCTAATCAAAAAGGTGCTGGATACCAAGGTCCAGCCTTCGGGCATGGGCAGTTCGTTCCAGCCTGAGTTTCGAACCTTTGAACTTTGGCCACTGGTGCAGCGCCTGATTCTCGATCTGCAGTCTGTCTCGTCACAGCACCAGATCGAAGTCGTTAACGAGCTCCCTCGCTTGCTGACTCTCTATGCCGATGCTAGCCTCATTTCCCAGGTCTTTCAGAATCTGCTCGGAAACGCTTTCAAATACGCCGCGCGCGGGCGAGTGGTGGTGAGTGCCACAGAGGGCGACAAAGTCGTCAGCTGTATGGTCCGTGATAACGGCGCGGGCATCCCGTTGGAAATGCTCGCGAATGTTTTCGACAAAATGGCAACCGATCCGCAAAAAACCGGGACGGGGCTCGGGCTCGCGATCGTGAAGCAAATCGTGGAAGCACACGGCGGAACCGTCAGTGCAGATAGCATTCATGGACGCGGTGCGACTTTCAACTTCACACTCCCGAAACCTCCACCATCCTCTTCGTAGAAGAGGTCGACGGGGGAACGGTTGATGGACCTCGAGGCTTAAGGATTGTTCCTCAGGCGGGGAGCGGAACTGTGCGATAATAGAAGTGTTTGGTCACTTCTGCCGCCGCACTTTATCGGCGTCGATTACGGGCCACCATAAACGACCTCATGCGCATCGCGCCCGATGACTCAACTGATCCCTGATCTTGAGCTGGGGAGGTGCCTGTTCGCGTTGAATTCAGGGGGTGTTGGGCTCGATGATCTGCACGTTTCACCCAAATGCTTGGTCGGGGCTTCGGCTGGTCACTCGACTGGCGGTAAAAATTGCGATTTTTGGTCTGGAATTTCCGGTTGCGCCGGTTTCAAACTCCCGTTTCCGAAAGCATTACTTATGAAAACGATCCGACATACGGTCAATATCCCCGGCGAGATGGAGCAAATGATTAACGAACGCGTGCAAGGGTATCGCAGTCTTTCCAGTTACTTTGTCGCGCTTAGTTTCACCGACACGCTTTATCTGCCCAAGCGCCCGATCGCCAAAGCTTTCGCGAATGCCAACTGGCAGGAGCAACGGCGCGCGATCGAGGAGATCGCTATTCTGCGCAAACACGGGTGGAAAGGCGTTGATCTGAAAGTCCATCTTGATGCCGTCACACAAGTGGAGAAAGTCGCGTCGAAGTGTCTGCAGGAGGGCGACTGGGTGCGCAATCACATCGCGGAAGAGCTCGCCTTCATGCGCGGGGCGCAATTCCGGCCCTGAAGATGCTGCGCGGCGCAGCGCGCCGCATGTCAACGCAGCGCGCAATGTTGTTGCGCAGACTCTGGACAGCAGCATTGACATGGCCGTGAAAAACCCGGCCCAAGATAAAGACTCTATCGGCCACGGCAGATTGGATAGGATCAAGACCCTCCTGAACGCAGCGCTCAGACTGTGGGAACTGAAACAGGAATCGCCGCAATACAGCAGCCAGGGCAAACACACCGGCAAGAGCCACGAAAAGCCATCGAACGGGTCACCGCCTCGGAAAGCGAAATGAACGAGGAGTGGATAGACCTGAGCGACTCGCTACCGGCGATCGGTCGGCGCGTCCAAGTGAAAGGCCGGCACACGGCGGTCTATCGGTGCTTAGTTGGTCATTATCCGATTGCATCGCGCCGGCGGGCCAGCTGCCTCCAGTTTCGTCAACCTGTCTCCTCCTTAACGGCGGATTGGTCATGGGAAAGCTCCGACTGGCGCGGCGCAGTCGGCATCACGCATTGGCGCGAGATGGAGCAAAATGAAAATGTTAGCCATCTAACCGTCCAAGTCGCCTTCGTTCGGTCTGCATTGGACTCGCAGCGCGGGCTAGGAACGCTCACGAACTCGGGTTAGTCTGATCGCATCAAGCCCCCAAAGCGGTTGTCGCTCCGCTCAGTCCTTCGAGCCAATCTCGACCAGCTTCTTGGTCAGAAAGACCAGTCCGGCCATCTGCCCCCACTCCGAGAGGAGATTTCCCACGACCTGGCCCCATTTACCCTCTGGGTTCATCCGCGCGAAGAGCACCGCCCAAATGGCCCCGGTGGACATAACGAAGATGAGAAGCGAATGCTCGACCAGGAAATTGCGCAGCGGCCGACCCGGCTTGGGATGGAACCGGCGGCTTTCCTTTGATCCCACCTCATAGAAGAACTTCGTCCCCAGAATGATCACGACCGAACCACTCCAATCCGCGATCGCGTTCCCGCAAAAAGCGGCCACTCGCGATTTCGGGTCCAGGACGATATAGCCGACGATCCATAGGAGTAGCAGCGCGGAAGCGACGATGGTGAGCGAATGGCGCTGAAACCAGGGACTCTGCGGGCGTCTACGACGGGTCATGGTTACATTGAGATATCGTGCTTCGCCGGGCGCCCCGCTTCGACGAGGAAGAGGGGAGCGTTTCGCATAGCTGCGTCGTTATCCGAAACGAGTTTAGCCCTCTGATTCCTAACCCGAGTCATTCCCACCAATCCTTCAGCGCTGTTTTGCGCTCTCTGCCTTACACCGCTGCGCGTAGTCCTGAGTCTCGATGAGGAGAATGTTGCTGCGGTCGTTCGTCGCCAGCAATCTCTTATCCTGGCTCGTCCACTCGTCCTTCACGGCGCCCGTGCCCGCTTGGTGTTCCCACTTTACGTCATAGCCAGAAATCAGCTGCCAGGCTTCCTCGTTCGAGATATCTTCCCGCGGTTCCAGGAGGTCGTAATCCTTTTGCTTCCAGATCCATTCCCAGACGCACACGCCCTTCTCGATCGTGGCGAAGATCGAGAATCCGTGGAAGTGATAAACGCACCGCGGGTTACCAAAGGCATCGGACGGAAAGGTTTGGCCGAGATCCACCGGCTTCCCATAGCGCGCCGCCCGCCACTCGTTTTCGCCCACCCGGGCGTGAGCACTCGCGCGGCAAGCGCCCAACGCGAGCAGGAGCAGGAGGTTTGTTCTCATTGTCTTTTCTTCAGTTTGAACATGCCCCGGGCCTTTTAATACTCATTTTTCCCCGCGCACCGGCTTCGGCGCGTCCAAGTCGCCTGCGTTTGGTCTGCACCCGGCTTGCAGGGCGGGCCACGGACGATTACAAACTCGGGTTAGTCTAATCGCATCAAGCGGAGGGAGTGTTTAAAGAAGGCCGGGTGCCTTAGACTGGCGCGAATCGAATTTTTTCACCGTCAACGCCGTCCAAGCCTGATGACTCGTTTTCTCCTCGATGCGATGACGTTCGCGGACATCGGCTGCTGGTGTGTCTGCTTTTGGTGGATGCATCGCATCTCTTCGCGACAGAACGCCGTCCTCGATGAACTGCGCGACCAAGCGCAGCGGATCGAGGAGATTTCCCGCGAAGAGCACGCAATCTTGACGGAGCTCCATCCAAGCGTCGAGGCTCTCCAAAAGGGTGTGGACGAAGTGTCTGAGCAGGTCGCGCGGGTCGAGGAAGAGACGGACAATCAGGCGTAAGGGGTGGAGTGGCGAACCGGTCGTCACCTTCAAAGGCCGGCCAGGAGCCGCCGAGTTTCTTCATGAACCTTTCCTCGTGGGGCACGATTGCTTCACAAGGCCAAGGTCACCTCGCGGAATTGGAGATCGCGCGGCGAGCGTTACCCAATGATCCGCGTCTCTCCGAATTGACCGGCTACATTCTGCGGCGGCGCGGCCAGCAGGAGGAAGGGCTGCAGAACCTGCAGCGCGCGGTGCAGCTGGACCCGCGCAACCTTTATACTCTGCAACAGATCGCGCTCAGTTATTCAAGCCTTCGGCGGTATGCCGAGGCGATCGCTGCGCTGGATCGTGCTTCCGCGATCGTGCCGGACAACGTCGAAACGCGGGCCAGTCGTGACCAATATTACATCTGCTGGAAAGCGGACGCTCGACCGCTCCACCGGACGATCGATGCGATCCTCGCGCGAGGGCCGGGCGCCATCGCCAGCACCGCGGACACCTGGTTCTTTTGCGCTCTGGCCGAACGTGATCCGGCTGCGGCCGAACGAGCGCTCGTCGCGCTGGGCGAAAATCCATGCTGGACCGAAGACGCGATTCTTCTGAGTCACAGCTTTGGGGAAGGGTTGCTGGCGCGCATGACGAAGATGAGATGAAAGCGCGCACTGCGTTTGAAACGGCTCGCGCTCAGCAGGAAAAGATTGTGCAGGCCCAGCCGGATTACGGCCCGGCCCTCTGCGTCCTCGGCTTAATCGACGCCGCTCTTGGGCAGAAAGACCTGCCCTTGGACGAAGGCCGCCGGGCGATCGCGCTCACGCCGCTGGAAAAAGATGTCAACAACGGCAGCCGCGTCCTCCAATATTTCGCGATTACAGCAGCGTGGACGGGCGAGAAGGAGCTTGCCCTGCGGCAGCTGGAAGCCGGGCTGCGTGCTCCCAACGCATCGCTGATGCTAAGCTACGGCGCCTTAAACCTGTTCCCGGTTTGGGACCCGCTCCGCGGCGATCCGCGCTTTGAGCATATCGTCGCCTCGCTCGCGCCGAAATAAGCTTACTCGCGAAGCCATGACCCAGGCGAGGGAATCCGGGTCCGGGCGTTGAGGGGTCAGAGTTACATCGTGCCCGACGCTTGCGGTCAGAGATGACGCCCGTCTGTGGGAGCATCACCTTACTCCCATGAGTATCCACCGTTTCGATCACATCGACCTTCGGGTGTCCAACTTCGCGGAAGCCCGGAAGTTCTACGACGTCATCTTCCCGGCGCTCGGTTTCCCGCGGATCCGCGCCGCGGAAACCGAAGTCCCTATTCCGCCGAGGGTGACCGCGAGACGAGTCCCTTCATCGGCCTCAACGAGGAACCAGGCCACCGCGGCAACGCCACCCGCATAGCCTTCTGGGCGGACACGCTCGGTTCCATGCGCGTCATCCTGACGTTGCTGGATGAACTGAGCCGTCTGCAGAACCGTCCCGGCCACTGAAGCTAACGCGCGGGTTCGCGCGGTGACCGACGGCTCAGCGGATGCTCCACGTAAGATCGGGTGTGGCTCCAGAACTTCGCTGTTGCCGCCACTTCCGCTCTTCCCCTTAGAGGATAGGGATCAGCCAGTGAATTCGCAGAAAGGAATGGCCCGGAGGAAGACAACTTTGCTGTGGTGATGGCACCCAAGGCGCGACTGAAAATCGATCGGACCTTATCATTTGTTCGATCCGAGTGATCGCAACATTCAGATACCGTCCCTGTTTCCCCGCAATTTCTTAGTGACAGCTAGGAGATGAGCTCGTTCTTCGCAGCTTCCTGTAAAACTGTCGACGGGGCCGAACGCTTGTTAACCACAACCATCAAACGGTATCGGGCACGAGTAAAAGAAAGATACATTTCGCGCAGCGCCTGTTGCTCCACTGCGGCCGCAAGTGCGTCGTTATCATGAATCCGCGGCGGAATTAAGCCTTGCTCGAGGCCAACCGCGATAACGGCGTCAAACTCCTGTCCTCCGACGTATGCAGGTCTAGTAAGGACGACAAGAGGCTCTTCGGGTGCAAGTCTATCGCCGCGCTGCAACAGCACGTGAAGCGAAATCCCTGGCGCACTTCCCAACTCCTTCTCTAGCTCACTCCAATAGCTGTCTGAATGACAAACAACAGCAATTTGCCTTGACATTGCTCTTTCGTAGCTCCCGGATCCTTTTGATGACGAATTTGCCGATCGATGTCGCATCGGGTGCATACTCGAAGGATGGTGCCGCAGCTAACGGGTGGTTATCTGCCTCCATGGATCGGTACAAAGCCTGTGAAGTCGGGAAAGTCCGGCCCGAAAAGGTCGGTCGTCCGCTGGATGATGAAGAAGGCCAAGGAGACGATGCTCCGTGTCGACCGGTAGTTCGAAGGTAGATTCTCGTTGCTGATCGCTCGGATTCCAAGAACTCCAAGACCGGCTGTGCTCTGGCCATAAATCTCCTGTGCTTCGTCTAAGGCAAGAACAATCGGAACGTGCGTTGTATCCCCCTTGCTAAGAAGTGTGAAGAGGCGGCGTTCATTTTCATTAAATAACTGAGTTTCGTCGACAAACACAAAATCGAACCCCTGCGACTTTCTCTTTAGCTCCCAGATCGGCGTGCGGAGGCGGCCCAGGAGCGATAAGGCGATATCATCCACGTCTAGTACCTGAAAATGATCGAACATTACTCGGTGGTATTCTCTAAAAGTCTCGAATGCAATTCGGCGCTCCGTTTGATCCATTAGACCGTGCAGTCGGCTCAAGGGCCGCTCCGAGTTGATGTATTTTTCCGGATCGGACGTTAATCCGTGTCCTTTAATGGCAGTGGAGATCTCTGCCATCAGCAGCTTGGCTAGGACGTCGAAAATGGCCGGATCTTGGGCCGCCTGTCGGAACAGCGGACTTGCTTGGACAAATTTCAGATTTGAAGACAAAGTCTTACGAAGGGCATCTGATACCTGAGTCAGTTGAAATAGCTTTGTCTGGTGAGCATCAACATCAATCACGGCATTGTCATGCAATTCAATTTGTTCCTTCCCATACTCTGCAAGGGTCGTGATTCGTAGGCGCTGATCGCCGCCGTCTATAAAAGAGGCGGCGCCCAAAACGTGAAACCGGTCGCCCATATTTCTGGCCATAGCTGCGTTGTGGACCACGTATAATACGCTCACAGGCCTGCCGAGTTCCTCCGCGACACGCAAACGACGGACGGCTAATAGCTGCATCAGTAAGCTCTTTCCGGAGCCGCCGGGCCCAACGATGCGTAATGGGTGCTCTAAAATAGCGTCGGAAAACAAAATCCGCCGCTGTGTCGCCGACAGGGGGCTGCTTGCGGCGGTCCACTGGTCGTAATTCCAACCCAGTGTGCGATAAGTGTCGGCGACGTCCGGAGTTCCTTGAGTAGGAACTGTGACGCCTAAAAGCGGCTCATTGCGGGCGGGCAACGCCCGCTCCATCGCCGCTCGAACTTCTGAAAAGGCGTTTGTGTCCAGTAATGGCTTACGACGTTTCGGCGCGATTAGCTCATTCGCGGCCGCAACAAGGCTTGGAAGTGAGGTCGCCTGCTCAGCCGCGGCGACGACCAAGGGATTCAACTCACTTTTAAGTACGCTGACATCTGACGGCCCGAGACAGACAATCGAGTGTGCTCGGGAGTGGCCCAGCGGGAACTCCGACTCAAAAGAGGCAATACTGTGGCGCCGCCTCCTCGCCACGACCTGCGATACAGGTGTGGGCCCCATTGTCGAAAGAGCGGTGTATCAGTGCGGAATCCAGCATTAACCCGCGTAGACGATGGTCGATGACGTGGAGGCATCTCTCTAAAGACTTCCCGGATGATAGCTGGCTCCGATAAGAGGCTAAAATGATTACGAAGAACAACAAACCCCCAGTCTTCAACCCCCGTTCCGCTGAGATAGTCTACGTTCCAAATAGCAATCAACCGATCGTCTGCGGTGCCCGAAAGCCGTAGTGATGCTTCGACGACCTCCGTGCTTCGCAATGCCCGAAGCTGCTCGGTCATCGCGAGCGACCTGACGAGTGCGTCGATGAGAGTTGAGTGGCTGAGCAGCCAATTCGCTGTCGCTTGGGTAAAGCCTAAGTATTGCATGCTGACTCCTGAATATCTCTGCACATCCGTGTAACCGCTTCCGCTGCAAAATCCGGCGAGCCTAGACGAAACTAATGCCGACATAGCGGCTGAGTAGATCCGATAAAAAGGGAGCCTTTAATGTAACCCGCTTCATCGGCCGTTTCTCACGAAAGCTCTTAGTTATCGGGTGTAGGTCCTCAAGTTGTGCCAATGACATGTCCCAATCGCCGAGAGTCACGTCCTGCGCAGCTTCCAGCACCTCAAAGGGAATGGTTATTGGGTAACGAAAGAGTGCGAGCGAGTGCGTCTTAACCCCAGAAAATGCGGCAGGCTGATCGTCCGATGGCAAAAAATGCAAATCAGTCCGGAACGAATTTCGCGCAAGCCGATTGAGCGTCTTGACCGACCCGCGGCCCCCCAAAGGTGACGCAGGTCAGCATCGACAACGCCGCTGGCGGAGCTCGTCGACGGTAATTGCCGGACCACCTTCATGCCCGCCACAACGCGAGCGATCGCCGCCTTTTCTTTCGTCCCCGTTTGTGAGGCCTGCATTTCTGCAAGCTTCGCATCTGCCGATCGATATGTCTCGTTACTGGGAAGCGAAGAGCCATCCGGCCGATCGAATAAAGCTCCCGGTGTCGAAGCTCCCACTGGCCGTCGATCACGCGCCGGATGTCAGGGAGCGCAGCTAGTGTGGAGAACCATCTACGGACCGGCAACATGGGCAAGTATGTCACCATCTCCACCTTTCGATTCGATAAATCGCAAGCAGGCGAAACGATAATGCCTGGCAGATGGGAAATGGGAAGGAGCCCGAACGTCGGAAGATCAACCCAAATGTCGCCGGGCTGATTTTCCATCTAGGGGTACTTATCGTAATAATCTCGGCTGGACGGGCCAACGTTCATGACGCAAGACGGCTCTGTGCGGCGAACACTAGCCGAATCTTGGTCGACTTGAACTGATTTTGTGAAGCGCGCCACCGACGGGACGAAAAGGCCGCGCATTGGAGCGGGGCATGGAATCGGGATCGGCTTGCGATGCTAACGGCATCTCCACATTGTTCGAACGAGAGGATGTCGATGAAGAAGAATCGCTCGACGTCGCGAGCGATCTCGGGCTCGGCGAGTTGGGCGAAGAGCTCGGGATGTTCCTGCTGCATCTTCGACCCGGGCGTGGCCGATGATCTTGAGGCGCGTGCGGTTCGGGTAATCCATCAGAAAGATCGTGACGCGGTCGTGCACGGCGAGGTTGCCGGTGGAGAGGAGCTGGCGATTGCAACATTCACAGACGGACCCTGATTGCCCCCTTCCACCTGACGGTGGCGCTGTTTTGCACCACGAAAGTTCGCGCTACGCGCCAGCAGCGCAACCGCCCAGCTATTTGACCGCGATCAGATCGACTACGAAGACGATGGCAGCGTCCGGCGGGATGCTGCCGTCCGGAGTGCCCGCCTCACCGTAACCCATCGCCGCTGGCACGATGATGATGCGGCGACCTCCCACTTTCATGGGCGCGATGTTGCCGCTCCCGCCGATCCCCCAAGTGAAGCCTTTCACTACCTGCCTGAGCGAAAAGGTCGTCGGCCTGCCGCCGCGATCCCAGGAGGAGTCGAACTGTTTGCCATCCAGATAACGGACTCCGACGTACTGCACCGAGACGGTTGAACCCGTTGTTGCCGCCTCCCCTTTTCCGACGACCAGATCCTTCACCTTCAGGCTAGCCGCTGGCAGATGCGCCTCGGAGGTGACTCTCGGCTTGCTCGACATGTTCGTGGCATCGAAAACGGTGACGTCGTTGAAGGTGATCGGGGCGGAGCCTTCACCGGCAGCGCTCGCTACGCGCGCAGCGGAGATGGCAGCGATTCCTGCGATGGTCAGGGACAGAAGAATTTTTTTCATGGAGTTTCGGCGCCGGACCTTTAGTCCGTTCGCCGGAATGTTTCAAACGCAGGGTCTTTCGCGATCCGGTTCGCTTTCACCGCGAGGCTGAGGGCATCATCTGGGGTCAGTCTGTGAATCGCGGCAGATGATGGTAGGAAACGACGCCGGTAGATTCGACCCGAAGCTTTCCGCCCGAGTCCTCTTTGCTCGCTTGTCGACTGCATAGGCGGTGAGCCAATTGCCGCGATTCACAGACTGACCCTGGTCACCGCGTGCGGTTCGGGTAATCCATCAGGAAGAGCGTGACCCGGTCGTGCACGGCGAGGTTGCCGGTGGAGAGGAGCTGGCGATTGCCTTTGTAATCGGCGAAGGCGAGGAGCGATGGATTCAGCGCGCGCAGAAATCCGGTCGCGCCCCAATCAGGACCAAGGCGCTGACGCCGAGCGCGGCGTTAATCTCGACGAAGACTTTTCGCCGGGTCGAGGCCAATTTGACGCAGGAGAGCGACGAATCGCGGATCGGAATGCAATGGCCGAAGGTCGCGCGAAAAGCTGATGCCATGAATGCCCCCGGAGTGCTCGGACACGGCGCGCTCGAGCCAGTGAATCGCTTGATCGTTGTCGCCTAACGAGACATAAACCGAGGCGATTTCTTCGCCGGGAAAGTAGGTGCTATCCGCCTGCTGGATGAGTTGAGTGAGAACTTTTCGCGCCTCCTCCTTCCAGCTGAGGCCGGCATAAGTGATGGCCAGACCAGCCCTCGGCTGATGTCTCGTTCCTTCCCCGCGCAGATAGATCTCGAGAGCCTCGGCCAGTTTCCCCTCCTGGCGGTAAACGCGCGCGAGATTCGGCTCGAAATAGACATAATTCGGGTCAATCTCCATCGTGCGCTGCGCCTCAGCCGTGGCCTGGTCCAAAGCGGTCATTCGCGAGCTCGATCAGGACCGACATGGTGCCGACGATGGGCGAGAGCGGATCGAGACGGATGGCGGTTTGGATTTCCTGTAATCCCTCGGCCCGGTTCCTTTCCTCTGTCTGCCAGAGACCCATGAAGAGGTGCGCGGTCGCAGAGTTGGGATCGATCTCTAAAGCACGTTTCAATTCCAGCTCTTCGGCTTTGATGTCGTAGGAAAGGATGCGCTTCGTTTCGCCGAGGTAGAGCGTGCGCCTCCGCGTCGCGTTCATCTATGGCCAGCGACTTGTTTGCTGCTTCCTGGCATTTCGGATGGCCCTCCAGCGCCTTGACGTAGGCGTCGGCCAGCCAGCCCCACGCCTTCGCGATACCCGTCCAGGCGCGGCCCAATTTCGGGTCCTTCGCCAGCGCCTGTTCAAACAGGTCGACACTTTTCCGCAAATCACGCTCCGTGCTTTTGTTGGGAAAGAACAGCCCTGTAGATACAGATCGTAGGCTTCGGTATTCGGCTGCGCGCGTGGCGGTGGAGCGACGGCGAGTTTGATTTTCAGCGCCTCGACGACGGCATGGGTGATTTCATCCTGCAGCGCGAAAACGCCCTCCAGTTTGCGGTCATAAGTCTCCTGCCACAGTTCAATGCCGTCCCTGGCGTTGACCAGGTGCACGCTGATCCGAACGCGGTCCCCCTCCCGTCGTAAATTCCCCCCAGCACGCTCGCAACATTCAGTTTTCGCCCGATTTCGTTCACATCGGCACCGCCTGCCGAGCCGCCCTCAGCGAGGGAAACTTTGCCGATGCATCGGACGCCTCCGGTCGTTAAATAAGCCGTGCCCCGCAACAGTTTCGGACGTAGGCAGAAGCGCTCATCCAGGAGCGATGGCTGCGGCGGGGAGGGCTTCTTCGACGTCGCTTTGGCAGAATCACAATCCGCGCACTTTCGGCGCGAGTTTGTAAGCGATCGTCGGA
Source organism: uncultured Verrucomicrobiae bacterium (assembly GCA_963831805.1). Classification (GTDB taxonomy): domain Bacteria; phylum Verrucomicrobiota; class Verrucomicrobiia; order Chthoniobacterales; family UBA10450; genus Palsa-1392. The sequence continues at coordinate 77,190 of CAWHRN010000010.1, read as the reverse complement.
CGCCCTGCGCCATCTGGCTTTCGCTCAAACGCAACCACGCGCCCTTGCTTTTCCCATTCACCCAGTAAGCGCTTGGCCGTCGTCGCGTCGTTACAGACGCGCCGGCCGTTGTAAAGATCGCGCGCGGTGACGCCAGCGGGCATCGAGCGTATAAGCGCTTCTGCGCGTTCCCAGGCGGAGTCATCGGCTGCCGCCCGCTCCGGTGCGCGCAGTTCGTTTTGATGTTCGTTGAACCAGTCGCGGATGCGGAGCGCGTCGCGCATCGTCGCCTCGTCCAAGTCATGCTCGTGGGCGTGCATGGTCGCGTTGTAGGTTCCCTCGTAGCCATCTTTCTTGGTGGCTTGCACGTGCTTGAAAGCGTGGAGAACGAGCGCGACGCGAATAAGGTTTTCGGTATGCCGCGACTCAAACGGCGCATCAACTCCGCCTTTCGCCCTGGCGCAAAAGCGGTTCCAATCTTCGATACATAGCCGCTGGGTGGCACGCGTCGCGGCAACAACGTCCGGGTCATCGTCCGCGGAGAGACGGTAGCGATCCACGGCCGTGAAGATCGCAGCTTCGTAGGGTTGCGCCGCGTCAGTCGGCAATGATCGCGGCGTCTCGCTCGGCACCTCGTCGAGCGGCATCGGGCGCGCGCCAGGATCGCAGGCGAGAAATCGCGGCAGTAGCCCTCCGGTCGTCAGGCGTGGCGTGCGATACAGCTCCTGCACCTTGTCCGGCGTGGTAATAAAGAGCACCGTCAGACAGGGCGCGTCCAGGTGGACCGGCGCGGCGTTTTTGCGGAAGATGGCGCATTGGTCGCCGCTGTAGGCTTTCAGCCAAGCCGAATCGTTCGCATGCTTCCCGTCGCCGTAGCGAGTGCCGAGAATAATGCCGAGCGCGTCGGCCGCGTCGCTATCGAAATGCGCCAGTGTTTCCCCGTTCTTCGCCATCATTTCCCACAGTTTTTCCGGCGTGATGTCACTCGCGAAGAGCTGCGTTCCACTCTTCCTCTTTTCTATGTCGGCCAGCTTTTCGTTCCACTCGGTGATTTGATTGACGATTTTCGCGCGTTCCGCGCCCGTCGCTCTCTTCAATTTCTGTTTCGCTTCGTTGACTTGCTCGGTGATGTCCAACTGGTCGGCCTCAAGCCGCGGCTTTCCCTTTTCCTCAAACTCGCGCCGGAGCAGTTTTTGTTTCCCGACGAAGGGCGCGGTCGCATCGCGAAAAGTGACGCTGCCGCCGCTCCCTGATGTCTTGCAGACGAGCACAAAAAGATTCGCAGGAGTGATGTAGCCCGGAAGACAGTCGCGAACCAGTAAGCCCTTGCCGATGCTGGCGCTCGCCGTCGCGAGAATCATCGGCGCGACCATGCCGAGCGGCACTCTGCGCACTGCGGCAATCGCGCGCGCCTGCTCCTCCAGGATCGGCGGCAGACATTCGGCCGGAAAATCGGAAATTTTCGTCTCCTCCTGCGCCGCATCCTCCGTGGTCACAGCCTCGGCCGCGCGTTCCGTCGCGGAATAAACTCTTTCGCTCATGGCAAAATCAGAATGTGGTGAGCGCCCATAGCTCCCGGTTCCGCTCGAAGTCATCGGGTGCAATCCGCGTGAGGTCGTTCAGGTCTTTGGCCGCTGCGCCGTCATCGCGCGTCAGGCCGGCAAGATCGAAGCAATGCGCGTCGATTCCGGCCGCGCGCAGTTGCGTTTCCCAGCGCAACGCGGCTTTCGCTCCGGCGTCGTCCAGGTGCGGAAAGATGCGGATGCGTTTGCCGGCGAGAAGGGGAAGGCCGGCCGCGTGGATGTGCTGCGCCGCGCCGAGCATCGCGACCGGCTGCACCTGTGCGAGCATTTCTTCCAGTTCGGCGAAATGATAAGCCGCGAGGAAATCGCCGCCGCCTTCGCACAGAATAACGCGGTCCGCGTCTTCGGCGTCCGCCGCGCCGATGGGCCAGCTCGCCGACGATCCGCGCACGGTGAGCGCCTTCACCGCCGCGCCCGCGGCCGTCGCGAAAGGTTCGCCGTCGAATCGGCGAAGCTGGGCACTGCGCCGCGCTCGATCGGTGACGAGCCAGCATTGCGCTCCGCGCCAGCTCGTGCTGAAAAGCTGTCCGCGCTCGCTCGCTGCCGCGCATCCCTGCACGCTGACGCAGCGGAGTCGCGCAAGCTGACGCAATTCGTTAGGCGAGAGTTTCTCCAAAGGAGGCATTTCCGGCCGCGTCTCCCGGCCTTCCGAACGAGGCGGTGCAGGAGCGCTGCCTTTCTGCGGCACGTCGCGCGTCGTTCCTCCCGCGAGTTGAATGAACGTCCGGCACGCGGCTTCCGGTGTGAGCGATTCCACGCGCGCCAGCAATCCTGGCGCATCGAGGGTTTCGCCGCTCGTGAAGTCATGAAACAGCCGCCCGCCCGCGAGAATGCTGCCGCTCGGCGCGCGATCTTCCCGCCACGGAACGCGACACGAACGCCCCGGCGTCCCGCGCCAGTTGCGCAGTTGCCAAAGATCGGAAATCGCGAGCTTTTCCTTTGCCAGCTCCAACGGAGTCATCGGGGCAAATCGAGCAGGTCTCCAAAGGTGAAGGAGTTGTTCTTTGTGCGCCGGCGTAAACCAGCTCTTCTCCTCAAAATGCCAGATATGCTGAGCGGTGCGTCTCCTTGGAGCGGAATTGATCGAGGCTGATGTCGTAATCGTAAGCGTTTGTGTCTAAAACGAGCCACTCACCTTCTTCGATCCAGACGAGACGGCGCGGATCGTTCATTTCGCCGCCTTTCCGCCATTCTGCTCCGCATGGAGCCGGCGCAAATAATCGCGAAGCGTGGCAAGAACGATGAGTCTTCGCCCGCGAATTTTACCCGGTTCTCTTAGCGAAACCGTTTTGATGTGGCCTTCCCGCGCGAGCTGATAAAGCATCCCGCGGCGCAAGCCAGAGTAAGGTTCTGCCGAAGCAGGACCAGGCATCGGGGTAAACTCGGCCTCCACGCCTACAGTTTGGAAGTTCTGCGGAAGCTTTTTAAGAATCTCCGCAATCGTTCCGACCAATTCCGGTCGCACGCCTCCCGGTATCATAGGCGCAGCAATGGACGGTGCTGCAATCGTCGCGGAACTACTTTGGTCGCCGGTTCCGCTCGCGGCTTTGGTGTTCGGTGTGCTCATCAGCACCATCGAACAACACAATTTCCGCTGCGGAAACCGGGGTGTTTCGCGAAACTATCAGGAACCGGGTCGAGTGATTCCGCGCACGCTACCGACAGGTTTGGAGGCGAGACTTTTCACCGCGCTTTGGATAGTCTTCTTCCAATCATATAGCTTCGCCGTCCCGCTCGATCTCCGATCCCGATCCGCAGAGTCCCTTGTTCGCTTCCCCTTTAGTTCTGGCCGCGCGAGTATCTCATCCTCATCTTCCGTCATTCTGTCAAAGACAGCGGTTGACCATTTGGGCCAGCTCTTCTTATCGAAATCTGGCAAAGCGATCAATCGTTCGCAGCCATTTCCTTTGATGGTCGAAACCCGGTAGAATATCGGCGAAAATGAAATCGTTGTTTCCCATCGGCGAGAGGTAAAGATGAGCATGGCTCCGCTGCGACACCAACACGGCGGAGATAATCTCCGGCCCACCAAGCCATCGCGACTTCTGGACTCCGGTTACCGCGAAGGTCGCCAAACTCCGCGCGTCTCTTTTTGTAGGCGGAGTTCGTCTTCTGCCACTGTTTATCTTGAGACGAGAGAAAACGCACGCGCTCAGCGAGCACGCGTCCGGCCCACTCCTTCAGGTCGCCTGGCTCACCTTCCGCCCATTCGATTAACTTATCCAACACCCCGTTCAAAACAGGGACAAACCCCGCTTCAAAAAAGAGAACAGATTCGTCCGTCTTCTTCTCCACCAGGGCGGATAGCTGACGAAGCCCTTCCTCGCACTTAATGTCAGGCCAGGAATTCCCCGCCTCCCGGGCTATCTCTTTCCTCTGCTTTCATCGTTACCGAGGACATTACTGTCCTTGATTTACAGTGACAATGGAAAACCGCGCGCCCGTCGAAATTTTCAGCCACTCCAGCGGATTCCGCTTAAATTCCGCGAGTGCATTTTGCCAGCACAAATCGAGCGTCAGGGACGGTCAAAGACGGTCGCCAATGTTCGGAAACCCAATTCTGCAATTGTGCGAATTCTGCTTCAAGGAAAGAAACGAACGAGCTATCAAAAGACAGCACGGCCGGGTAACTCTCTTTTGCAAAAAAAGTTTGGCGTGGTGTTACCCATTTGAGAAACACCCACCCCCCTTCGGTTGAGCGGCCCCCCGCCACAGGCGGGCACCCTACCGGACCAAGACGTTCTCTGAGTCCGCATCCAAGTGCGTCCGCTTCCAAAGGGCAGCGAAGCCGCCTAGCGACTAACGAGGACTTGGCGCGGACGACGCGCTAGGTAACGGCTCCAGCGAGTCAATCGGCGGCAGGGTGAAGGCAGGGGTCACGCTCGCCGGCGGAGCCACCTTCAGGAGCGGGTCAAAGCGTGTCGGCCTCGGTCGCGATCTTCGGCGGACTCTCCGGAACAGACTGGATTATGCTTTCCCCGGTCGTAACACACGAAACCAGCCACGATGCCCAGCACGATGGCTCCCCACAAACGAGCCTTCCACTGCCGCTCCATCTCCTCGCTCATCTCCGATGCTCCGGAGTCACATACTCCAATCTGCCGGTCCAACGATCCATCCTTGTTGTCACTCCGTAGGCACTGTGCCACGCGTAGCGACCCGTCCACATACTCGAACACACGAAACCTAGAACGAAACAAGCCGCGGGCGATGAGCCACGTTTTCATAGGAGCGCCAGGAGAAACGATTTCACCCGCTCAGCCCTAACGCCTAAACGAGCCCCGGAGCAAACCAAAAATCCGATGAGCGCAGCCTACGTTCTCAAATCACCCTCCCCACAGGTTACTTCCTTGGTCGCCGCCAAATTGTCGCTTGATCGCTGTAGCAGAACGGTTCATTTGCTGGGGACAAAATCGAACCGGTAAATTCCTGGGAAAGAGTTCGGGAAGGACGAAACCGATGAAAGAGCGCGAAGTAGTAACAACGTCTGGCAAACCGCTGCCAGTGGGCTTTGTCGTTCTACATCCCTGTTTGCCCGCTCCTGTGAAGCTTTCGATCTTTGCTGCTCTCCTGCTGCTCTCCTGCATCCCTGATCGAGCCAGCGCTCAACTCTTGGGCGCGACTGATTCCGTGGTAGCGGGACAGACGCTCGGAGCGCTCTACACCATCTCGGAAACAACCGGCGCCGGCACTTACATCGCACTCACGAACGACGCCGCCGGGCGTAACTACAGCCTAACCGGCATGGCTTATGATTGGCCCACGGGCACGCTCTACGGTGTTACCGGACAGAGCGCGACCGATTCCAACTGGCTCGTGAAGGTTGACCCGCTCACCGCCGCGATCGTGCCGATCGGCGCGCTTGGCACCCGGTTGACCGACATTACCTATTCCCCGAAGACGGGTGAAATCATCGGTGTCTCGGGCAGCACCAAATTCGCCTACCGGCTCAACCTCACGACCGGCGCAGCCACGATCATCGGCCCGACTGGGTTACCCCCCCAGGATGGCGGCGCGCTGACCTATCTCTCCAGCGGCAAGATCCTCAACTTGACCCTGAGCAACCTCACGACCGGCGCGGAAACCGTTTACTCGCTCGACTACCGCACGGGCGCCGACACCGTGATCGGTCCGACCGATTCGCCCTACTTCAACCGCGGGGCCGCCACCGCGCCGGACGATCGTGTCTATGTGGTGACTGGCGGGACTTTGGGGTCGGCGGGCAGGGCGCGGTTCCTGAACACGTGCGATCCCGACACTGGCCATCTGACGTTGCTCGGCAAAACCGTGGATAGCTTGGATGCTCTGGTCTTCCTATCCGGGCCGTAGCGCCTTTTGACACCCTGCGCCCGGTGCATGAGCACACCCGCGATCGCTCCTGAACGCCAGGCGAGACTTGAGCGAGAGAGAATGGGAGGGACCTGAGAGAATCCTCCGAACACAAGGCGGGGGAGGGGATGAATTTGCAGTGGGGGTGGCCTAATTTCAATCGGGAAGCGCCCGAAAACTTTCAATAACAAAAGGCGCTCTGGCGGTTTGACGGTCGACATCAGTTCTGCAGATTCCTCAGGTCGCCCACCGCTGGGTCAGTCCGCTGAGTCCGAAATCGAGGATTCATGGCCTACCGTTGTTCCCCGGTGGGCGATTGCGACTAATCTACAGCGTCAAACTCGTAGGTCACCAAATCTCCGGGCTGGCAATCCAAGGCAGCGCACAGCCTGGCCAGGGTGGAAAAGCGAAGCCCGCGGACCTTGCCGGTGCGAAAAAGGGAGAGTTGGGTTTCGCTCACGCCGACGATGGCAGCGACTTCCTTCGCGGTCATCTTCTTCGCCGACAGAACCTCGTCCAGAGTGATGCGGATCGGCATTAGAAAATCTCGTCCAGCTCGGCCTGAGCCTTGGACGCTTCGTGCAAAACGTGGCCGATGATTTTAAGCGCTAACCCGATCGCGCCGAGCACCAGACTGGAGACGTCGTAGGCGATGAGGTAGCCCGGGCCAAACCCCAGCGCAGCTCCGATGGTTGGAAGCAGCAAGACGGTGATGACCGCCCCCACGGCCAGCGTGAGACCGACACGGTCGAGCATCCGGATGATGGTCGGCGAATAGAGCTTGCCTGTGGCAAACGCGGCCAGCGCCTGCCTGATCCACCAGAGAGCGAGGAGATAGAGCACTTCTGGAAACGCCGAGGCGCATTCCCAGGCGAGGCGGCGGGGACCATCGCCAGTGAACCCGCGACGGTAGAGCTGCAGGCCGATTGCACCGAAGCGTTCGAGCGCGAGTAAGACCGCCAGCATCACCAACGCGATGGTGACGAGACGACGCAATCTCGCGCTGCGGGCCTGGATCGAAAAGGAAGTGGTGGTGCTGAACATCTCGGTCGTTTAGTTTTAATTAATAGTTAAATAACTGCTTGCATAGTTTAACTAATAATTAAATAATGTCCAAAGCTTTATGTCACCTGAGAAACCAGAATATTGCCTGGAAACGACCGGGCTGCGTCATTGTTATGGGGAGGACGTGGTCCTGCGCGGGATTACTCTCCAAGTTCCGCAGGGGGGTATCTATGGGTTCCTCGGACCGAACGGTGCGGGGAAGACGACCACGCTGCGGCTGCTCCTGGGCCTTCTGCGGACTCAGCAAGGGAAGATATCGATTTTTGGTAAGGCCTTGCAAACACATCGGATCGAAATTCTCCGGCAGGTCGGCTCGCTCATCGAAAGTCCCTCGCTCTATGACCATCTCACCGCGCGTGAGAACCTGCTGATCTGGCAAAAGATTCACCAGTGTCCCAAAGTTCGAATCGAGGAAGTCTTACGGCTGGTCGGATTGTCCGGGACGGGCACAAAGAAAATTAGCCAATTTTCGCTGGGAATGAAACAGCGCCTGGGCATCGCTGTCGCGCTGTTGCATAGCCCATCGCTCCTGATTCTCGACGAACCAACGAACGGACTCGATCCCAACGGGATGCTCGAGATTCGGAAGCTACTCACCACACTTAACCGAGACGCAGGGATTACAATCGTAATCTCTAGTCACTTACTGGCCGAGATTGACAAGTTGGCGACTCATCTCGGGATCATCCACCACGGCCGGCTGGTCTTCCAGGGAACGATGGACGAAATGCGAGGACAGCAGCGACAAGTGTTATCGGTATGCTTTGACACCGACGATGTCGAGAGGGCTTTCGAAGTCATCGCCCGGCAGGTTCCAACGGCGACCCGGGAAAACGGGAACATTGTTCTCCCTCCGCTCTCGCGCGCACAGATCGCGCGAGTGAACCGCGCGCTTGTGGAAGGCGGCCTGGATGTCTATGAGATTCGCGCCAAGAGGCATGACCTCGAAACCATTTTCATGGAGCTCATCAAGGAATGAGCCGAATGATCGTTACCTTATCCCAGGCCTTCGCGAGCGAATGGCTGAAAAGAAAACGGAGCCTCGCTTCCTGGCTTGTTCTCGCGGGAAGTGTCTTCACGCCGGCGATCGTGCTCGTGGTGAGACTGGTGCGACACGATGGTTTGGCAAAACTCTACGCCGCTCCAGGCTTCTGGGATCAGCTCTGGAAGAGCTCGTGGGAATCGATGGCGATTTTCTTCCTGCCGATGGGGGCGATTCTCGCCGCCAGCCTGATGGCCCAGATTGAATTTAAGAACAACGCCTGGAAGCAGGTGCACGCTTTGCCGCTGGGGATGCCGACCATCTTCTTCGCGAAGCTCGGCGTCGTCCTCGTAATGATGGCTCAGTTCTTCGTCATATTTAACGTCGCCACCTATCTTTCCGCCGTCATTCCTGCTTTACTCGTTAGGGATGTATCCTATCCCGCCGCGCCGATCCCCTGGCTGCGTTTTCTCCGCGCGGATGCGCTCTTTTATGTCGACTGTCTCCCGATCGTCGCGGCTCAGTATCTGATCAGCCTGCGCTACCGAAACTTCCTCGTGCCGGTGGGCGGGGGTTTCATGCTCTGGGTCGGAGCGCTGGCTTCGGTCTCGTGGAAATTCGGATACATTATTCCCTACACTTATCCGATGCTGACCTACCTGAAGAGCAGCGGGAGCGGCAAGGCCGTCAGCCCGCCGGTCAATATCCACCTCTGGGCTCTCGGATACTTCGTTCTCTTCCTTGTCGTGGGCTTTGGGCTTTTCGTGACTAAGAGAGAAAAAGGGTGAGCCTGGAGTTGTCTGAGTTGACGAAATTTGTGCCGCCCAACGAGAAACGGCATTTTTATTCCTATCCGGCATGCGAACAGAGCGCCGTGCTCGGCGCCATCGGGATGTAACGGGCGCGCACGCTCGCGAGCAATGGTCGACGAGCCGCAGCTCGATGACAGTCGCCGTAGCCCTTAATCGCTCCGGCATCCGTCGTGTGCAGCTCACCCGGTTCTCCGGCACTGGCGGCAGTCTTGGAGGATGTCTGGAGCACTTTCGTTAAATCCCTGGAGGCGGCAAAAGCGCGGTAACGACTCCAACGGCGAAGCTCACCGGCGATAAAAATCTAGCTTGTCGACCGGGATTTTCTGCACGATTTCGGCGCCGGCTTGGTCGTAAACGTGCACTTCTCCCGCCGCGCCGCCAAAACGATTAGTCGCGTAATCGACCGCGAACTGTCTCCCTTTCGGGCCGGGATAGGTCGGCTCAACGCCGGGCGCTTCGATGGCTGACCAGGAGCCGCCGAACTTCTCCGTGAATTGGATTTCGATGATCTTCATGGAAGTGACGATCCTCTTCGTTTACTCTCGCTTGGAAGCGAATTAGGCGGGAAACTCTCTTTTGCAAAAAAAGTTTTGCGTGGTGTTACCCATTTGAGAAACACCCACCCCCTTCGGTTGAGCAAACCCCCGCCCCCCCCAGGGGAGGCAGCTGACACCGGAAAAGTGTCAGCGCAAGCTCGTCGAGAACGCCCTAGCTCAGTGTCCGCAGGTTAGCGAGCGCGCGCCGCTTCGATTCCATATCCAGATGCGTGTAGCGTTCGTGGATTTTCTCGTCGCTGTGACCGCTGATTTGACGGCGCACATCGGCCGGCACATCCGCATTCGCCAGCTCGGAAACGAACGTGTGCCGCAGACTGTGAAAGCCGAGTGTCTTGAACTGGCGACCCTTGCCACTCTTTTCAACGCCCCGATCGCTGTAAACCTTTGCCTTCGTCATCACTCGCTGAAATAGCAAAGAAAGGCCACGATTCCCGCCGGTGCTCTTGGTCGAGAGGGTAGGGCAGAGCGGAGCGGCCGGATCGTCGCTGCTCGGCAGCGAGAGCAGGTGCGCTTCCAGCTCCGGCATCAACGGGATTTCCAGTTGCCCTGGCAGATGCTTTTTCCAGTCAGGATGGCGACGGCCGGCCGTTTTCTGCGGGAAGAAACGAATCTCGTGCCGCTCGAAGCTGACATTTTCCCAGAGGAGACTAACCGCGTCACCCAGACGTAAACCGCCACCGTAGGCGAGGAGGATGGCCGTCTTCCATTCCGGCGAAGCGGCGCCGATAATCGCCCTGAGCTGATCGTGCGTGAAAACGTCGCGCGCCTCCTTCTCCACGCTGAAGGTTTTCACCCCCTCGGCCGGATTCACGCTGATAAGTCCCTCACGCCTGGCATCGTTGAAAAGAATCCGCAGGTTTTTCAGCGCGAGATTCGCCGTCGTCTGCGCCTTCCCTTCGCGAACCTGGAAGTCGCGGAACGCCTTCACGTCGCCCGCGGTGATCGTTTCAATGCCGCGCGCTACACGCGGGCCGAGGTGCGCCACGAATGCATTCACGACCCCCGAATAGCGCGCGAGCGTCGAGGCGGTCGCGGTCGTCTGCTTGGATGCAAGCCATTCCTTCGCGTAGTCGGCGAGATTGCAAACGCGAATCGCGGACTCGCCGGAAAGAATCCGAATCTCATCAACAATCTTGCGCGCCTGATCTTCCGGCAAAAGACGCGCCGTCTTGCGGTGCGTTTTTGGATTCCTTTGCCAAGCGGCCTTATCCATCGCGCGGCAGAAGTCTAGCGCCGCCTCCTTGTCAGTGAGCTTGGTTGATTTGAATGCGCGCTTCCCGTTCGGCAAAGTGAAGGCACAATAATAGAATGGAGATTTCCCCCGCGGGTCTTTGTGGATCGAAGCCATGTTAGTCATAACAAAGTCATAACAGATATAACGTCAATGATGAATTAGATGGCTTGATTCTCAACAGTTTACGATGCAACGAGACGCCTGTATAGAGTCGGGGGTTCAATTCCCTCTCCAGCCACATCTTTCCGCCATGCCTCGGCCGTTGCTTCTCTTTGCTCCCGGCGCCGGCGCGCCTTCCACTCATCCGTGGATACAGCACTGGAAAGATCTCCTGCAGGAAATCGGCGCGGTGGTGACCTTCGACTACGACTACATGCGCGCCGCCGGGTCCCGGCCCGATCGTTTCCCGGGACTACTCGCCGCGCATCACGCCGCCCTCGTCGCGGCACGCACGGAGGCCGAGCCGGGAGCGCCAGTTTTTCTCATCGGCAAAAGCATGGGCGGCCGCATCGGCTGCCATCTCGCGCTGGAGGAAAACGTCGCCGGGCTCATCTGCCTCGGCTATCCGCTCTGCGCGATGGGCGACCGGACGAAACTGCGCGACCAGGTGCTGCTCTCGTTAGGCACACCGATCCTTTTCGTCCAGGGCACGCGTGACAAACTTTGTCCGCTCGATCTTTTCCAGCCGCTCCGCGCGCGGATGACCGCGCCTAACGAACTCCAGATCGTCGAAGGCGGCGACCACTCGTTAGGCGTGGGGAAGCGCGCGCTCCAGCTCACGGGCGAGACCCAGGCTGAGGTGGACCGCCGGATTTTCGAGGCGATCGCGCGTTTCATCGGCGACTTGTCCTGATCCGGGTTGGCAGTTTTCGCGCGCTGATTATCTTGCGCCATGGCCACGGAGACGGACCCGATCGAGACCGAAGCATTGCGCGCCCGCGTCGGGGAACTGCGGAGGTTTCTTTGACCTGCCCGCGCTGCAATCCCGCCTGAGCGAACTCGAAGCCCGAATGGCCGCGGTCGATTTCTGGTCGAACCGCGAGCGCGCCCAGGGCGAAGTCGAGGAAGTCTCGCGGCTGAAAAGTTTGATCACGCCGATGGGCGAGCTCGAGCGCGAGATGGATGACTTCGTCGCGCTCCAGGAATTGGCGGCCGAGGAGAGCGACGCGGCCGCACGCGCCGCGGCCGAGAAGGAGCTCGCGAGCGAATACGCGCGGATCGTTAGGCGACTCGAGGAGTTCGAGCTCCGGCAATTTCTTTCCGGCGAAAACGATCGCTCGAACGCCTTCGTCACGATCCACTCCGGCGCTGGCGGGACGGAGTCGTGCGACTGGGCCGACATGCTCCTGCGGATGTATCAACGCTGGATCGAGCGGAGCGGTTTCAGCGCGCAGACGATCGACATTCAGCAGGGCGAGGAAGTCGGCATCAAATCGGTCACGCTGCTCGTCAGCGGCGAGTATGCCTATGGCTATCTCGGCACCGAGCGCGGCGTGCATCGGCTCGTGCGCATCTCGCCCTTCGACGCGAACAAGCGCCGCCACACTTCCTTCGCGAGCGTCGATGTCACGCCGGAAATCGCGGACTCGGCGCCGATCGAAGTGAACCCGGCCGACCTCGACATCACGACCTTCCGCGCTGGCGGCAAAGGCGGGCAGAACGTGAACAAGGTCGAGACCGCGGTGCGGATCGTGCACCAGCCGACCGGCATCGTCGTCGCCTGCCAGGCCGAGCGGAGCCAGGGCCGCAACCGCGAGCTGGCCTTGAAAATGTTGAAGGCCAAACTCTACGAGATCGAGCAGGACAAGAAGCGCGCCGAGATCGACCGGCAGTACGGCGAGAAGGGCGACGTCGCCTGGGGGAGCCAGATTCGGAGCTATGTTTTCCAGCCGTATCAGATGGTGAAAGACCACCGCACCGGCGCGGAGACGAGCAACGTGCAGGCAGTGATGGATGGCGACATCGACCTCTTCATTCAGGCAAAATTGCGCGGACAGAAAGCCGGCAAAGGCGACAACGCAGTTGACGACGCCTAACGCCTAACGAACTGTCGATGCGCACCGTTTCATGGCGTTGTCATCCTGAGCGGAGCGAAGGATCTCGCAGGCGTCTTGCGGGTTCGTTAGGCAACCACACTCACACGACGCTTGCGAGGTCCTTCGCCGTCTGCGCGGCTCAGGATGACAAGTGTGGCGGCGTGGCCGCGTTCTGGCCCTCGGCCGCGGGCCGGCGCTCCAACTTGAAACGCGGGTCGAACTTCCCGTGATTGTGTTCGCGGCAGCAGGCGAGGCAGGCCGAGGTGCGCCGGAGCGGACGCGTCCGCGGGAAATCGCGACCGCAATGGCGGCAGACATAAAGATAAGGCCGCGTCCGCCGACGAATCGGGAACGGCAGCGTGTGACAGCGCGCTTCGCCCGCGATCCCGAGATCGGCGCAGGCGCGGCGCCATTCCGTGCCGTGCGGCGCGATCCGTCGACGGCCCGCGCGGAAGTGGGCAAGCAAATGCGCCAGCTCGTGCCGCAGGGTGCGATCGATCTCCGCGGCGCCGTGCGGCCAGAGCCGGCGATTGAGCAGGACGCGACCGGCGTGGTATTCGGCGCGACCCGCGGCGCTGCGGAGCCGGGCCGACCATTCGACGCGGACCGTCGCGGCGAGCGCTGCGGCTTCGTTGCGCCGGAGCAAATCCGCGGCGAGCGCTTCCAGCTCCGGGTCCCGGCCTAACGAACGCGCCGCGAGCGGCAGCTCGAGCTGGTTCGCCACGCCGATCATGCTCACGAAGCGAAAGCCGGCTGGGTGACGCCGCGGCGCGTTTTCAGGCGGGAAAAGATTCGCCCGAGCGCCGCCACGGTCTCGGCGATTTCCGCCAACGTGGTCTGTTTGCCTAACGAGAAACGAACCGCGGAGGAAGCCCGCTCCGGCGGCAGCCCCATCGCGAGGAGGACATGCGAAGCCACCACCGAGCCGACCATGCAGGCCGAGCCGCTCGAGGCGCAGACGCCTTCGAGATCGAGCGCCATCAGCAACGTCTCCGAGGAGTAGCCGGGGAAGCTGACGTTCAGCGTATTGCCGAGCCGCGGCGCGTCGGCGCCGTTGGCGAGCGCTTCCGGACAGACTTCACGGATCCCCTGCCAAAGCGTATCGCGCAAAGCGGACTCGTTAGGCTGCTCGCCCAGCACCTCCGCGGCCGCCGCGGCGAGGCCGGCGATCGCGGCGACATTCTCCGTGCCGGGGCGGCGTTCGCCTTCGTGCGCGCCGCCGAATTGGATCGCGTCGATCGCCAGGCCGGCGCGGAGATAGAGAAACCCGGCGCCTTTCGGCCCGTAGAATTTGTGCGCCGCGAAACTGGCCGCGTCGACCAGTCCCACCAGCCGGTCTTCCTGAGCGCCGCGGAGCAGAGTCGAAGGATCCCGTTGGGCTTTTGGGAAGCTGGCACTGTCGAGAAAACGGGGCTTTGCAGAGCCTCCACGGGATCCTTCGACTGCGCCGGCGGCTTCGCTCAGAATGACAGACTCGTCTCGGCTTTTCCCGAACGATTGCACCATGTCGCTATGCAGGAGCACGCCCGCCTGTCGGCAGACCGCTGAGATTTCCACCATCGGCTGGAGCACGCCGGTCTCGTTATTCGCGGTCATCAACGAGACCATGATCGTGTCCGGCCGGATCGCCGCCGCGAGCGCCGCGGGATCGACCAAGCCGTCAGGCGAAACATCGAGCCAGGTCACCTCGAAGCCTTCCCGCCGCTCCAGGTGCTCGAGCGTGTGCAGCACCGCGTGATGCTCGGCCCGGTTGCTGATCAAATGCTTTCCGTTAGGCGCGAGGTTCCGCGCCAGCCCGAGGAGCGCGAGATTGTTCGCCTCCGTCCCGCCGCTGGTGAAGACGATCTCGTTAGGCCGGACCCGCAGCAGCGCCGCGAGCTGGTCGCGCGCATTATCGATCGCCGCCCGGGCCTCGCGGCCGGCCGCGTGCACGCTCGAGGGATTCCCGAAATGCCGCTCCAGATACGGACGCATCGCCGCCCGCGCCGCCGGGCCGAGCGGTGTCGTCGCGTTGTAGTCGAGATAGATCATTCCAACACCGCGGACTCGTCAGGCGCGGACGCCCGCGCCGGCGCGTTCCGCGGCTGCTTGTGCACCACCTGGAGATGGTTCGCCTCGTAGGAGACGAGCGAATCCGGCGGCACGCTGTGGGTGAGGAACACGTTCCCGCCGATCGTGCTGTGCGCGCCGACCACCGTCTCCCCGCCGAGCACGGTCGAGTTCGGATAAATCGTCACCCCATCCTCGATCCGGGGATGCCGCTGGCCTCCCTTCTTGATGTGCCCGTTCTCGTCCTTCTCGAAGCTCCGCGCGCCCAGCGTCACCCCGTGGTAGAGCTTCACCCGCGCGCCGATCACGCACGTCTCGCCGATCACCACACCCGTCCCGTGATCGATGAAAAAGTGGCTCCCGATCTGCGCCCCGGGATGGATATCGATCCCCGTCTGCCCGTGCGCCCACTCCGTCATCATCCGCGGGATCAGCGGCAGTTGGTGCCGGTAGAGAATGTGCGCCAGCCGCTGGATCGCGATCGCCTCGAGCGACGGATAGGCCAGGATCACCTCCTCGAAACTCGTCGCCGAGGGATCCCCCTCGTAGGCCGCGTCGAGATCGGACCAGAGCATCTCGCGCACGCTCGCGAGCTTGCTGAAGAAATCGACGAGGATCCGCTCCGCCCTCGTCGTGGTCGACTCACACTCGCCGGCGCGGCGGGCGAGACTCTTCACCATCTCCGGCAGGAGCCGCGCACGGAGCGAGCGAATCCGGATGCGCGTGACATCCGGAAGATCGCCCGGATCGATCAACGGCTCGCCATGGAAACCGGGAAAGAGCAGGCTGAGCAGATCGATGCAGGCCGCATCGATCGCCGGCCGCGAGGGGAGCGTGGCGGCGGCGGCGAGATAATTGATCCCGCCGTCCACGCTATAAGTGTGGAGGAGCGCTTCCGCGGGATCGTTAGGCGGATTATCCATCGGCCGATTATCCGTCAGATGAGCGCGCAAGGGAAACGCAAAGCGCAGAGGTGCGTGCGGGCGGCTCGGCCGGGTTCGCCGCCAGCCCGCATGCTTTTTAGTTGCCGGAGGCTGCGTTCCTCGCCACGCTGCGCGCCGGCTTTGAAGTTCATCAATCTGACGCGGCGCACGGAGATCGGCGCGAATAGTTATTACCTCGGGGCGGGCGGGCAGGGGATCGTGCTCGACTCGGGGATGCACCCGAAGGAGATCGGGGACGATGCGCTCCCTCGGCTCGGCGCGCTCGCCGGTCGGCCGGTCGACGCGATCCTCGTCTCGCACGCGCATCTGGATCACATCGGGTCGCTGCCGATCCTGATGCGGCAGCAGCCGCAGGTGCCGGTCTTCATGACGAGCGCCACCACCCAGATCGGGGAGGCGCTCCTCCACAACTCGATCAACGTGATGACCCGGCAGCGGACGGAGCGCGGGCTGGCGAATTACCCGCTCTACGGGCACAAGGAGACGGATCGCGCGGCGGATCGGTGGCAGGCTTGTCCGTTGCGCACGGTGATCAACCTGGCGGGGGAGCGAGTCCCGGCGGGTCGGGAGGAGGGGATGACGTTTGAGTTCTGGGACGCGGGGCATGTCCTCGGCGCGGCGGGGATCCGGCTGGAGGTGGAGGGGAGAAGCGTCTTCTACACGGGGGATGTGAATTTCGACGATCAGACGCTGGCGAAGGGCGCGGTCTTCCCGGAGGAGCCGGTCGATGTATTGATCATCGAGACGACGCACGGGGCGACGCCGCTGCCGGAGGGGTTCACCCGCGCGGCGGAGGAGGAGCGGTTCACGGCGGCGCTGAACGCCGCCTTCGCGAAAGGTGGCTGTGTGATGGTGCCGGTGTTCGCCCTTGGCAAGACGCAGGAGATGCTCACGCTGATCCACCGGCTGAAGCAGGCGGGGGCGATCGACGACGTGCCGATCTACATCGGCGGCCTCAGCGCGAAGATGACGGAGATTTATGATCGGCGGGCCAACGATACGGCCCGGGTGGTGCCGGGGCTGGAGCTTTTCCCCGCGGTGCAGCCGTTCGTGCTCAACGGGAAATCGATCGGCGACGCGCCGGCGCGGCCGGGGCGGATCTACGCGCTCTCGAGCGGGATGATGACGGAAAAGACTCTCTCGAACGTGTTCGGGCGGCGGCTGCTGGAGGATCCGAAGCACTCGATTTTCTTCGTCGGCTACGCCGATCCGGCTTCGCCGGCCGGGCGGCTGAGGGCGGCGCAGGTCGGCGATCTGGTTTCGCTCGACGAGGAGGAACCGGCGCAGACCCTGCGGTGCGATGTGCAGCAGTTTCAATTCAGCGCGCACGCCCCGCGGAAGGGGCTGGTGGACTACATTACCCGGCTCGCCCCGCGAAAGGTGGTGCTGGTGCACGGGGACCCCCCGGCGGTGGAGTGGATGAGGGCGGCGAGCGCCGCGGCGTTGCCGGGGAGTGAGATAATTGTTCCGCCGCCCGGGGTGGAGATCGAGCTGTAGGCGGGGCTTCCTCTCCTAATCCCGCTCCTGCTCTTGCTCCTAATCCTCCCGGCTCAGGCGGGGAACGGGAAGAGGAGCAGGAGCATGAGCAAGAGCAGGAGAAGGATTGCCGGAGCGCGGCGGGACCGCTAGAGGAAACGGATGCGCATCGCTTCGTGGAACATCAACTCGCTGCGCAGACGGCAGGATCGCCTCCTCGCCTGGCTCGAGGCGAGCGCGCCGGATATCGTCTGCCTCCAGGAAACGAAGTGCACCGACGAGCAATTTCCCGAGCTCGCGCTGCGCGGGGCGGGCTATTTCGCGGTCTTCCACGGGCAGAAGTCTTATAACGGGGTCGCGATTCTCTCCCGCACGGAGCCGCGCGCGGTCCGCATCGGAATGGGCGACGCGGAGGCGGATGATCAGGCGCGGGTGATCAGCGCGGAAGTGGGCGACGCGCGCGTGTTTTCGATCTACGCGCCTAACGGGCAGGCGGTCGGGAGCACGGCGTATCAATACAAGCTCCGCTGGTTCCAACGGCTCACCGCCCGGCTGCAAGAGGAGAGCCGCGGGCTGGCTCGGACGCTCGTGTGCGGGGACTTCAACGTCGCGCCGGCGGATGCGGATGTGCACGATCCGGCGCTCTGGCACGGCGCGATCATGTGCTCGGAGCCGGAGCGGGCGGCCTTCCGCGCGCTGGAGGGACTCGGGCTCGCGGATTCGCTGCGGCTGCTCCATCCGGAGCCGGGGCTCTATAGTTGGTGGGACTACCGGATGCTCGCGTTCCCAAAGAATCGCGGCCTGCGGATCGACGCCATCCTCGCCGGGAGCGAGTTGAGCGCGGAGCTGACCGGGGCGGGGATCGACCGGGAAATGCGGAAGGGTCCTGAGCCTTCGGATCACGCGCCGGTCTGGGCGGAGTTCGGTCGTTAGGCTCGGCGCGGGGCGCGGCGGGCTCATCTTGAGGCTCGACCTTTGCGGCGGGGCGTCGGACTTTGGGGCGTGCCCGGTCCCGTGTCTCAGGTTGCCGTCCCGCCGTCGCGGCCGCTCTTGGTTTACGACGGGGATTGCGGCTTTTGCAAACTCTGGATCGCGCGGTGGCGGGAGATCACCGCCGGGCGGGTGGACTACGCGCCGCTGCAGGAAGCGGCGGAACATTTCCCGGAAGTGCCGCGGGCGGCCTTCGAACGGGCGGTGAAGCTGGTGGAACCAGATGGCGCCGTCTTCAGCAGTGCGGAAGCGGTTTTCCGCTCGCTCGGCGCGGGCCGGAGATGGGCGATCGGCCGCTGGAGTTACACGCGCGTCCCGGGGTTCGCGCCGCTGACGGAGGCGACCTACCGGTTCATCGCGGGGCACCGGGAGCTGGCGCATCGGTTCACCGCGATCGGGTGGGGGAAGGACGTGCGACGTCCGACGTATCACCGGGCCGCGAATTGGTTCCTCCGCGCCGTCGGCGTGATCTACCTGATCGCGTTTCTCTCGCTTTGGGTGCAGGTGGATGGGCTCGTCGGCGCGCACGGGATTGCGCCGGTCGCGGGTTACCTCGCGGCGGCGAAGGGGCAACTCGGCGCGCACGCTGCGCTGGTCCTCCCGACTCTCTGTTGGTTCAACGCCAGCGATGCCGCGCTCCATCTGCTCTGTGGCGCGGGGGCGGCGCTCGCGCTGCTGTTGGTGGCGGGCGTCGCGCCGGTGCTCTGTCTCGTGCTGCTCTTCGCCGATTACCTGTCGCTGACCATCGCGGGTCAGGACTTCCTTAGTTTCCAATGGGACATCCTGCTGCTGGAGGCCGGTTTCCTCGCGATCTTCCTCGCGCCGTGGCGCTGGTGGGTCCGGCCTAACGAGGCGATGCCGCACTCGCGGGTCGCGGTCTTTCTGCTGCACTTCCTCCTCTTCAAATTGATGCTGATGTCCGGCGTGGTGAAGCTGACGAGCGGCGACGCGTCGTGGTGGAACCTGAGCGCGCTCGATTACCATTATTGGACGCAACCGCTGCCGACGGCGCCGGGCTGGTGGGCCGCGCAGGCGCCGGAGTGGACCCGGCATTTCTCCACCGCGGCCGTGCTCGTGGTGGAGATCGGCGGCGCGTTCCTGCTCTGGCTGCCGCGGCATTTCCGGCTGAGCGGCGCGGCGGCGCTGGTGATCTTGCAGGTGGTGATCGGGCTCACCGGGAACTACGCCTTTTTTAACTTGCTGACGATCGCGCTCTGTCTGCTCCTCGTGGACGACCACAGCTGGCCGGGACGGAGCGCGCCGGCGACTCGCGGGAATGGCTGGGCCGCCTGGGCGGTCGCGCTCGTGGTCGCGGTGACCTTGCCGGTGAATGCCATGCTCCTGCTCGCGAGCTGCACGAACGTGCGCTGGCCGCGCCCGCTCGCCGCGCTCTACGGCGCGATCGAGCCGTTCCGCGTGGTGAACGGCTACGGCCTCTTTCGCGTGATGACGAAGGAACGGCCGGAGATCATCATCGAAGGAAGCAACGACGGCCGGGAGTGGAAGCCGTACGAGTTCAAATGGAAGCCCGGCGCGCTCGACCGGATGCCCGGTTTCGTGGAGCCGCATCAGCCGCGGCTCGATTGGCAGATGTGGTTCGCGGCGCTCGGGGGCGGTCCGGAGCAGGATCGGTGGTTCCTCGGGCTGGCGGTGCGGCTGCTGGAGAACGAGCCGAGCGTGCTCGCTCTCCTGCGGACGAATCCTTTCCCGGACAAGCCGCCGCGCCTGCTCCGCGCGGATCTTTACCAGTACCGCTTCACCACCCCGGCGGAACGCCGGGCCACGGGCGCGTGGTGGCGGCGCGACGGTCCGAGCACCTATCTGCCGGCGATCTCCCTCCAGTGAGCGCGGCGGTTTGCCAACCTAACGAGTCTGCGGCAGATTAAGGTCATGCCGAAAGAGGAGCAGATCGTGACGGAAGGGACGGTGACCCAGGTGTTGCCCGGGACCATGTTCCGCGTCGATCTCGGGCAGCGGAATGTGCTGGCGCACATCTCGGGGAAGATGCGGAAGCATTTCATCCGCATCGTCCCGGGGGATAAAGTCGAGGTGGAGCTCTCTCCCTACGATCTGACCAAGGCGCGGATCATTTTCCGCGCGAAATAACCGTCGGCAGAATCCCCGCCGCTCGCGCGAGAATGTAAGCGCGCACAGACCGTGAGTTCCGTATGTTGGGAGGAGGCCTCGGCGCGCTCTTCCCCGGGGATGCGAGCGGCCGGCGCCAGGGTTTTAACCAAAAGGGAAAAATATCATGTCAGACGAACACCAGAAATCAGCAGAAGAGTCCGCGATTCCGCCGGAAGCGCAGGAGGCCGCCGAAAAGGGAGCCAAACATGCGCGCAAAGCCGCGAATGAAATCAAGTCCGCCGCCGGCGCCGTGGCGGACGAGTATCGCGGCCGGGCGGAAGACGCCTGGAACGACGCGCGCTATCGTGTGCGCAGCTTCCAGGAAGATAGCGAACAGTACGTCCGTGAGAATCCCACCAAGGCCGTCTTTTCCGCTCTCGGGATTGGATTCGTGCTCGGGTTGATTTTCCGTCGTTAGGGCACGGCGGATGGGCGAGCCGATGCGTTTTCGCAACCCCGCGGGTTATCCGGGGCTGCGTGCGAATCTCGTGGCGCTGGTTAGCTCCGGCGCGCGCTTTCTCGAGAGCCGGCTGAGCCTCGCGGGGAAAGAGGCGAAGGGGGCGGTGATACACCTCGTCACGCTGGTGGCCTGCTTCATCGCCGCCGGCTTGCTCGTGCTGTTGGGTTACCTCCTGCTGCTCGCGTTTGCGATCGTGGGGCTGGCCCATTTGCTCGGGATCTCCTGGCTCTGGACGGCGCTGGTCTTTGCGCTGCTTCACTTTGGCGGGGCGATCCTCTGCATGGTGATCGCGCGGGGACAGTTTAAGCGGCCGGTCTTCCGGGACACCGCGGCGGTTTTGAAAGAGGATACGGAATGGCTGAAAAATCTGGATCAGAAGAAAGCAACGCGGAACTAAGGCGCAGAATCGCAGCTTCCCGCGCCGAGCTCGCCCGCGATGTCGGCGGGATCGAGTACGAACTTAACCTTCCCCTGAAGGTAAAGAAGTCGTTCCAACGCAACACTGTCTTCTGGCTGGGTTCCGCTCTCGCGCTCGGGCTTCTCGTCGCCCTCCTCCGGGCTCGCACCCAGAAAGTTTACCTCAGCGCCGCCGGGAAAAAGGTCGGCCGCGCGGGGAATGGGCGGCTGCTCGACGCGGGATTGCTCCTGAGCGCGGTCCGCGTGGCCGGTCCTCTCCTGCAACCGGTTGTAATGGGCTACTTCGCAAAGAAAATGACGAAGAAATACGGCGCGCCCCCCTCGGCCGCGCGGCGCTGAGGAAAAGAAGTTTACGCCGCGGCGGCGGCTCTCTACTTTCCCGGCGTGCCGCCTCGCGATGACAGTTGAACCCGACGCCGCCGCGACTCCGGCGGGTGCGGAGGCGGCCAGTCCGCACGTCGACCAGTATCTCGCCATCGGGCAGGAAGGTGGCGCGTCCGACATTCACCTCGGGGTGAACGCCCCGCCGCTCTGGCGGCTCCACGGCACGCTCCAGCCGATCTGGCCGGATGCGCCGAAATTCACCGCGGAAGAAACCGAGGCGCTCGCCCAGGGTTTCCTCGACCCCGCCCAGCGCGCGCAGCTCGCGGAGCGGGGCGACGTGGACTTCGCCTACGCCACGGAGTTCGGGCGCTTCCGCACCAGCGTCGTGCGGCAACGGCTCGGGCTCGACCTCGTCTTCCGGATCATCAGCACGCAGGTGCGCACGATGGACGAGCTCGGTCTGCCGGAGGGGCTGAAACTCCTGACGCGTTTCCACAACGGCCTCATCCTCGTCACCGGGTCGGTCGGCAGCGGCAAATCGACCACCCTCGCCGCGCTCGTCGAACAGGTGAACCTCGAGCGCCACGAACACATCATCACGCTGGAGGACCCGATCGAATACGTCTTCCAGCCGAAGGGCTGCCACATCACCCAGCGCGAAGTGCACACCCACACGAAGTCCTTCGGGGCCGCCCTCCGCGGCTCGCTGCGCGAAGATCCCGACGTCATCATGGTCGGCGAGATGCGGGACCTCGAGACGATCTCGCTGGCGATCACCGCGTCCGAGACGGGGCACCTCGTCCTCGGCACGCTGCATACCGGGAACGCCTCGCGCACCCTCGACCGGCTCCTCGACGTCTTCCCGGTCGACCAGCAGGACCAGATCCGCGTCATGGTGAGCGAATCGCTCCGCGGCGTGATCAGCCAGCAGCTCGTCCCGCGGGTGGACGGCCACGGCCGGGTCCTCGCGCTCGAGGTGCTGACCAACACCCCCGCCGTCGCGAACGTCATCCGCGAAGCCAAGACCTACATGCTCCCCGGGATCATCCAGACCGGCCGCAAACAGGGGATGCGCCTGATGGACGACTCCCTCACGCAGCTCTTCGACGAAGGCCTGATCAGCGGCGAGGAAGCGATCGCCCGCGCGGAACAGAAACAGGCCATGCGCCAGCACGTCGGGGAGAACGCCTGAGCCATGACGAGCGTCGAGCCGTGCTGGAACAGCGCCCGTCGGTCTTGGCACAGCGCCCCTCCTTTCCAGACGCACGTTTACCCGTGCCGGGCGGACATTCACCCGCCCCGGAAGGGCGTCCCGCCGCTCCGGAAGGGCGTCCCGCCGTGGCGGCCGGACGTGCAGCTGCCGCGGAAGGACGTCAATCCGTCGCAGCTGGACGTGCGGCTGCCGCGGAAGGACGCCAATCCGTCGCAGCTGGACGTGCGGCTGCCGCGGAATGACGCCAATCCGTCACAGCGGGACGTGCAGCTGCCGCAGCCGGACGTGCAGCTGCCGCAGCGGGACGTGCAACTGCCACAGCCGGACGTGCAGCCGCCGCGGCGGGACGCCGCCCGGCCCCGGAGTAACGTCCACCCATCACGGAGCGAGGTCGCCCCGGCACGGAGCGAAGTCGCCCCGGCACGGAGCGAGGCCAGAACATAGAAAGTCACCCTCGCGCCCACTCTTCATTTCATCCTTCATCCTTCCGCCTGCATCCTTCCGACCGTGCCCTACATCGATCAATTCTTCGAAGTCCTCGTCACTGAAGGCGCCTCCGACCTGCACCTCGGCGAGGGGCAGCCGCCGAAGATCCGCCGGCACGGCGACGTAATGGCCATTCGCGACGAGCCGGTCACGCGCGACGAGGCGGTGCACATGATGAGCGAAATCAGCGGGCCGAAGAGCTGGGAGATCTTCGAGGAGCGCGGCGACCTCGATTTCGCCTACGAGATGGATGAGGAGTCGCGCTTTCGTTGCAACTTCCTCAAGCAGACGAACGGCTACGGCGGCGTCTTCCGCCTCATCCCCACGAAGATCGCGTCGCTCGAGCAGCTGGGCATGCCGCCGGTGGTCAAGGAATTCGGCCACCTGCGCGGCGGCCTCGTCCTCGTCACCGGGCCGACCGGTTCCGGCAAATCGACGACGCTGGCGGCGCTCATCGATTACATCAACAGCAACTATTCGCGGCACATCATCACGATCGAGGAGCCGATCGAGTTCGTGCACAACAACAAGCAGAGCATCATCACCCAGCGCGAGGTGCCGGAGCACTCGGCCACCTTCCCGGCGGGCCTGAAGGCCGCGCTGCGCGAAGACGCCGACATCGTGCTCGTCGGCGAAATGCGCGATCTGGAGACGATCTCAGCTCGCGCTGACCGCGGCGGAGACCGGCCTGCTCGTCTTCGGCACCCTGCACACGAACAACGCCCGCAAGACGGTCGACCGTATGATCGACGTCTTCCCCGCCGACAAGCAGCCGCAGGTCCGCACGATGCTCGCCAACTCGCTGCGCGGCGTGGTCGCGCAGCTCCTCCTGAAGCGCGCCGACGGCAAGGGCCGGCTCGCGGTTAACGAAATCCTCATCTCCAACAGCGCCGTCTCGTCGATCATCCGCGAAGGCGCGACGCAGAAACTACAGGACGTGATCGTGAGCGGCAAGGGGCAGGGGATGCAGTTCATGGACGACGCGATCTGGGCGAACCTCCAGCAGGGCGTCGTCTCGCCGCACGAGGCGTACATGAAGGCGATCGACAAGAACCTGTTCAAGAAGTTCCTCCCGCCGGAGGAGCAGGACCTGGGGAACTCCGCCGGCGCGGCGCCCGATGACGAGAAGCAGCCGCCGGGGAATTTCCAAAAAGGAAAAGTCCGCGCCGGGGCTCGTTAGGCGCGTTCCTCGGTCCGCCGGGGCGAAGCGCGGCCGGCTCGGAAGAACCCGCCGCGGCTCCGGACAATTCTCGCGCTCATGATCCCGCAGGCGGGGCGCTCACGCGCCGCCGCCACGGAATCCTGCGCCGCCGCCCGCGGTGACCGCGCGCAGCTACGGAAGCGAATGGCCGTTCGCCCCGCGCACGACTTTCACGTCGTTGTTATTAATCGCGCCGTCCACCCGCACGTCCTCGCGGAAGTTCGAGCTCGTCACCGCCATGCCGACCTGCGCCCTCGTGAGGCTGAGATCGGTCGCGTCGACGGTCTTGCTCGCATCCACGTCGCCGGCGAGGACATTCATGCTGACCGAGGTATCGGCGAGGACCTGCGAGGCGGTGTTCGTGACGCCGCTGAGGAGGATCGTGATCTTCTGCACGTCGGTGACCCGGGTGAGGCTCACCGTCATGGTGTTGCCGGAGAAGGTCGTGGCGCCGACGCGGCCGGCGCCGCTGGTCAGGCTGGCGTGGCCGCTGACGACGTTACTGCTGAAGGTGAAGACGAGCGTCTCCGCGCCGCGGGTGCTCCGGCACTCGACGCCCGGCGCGCCGCTGAGCGGCAGCGGAATCCCAAAGGTCTGTGCGCCGTGCATCTGGACCGAGGCCGCGGAGGAGAGGGTGAAGCTCTGGACGGCGTTGACCGCGGCGAGGATATCGAGGCGGCCGTTGCCGTAGGTGTTGTTCGGCGTGGTCGGCGAACCGCTCGTGCACTCGTTCGAGAGGATGTGGTGGGCGGCGGCATTCAGCACGTTCTCGGTCGTCGTGATGTCGTTCTGCAACTCCGGATGCGCCGACCAGAGCAACGCGACCGCGCCCGCGACATGCGGCGTCGCCATCGAGGTGCCGCTGAGGAACGCGTAGGAGGTGTTCGAGGTGTTGTAGCTGGAGCGGACGTTCGTGCCCGGCGCCGCGATATCGGGCTTCATCCGCATGCTGCCATCGGAAGTGACCGGCCCGCGGCTGCTGAAGGAAGCGATCGTGTCGGTCCCGTTATTGAGCGCGCCGACGGTGTAGGCGGCGTCATAAATTCCCGGCGGGTTCTGCACCGTGGAGCAGCTCGGCCCGGAGTTTTGCGCGGCGACCACGCACATGATGCCGGCGGCGCGCTGCGCCTCGACCGTCGCCTGAAGGGTGGTCGGCGAACAGCCTTCGCTCGACGGGCATTCCCAGGAATTAGTCGTGATGTCGGGAGCGAGGCTCGGGTCGCCCTGCGCGGGGGTGCCGTTCACGGGGTAGGGAGCGAGGAAGAACTCGAAGCATTCCATATAGCGCGCGGGGGTGCCGTTGCCCTGATCCATGTTCCGGCAGCCGATGCATTTCGCGCCCGGCGCCATGCCGATCTGATTGCCCGCGCCATCGTCGCCGATCGTCGTGCCCATGGTGTGGCTGCCATGGCCGAGATCGTCGCACGGCGCCGGGCTATTCGGACCGCAGATGCCGCCGCCGGTATGAATGGCGTCGTGCCAGTTGTAATCGTGGCTCGCGGTGGTGCCGTTCCAACCGCGGTAGTGCGGCTTGATCGCGTTGTGATCCCAGCGAAAGCCAGTGTCGCCGTCGCCAATCACGATGCCCTGGCCCGTAAAGCCCAGTGCCCAGACTGCGGGCGCATTCGTGTAGGCGATGCCTTGCTCGACGGTGTCCGGAGCGTCCGTCGCCGGCTCGGCCGCAGGCACGGCGGGAAGGGGAGCCGGGTAATTGCGGACCTCAGGGTTGCCCTCAACCCGCGCGACATCGGCGCGCTCAGCCAGCGCCATCGCGTCTTCGGCGTGGCCTTTCACCCAGATCGCATTCACGATGTAATAAGCCCGATGCTCGAGCCCGCGCGCCTCGATCATTTTCAGGATCGGACCCTGCGTCGCCTGACTTTTATTCCAGAGCGCGTCGCGGACGAAGCGGCCCTTTTCCGCCTTGGTCTTCAAAGCCGCCGCGCCGCTCAGGTCGGCCTGGTCGTTCAAGACGACGATGAACTCCGCCTGTTTTCCATCCTGCGTGTGCGCGCTCACCCACGAGGCAATCTTCCGCTCGGCCGCGAGCTGGTTCGGCGTCTTCGGTGCATCGACGGCGCGGGAAGAAGCGACCACCCCGATACCGGCGGCGATTGCGGCGAGGAAAAGAAAAATGCAGGCGAGTGAGCGAAGGTATTTCATAAGCGTGCGCCGTTGGTATCTGGTTCCCACGCCGGCCGCAAGCAAAAAGCCCGTTGCAATTTTGCGGCTTCGGAAGCAGGAAGAACCACCTGCCATGCCGAAAAAGCCGCCTGTTGTTCCACTCGTCGCTGTCGTCATGGGAAGCGCGTCCGATTGGGAGACGATGCGGCACTGCGTCGAGTGGCTCGAGCAGTTCGGCGTGCCTAACGAACACCGAATCGTCTCCGCGCATCGGTACGCCGGATTTGATGGCGAAGTTCGCGCGCGAAGCGGCGGAGCGCGGCGTGCAGGTGATCATCGCCGGGGCGGGCGGCGCGGCGCATTTGCCGGGGATGATCGCAGCGCAGACCTGGCTTCCAGTGCTCGGGGTGCCGGTGGAATCGCGCGCGCTCAAAGGTCTCGACTCGCTTCTTTCGATCGCGCAAATGCCCGCAGGCGTCGCGGTTGGCACGCTCGCCATCGGCGTCGCTGGGGCGAAAAACGCGGCGTTGCTCGCGGCTAGCATTCTCGGGTTGCACGAGCCGAAAATTCGCAAGGCGGTGGAAAAGTTTCGCGCGCGTCAGACGAAGAAAGTGCTCGCCGACAAGTTGCCATGACCGAAGCGCAAAGCTTCCCGCCCGGCGCGACCATCGGGGTGATGGGCGGCGGGCAATTGGGCCGGATGTTTGCCGTCGCCGCCCGGCGGATGGGTTATCGCGTGCACATTTTTTCGCCGGAGAAAGATGGACCGGCGGCGCAGTTTGCCGACTTCTCGACCGTCGCCGATTACGCCGACGAATCCGCCGTGACGAAGTTCGCGCGTGCGATCGATGTTCTCACCTTTGAGTTCGAGAACATTCCGGTGCAGACGATCGAGTGGGCGGCGCGCGAGCGTATCGTTAGGCCGCGCGGCGAAGTGCTGCACATCGCGCAGAACCGTCTGCGCGAAAAAGAATTTCTCGCCGGCGCCGGATTGCCGATCGCGCCCTTCCGCCGCGTCGCCAGTCTCACTGACCTAACGAACGCGCTCGAGGCGATCGGCCGGCCCGCGATTTTGAAAGGCGCTGCCTTCGGTTACGACGGCAAAGGCCAGGAACGGATCGACGCCGGGAGCGATCCGGCCGCGATCTGGGCCGGGCACGACGACGAAGAATGCGTCCTCGAAGGCGTGATCGATTTCGAGACGGAATTGTCCGTCATCGTGGCGCGCGGACCGGATGGCGCGACCGCGGTCTTTCCGGTCTGCGAAAATCTCCATCGCGAGCACATCCTCGACGTCACCCTGGCGCCCGCCCGGATCCCGCCGGGGCTCGCGCGGGCCGCCAGCGATCTCGCGCGCGCCGTGGCCGAGAAGATCGACCTGGTCGGACTTCTCGCGGTCGAAATGTTTCTCGCGCCTAACGAGAAGCTGATCATCAACGAGCTCGCTCCACGGCCGCACAATTCCGGGCATTGGACGATCGAGGGCTGCGCCACGAGCCAGTTTGAGCAGCACGTCCGCGCCGTCTGCGGGATGTCGTTAGGCGCGACCGAGCTGCTCCGCCCGGCCGCGATGGTGAACCTGCTCGGCGACATCTGGAAAAACGGCGAACCCGATTGGGCCGCGGCGCTCGCGGAGAAAAATGTCCACCTCCATCTCTACGGAAAACGCGAACCGCGTGCGCGCCGGAAAATGGGCCACCTCACGGCTCTCGCGGAAACGGTTGAAGCCGGCTCGGAGGCGGCTTTGCGGGCGCGCGCTCGACTCGGGTGAAAACAGTCATCGCCCCAACTGGCATGCCTAACGAACGTGCGCAGGCCGTCGCGCGCGCGCTCGGGCTGCTGCGTGCGGGCGAAGCAGTCGCGCTCCCCACGGAGACGGTCTACGGCCTCGCCGCGGACGCGCTTTCCGCGGAGGCGGTGACGAAAATATTCGAGACCAAAGAACGCCCGCGTTTCGACCCGCTCATTGTCCACCTGCCGAATCGCGGGTGGCTTGCGCGCGTGGCCACGCCCACATCCCTCGCGCGGAAGTTAATCGAAAACTTCTGGCCCGGTCCCCTAACGATTCTTTTGCCGAAGACAGATTTGATTCCCGATATCGTGACCGCCGGCCTAACGACGGTCGCGGTGCGGATGAGCGCGCACTCCATCTTCTCCACCATCGTGCAAGAGCTGGATCGCCCGCTCGCCGCGCCGAGCGCGAACCGTTTCGGCCGCATCAGCCCGACCGCGGCGGCGCATGTCTTCGAGGAATTATCCGGCCGCATCCCGCTCATCGTCGACGGAGGCTCGACCGCGCATGGTATCGAATCGACCATCGTTAGGCCGGAGGGAAACAGCCTGACGATCCTGCGCGACGGCCCGATCACCCGCGAGCAGCTCGCGGAATTCGGCGAAATTCGCCTAACGAAAACCTCCTCGCGCCCGCAAGCCCCGGGACAGTTGCCGTCGCATTACGCCCCCCGCGCCCCGCTTTTCGTCGTTGACGAGATCGCGGCGATAGAAGTGCCTAACGACCAGCGTTATGGCGCACTCCTCTGGAGCAGCGAAATCGCGCCGGCGGGTTTCGCGGAGTCACGCCGCCTGAGCGCGACCAGCGATCTGCGGGAAGCGGCCACCGATCTTTTCCGGCACCTGCGCGAGCTCGATGCCGCCGGGCTCGACGCGATCGTCGCCGAAGCACTGCCGACCACCGGTCTCGGCGCCGCGATCATGGACCGCCTGCGCCGGGGCGCGCATCGTTAGGCGAGCCGCATCCTTGTCATCCTGAGCGAAGCGAAGGGTCCTGCCAGCAGCTTTCGGCTTCACCTGCAGGCGGGTCGCTGTCCCCAGCGCGTCCGGGGGCTTTTGTCTCTGAGAAAAGCGGACGCTACAGAGAATTGGAGATGCCACCCAGCCATTTATCGCTCGAAGGGGGCACTGTTGGAACCCCGACTGTTGCTCTGCATCCGTTACGGGCGGACGCCACCGGATGACCTATAACTTTTTTGCTTGACCGTTTTTTATTTGGCTACCGAAATCACGAAGACACGAGCTGCCGGTAATCCGATCCACCGTAAGCTTTCCCGTCGAAACCAAAGCATCAAACCAAGGAAAACGATCTGATGACACACAGAAAACGATTGCTCATCTCCGCGCTGGCGAGCCTCGCCAGCATCGCGCCACTTCACTTCGTGCGGGCCGCATCCCCTACGATCACTCTGGTCGTCACGACCTATGATTATCCCGGAGTGGGAACCGCAGACCCCTTCGGGATTAACAGCCGCGGCGATGTTGCCGCTAGTTACCTCGAGAAAAACGCTTCGTTCGGTTTTATACGCTACAGCGACGGCACCTTTAGCGCGCCCATCGCCGATCCCGAGGCCACAGGCCATGTCACCAACGCCGAAGGGATCAACCGATCACGCGTCATTGATGGTTCGTTCTTCAACCGGACGACCGGTTACCAGGGTTTCATCCTTGCGGGTAGCACCTTTCATACAATCGAAATTGGCATCAGCACTTTCACTTTTCTTTTCGGGATCAACGACGCCGGAGATATTGCGGGCGAATACGTCCCAAGCGGATCGGATACGCCCTTTCACGCCTATGCCAGGATCGCGGGGACGGATCTTGACATCATGATTCCCGGCCAGACCAGCTCTGAGGCTCATGGCCTTAACAACCTCGATCAGGTCGCAGGTGATTACACGACCGACGGCGGTTTTGTCTTCCACGGGTTCATTCGGCAGGCCGATGGCACACTCACTTTCCCGATCGACTACCCCGGCGCGGTGAACACCTTCGTCAACGGGATCAATGATCAGGGCTGGATCGTCGGGACATACGAGCTAGCGGATGGCCACGAGCACGGATTTTTCCTAAAACTGCCCAACACCTTCGTGAGCTTTGACTACCCGGCCGCCGGCGGAACCTCGCTCGTTGGAATAAACAACAGCGGCATGATCTCCGGTCGCTACCTGGATACGACCGTATTTTTGCCTCACGGGTTTATCGCGCAGGTCTCGCGTTAAAGCTGCGGGCGAGGGCCCGCTGGAGATTTTGCGCCGCGGGATGATCTCCGCGGAAGAGCTGATGAAATTTGGCGAAGTGTTTGTCGTCGAAACGCCGGTGACGATCGAGACAGCGGGTCAATCCGCTTCTCATTACGCGCCACGTACGCCACTGCTGATCGCAGCCGATATTTCCTCCGTGGTGATTCCGGAAGGAGAACGTTTTGGCGCTCTGTTTTTGGAGCGACGCGGCGATTCCCGCAGGCTTCGTGGTGTCGCGACAACTGACGTCAACGGGCGATCTGCGCGAAGCGGCTGCGAATCTATTTCGCGAGCTGCGTGAACTGGATGCCGCGGGCCTTGCCTGCATCGTGGCGGAAGCAACCCCCGAAACCGGCCTTGGCGCGGCGATCATGGATCGCCTGCGCCGCGCGGCCCATCGTTGAATGGCGGGCCGCAATCTCCCTGCATCCCGAGCGTAGCGAGGGATCTCGCAAGCGTCTTGCGATGTCGTTAGGCAAGGCCAGCTCGGGCGACGCTTGGGAGATCCTTCGCCGCGCTGTGCCGGCTCAGGATGACATCGCGAGCGCACCGCGACGCCAGCGTATTAACTCGTTAGGCGTTAGTCCTGATGCGCCAGGGAGGCCCGGATGAATCCGCTGAACAGCGGGTGCGGCTTGTTCGGTTTGCTCTGGAATTCCGGGTGGTACTGGCAGGCCAGAAACCACGGGTGATCCCGCAGCTCGATCAATTCTGCGAGCGAGCCATCGGGCGAAGTGCCGCTAATGAGGAAACCTTTTTCCTCCATCTGCTCGCGGTATTTCATGTTGAACTCGTAGCGGTGCCGATGCCGCTCGAGCACCTCCGCGTTCCCGTAAACTTTCTCCGCCAAGGTGTCGGGTACGATCTGGGTCGGCCAGGTGCCGAGCCGCATGCTGCCGCCTTTTTTGTGAATTTTTTTCTGCTCTTCAAGGAGCGTGATCACCGGGTCGGGCGAGTTCTTGTCGAACTCGATGCTGTTCGCCGCCGCGATGCCGCAGACATTGCGCGCAAACTCGATCGTCGCGACCTGCATCCCGAGGCAAAGCCCGAGAAACGGCACCTTGTTCTCGCGCGCGAACTGCGCCGCGCTAATTTTCCCCTCGACTCCGCGCTCGCCGAAGCCGCCGGGGATGAGAATGCCCGCGACATCGTTTAGCTGACCGTTGACGCCGTTCTCGAGCGACTCGGCATCGATCAGGCGCAGATCGATCCCGCAATCGTGGCTCGCCGCGGCGTGAGTGAGCGATTCGTAAATGCTTTTGTAGGCGTCCTGCAGCTCGATGTATTTGCCGACGACCGCGATCTTTACCTGCTTCTTCGGGTTGATCACGCGATTCACGAATTTGCGCCAATCCGTCAAGTCCGGCGCGGCGACCGTCGAGATGCGAGCAGCTGGCAAACGAGTTGATCGAGCCCTTCCTCATGCAGCATGAGCGGCATCTCGTAAATCGTGTGCGGCACGTCGCGCGCCTCGACCACCGCGTTGACCGGGACGTTGCAGAACATGGAAAGCTTTTGCCGGACGTCGTCGTCGAGCGGGCGTTCGGTGCGGCAGATCAGCACCTGCGGCTGGAGACCGATCTCGCGCAATTTCGCGATGCTTTGCTGCGTCGGCTTGGTCTTCAGTTCGCCCGCCGCCCGGATGTAGGGGACGAGCGTGACGTGCATGTTGACGACGTTCTGCGGGCCGACTTCGAGAATGAATTGCCGGATCGCTTCGAGGAACGGCAGCCCTTCGATGTCGCCGATGGTGCCGCCGATTTCGGTGATGACGATGTCGACTTTCTTCGGGTCGGCGACCTGGCGGATGCGCGCCTTGATCTCGTCGGTGACGTGCGGAATCACCTGCACGGTTTTGCCGAGATAATCGCCGCGCCGCTCTTTCAGGATCACGCTCTCGTAAACCTGGCCACTCGTCAGGTTGTTGTTCCGCGAGAGAACGCAGTTGGTGAAACGCTCGTAATGGCCGAGGTCGAGATCGGTCTCCGCGCCATCGTTCAGGACATAAACTTCGCCGTGCTGAAACGGGTTCATCGTGCCCGGATCGACGTTCAGGTACGGATCGAATTTCTGCAGGAGCACGCGCTGACCGCGCAGCTCGAGGAGCGTGCCGAGCGAGGCCGCCGGCGAGGCCTTTGCCTAACGAACTCACCACTCCGCCAGTTACAAAAATATATTTCATCGCGGAAAACGAGCAGGCCGGGAAGCGAGGAGGAGATGTTCGATCGCCCGGGCGTCGTCCGGCGTATCGACTCCGGGAGAGCCGCTCTGGGTCACGACCACGTGAATCTTTACGCCATTCTCCAACGCGCGCAATTGCTCGAGCGCCTCGGCGTTTTCCAGCGGCGCCGGTTGCCAGCGGACAAACTGCAGGAGCAGCTCGCGGCGATAGCCGTAGATGCCCTGGTGGCGAAAATAGCGGGCCGCGCCGCGCGCGGGAATGGGATCGGGCTGCGGGAGAAATAAAGCGCGCATTTCGCGCGATCGAGGACGGCCTTGACCTGGTGCGGCGACTGCGCGTCGGCCGGATTATCGAACGGATGCACCGCGGTGATCATCGCGATCTCCGGATTCGCGTTCCATTTGCCTAACGAGTCGATCGATCAACTTTGGATCGACCAGCGGCTCGTCGCCCTGGATGTTGACGAGATGGGTGACGTCGGGCATTTTCCGGCGCGACCTCGGCGATGCGGTCGGTCCCGCTGTGGTGACTGCTTTTCGTTAGGCTGACTTCCGCGCCCCAGGCGAAAGCCGCCTCCGCGATCCGCATGTCGTCGGTCGCGATGATGACGGAGGCGAGGCGTTTGGCGCGGCGGCATCGTTCCCAGACGTGCTGGAGCAGAGGTTTGCCCGCGATCGGGTGCAGCGGCTTCCCCGGGAACCGGGTGGAAGCCAAACGCGCGGGGATGAGGCCGACGGTTTTACTCATGCGACTGCGCGAGAATGATGTTCGCGGCCGCGGCGAAATCTTCCGCGACCCAGTTCGCGCCGGCTCGCTCGGCTTCCTCCGCGCCGTAACCGGTTTTGACCAGAACGGTGCGGACACCTGCGTTGCGACCGCACTCGATGTCGATCGCCTTGTCGCCGATGAAAAAAGAGCGCGCGAGATCGAGCTGATGATCGCGTTGCGCGGCGAGGACCATGCCGGGAGCGGGTTTGCGGAAATCGGTCGGACGGTCCGGATGATCCGGACAAAAATAAACGGCGTCGAAAGTTGCCGGCTGAACTGCCCGCGCGACTTCCGCCTCCACCAGCCGGTATTGCGCTTCGGTGAAATAGCCGCGTCCGATGCCGGCCTGGTTTGAGATCACGATGAGCTTGTAGCCGGCCGCGCGCAGTTGCTCGAGCGCTTCGGGCACGCCGGGAAAAATTGCCACCTCTTTGGGATCGGAGCAGTAATTCACCTCGAGCATCAGCGTTCCGTCGCGATCGAGGAAAACCGCCGGAGCGGATTCGTTAGGCGCCATCGTCGTCCTCGAGACTGGCGATCAATTCCTCCGGCGTAACGGTCGCGGTGCCGAGTTTGGCGACGACCACGGCGCTGGCGTGGTTGGCGATTTCCGCGGCTTCCGCTGGTGTCGCGTCGCAACAGAGCGCGAGAGTGAAGAGCGCGATCGCGGTATCGCCTGCGCCGGAAACGTCGAAGACCTGGCGCGCCTTGGTCGGAATGTGATGCGGTGGCTGGCCGCGCTGGAAAAGCATCATGCCCTGCTCGCCGAGAGTGATGAGGAGGAGTTTGGTATCCCAGGCCTCGAGCAGTTTCGCGCCGGCCTCGAGCAGCGCCTCATCGTCGTTAGGCGGATCGATCGGATCGGTCGCGGGCAGGCCCGCGGCGGCGAGCGCTTCGCTGCGGTTGGGCTTGATCGCGGTGATGTTTTGCCAAGGCAACGCCTGCTGCGGGTTCGGATCGGCGGTGACAATTTTTCCCGCCGCCTGCGCGTCGTGGGAGATTTGCCTAACGAGCGCTTCGCTCAGGAAACCCTTGCCGTAGTCTTCAAAAATGACCGCATCGAGTGCGGGCAAAATCTTCCGCAGATCCGCGGCGATGCGCTCGACCTGCGCGGCGGTCGGTTCGCGAAATTGCTCGCGATCGACCCGCACCACCTGCTGATGCCGCGCGACGATCCGCGTCTTCACGATCGTGCGGAAGTCCGGATCCTCGAGCACGAGCGCGGTGTCGATTTCCTGTTCGCGGAGCAGCTCGAGCAATTGTTTCCCGGCGGCGTCCTTCCCGACCGTGCCGATGACCGAGACGCCGCGGGTAAACTCGCGCAGATTCCGCGCGACGTTTGAGCCGCACCCCCGGGGTAGAAGGATTCCCCGGTCACTTCGACGACGGGCACGGGCGCTTCCGGCGAAATGCGCCCGACTTTGCCCCAGACGAATTCGTCGAGCATGAGGTCGCCGACGACGGTAAGACGTTTGCCGGCGGCGCGCGTCAGAATCTCGCGCAGGCGTTCCAGTTTCATGAGAAGCGCGCCGCGTTTCCTAAAGCGAGTTCGCCGTCGCCGCCGAAAAGGGTTTGCCGCGATTCCAGTTCGCGGCAAGGTAACGCGTTTGTGCGGCCGAAACGTTCTGCATAAAGTGACCAACTAATCCTGAATACCTTCTCTGAAATCAACAGTCGAAGCCGCGGATGAGATCATTCTTTAGTCTAATTTTAGTGAGCAGTTGTGTCGCCAGCTTGGTGCCGGCGCAGGCTGCCGAGGCTCCGCGACACATCGATGTGAAGCGGCTTTCCAAGACGGTGGACGACGTGGTGGTGCCGTTGCCTAACGAAATTTTCGGCGCGCTGAACAAGCTCGACAGCGTGAACTGGAAGGAATTCGTGCGCACGAACAAAGGCACCAACTTCACCGAACGCCCGCGGATCGCGCTCCTTCTCGGCGACGATCATTGCCGATGGCTTCATCGCGGTGCAGGCCGAAGACGCGCCGAGCGTGAAGGAGATCGGGCAACGAGTCGTTAGTCTGGCCAAGGGAATCGGCGTCGGTAATTCCATCGTCCCGCATGCGAAAGCGATCACCGAAGCAGCCGACCGGCGCAATTGGAACGGCGTCCGCCAGGAGCTCGACCGGACCCAGAACAGCGTGCAACAGGCGATGAACGAAGTGCACGACGAGAAGCTCTCACAACTCGTCAGCCTCGGCGGCTGGCTCCGCGGCACGCAGGTGCTGACCTCGGTGGTGGACCGACATTTCTCGACCGACGGCGCGGAGTTGCTGCATCAGCCGGACCTGCTGGAATATTTTCAGCGCAAACTCGCGAACATGCCGGAGTTCAACATCCCATTGCTCGGTCAGATTCGAAGCTCTCTCGTGGAAGTGAAACCATTGATCGAGGTGGAAGGCCAGATCTCTGCCGGCGTCGGTGAAAAAGATTAACCAGATCACAAGCCGACTCGATGAGGGCATCGTGACTCGCAATCCGTAGCCGATGCGCGCCTCCCGTTCCATCGCACGCCGGGCTGCCGGACTTTTCGTCGCCGTTCTCGCGCTGCAGGTCGCGGCCTCGCGCGCCTCGGTGGACGACGCGCATTCCTTCGCGCTGCGAATCGGCTGAGCCGTACGTCAAGCAGGGCTTCCAGGTGCGCGAAGATTATTGGGGCGGCGATCTCGGAGTCGGCGAGAAAAAGGCCGTCCGGCAACAGCTTTTCAAGGGCAACGAATACTGGTTCTGGATGGGCACGGAAGTGGAGCAGGCGAAAATCTCCGTCCATATC
The DNA here is from genome assembly GCA_963831805.1 of uncultured Verrucomicrobiae bacterium. Lineage (GTDB taxonomy): Bacteria > Verrucomicrobiota > Verrucomicrobiia > Chthoniobacterales > UBA10450 > Palsa-1392. The sequence goes on along the minus strand of CAWHRN010000010.1, from coordinate 41,046 downwards.
TACGACGCCGACGGTAAGCTCGCCGAGCAACCCGATAGCTGGCAGAAAGGCCACTTCGCCGCCGCCCATCTCATTCCGAAAGCGACCGGCAGCTACTTCATCATCGTCGCGGTCGAGAGTTCGCCCGAAGAGCGCACCCATTGGGCGCTGGTCTACGGATTTAAGTAGGCCGATTGTCAGGCTTAGTTTGACACCACTCTCCGCGGGAGCCTATCCTCTGCGGCTGATGTCCCCGCGGCGAGATGACTGAAACGCGCACGCTTCAATTTGAGAACGCGCGCGCCGTGCAGTCGCTCTACGCGAACGATCTCAAACTGCTCAAGAACCTCGAGGAGTCGCTCAGGCGTGAAAGTCACGACCCGCGATGGCTGGATCAAACTGGAAGGCGAACCGGCACAGGTCGCGAAGGGCGAACGCGTTTTCACGCAATTGGAAAACGCCCGGCAGCGCGGGGTCGATATCCAAAAGCACGAATTCAACTACGCGCTTAACTCCGTGAACGAAGCCCGCGAGGATAATCTCGGCGACCTCGTCGCGACCAAGATCATCACCTCGGCGCGCAAGCCGCCGATCGTCGCGCGCACGCCTCGGGCCAGCGGCAGTATCTCGAGGCGATCCAGAAGACACGACATTGTTTTCGGGATCGGGCCGGCCGGGACGGGCAAGACTTATCTCGCGGTCGCGATGGCGGTTTCCGCGTTGAAGAAGGAACAGGTCGATCGAATTATCCTCACCCGACCAGCGGTCGAAGCGGGCGAAGCGCTCGGCTTTTTACCGGGCGATCTGCAGCAAAAGATCACGCCGTATCTCCGTCCGCTTTACGACGCGCTGCACGACATGCTCGAGCCGGAAGAGCTCGAGCGTTTCGTCGCGCGCGAGACGATCGAGATCGCGCCGCTCGCCTACATGCGCGGCCGGACCTTGAGCAACGCGTTCGTCATTCTCGACGAAGCCCAGAACACCACTACGGAGCAAATGTTCATGCTCCTGACGCGCATCGGACCGCGCTCGAAATGCGTCGTCACCGGCGACGGCACGCAGATCGATCTGCCGCCGAACAAACGCTCCGGCCTGCTCGAAGCTCTGCAGGCTTTGAAGAATGTGCCCGGGATCGGCTTCGTTTATTTCGACGACGCGCGACGTCGTTAGGCACGAACTCGTCCGCGCGATCATCAACGCCTACCAGCAGCATCGGTCGCCGGCCAACACGGGCGGCGCGAGCCGTAAGTAACCGTCATGTTCGAATTCCTCCGCCGCACCCAGCCTCGTCAAGACAAGGCCTCGCCTCGGGCAAGAAGCGGCGGCGCCGCGCCTCGAACGAAATGCTCCGCAACCTCGAGCACGCGCTCTGGATGAAGGTCGCCATTTTCGTCGCCTTCATCGCCGGGCTCGCGCTCCTCATCTTCAGCGGACAACAGCCGGAGCCGACGAAGAACTTCGTCATCGCGCTGCTCTTTTTCGTCACCGCGGTCGCGCAGCTCTGGATCAATCAACCGAATACTTTTCGGCGTAACTCGCGCGCTCTTCCTGGTTTTCGGGATCATCTTTTTCCAGCTCGGCATCACCAAGCTCCTGCTCGTCCTTTGCAACAGCGGCGCTGTTCGTCTTTCTCAAGCCGGAAGCCGCCTGGCTGATCGCACCCTACGCCTTCGCGCCGCTCGTCCTTTGTGTCCTGCTCGGGCGGAATCACGGACTCTACGGAGCTGTGTTCGTTAGTCTTTGGGGCAGCATCCTCGTCAGCAAGATCGATGCGCCGATGCTGGTGAATGGACTCATCAGCGGCTTCACCGCGGTCTATCTCACGCTGCAGGTGCGGCGGCGGAGCCGGCTAATTCGCGCCGGGCTTTGTGTCGGCCTCGCGATCTGGCTGCTCTCACTCACTTTCGGACTCATCGGTCCGATCAACCTTTTTAATCCGGGCGCGACCGATTGGACCATGATCGGGTCCAAAGCGCGCTCGCGATCGGCAACGGCATTGTCACCGCGATGGTGGTCGGCGGCGCGCTTCCCATCCTCGAACAGCTCTTCGCGATCACGACCGATATCTCCTGGCTCGAAGCTTCGGATCTGAATCATCCGCTCCTGCGCCAGATGACGATCGAGGCGCCGGGCACTTATCATCACAGCCTGGTCGTCGCGAACCTGGCTGAGTCCGCCGCCGAAGCGATCGGCGCCAATGCCACGCTCTGCCGCGTCTGCTCCTATTTTCACGATGTCGGCAAACTGGTGAAGCCTGAATACTTCACCGAGAACATGAACTTCGAGCGCAACCCGCACGACGATCTCGCGCCAACCATGAGCGCGCTCATCATCATCGCGCACGTCAAGGAAGGCGTGGACCTGGCGCTCAAGCACGGGCTCAACCAACAGGTCATCGACGTGATCCAACAGCATCACGGCACGTCGTTAGTCTTTTACTTCTACAAGCGCGCTCTCCAGCAACACGAAGATGCGCGTGCTGGCGGCAAGATCATGAAGATGCGCGAGGAAGATATCCCCGAAGTCTCGGAGGAGAGTTTCCGCTACAGCGGACCGAACCCGCAGACCAAGGAGAGCGCGATCATCAGTCTCGCCGACATGGTCGAAAGCGCCTCGCGCAGTCTCGAGAAACCGACCCCGCAAAAGATCGAACAATTAGTCAACGACCTGATCGATCAGCGCCTTGCGGATCATCAACTCGATGAATGCGAGCTGACTCTGCGCGAGCTGCGAACGATCGCGGAGCGCTTCCGTTTCACTCTCATGAACATGCTGCACACCCGCATCGCCTATCCGAAGGAAGGCAAGACCTCGACCGGCCGCACGTGAAGAGAACGAACGGACCGGGACGTCATGGCGAACGAAGCGGCCGGCTTCCGCGCCGCCGGTCTCTGCGGCCTGACGAGTGGAGACGTTTGCGTCGAGCGGGTACGGGACTACGGCGCCCAGGTCGCGATCGTGCTCGGTTCCGGCCTACACTCGTTAGTCCAGAATCCATCGCTGAGCCGGACATTTCCTACCAGGAAATAACCGACCTTCCGCGCGCCAGCGTGAACGGCCACGTCGGACGATTTGTGCTCGGCGGGATTGGTGACGCGCGGGTGCTCTTCGCGCAGGGACGCGTTCATCTTTACGAGGGCTACAGCGCACGTGAGATCACGGCCGGGATTCGCTTTCTCGCGCGTGCCGGTATCGGACGCTTGATCCTGACCAACGCCGCGGGTCCGTCAATCCGGACTTTTCTCCCGGTTCCTGGATGATGATCAGCGATCATCTCAACCTGACTGGGACCTACGCCATTGTCCGGTGAAGATGGTTTCGTCGACATGACCGACGCCTATTCGCCGCCTTGGCGAGAACGTTCGCGACCGCCGCGCGCGAGAACAAACCTCACCTTGCACGAAGGCATTTACGCCGGCGTGCGCGGACCTCAATACGAGACGCCGGCCGAAGTAAGGATGCTCCGACAGTCAGGCGCCGACGCCGTCGGGATGTCGACGTTTGCGAGACGATCCAGGCGCGCGCCTTGGGGATGGAGGTCGCCGGCTTTTCCTGCCTAACGAACTGGGCGGCCGGCCTGAGCCAGAGGCGCTCCAACCATCAGGAAGTGCTGAGCAGCCGGCGAGGCGGCGGCGGGCACGTTGCGAAAGTCTGCTGGAGAGCGTTCTCTGCTGAACCAGCGACCAGCGCGGCTATTCGTCGAGCGAGCGCCGGGCGCGAGGCTCGCGGTCCTTGGTCGTGGCGGTGCTCGGCTGAGTGACAAAGGGGCCGCCCTCCATCGGAGCGGCGGAGGTAAAGGCGACGTCGGGCATGTCGCTCGGTTTGCCTTCGAGGGGAAACTCCTTGCGCAAGGGGAAGTAGGGATAGCCTTCCCACATCAGGATGCGGCGCAGGTCCGGGTGATTGTTGAAACGCAGACCCATCATGTCCCAGATCTCGCGCTCATGCCAGTTGGCGGTCGGCCAGATGTCGGAGAGGGTGTCGAGCGGTGGGATCGTCTTCCGAGACGCGGAGCTTGAGTCTCAGGTGGACAGCGAGAGTCATCGAGTAAAGCTCGTAGACGATCTCGAAGCGCGGTTCTTCGCCGAAGTTATCGACGCTCGAGATATCGAGCAGGTAATCGAAGGATAACTCTTCCCGGCAGAACTTCGCCACCTCGCGCAAGTCGGCGCGGTCGATTCGGAAGGTGGTTTCACCGCGAAATTCAGTCTGCTCCAGGATCTTCTTTTCAAAGCGCTGGGAGACGGAAGTCAGGAGTTCGGAGCCAGTCATGAGCAAGTTACGGGTGGGCCAAGTATACCGTCATCCTGAGCAAGTGCAGCGCAACGGAACGCCGTCGAAGGATCGCGTGGAGTCACCCGGAAGGTTCGAAGAAAGGTGGTGAGTTAGGAGCGGCGCTTTAAGATTATTCATCGGGATTCTTCGACTTCGCTGCGCTGCGCTCAGAATGACGAGTGATGTTAACCTAACGACTGTAGCTGATCGGCCAAGTCTCTTTTCTGCGAGGTGAAGGAACGTTCCCCGGTGATCTTCCCTTGTAGCTTCATTAGGCCTTCGATCAGCGCCTCAGGGCGGGGCGGGCAACCGGAGATATAGACATCGACCGGCAAAAGCTGGTCGATTCCCTGTAAGACTGCATAGGAGCGATACATCCCGCCGCTGGAGGCGCACGCGCCCATTGCGATGACCCATTTTGGCTCGGGCATTTGCTCGTAGATCCGCTTCACCGCGAGCGCCATTTTGTAAGTCACGGTGCCGGCGACGATCATGACGTCGCATTGGCGCGGCGAGAAGCGCATCACTTCCGCGCCGAACCGCGCGATGTCGAAGCGCGCGGAGGCGGTCGCCATCAACTCGATCGCGCAACAGGCGAGACCCATCGGCATGGGCCAGAGGGAATTCTTGCGCATCCAGTTCATCGCCGCGTCGAGCCGAGTGAAGATGACGTTGCCCTCGATCTTGGAATCGTAGGCGGCCGGCACGGCTTGCGCCGGGGTTTCAATCGCTGCGGTGGTCATGCCCGCACAAGCTATGGGAGCGAGCCGGGTTCGCAAGCCGGAAACCGGTCAGCGGGTCGCTGCAAATGGTCTGGCGCACCAATCCAGCCGAGGCAGAGGCTACTTAGTTTCGTCATTGCGGCTCATGGTGCGTGTGATAAGAGACGCGGGCGAGGGTCAGGCCGGCTGCTGGCGCGACGAGGCGCGCGCCGGTCTGATTCGGCTGCGTGAGTCTTTGCCTAACGAGCGCGAGATCGTCCTTGCCGAGCGCGCAGCGAATGATCGCGCCGACGATCAGGCGCACCATCTTGTAGAGGAAGCCGTCGCCGTTGAACTCGAACTCCATGACGGAACCAGTGCGTCGCACCCGCACCGAGCGGATCGTGCGGACGGTGGAATTCGGCGGTTTCCCGCGATTCGCCGCGAAGCTGGCAAAATCGTGGGTCCCGATAAAGAGCGCCGCGCAGCCGCGCAGGGCCGCGTCGTCGAGCGGACTCGAAACATGCCACGCCCGATCGACTTCAAACGGCGAGAGAATCGGCGTGGTGGCGACGCGATAGCGGTAGACTTTCCCTCGAGCCGAAAAGCGGGCATGAAAGCTGGTCGGCACGAAGCGGCAGCCGACGACGCGAATCTGCGGCGGGAGCGACGCGTTCAACGCGTCCTGCCAGATCGCCGGCGGCAGCCGCGTCGGCGGCACGTCGGCATGCGCGCATTGCCCGAGCGCATGCACGCCGCTGTCGGTCCGGCCGGCTCCGTGCACGCGGATCTTTTCCCCGGTCACAACCGCGAACGCGCTTTCGATCCGGTCCTGAATCGTGTTGCCTTTGGCCTGGCTCTGCCAACCGCTGAATCCGGTTCCGTCGTAGGCGATCATCAGCTTGAGCCGACGCGCGCGGGCCGGTCCGGCCTCCCGGCGAGTTCCGCGTTCGTTAGGCAAAATGATCGAGCCCGGTATCGCCCTGGTTCCCCGGCAGGCTGTCGAGGTAACCTTGCAGCAATATCTGCGCGGCGACCTGATCAATGTAGCCGCGTGTCTCGCGCGTTTTCTTGCCGGCTTGCTGGAGCGCGCGGTGCGCGGCAACGGTGGAGAGCCGCTCGTCCCAGGTGCGCACTTCGCAAGCCACCGCGGCCTTGAGCTTCTCCGCAAAAGCGCGCGCCTCTTCGGCCGACGCGCCTTCCGTTCCGTTCATGTGGCGCGGCAAACCGACTACGATGCGCTCGACGTTTTTCTCCTGCACGATCGCGGCGATGCGCGCGGATGGGTTCGGCGTTTTCGCGACCGCGATTGTCTCCGCGGGATGCGCGAGCATTTGCAGCTCGTCGGACAGCGCGATCCCGATGCGCGCTTTGCCGTAGTCGACGCCCATGATTCGTTTCATTGCAGCTCCGGCGGCAAATCCGGGATCAGGTTCTTGATCTTCTCCGCGTCGTGTCGATGGCAGATGAGCAGCGCGTCGTCGGTGCGCACGACGATCAGGTTGTGCACGCCGACGAGCGCGATCTTGGTCGGGCCATCGTTGAAAATGATGTTGTTGCTCGCATTCAAAGTCGTGAGGTCGCCGTGGCAGGAGTTGCCTGCGCCATCCGGAGTGAGATAGGACGCGACTGCGCGCCAGCCGCCGACATCGTCCCAATCGAAGCTCGCTTCCACCATCAGCACGCGATCCGCTTTTTCCATGATCGCGTAGTCGAAAGAAATCCGCGGCAGACTTTTGAAGCGGTCGCGCAAGGTCCGCTCCCAGTTATCCGGTGCGCGCAGTTGCGAGATGAAATCGGCGAGCTGCGGCGCGTGCCGATTGAACTCGCTCAGGACGGTCGGCACCGGCCAGACGAACATTCCGGTGTTCCAGCGAAACTTCTCGTCGCGGACGAACCGGTCGGCCAATTCCGCGTTCGGTTTTTCGCGGAAACGGATGACGCGATGGACGGGATTCGCCGCCGAGGGATTCTTCAAGATCGCGGGCCCACCCTGCTCGATGTAGCCAAATCCGGGACAAGCCCAACTCGGCTTAACTCCGATCGTCACCATCGCGCTGGTCTCTTCCGCCGCGGCGACGGCCGTGCGGAGCGTTTCCTGGAATTTCTCGCATTGCTTGATCACGTGATCCGCGGGCAGGACCAGCATGGTCGCGCGATGATCGCGCTTCGCCACCCAACCCGTCGCGAGCGCGACCGCCGCGGCGGTGTCGCGTTTCGCCGGTTCGGCCACGATATTTTCCGCCGGGAAATCCGGGAGCAAGGAGCGCACCGCAGCCTCCTGGTCGACGTTGGTGAGAATCAGGATCCGCTCGTTCGGCACCATGCCTTCGAGGCGTTCGATTGTTTCCTCGAGAAGCGTTTTTTCCGAGACGAGCTTGAGCAATTGCTTCGGCCGCGAGCGTCGGCTCAGCGGCCAGAAACGCTCACCGCTGCCGCCAGCCAAGATGAGCGCGTAGGGCGGGTTCGTCATGAAAAGCGTGGCAGCAGCGCGGTGCGGAAGTGAGAATTCCCGTATCTTTTTTTTGCGTCGAGAGGTATAAGGTTAGGCGATGTCAATTTCGTTATCCATTCCAAAAACAGCAGAAGCCCTGCCCTTGGACGGATTATTAACGCTCACGCGGACGGCCTTTGGCCTCGGCGTCGGTTTGCTCATGGCCGAGCGTTTTAATCGGCCCGCGCGCCAGGCGACCGCGATCGCGCTCGTCTCGGTCGGCACCCTCGCCGTCATCCCTTGGGTCGTGAAAATGGCAATGGAACGGATCAATCGCCCGGAGTCGGAGCGCGCCATGCGGCGACGCCTGAGCTCGATTCGCGGCGACTCGGGTTATCGTTCCGAAGTCGACGTTTACTAGTCCGTTCCGTGGCGCTTCGCCGCCGGAGCCTTGATCGTTTCGCCGCGCCGGAGTAAGTCCAGCCGATGACTTCCCGCGCCGGCAGCACTTTACCTAACGAACTCCGAGCCCGCTGCGAGGCGATCCTGAAGGAGGAAGAAATCCTCCGCGAAGGCGGCGGCAAAGTCGGCCAGGAACGCCAGCGCAAGCGCGGCCGCCTGCCCGCTCGGGAACGCATCGAACACCTGGTCGATCCGAAGTCGGACTTCTTCGAGATCGGGCTCTGGGCCGCCTACAAAATGTACGAGCAATGGGGCAGCGTCCCCGCCGCCGGCGCCGTCGCCGGCATCGGGCAGGTCGCCGGCATTCCCTGCATGATCGTCGCCAACGACGCGACGGTGAAAGCCGGCGCGTTTTTTCCCCAGACCGCGAAGAAAATCATCCGCGCCCAGCGCATCGCTTTCGAGAACGCGCTCCCGCTGATTTACCTCGTCGATTCGTCCGGCGTTTTCCTGCCGATGCAGGACGAGATTTTCCCCGATGAAGACGACTTCGGCCGGATCTTCCGCAACAACGCCGTCATCTCCGCCGCGGGCATCCCGCAGTTCGCCGCGATCATGGGCAACTGCGTCGCCGGCGGCGCTTATCTGCCGGTGCTCTGCGACAAGATCCTCATGACCGAAGGCAGCGGGCTTTACCTCGCCGGCCCGTCGTTAGTCAAAGCAGCCATCGGCCAGATCGTCGATAACGAAGAGCTTGGCGGGGCGCACATGCACGCCGAGATCAGCGGCACCGTCGACTTTTACGAGAAGGACGACGAGTCATGCCTGAAAAGGTTGCGTTCGTTAGTCGGTCATTTGCCGGAAGCGGAAGCGGCCAAGAAAAGCGGCGCGAAAACGAAGGTCACCGCGCCGGAGAAAAAGCCGGAAGCCGTCTACGACCTGATCAGTCTCGAGGGCCAAAAACAGTACGACGCGCGAGACTTGCTCGCCTCGATTATCGATGCCGGTTCACTCGACGAATACAAAGCCGACTACGGCAAAACGCTCGTCACCGCCTATGCGCGGATCGGCGGTCATTCCGTCGGGATCGTCGCGAATCAGCGCCATCAGGTCCGCACGAAAAAGGTGGGGATCCAGATGGGCGGAGTCATCTATGCCGACAGCGCCGACAAAGCCGCGCGCTTCGTCATGGATTGCAACCAGACCGGGCTGCCGATCATTTTCTTCCAGGACGTGACCGGCTTCATGGTCGGCCGCGACGCGGAACAGAGCGGGATCATCCGCAGCGGCGCGAAACTGGTCAACGCGGTCAGCAACTCGATCGTGCCGAAGATCACCGTCGTCGTCGGCGGTTCCTTCGGCGCGGGCAACTACGCCCTTTGCGGCAAGGCCTATGACCCGCGCTTCATCCTCGCCTGGCCCAACGCGCGCTACGCCGTGATGGGCGCGGCGCAGGCCAGTGACACCGTCTTCAGCGTCCTCGCGAAATCGCGCGAGCGCGGCGACAAGAAAGCCAGCGCCGAAGAACTCGAGCAACTCCGCGCCAAAGTAAAAGAGACCTACGAAGAACAAACCGACATCCGCTACGGCGCCGCCCGCGGCTGGGTTGACGCCGTCATCCAGCCGGAAGACACCCGCAAAGTGCTGGTGGAATTGTTAGGCTACGTCAGCCGCCCGATGCCGCAGGCCCGCTTCCACATGGGTGTGGTGCAGACCTAGACTCGTTAGGTAAGACGTGGTGCACCAACCGGCGCCTGGCGAACTGTAGCGCGCTGGATCAGCGCCGACCGCTAAAGGCTTAGCTGCGGGTCAGCTCGCGAACTCGTGGCTGATGGCTTCGTTCAACGCCGCGACGGCTGTCAGATCGATTTCAAAAGTCGTGCCTCGCTTCGCCAGAGCGCGGATGACTTCCTCGGTCGGGATGTTTCCCACGAGATCATCCTGCGCGAAGGGGCAGCCGCCGAGGCCACCGAGGGCGGCATCGAAACGGCGGCAGCCAGCGTCGTAGGCGGCGAGGATCTTTTCCGGGGCTCCGGCGCGCGTGCTGTGCAGGTGGACGCCGATCTCGCACCCAGGCTGCGCGGAGACCGCCGCCGCAACGACTTCGCGGATGAGCTCCGGCGTCGCGACGCCGACGGTATCGGCGAGCGAGAGCGCGCCTACGCCGAGCATGGTGATCGAGGTAATCGCGGCGTTCAGCCGCCCTTTGCTCCAGGGATCGTCGTAAGGATTGCCAAAGGCCATCGAGAGGTAGGCGACCAGGTTGAGCCCATGCGCATGCGTGTTCGCCGCGATCCGGCCGAGAGTGGCGAGGCTTTCTTCCGGCGATTGGTTTTGATTCCGCCGGAGGAAGGTCGGCGAGATCGAGTAGGGATAACCGAGCGTCTGCACTTTGCCGGTGGCGATGGCGCGCTCGGCGCCTTTTTCATTCACGACGATGCCGATGATCTCGAGGTCGTTAGGCAGAACCAATTGCTCGAGGACGGCTTCGCTGTCCGCCAGCTGCGGGACGGCTTTCGGCGAAACGAAGCTGACCGCGTCGAGATGACGGAAACCGGCGGCGATGAGCGCACGCAGGTATTCCGCTTTGCGGTCGGTCGGAATCGGCCGCGGCAAACCCTGCCAGGCGTCACGCGGGCATTCGATCAGTTTCACAGGTTGCTCTTCCATTCGACCTTGTCAGGGTAGCGAAGAACTTCGCATCTTCACCAGCGAGATTACTCTTATGCCTAACGTTCTTATCGAAACCACCGACCGCGTCACCACGCTGACCCTTAATCGTCCGGAACGCCGCAATGCCCTGACGATCGAGCTGATGGAGGAATTGGTCGCCGCGATCGAGACGGCAGCAAGTGAAAAGCAGCGCGTGCTCATCCTGCGCGGTGCGGGCAAGGTCTTCTGCGCCGGGCTGGATTTGAACGAAACGCAAATCGCCGAGCGCGCGCATCGCTCGGCGGACGCGATCGCACAAATGCTGCACGCGGTCAGCCAGACGCGGATGATCACGATCGCGCAGATCCACGGCGCGGCTCTGGCCGGCGGCGCGGGTTTGATGTCGGCCTGCGATTTCGTGGTCGCGGCGGAGGGCACGAAGATCGGTTATCCGGAAGTGAAGCGCGGCCTCGTCGCCGGCCTGGTGATGACCTTCCTCCGGCGCCAACTCCGCGAACGCGATGCGCGCGAGCTGCTTTTCACCGGCGAGCTGATCGAGGCGGCACGCGCGCGGGAGATCGGCCTGGTCAACCGGGTGGTCGCGCCTAACGAACTCGAAAGCGAAGTGCAAAAGCTGGTCGCAGCGATTTTGCAGAATGCCCCCGGCGCCCTCGCGAGCAGCAAACGCCTGCTCGAGGAACTCTGGTCGACTTCGGTGCAAGAGGATATTGACCGCGCGCTGCGTCATCACATGGAAGCGCGCGAATCGGTGGAAGCGAAGGAAGGCATCGCCGCGTTCCTCGAAAAGCGTCCCCCGAATTGGACTTAAGTCGGGCAATCCTAAAGCAGCGGAAGCTGGGCCGCTTCCGGCTCGGCGATTGGCGCGAAGCGAACGCCGACGCCCATCAAGCGCACGCTCTTGCCGGTCCGAGCGAACGCTTCGGTGAGCAGCGTGCGGTAGTCGCCTAACGACGGCGGAAGCCCGGCGCGCTCCACCGTCGTCCGGGTGAAATCGGCAAACTTCAGCTTCACGAAAATCTTCGTGATCGCGCGGCTGTTTTCCTTCTGCGCGAGTTCGGCCATCAGCTCGGCGTAGAGTTCCTCCAGCTTCTCTTCGCAGGCCTCGAGCGTTTCCAGATTGATCGCGAACGTCTCCTCGTTGCTGAGCGATTTGCGTTCGCGATGCGGCTCGACTGCGCGTTCGTCGATCCCGCGCGCAAGGTCGTAGAGCTCCGCGCCGAATTTGCCGAACTGCTCCTGCAATTGCAGCCGGCTGAAACGCTGCAGCTCGCCGCAGGTGGTGATCCCGCGCTGCTGCAGCTTCTGCTCCGTGACCGCGCCGATGCCCCAGATCTTGCGGACCGGGAGCGCGGCCATGAATTCCGGCGACGTCGTTAGGCGCGACTTCGTATTGGCCGTTCGGTTTCTTCAGGTCGCTCGCGATTTTGGCGACCAGCTTGTTCGGCGCGATGCCGGCGGAGGCGGTCAGTTTGGTTTTCCGAAAAATCAGATCGCGAATGACCTGGGCGAGGGGACCGGGCGCACCGGGATGCGACGTGACATCGAGATAGGCTTCGTCGAGCGAGAGCGGCTCGACCAGCGGCGTGAAGCGGTGAAGGATTGCCCGGATCGTCGCCGATTCGCGCCGGTAGACATCGAAACGCGTCGGCAGGACGATCAATTTGGGGCAGCGCTGCAGCGCCATGAAGGTCGGCATCGCGGAGTGCACGCCGAACGCGCGCGCCTCGTAATTGCAGGTGGTGAGCACACCGCGCCGATCCCGCGCGCCGCCGACTCCGACCGGTTTGCCGCGCAGCTCCGGTCGATCGCGCACCTCGATCGCGGCGTAGAAGCAATCCATGTCGAGATGGATGATCGCGCGCGGCATCCGGCAATTTATCGCGTTCTGGCCGCGGGCGAAAAGTGCCTTTGCGCGGACTACGGGCGCGCGGCAGAATGCGGCCGATGCCCGCGCCGCCCATTCGTTATGCTGTAATCGGCGACTCCTATTCGATCGGCGAAGGGGCGAGCGAAGAGGAATCGTGGCCGGCGTTACTGGCGCAACGCCTAACGACAAGTGGAATCCCGGTCGAGCTGGTCTCGAACCCTTCGCGAACCGGCTGGACGACACGCGATGCGATCGAAAAGGAGCTGCCGTTATTTCGCGCGGCGCGGCCGGATTTCGGGACGTTCATGCTCGGGGTGAACGACTGGGTGCAGGACGTCGAGCCGGCTGTCTTCCGCGCCAACGTCGCGGAGCTGCTCGACGCGATGCTGCAGATTGTGCCTAACGAGCGACGCTTGCTCGTGATCAACATTCCGGATTTCTCGGTCACGCCGGACGGGCCGACCTATGCGCGCGGGCGCGATATCTCGGCCGGTCTCGCGAGCTTCAACAAAGTGATCGCGGAAGAGGCAAAGCAGCGGGGGTTACCCTTGGTCGATATTTTTCCGCTGAGCAGGAGAATGGGCGAGGACCCGTCGCTGGTCGCGGCGGACGGATTGCATCCGTCCGCCAAGGCCTACGCTGAGTGGGAGGAATTGATCTTTCCGGAGGCGCAAACCATTCTGGAAGTCAGGCATCCTGCCTGACTCGGCGGACGGGCTTCCAGCCGGTCCGTTCTTCTCGTCAGGCTGGAAGCCTGACGGCCGAATCAGGCCAGAGACCTAACTTCGCGCGCCGTCGCTCCTGTAGCGAACGCCGGTCGGAGACCCGCGCTACACGGAGTGGCCGCTGGGATCGCGAAGGCCTCGATCAGTTCCTTGATTTCGTGGACGAAGTTCGCCGCGCCGGCCCCGTTCACGACGCGATGATCGAAGGTGAGCGAAAGCGTGATCACCTCCACGCTGTGCGCCTTCTTTCCGTTCGGCATGAGCTCCTGGTGCGCCGAGCCGACGAAGAGCGTGCCGACCGACGGCGGCACGACAATCGGCGCCGCCGCGCGCACGCCGAAAGCGCCCAGGCTGCTGATCACAAGCGGCGCGTTCATCGCGTCGACTCGGCCGTTAGCGCGTGGCCTCGACCGTCTCGTTGTAGCGCTGCACGAAATCGGGCCAGGACAAGGTGTTCGCCGCCGTGATGACCGCGGTCGCGAGCCGGTCATCGGCTAACGAAACCGCGACGCCGAGATCGAAATCCTCCTGCTCGATGATCTGGTCGTCGTCCTGCATCAGGCTGCGGAAGGCGGCGTGTCTTCTCCATCGCGCGGACGACCGACCACGCGACCATAACGGAAGGCGAGGGGGCATTCTTCCCGTCGGCTCTTTTTCGCCGCGTCGCGCGCGTCGCGGATTTCTTCCCAACGGGCGTCGATCTGAAGATTGGCGGGAACGACGCGGCCGAGTTTGCGGGTGATCGTCGCCGAAAGAGCGGGCTCGCGGGAGGTCCGCTTCTTTGCGACGGATGGTTTGGCGGCTGCGGCCGGCACGGCCGCCTCTACAGTGGCGGACGCTTCGGCCGCGGCCTCGAATTGCTCGTCCCATTCCTCGCCTTCGCCGAGAATGGTGCCGAGCTCCTGGCCGATCTCGACCGTGTCGTCGACCTTCGTTTTCCATTCGCCCATCGTGCCGGCGAAAGAGGACTCGATCGGGTAAACCGCCTTGTCGGTTTCGACTTCGCAAAGCGCGTCGTCGAGTTCGATTCGGTCGCCGGGCTTTTTCAAAAGCGCGACGACTTTCGCGGAACGAATGCCTTCGCCCATGATCGGGACGACGATTTTTTGCGTGGTCGATGATGGAGCTTTGGCCGGACGTCGCTTTTGTCGCCGGGGTCGAGCGAACACTTCCAGGCTCCGCGCCGGCGGCGGAAACAATCCGCTCCGATTTGGTCGCGACCGAACGTTCAATTGCCCTAACGATCCGCTCGACGTCCGGCAGCGCGGCGTATTCGTAGATCGGGTTGTAGCCGATCATGACGTTGCCTTTGCTGACGAGGAGCGGCGGGCTGATCATCGCGTCCCAGATGTCGCTGATGCCGGTGAGATGGGAGATGATCATCTGGCCGACGCTGCAATTTTCCGTGTCTTCCTGCACGACGACGAGCCGGCCGGTCTTGCGCACCGATTCCTCGATCGCCGCGCGGTCCCACGGCGCGATCGAGCGCAGATCGATCAACTCGACGCTCGCGCGGTCGCCCGAGTTTCGCGAGCGCCTCGATCGATTTCTCCATCGTGTTGCCCCAGGCGACGACGGTAACGTCGGAGCCGGTTTGGTGAGTGCGGGCTTTGCCGAACGGCACCGCGCGAAGCGGCTCGGCGGATTCGTGTTCGGCCCAGAGCAGATGTTTCGGGATGAGGACAATGGTTGGGTCGTCGCAATGCATCGCGGTCCAGAGCAGGCCAGCGGCGTCCTCCGGCGTGCTGGGAATGACGACGTTGATCCCGGGATAGTGGGCGAGGGCCGCTTCGTTCGCCTGGGTGTGCCAGAGGCTTCCACCCGGCAGATACGCGCCGTACGGCGCGTAGAGCACCACCGGGCAGGTCCAGGTGCCGAACGAACGCCAGCGCAAGGTCGAGAGATTGGTCACGAGCTGGTTCCAGCCGGGATAGATGAAATCGATGAACTGCAGCTCGAAGACCGGCCGTTTGCCGTAGGAAGCGAGACCGCAGGCGACGCCGAGGATGGTCGATTCCGCGAGCGGCGAATTGAAAACCTGCTCGGGGAATTCGGTCGAAAGCTTTTGCGTCAGCCGGAAGACGCCGCCTTTCGGATCCTCGATGTCCTCGCCGAAAATCATCCGACGCGGATCCGTCTCGAGGCCGGCGCGCAGCGTTTGGTTGACGACGTCGCCGATCCGGTATTTGCCCGCGGGCAGGATCTCGTCGTCGAGCTGCGGCAGTTCGCCGGTGATCTGCAATTCCAGCTCGTCCGCCGACGGATCTTCACTCCGCTCGGCATCGATGAACTCCTGGCGGACCCGTTCCTTGATCTCCTGGTCGAGCCTAACGAACTCCTCCTCGGTGAGATCGCCGTCGGCGATCAGCTGCTCTTTCCATCTCGTCAGCGGATCGGCCTTGGCCAGAGCCTTCGATCTCCTCCGCGCTGCGGTAAAGTTTGTGATCGTCGGAACTCGTGTGGCTCGAGAGCCGCTCCATTTTCACCCAGAGAAAAACCGGGCCCTTGCCGGCGCGGATCGATCTGCATCGCTTCCTGCCCCGCCGCGTAAACCGCGTCGACATCGCTGCCGTCGACGATCTGCCAGTCGTTAGGCTGAAGCACGTCAATCGCGAGCGGGTTGATCTTTCGCGTCGGGCTGCTGATGCCGTAGGCGTTGTCCTCGACGATGAAGAGCACCGGCAGTTTCCGCTCCTTCGCGAAAGCAGACCGCCTCGAAGAAATCGCCCTGGCGCGTCGCCGCGTCGCCGATCGTCGTGATGACGACGTTCTGGTTTCGCGTCGAGCTGCATGCCCCAGGCGATGCCGCAGGCGGGCAGAAGTTGCGCGCCGGTCGGCGTCGGCACGCTCCAGATGTGGCGCGAGGCATAGCTGTAATGCGACGGCATTTGCCGGCCGTGGCTTTGTCCTTTGCGCTTCGCGAAATAATCGAGCGCCAGGTCGCGCGAGGTCACGCCGCGCCCGAGCACGAGTGCGCGATCGCGGTAGTAGCCGCAGATGTAATCGTCCTCCTCGGTCGCAAACGAAATCGCGGCGAGCGCTTCGTGGCCCATGCCGGCGACATGGAAATGGCCTTTGCCCTGGCGGTTGAGATTTTGCTCGCGCAGATCGCCGTGCCGGCTTTCGAGGAGCAGAGTGAGGAGGCGGAGTTTGTCCTTTTTCGAGAGTGAAGAGTTCATAACTGAGTGCTGAGAGAGCGGGAGAATCACATCGGCGCGACCACCGCGTCGGCGGGCTGCTTAAATTTCGCCGGGTCCGGCGCTTCCTTGAGGAATTTGACGTGGGAATATTCGAGCGCGCCGAGCACGGCGCCGTCGAGATCGGTGCCGGTCCATTTATAGAACTGCGCTTTCTTCGGCGCGAGCAGGCCGGAGACCGTCTGCCATTCATCGAACACAATCGCGTGCCGCTCGAGCTGGTCGATCGGCTTGTCTTTCCGCATCTGCGGATAAGTCACCACGTAGATCGCGAGCTTCAACTGGTGCGAATCCGGATCGAGATAAACCGTGTAGAAATCATCCGGTGTGTCGCCCGTTCCTTTGCTGAAAGTGATCCGGAGCGCATCGTATTCCACCCCGCGAAACTTCATTTTGCCTAACGACTCCTGCTTGCTGCCCGGATCGGCGAAGACAAACGGCATCCCGAAAAAATAAAACGGCGTCCCCATGTAGAAGCGCGGCGGAGTTCCGCCGAGCGCGTCGAGCCCGGGCTTGATCCAGACTTTGCCGTCGCTCGAGCCGATCGTGTATTTGTCGCTCGTGATTAGTCCTGAGCGGTTCTGGAGATTGAAAAGCTCGTGATCGTGCTTTTCGCCCTGGGCGTTTTTCCAGATCAGGTCGTACTCCACGCCGGCGAAGGCGTGCCATTTCTCCAGCCCGCCATGCGCGTCGAGCGCGCTCCCGAGTTGGCCGAAGGCCGGTGTCGCCAGCGCGAGCAACGAGAGCAGGAGAAGAGGGCGCAGAAGCATCGAATTGCTTACGCCTGACTTCCCGGCTGCTCAACCGCGGAGTCGTTTGGCAACAGGCTTGCTTCTGCGGTGGGAGGGCCGCTAGCCTGCGCGCGATGAAGATGCGCATCGTTGGGTTTCGGTTGGTGTCTGGTTTCGTGCTGCTCCTCGCCGGAGCGCTGCTTTTTGGTTTTTCCATGCGGCCGGCAAAGGACCGTCGGGTCGGCGAAGAGGAAGAGCGGGAAAGCCCGCCGGAAGATTGGTTCGTCACCCAGCGCGTCGTGCATGGCGGCATTCCCGCCGGAGCGCTCGAACGGGCGGGCGCACAGGCCGCGGCGTTGGCAGCCGCTGATGAACAAGCCACCTCGGGGCAAGCGCGCACCGGCTGGATATTTGCGGGGCCGACGAACATCGGCGGCCGCGTGGTCGATATTGCCGTCGACCCGGTCGCAAAAGATACGGTTTACATCGCGGCGGCGACCGGCGGCATCTGGAAGAGCCGGGACAAAGGCTCGCACTTCACCGCGCTCTGGCCCGTGACCAATCCGCAATCGATGGGCGCGCTCCTCATCACTTCGAACGGGACGCTCTTTGCCGGAACGGGCGAACCCAATCCCGGCGGCGGCAGCATCACTTACGGCGGCGCGGGAATTTACCGCTCGGTCGATCGCGGCCGGACCTGGCAAAACGTCGGCCTAACGAACTCCGGGGCGATCGGCCGGTTCGCGGTTGATCCGACAAATCCGCAACACATTTACGCGGCCGTCGCCGGCCAGCTCTACAGCCACGGCGGCGATCGCGGCGTGTACGCTTCGACCGATAACGGCACCACCTGGACGCGCGTCCTCGCCGGCGATAACGACACCACCGGCGCGGTGGACATTGCGATCGATCCGACGAATCCGAACCGCGTTTTCGCGGCGATGTGGGATCACTTGCGCGAGCCGGATCTGCGCACCTACGGCGGCGTTGGTTCCGGGGTTTACCGGACCACCGACGGCGGCGCCAACTGGAGTCGCCTGACGAACGGCCTGCCCGCCGCCTCTTCCACCAACGGCCGCATCGGCCTTGCCCTCGCGCCCTCGAATCCGCAGCGGCTTTATGTCATCACAAACCAAACCAGCGGATTCTTTCCAAGGATTCTACCAATCGGATAACGGCGGCGATTCCTGGACCAAGCTCGCCAACAACTCCACGCTCTCCGGCGCGCAATCGAGCTATGGCTGGTGGTTCGGCCGCGTCTGGGTCGATCCGGTCGATCAGACGCATGTCTTCGCCGCCGGCGTTTACCTTTGCGAATCGAAGAATAGCGGCGCGAGCTGGAGCGGGGAATTCAACCCGCACTCGGATCATCACGCGATGGCCTGGGACCTGAAGGTTCCCAGTCGCGTCTATCTCGGCAACGATGGCGGCACTTATCGCTCCGATGTGAATGGCTCGAACGACCAATGGGTCTCGGCGACGAGTCAGCCGTTCACGCAGTTCTATAGCGTCGATGTGAGCGAACAGGACGCGAGTCGGCTCGTCGGTGGCGCGCAGGATAACGGCGTCAATCGCTCCTACGGAAGCAGCAGTTGGAACACGTACGTCGGCGGCGACGGCCTGGAGGCGCTGATCGATCCCGTCGTGCAGGACGATGTCTATGGGTGCAGCCAATACGGTGACTGCGTCCGCTTCACCGACGGCGGGAATAACGGCGCTGACTTTACCGGCTCGACGACTTCGTCGCGGCGGAATTGGCTGACTCCGCTTCAGTTCGATCCTTCCAACCCCGCGGTCCTTTACTACGCGGGAAACCAGGTGAACCGGTCGGTTGATCACGCGGTCCATTGGTCGGTCATCAGTCCTGATCTTACCGGCGGTCCGGGTCGCGATCCGAGTTATCCTTTCGGCACAGTTACGACCGTAGCCGCGGCTAAGACCGACCCGAACCGCATTCTCGCCGGGACCGACGATGGCCGCCTCTGGTTTACGACCAATCTCGGCGTTAACTGGACACGGGTGACTGATCCGGACGTACCCGGGACCTGGGTCACCCGGGTAACTGTCGATCCCGCAAACTCCCTCGTGGCCTACGCGACCTTCTCCGGCTTTCGCTCCGGCTCACCGCTGCCTTATGTCCTGCGGACGGCTGATGGCGGACTTACCTGGGCGAATATTTCCGGCAACCTGCCGCAGGCGCCGGTAAACGACCTCGTCGTCGTCGGCACGAAGCTCTATGTCGCGACCGACGTCGGCGTCTTCCTATCCGCCAACAACGGCGGCACCTGGCGGACCGCGGGTCCACAACTGCCGAACGTCCCCGTCACCGACCTGGAATACCGCGCCGCCTCAAACGCGCTCTACGCCGCGACCTTCGGCCGGGGCATGTACATGCTGCAGCTATAGGGTTAGCCGTCGCCCGGACTTATAGTCGTTAGGCAGGTGTGCTCCAAGCAGGCGGATGGCCGCAGGCCCGAGTCACACTCGGTTACTGCAGATTGTAAACCTCGACCAACCCAACGCCTGTTTCGTTGTTCTTGCCGCGGACAATCGCCGTGTAATTGCCCGGTGCGACAGTGGCGAGAATGGCCGATTCCAGATCGTTGGCCGGTTTGAGATGCGTTGCCTCGATTTCCGCCTGCTGGCTCGTGCCGTCGTCCGCCGTCTTCCAGTTGTCGTTGGTCGCAAGGATCACGCCGTTGACGTCATGGAGCTCAAGGGTGGGATCGGGCAGGCCATCAGAGAGCGGCAGCGACGGGCCGATCGCCCGCACCAGCACGCTGGAACTGCCGTTTGCCGCCGGCCCTGCGATAAAGCCGCCGATCAAGACATCGTCTCCGGTATCGACGAAACCGCGCGTGCTGATGTTTGCCAGTTGGGAATCACCCGTCTCGTCGAGATCGTAGGCTTCCACGAGGCCGATGCCGGTGCCGCCGTTCTTTCCGCTCACGATCGCCGTGTAGTTGCCAGGATCGAGGGTGGCGACGATCGCAGATTCGAGGTCATTGTGCGGCTGAAGACTTGTCGCCTCGATCTCGCTCTTTTGTGTGGATTGCCAGTTATCGTTGGTGACCACGGTGCCATCGAACTTATGTAACTCCAGCACCGGATCGGCCAGTGGGCCGGGGACTGGTAACGACGGCCCGAGCGCGCGCACAATGACCTTTTTCGGATTTGTCCCTGTGACAATGAAACCGCCGATAAGAACCTTATCAGTGGTTAACACCTGCAATCGAGTCGAGATGTTCTGCAGCCGGGCTGGGGTGGGTGTCACCGCGACGTCCAGCCGGAAGACTTGGCCGTCATCCTCAGTGCCGCCGCCAAAAGCCGTCGTGCCATAGAAGCTGCCATCGCTGTCCTGGAACAAGGCGCTCTGCGGCTGCCGCCCGTCTGTCCCATTGAAGGTATAGAGGACGGTTAGAGTTCCGGTCGGCGTGACTTTGAAAAGTGTGCCATCACTCTCCCCGCCAGTTTCAGTAGTGCCGTAGAAGTTACCGTCACTGCCTTGAATGAGCGGGGCGAGCGGGACCGACCCTTCGGTGAGAGTCAGCGAGTGGAGGGTAGTCAAAGTACCGTTGGACGTGATCTTGAAGACCGTGCCGCCCGACGCGGTGCTCGACGAGACATCCCCGGTCGTGGTTGTCCCGTAAAAATTGCCGTCGCTGCCCTGCACCAGTCCGCCCCGCGGGTTCGCCCCGTCGGCACCGCCGGTGAACGTATGGAGAGTGGTCAGAGTGCCCGCGGGCGTGATCTTGAACACCGTGCCGGTGCCATTGGGAAAGAGGCTGTTCACGATCCCGCCGCCGTTGGTCGTTCCGTAGAAATTGCCATCGACCGTGCTCTCGACCACGCCGGCATAGACATCCCCGCCGTCCGCGCCGCCGCTGAACGAATGCAGGAACGTCGGCCCGATCGGAGGAGTTTGGGTCGGGTCGATCGTGAAGACCGTCCCTCGACCGAAGCCGCTGCCCGCGCCGCCACCGATAAATGTCGTTCCGTAGAGCAAGCCATCGCTGCCCTGCACCAGGCTGGGGTAAGGACTCTGCCCACCCGCGCCGCCGGGGAACTTAGTCACGGTCGTCAGTGCCCCCGCTGGTGTTATCCGGAAGACCGTGCCCCCGAGCGCATCACCACTAAAGCTCTGGGTGGTGGTACCGTAGAAGTTACCGTCGCTGGCTTTCACCAGGCCGGCGGTCGGGAACAACCCATCCTCTCCGCCCGTGAACGAGTAAAGAATCGTCACCGCGCCGCCGGGTGTGATCTTGAACACCGTGCCGACGTTACTCTCGCCGCCGCCAAAGGTCGTCCCATAGAAGTTACCATCCGTATCCTTCACCAGCGGGGCGCCCGGGTGCGCGCCGTCCGGGTGCGAGGGGTCCGTGTTACCCGTAAAGGCGTGCAGGGTAGTCAACGTCCCGACCTGCGCCTGCGCACGCGGAGACGATGAGAGAACCGCCGCGCTCAGCGCGAGGGCGATAAGACTGACAACGATGGAGTGAGCTTTCATAAGATCAGACCTAGTGACGAGCGACGGGGTGGGGAGAGAGCCTCGACAGAGAACTTCCCGGCGAACCAAAGAGGATCGGTTCCCGAATTGCATTTGAAAAAGATGATGCCCGGTGCGGCGGCTCGAGGTCAAGCAGAATACGCAGGCGTTGTTGGCGTTACGCCGCGACTTCTTACGCGCCGGGCACAGCAAAACGGCGCGCCCATCACTGGGCGCGCCGATCGCCTACTTACTGACTCTGTTTCCGAGACCTTCTTCCGTTAGGGAGCCATCTGCTGGCAGAGACTGCTAAACGGGCCGGGCATGCCGTTACCCCAGGCGCGCACGCGCAGGGCATACTTCGTGCCCGTCACGAGACCTGTGATATCGAGCTTGGCCGCGCTGGGCATTGCCGTCTGGCTCGTCCAGCCGGTAGCGCCGCTCAGGTCGGTCGTCGTCTGCACTTCATAGTTTCGGGCATACTGCACTTTGCCCCAGCTGAGGTTGATCACACCCGGCACGCCGTTCACCCGGGTGCTCAGTTTGTCCGGCGCATCTTCCACCGGGGGTTTCGGGCTGCCATCGGCGCGAACGCCGTAGCCACAGCTGATAATGAACGTTTCCTGACCGTC
Organism: uncultured Verrucomicrobiae bacterium; assembly: GCA_963831805.1. Classification (GTDB taxonomy): domain Bacteria; phylum Verrucomicrobiota; class Verrucomicrobiia; order Chthoniobacterales; family UBA10450; genus Palsa-1392. The sequence continues at coordinate 18,944 of CAWHRN010000010.1, read as the reverse complement.
CGAGCTGGTCTGGACGAAGTTACCGAGGTTATTATAGCTGGTTCGCTGCGCAGACGCACTTACGGTAGCTCCGATTTCGCCTGCTTCAGGGCGCCGCGCGCCGCGAGGAGATTCGCGATCTTGGCTTCCAGGTCGGTGTTGGACGCCTTCAGAGTCACGATTAATGGCTCGGTCGCGGACATCACCTCGGTGCTCATCATGACGACGTTATTTCCCTGGTCGATCTGGATCGGGATCTGCCGGGAGAGGTTGAACTTCACTTTGGCAATAGTGCTTTTGGGCATATTGTTTTTGTAGCCAGAGATATTTCGAGTCGCTCCTGCCACCGACTGTTGCAGCCCGCTCCATCGGGAGTTGGCTTGAGACCTCTTTGTTTGGTTAGAAGTCCCTTTAATGATTTAGCAACGGGCCCAGTTACAGCAGCCGCGATGCCAACCATTCTGAGCGCGTGATTTTTTCCTACTTTTTTCTCGCCTTGGGCTCACGAGCCGCGCCGTTCTCATCCCTATCTGACCACACTCTCGCCTTAGCATCGTCCAGGCATCGATCAGTTCCGGCTTAAAGCTCTCACCCCTAAATCCGGACCCCGAGCGGCGGAGAATATGCTTGACATCAGGGAGCGCTCGGCAGCCAGATCGGATCATGCAGCCTACATCCCGGCAGCACCTCCTCGCGATCGCGTGCCTGGCTATCCTCTGCCCGTTCTCCGCGCCAGCGGGGACAGCACTCTCCTCCGCCTCGCAGCATCGTCTTCCGTCTCGCTCCGGCTTCGCGGGGTTTAACCGGGTGCTCTTCCCGGACTCGCTCTACATGATCGATGACGGCAGCTCCGAGGATTCAATCGGGTTCACTTCCGGCGGGGAGTTGATCTGTCTGAATGAATTCGCGGTGATCCCGGGCGATCAGATAATTACCAACGTCTCGCTCGCCTGGGGCTCGCCCGTGCTCCCGGACCCGACGCTCAATGGGTTACCCTACACGGCCATCCTTTGGAGCGATCCAAACGGAGATGGCAGCCCGACGGACGCGGTCGTGCTGGCGACGGCCTCGGGAGTGATCGCGAATGAAGGAACCAACACTTTTATCACCACCAACTTCCCGCCTACCACCGTGACGACGGCGAACTTCTTTGTTGGTTTCTTTATCTCGCACGGGGCTGGCCAATTTCCGGCCGCGTTCGACGAGACGGCGCCCTCGTACTCCAACCGCAGCTATGTGGCCGGGGGCACGACAGGCGATATCTACGACTTGAACGACAACGACCTGCCCGTCGCGCCGATAGAAAACTACGGCCTCATCGGCAACTGGCTCATCCGCGCCGACGCCCACGGCGGTCTCCTGGTCGTCCAGAGCGTGGCGTCGAGAAAGGCACAGGGCCAGCGCGGCACGTTTGAGATCCCGCTGCCGGCCGACGGTCTCGGGATCGAGGACCGGGACACGCCAATCGACTCTATTGTCTTCAAATTCGACGCTGATCTGACCAATCTCGACGGGGCGACTACGAGCTGCGGGACGGTGGTCTACGCGGGCATCGAAAACAACGACGGATCGCAGGGCATCGATCCGACCGTCGCGAAAAACGTCCTGGTGCAGATCGACGCGACCGGATGCGACGGGCAGGTAGTCACAGTGACGATCAACGGGGTGCACGACAAGGTGGGGAATTACCTCCCGACCGCGTCCGCGAATTACGGCAAGCTGATCGGCGACGTGGATGGCAACGGCGTGGTGGACTTGGCTGACGCCGCGGCCGTCCGCGCGGCCCGCGGGCAAGAAACCACGGCGGACAACTTCCGGCTCGATGTGAACGCGGACGGGATCGTGAACCGCGCGGACTACGGGATCGTGAAGGATTCCCGGCGGCACTCGCTCCCCTAGGCGAGCACGGTCACTTACCCGAGATCGGTCCGAAACTGTTTGGGCGTGAGCACCCCCGGATGCACCGCCGGCCATCGGGCTGTAGCGGCGCTCGTGCCGAGCGCACGGCTTCCCAGGTGGATCCCACCTCCGCGGCGGAGCGGGCCGCCTCTACAGCCTGGACCCCGGACTACAAACAACATCAAGCGGGAGGAGGAATGAGAGGTCAGTGCGTGAATCTTGGCATCTTGCCCGGCGGGCGGAGCGGGGCAGGCCGCACTCGATCGCCAGCACCGGGATGCCGTTAATGAGAAAGACGACATCCTCCCGCGTGCCGTAGTGGCCGTTGTGAAAGGCCCACTCCTCAGTGACTTCGTAAACGTTCGCGCCGGGTTGTCGTAATCGATCAGGACCAGGTCGCGCTCGCGCTTCTCCTCGTGATCGAAGAACTTGCCCCGGTTGCGCAGGTGCTCCACGAACTCGCGGTTGCCGTAGATGTCGTTGTGGAGATGGCGGAACTGCCCGAGCAACGCCCCCTCGGCTTCGGCGTAGTGTAGGTTGAATTCCCCACCTTCGCGTCGAGCAGGTCGTCGAAGAAAAGCGAACGGTTCTTGGAACGATCAGCGGACGGCACGTCCGGATCAAACCCCCGTCGCCGCTCCGCTTCCTCGCGGGACACAATCGTCCAGCCAGTCTCCTGCGCGTACTGCAGAATGCGGGCTTGCACCGTCTTATGTTCGCCGGGTGCGGCCATCGGTGATTTCAAACGATCCCCTGCAGGCGCGCGAAGCCTTGTGGGCTCATAATGCGGCTGGGAATTAGAGCCTGCGCGTCCGCAAAGTCCTTGTCTCCGGTGATCAGATAATCTGCCGCTCCTACAATGGCGGCTTGGAGAACGAGGATATCGCGCCGGTCCCGGATGAACTCGATTTCCGGCGGCGAAGTTTCCACCATTACGGAATGATCACGCACCAGTGCCAGCCATCGCTCCTGCACCACAGGTTCGAGCCGCAGCCGTGGCCGCCGGATCACCTCTGCATACTCGCCCAGCAACGCCGGCGTCAGCACCCATTCCCAATCATCGTGCTTGATGACAGCTTCCAGCACCTTTTCCGGAAGCTGATCGCGGAGCGCCGCGGAGATCAGCACATTGGTGTCGACCACCACTTTCATCGACCGCTGCGCACGGCAGCAATCTCACGCTCGATGTCCTCTTCGGTAATGTTGCGACTTTCCGGGCGGCTTCGAATTTCTTGAAATAATCGTTCCCAGGCCGACCATCGCTCCGAGGCCGAGGCGCGCTTTTCCTTTACGACCACGTCCACATTCTGGTTTGCCAATTCCAATGGCGCCACGATCTGGAGAGTCCCGTCGGCCGCCACCCTCGCAGTTGTTGCAAAAGTTTTCATTGGCGAATCAATTTTAACTCCGATCCATTCCTATCCTAGCGAAATCGGCGTTTCTAAGCCTGCTTGTAATTCAGGCATCGATCAGCTCCGGCTCAATTCTCTCCCAGAGCGAGGGTTTGATCGCCCGGCGCGAGACGAGGTCCACCCGTTCACCGAGGAGTTGTTCCAGGCGCTCGGCCAACGCGACGAAACGCAGGCCAATGGAAGGTTCCACCTCGACCAGGATATCCACGTCGCTTTCCCCGGCGACCTGCGTGCCCATGGCGTAGGACCCAAAGAGTGCCAGCCGCGTCAGCGGAAACTCGGCCTGCAGAGCGGGCTTCGCCTCACGGAGACGAGAGAGGAAAAGCTCGCGGCTTGGTTTCATGGATTCATCCTAGCTTCGGACCCAGCAATGCGCCATCCCTCGCGCTTCTTCCCTTGGTCCACGAACTTGACCGGTGGCGAGGGATTCGACTAATTCACGATTGCCGCAAATCTCGGTGCGGCGATGGTGAAACTGCCCGAGCGAAGCGTCTTCGCTCTCTTCGATTGGATTGGCCACGGATTCCCGAACAATGCTTCGAGCGCGGCCCGCGGGCAAGAAACCACGGCGGACAACTTCCGGCTCGATGTGAACGCGGACGGGATCGTGAACCGCGCGGACTACGGGATCGTGAAGGATTCCCGGCGGCACTCGCTCCCCTAGGCGAGCACGGTCACTTACCCGAGATCGGTCCGAAACTGTTTGGGCGTGAGAATCGTGACCAGTCCGTTAATCGCGGCGCTCGAATCACCTGCGACCGCGGCGCCGAGCCAGGTTTGGGTTACCGATGCCACCGGCGTCCTGACCGGCCAAGGCTGGCTTTATCTGGTCGCAGTCCTGGACCTCTGCAGCCGGCGCGTCGTCGGCTGGGCCATGAGTCCCATCCTCGACGCTCCACTCACGATCGCAGCACTGCGCATGGCCTTGGCCCAACGGCCGCCGGGAAGAACCCTCATCGTCCACTCCGATCGCGGCATGCAGTTCGCCAGCGCCGCTTATCGCCAAGTCCTGGCCGAGCATGGCCTGCTCGCTTCCGTGAGTCGCGCGGGGAACTGCTACGATAACGCCTTTATCGAGTCGTTTTGGAGCAGCCTCAATACGAGCTGGTCTATCATCAGCGCTTCACCACCCGCGCCGAGGCCCGCACCGCGATTTTTGATTACATCGAGACCTTCTATAACCGCACCCGGCTGCACAGCGCGCTCGGTTATCGCTCCCCGCTGCAATTTGAACAACTGTTCCCCTCGAATTAACAATGCAATCAGCTAACTCAAATACCCTTACCACACTGTCCGAAGAAACAATGCAACCCCACTCTGACCCCCTAAAGTCTCGCGCTTCGGCAGCGTATCTCGCGGCGAGGGAGAAGAAGGTCGAGAAAGTCGCCATCTGACTGCCCGACTAGGGTCTGGCGCATCTGTAACCTTCATCGACCTTTGTTGCATCGTGGCTCATCGGTTACTCACGCCAGGCACGCCTGCGGTGGAGCTGCGATGGTCGCGGCCCGCTTTGCCTTTGACTCCGCGGGTGGTGCAACCCGGAACCACGCGACATAGAGTGACGGCAGAAACAGAAGCGTCAGGAGAGTACCGACGATGATTCCGCCCATCATCGCGAACGCCATGGGAGCCCAGAAGCCTTCGCGGCAAATCGGAATCAGCGCGAGGCTGGCAGCGGCCGCGGTTAACATGATCGGGCGCGTCCGGTGCATCGTGGCGTCCAAGACCGCCGCCCAGGCCGCCATGCCTTCGCGCCGGTGCTCTTCGATCTGTACGATAAGGATCACGGAATTTCGGATCAGAATGCCGATCAGCGCGAGGACTCCAAGAATTGCGACAAAGCCCATCGGCGAACCGCTCGGGACCATGGCAGCGACCACGCCGATGAGACCGAGCGGGGCCACCGCGAGGACCATGAATAATCGTTGCACACTTTGCAGTTGGATCATGAGGATCGTGGCCATGACGAAGAGCATCAGTGGTACGATTGCCGCGATCGGTCCTTGCGACTTGGCGCTTTCTTCCACCGGACCACCGATTTCGATGCGATAGCCGACCGGCAGCGTGCGCTTAAACTCGTCCACGCGCTTGCTTAACTCTTGCACGATGGTGGCCGGTTGCGTTGGGCCGACGATGCCTGCCCGCACCGTGACGGTAGGGAGTCGGCTCCGTCGCCAGACGATGGGCTGTTCAAGTTCGTAGCGGAAGTTTGCGACCGCGGCGAGCGGGATGGCCTTCCCGTTTCCGGCCATGAGCTGGAGATTCTGCAGTGTCTCGATCGAGCCGCGTTCGGCGTCACGCGCTCGCGCGACAACATTCACGAGATAAATGTCATCACGGACTTGAGTGACTGTGGCGCCGCGGACAATGCTATTGAGAGTCTCTGCAATGGTCTCGGAAGTGACCCCGAGTTCCCGCGCCTTGTCCTGCATCACTTCTACTTTCACGACGCGCGCCGGCTCCATCCAATCAAAGCCGATATCCTCCAAGAGTGGATTTGAGCCGATCTTCGCCGCCAATTGCTGCGCGAGTTCTCGCACTTTCTGAATGTCGGGGCCGCTCACGCGATATTGAACCGGCCGGCCGGCTGGAGGCCCGAGCGGTAAGAGCTCCGCTTGAATGTCGACGCCGATGAACTCGTTGTGCGCGATCTCCTTCAGTCGCGTCCTCAGGCGATCCCGCGCCTCGACACTCTTAGCCACGATGATGATTTGCCCGTAGTTTGGGTTAGGCATCTGCACGTCGAAAGCGAGCACGAATCGAATCGCGCCCTGCCCCACATAGGAGGACCAGCTGTCGACATCGCTGTTACTAGCGAGATGGCGTTCAAAGCGGTCCATCGCGGCTTTCGTGGCGGCGATCGATGCGTTCTGCGGCAACGTGAAGTCGACGACGAGTTCACTCCGAGCCGATGGCGGGAAGAACTGCTGTGGGACGAACTTCAATCCAAGAAGTGAAACGGCGAATAAGCCGACCGAGATCGCAACCGTCAGCCACGCCCGCCGCATCGCGAGGTCGAGCAGTCGCCGGAAGGTCGCGCTAACGCGGCTCGGCTTCTGCTCGTGTTTCTTGAGCGCCTTTGGCAGCAGCGTCACGCCGAGGAGCGGGGTAAATACCACCGCGACGAGCCATGACAGGAGGAGTGAAATGGCGATGACAACGAAGAGCGAAAAGGTGTATTCACCCGCGTTGCTGCTGTTCAGCCCGATGGGCAGGAAGCTGGCCACTGTCACCAGCGTCCCGGTGAGCATCGGAAATGCAGTCGAGGTGTAAACGAAAGTTGCCGCTTTAGTCAGCGGATCGCCTACTTCGAGCCGGCTGACCATCATCTCGACGGCGATCATCGCGTCATCGACCAACAGTCCCAGCGCAATGATCAACGCACCGAGCGAAACCCGCTGGAGCGAAATGCCAAGATACTCGAGCGCGATGAATGTCATCGCGAGCACGAGCGGAATCGCCAGGGCCACCACCAGGCCGGGCCGCAGCCCAAGACTAACGAAGCTAACCGCTAGCACGATCGCGACCGCCTCAAACAAGGCATGCGTAAATTGGCTGACTGATTCTTCGACGATGGCCGGTTGATCAGACACCTGGTGCACTCCGACCCCAATCGGCAGCTCGCCGATGATCGTGTTCATCTTCTCTTTCAAAGCCTCACCGAAATGGAGAACGTTCGCGCCGGTCTTCATGTTGATCGCGAGTCCGATGGCTGGCTTGCCATTTACACGAAAGAGCATCTGCGGAGGGTCGGCGTAGCCGCGCCTGATAGTGACGAGATCACTGAGGCGAAAGAAACGATCGTTCACGCGTAGATTGATCGAACGCAGACTCTCCTCGGAAATGAACTGGCCACCGACGCGAAGAACAATCCGCTCGGGCCCGGCTTCCACGACGCCCGAAGGGATAACCGCGTTCTGCGCCTGGAGCGTGCGGAGGATATCCTGCTCGTTGAGTCCGAGCGCCGCGATCTGTCGCACCGAAAATTCAAGGTAAATGACTTCGTCCTGCGCCCCGATCAGGTCTACCTTCCCGACGTTGGGAATAAGCAGGACGTCCCTCCTCGCCCGCTCGACGTAATCTCGTAATTGCCGCTGACTGAGCCCATCTGAGGTAAAGGCATAGATGTTGCCGAAGACATCGCCGAAGCGGTCGTTGTAAGCTGGGTCCGTTACGCCCGCTGGGAATTCCGGACGGATGTCATTGATCATGTTCCGCACCCGCAACCACGTATTGGGAACGTCGCGTCCTTTGGTTGAATCCCGCAGGTAGACGAACACGATCGTCTGACCGGGCGTCGTCATGCTCTTGGTGTAGTCCAGCACGTCGAGTTCCTCGAGCTTGCGCTCAATCCGCTCCGTCACTTGCTTCGACATTTCGTCCACGGAGGCGCCCGGCCATTGCACCTGGATCAGCATCGTCTTGATCGTGAACGAAGGATCTTCTTCGCGCCCGAGATGAAGGTAAGACATCACGCCCATGACCGCGAAGATGGCCATGAAATACCAAACGAGCGATCGATGCCGCAGGGCCCATTCCGAAAGATTGAAGTTTGTTTTCATGAGTGTGTGTCCGCAATTTTAACTACTTGGTTAGGCGAAAGGCTGTGCACGCCGGCTGTGACCACGCGATTGCCGGGCGCGAGTCCTTGCACGACTCGGAAAGAATCCGCGTCGTGTGCGCCAAGCTTTACTTCCCGGATCGACGCTCTGCTTGTGGCTGGGTCAACCACCCAGACAAAGATCTTGCCATTGCGCTCCAGGAAGCGCGGACGAAGGCAGCTCGATCTCCGCGCCGGGATTCGTCTCCGGCACCGCCTTCACGATGGTTCCCAACCGGAAACTCAGGGGTGGATTAACCAGCGTGATGCGGATGCGTCGCGTGCGAGTCGCCAGGTCCGCCTGGGGCGCGATCTCGCGCACCTGTCCCTTGACGGACGTAGCGGGATCAGCTTCCGAGAAAGCCAGGAAGTGAATTCCCGGACGAAGGTGGGTCGCGATCTGGTCCGGGACATCCACCATCGCCTCTCGCTCCTCCGGTCGAACAACCCTCACCACTTCCTGTCCCGGCTGAACTACCTGGCCGACTTGCGCGTCGGTCGCGGTAACTCACTCCGTCGAACTCGGCCCGTAACTCAGCGTAACCGAGGTGTTCCTGTGCCAGACTTACATTCGCCCTTGCCGCTGCGGCGGCCGCCTCCGCACTTTCCCACTCATGTTGCGCAGCCTCGAACTCTGCTTTCGCGGTCACTCCTTCACTGAACAACTGGCGCTGTCGGGCCGCAGCCAGGTTAGTTTCCTGCCGGTGCGCCTCTGCCCTTGCCAGGTCCGCTTCCGCATCCCGCAGCGCGAGTTGAAACGGAGTAGGATCGAGCGCCGCTAGACGCGCGCCTTTCTCGACCTTATCCCCGACGTTCACCTCGCGAGCGATTATCCGGCCGAGCACACGAAAGCTCAGGGTGGATTCGTAACGGGCTTCCACCGTTCCGGCGAACGCGGCTCCTCCGGCCGCTTCGGGTGCGACAATCACGCTGAGCACCGGACGAATTGGTGGCATCGGGGCCGCTGCCTGCCGATGGCAGGCCGTAAGTCCGGCGATCGCGCCTAACAAGAGAAGGCAGGATTTTTTCATGACTAGCGCACCTCCGCGATGGCGACCATCTGTTGTGGGCTCATCTTCTGCCCGTCGTGCGTGACCACGAGGTCTCCCGGCCGCAGTCCGGCCGCGATAATGACTCTGTTTGTTTCGTAGCGCGCTATCGTGATCGGTCGCGCAGATACCACGCGCGTGGCGGGATCGACGATCCACACACCTGGCTGCCCCGCCACTGATGCGAGCGAACTCGGCGGAAGCGTGATCGCTTTTTGCGAACTTAACGGCCCGTCGCCAACGACCGCCGCGCCCAGCGTCATACCTTTGAGCGAGTCATCCAGCCGCACTTTCACCGCAAGCGTCCCTCCCGCGCCACTGAGCGTCGGCGTGACCTCGTGCACCTTGCCGGTGGTATAGATGCTCGGATCACTAACCAGTTTGATCGCGATCGGAATGTTTCGATCGACGGGCTGGTTGCCGAGCACCGATTGGCTCACATTAAAGACCGCGTCGCGCGGACCGTCATGGGCCAGCACGAAGACAGGTTGCGCCCCCTCCACCACCTGACCGACCTCCGCGTTTCGGGTCGTGATCGTTCCGGCGCTTATCGGCACGCAGTTCTGTTTGCGCTAAAGCGTCTCGCGCCGTCCCAAGGTGAGCGTTAGCGGCCTCGAGCGCGCTTTGCGCGGTGCGGAACGATTCCTCCGCGCGATCGTACTCCGATTGCGGAGTCGATTTGCGAGAAAGCAAAAATTTCTGCCTGTCCAAATTTGAGGTCTCATTGCGCAATCCTGCTTCCGCGGCGCGAACCTCGGCTTCCCTTACCTCGACCGTGGCTTGCTGCTCATGCGGATCGAGCTTTGCCAGGATCTGGCCGGAAGACACATGGTCGCCGACATCCACCAGCCGTTGCGTGATTCGACCGTTGACGCGGAAAGCGAGGTCCGACTCAACCTGCGCGCGTATCTCGCCCGTTAGAGTTATCCTCTTCGCTGTCTCAGTTAGCTGAACGTGCTGCGCTTCTACTTTGACGAGCGACCTCGGAGCGGCCTGGTGGCCGCACGCTGAAAGGATGCCGCCAAGCGATCCCGCCAGCAGGCATCGGCTGATCCTCCAATAACAAATCTTCATGGCGGAATGATCCGCTCGCCCGGAGCACTCTGTGAAAGACTATGTTCCTTGCCTCAGCATGCGTTGAGGGCATACCCTTGCGGGCACAGTGGAACTGAGGCACCTGCGCTATTTCGTTGCCGTAGCCGAGATGGAAAACGTCTCGCGCGCCGCGATGCAACGGCTGCACGTTTCGCAACCGTCTTTGAGTCGCCAGATTCGCGATCTCGAAGACGAGATGGGCGTGCAGTTACTCGAGCGCACTGCCAAGTCAGTGCGCCTCACCGACGCCGGCCGCGCGTTTCTCGAAGAAGCTCGTGCGATTCTTAAGGCATACTGACGACGCGGTCGGAAAAGTGCGCGCGATCGCCGGCAAGGGCGAGACCGAACTGCACATCGGCGATTGGCCGCTCGCGACTGGCCAGGTCATGCCCACGCTTCTTCGCGCTTATCAGAAAGCCATGCCGAACGTAAAAGTGAAGGTGCATGATTGGGCGGTCGAGAAGAACATGGCGGGAGTGCGCGATGGTCGTTTGCAGCTTGCGATCATTCTCCCACCGCTCAAAGCGAATGCGCTCGAGGAGCTACGGTTCGAACCATTGTTCGATGGGCGCGTTTGTTTGGCGGTTTCCAGCGACCATCCGTTCGCGGGCCGCCGATCCGTTTCGTTGGCCGATGCGGCGCGGGAACCGTTCATCGGCTTGACGCACGAAGACTATCCGCGTTACCACGAATATCTGAGCGCGATCTTTGCGCGCGTGAACGAGAAGCCGCGTCTCGCGGAGGAGCAGGATGGTTGGTCCGGTGTTTTTTCCTCTGTCAGCGCCGGCGCGGGAGTGGCGCTCACATCGGACGCGTTCAATTATGCATTTAACGACCGGATCAAATGCGTGCGGCTCACGCCTGAACCGAAACGGGTCGTTGTTGGAATCATCACGCGAAAAGGAAAACTCAGTCCAGCTGCGGAGAAGTTCTGCCTGTGCGCGAAAGACGCGTTTGCCGCGATTCGTTAGGCCATCGCGGCTGGACTTCTAACCCGCGGCGTGCATTGACTTCAGCTCCTGCCGGCAGCTTTCGCTGAAGCGCTTGAGCGGATCGATCTCGCCGCAGTGGACGCGTTCGTGGAATTCTTCGAGTGAAACATTCGGCGCGAAGTATTGCTCCATGATGAATTTGACGAGCTCTTCCGCTTCAGTGAGAACTGCGGCTGAGGCCGAAAGCCGGATGCGATTGAGCAAAGCGTAGATCGCCAACAACGTTTCCGGCTTGTCCAGATTCCGCTCCAGCGAATCCATCACGCGATTCGAACATTCGTTGATGAATTCACCGTAAAGCGCCTCGCGCTTGTCGAGCTCGGCCCGAATTTTTTTGCGCTTGCTACCCGTTTTTTGCGTGACCCAGGCGGTCGCGAAACTGGCGGTACCGCCACAGATGGATCCCAAAATACCGGCCAGCGCGGTAACGATCGGCGCGTCCATGGCTATGCCGTGCGTCGGTCGCGAAGACGGGCCCAGCGCTCGCTCAGTTCTTCGACATCGCGCAAGGTGATCATCTGTTCGATGTCGCGGCCGAACAAAAGATCAAGCGTCCACGCCATCATCACGCGCAGTTTCTTCACCAGGCGCGGGAGCTTCATTAAGTAGACCGTGCGCCACATCGCCCAGGCGATGAAACCGGAAAACTTGAACCCGAACATACTCGCTACCCCGGTGTGATGGCCGATGCTCGCAAGCATCCCCATGGTCCGATATCGGAAGGGCTTCAGCGACTGTCCGAGAATGTTGCGCTCAATGTTCTTTGCCGCGGTCAGCGCCTCGCGCATTCCGTGTTGCGCGGTGGGCGGGAAAAAGATTCCTGTTTCGTAGCCATCGGGAACGGCCGCGCAATCGCCCGCCGTCCACAACCCCGGGAATCCAGGAACCTGCAGATATTGATCTGCAAGAATCCGACCTTTCTCTTTCGGACACGGCAAAGACGCGACCACCGCGCTGGGTTTCACTCCAGCAGTCCAAATCAGGGTCGCAGCGGGAATTGCCAGCCCGTTGTTCAGCGTGACGACCCAGCCATCGTAGCTCGCCACGCGCGCGCCTTTGATCACCTCCACTTTGCGCTCGAGCATTTTGCGTTCGGCATAACGACCGAGCTCTTCGCCTAACTCCGGCAACAAGTATTCGCCCGGATGAATCACCACGACGCGAATCTCCTCGTCGCCCACGCCGTGGTAAAACTTCGCAGTCTCGCGCACGAAATCATTGACCGCCCCGGCCGTTTCCGCGCCGGCAAATCCGCCGCCCGCGATCACGAAGGTGAGCCATTGACGACGCGCAGCGGTGTCTTTCTCCAACGTCGCTTCTTCCAGAAACGCCACCATGCGATTTCGCAGCAGCGCCGCGTCGCTCAGATTTTTCATCGTCACCGCCCAATCGCGAATGCCGGCGTTGTCGAAAAAGTTTGTCTCCGAACCGAGCGCTAGCAGCAAATGGTCGAACTCGAACTCAAGCTCGGTGCGGTCAAGCCCATGCGCGCAGCGGACTTTTCGCGCGCTCAGGTCAACATCTTCCACGTCCGCTTCGACCACGTGGACATGGCGCAGAATCCGCCGCTGCGGATTTACAATGTCGGCAGGCGCGAGATCGCCCGCCGCGACTTCATGCAACATCGGCGTGAAGAGGATGAAATTCTCCCGCGCGATCAGCGTCACTTCCACGTCCGGCCGTGGCCCCAGATGCTTATCCAAATATTTCGCCGCGTAGAGCCCGGCAAATCCGCCGCCGGCGATCACGATTCGTGTCTTTTTCATGTTAGAACTCCTGGCCTTACCTCGTGTTATTGTGAAAGACTATCTTTCTCTCCTCAGCATAGTTAGCGAGCATGGTGGCACGCACCTGTTTCGGAGCAGGGCGATGCTGCAATTCCCCTCTAAGAATCCGGATCACTTCTCTGCGCGCGTCGGGATTGTTAAAAGCATTGTGGCCGCTACGGACGATCAGCTCGGAGCGTGCACCGTCGAGGTGTGAGCTGGCATAACGAACGACGCCATCGCTTTCGGCGCCGCTGTGTTGTTGCCCGATGATGCTGTGAAAAGGCGCACCGATCGGCAGACGCGCGAGCGCGAGCAATATCGGATCGTGGGGCGAAAGTGTGTGGACGGAGGTGAAGTTCAATTGTTTGTAGAAAGCCGCTGCTTCTACTGTCCTTACCTCCGCGTTTTTTTCTGCGATAGCTGCAAAGTCAGTTTGTAACCTGTCAGGCAAGCGAATCAGCGACTTCCCCACGCCGCCGATCCACGAATCGGCCATCGCGCTGCCGCGATGTGGAGTGGCGATGAAGATGGCGCGCGCAACTCTCGGATTCCGTCGGAAGAACAACATGCGTTGCAACAGCCGGATCGTCTCCGCGTCGCCCCGCAGTTGCTCCGGGGGAACAAGGAAGAGGCTCTTCCACAAACGATCGCCGCTCGAGCTGACCAGCGTATGCGCGAGCAGTCCGCCCATGCTATGGCCCACAACCACGATGCGGTGCGTCGCAGGATCATCATCGTCGGGATCGACAAGGTGAACCGTCCTTTCAAGCTCGTCACGCAACCTGAGCGCGTTCAGCAGAACTGGTGTGCCGGTACTATAATAGAAGTGCCAGAACTGAAAGCGCCGCGCGATCGCCGGATCGCCTTCCAAGGCGGTCACTAGTTTCAAGAACGTGACTGGCGTCGATTGCAAACCGTGCACGAGCAAGATCGGGATCTTATTCGGATCGTAGGGCGCGGTCAGAACAATCTCGCCTTTGGCCCGAATGTCGGGGTGCAGCAGGTTCGTTAGGCCGCTCTGTGCCACGCGCCGTGCTCGATGCGCGAGCATGGATGTCGCCGCCGCATGGTCGGTCACGAAGGAGTAGGTCGATCGACCGAGTGTGATGCTGTTATTGTCGGCAATGAAGGAAAGATGCGGTCGGTTGTGCACCCGCCGGTAGATCGCCGTGGCGGAGAGAAACATCCCATCGCGCGGATAAAGCGAAGCGCGACTGGTGTCGTACTCGAGTACCGACCGGCGCACCAATGGCGCAAGACTCCCAGGCCTGTGGCGAAGGCCGCACCGCATGATAGCGAATGAGCGGCAGTGCGACCGCCGGCTCCTCGACCGTGACACCGTCCTGGTCTAGCTCGCGGTGCAATACCGCGGGGGTGGTCCGATCGACATTCCGCGTGATCGATTCGAGCGCGTTGTTGTAGGCGCGCGTAGCATTCGGCGTGAGCTCGCGATACGCAGAGTCAGCCGCAACAATGTCTCGCCGTAAAAGATCCGGCGAAGCAACGTGCATCGACGCGCAACCGCTGCCCGCCACGGCCGCGACAATAACCGCGAATCTGCTCGCACTCCCGGCTTTCATTTGCTTAGTGCGAGCGACCGCGTTCGAGCGTCAAGGACAGGCCAAGCAATTCCGCGAGACGCGCTTCGTAGGAATCGCAGGTCGGGCAATCACCATTTGGCTGAATCCATTCCGGGTGTTGGGTGCGGATCGCGTCGCGCATCTCATGTTGCAGCGCGATGTAACCCGGAGCTGGCGCGGCGAAACTCATCGATATGGTTGTATTCATCAGTAGCTCCAAACGTTCTCGCGCTGCGGGATGGGACTGAAGATGCGATCCCAACTCTTGCCCGAATTAAAAATCGACATGCTTAAGACCAGCATCGCGTCGTGCCGACGCCGCCGCGGACGAAACCACCTTCTCGATTTCTTCTGATTCATTCCTAGCGAGTTCATGATGGTTCCTTTCAGCGCGCGATTGTGACGAACTGCGCTGGGGCAAAGGCGAAGCGCAATTTTCGACCAGCCTGTCCGCCCAGTGTTGCCGGCCCGTGTTGCTGCCATTCGGCAATGATGCCAGACACAGAAGCCGCAGGTCCGCGCCGGACTGGCGAAACTGCAGGTCTTGTCCGGGAGATGCCTTGCTCCTCAATCGTGCCATTCATGGTCTCGGTTCTTTCAAATACTGTTTTCATGAGGGACCATCGGATGGCGGAGGCGATTTTGGGAAAGACTATGTTCCTTTCCTCAGGATGCCTGACACGCATGCTGCACCTCGGACTGAACCGCAAGCTACTCACGCCGAAACAAACGCGGTCGCCGCTCAGCGATCCGAATTTAGAAGTTGGACGAGGTGTGTCGCACGCCTACCAACGCGCTTCGTCACCCGTTGGTGGTTAATGGTTGATCAAACGTTTGCGGCCGGCATGGCCGCTCTCGGTTTGGGTTCGTCGCTTCCCGGTTTCGGTTTGAAACACGGAGGCGCTGCGCGGTCTCTTGCCGGTTTCGGCTCGCAACCTCGAGGTTCTGAGTCGTGACCTCTGCGTTTTGCTTTGGACGGGATCGTGAAGGATTCCCGGCGGCACTCGCTCCCCTAGGCGAGCGCCGTCACTTACCCGGGATCGGTCCGAAACTGTTTGGGCGTGAGCACCCCCCGGATGCACCGCCGGCCATTGGGCTGTAGAGGCGCTCGTGCCGAGCGCAGGCTTCCTAGGTGGATCCCACCTCCGCGGCGGAGCGGGCCGCCTCTACAGCCTCGACCCCGGACTACAAACAACACTCAAGCGGGCGGAGGAACGAGGGTCAGTGCGTGAATCTTGGCAATCTTGCCCGGCGGGCGGAGCGGGGCAGGCCGAAGAATCGATTCATGTCCCGGTAAAGCGCGAATCGAGTTCCCCGGCTATCTCTCAATACCACGATTCTGAGCGCGCGATCTCTCCTACTTTTTTCTCGTCTATGAGCTCACGAGGCGCGCCGTTTCTCATCTACACCCTCCTGTGAGCTTGGAGCGTCGTAGGACTCGATCAGGCATCGGGCGGGATGATCTCGTAGAGCTTCTCGATCTCTTTGTATTCCTTGAAGAACTCTTTTCCGTCGCTCGGGATCGCGAAAAATGCTTGATCAGGCCATCCACGTCCCGATCGTTAAAGTTGTGTTCGAGCCGGGCAACGAAGTGCGAAGGCTCGGCTGCCGGTCGCCTCTCCTACTTCGCATCATTTCGCACGGATCGAGCCGCTCCTGTTGAATCAAGCTGCTCGCAGTTGCCCGCTCTCGCTCTGTTGCCAAACGAAGTTGTAAAGCGTTCTGCCAGCGCATCAGTTTCCTGATCGGTGAACGGCGGACGTGGCAATGACGTATAAAGATTGTCCAGTACCAAAATCTTCACATCGGCTTGAGTCGTGGCGTTACTCGTCCAGTTCGGCATCGACGCCAATAGCGCTTCGAGAGACGCGAGGAGTGCTTTGCTCGCCTGCTTCACCTTTTCGCGATCGATCTTCGAGATGTTCTCCTTCAACAGCAGATCGAAGAGCGCGAGTTCTTCTTCAGATAATCCCTCGCGGACGTGCCGTGCGGATTCTTCGTCCATTTTGGAAGCGAGTTTCGTAAGCCTTGCAAACGTCTCCTCGACGGTGGTGCGATCCTTCTCGCGATTGTAGTCGGCGATGATCTCCTGATACTTCTTTGTAGTAGTCCATCCGCATGTGGGTTGCGCGCCAGCATCTGGGCGAGCTTCTCCTCGACGATCTCCCGGATGTCCTGGAGCGCGGTTGCCTTCGTCGACACTTTCTTGGCGAACTCGTCGCGCAGCTTCTCGAAGTCGATCTGGCTGAGATCGAACGTGCAAGACCGTCGGCCTGATCGTCGCCCGGCTCCTGCGTCCGGATCGCCTCGTTGACGATCCGGTGCAGTTCCTTGAGCAGCTCGGTCACGTCCGCCGTGTCGCGCCTCTCTTCGAGCTTCTTGTAGATCGCCTCGATGTTGTCGTGACGCTCGGCATAGGCGCAGACCGATCGGCTCCATGAGCAGCGCCTTGAAGCGGATGAACACCTGCCGCGCCATGATCTCGAAGCGCCGCTTCGCTCTCGTCGGTCGTGTAGACCGCGTCGACCGCGTCGCGCAGCGCCTCGATCCGCGTGAAGCCCTTCGCGCCGATCAGCGGCTCGGATCGAAGCCGAGGCCGCGCAGATGCTTCTCGGTCGCTTCGATTGCCTCGACGAAGCGCCTGCACCCGCTCCTCGATCGGCGCCACGATCTCGCCGCCATCGCCGCCGCTCGTCGTCGCCGAGCGCATATTGCGCCAGCGCCTCGCGCAGGCTCTTCAGCATGCCGTTGTAATCGACGATCAGGCCGAAATCCTTGCCGGGATAGACGCGGTTCGCCCGCGCGATGGCCTGCATCAGCGTGTGCGCCTTCATCGGCTTGTCGATGTAGAGCGTCGAAAGGCATTCCACGTCGAAGCCGGTCAGCCACATCGCGCAGACGATCGCGACGCGGAACGGATGCTTCGGGTCCTTGAAGGCGTCTTCGACATCGACCCGCTTGCCGTCCGGCGTCTCGAAACCCTGCTTCATCAGGGCGCGATGCGGGATGATGTCGAAGCCCCACTTCTTGAAGTCGCGCGACCTCGTTCTGCGCCTCGCTGATGATGATCTCGATGATCGTGCTCGTCCAGCCAGTGCGCCTGGCCGCGCAGCCATCGCAGCATCTTCGGCCAGTCGCTCGCGCGCATCCGGGTCGTCAGCCGCGGCCAGCTTCCGCTTCCTTCGACTGAGATGCGTCGCCTTCACCTGCGGCCAGCTTTGCCTTCCAGCGCGGCACGATGCGCTGGTACATCCGGGCGCAGGTGATCTTGTCGATGCAGACGAGCATCGACTTGCCGGATTCCCACCGCGTCGCGCAGTGCTCGACGAAATCGGCCGCGATCTTGTCGAGCCGATCGTCGGCGGTGATGACCTCGTAGTCCTTGCCCGAGCAGCTTCTCGAGCAGCGCCGTCCTGATCCGGGTCGAGATCGGCCTCCTCGATCTTCGTCGGCGATCCGGTCGTTCAGGTCGAGCCGCGCGATGCCGAGCTTCTCGCCCCGGTTCTCGTAGACCAGCTTGACGGTCGCGCCGTCTTCCTCGGAGCGCTTGAAGTCGTAGCGCGAGACGTAGTCGCCGAAGATGCGCTTGGTGAGCTCGTCGTGCTTGAACAGCGGCGTGCCGGTGAAGCCGATGAACGCGGCGTTCGGCAACGCCAGCCGCATGTTGCGCGCGAGCTTGCCCGCCTGCGTCCGGTGCGCCTCGTCCGAAATCACGATGATGTCGTCGCGCTCGCTGTAGGGCTCGCGGTTCACAGTCCTGTTGAACTTGTGGATCAGGCTGAAGACGTAGCGATGGTTCTCCTTCAGCAGTCGCTTCAGGTCGTCGCCCGAGGCGGCGCGCGGCGTCTTTTCGTCGGCGACGCCGCAGCCGACGAAGGTCCGGTAAATCTGGTCGTCGAGGTCGTCGCGGTCGGTCATCAGCAGGAAGGTGAAATTGCCCGGCACCTTCCGGCGCACCTTCTCGGCGAAGAACGCCATCGAATAGGACTTGCCGCTGCCCTGCGTGTGCCAGAACACGCCGAGCCGGCCGAGGTCGGGATGCGCCCGCTCGAACGAGCGGCAGGTCGGTACGCTGCTGGACGTCATGCGATGCACGGCTGGAGCGTGCGGCCTCGAATCCTCCGAGAGGTTCGGCATGCCTCGCGGCGACTTCGGCCTCGGCGGCAGTTCGATACGCGAGCGAGGCGCTTCTCCGGCGGGAACTCCCGCTTCAATTCCTCCTGACGCTCGACCGAGGCCACCGCGTGGTTGACGCCGAGCACCTGATGGTTGCGCGCCACCACCTTGCGCGTGGCGCCTGGCTTGCTCTCGTCGAACAGGATGAAGTTCTCGACGATGTCGAGCAGCCGGTCATGGGCCAGCATGCCGTCGAGCAGCACCTTCGGCATCGACGCTGCCCTTGTCCTTCTCGTCGTGGCGCTTCCACTCGGCGAAATGATCCCACTCGCTGGTGATCGAGCCGTAGCGGGCGCGATCGCCGTTGCTGACGATCAGGAAGGCGTTGTGGTGGAAGGCGTGGGCGATGCTGTTCTCGTTCAGGTAGTCGGTGAGGTTGTTGTCGTACGTCCG
>CAWHRN010000009.1:0-816719 GCA_963831805.1 uncultured Verrucomicrobiae bacterium | reverse complement strand
AGGAGCTGACGGCGAGGATGAGATCGCCGAGGGAAAGCTTCTGACGGTTCTTGAGGATTTGACTATTCTTTTTCATAACGGGTTGCTCATTCCAGAGCAGGTTAGGTGCCATGTTATCTTTGGACGCTTCTCCCTTGGGTTCCGTTCAAAACCCGCGGTCGCGCACCAGTGTCAGGGCGTCTCGCCCGTGACAAACGTGTCAAAAAAGCGAACAACGCTAGGTCGCGCGCTCCGGACGTTTCGCCGACAGCCAGAGCATCAGAATGTAGAGCGCCGCCAGAGCCGCGGCAATCAGCACGATCAAATGCGACTGCGATTTGATCAGTTGGAGGAGGCCGTCCGGGTTATCGATCAGATCGGGTTGGGCGTGAAACGCTTTTGCCCCGAGATATGTGAGCACGCCGCACCACAGGGCCGAGCCCGCAATCGTGACCACGCTGAAGATCCAGAAATTCATCCGCACGATGCCGGCCGGGATAGAAATGAGATGCCGGATCACCGGCAACAGCCGCGCAAAGAAGACGCCGCCCGCTTCGTAGCGTGCGAGCCAGAGCTCGGCGCGTTCCAGTTTATCCGGACCGATGAGGAAGTACTTCCCGAAGCGCAAAATGACCGCGCGTCCGAGCCAGCGCGAAACCCAATACATGACCGCCGCTCCGAGATAGGATCCGAGCGTTCCGGCCAGGATCACGCCCACGAAGCTCAAATCTCCCCGCGCCGCGAGGAATGCCGCCGGCGGGATGACGATCTCGCTCGGCACCGGAATGATCGAGCTCTCCATCGCCATCAGCGCGATGATGCCGAGGTAACCGCCGCTCTTGACCCAACCAAACCAAATTTCGATTAAATGATGCATGGCGAGAAATGCGGATTGCGGAATGCGGATAGCGGAATAGAACCAACGCAGCGCGAAGCATGCCTTTCATTCCGCATTCTGCAATCCGCATTCCGCATTTCCCATGATCTACCGGCGCGTGCTCCGCTACTACCGGCCCTTCCTCGCGCCGACCGCGCTCGGCCTGCTCCTCTCGCTCGTCGGGATCGCGGTGAATCTGCTCAAGCCCTGGCCGTTCAAATTCATCGTCGACCAGATCCTGCCTAACGACTCGGCCTTCCGCGCGACACACGCGAACTGGCGCAGCTACATTCCCCTGCTATGCCTCGCGCTCATCGGTTTGCAGGTGGTTTGGGGAATCATCAACCTGATCACGAATTACATCTTCGTGAAGGTCGGCCTGCAGGCGCTCCTAAAACTGCGCACCGATCTCTACGCTTACCTGCAATCGCTCTCGCTCAAGTTTCACGATGCCCGGCGCTCGGCCGATTCAAGCTTCCGCGTCGCCTACGATTCCCAGGCGATCCAGACGATTTACAACAAGGGGTTCACCAACATCTTCGGCTCAGTCATAACCTTGATCGGGACGTTCCTGATCATGCTGCGGCTCGATTGGCAGCTCACGCTCTTGTCGTTAGGCATCGTCCCGTTGATTGTCGGCGCGATCTTCTTTTTCGCACATCGGATTCGCACGGAATCGACCTCCATCCAGGAGCAGGAGAGCGCCGTGCTCGCGCAGGCGCAGGAAGGGTTGAGCGCCATCCGGATGGTGCACGCCTTCGGGCGGGAAGACTTTGAGGTTTCGCAATTTCACCAGCGCGCGCAGCTAAGTCTGCAGGCCAACCTGCGGCTCACCCTAACGAACGTGAAAAGCGCGCTCGTGATTAGTACGCTGATGGTCATCGGCACTGCGGGGATGTACTACCTCGGAACGCTGCACGTGCTTTCGGGCACTCTGACGCTCGGGTCACTCCTGGTTTTCAGCGCCTATCTGCTCATGCTCTACCAGCCGCTCGAGGCGCTGACCTACACGGCGTGGGCAATGGAAGGCGCGACCGCGGGAGCACAGCGTTGCTTTGAAGTGCTCGACCGTCCTGATGATGTGCGCGATGCGCCGAATGCGGTCGCAATCACGGAGACGAAAGCGGCGATCACTTTTGAGAACGTGCGCTTCGGTTACGCCGACGAGCAACCGGTCCTCGAGCGAATCAACCTAACGATCGCGCCGAACCAGATCGTCGCCCTCGTCGGCGGTACCGGCGCGGGCAAGAGCACCCTGCTCAGCCTCGTCCCGCGCTTTTACGATCCGAGCGCGGGTGTCGTTAGGCTGGATGGTCGCGACCTGCGCGAGATCACGAAAAAATCGCTCCGCGACAAGATCGCGATTGTGCTCCAGGACACACTTCTTTTCTCCACCACGATCCGCGAGAACATCGCCTACGGCCGTCCCGGCGCGACCGACGTGCAGATTCGCGAAGCGGCGCAGCGGGCGCAGGCGGATGATTTCATTAGCCGATTGCCTGACGGCTACGACAGCCCGGTCGGCGAACGCGGCGGCCACCTCAGCGTTGGCCAGCGCCAGCGCATCGGGATCGCGCGCGCGTTCCTGAAAGACGCGCCAATCCTCCTCCTCGACGAGCCGACTTCTGCGCTCGACCCGACGACCGAAGCGGCCATCATGGAGACGATCAAGGAACTGATGCACGGCCGCACCACCCTCATCGTCACGCATCGACTTGCGACCATCCACAACGTCGACGAAATCGTCGTCCTCGAGCACGGCTGCATCATCGAGCGCGGGCGCGGACCCGAGCTCGTGGCGCGCGGCGGCGCCTATGCGAAACTCTACCGCGCGGGCAATTATCCAACGACATGAGCAACGTCAACAGCGAGCGTCGGGTCGAGTCGGATTGGTGGGCCGAACCCATTCCGCCTAACGTCAAGTTCGGCGAAGGCTTTTACTGCGAGACGGCGCAAATTTTCCGGTTCATGCGCAGCCCATTGCCGGACGCGGTGTCGTTAGGCAACTACGTCTCCTGCTATGCCGGCTGCTCTTTTGCGCTCGGGAAAAACGGCCGCTGCACGGTCGGCGACTTCACTCTCATGAATGGCGCGCTCTGCATGGCTGAAGAACTGATCGAGATCGGCAGCCATTGCCTGATCTCGTGGAACGTCGGAATAGCCGACTCCGATTTCCACCCGATCGAGCCGGCGCAGCGCCGCCAGGACGCGCTCGCGCTCGCGCCCTATTACAAGGATCGCCCACCGCGTCCGCCGATCCGCACTGCGCCCGTCCGGATCGCCGATAACGTCTGGATCGGGATGAACGCGGTGATCTTAAAAGGCGTGACCATTGGTGAAAACTCTGTCGTGGCCGCCGGCTCGGTCGTCTCGAAAAGCGTGGAAGCAAACACTGTCGTCGCCGGCAACCCGGCGATCGTGGTCAAGCAGCTCTGATGAAGCGCAAGAAGATCGTCGTGATGGGCTTCATGGGCGGAGTGCCGATCGCGGGGGTGATCTGGCAGCACGTCCACTATATCGTCGGACTGCAACGGCTGGGGCACGACGTCTACTACATTGAAGACTCGGCGCGGATTCCCTATAACCCGCAAACCTTCGACACCAGCAACGACTTTACTTATGCCGCACAGGTGCTCGGACAGCTGGCCAAGGAGTTCGGCTTCGAGCGGCGCTGGGGATTCTGCGCCCGCTACCTGCCTGAGCTGCCGACCGCCGGACTCAGCCTAACGAAGATAAGACAACTCTACCGTGACGCTGACGCGATTCTCAACGTCTGCGGAAGCCAGGAATTCAACGACGATCTCCAGCAAAGCGACCGCATCCTTTATGTTGAGAGCGACCCCGGTGTGGAGCAGATCAAGGTCGATCGGCGGGTTCACTCCACGATCGCATACCTCGGAAAACACCATGCGCTTTTCACTTTCGGGGAAAATATCGGGACCAACCGGTTCCCCGTCCCATTGCATAAGTTAAAATGGTTCCCCACCCGTCAGCCGGTGGTGACCGATCTCTGGAAAACCAGCCGCGCCCCAAAAGAAACCGCGGTTTTCACCTCGATCGCCAACTGGTCGACGAGCGGGCTTAAAGACATCGAGTGGCGCGGCGACAAGTATCTCTGGAGCAAGTCGCGCGAGTTCCTCCGCTTCGTCGCTGCGCCCAAAAAATCCGGCGAGACCTTCGAGCTCGCGACTGACATCAAGGACGACAAGACCCACCAAAAGTTCCTGCGCAACGGCTGGCGTTTTCGGCGCCCCCACGAGATGAGCGTCAATTACTGGGATTACCGCGGCTATATCCGGCGCTCGAAAGGCGAGTTCACGGTCGCGAAGGATCAATATGTCCGGCTGCACACCGGCTGGTTCAGCGATCGCAGCGCCTGCTACCTTGCCGCCGGACGGCCGGTGATCACCCAGCAGACCGGCTTCACCGATCACTACGGAAATAATGGCGGACTCTTTGCTTTTGAATCGTTAGGCCAAATCTCCGAAGCGGTCCGCGAGATCAACGCCGACTATCGCAAGCAAAGCCGCTCCGCGCGTGAGCTCGCCCGGGAAGTCTTCGAAGCGGAAAAAGTCTTGGACGACCTGCTGGAGCGCGCAGGAATCTAGCTAAGAACGGATCGAGCTGGAGGGAATACCTCCGTGTCGTTCCGTGTGTGGTCGGCTTTCTTGGCGACCAAAGAAGCGGGGACCGAGCCCGTCCCTCCACGCGCCGATAATCTTACGGGATAACTGTCAGCGTAAGATGCCAACGCGCCCGGCACGACTTTTGCACTGCATCTGAACATTTCCGCGCGACCGCTCTCTAACCTCCGATTGGCATTTACAGCCGCAGCCTTCTGAATGACCTTCCCGCTCTTTTCCTGATGCATCGAATTCGCTTTCTCGTCTGCGCGCTCGCGCTTTTCATCGTTGCCGAGGCGCACGCGCAGCCAAACGGCCAGATTCAAAGCAGCCTTGTCCGCATCACTTCCACGGAGGTGGAACCGGATTACCGCGCGCCTTGGAACTCCGGCTCGATCGGGCGTGGCGTGGGCGCCGGGTTTGTCGTCGATGGCCAGCGCATCCTCACGAACGCGCACGTGGTCAGCAATTCCCGCTATCTCACGGTCGAGCGTGAAGGCGATCCGAATAAATATCCGGCGACGGTGCAGTTCGTCGCGCACGATTGCGATCTCGCGCTGCTCCAAGTCGCGAACGCAAACTTCTGGAAAGGGATGAAGCCGCTCGAGTTCGGCGGAATTCCGTCGCTCGAATCAACCGTCTCCGCCTACGGCTATCCGATTGGTGGCGAGCGGATGTCGGTCACCACCGGCATCGTTTCGCGGATCGATTTTAATCTCTATACGCACTCCGCGATCGACTCGCACCTGGCGATCCAGATCAGCGCGCAGATCAATCCGGGCAACAGCGGCGGGCCGGTTTTGCAGACCGGAAAAGTCGTCGGCGTCGCCTTTCAGGGTTATAGCGGCGACATCGCGCAGGGCGTCGCCTACATGATTCCGACGCCGGTGATTCGACGTTTCCTGAAGGACATCGAGGACGGTCACTACGATCGCTACGTCGATCTCGGGATCACTTATTCGAAACTCCAGAACCCGGCGCAGCGACACTATCTCGGTCTGAAGGATGACGACCGCGGCGTACTCGTCGGGACCGTGATCGAGGCCGGCCCGTGCGGCAAAGTCCTGCAAAGCGGCGACGTCCTCCTCGCGATCGATGGTCACCCGATCGCGAGCGACGCCTTTGTCGAGTACGAAGGCGAGCGTGTGCAAATGCCCGAGGTGGTCGAGCGAAAATTCAAGGGCGACAAGGTGAAGCTTGATCTCCTGCGCGACCAAAAACCGATGAACGTCGAGATCACGCTTGGCTCGGTCTGGCCTTACTTCATGCAAGGTCATAGCTACGACACCCGGCCGCGCTATGTGCTATTTGGCGGCCTGCTCTTTCAACCGATGTCGCTCGACCTGCTCGAGGCTTATCGGATCAGCGACCTGCGCGTCCGGCATTTCTTCGATTTCTTCGTTTCGGAACAAATCTATCTCCAGCATCCGGAGGTCGTCATCCTTACGAACATCCTGCCCGATCCGATCAACAGCTATCTCATGCCTTACCGCTCCAGCATCGTCGACGAGATCAACGGCAAGAAAATCGGGACGCTCCAGGACCTCGCGAACGCGTTCGCGCAGCCGGCTGATCGTTACGTCGTGAACATGGTCGGCGACGGACCGCCGCTCGTGCTAGATGCGAAGCAGGTGGAAGAAGCGCGCGAGCGCATCAAGACGCGCTACAACGTTTTCTCGGAACAGAATCTGGACGAACAACCGCCGGCCAAACCCGCCGTCGCGGCCACGGAGGGTCAACCATAATGCGCGCGTCCGCCGTTTTTCTCATCGCCCTTCTCGCCAGCGTCGCGCCGCTCCAGGCGAAAAAAGCGCCGGTCCCCTCGGCCAAGTTGCCCGCGATGTCGCAGGGCGCGGTCGAGGCGAAGGAGGTCTCGTTAGTCCGGGTGAACGTGACCGGTCAACCGTTTGATTATTTTAGGCCGTGGCAAAAGAAGGCGCCCTTCACGAAGCGCGCGCTCGGCGCGGTTCTTCCGCACGGTCATGTGCTTGTCACCGCCGATCTCGTGGCGAACCAGAACTACGTCGAGCTGGAACGCGCAGAGTCAGGTGAAAAGACCGCGGCCAACGTGGTCGTGGTCGATTACGAGGCGAACCTCGCGTTGCTTGAGCCGACCGATAAGAAATTCCTCGACGGCCTGCAACCGCTCGATCTCGCGCTCGACACCGTGGTCGGCGATCGCCTGGCCGCTTGGCAGCTCGAATCTTCCGGCACGCTCGTTGTGACCGAAGGGCTGGTCACCACCGTCGGCGTGACGATGTATCCGGCCGACGTGAGTGAGTTCCTCACTTATCGGCTGAGCATCCCGATGCAGTATCGCGACAATAGTTACACCGTGCCACTGGTGAAGGGACAGAAGCTGGCCGCGCTGCTTCTTCGTTTCGATCCACGCACCCAGGTAATGGACGCGATCCCGGCGCCGATCATCGCGCACTTTTTGAAGGACGCGGAGAGCGCAAAATACCAGGGCTTCCCGTCGTTAGGCATTTCCTTCTTCGCGACCCGCGATCCGCAGTTGCGCAAATACGCCGGTGAGACCGGCAAGCCCGGCGGCGTTTACGTCACTTCGGTCGATCCCGGCCTGCCGGCGGCCAAGTCGGGCCTGAAAGCCGGCGACGTCATCACCGCAATCGGCGATCACGAGATCGACGAGAACGGAAACTACGTCGACCCGCTCTACGGGAAAATTCAGTTTAGCAATCTGCTCGGTGCAAAAGCCTACGTCGGCGACTCGCTTGCGCTTCATCTCCAGCGCGAAGGCAAGCCGCTTACGCTTAACGTGAAACTCGAGCATCGCGCCGTGGAGGATTACGTCGTGCCGCCATACAACCTCGACAATCCGCCTTCGTATCTCGTGCTCGGCGGCCTCATTTTCCAGGAGCTCTCGCGGCAGTATCTCAAAGAGTGGGGCGGCAACTGGCAGAAGGAAGCGCCGCAGGATCTCGTCTATCTCGATCGGTTTCAGTCGGAGCTTTTCCCCGAAGGCCATCGCCGCGTCATCATCCTTAGCCAAGTCTTGCCGGCGAACAGCACGATCGGTTACGACGACTTCAGTTACCTGATCGTGAAGAAGGTGAACGGCAAAGATGTGAAGTCGATGAGCGACCTCGCCGAGGCGGTGAAAACTCCGGTAAACGGTTTCCATGTGATCGAAACGCAGGACGATCCGAAGCAACTCGAGCTCAACGCCACGGAAGCCGCCGCCGATGCGGACGCGCTCCAGAAAAACTACGGATTGCCCGCGCTGCAGCGGCTCCCCTGATCAATGCCTAACGAGACGCCGCCCTTCGGCGCGATCTTCGACTGGGACGGCGTGATCGTCGATTCCGGGCGGTTGCACGAAGAGAGCTGGCGGCGGCTCGCGGCGGAGCTCGGGAAAACCGTCACGCCGGAGAGCTTCCTGCGCGGGTTTGGGATGAAAAGCGCTCGCGTGATCGAGGAGGTCCATGGTTGGGCGACCGATCCGGAAGAGATCGCGCGCCTGACGGATCGGAAGGAAAACTTCTACCGCGAAATCGTTAGGCAAGGTGAGATCGCGCCGCTCCCCGGCGTGGTGACCTGGCTCCGCCAGTTGGGCGAAGCCGGCATTCCCTGCGCGGTGGCCTCTTCGAGTCCGCGGTTGAACATCCAAGTCGTCCTGGCTCGGATCGGTTTGCCGGGGGCTTTCCGCGAGATCATCTCGGCCGAGGATGTGCTGCACGGAAAACCGCACCCGGAAGTTTTCGAGAAAGCGGCGGACCGGCTCGGCCTAACGAGAAACGACTGCGTTGTTTTCGAAGATGCGCACGTCGGGGTCGAGGCGGCGCACGCCGCCGGGATGAAAGTGGTCGCCGTCACGACAACCCATTCCGCGAGCGACCTGGCGGACGCGGATCTGGTCGTTAGGAAACTCGACGAGCTGAGCATCGCGCAGGTTGCGGCGCTTCTGGGCTTGTCATCCTGAGCGAAGGAGCCCGAAGCGCTGCGATGCGGCTTCGTCCGTAGAAGCCAACGTTGCTCGCGAGCTTCCCAGAAGCTCATCGGGATCCTTCGACTCCGCTCAGGATGACGGAATGCGGCCTACTCTCCGAACGAAATATTCACCTCGCGCGCGGTCTGCACCATCTGGCTCGACGGTTGGACCAGCCGCAAACGATTCACCGCGTCCGCGATCGGGACGTGTTGCACCTGATAATTTTGGTAACTCACCATCGACCCGAAATGGCCTTCGTTCGCGAGCTGGACTGCCTTCACGCCGAAACGCGTGCCGAGAATGCGATCGAGCGTGGTTGGGGCGCCGCCGCGTTGCAGGTGGCCAAGCACGCAACAGCGCGTCTCCTTGCCGGTGCGCGCCGCCAGTTCGTGCGCGACGACGTCGCCGATGCCGCCAAAACGATACTCGCCCACGTCGGTCTGATGCAGCACCTGCTGGCCATCTTTCGGGGTGGCGCCCTCCGCCACCACCACCATCGAGCTGAGGTTGCCGGCCTTTTCGCGTGCGTTGATGAAATCTGCGAGCGCTTCGTAATCGAAGGGAATCTCCGGGATCAGGATCGCGTCCGCTCCGCCCGCGATGCCGCCGTGCAATGCGATCCAGCCGGCGTGGCGACCCATCACTTCGAGCACCATGATCCGCTTGTGGCTGGTCGCGGTGGTGTGCAGTCGATCGAGCGCATCGGCCACCGCCGCGACAGCGGAATCGAAGCCGAAAGTCATGGCCGTGGCTTCGAGGTCATTGTCGATTGTCTTCGGCACGCCGATGCAGTTGATCCCGGCCTCCTGGAGTTGCAGCGCAGTCGTCATCGAGCCGTCGCCACCGACAATGATGAGCGCCTGGACGCCGAGGTCGGCGAGCACACCTTTTGCCTTCTCGATCACTTCGGCCGCGACGACGGCACGATTGCCGGCGCCGACTTTGGCGATGAAATGGCCGCGATTGGTCGTGCCAATAATCGTCCCGCCTAACGACATGATGCCGTCCGTGCGATGCCGGTCGAGGATGACGTAGCCGCCGGGCGGGAGCAGCCCTTCGAAGCCATCCTTAAAGCCGATCACTTCCCAGCCAAGCTTTTCCGCCGCGAGGACGACGCCCCGGAGCACGGCATTCAATCCGGGACAGTCCCCGCCACTGGTGAGGACGCCGATTCTTGGTTTCATCGTTCGTTAGGCAGCGAGATCGTGGTGCGCGCATCGTTCGGCCGACCGGTCGCCGCCCATTGGTCGTAAAGCTGCCAGCCCCGTGCGAGCAGCGCCGCGCCTCCCGCAAAACGGTCGGCGCTCCCAAGCTCCACCACGATCAAGCGGCGCGGGGTGACCAGAGTCGTCGTGCCCTGTTGCGCCACTTCGGAAACGCGCGCCGCGGAGAGAACGAGGCATTCGCCCGCGCGCGCGGTCGAGCCGGTTTTCACGCCGTCGATCGCGTCGGTCCCGAGCAGTTGATTGGTATTGCGCAACAGGTAACGCAGCCGCTGCGCGCCCCGGCCGATCGCGATCTCGCGTTCCTTTTGCGAAACATAAAAGCGGAAGCCGGCGTTGTTCATCGCGTATCGGGTAAGCCGCGCGATGTCGGCCGCGGTCGAATAAGGCTTCTCCTGGGCATCGAGGCCGCTCGGGTTGAGGAAACGGGTCCGGACCATGCCGAGATGCTGGGCGAGCGCATTCATCTGTTGCACGAAGAGATCCACTGAGGTGGCGCGCGCACCTTCTGCGGCGCGGCCAGCGCCCCCCTCGAGACGGCCGCCAACGTAATCTGCGAGGGTGTTGGCGGCGATGTTATCGGATTGCACGAGCGCGGCGTAGAGCAGGTCGCGCAAAGTGAGCGTGTCTTCGGGCTGAAGTCCCAGGTTGTTCACGCTCGAGCCGGCGAAAGCGGCGGCCGGAACGGTCGCAACCTGGGCGAGGTCGCCGCCTTCCTTGCTGGCCCAATCGAGGACGACCATGGCCGTGGCGATTTTCGTGAGGCTCCCGACCTGGCGCTTTTTCAGCGCGTCCTGTTGCGCCAGGATGTGGCCGGTGGTCGCGTCGACCGTGATGGAAGACTCGGCCGCACGACTCGGCGCGACCGTTCCCAGAAGCAGCAGGCTGGACGCGAAAAGCGCCGCGGTTTTACGAAAGAGAGAAATCGGCCGGGTCAAAATCGCTGCACCTTAACTGGCCGACCCACCTTGGCAACCGCAATATCCGCGGCCGTCGCGCCTAATGATTCCGCGCCGCCTAACGAAGCGTAACCGAGGAGCGCGCGCCGTAGCGGAAGACATCCGGGCTCAGGACCAGGAGCATGCGTTCCGCGGCGTTGCGCAGATCGAACGGCGTCGCCCGGCCGAGACCGCTCGCACGGATGGTGCCGAGTTTACCCTGTTCGTGGCTGCCTCCGGCCAGGTCGAACTCATAGATCACGCGATGCGCGGCGACGTCGGTCACCTTCACATGCAGCAACAGATGGGATTGACCTGCGCCGAAAGGACCAAAGAAAAACCGCGCCGCCGGATCGCCGCCATCGACGAGGTTAAAATTTCCTTCCACCAGCCAGCCGACCTTCGGCACTTCATCCGCCGCGAGAATGCGCGCCGGCGCGATTTTACTCAGCTCTTCCTTCAGGTCGGCGGCGAATTGCACCGGCGTGAGCTCTTTGCGGAGCGCTACTTCCCCATCCGAAGGCGCCTGATCGCCACGAAAAATCGCCGAATCGATACAGAACGGCCGGATGTAAATCGCGATCGGATTCGCGGCGCCCACCCCGCAATTGGTCTCGAAACGCACGGCGTCCTTCGCATCGAAATCCTTCGCGTCGACCTGCGACCGGGCGCTCGTCGAGGAAGGATAGGTTTTCGTCACGACCATGTCGGCGCACGAACAAAGCAGCAGGCTGCTGGCAAGAGTGAAGCGGAAGAGTTGCATAGTTTTGGAAGTAGATGCCGGCCTCCTTCTTCAAGATGAAAGGCCAGCGCTTGCTCTCGTGATGCAACTCCCGTGCCGCCGCCCCGGAAAATTTTCAGCTCGCGCGTCTGGCCCGATGGGCCGTCACCAGTCCGCGACAGATAAAGTAGACCACCGCCGCCGACGGCAACCCGACGATCAGCGAGCCGACGAAAGTCGGGCCGACCAGGAGCAGAGTTTTCCAGTGCACATAATCGAGCACCGCGAGCGGATGGAAACCAACCCGGCGCGGAAGCTTTCCGTGCATCGCCCAGTAGCCCAGCTTGTATTCCCAGAGGTAGATCGCGGGCATAAAAGGCAGGAGCAGATCGTGTAACTGCACGCTCACCGCCGCGGCGATTTTGTTGCTGCCTAACAACCAGGCTACGCCGATCGAGAGCAGCGTCTTCAAGGTGAGGAGCGGCGTGAATCCAAAGAAGACGCCGATCGCCAGCCCCATCGCGATCGAGTGCGGCGTGTCCTCGATCATCATAAGATGCAGGTGCACGCCGCTCAGCCAGCGCCGCAGACGCGTCCAGGCGCCCGGCTTTGCGGAAGTTTCCTGGTCACTCATGCGGCTGGTTGCCTAACGAAAAGCTCGGCCTGCCGAGCCGGCCGCTTCGCGAGCTGACCCAACGCCGTCCGCATCCGCGCGGCCGCGTGCGGTGCGAAGTCGAGGGCGTTGTTATTGAAGACCACATGGACAGCGGCGGCTTCCTCCGCCAGCCGCCGCGCGCGCTCGGCGAGCTCTGCGATCTCGTCGTCGCGGTAATCGTAGTTGAAACGTTCCGCCACGTTCTTGCCGCGTAGATACGCTTTCGGATCGCGCCCATGCAGGCGCAGATAAGCCACCGGCCGGTTCGTGATTTCATCCAAGGCACTTGGCATGATCGTGAAATGGTCGCCCGCGGGGGCATCGACCAGCACGAGCGTCGTCCCGTGTTTTTGGAAATATTTCAAAGTTTTCTCGAGTTGATGCCCCGCGGTCCAATGGCGGTTGCGCAATTCCACCGCCAAGCCTAACGACCTCAACCGGCTCACCAGCTCATCCAGCTCCTCCAATCCATGCGCGCAGGGCGAGAAAGCCGGCGAGAGCTGCAGCAGGAAGACGCCAAATTTCCCTGCCGCGCGCAGCGGTTCGGTGGACCGGACCACTTCCTCGAGCAACGCATCTTCGAGTTTCGGCATCAGCTTCACCGTTCCTTTTTCGTTAGGCTGCGCGATTCGCCGCAGTTTTGGCGGGAGCGATTTCACGTTCGTGGAATGGCGTGAGAGGAGTCGATGCAGTTTCACATCGAAAGTGAATTCGTCCGGAGTCGCGCGACACCAGCGCTCCACCATCCTCGTATCCGGGACCGCGTAGAAGCTGGAATTCACCTCCACCATTTCGAAAAATTGCGCGTACCAAGGCAGGCGATCTGTAGCCGGAAGCTTCGGAGGATACCAGCGCTCCACGAAACCGGGATCCGACCAGCTCGCGGTGCCAACGAGAATTCGCTCCGTCGGAACGCGGCATTTTCTCGGCATTCGAGAAAAGAGAGCCCACCGCAGGCACGCGCAACTTTTCCCGGTCACGACGCTTCGGATGTGGCGGAAACGGTGACCGCGCATTTCCGCCGGGAACTAAATTCTCCTTATGATTGTGCTGTTATCACTTTGTGATACACCATAAGACATGAAACGTCTGACCCATCCACCTCGCGTCGCGCCGAAACGCCTGACGCTGCATTCGCGTCCGCCGCTCGAGCGGATGATGCGGCTGCACGAAAAGCTCAAGGCCGGCAAATTTCCCAACTGCCGCAAGCTCGCCGACGAGCTCGAGGTTTCCTCGAAAACCATCCAGCGCGACATCGTTTTCATGCGCGACCGGTTGAATCTGCCGATCGAGTACGACCAGCTCCATTTCGGCTTTGCCTACACCGAACCGGTGACCAGCTTCCCCAGCATCGAGGTCTCGGAAGGCGAGATTGTCGCCCTCTTTGTCGCGCAGAAAGCGCTCGGGCAATACAAGGGCACGCCGTTTGAAAAACCGCTTCAGACCGCGTTCGGGAAAATTACCCGCGGGCTCACCGACTCGGTCGATTTTCATTGGAGCGATGTGGATTCCTCGATCTCCTTCCGAGGCCTCGGCCGGAGCATCGCGGACCTGGAATTGTTCGAGGCGGTCAGCCGCGCGGTGCTGGCTTCGCAGGAGCTCATGTTCGAATATAAAAAGCTCGCCAGCGCGCAATACGAATCCCGGCGGGTGCAGCCGTATCACCTCGGTTGCATCGAGAACCAGTGGTACCTATTCGCCTTCGACCTCGACCGCG
The DNA here is from genome assembly GCA_963831805.1 of uncultured Verrucomicrobiae bacterium. GTDB lineage: Bacteria > Verrucomicrobiota > Verrucomicrobiia > Chthoniobacterales > UBA10450 > Palsa-1392. The sequence goes on along the minus strand of CAWHRN010000009.1, from coordinate 803,034 downwards.
AACAGCTCCGCACTTTCGCTCTGCCGCGGATGCGCAAGGCGCGGAACACGAGGACGCGCTTCACCCGGCCGAGCGATTTTTCGATCGGGAAACATCTCGGCGACAGCTTCGGCGTCTTCACCGGCAAGCCGCGCTACCGGGTGAAAATTCGCTTCGACGCTTTCGCCGCGCGTCTGGTGGCCGAGCGGCATTGGCATCCTTCGCAGAAGATCAGGCAACTGCGAAACCAGGAGATCGAACTGACGCTCGACCTGGGAGGACTGGAAGAAATCGAGCGCTGGGTGCTCAGTTGGGGCTCGCATGCGCGCGTCCTGGAACCAAAGGCGCTGATTGAACATCTGCGCGCCGCTGCGGCGCAGATTTCCGCCAGTTACGCCGCGAGTCACTGAGCGGAACTCAGGCGGCGACGGTCGAGCTCTGGGCGCCGTGGTGGTCGGCGGCGCGCGGTCAGGTTGGCGTGGGCAAAGAACCCAAACTCGCTTTGCACCGGAACCGGCGGAACGCCGATGGCGCAGATGAGGCGACGCAGTCTGTCGAACCTCGCCTGGATTTGCTTTGGGGAGAGCCAGCGCTCGGAGCGGTACGGATGGTTGTCATTCCTGGTCATGCGAGGATTCAAGCACAGCCTATCGGACATCCTCCGTCCTATCCTCAAAAAAACTTTAAGAAAACTTTTTTGCCGGTAGGACGGCGCTTGTCCGACCCATTCGGTGTACTCTTCCTGTCATGAAAAATAGCTACACTGAAATTGCCTTCATTCTGGACCGCTCTGGCTCGATGCAATCGTGCCAGGATGCGGCCATCGAAGGGTTCAACCGGTTCCTCCTCGAACAGCAGCAAAGTGCCGGAATGGCCCGGCTGACCCTGGTTCTTTTCGACAACGAATACCTTGTTCCGGTGGCGTCCGTACCGGTGCAGGAGGTTCTTGCACTCGATCAGGAGAGCTACCTGCCGCGTGGCTCAACGGCGTTGCTCGATGCGATCGCCCGCGGCGTGGATGAACTCGGCGCCCGCCTCGGACAGCTTCCCGAAGCCGATCGCCCCGCGCAGGTGATCGTAGCGATTCTGACTGACGGCCACGAAAACTCCTCCCAGCATTTTGGCTGGCAGGACGTGGCGTTGCGGATCAAGCACCAGACCGAAGTCTACAAGTGGACATTCCTCTTTCTCGCGGCGAACCAGGACGCGATTGCCACCGCCGCGCAGATGAATATTCCCGCGGCCAACGCCGCCTCCTATGTCGCGGATGACGCGGGCTCACGGGCTTCGCACCGGGCCTTCTCGCGCAAGATGGCGGCGATGCGCCAGGTCAATCGCGGCGAAGCCTGCCTGGAAGAGACGATCGACGCCGCAGCTTCGTTGTCGGATCTCGTGCAGGAAGAGGATCAGAAGGAACGCGCCAAGTAGTGTCGTCCGCTCCCCCTCGGGCCAATCAGGCTTGAGGGGGAATTGCGGGGGCGGGATTTGAACCCGCGGCCTTCAGGTTATGAGCCTGACGAGCTACCAGACTGCTCCACCCCGCGCTCTTGAGAGGAGAATTATGAACCCGTTTGCGGTGAACGCAAACGCGCTTTTCGACCGGGCGGAAACCGCCGACAAATTACTTGCCGCCTCGTGCTTCAGAGGCAAGGTTCACGCCCGTTCGCGCCTGAAATTCCAGCGTAGCTCAGTGGTAGAGCGGTCGGCTGTTAACCGATTGGTCGTAGGTTCGAGTCCTACCGCTGGAGCCAGCGCCTGCGCTACTCTTCGAGCGCCGGCGTGATCGTGAAGCCGGCGCGCAATTCGCCGCCCGCTGCGATCGTTTGGATGCCGTCTTTGTCTTCAAAGGCGCGCTGCTCGTGGCGATCCGTTAGGCCCCAGCACGGCTCGATGCAGAGGAACGCGCCGCCGTCGGACCAGAGCGTGACGTAAGGCACGCCCGCGAAATCGAGCGCGACCCGGCGGCCGGTGGGCGGATCGTGAAAGACAAAGGTCGGTTCCGGCACGTCGACGAGCTCGAGGATGTAGGAGCCTTTCAGCATCGCGCGGTCGAACGGCATTTCGCCACCCGCGAAACGGATCTCTTCCGTTTCCCCCGAGAGGTAGTTGTCAGGCGAAAACCAGCGCCGGTAGTGGCCCGCCGGCATCTCCAACCGAAAACTGTCGAAGCGTTCCGCGGCGAATCCCGGATGAAGACCAAACTCGAGATGCGCGGTCAGCTCCGGCTCGTGATTTGCGAAATGAAACGCAACTTCGAGACTGCCGGCGCGCAAGGTGTAGCGCAAAGCCAGGCTCACCTTGAGCGGATATTCGCTCGCCTCGAACTCGTTAGGCGAGAGCCGGTAGACGAGCGTCGCCGCGTCGGTGCCGAGATCGGCTTCCACGTCGGTGAAGGTCTTGTGCCGCAGAAAACTGTGCGTCCCGCCGCGGATTTCCTGGCCGCGATAGAGGCTGTGCTCGTCTTTTAGCCGGTGCAGAAAGTAGCCCATCACGGTCGCGTGATTCCCCCACCCGCTCGCCGGTATGGTGAGGTCGTTGTCGCGATGGAGGAAGCCGACCCACTCGCCGCCGGCGTTGCGCCCCGCCAGACTAACGACCTCGGCGCCGAGCCGGCTCACGATGATGCGCAGCCCGCCGCTTTCGTCGGTCAGAATGTCGAGCAGCCGGCCGTCGCGCTCTTCTTCGTGGTGGGAAAAATCCATTCCCGCTTACGGGAAGAGGCCGCGCGTTTCCTTGGCCCGCAAGACCCGCTCGACGCCGATCGCCATCGCCGCGGTCCGATGCGCCACCTTGTCGGCTTTCGCTCGCCGGATCACCTGGGTGAAGGAGCGCTCGAGGATGCGGAAAAGTTTGTCGGTTACTTCCGTTTCCGTCCACATGAAGGCCTGCAGGCCCTGGACCCATTCGAAGTAGGAAACAATCACGCCGCCGGCGTTGCAGAGGATGTCCGGGATGACGAAAACTTCGTCCCAGCGCTGGTTGAGCATCAGGTCCGCTTCGGGCGTGGTCGGCCCGTTCGCGCCCTCGGCGAGGATCCGACATTGGATCTTATCGGCGTTCTTTGCGTTGATCACCCGGTCGACTGCGCAGGGCGCGAGGACGTCGCATTTCATTTCCAGGAGTTCGTTAGGATCGACCCGATCGCCCTGGCTGAAGGCGCTGAGGTTGCCTTTCTTTTGCACATGGAGATCGGCCGCTTTCACATCGATGCCCTTGGGATTGTAAAGCGCGACGGTGTGATCGCTGATCCCGACGATCTTGACCCCGGTCTTCAAGCCTAACGACAAGGCCGCGACCGAGCCGACATTGCCAAAACCCTGAATGATCGCGGTGCTTTTCTCCGGATCCATCTTCAACATGTCCATCGCCCGCTCGATCAGGTAGACGACACCGCGACCGGTCGACTCGCGCCGGCCTTCCGTCCCGCCGACCGAGACCGGCTTGCCGGTGACGATCTCATTCACGCAATAGCCCTGGTAAACGGAATAGGTATCCATGAACCAGGCCATGACCTGTTCGTTCGTCCCCATGTCCGGACCCATGATGTCGGTCTTCGGACCGACGAACGGGATCATCTCCTGCATGTAGCGACGCGAGACTGCTTCGAGCTCGTTGCGCGAGAGTTTCGTCGGGTCGCAGGCGACGCCGCCTTTCGCGCCGCCGTAGGGCAAATCGTTCAGCGCGCATTTCCAGCTCATCCACATCGCGAGCGCGGCGGTTTCGCCCATCGAGAGATTCGGCGCGAACCGCGTCCCGCCCTTGGTTGGGCCGAGGGTGAGGTGATGCTGCACCCGGTAGCCCTGAAAAGTCTTCGTGCTGCCGTCATCCATGTGCACCGGCAGGGTCACGGCCATCGCCCGCTTCGGATACATCAGCCGGTCGCGATCGCTTACCGGAATCTCCAGATAATCGGCAATGACCTTGAACTGGTCGCAGGCCATTTTGAAAACGGCGTCGTCGTAGATATGCATAAAAGGGCTTCCCGGCGGTGAATGTTAGGCGCCGGGCAGATTTAGAGCTTTTATCTGCGTCGGTTGATTCGGTGCGTCAACTTGAAACAAACCTGAAACAATCGCCCGCCCGCCGCGCGGTCAGGCAAAACGTTTCCGCACCATCGCGACCAGTTCGCGCAGCTCGGGGATCCCGAGCAGATAAGCGGTCGCAAAGAACGCCGCGCCTCCAAGCGCAATCGTCACCGCGACGTCGAGAATCCGCTGCCATTCCGGGAGCCGGGTCGCGTCGGGAAAAAGAAAATGCTGCGCGCTCCAGCAAATCGCGCCGAGGATCGCGCCAGCGACGGCGATTTTGCCTAACGACGCCAGCATGGCGCCGGTTTCGAGCCGGCCGGTGTGGCGGCGCATCATGCCGTAAAGGAGCAGGAAATTCGTGATCGCGACGAAGCTGGTCGAGAGCGCGAGCCCGCGATGACCGAGCCCGAAACGAAAGGTAAGCAAATAGTTGAGCCCGAAATTCACCGCGATCGAAAGCAGGCTCACGATCATCGGCAGATGCCGTTTATCGAGCGCATAGAAAGCCGGCGCGAGCACCTTCACGCCCGCGTAACCAGCCAGCCCGATCGCGTAAAACTGCAGCGCCTCCGCCGTCCGCACCGTCGAATCGGGCGTGAACCGTCCGTGTTGATAAATCACCGAAATGATCGGCACCGCGAGGATGATCAACCCGATCGCCGACGGGATCGTGAGCAGCATGACCAGCCGCATCGAGTGCGCGAGCGCGCCGCGAAATTCCCGCATATTCCCGGTCGCGGCGCTGCGCGAGATGAGCGGCAACGTCACCGTCGCGACCGCGACTCCGAACACGCCTAACGGCAGCTGCATCAGGCGAAAAGCGATGTTCAGCCAGGTGATCGGCCCGTTGCCTAACGATGACGCGAACCCGCTGTTGACCGCCACGTTAACCTGGACCGCGCTGGCCGCGATCGTCGCCGGGCCCATCAGCGCGAGAATGGTCCGCACGCCTGGGTCGCGCCAGTTGAAGTCGAACCGAAAGCGAAAACCCACGCCGTGCGCGGAAGGAAGTTGCACCAGCAACTGGAGCAGACCGCCTAACAACGTCCCGAGCGCGAGGCCGACCAGCCCGCGCTCGCCGAAATGCGGATGGCGCCAGTTTGCCTGCGGCTCGAGCAGATAGCAGAGCGTCACCCCGCCAATGATCGAGCCGAGATTAAAAAAGCTCGACGCGAGCGCCGGCATCCCGAAGACGTGCTTCGCGTTCAGCATTCCCATGACCAGCGCGGCGAGCGAAACGAGCAGGATGAACGGAAACATGATCCGCGTGAGCTGAATCGTGAGCGCGGCTTTCTCCGCGGGAAAACCGGGCGCGAGCACATCGATCACCTGCGGCGCGAAGACGATTCCGAGCAGCGTCATCCCGCTCATGAAAACGAGCGTGAGCGTCGCCACCTTGCTCGCAAGTTGCCAGGCGGATTGATCACCTTCCGTCGCGATCCGGCGCGAGAACGTGGTCACGAACGCCGTCGAGAGCGCGCCTTCGGCGAAGAGGTCGCGCAACATGTTCGGCGCGCGGAACGCCGTCAGGTAGGCGTCCATATTTTTCGACGCGCCGAAGAGCGCGGCGATCACCGTCTCGCGCACCAGTCCGAGCAGCCGGCTGCACATCACGGCGAGGCCGACGATGCTCGTCGCCTTCGTGCTTACGCGTTGATCGCCCGGGCCAGACATGGCGAAGAAGGAACAACGGGCCGCGATTTGTGAAAGGGAAAATTATCGCGCGCGGCTCAGAGTCCGCCGCTTTTGTTCGCGATCGGCTCGTTCCTTTAGCAGCGCTCTCTGGGCGACGGCGGGATTTCGTTCGACGCGAGCGCGCCGAGCTGGAGGATCGCGAAGGCGCCCAGGAAAATTCCCTAACGACTCGGCATCACAAGCCGGTCGGCCGATCGAGGAATTCCCATGGGACTTCGAACTTCTTCGCCAGCGCCGCGGCCAGCGCCTTCACCCCAAACGTCTCGGTCGCGTAATGACCGCCGAGAAAGAGATTGATCCCGAGTTCTTCCGCCGCGACCGCCGCCCAATGCGGCGCTTCGCCGGTGATATAGCTGTCGACCCCTTCCCGCGCGGCGGCGTAAATCTCCCCGCCCGCGCCGCCGGTGACGAGGCCGACGCGCCTGATCTCCATCGGGCCCGCGCCGATGCAGCGGACCGGTCCGCCTAACGATTCCTCGAGTTTCGCGAGCAGCTCGTCGCGGCGCAGCTCGGCCGCCGCCTGCAACCCGATTGGCCGTCCTTTCACCTCGAGGAACGGATCGAGATTTTTCAAGCCTAACGAGTCGGCGAGGAGCGCGTTATTGCCCAGCGTGGGATGGAAATCGAGCGGCAGATGCGCGCTGTAGAGCGCGAGGTTGTGCGTGGTCGCGAGCTTCACTGCGCGGAAAAGCGGCCCGGTGAGCGGTCGCAGACCGGCCCAGAAAAGTCCGTGATGGACCACGAGCAGATCGATCTCCCGCTCCGCCGCCATCTGCAGGACCGGCCCGGAGGCATCGACCGCCGCGCCGAGCTTCGTCACGTTCCCGTCGTTCTCGATTTGCAGGCCGTTGAGCGCATTCGCGTAATCTTCGATCTCGGGCAGACGGAGCATTTCATCGGCATAACGAACGATCGCGGCGAGCTCAGGCATGGCGCATTTTGGCGGGAGAGCGGCGAAAGTTGCACGCGCCGAATCTTGACGAACTCGCGCCCGGCAGACATCGTGGCAGCGCGTCGCATTTGCAGACTAACGAAAAGGAAAATCCCGTGGAATACACCGACACGCCCGCCGCCGCCTCTGCCGAAGAAACCTTCACCGCGCCGAACGAAGCGCGCGGTTTCTACGACACCACCGCGGAAGGCGCCGCGAGCGACATGGTCGCGGTGATGTTGAGCATCGTGCCGGGACTCGGCCACATCTATAAAGGCTACCGCCTGCTCGGCGTGCTCCTGATGTTTGTCGGCGCGCCAATGGCGGTCGCGCTCGCCTTGCTCATCGCCACCGGCACCGCGGGCTTCGGGTTCTTCCTCCTCCCGATCTACTGGATCGCGGTGATGGTCCACGTCTGGGCCATCCCGGACCGGATCAAGCCGGCGCTCGCCGAAGACGAAGGCGAGCAGTACTAGTCGTTAGGCCGCGACAGCGGCGTGGATCTCCTCGAGGATCTCGCGGAGCCCGTAGCGGAAATTCCATTCCGGATAATGCTCGCGGAATTTCCGCACGTCGCTGATCCACCAGATGTGATCGCCGATCCGGTTGTCCTCGACGTATTCCCAGGAAAGTTTGCGCCCGCTGATTTCCTGGCAAAGCTCGATCGCCTCGAGCATCGAACAGTTCGAGTGGCGGCTCCCGCCGAGATTATAGACTTCGGCGACGCGCGGCTGCCTAACGAACGCGACGAAAGCCTCGACCAGGTCGAAGCTGTGAATGTTGTCGCGCACCTGCTTCCCCTTGTAGCCAAAAACGCGATACGGCTTCCCCAGCACGGTGCATTTCATCAGGTAACTGAGGAACCCGTGCAGCTCCGTCCCGGCGTGCGCCGGACCCGTCAGGCAACCGCCGCGGAAGCAGGCCGTCGGCATGCCGAAGTAGCGGCCGTACTCCTGCACCAGCACATCGGCCGCGACCTTCGACGCGCCGAAGAGCGAATGCTTCGTCTGGTCGATGCTCATGCTCTCGGAAATGCCCGGCTCGTATTCGTGGCCGGGCTCGATCTCCCAGCGGAGCGCCAGCTCGCGGAGCGGCAACCGGTTCGGCGTGTCGCCGTAGACCTTGTTCGTCGACGTGAAAACGAACGGCGTTTCCGGGCAGAAGTTTCGCGCCGCTTCCAGCAGGTTCAGCGTGCCGTTGGCGTTCACCGTGAAATCCATCTGCGGATCGCGCGCCGCCCAGTCGTGCGACGGCTGCGCCGCGGTGTGCACGATCGCCGCGAGTCCGCGCCCGTATTGCGTGAAGGTCTCGTTCACCGCCGAGGCATCGCGGATGTCGATCGCGCGATGCTCATAGTTAGGCACATTCGCGATCAGCTCGTCCCGGCTCTTTTGGGTGGAAGCTTCGGCGCCGAAAAAGCGCTGCCGCATGTCGTTATCGATCCCGACCACGGCGTAGCCCTCGCGGGCGAAACGCCGGACCGTTTCCGACCCGATCAATCCGGCCGAACCGGTCACCAAAACCGTGCGCGCCGTTTGCACTCGTTAGGCAGCCTCGCCGATGATCCAGGTGAGCTGGCCACTGACCGGCGCGACCCGCGCGGCCGGATACGTCTGGTCGCCGCCGATCACCTGCTCGAGCAGCGCGCGATTCTTGGCGCCGCTGGCGAGGAAAAGGACGTGCCGCGACTGGTTGAGCAGCGGCAGCGTCATCGTGAGGCGCCAGCTCTGGAACTTCGGGACAAAGTTCGCCACCACCCGCCGCGACTCCTCCTCGAGCGCGCGCGTGCCGGGAAAAAGCGACGCCGTGTGCCCGTCGTCGCCCATCCCGAGGAGCATCAGGTCGTGCCGATAAATCATCTCGCCATGCTGGGTCGCGAGCAAATTGAGCTCGTCCTCGTATTCCTGCGCGGCCAGCGGCGGATCGATCTCGCCGCGCATGCGCAGGACCGACTTCTCCGGCACCGCCGCGGCATCGAACAGACTCTCGCGCGCCATCCGGTAGTTACTTTGCTCGTCGTCAGGCGGGACGCAGCGTTCGTCGCCAAAGGTGAAGCGCACCTTCTCCCACGGCAGCTCGCAGCCCATCCGGCCAAACTCCGCGTAGATCGGCCGGGGCGTATTCCCGCCCGAGAGCGCGATCCGGAATTCCCCCCGCTCCGCGAGCGCGGCCCGCGCTTCCTTCAGGATGAACTCGGCGGCGTCGGAAACGAAGCTCGTCGTGCGGATGACGTTGGGGGTCATGACAGGCGCGGCTAGATCGCGCAGTGCGTGCGCCCGTGCTTCCGCAGATATTGCTGGTGATATTCCTCGGCCCGGTAAAAAGCCGGCGCCGGTTCGATCTGCGTCACGATCGGGCGGCGGAATTTCCCGCTCTGCTCCAGCTCGGCCATCTTCGCTTCCGCGGCCGCTTTCTGCTCCGGCGAATGGTAGAAAACGACCGAGCGATATTGCGAGCCGATGTCGGGGCCCTGCCGGTTACGCGTCGTCGGATCGTGATTCGCCCAGAAGGTATCGAGTAACTTCTCGTAGCTCACGATCTCCGGGTCGAACTCCACCTCGACCACTTCCGCGTGCCCGGTGTCGTGACGGCAGACGTCCTCGTAGCTCGGGTTCTCCGTGGCCCCGCCGGCGTAGCCGCTGGTCGCGGATTGCACGCCATTGATGTTGCGAAACATTTCCTCGACGCCCCAGAAACAGCCCGCGCCGAAAGTCGCTTTCTCGATGCTCATGCCTGCACCATCCCCGAGATGCCCGGCGAAGGCAACCGGCCGCCTAACGGCGTCGCGCTGATCCGCGGGTGAAAAATCAGCGCGAGAGAGCGTGCAATTCCTCCACCCAGACGAGCTCGCAGGCGCCATTCCCGGTATCGGTGCGGGTGAGCGAGCTGCGCCGGGTGCCGATCCCCGGCCCGCTCGCTTCCACGAACAAACCGCGGAGGTGAATCAGCTCGCCGGTGCGGAGAGATTTGCACTGCTCGGGATGACAGAGCGGCGCGCGCCCCACCCTCACGCCCCCTGGAAAGCAAAAAGCCCGCGCCAGCTTGCACCGGCACGGGCTCTGCAACACCGAAACTTGTTCGCGATAAACCACCCCGGGCTAAGCCCGAGCCGTCTTCACCTTTCCGTTCGAGTGACGGTTCGAGTTGCCGTTCGTGCCGACGGCGAGCAGCGGAGCCAACTCCGCCTCCGGCGTCACCACTTCCGCCTTGGCGAGTGGCAGCGGCACCGTGAAAAGGACCGGCTCGCTCGCCACACTCTGCGCGCCGCCATTCACCGCCTGCATCACGATCTGCACCGTCACGCCCGGCAGCACGCTGGTGATCTTAGCCAGCGGGTCAACCCCGCTAAAGACCAGCCGATACTGCGTATCCACACCCACGATTAACAAGCGGCAGCGATACCGCGTCGCCAGCCGCACCAGCGGGCATTCCACGATCATCGCCCCTGTGCCATCGACCGTCACCGACACATTATGCGGCGCGGCCGGAGTCTTCTGCGAGGCCGGCAGCGGGAAGCCAAACGCGATCCAGCGCGGATCATCCCCCGGCAGCTTCTTATGCAAGTTCGCCAGCAGCGTGCTGATCAACTCCGCCGCCGCCTTCTCCGCCGGCTTGCGCACCGCATCCGCCGCCACCACCGCCTCCTTCGCATCCATCACCTCCACCTGCAGACCCGCCATCGTCTCCGCCATCGTGCCGGCCACCTCCGCCGTCACATCCATATCGGCGCGCTCCTCAGGCGGGTTATTGGTAAAGTAAGTCTCCAGCGAAGTAGCGAGCGCGATCCGGCTCATGCCATCGCGCGGCACCGCCGTAGAGTTATTCGTAAAACCCGCCGCCGCCCAGGCCGCCGACCAGGTCTCACCGAGGCTGCGACCGAGCACCGCGCGCGTCGTCACCAGCCACGTCGACAGCTCATCCATCCCGGGATGAAACAGATCGTAAGACGCCTTGAGATCGTCGCGTCCCGCCTGGTAAGCCGAGGCCGCGGCCTGCAGCGCATTCTTCGCCGCGAGGATTTGCGCCGCAGCTAACATCGTCACGGGGATAGCCGTGCCGTATTTCACCATGCCGTTATAATTTTTCATGAGGAGCGCGACGAGGCCGCGATCGGAAGTAGGAACCCGGAGTAACATATTAAGAGATAGACTTTCTTTTTTTTCTAGCCGGTCACCTTCATGGCGAGCCAGCGACATAAGCAACTAGCAGCTCGGATGCCACGAACCGGAAAAAGTTTCTCGCCGCGCGAACGAGTTGCGGGCGCCTAACGGGTAAACGATTGAGCGCCCTCTCCCGTAGCCCCGACGACAAGCGATTCTGGAATCAGGAAACCAGGAAGCCACACTTCGCCTTCTGCGGCCCGACCGCGCATCGCGGGGGCCCACGTCCGCCCTGAAACGGGCGCTGGCTGCTGCCAAACAAGCTACTTCTCGGCGACGGCGAAGAGATGCAGGTGGATAGCTATGCCGGCATTCCGCTTAAGATTGGGAGTAACAACCTCACTACGATTTTTACACCGGCGGCACCACGGTGAGCGCCGGCACGCTCGTCATCAGTAACCAGAGCGGCAGCGGCACGGGCACGGGCGCAGTCACGGTGAACGGCGACGCCTTCCTCGCCCCGGCGGCGGGGACGAAACAGCCGGCGAACCTGACCACGCAGAGCGCGCTCACGTTTAATAGCAGGGCGACCTACACCTACACCTACACCTACACCTTCAAAGCGAAGGGGAACAAAGCGCAGACCGACCAGGTGATAGCCAACGGAGTGACGCTCCAGAGCGGAGCGAGCTTTAACTTCAGCGGGCAGGCGCAGGGGCGGCTCCGGGCGGGGCTCCGGTTCACGGTTATCAAGAACACGAGCGCGAGCGCGATCAGCGGGACCTTCAGCAACCTGCCCGACGGGACACTCGCAAACCTAAACGCTAACTACTCCGCATGCTTCACCCACGATGAAAGATCGCGCGCGCTTGAGAAGAAATGTTTTGACTTCGCTCGACGACCTTCAGAACATCGCCACCAAATTACAAAAAGCTTATGAAAACCTCATCGGTTCTGGCGGTTCTCTTCGTCCTGTTTGCAATGGAATCGGTCCGCGCGGGGAGCGCAACCTGGCTCACTCAACCATCGAGCGGGGACTGGAACACAGCGGCGAACTGGACCCCGGCAGGTCCCCCGAACGGGCCGTCGGACGTAGCGACCTTCGGGTTCTCCAGCATTACCGGTATCTCGATGTCGGCTGATACCGAGGTGGACAGCGTGGTCTTTAACGCGGGCGCGAGTGGCTATACGATCAATTCCGGCGAGACGACCTGGATGATCAGCGGCGCGGGTATTTTGAACAACTCCGGAGTCGGACAGAATTTCGTCACGGCCTACGACACTGAGGTAGGGATCCAATTCCGCAACGCGGCGACAGCGGGAAGCCTGACTAGTTTCACGAACAATTCCTTTATCACCGGTGCTCGAAACGGTGGGATTGAGTTTTTCGATACCTCCAGCGCCGGCTCCGCCACCATCACCAACATCGCGCCGGAAGGGCAAGCCTCGACCGGCGGGACGGTGACTTTCCGTGACAGCTCGACGGCGGGCACCAGCACTATTACAAACAACGCCTTCGACACTTTCAACCATAATCCGACCGACACTCAGTTCCTGGATGGTTCGACGGCAGGCCATGCCACCATCATCGCCGAAGCCGGCAGCGCCTCCACCGCCGATGGGAGTTTCGTTGATTTCGATGAAAACTCGAGCGCGGGCAACGCCACTCTCATTGCCTACGGTGGCCTCGGCGTGCCCGGGATCATTAGTTTCATCGGCCATGCCACGGGCGGCACCGCGCGGGTGATGCTCCTAAATGGCGGACAATTAAACGGGGCCACGCTGCAACTAAGGATCGGATCGATCGAAGGAGATGGAGTGGTGGATATCGATACCACCATCCTCACGGTGGGTGGTAATAACTTGAGCACCACCTTTGCCGGCGTCATCGAACAGGGTCTCTTTAGCAGCGGCGGTTCGGTGGTCAAAGTGGGAACGGGTGCGCTTACCCTGAGTGGCGCTAATACCTACACGGGTGGCACGACGGTGCAGAAAGGCACACTCACAGTCGCCAATACTACTGGGTCCGGGACCGGCACCGGAGCGGTGCAAGTCACCGGCGGCACGCTCGACGGCACCGGTATTATTTCCGGTGCGGTCGCAGTGGGATCCGCTACCCACACCGCGACCCTGGCTCCCGGGGCCAGCCGCCCGGGAACCCTGACCATCGGCAGCGCGCTGACTTTTAACTCCAGGGGTAGCTTCCGAGTGAGCGTGAGCAGAGGCCCGAGAGCTGGAATGGTGGTCGCGAATGGCGTAACGATTATTAGTGGAGCCCAGATTGTGCTTCAGAGCACCGGCACTTTCCCGCTCGGCACCGCCCTGACGGTGATTAGTAACACGAGCGGGACGCCGATCAGCGGTGTCTTTGCCAACCTGGCGGACGGCGCGACCATCAGCGCAGGCGGCACGAATTTCCAAGCCAGCTACGAAGGCGGCGACGGGAACGATCTCACCCTCACCGTGCAGTGAGGCGGGCGGGGACTAAGTTGAAGTTTAAGGGCAAGTTGCCGGATTAACTGGATTGTCTGAGGCGACTTCTGGCGCTTCCTCCCATCTTGTAAAATCCCGTTAATCCTGTCCTGCCGCCCGGTGGGCAAGCGCTTCGTTTATTTGCCGGGGGAAAGGCAGGAACGAATGCGCCAGAAGACCACGAGGGCTTCCGCGCGTGTCGCGCCGGCGACGGCCAGTCTTGGGCGGGAAAAAAACGCCGCCGCGCGTCCCGAGGGCAGACAGGTGGCTCCGGCGCCATTCCCGACCCCCGAAAAAATTTGCACCATGCCCGGGAAGCGTTCCCGACCCCTCCGCAAATTTACCGGAGCCTCCGGAAGCGTTCCCGACCCCTTCGCAAATTTACCGGAGCCTCCGGAAGCGTTCCCGACCCTTCCGCAAATTTGCGGAGCCCGCGGGAAGCGTCCCCGTGCCCCGCGCAAATTTTCCGGACTCGCGGGAAGCGTCCCCGACCCCCCGGTAAATTATTTCGACCGCCCGGCCTCGATCAACGAACCCCCGGCAGTCGCTCGGCGGCGACCCAAGCGATCAATTCGCTTGTCAGGAAAACGAGAGTCAGCCATCCCCTCACGCACTGTTTCCCGCCCTGCCTCGGCCCCCGCGCCTGCTGAGCACCGTCGCCGCGGCGCGCACGCTTCTCCCCGCCACCGCCCAACCTCCTCGAGCGAATGAAGATTCACCAGGCCGGCTTCGCCCGCGACGGCGGCAAAGTCTACCTGCCCTTTGGCCTGAAGCGGAAATACCCCGACGCCGAGCGCGACTGGCGCGGACCGGGCCTGTTTCCGGCCGCGAAACTCTCCATCGCCCGCGCTCCACGGAGACTCGTCGCGTCACGCGCACGAGAAGAACCTGCAAAAGCGGTCAGGCAGGCCATTTCCGCCGCTGGCGTACCAAAGGCAGCCAGTCGCCACCCCTTCCGCCGCAGTTTGGTTACCCGTCTGCTCGCAGCCGGGTATCATACCCGCACGGTACATGAACCGCTCGAACGCCAGGAAGTTCTCCACGACAATGATTTACACCCACGTCTGCGACAAACCGGGCCCGGGGCTCCGCAGCTCGCTCGACCTCCCACCGAGGCCGCTTAACCCCGTCGTGATATACGAAAAAATGTTCGCAATTAATTGCGAAGTTTCACACAATTCTCGTTAGGCCTATACGCGTGTTTGCAAAGATTCCGGTGAAGAAAGTGTTCGTCTGCGCTCTGCTCGGCCTTTACGCGGCCTCACTGCTTTTTCTCTTTTGGTTCGACCACTATTACTACTGGCATAGTCCGCGCCAGCCGGATCCAGCTTCGGGGCGAGTCTACGCCGAGAACGTCAATACCGATGGAGCCGTAGCTCGAGTATACTTGACGCGCGTTCGGCGATCTTTCCTTATCGATACGGGCAGCTATTCATGATGGTTTTTTTCGAGGCGGACTTATTCTCGGATATCGATGGGACGTGCTCCCGAGGCGCGTAGAGCCGCAGAAGAGATTTTATTGAGATGGAGACCCAAAGGCCTAACCAGGCGATGGAGCCAACCACTGGCCGGGTATCGCAAGTTTTCCATGACTCCAATCCCACGTCCCGCTGCCACGCGCGCTCTCGCCACCGGTGGCTCATCTTGTTCTCGTTAGAGTGTATGAAGGCGCTATCGGTTCTCTCTGATTTGCCCGAATTGCAGTCGCTGGCTGTCCCAGAGCGGACGGAGATTATTCGTCAGTGGCAGCGCGAGGTCGACAGACTATGGAGTGGCTATTTGGCTCACACCGCGTTCGGGCTTCTTCTCGCGCTTCCTATGATCGTCGCGCAGGCGTATTTCATTCCTCGATCCATGGGCGAGAGCTATCATGTCTGCTTCCTAAGCTTCGCCATTCTCGTGGGCTGGATCGGCGGCAATGCTTTGCATAACCGATTCGTCGGTATTGCCGCGACGGGATATTCTTCATCGGCTCCTAGAGCAGCGTGAGCCGACACTCTAACTAGGCGATGGAGCCAACCACTGGCCGGCGTACGCTCCAGTTTTCCATGACTCCAACCTCACACCCCGCCGCCACGCGCGCTTTGATCAATTCGCTCTGCTCGTTGCCCCTGCGGGCTGGCGTCTATGTCACGGCGTGGCAGTCCGTTCCATTCGCCAGTGGTGGCTCATCTTGTTCTCGTTATACCCGTCCGCGAACGCTTCCAATGCCAATCAACCGACCTCCACTTTGGCGCGCGATCCGTATATTTCTTGCGGTCCTGGAGCTTTTCGTTGTCGTGGGTCTCCTCATTCGCGTGATCGCGGCTTTCCGCCCATCATTCGCGTACACGGTGGGTGGCTCAGTTTATGTCGTGCTCGTGAGCGTGGTACTTCTAGGCGTACCTGCGCTCGCCATCCTGCAAGCCTGCTGTCTGCGCTCGCCAATGCGCAGGGCAGCGCGATTTGGTCTGGCGAGGACGGCCGGCTACTTTGTCGTCGTCATCGGAATTCTATCTTCCACCCGGTCATTTTGAGCGCGACTACACAAGGCCTAACCATGCGATGGAGCGAACGGCGGACCGCTGTACGCTCCACTTTTTGAGATGACTTCCACACTTCCACCCCGAGCGGCGCGCGCTCTCGTCCGCCGTCGCTCATCTTGTTCTCGTTAGGCCGCTCCACACGTCATGCAAATCCTACGCGCCCAACCTGAAGATGCCGCGAAGCTTACTGGGATTGCGTTCGCCGCCAAACGGCATTGGGGTTATCCAGAGCGGTGGATTGCGGGTTGGACTGACCTTCTCACGATCGAGCCTCTCTCCATTGCCGAGCAGGAGACGTATGCAGCCTACGTTGATGAAGAGCCGATTGGTTTCTATTCTTTGAGTCGCGGAGTTGAGCGGATGTGTTTGCAGCATTTGTGGGTGATGCCTCGCTCCATGAGGCGAGGGGTTGGGCGCGCATTGTTTCTTCATGCGGCCCAGCGAGTGAGAGCGTTGGGATTTGTGACATTCGAGATTGAGTCTGACCCGAACGCTGCGGCATTTTATGAGCACATGGGAGCGCGTCAGATAGCGACAACTGTCACCGAGCTGGAGGGACACTCTCGTGAGTTGCCTGTTTTGGTTTATGAGATTGAGCACGCGGCCTGACCATGCGCTGCAGTCGCTCTCTTGGAATGTGCGTGACGTCGAGGTTGCGTTTCCGTAGTATCTTTTAAATGAAAATAACATTCGAACAGCAGTGTCAGCATTTGCTCTGTGTCGCTCTGAGGGCGGCGCTGGGCCTTATGCTCCTTGGCGGGTTTTCCGTTCCAACGGCAAACGCGCAGCGACTCGACCAGCCCGATCTCGTCCAAAGTTTTCCCGTCGGGGACGAACCACAGGATCTCGCCTTTGACGGGGCGAACATCTGGGTGACAAACTTCGGAGATAACACGGTGACCAAGCTGCGCGCCAGCGACGGCGCCAACCAAGGCACTTTCCAAATAGAACCGGATCCGAGTTCGATCACCTTTGATGGCGCCAACGTTTGGATATCCAGTGACGCCGGCCTCGTCGCCAAGGTGCGGGCCAGTGATGGCGCGGCCCTCGCCTATTTCTCGGTCCCTAGTCCGCAGGGCCTGGCCTGGGACGGCGCTGATATCTGGGTAGCCTCCAGCCCCACCAGCGGCGCCGGCACAGTGACAAAGATGCTCGGCAGCGATGGCACAGTCCTCGGCACATTTCCCGTCGGCGCGGAGCCCGCAGGAGTTCTCTTCGACGGAAGCAATATCTGGGTGGCCAATAGCCTCGGGGACACTGTCACCAAATTGCGCGCGAGCGATGGCGCCTTGCTTGCCACCGTGCCCGTAGGCGGGGAACCTAACCATCTCGCTTTCGATGGAACCAAAGTGTGGGTGACAAACACGCTCGGTAACACCGTGACCGCAATCCGCGCCAGTGACGCCACAGTCCAGGAAACCTTGCCAGCCGGACACACTCCGTGGGGCGTCGCCTTTGACGGCAGGAGTATCTGGGTCGCGGACTTTTTCGGCAATAGTGCTCTCGGGCTGCGGGCGAGCAACGGCGCCTACGAGCGCAAATTTGCCGTCGGCATCAACCCTAAGGGCGTCCTGTTCGACGGCACCAGCATATGGGTGGCAAACGATAACGGCGGCACCGTCAGCAAGATCAGCCGAATGGCGCCGTAACTCTTCCCGCGGCGGGCGCGGAGGTCGCTCGTGAGCGACGGTTCGCGGTTTTTGGTGGCGAAGATGCAATGGAAGAGGGAGCTGGTGTAGGAGGCTGCCGGGACTTTCGCTTCTCTCCGGGATCGTGCCCAGGGCTGAAGCACTGGGCTATTCTCAGGAGAGCGATTCGCGGGGCTTTCTGCGCTCATGCCCAGCGTTGAAGCTCTGGGCTATTTTCGGGCTGCGCAATGCCGGGCGTTCGCGGCGGCTCTTAGCACGGGGCTATTTTCGCGATGGTTCGCGGTGGCTCTGCTGGGGGCTGTTTTCGCGAATCACTGTCATCCTCGCCATGTGCGCAGCGAAGGACCTCGCAAGCGACCTCGCCACTTCATGCTATCGACGCCAGACGACCTTGCGAGGTCCCTCGCTGCGCTCGGGATGACAGAGCGGCGGACTACATCACCATCCCGCCATCGACGGTGAGGACCTGGCCGGTGATGTATTTCGCCTCGGGCGACGCGAGGAAGGCGACCGCGGCCGCGATGTCCGCGCCTTCGCCGAATTTGCCCAGCGGGATCTTCCCCAGGATCGCTTCCTTGATCTGGTCGGGGAGCACGTCGGTCATGTCGGTGACGATGAAGCCGGGCGCGACGACGTTGACCGTGATGCCGCGGCTGGCCAGCTCGCGCGCGAGCGTTTTCGTGAGGCCGACGAGGCCGGCTTTGCTCGCGGCGTAGTTCGCCTGGCCGGCGTTGCCGGTGAGCCCGGCGATGGAGCTGATGTTGATGATCCGGCCGCTGCGCTGCTTGATCATCGGGCGCATGACGGCCTGGGTGAAGCTGAAGGCGCCGCGCAGGTTCGTGCCCATGACGGTGTCCCAATCGTCCATCGACATGCGCATGCTCAGGCCGTCGCGGGTGACGCCGGCGTTGTTCACGAGGATGTCGACCCGGCCGAAGTCGGCGAGAATTTTCGCCGCGGTCTCCTGCACGGCGGCGTGATCGGCGATGTCGACGGCGTAGGCGCGCGCGGCGTCGGCGCGGGTGGCGTTGATCTCGTCCGCGGTGCGCTGCGAGGTCTCGGCGCTCCGGCTGACGGAGGCGACGCGGGCGCCTTCCTCGGCGAGTCGCAACGCGATCGCGTGCCCGATTCCCCTGCCCGCTCCGGTCACGACCGCCACCTGGTTTTCAAATCTCATGCGGGAAGTTTTAACCGCAGAGGAGGCCGAGGGCACGGAGGAAAACAAGAATCATTTCCAGAACTCGGTCATCCGGAGCGGAGCGCAGCGGAGTCGAAGGAGCCCGCAGGTCTCCTGGAAGTTCTATTGCTGCCGAGGTTCCCGGCGATTCCACGGGATCCTTCGACTTCGCTCAGGATGACGCTTTTTTTGATGGCTACGGCTTCGCGTCGTTCTTCACGATCTTGCCTTCCTTCATCACGAACGCGACTCGCTGCGTCGCGGTGATGTCGGCGGTCGGATCGCCCGGGAGCGCGATCACGTCGGCGAGTTTCCCCTTCTCCAGGGTGCCGACTTTGGCGGCGATGCCTAACAAATCCGCGTCAGCCGAAGTCGCGCTGATGAGCGCGTCGATCGGCTTCATCCCGAGACCGGTCATGAGGGCAAATTCGCGCGCGTTCAGGCCGTGCGGGAAAACGCCGGCGTCGGTGCCGAAGGAAATCTTCACGCCGATCCGGAGCGCATTCCGGAACATCTCGGAGCGGGCCGCGATCGCGGCGCGCGCTTTCTCCTGCACGGCGGGCGGATACTTGTCGATCTTCGGGATGATCCAATCGGCGGCGAGCAAAGTCGGCGTGAGATAGACGCCTTTTTGTTTCATCAACTGGAGCGTCTCCGGTTTCAAAAACGAGCCGTGCTCGATCGAATCGACGCCCGCCTCGATCGCCTGGCGCGCGGCGGTGTCGCCGTGGCAATGGACCGCGACTTTCTTCCGCAGCCGATGCGATTCGTCGACCAGCATCTTCATTTCATCGGGGGAAAATTGCGGGACATCGACTTCGTCGGTGAGCGACAGGACGCCGCCCGAAACCGCCGCCTTGATCACGTCGGCGCCGTTTTTCACTTCGTAGCGGACGGCTTTGCGAATCTCTTCCGGCCCGTCGGCAATGCCGTCGGTGTAATCCATTTGCCGGCCGAAGATCGCGTCGCGAAAACCGTCGGTGCGGTCGAAATGACCGCCGGTCGCGCCGATGCCGTTGAGTCGCGACGAGCATCCGCGGACCCTCGACGATGCCCTCGGCGATGGCATTGCGCAGCGCGACATCGAGGAACGATCCGCTCCCGACATCGCGGACCGTAGTGAAGCCGGCCTCGATGGTGGCGCGGGCGTGGGGAATCGAGCGGAAGGCGCTGGTCGGCACGCTTTCTTCGAGGCCCTGAAGCCGCAGCTCGTTATAGCTGTTAGAAAAAATATCCATCGTCAGGTGGGTGTGCGCGTCGATGAACCCGGGTGAGAGCGTGGCGTCGCCGAGGTCGATCACCTGCGCGTCGCCCGGCACGGCAAGGTTGCTCCCGGCATCGAGGATCTTCTTTCCCTGCACGAGGACGACGCCGTTCGGGACGAGCGTTTTCGATTTGCCGTCGAAGAGATGCGCGGCTTTAAGCGCGATCACTGGTTCGGGCGTTGCGCTCGGGGTTGGTGTCTGCGCGCCTAACGAGACGGGGAAATTTAAACCGCCGAGGAAGCCGAGGACGCAGAGAAGACGAAGCGTTGAAAGCATCGCGCCGGTATAAGGAAAGTGGCGCGGCGGCACAAGAGTCTTCGCGCCGCGCGGCGATCTATGAAACGATCGGCGATGCCTGCTGGCGATTGGATCGAGTCTCACGTCCCGGCGCGACTCTCGATCGATTGCCCTGGACGCGGCTCCATTGGCTGATCGTGATCGCGCTCGGCGCGACCTGGATTCTCGACGGCCTCGAGGTGACGCTCGCCGGTGCGGTCGGCGCGATGCTGACGCATCGCGACACGCTGCATTTCTCCGCCGCGGAGGTCGGCGCGAGCGCGACCTTTTACCTGATCGGCGCGGTTCTCGGCGCGATTGGATTTGGTTACGCGACCGATCGGCTCGGTCGGAAGAATGCTCTTCTTCGTCACAGTCGCGGTTTACCTGCTGGCGACGGCGGCGACGGCGTTTTCGTGGAATTTCGCGAGCTACGTATTCTTCCGCGCGCTCACTGGCGCGGGGATCGGCGGCGAATACGCGGCCATCAATTCCGCGATCGACGAGCTGATCCCGGCGCGGGTCCGCGGCCGGGTCGATCTTATGATCAACGGCTCCTACTGGATCGGCGCGGCGCTTGGCGCGGGCGCGACGCTCTGGCTGCTCGACCCGCGGCTGGTGCCGGTGTCGTTAGGCTGGCGCTGCGCCTTTGGCATCGGCGCGGTCCTCGGGCTGGTCGTGATCTTCTTCCGCCAATGGGTGCCGGAAAGTCCGCGCTGGCTCATGATTCACGGCCGCGAAGCGGAGGCCGAAGCGATCGTGAGGCGTTTCGAGAAAAGCGCCGGGCCCACGAACAAGCCGTTGCCTAACGAGCCGGCGACGCGGATCCGCTCGCGCACTTTCACGCCGTGGCGCGAGATTTGGAACGCGATCGCGCACGAGCATCGGCGGCGCTCTTTTCTCGGGTTCATCCTCATGCTCACGCAGGCGTTTTTTTACAACGCGATCTTCTTTACCTACCCGCTCGTGCTGATGCGTTTCTACGGCGTGCCGGCGGAAAACGCGGGACTCTACCTGCTCCCTTTCGCGCTCGGGAATGTCCTCGGGCCGCTCGTCATCGGGCATCTTTTCGACACGATCGGGCGCAAGCCGATGATCACCGCGACCTATGTGATTTCCGGGATTCTGCTCGCGCTCACCGGCTGGATGTTTCACGCGGGACTGCTCGACGCGCGCACGCAGACGATCGCGTGGATGGTGATTTTCTTCGTCGCTTCGGCGGCGGCGAGCTCGGCGTATCTGACGGTGAGCGAGATTTTCCCGCTGGAGATTCGCGCCTTCGCGATCGCGATTTTCTACGCCGTCGGGACGCTCGCCGGCGGGGTCGGCACGCCGCTGCTTTTCGGCTGGATCATCGGCACCGGCTCGCGGACCGGGCTGCTCATCGGCTATCTCGTCGGCGCCGGGCTGATGATTCTCGGCGGCCTCGCGGAAGCATGGCTCGGCGTCGCCGCGGAAGGCCGCTCGCTCGAGAGCATCGCCGTGCCGCTCTCAAGTCGTTAGGCTTCGTTGTGCTGCCGGCTTTCGCGCGCGCCGAACTGGAGCAGCCAATCCGGCAGATGGCTTTGTTCGCGCGCCTCGGTGCCGGATTTTAATTCGTCGCCTTCCACCCCGACCGGCGCAGGCAGGACGCGGCTGACCAGTTTCATGATCTCGCCGGTGAGGCTCGGGAAAAGCGCGTTACCAATGATGCCCGCGCGCGCGGACAAACCGATGACGAGCGACGATTGCCCGCGCCGGCAGGCCTCGACGATTTTGCGCGCGGCACGCTCGGCTTTCACCGAGGCGAGCGGCAACGAGGCGGAAAGCGCGAACCAACTGTATTCGGCGCCGTGGTTGCCCTTGAACTTCGCGTGCACCTGCGAGCCGGTGCGCATCATGCCCGGCGCGACCGTGGTGACGTGGATGCCGTCGCGCGCGAGGTCTGCGCGAAAGGCGTCGGAGAGCCCAACGAGCGCGAACTTGCTCATGCTGTACGGCGCCATGTGCGGCACGGCCACTTTGCCGCCGATCGAGGCGATGTTGACGATCCGGCCGCCGCCGGCGCGGCGCATGTGCGGGATGGCCTGCTGGATTAAATTGAAGGGCGCCCAGAAATGCAGGCCCATCGATTTCTCGAAATCGCCGCGCCGCATGTTTTCGAGCGGCCCGATCTCGATGATGCCGGCGTTGTTGATCAGCACGTCGATCGCGCCGTAGTGGTCGACCACGCTCTCGATCGCGCCTAACGACTGCCCGCGATCGAGCAAATCACAGGGCACGGCGAAGGCTTCGCCGCCGAGGGCGCGCAACTCGGCGCAGGCGCGCTGGAGCTCGTCTTCATCGCGCGCGACGAGCGCAAGGCGACCGCCTTCCGCGGCGATCAGGCGCGCGATCGTAAGGCCGAGGCCGCGCGAGCCACCGGTGATGAGGACCGATTTTCCGGCAAAACTCCAATCGCTCCGGGCGAGGCGCGAGACCGCCCAGGTGCCGAGTCCGATACCGCCAAGAGTGAGGAGAAATGCGCGCTTCATAACGGAATGTAGCGCGGGTCTCCGACCCGCGTTCCCCGATTTTTGGCGGCTTGCAAGGACGCGGGTCGGAGACCCGCGCTACACGACGGCGCGAGCCGCCACGACCGGCGGCGTGCGGTCGTTAGGCGGTTTGCGGAAACTGAGCGCGAGCGCGAAGGCGATGAGCAAAAGAGCCGCGCTCGCGAAGAGCGGAGTGCGTGCATAATGGCTCAGCGGCAGACTGAGATCGAACATGAGGAGCCAGCCGCCTAACAATGGCCCGACAAGTCGTCCGACGCTGCCGGCGGATTGCATCAGGCCAAGCGCGCGGCCCTGCCAGCTCCGGTCGATCATTTGCGAGGCGAGGCCGTTGAGCGTCGGATTGACGAGACCGTTCGCGATCGCGATCGCGGCGCAGACGACGAGCAACAGCGTCAAGGTGTGGACCAGCGGCAGCAGAACCATCGAGATCGCGAGGAAGAAGAGACCGGTGCGCGCGAGCGTGGTTTCGCCAAACATCTTCACCAACCGGCCGATCAAACCTCCCTGCAGGATGACGCTGATGATCCCGATAAAACCGAAGATGTAACCGGTCTGGCGCGCGTCGTAGCCGAAACGCTTTTCGGTCAGAAGCGCGAAGAGCGTCGTCATGATCGCGAACCCGGTGATCGTGAAAAAATAAGTGACCACGATGGTCCCGAAGAGTTGGCCGTGACCGTGCTGAAAGACTTCCGCGAGCTTCGTCCGCTCGTGCGGTCGCGAGCGGTATTCCTTCGAGAGGCTTTCCGGCAAAATGAAGTAGAGCAGGACGACGTTAATCGCCGCGAGCGCCGCCGCGAAAAAGAACGGCGCGCCGTAGGAGATCTTGCTCAGCACGCCGCCGATCATCGGACCGAAGGTGAACCCGAGCCCGAAAGCGGCGCCGATCAGGCCCATGGAACGCGAGCGATTTTCCGGCGTACTCACGTCGGCGATGTAAGCCTGCGCGGTCGAAATATTCCCGCCGGTCGCGCCGTCGATGATGCGCGCGACGAAGAGGAGCGCGAGCGATCCGGCCCAGCCCATGACGAGAAATCCAATCGCGGTGCCGATGAGACTAACGATCAAAACCGGCCGTCGCCCGACCCGATCGGAAAGCCGGCCTAACAATGGCGTGAAGATGATTTGCATTCCCGAATAGATGCCGGTGAGCCAGCCGATCTCGACCGGCGTGGCGTGGAAATGCTCGGCGTAAAGCGGAAGCACCGGGATGACGATGCCGAATCCCACCATGTCGATGAAGACGGTGAAAAAGATGACGAGAAGCGGAGACATGGGTGGCCGTGAATCGTAAAATCGAGATTCGTGAATCGTGGAGATCAGACCCGCGCGCAAGCGGCCGGGCGGCGCGAGCGCGAAAGCCGCTTCACGATTCTCGCCTCTCGATGCACGCGACCTAACCGTGCTTGCGATTGAACCGCGCCACTTCGCGCGCCGTCTCGCGATCGGTCGCGCGCTTCTTCAGGTCCTGCCGTTTGTCGTGCGCCTCCTTGCCCTGGGCGACGCCGATCTCGGCTTTGATCCGGCCGTTCTTCCAATAGAGCTTCAGGATCGTGAGAGTGCGGCCGGCGATGTTCGTCAGGCCGTAGAGTTTATCGATCTCGCGCCGATGGAGCAGGAGCTTGCGAACGCGCTTCGTCGCCGGGACTTCGTGACTGGCCTGTGCGTAGGGCTGAATGTCGGCGCCGTAGAGAAAGGCCTCGCCTTTCTCGATCCGGGCAAAGGCGTCGCCGATGTTGGCTTTGCCGGCGCGGATCGACTTGACCTCGCTGCCTTTGAGTTCCACCCCGGCCTCGAATCGCTCGAGGATATGAAAATCCCGCAGGGCTTTGCGGTTGAGAATCGTCTCAGCGGGCATCGGTGACGCAGCCCCGCACGCGAGCGGAAGTTAGGCCTTGGCCGGCTCCGCGGGCGTCTCTTCGAAGGTGAGCTTACCGGCAATGATTTCCTGCAAGGCGATATCGGTGAGCGAAGATTTGAGCGTGGCCTCGACGAGCGGGCGATGGCCGATGCCGAGCTGCCGGACGCGCTTGGAGACGACGTTGATCAGAAGCTGCTGGTTGGGGATCACTTTGGTTGCGTCTTGCAGGAGTTGAGCAGTCATATTTCTCAAGGAACGAGCGGTCCCCGCGCTGCCCGACGGAAATTGCAGAATTGCGGCACCGCCGTTCGTTAGGGAAGAGGCGGTAGGTAAAGGCGTCAGCATCAGCGAGGAAAAGCGGATTCGGATAATCAACGCAGGGAACGCGATGTCAACGGATTTGTTGGCGGAGAGGGAGTTGCTGGGAAAGCAGGAACGCAGGAAAGGGCGTGAAGAATTTCTTGCGAATGGCCGGCGCGAGTTAGCCACGCAAACCTCAGTTTGAGGCTTTCCGATTTTCAAATTCCTCTCTTTTTCCTGCTTTCCTGCGTTCCTGAGCGATCTTCTTCCTTGGTCGGTTTTGTTCATTTGCCATCCGCGGCGAAGTGCGCGAAATAGGGCCTGCGCAGCGCGGTGGCAACGTCACGCGGCGCGGACTTCGGGCTGTGGCTCAGCTTGGTAGAGCGCCTGTCTCGGGTGCAGGAGGTCCAGGGTTCAAATCCCTGCAGCCCGATTATCTCCGATGGACGATTCCGTTCTCACTACGATTGCGATTACGGGATTCGGAATCGCCTTTTTCCACGCGGCCATCCCGACGCATTGGCTGCCTTTTGTCCTCACCTCTCGGGCACAACGCTGGAGCCGGGCGAAGACGCTCGGGATCACCGCGCTTGCCGGGAGCGGGCATGTGCTTTTCACCGCGCTGCTCGGCCTCGTCGTGGCCTGGCTCGGGATTGCCTTGAGCGCGCGGATCGGGGTTTGGTTTCCGCGCGTCGCCGGCGGGGCGCTGATTTTGTTCGGCCTTTTCTATGTCGTCAGGCAATTGACCGGGCATACGCATACGCATCTGCATTTGTTTAGAGGACACGATGATGAGCATGAGCATGAGCACGATGCGAACGAGATCGCGGTGCGCGCGCCAAACGATTTCGCGGCGATCGTTAGTCTGCTCGCGCTCCTCACTTTTTCACCCTGCGAAGCCTTCATCCCGATCTACGTCTCGGGCGTGCGCTACGGCTGGAGCGGGTTCGCCTTGCTCACTGCAATCCTCTCCGTCGCGACGGTCGCGGGGATGCTCGTTTTCACTCTCCTCGCCCTCGCCGGGATCGAGCAGATCAAGCTGCGCTCTTTCGAAAAATACGAGAGCGGCGTGATCGGTGCGCTCTTGTGCGTGGTCGGAGTTCTCATCATTGTCTTCGAGAAATGACGACACCTCTTCAACCCGGCGATCCGGCTCCGGAATTCACGGCCACCGCAGTCGGCGGCAAATATGGCGACGGCAAAATCGTGAGCCTGAAGCAACTCCTCGGCCGGCCCGTGGTGCTCTATTTTTACCCAAAAGACGACACGCCCGGCTGTACGACTCAGGCCTGTGGACTGCGCGATGCCTGGAGTGATTTCGAGCAACGCGCCGAGCTCTTCGGCGTCAGTGTCGACTCGGAAAAGAGCCACCAAAAGTTCATCGCGAAATATCAGCTCCCCTTCCCGCTCCTCTCCGACCCGGAAAAGAAGATCGTCGGCGACTACGGCATCTGGGTTGAGAAAAGCATGTACGGCAAGAAATACATGGGCGCGGAGCGGACCACGTTTGTGATCGACGCGAAGGGGCGAATCAAATCGATCCTGCGCAAAGTGAAGCCCGACGAGCACGTCGCGCTGCTCAACGCCGCGCTCGCCGAATTGTAGTGGCGAAACGCGGGCGAAATGAGTTGCCAAGCGCGCCGATCAATTTACCTTCGCTGCTCTGTGACCGGGTTTGGTCACGGTTTTGGTTTCTGATGCTGACCTTCGGCACTCCGAAAACCGCATCCTGAAATCTTCCCTATGGGCTCGCTGAAAAAACGACGAAAAGCAAAAATCTCCAAACACAAGCGCCGCAAGCGGATGAAAGAAAACCGCCACAAGAAGCGCTTGCGTTACAAGTCGTAGTCCGGCGCAGTTCGTTAGGCAAAGCACTCCTCGCACTCCCAGCGTGGTTTGCGCCCCTTCGGCTGCGCTCCTAATCTTTCGCCGATGATGCGAAGGCTCCGCAGGATCAAACGCGCCGGCAGCACGCTCGCGATCGTCTGGCTTTGCGCCTCGTTCGCTCCCGCGCGCCCGGTCGACGAGCACAAGGTCGCGCCCCGCGGCACTTCGAAGACGGCGACCCAGGACGATTCGCTCGTGCTTCATCCGCCAAAGGATTTGGCGCTGCAATACGACGGCGAACGCAAGGCTCAGGCACTCGCCGCTTACGTCGAGGCGCTCGACCTCCAGGAAAACGGCGAAAGCGAAAAGGCCCTCGCCGCTTTCGAGAAGGTCCTCAACGTCGATCCCGGCGAAGTCGACCTCGCGACGCGCGTGGCTTTCCTGCTTACCGGCCAGGGCGATTATCCGCGGGCGATCGATATCCTGAAGGACGCGGTCAAGGCGCAGCCGAAAGATCCCGAGCCATATCTCCAGCTCGCCTATATCTACGCGAAGTATCTCAAGAAAACCGAGCCGGCGATTCGTTATGCCCGGCAGGCGATCGCCCTCGCGCCGACCGACATGGACGGCTATCAGCGGCTTTGCGAAGTGCAACTCACCGCCGGCGATCGCAAGGAGGCGCTCCAGACGCTGGATCGCGCAGCCAAGGTCGAGACCAACGATCCCTCCTTCTGGACGCGACTCGGCAAACTTTATCTCGCGCTCATCGCCGAACCAAACGTGACCCCGAAACCGTCTGACCTCGAGAAAGTAAACCAGGTCTTTCACAAGGCCCTCGTCCTGGCTCCGGGAGACGCTTCCGTGCTGAAGGACGCCGCGGATTACTTTGCCGCTTCGCAGCAAATCAAGGAAGCGATCCCGCTCTATCTCCGTGTGCTCGAGTTGCAGCCCAACGACTCTGGAGCGCGTGAAAAACTCGCCACCGGTTTCATCCTGACCAACCAACGCGGCAAAGCGATCCAGATGTTGCACGAGATCATCCAGCAACATCCCGAACAATATCAGCCTTATCAGTTACTCGGGAAGGTGCTGGAAGATGAGGCCAAGTTATTCCTCGAAGCGAAAAAGCCGAAGGACGCAAAAACCGATTTCGCCAAGGCCGCCGCCGCTTACGAGCAGAGCCTGCTGATTAATTCCGCCCAGCCGGATAACTATCTCCACCTGGCCGAGCTCTACCTCTCGCGGCTGCGGGACAATGACCGCGCCGTGAAGTTACTCCAGGAAGCGCGCCGGCATTTTCCGACTGCGCCACAGATTACCTATCTGCTTGCCGTCGCCCTGCGGGAGACAAATCAGAACCAGCAGGCGGTCGCGACGTTCGAGGAAGCGCTGCACGAGGACGAAGCCCAAGGCACACAAATGGCTAACGGCCGGTTTTACTTCGAATATGGCGCGGCGGCGGAGCGGGCCGGTCTTTACGACAAAGCCGCGGAGCTGTTCAAGCAAGCCATCCGGCTCGATCCCGACGAAGCCGCCGAGGCTTATAACTACCTTGGTTTTATGTGGGCCGACCATAATACGAACCTTGACGAAGCCGAGAGTTACATAAAGAAAGCTCTGGCCGTCGATCCGGATAACGGCGCCTATCTCGACAGTCTCGGCTGGCTGGATTATCGCCGCGGAAGATATGAGCAGGCCCTGGCCGAGCTGCTAAACGCGATTCAGGCTTTGAAGGAAGATGATCCCACGGTCTTTGAGCATCTGGGCGACACCTATCAAAAGCTCGGCCAGATGCCGCAGGCACAGGAGTATTGGCAGAAAAGTCTCGCACTCGATCCGACTAACAAAAAGCTCGCGGAAAAGATCGAAAGTTCTAAAACAAACCCGAGCCCGGCCGCATCGGCCAGCTCGCCGACCAAGTGAAAAAGTATCCCACGCAATGGCAGCGCAAGACGATGTGGGCTTCGCTCACCGCGATCTTTGTCGTTATCCTTTTCGGGATCGTCGGCACGGTCGTCTGGCTCGGAGCCGGCGTCGTCGCCTTTCTCCAGCCGATCCTGATCCCGGTGGCGATTGGCGTGATCATTGCCTATCTCCTCGACCCGGTCGTGACCTATCTCGCGAATCGCGGTTTTGGTCGGACCAAGGCCGTCCTCCTCATTTTCACCATCGTCCTGATTGTTCTGGGAGGTCTAATTGCCTGGATCGTTCCGCTAATTTCCGTGCAAAGCGCCAGCCTCGCCCGACAGCTACCGAGCTTTACCATTCACGTGCGCGATCGCGTCGTGGACCTGCTCTATCGCTACGAGGATACCTTCGGGCTGGGCGAACATCGGGGCGACTCCGGCGCGACCACCGGGATCGTGAACTGGCTTCTGGCCGGCTCGACTCCCACTCCCACGGCGACTCCGGTAGTAACTCCAACGCCCGTCTCTAGTCCTCTTCCCGGCTCGGGTGAAGTGATTGCTCCGACCCCGACCAAGCTGACTTCCGCCGATCGCCAGCGCATTCAGGATTGGGTGCAGAAGCAGTTACCCGCTCTGGAGAAACAGTTACCCGACCTTATCTCCAAGCTCTGGTTACTGGTGAAGACCAGCGTCGGTGGCTTTCTCGGTGTTACCGGCTTTCTGCTGAGCCTCGTGATGGTTCCAATTTATTCCTTTTTCCTGCTCAAGGAACGGCCAGCGATTCAGCGTCGCTGGAAGGAATACATCCCGCTGCGCGCTTCGCCTTTGAAGGATGAGGTGGCGACAACCCTGGCTCAGATCAACAGTTATGTGATTGCCTACTTCCGCGGACAACTCCTGGTTTGTCTGGTCGATGGCTTACTTATCGGCACCGCGCTGACTATCTATGGTTTAAACTTCGGTCCGCTCATCGGACTCATTGTCGTTCCGCTGACCATGCTGCCCTATCTCGGCATCATCCTTTGCTGGATCCCTGCGGTGATCATCGCCGCCGCGCAATGGGGTGATTGGTGGCACCCGTTTTGGGTCACGATGATCTTTATCGCGGTACAGAATCTTGAAGGCCTCTTCTACGCGCCGCGGATCGTCGGGAATTCGGTCGGGCTCCATCCGATGACCGTGATCGTCTCGATCTTTGTCTGGGGGTTGCTCATCGGCGGCTTGCTCGGTCCTCTCCTGGCGATTCCGTTGACCGCGACGGTCAAGGTCCTGCTCGCGCGTTACGTCTGGGGAGAGCGGTTGCGCGAGGAAGTCATGGAGAACATCGAAGCGGTCCCGGTGGTGGCCCGAACCGAGCGCGATCCCGAGCCTGAACCGGCTCGTTAGGCCCTAACGACTCTCCGAGACGTTCCGCGAGCGAGCCTACGTCCGGCGATTGGTTCGCGGGTTGCCAAGGCCGCCGGCGCCACTTAGGAAAATCACTCCATGCCGATCAGAACCGAGCGTCCCCGCAAGCGCCGTCGCGTGCGCTCTTTACTGGGAAAATTCCCAGTGCGCAGCGGGATGGTGATTGTGCTGGGCGTGATCGCCGCGCTTGCGTTCGGCCTGTTTGCTTTCACGACTTTGAGCAAAGGATGGAACCGCTGGCGCGAAGCGCGCCTCCTCCGCGAGGGCAAGGATTTCCTGGAGCAGGGAAATGCCGCCGACGCCGAGGCTGCCGGCCGCCGGGCGATCGCGCTGGACGCCAATTCCGTCGAGGCGAGCCGCATTCTCGCCGAAGCAACCGAACGCCAGAACCGCGCCGAGACTGTGGCCTGGCGGGCGCAGGTCGCGCGCCTCGCGCCGTCGCTCGACAGTCTACTCAACCTCGCCTCAGCCGCGCTCCGTTTCGGTCAGCTGGATGTGACCCGGGCCGCGCTCGACAAAGTGCCGGCCGGCGATCGCGACAAGGCCGCCTACCAAGTCGTGGCCGGGTGGCTTTCGCGGGCGCAGGGCAACGTCGCGGAAGAAGAACACCATTTTGCGAACGCGGTCGCGCGCGAACCAAAGAACGACACTTATCAGTTCAATCTCGCCGTTCTTCAGACTCATTCGCCCGACCCCGCGAAGAGCGCGGCCGCGCGCAACCAACTCGAGCGACTAAGCAAAATTCCGCAGTTTCGCACTCCCGCCCTGCGCGCCCTGCTCGAGCACGCGCTCCAGCAAAACCAGATGCCCGCCGCCGAAGCGCTCGCCCAGGATTTGCAGATGAGTCAGCAGGTCACCTTCAGCGATTATCTGCTCTGCCTCGATCTCTATCGAAAACTGAACCCGAAGAAGTTCGGCGCGCTTTTGAACAAGGTGAAACCGGTCGCGGCGCGGAATGGGAAGGATCTCGCACAGCTCATCGATTGGATGAACCAGAACAAACTCGCGAGCGATGCGCTAAAATGGTCGGAGAAACTGCCCGCCAGCCTAACGACTGAACCACCAGCGGTCATCGCCCTCGCGCAGTCACTCGCCGCGACGAAGAATTTTTCCCGGCTGAAACGCTGGACCCGCAGCGGCTCGTGGGACGATGACGACTACCTGCGTCTGGCCTATCAGGCCTACGCGGTGAAAGAAACGAGCCATGCCGCCGCCGACGCGGAGTCAGATGCGTTGTGGAATTCCGCACTCCAAGCCGCGGAGAACCATCCCGAACGCGAAGTGGTGCTGGCGCGACTGGCATCGGACTGGAACCTCAGCCAGGAAGCGGAACAGCTCTGGCTCAAGGTCGCGAAAATCGCGTCCACGCGGCGCGAAGCGCTGGACGAACTTTACAAGACTTACCGGCAAACTAACGACCTCCCAAACCTCCGCCTGACGGCGCAGCGGCTGCACGAGAGTTCGCCCGACGAGATCAGTCTCGCCGCGAACGCCGCGCGCCTCGCCTTGCTCCTCGATCGCAACACTGCCGACGGTCAGCAGCTCGCCGCGCAGACCTACGAGAAAGCGCCTAACGATACCGCGGCGGCCGTGACTTATGCCTTCGCGCTTTATACCAACGGCCGGACACCGGCTGGCGTCGACGTCCTTAAAAAAGTGCCGCCCGACCAGTTAAAAGATCCGCACGCGGCGGTCTATGCCGCTCTGTTGCTCGACGACGACAATCAGATCGCAGCGGCGGACGAATACATCAAGCTGGCCAAGGCCGGTCATCTTTTCCCCGAAGAAAAACGGCTCCTCGAAGAAATCGCCACACGGCGGCAAAGCGCGACTCCTACTCCTTCGCCATCCGCTTCCGCCGACCCCAGCCCAGCGAAGCTCTAGGAAGTTTGGCGGCCCGCCATCGCCTGCTCGACGATAAGCGCCGCGAGCTCCTGCGTCGCTTCATCGAGGGCAGCATTCGCCGCTTTCAACCGCGGCGTTTCGTGCGTCGCGAGCGCGCCGCGCACCTCGTCGGCCTTTTCTTCGATCAGCTGACGTTCGCTCGCCGGCACGAGATCACCCGCCTGGGCAAAAGCCTGCACCACCGCCCCGAGCATCTCCTCGGATTTCAACCGCGTCTCCGTCCAAACGCGTTCGCTCATGTCTTCAAACGCGTGCTCGAGCGAATCGGCGATCATCGCTTCCACCGCCTCGTCGGAGACATCGACTGCGCTCGTTAGGCTAAGAATTTGCTCGCGTCCCGTTTTGGTGTCGCGCGCGAGGACCTGGAGAATCCCATTGGCATCGATCGCGAACTGCACGCCAACCCGGGCGACGCCCTTCGGGGCCGGTTCGAATTCAAGCTCGAATTCGCCTAACGACCAATTGTTCGCAGCCAGCTCCCGCTCGCCTTGGAGGACCTTAATTTTCATCGCGCGTTGTTGATTCACCGCCGTCGTGAACATCTCCCCGGACTTCACCGGGATGGTGGAATTGCGCGGGATGATCACGTTCATCAAGCCGCCAAAAGTCTCGATGCCTAACGACAACGGCGTGACATCGAGCAGGACGACATCTCGGACGGCGCCGGACAGAATCCCGGCCTGAATGGTGGCGCCGAGCGCGACCGCTTCGTCCGGATTTTGCGATACGTTCGGCGCCCGGCCGAAGAGCTCGCCAACGAAACGCCTGACGAGCGGCATCCGGGTCATGCCGCCGACGAGGATCACTTCGTCGAGTTCGACGGCGGTGAGTTTCGCGTCGGCGAGCGCGCGCAAACAATGAGCGCGCGTCCGCTGAATGATCGGCTGCGCCAGCTTTTCCAGAGTCTCGCGCGTGAGCTCGTAAGTGAAATTTTTCCCGTCCACAAACGGTGTATCGATCCGCACGTTCTCCTCCGTGGAGAGCCGATGCTTGGCCTCGATCGCGAGTTCGCGTTTCTGCCACGGCGCAAGCGGCAGCGTGCAATCCGCGACCAGCGCGGCGTCGATGTCGTCGCCGCCGAGGTGCGTGTCGCCGCTGGTCGCAAGGACCTGGAAGACGCCGTCGTTCAGCTCGAGAATCGAGATGTCGAAGGTCCCGCCGCCGAGGTCGTAAACCGCGATTTTCGCTTTCGCGCCGAGTTTGTCGAGGCCGTAGGCGAGCGCCGCAGCGGTTGGTTCATTGATGATTCGCTCGACCGTGAAACCGGCTGCTTCGCCGGCGGCTTTGGTCGCGCCGCGCTGGCCGTCGTTAAAGTAGGCGGGGACGGTAATGACTGCGCGATGAACCGGTCGCTCGAGCGCGCGCTCGGCGTCCGCTTTCAATTTTCGCAGTACCTTGGTCGCGATTTCTTCCGGCGCGAAGAGCTGATCCCGCACCCGGATGCGCACCGGTTGTCCCGTTTGCCTAACGACTTCGTAATCCTGCTGCGATTCGTTAGGCGGAAGATCTTCGCTGCGCAGGCCGATCAGGCGTTTCGCGGAATAGACCGTGGTCGCGGGCTGGAGCGCGCGCATCCGGCTGGCGGCGCTGCCGACCAGCGGTTCGCCGGTTTCCGGAAAATGCACGACCGACGGCGTGAGGCGCGCGCCGTTCGCATCCGCGAGCAGGATCGGGAAGCCCGCCTCCATCACGCCGATGAGCGAGTTGGTCGTGCCGAGATCGATGCCCACGATGTCGTCATTCATCGGTGCGAATATACCCGGGCTCCGCGATTTGGAATTCGCCCGTTTTCGGCAACTGTGTCGCTGCTTGAAACTGCCGTTCAGCCTTTTCCTCGCGCTTCGTTACCTCAAACCGAAGCGCACTTTCATCTCGATCATCACTCTGGTTTCGATCCTCGGAGTGACGCTCGGCGTAACCGTGCTCATCCTTGTGATCTCGGTCATGACCGGCTTCGATCGCGAGCTGCGGCAGAAGGTGATCGACTTCGATGCGCACCTGCTCATCTCGACCGACGACGTGATGCGCAACTGGCGCCAGCTCATCCCGCGAGTCGAGAAAGCGCCCGGCGTGGTCGCGGTCGCGCCTTACATCCAGGGTCCGGTGATCGTGGAATTCCAGAACCGCCGGCTCGCGCCGATGATCCGCGGAATCGATCCGGCGGAGGAGGAAAAGGTGATTCCGCTGAAGAAGTTCATCGTTCTCGGGAAGCTCGATCTCGACGGCGAATCGACCGTCCTCGGATCGGATCTGGCGCGTAAACTCGGAGTCACGGTCGGCGATAAGTTAACCATCTACTCGCCTGGGAATCTCGGCGCGGTGCTCGATAAATTGAAGACGCTCGAGCAGAAAAAGGGCGCGGAGGAGAAGCAGGCGCTCGACGATCTGAAACAGGTCGTGTTGCCGAAGGAACTAACGATCACCGGCATTTTCGAGACCGGCCAATACCTGCACGACTCAGAGTTTCTCCTCGTGCCGATCTACATCGGTCAGGAACTCTACGGGCTCGGTGACTCGCTCCACGGCCTGACGGTGAAAACGACCGATCCCTACCAGGTCGATGCGGTGAAAAAGGAGATCGAGAAATTTCTGCCGCCCGACGAATACGTGCAGACCTGGATCGAAATGAACAAACAATATTTCGACGCCGTCCGACTTGAACGCACGGTCATGGCTTTCCTCCTTTTCTTTATCGTGGTGGTGGCGGCGTTCGGGATCATGAACACGCTCATCACCGTCACGGTGCAGAAGCGGCGCGAGATCGGAATCATGAAGGCGGTCGGCGCGACCGTCTGGCAGATCATGGGCGTTTTCCTGTTTCAAGGGATCGTGGTTGGAATCTTCGGCACGCTCACCGGGCTCGGGCTGGGGATGACTTTGATCCGGTTCCGGAACGAGTTCAGCGCCTTTCTCGCTGGCTGGCTGCACATCGAGATTTTCCCGCGGGCGGTTTACGGCTTCTCGAAGATTCCAGCGGAAGTGATCCCGAGCGACGTCCTGAAGATTTGCGTCGCCGCCTTTATTATTTGTTCGTTGGCGGCGCTGATTCCGGCATACTTCGCGGCGCGGATCGATCCGGTAAAAGCCCTTCGCTACGAGTAACTCGCGATGAAAATAAAGAGTAACGGCCTGGTGATTGGAGTGAGCGCGCTGCTCGTCGGTTTCGCCTTTGGCCATTGGGTCATGCCCGGTGCGCGTGAGGGCGCGGCGCGGCCGGAAACAGTGGCCCGAAGCACGCCGGCGCCGAGCCTAACGAGTAAAGGACTGGAAGAAGCCGTGGTCGCGACCGCGGCGACCGATTCGGCCAGACATCGCTCCGAGTTGAGCGCGCTCAATGGGGTCCTCCAAGACCACGGTAGCGGCCACCTCCGCGCGCTGACTGATTACGTCGATAACCTCGCGCCGGCCGACCTCGCCGCCGCGCTGCTCGCGGCCCGAAAACTTCCGGAAGGCGCGGATCGCGATCTGGCGATGCGGCTGCTCGTCGCGCGCTGGGCCGATACCGACCCGGATGCCGCGCTTGCCTTCGCCGCGAAACACAAGGAGTTCGACCAACTGACCGACGATATTTTTCAACAACTCGCGACCACCAATCTCACCGCCGCGCTCGCCCGGGCGGAGACGATCACCGATCCGAATTTGCATTACCAGGCGCTGCGCGGGGCGCTCGGCGTGATGGCGGCGAGCGATCCGGCGGGCGCTTTGCGGCTGGCGGCCGCCTCGCCTAACGTCCCGCACACGGAGCCGCTCAGCTCCATGATTTATCGACAGTGGTCGGAAACTGATCCCGCTGCGGCCGCTGTGAGCGCCGCGCAGGATACGGCGAATACCGGCTGGCGTTCGCCGCTCGGGCAGGTCCTGCGCAACTGGGCCGACCAAGACCCGCAGGCGGCCTTGAATTATGCGATGACGCTCAGCGACGCCGGCGCACAAGCCCGCTCGATCGGCGACATCGTCAGGCACTGGAGCGAACAGGATCCAGGCGCGGCCGCGAGTTGGATCAACACCGTCTCGGCTGGCGGGGTGCGCGACGCGGCGGCCGCGGCTTTTGCCTCGTCGGTCGCTTCGACTGATTTGCCGACCGCGGTCGGCTGGGCCCAGAGCATCAGCGACGACTCGGTGCGGACTTCCGCGTTGCAAAGAGTGAGCCGGCGAGTCATCTGGCGGGATCCGGACAATGGCGCGGCGACGTTGCAGAGCGCCGGTGTGCCGACGGAAATCATCCAGAATCTGCCACCGCCAGGCAACCGAGGTCGTTAGGGCGATTTCGGAAAGAAGCGGAACGACGACGCGCGTCCCACGGAAAACCGGCTTCCGCGCCCGAACGCCAGTGGTGCCGGGCGTTCGTTAGGCGCGTTTCGCGACGGAAGCGTGAGCCGCCACATACTCCGCTCGCGCAACCTGGCCGCGGCGCAGGATGAGCGGATTCGACTGGACGGCCGAGCGATGCGCGAAGGCCGACGCGGTGTCCCAGATTTTCACGGCCAGGAGTGCGACCGCGACCAGCGGCAGGGTGAGGAGCCAGAAGGCGGTCACTCCGACGACGAGCAGCGGCTCGATAAGCGCGGTTTTCAAGTCGAAGGATCCGAACGGACGATCAGTGAAGGCGGTTTGAGAATTGATCATGATGATTTGGTTGTGGTTACCCTGATTAAAAAGCAGGTGCCGTGCCCGCGGCCGCCATGATTGCGGGGAATTTTGGCCATACTAGTCGCGGGTTGCTTAATCAGGCGGTCGCCGAAGGCCAAGCCCCCGCATTGCCGCGGCTCGTTAGGCCAAGGCGAGGCTCCTCGCCGCTTCAATGCCACGGGAATTTTACAAACCTGCGGTTGTCGGGCTCGGGCGGAGCGTGGGATTTTGCCATCTTATGCCACCACGCCCCGATTTGCCGGCCACGGGCCGACGGAAAAATGCGCCGGCGTCACGCGTCGCCGGCGCCGTCGGATCCGCCGCTCCACCAACGGATCCAGGAAAATTCCCGCGGCGCCCGCCTACGATTCGACCGGACGAACAAAGCGACTCGTCATGGCGGCCTTGCGCGTCTGGGAATTGAAATACGGCATCAACGATCAAACCTGGACCAGCGGCGTTTCCAGCTTCGTCGATTAACCAGAGGAGCGCGCCTCGCTCTTCATTCCCTCAAAGCCGCAGCGCCCGCTGGAGCTGGCTGAAATCCACCGGCTTCGTTAGATGGGTGACGAAGCCGGCGGCGCGAGAGCGTGAAATATCTTCTTCCATACCGTAGCCGCTCAAGGCAATTCCGCGCAGGCCGTAGGTGGCTTTGAGTTTGTGCATCAATTCGGTGCCGCTGCCATCGGGCAATCCGAGGTCGGAAATCACCAGATCGAAAGTGGCTACTGCTCCAACCGCGAGCGCCTCGGTCACCGTGCGCGCCGTCACGACTTTGTGACCCGAAGCAGTCAGCAACCGCGAGAGAACCTGAAGAGTCGCCTCATGATCTTCCACCACGAGCAGGCGCAGCGACAGCGGCGGCTCCTCGCCCGGCGGCGGCGCCGTGGTGGCCACCGCGCTTTTCGGAAATAGCTCGACCGTATCGGAGATTCCTTCCGGCGGCGGGATCGCCCCGGGCAGCTGGACGATAAAGGTGGCGCCCTGATTCGCCCCCGCGCTTTGCGCGATGATTTTGCCGCCGTGCAGATCGACCACGGCGCGCGCGATCGCGAGGCCCAGCCCGACGCCGCCGAAGCGATGTTCGCCATGCAGCTTGCCCTGATCGAACGGGAGGAAAATCCGCTCCAGCGCGTTCGCTTCGATCCCGATGCCCGTGTCCGTCACCTCGATCCGCAACGAAGCCGGCTTCTCTCCGCTCGCGTCCTGATTCCAGGTGCGAATGGAAATGCGGCCGCCGTGCGGTGTGAATTTCACCGCGTTGCGCAGCAGGTTCCAGATGACCTGCTGGAAACGCGCGGGGTCGGCGACCAGCCCGCTGAGTGTCGCGGCGAACTTCCGCTCGATCGTGATCGCTTTCGCGTAGGCATCTTCCCGCACGATCTCCACCGCGAGACCAATCAGCGAATGCGCGTCGCATGGCTCGGAGCGAAGACGAAGTTGCCCCTGCGCGATTCGAGTCAGGTCGAGCAGGTCGTCGATGAGCCGCGCTTCGAGCGAGATATTGCGTTCCATCATCCGGAGATTTTCGCGGACGTCGGTTGGGAGGCGTTCGTCTTCGCAGAGTGCGCGCGCCATCATTAACACGGGCGTGAGCGGGGTGCGCAGCTCATGGGAAAGGGCGGCGAGAAAGGCATCCTTCGCCCGGCTGGCGGCCTCGGCGCCGCGTTGGGCGGTCTTCAGATCGTGGATGTCGGTATTCGTGCCAAACCACTGCATGACGCCACCGGCCCCGTCCCGCGAGGCCTGCGCCCGGACGAGGAACCAGCGATATTCGCGATCGTGGCGGAGGAGGCGGAACTCCACTTCATAACGTTCGCCCGTCGCGACCGAATGCTGCCAGGCGCGCAACGCGACCGGAAGATCATCCGGATGGACAA
Source organism: uncultured Verrucomicrobiae bacterium (assembly GCA_963831805.1). Taxonomy (GTDB): domain Bacteria; phylum Verrucomicrobiota; class Verrucomicrobiia; order Chthoniobacterales; family UBA10450; genus Palsa-1392. The sequence continues at coordinate 764,690 of CAWHRN010000009.1, read as the reverse complement.
ACTGCGCCCAGCGATTCCCCAGAATCTCCGTCTCGATCGGCGCGCCGAAATACTGCACGCACTCCTGGTTCGCCCAATCCAGTCCGCCGTCGGGCCGCGCCGTCCAGACCTGAAGGGAGACGACTTCAGCGAGGAGATGGAACCGGTCGATCGGGTTGGAGAGCAAGCGGGCGAGTTTGCGACAGGGCGGCCGGAATGACAAGCCGGTTTGCCGGGTCAGATGCGCCGGAATTCGCCTAACGAGTAAAGTTCTGCGGCGCGCGGTCAATCTTCCGCCAGCTCCGCGGCGCTCAGGACCAGGCGCTCCACGCGTCTGCCCTCGGCCACGCTCTGCGTGATTTCCGGCACGTCGGCCAGTGCCACGTGCCCGTAGAAAAAGTGGTCCGGTTCCACCAGAATGGTCACCCCGGCGCGGCATTGGTCGAGACAGCTCGCCCGGCAGGCGCGCACCAGCACGTGATTCAAGCCGCGCGCCGCCAGCTCCTCCTTCAGGGCTTGCTGAATCGCCTCCGAGCCTTTCGCGGCGCAGGAGCCGCGCGGATTTTCCTCCTCCCGGCGATTCGTACAGACGAAGAGATAATGTTCGCGTTTCGCCATGAGACGAAAATTCGAGGCGGACCGCAGCCAGGTCAATCTTTGTAACCGGCGCGCTGCTTTCGTGTCATCGTAGGTGAATTGCCATGTTCGATCTGCTGCCCGCGAAGAATTGGAATTACGACACCGCGGCGCATCTCCTGAACCGGGCGGGTTTTGGCGGCACGCCGGCCGAGATCGAAACGCTCCACGGGCAGGGCCTCGAGGGCGCCGTGGACAGCCTCCTCCAGCCGCCTAACGAACTGATCGACGTCAGTGCCCAATCCTGGAGCAAGCCCGTCGACCTGCAGAAAAAACGGGCCGAATTGCAGCAGCTGAAAGCGATCCCGGCCGAGCAAAAAACCAAGCGCAAGGAGATGCGCAAAGAGCAGCGCGATGAGATGCAGGATCTGCGCTTTTGGTGGCTCACCCGGATGAAGGAGACCCACGCGCCGTTGGTCGAGAAGATGGCGCTTTTCTGGCATGGGCACTTCGCTACCAGCGCGCAGAAAGTGAATGGCGCCTATGTGATGTGGCGCCAGAACGCGACCTTCCGCACCCAGGCGCTCGGGCATTTCCCGACTCTGCTGAAAGCGATCTCACGCGATCCGGCGATGATGGTTTACCTCGACCTGCAACAGAGCAATAAGGGTCACCCGAACGAAAACTGGGCGCGCGAGGTGATGGAGCTTTTCACCCTCGGAATCGGCCACTACACCGAAGACGATGTCAAGGCGGCGGCGCGCGCTTTCACCGGTTACCGCATTGATCCCAGGACGCAGGAATTTCATTTCAACGCCACGCAGCATGACGACACCGGGAAGACTTTCCTTGGCCGAACGGGCAACTTCTCCGGCGACGACGTGCTCGACCTGATCGTCGCGCAGCCCGCCTGCCCGAAATTCGTCGGCCGGAAGCTCTGGCGGTTTTTCGTCGAGGACGAACCCCCAGCGCCGTCGGTCGAGGCGATGGCCGGAGTTTTGCGTCGGCATGGTTTTCAGATCGGTCCGGTCTTGCGCGATGTTTTTCTCTCGGAGGAATTTTACTCCGCACGCGCCCGCCGGACGCAGATCAAGAGCCCGGTGCAGTTCCTGGTCGAGAGCTGCAAATTACTTGAGACCGACCTGCCGCCGGCGAAAGCGGCGGACGGCGCGCTCCGTTCGATGGGTCAGATCCTCCTTGCGCCGCCCAACGTGAAAGGCTGGGACGGCGGCAAATCCTGGGTGAGCACTGCGACGCTGCTTTTCCGCTATAACTTCGCCAACTACCTGCTCAACGGCACCGGCCAGCAGCCGAACCTGCCGGCCGGTCTGCGCCGCGACGCGGTCGACCTGGCGAATCTCGTGCCGGCGGACCTGCGGGAAAAACCGGAAGCGCTGATCGCGGCACTCGGCCAGCGGCTTTACCAGACTCCGCTCGACGCCACCCTGAACAAAACTCTGGAGACTTTTCTGCAAACGCAGGGAACGAACCCGGATGACAACGCGTTCCGGCGGCTGATGCACCTGATGATGAGCACGCCGCAGTTTCAATTAACTTAGTCGATTCGAAAGCAATGCTTTAGTTGGATTTTTACGTCATAGAAGTGACCACAAATCGAACCATGAGCCAATCTCTGCATACCCGCCGCCGTTTTTTGCGCACCTCCTTTCTCGGTGCCGCCGCATCTTGGACGCTGCCGCTCTTTCTCGAGAAAACCTTCTTCACGCTCGACGCGATGGCGGCCGATTCGCTCACTCAGGTGGCGACAGGCAAGGACGGAACGATCCTCGTGGTTCTCCAAATGGCCGGCGGAAACGACGGCCTGAATATGGTCGTGCCGTATGCCGACGACGCCTATCACGTCGCGCGACCGAAGCTCGCGCTGCCGGCCGACAAGATTCTCCAGCTCAACAATTATGCTGGCCTCAATCCCCGGCTCACCGGCTTGAAATCGCTTTACGACGAGGGCCATCTCGCCGTCATCCAAGGCGTCGGCTATCCCAACCCGAATCGCTCGCACTTTCGTTCCACGGAAATCTGGCAAACCGCTTCCGACGCCGACCGCACCGAAAGCGAAGGCTGGCTCGGCCGCTATTTCGATAACTGCTGCGCCGGAGCCGACCCGACCGTCGGAGTCGCGATTGGCGGCGAGCTGCCACAGGCTTTTGCCGCGCGCACCCCGACCGGCGTCGTCTTTTCGAATCCGGAGCAATTCCGTTTCAAGAGCAGCGACCATCGGCGTCCTGGCGAGAGCGGCGAGGAGTTCTTCTACCGTCAGCTCAATCAGGGAACCGAAGCGCCGGTCGCTGCCGAAGGCGGTTCGATCGGCGCCATCGCCGGCGCGAACAACTCCGACTTAAGCGCGGTCGATTTTCTCCAGCGGACCGCGCTCGATGCGCAACTCAGCTCGGACAAAATCCTCAAGGTCGCGCGCCGTTCGAAATCGACTGTCCCCTACCCTGCCGGCCGGCTCGCCAACAGCCTCAGCCTGATCGCGCGAATGATTGGCGGCGGCCTAACGACGCGGGTTTACTACGCGAGCCAGGGCGGATTCGATACTCATGCCGGACAGATTTACGCGCATGATCACCTCATGGGAGAGTTGAACGACGCCCTCACCGCCTTCGTCTCCGACCTCAAGCAGCAGGGCAATTTCGACCGCGTCCTGCTCATCACTTTCAGCGAGTTCGGCCGGCGCGTGCAGGAGAACGCCAATGGCGGAACCGATCACGGCGCGGCCGCGCCGATGTTTGCGCTCGGTGGCCGGGTGAAGCCGGGGCTCTTCGGGAAATACCCGAGCCTAACGAACTTGGACGCCGGCGATCTTCGCTTCAACACCGACTTCCGGAGCGTCTACGGGACCGTGCTCGATCAATGGCTGCGCGCCCCGAGCGCGACGGTGCTCGGGCGCAAATTCCCCTCGCTCCCGATCGTCTGATCGGCAGCCGGCGTTTTTTGCTTCAGGCGCGATTCGGCGGAATACTCTGCCGCCTGCCGGCTCCCTTCTGTCGTGAAGTCCATCGCCCCGATCGCCATCTACCACGAGCACCCGCTTTGGTTTCGGCCGCTCTTCGCCGAGTTGGATCGTCGCGGCATCGCCTACGAAAAGATCGACGCGAAGGAGCCGTTCTTTTTCGACCCGGCTGATTCGGAGCGGCGCTTCGGATTGTTCTTCAACCGGATAAGCCCGTCCGCCTATCTCCGCGGCGGCGGGAGCGCGATTTATCACACGCTCAATCTTCTCGTGCATCTTGAGCGCGTCGGCACGCGGGTGATTAATGGCTCGCGCGCTTTCACTAATGAAGTCTCAAAAGCCCGCCAGCTCACCTTGCTCGCCGAGCTCGCCCTGACGGCGCCGGCGAGCCGGGTCATTCATCGCGGAGCGGATGCGCCGGTTGCCGCGGCCGGTTTGCGTTTCCCGATCGTGGTCAAAGCGAACGTCGGCGGGAGCGGTGCCGGGATCACCCGTTACGACTCGTTAGGCGAGCTGACGGCTGCGGCTCGCGCCGGGAAGATCGAACTCGGGCTCGATCGAGTCGCGCTCGTGCAGGAATACGTGCCCGCGCGCGATGGCTTCATCACCCGCGTGGAGACGCTCGGCGGCAAGTTTCTCTACGCGATCAATGTTTATCCCGACACCGGCAGCTTCGACCTCTGCCCGGCCGACGCTTGCCAGACCAAGGATGGCGACACCTTGGAACGGACGGTCACGTCCGGTTGTCTAATCGACGCGCCGAAGCGCGGTCTTCGCGTGGAAGCGGCCGTTGTGCCTAACGAAGTCCGCGCAGCCTGTGAAGAAATCGCGCAGCGCGCCGGGATCGACGTCGGCGGGATCGAATCAATGATCGACGACCGCAACGGGTCGCGCGTCTATTACGACATTAACGCGCTCTCCAATTTTGTCGCCGACGCCCCGCGCGTGATCGGTTTCGATCCGCACGAGCGCCTGGTGGATTTCCTGGAAGCGCAATCGCAGAAGGCGTCCGCATGATCCTGATGCGAGAGTTTTTTTTCTTCCTCTGGGGCGCACAGGTCGCTGGTCTTCGCGAGCTTCCTTCCAGGTTGACTGCGCAAACGACCCGACGCCCTTCACGAACGATCGACCTCCCGTCGCGGCCAGCGGCCGCGAAGAACCGGCCAGCGGCCTGTGCTCTCCGGAATCCAGAATACTGCATCCACCTCCGCGTTACTGCCTAACGAACATGCGCTACGGTTACTGGCTCCCGGTTTTTGGTGGATGGCTTCGTAATGTGCCTAACGAAGGCATGGAAGCCTCGTGGGATTACGTGCGCCGGCTCGCCTGTCGAAGCGAAGAGATCGGCTACGATCTCACCCTCATTGCCGAGTTAAATCTCAACGACATCAAAGGCGCCGGCGCACCGACGCTCGACGCCTGGAGCACGGCGGCCGCGCTCATGGCGGTGACCAAACGCCTCGAGTTCATGGTCGCGGTGCGCCCGACTTTTCACGCTCCGGCGCTGCTCGCGAAACAGGCCGCGAACATCGACCAGATCGGCGGCGGCGGCCGGCTTTCGCTGAATGTCGTGAGCTCCTGGTGGGCCGACGAGGCAAAGAAATACGGCGTCCATTTCGAGCAGCACGACGATCGTTATGCGCGCACCGCGGAGTGGCTCGACGTCGTCGATGGAATGTGGACGGAGCAGCGTTTCTCCTATGCCGGAAAGCATTACCGGATCGAGGATTCGCTCATGAACCCGAAGCCGGCGACGCAGCCGCGGCCAGTCATTTATGCCGGCGGCGAATCGGAAGCGGCGAAAAATTTGATCGCGCAAAAGTGCGACGCCTTCGTCATGCATGGCGATCCGCCGGAGAAAATCCGCGAGAAAATCGCCGACATGTCGGAACGGCGCGAGCGGCTCGGTTTGCCGCGGATGCAGTTCGGGATCGCGGCTTATACGATCCTGCGCGACACCGAGCGCGAAGCGCAGGCGGAACTGGCGCGGATCACCGACGTGAAAGCTTCCGCCGCTGGCTACGACAATTATCAGCAATGGCTCAGCGGCACGAAACTCGAAGGCCAGATGTCGATCGACGAATACTCCGTCTCGAATCGCGGGCTGCGCCCGAAACTGATCGGCACGCCCGCGATGGTGAAAGAACGGATCGCGGAGTTCGCCGAGGCCGGGGTCGATCTGCTCCTGCTCCAAAGCAGCCCACAGCTTGAGGAGATGGAACGCTTCGCCGCCCAGGTCATTCGTTAGGGCCAAGCCGACCTGCATACCGCGAGGCACCTCGCATGCGCGGATCGTGCGGGCTTCCGCGACGAACTGCGCTGTGCTATCGAAACCGGCGGCGCATGTATCTCTGGAAATATCACGCGAGCGGACCGTGGCTGGCAGCGCACGAAATGGAGCTGGAGCAAAACTGGCCCGGCCTCGTCGCGGTGATCGATCGCCCGGGGCGATCGCGTTTTCTGGTGCAGGTAACCTGCCGGAGGGCCGCGGAGGTTGCGCGACTCGTTAGGCGGTTCGGGGGAATAGCGGAGTCGTTAGGCAAAAACTGGCCGGATAGGTATCTCGCGCCCGCGCGCCCGCCGCTGCGCATCGGCCGTCGGTTGATCGTTGTCACCGAACCGCCAACAGCGGGCGCGACGCCGCAGCTCGTGATCCCGGCCGCCGGCGCTTTCGGCACCGGCGAACACGCGACGACCGCGATGACGTTGCGGCTGCTCGAGGAAGTGACGCGGCCGTTGTCCCCGGGCTGGCGTTCGCTCGATGCGGGAACCGGCACCGGCATTCTCGCCCTCGCGGCGCGGCGCTTCGGGGCGCAGGAAGTTCTCGGCCTCGACAACGACCCACGCGCCGTCTCCCACGCGAAGTCGAACGCGCGGCTGAATGAAATCACGCGGGCAAAGTTCATCACTGCGGATGTCTTGCGCTGGAAACCGAACGACCCTTTCGAAATCATCACCGCCAATCTTTTCAGCGAGCTTCTCATCGCGGCGCTGCCAAATTTTCGCCGCGCCCTGCCGCCTGACGGCGTGCTGATCGCGTCCGGGATTCTGCGCGTGCAGGCGGCGGAAGTGATCCGCGCCTTGCGCGATCATTCGTTCAGGCTGGAGATCGCGCGCCGGCGCGGCAAGTGGGTCGCGTTGCTCGCGCGCGGCCCCGCTTTCCGAAAACGCAGTTGAACGCTCATTGGCGGGCGGCTACCTTCTCCGCGTCCGAGCGACTTCGATTGCCTCTCCCCGGCGGCCGAATCCCCTGAGCCGCTCCGCCGCCTTTTATGCAATCTGAAGAACTTTCGTATGTCATCGTCACGCCCTACTCGATGCGCAAATCGCGCACCGGAGGGATCGTCGCCCGCCTCATTTCCCGCACCGGCCTCGACCTGATCCGCGGCCGGATGTTTACTCCGAGCAGCGAACTCGTTAGGCGTTATTCCGAGACGATCGTGACCGAGAGCGACCCGCGCCATCGCGCCACTCAGCAGCTGATTCGCGATTATGTGCTGAAGAATTTTACCGGGACGCAGAACGGGCAACGCGCCCGGGTCATGTTGCTGGTTTTTCGCGGGCCGGACGCGATCGCGAAAGTGCAGGAAGCGGTCGGCCACATTGTCCACGAGCGGACGAGCGGCGAGACGATTCGCGACACGTATGGCGATTACCTGACGGACGGCAAAGGCGAAGTGACCTATTTCGAGCCGGGCGTGCTCGCCGGTTTCGACGCCGCGGCGGTGGAGCGCGACCTGAAGCTCTGGGCGGAATTTTCCGATAGCGACGGCGGGATTCTCGAGGACGCGATCGACTACCCGGCCGACGAAAAGGTGGAGAAAACGCTGGTCCTCATCAAGCCTGACAACTTCAAGTTTCCCAACTCCCGTCCGGGCGGCGTGATCGAGGTTTTCTCACGCAGCGGGCTTTCGATCATTGGGTTCAAAGTCCACCGGATGAGCGTGGCGCAGGCGGAGGAATTTTACGGACCGGTGCTCGATGTTTTGAAAGACAAACTTGGCCCGGAAAAAGGGCGCGGCGCATGGGAAGACATCGTCGAGTTCATGTCGGGCGGCCGGCCGAGCGACGTGGCGGACGCCCAACGCGGCGAGCCCGGCTCCGAGAAATGTATTGCGCTGGTTTACCAGGGGGTCGAGGCGGTCCGGAAAATCCGCGAAGTCCTCGGGCCGACTGATCCGAGCAAGGCGCCTCCGGGTTCGATCCGGAAGGAATTTGGCCAGACCATCATGGTCAATGCCGCGCACGCGAGCGACTCCGCGGAGAACGCCGAGCGCGAGATGAAGATCGTGCAGGTGCGCGAGAACAACCTGAAACCTTTGATTGAAAACTTCTACGCGCGCTCCTAGCTTGCGCTCCCTTTTTCGGACAACATTTTGAACACTTTAGCCATGGAAATCTCGACTCGCGCCGCTCAACTCACTCCTTCGCTCACCCTCTCGATCGACAGCAAGGCGAAGGCCATGAAAGCCGAAGGGATCGACATCTGCGGCTTCGGCGCCGGCGAGCCGGACTTCGATACGCCGGAGCACATCAAGCAGGCGGCGATCGCCGCGCTCGAGCAGGGCTTCACTAAGTACACTCCGAGCAGCGGACTCCCGGAACTCCGTCAGGCGATCTCCGATAAGTTCGCGGCCGATAACGGCCTCGAGTATCGCCCGAGCCAGGTGATCGTGAGCAACGGCGCGAAGCATTCCTGTTACAACGCCATCCTCGCGGTTTGCGAGCCGGGCGACGAAGTGATCATCCCCTCTCCTTATTGGGTCAGCTATCCGGAGATGGTCCGCCTCGCCGGCGCCGAGCCGGTGATCGTGCAGACGAGCGAGCGCAACGGCTGGAAGATGACCGCGGAGGAATTCGAAAACGCGATGACACCGCGGACGAAAATGGTGATCATGAACTCGCCTAACAATCCCAGCGGCTCGGTTTACACCCGCGAGGAATTGGAAGCGATCGTCAACGTCGCCGCCGAGGAAGAGATCAACATCCTTTCCGACGAAATCTACGAGAAGCTCGTTTACGACGGCGTGAAGCATGTCAGCATCGCGTCGCTCTCGAAAGAAGCCTACGACCTCACGATCACGGTCAATGGTTTCAGTAAATCCTACGCGATGACCGGCTGGCGACTCGGCTACATGGGCGCGCCCGAAGCAGTCGCGAGGGCGGTCGATTCGATCCAGAGCCACAGCACTTCGAACCCGTGCTCCTTCGCGCAAAAAGGCGGGATCGCGGCACTCAAAGGTGACCAGCAGGCGCTCTCCGACATGCACGATGAGTTCGATATGCGGCGGAACTACATGTATGACCGCATCTCGAAGATCGCGAACATCACCGCGGTGAAGCCCGAAGGCGCGTTCTACATTTTGGTGAACATCAGCCAGCTCGGCCTGACCTCGCAGAATTTCGCCGACCGCCTCCTCAGCAAAGCGAATGTCGCGGTCATTCCTGGCGCGGCTTTCGGCGACGATCGCACGATCCGTCTCAGCTACGCGACGAGCATCGACGTCATCAAAAAAGGCCTCGATCGCTTTCAGGATTTCTGCCGGACGTTGTAAGTCGCGATGCGCGAAACCGCCGCGCGCCTAACGATTTGTCGTCCTGAGCGCAGCGCAGGACCCCGCCGGCGTCTCTTGGGTTCGATTACAAACCACGCCTCGAAACGCTTGCGAGATCCTTCGCCGTCTGCGCGGCTCAGGATGACAAAGTTTTAGCTGTGCCATCCAGTTCGCTCGCGCTCATCCTGCACGCGCATCTGCCCTTCGTTAGGCATCCCGAACACGAGGATTTTCTCGAGGAAGATTGGCTCTTCGAAGCCATCACCGAGACTTATCTGCCGCTCCTGCGTCTCCTTCGCCGACTTCATGCAGAAGGCGCGCGCGTCCGGCTGACGATTTCCCTTACGCCGCCACTCTGCGCGATGCTCCGCGATGAGCTGTTGCAAACGCGCTACCTGCGCCATCTCGATCGGCTGATCTCTCTCGCGCGCCAGGAGATCACCCGCCACCGTCATCATTCCCAGCTCCTCGAGCTTGGGCATTTCTACGAACGCTTCTTCACCGAGGCGCGCCGCCTTTTCGCCGACGAACTCGGTCGCGACGTCGTGAGGGCGTTTCGCGAGCTGCAGGATGCGGGCGTGCTCGAGATCATCGCCAGCGCGGCGACCCATGGTTTCCTCCCCCTGCTCCAGCATTTCCCCGAGGCGCAACGCGCGCAGATCCGGATCGGCTGCGACGACTATCGCGAAAATTTTGGGCGCGCTCCGGTCGGATTCTGGCTCCCGGAATGCGGCTACAGCGAAGGCCTCGACGCTCTCCTGCAGGAAGCGAATATCCGCTGGTTCGTCGTCGATACCCACGGGCTGATGCACGCGCGGCCCCGACCGGCGTTTGGGCAATTCGCCCCCTGCTTCACGCCGGCCGGTCCCGCCGCCTTCGCGCGTGATCGCGAATCGAATCGCGAAGTCTGGAGCGCCGAAGCCGGGTATCCGGGCGACCCGGTTTACCGGGATTTCTATCGCGACCTCGGCTACGACCGGTCGGAGGCCGAGCTGCGCGAATTCGTTAGGCCAGCAGGCGTTCGAAAGTTCACCGGCATCAAATATCACCGGGTCAGCGGGTCGTCTTCCGACGAGAAAGAGTTCTACAATCCGGGCTGGGCGGCGGCTGCCGCGGACGAACACGCTCACGATTTTTTCGAGAAACTCCGCGGACGTTTCCAGGGACTCGCCGTCGAAGACTTCGACGCGATTGTCACCAGCCCGTTCGACGCCGAACTCTTCGGCCACTGGTGGTTTGAAGGACCGCGCTTCCTGGAAAGTTTCCTGCGCGAGACGGCGGCGCAGCCGAGTGCTTTTCAACTGACCACTCCGGAAGAATATCTCGCGAAGCACCCTGCGCATCAGATCGTTAGGCTGAGCCCGTCGAGCTGGGGCGAAAATGGTTTCAACGGCGTTTGGCTGCACGAAAAGAACGCATGGATTTATCCGCTCCTGCATTCCGCGACGCGGCGGATGATCGAACTCGCGCGCGCACATCGCGACGCTGTCGACCCGCTGGTTGAGCGGGCTTTGCGGCAGGCCGCGCGCGAACTGCTCCTCGCCCAGTCGAGCGACTGGGCGTTCCTGCTAAAAACCCAGACCGCTCCCGAATACGCCGCCGCGCGCACGCGCCAGCATCTCGAGCGTTTCTCCCGCCTCGCGGATCAATTGTTTGCCGGCGAAATCGAGGTGGATTTCCTCGCCGGCTGCGAAGCTCGCACGCCAATCTTTCCCAACCTGAACTGGCGCTATTACCTTTGAAAATGCGCGCGCTTTTCCTCCTGCCACTCTTCGTCGCGTGCTCGTTTGCGTATGGTCAGGAAACCCCCTCGCCGACGCCAACGCCAACGCCAACTCCCCGGATCGTTAGGCTGCACTTCGTCCCGCCGCCCGTGGATGGCACGATCAGTCTCGGTATCTACGACGCGAGCGGAAAGCTGATGCGTGTGCTGCATCGTGAAGACACCGTGAGCGACTTCACCGCGGGTCATGACGCACTCGAAACCACCTGGGACGGAACCGATGACAATGGACAACCGCTGCCCGCCGGGAAATATCACGCCCGTGGGTTTCTGGTCGGCGATTTGAAGGTCGAAGGAGTCGATAACTTCTTCAACGATTGGGTGACGGACGACGACTCCCCGCATCTCGACCACATCGCACGCATCGCCGCCGGCGAAGGGGCGTTGCGGTTGGAGGGGACAATGCCCGATGGCCGCAGCGCGCAGTTTCTTTTCAATCTCGGGAGCGCACAATTGCGATCGTCCGATCCCATCGCGTGGCTGTCCGTTGAGCCGACCGAACGTGGAAAAGTAGCGCAGGCGCTGATCGATCCGGTGGACATCGCGATCGGCAAAGGAGGCACGCTCTGGGCAATCAGCCACCTCGCGAAGAACCTGCCGGGCCTCGTGATCGTGCAGATCTCGGCGAACGATCCCGCGGCTCCGGCGTTGCGCACCCTCGAGATCGATCCGGCAGACCCACAACCGATCGGGATCGCGGCTTCGCCTAACGAGGATCGCATTTTTCTTCTCGAGCAAGCGCCCGGTCGTCAGCGCGTCCGCAGTCTGAGTCTGCTTGCCTCAGCGCCAACCGCCGGATCGGAACAAAGGGTCTCGGACTGGAAGGTGGATTTCACCAAAGAGATCGTCGCGCACAAAGATTTCACCCTGGCGAATGACAAGCCGGTGCTTTCGCCTAACGAAATTGTAACTTCCCCCGCGTCCCTTCGGCAAAAGCTCCGGCCGAATCCGCTGGAGCGTGATCAGCCCGGAAAAGTCGAGCTCGCCGCCGGTTTCGATGACCAAGGCAGCTATCTGCAAACCGCCGACGGTCTTCCGCTCCGCACGATCAGCGACACCCGGCATCTCACGCGCGCGGTGCTCGCGCGCCGTGACCAGAACGCGCTCGGTTTTTTCCAGGACGACGGCGCGGTCGTCGAACAATTTCGGGTGAGCAATCTCGAGCAAATGATCGCCTTCGATTGCGGCGCTTTCGAGCTGAAGTGAGCGGGATGGCGCGCGACATCGTCTACTTCGATCTCGAAACGCAGCGGACCGCGAACGACGCGGGCGGTTGGGATCGCAAGGGCAACATGCAGATGTCGATCGGCGTGACCTACAGCACTCGCACGCAGTCTTACGAAATTTTCCCTGAAGCACGCGTCCACGACCTGATCGAATGTCTGCGCCACGCCGATCTCGTCGTCGGCTACAACGTGCTCAATTTCGATTACCACGTGCTCATGGGTTACACCGTCCTCGATCTCGCGCATGAATTGCCCACGGTCGATCTGATGGTCGACATGGAAGCGAAACTCGGGCATCGCCTTGGCCTCGATGCGATCGCGCAGGCAACGTTAGGCGTGGGGAAAACCGGCGTGAGCCTGGACGCGATCAAGTGGTGGCGCGAAGGCCGGTTTCTCGAGGTCGCAGAGTATTGCTGCTTCGACGTGAAGGTGACGCGGCTGGTGCATGAACACGGCTGCCGGCACAAGGAGCTCTTCTTTCACGATCGCTTCGCGCGGCGGCAGCGCGTCGCCGTGGAATGGGCTCACCTCGACGAAGGCAACCTTGCCTAACGAATCTCGACTTCGATCGGGAGGCAGTGATAGATCTCATAGGTTCCCCGATTGAGATCGCGCTCCATCGGCTGGGTGCGACCACGCGAATCAGTCGCCCGCGCCAGCAGCACACAGCGGCCTGGTTCGTTAGGCACCGGCCAATTCCATTTCCAGAGCTGCCAGCAATTCCGCGCCGTCTCTTCGCCTAACGACGCGTCCGACCACGACTTTCCGCCGTCGGCGCTGACTTCCACCTTCACGATTTCAGCTTCCGACGTCCAGGCGGCGCCGGTGATTTTGTAATCGGTGCCGGCGGCGATCACTTCATTGATTCCCGGCCGCGCAATGGATGCTTTCACCTGCATTTCGGTGATCGGGACCAGCCCGACGCCGGCGTCGTCGCGCTGCCAGAACGCGTAGTCGACCGTTTGGTAATAGCCATTGAACGGCTGCTCCGTGACCACGATCCGTTGCAACCATTTCACCGCGGCCATGCCGAACCAGCCGGGCACGATCGCGCGCAGCGGAAAACCGTGCGCCGGCGAGAGCGGCTCGCCGTTCATCTCCAGCGCGAGGAGCACACCTTCCATTGCTTTGCCTAACGGAATGCTCCGCGCGTAGTGGATTTTGCCGGCGGGCTTCGGCGCTTCACTGATCGTGCCCGAGTCGGCCCCCTCGAGCACAACATCAACCGCGCCGCTCTTCATCCCGGCTTGGCGGAGCACTTCGCCTAACGACACTCCCGTCCACTGTGCGTTCCCCACGGCGCCGAGCTCCCATTGCGTCCCTTTCACCTTCGGGACGAGGAAAACGCGACCGTTACCAGCGCACTCCAAGGTCGCGGGAACAGTTTGCGCCGCGAAGCCGCGCAGGTCTTCGAGACTCAGCTCGAGCGGGTTTTCCACTGCGCCCTCGATCCGCAGGCGCCAGGTCTTCGGATCGATCGCCGGCACCGGGAAGTGCGAGCGGATGTAAAACAGTTCGTTAGGCGTGAGCCAACCGTCGAGCACTCCGAAAGGCATCTCGAGGTTGGCGGGTTCTTTTTCGCGAATGATCATTTTTCGACAGGAAAGCCTGCTTCTTTCCATGCATGCCAGCTCCCGGGAACGTTGCTCACGTTTTCGAAGCCGGCCTTTTTTAACATACTCGTGGCGATGCTCGCGCGGTAACCAGACGCGCAGTAAACCGCGGTTGGCTTCGACTTGTCGAGTTCGCCGAGACGCTGCGGGAGTTGCGGCGTGACGATGTGCTGTGCGCCCGGCACATGGCCGCCTTTCCATTCACGATCGGTCCGAACATCGAGCACCTGCATCTGGCCATTCGCCGCCTGCAGTTCGTGCACGGAAATTTGCGGGACCTGCGCGAGCGGATTTCCGGCCGCGACCCAGGCCTTGATCCCGCCGACCAGGTAGCCGGCGAAATTGGTGAACCCGGTGCGGAGAAACAGCCTAACGACCTCATCGAGACCGGCGTCGCTTTCGAGCACGAGCAGGATCGGGGTCTCGGGATCAAGCAGTGATCCAGCCCAAATCGAAAGCGTCGGCGTCGCCCCGATATTCAACGCACCCGCAATGTGTCCGCCGCCAAAAGCAAACATCGAACGGGTGTCGATCAGGAGACCCGTATTTTTCTCCAGCGCTTCCTTGAATTCGTTAGGCGGAAGCGCCCGGACCTGCGGCAACCCGCCGAGGATCTCCGGGCCGTCGGCGTTTATCTTTTTCATCCGCGGATAATATTTCGGGATTGGCGGCGCAGTCTTCACGCAGTGCTGAGTGAAGGCTTCGACGTCGTCGATTTGCAGGAAGGGATTGAAGGCGCGCTCGAAGCCGATCGTGCTCGAGAGCCGGTCACCGATCTCCGCGCCGCAGGGCGAACCGCTGCCGTGCGTGGGATAAACGATCACGCTGTCGGGCAACCCGAGATAAAATTCGCGGAGCGTCTTGAACTGCAGCCCGGCGAGACGCGCCGTTTCCTTTTCGCCTAACAAGTCCGGCCGGCCGGCCGAGCCGACGAAAAGCGAATCGCCGCTGAGCACGCCCCAAGGCAGCTCTGGATGATCCTCTTCTGCGAGGATGTAGGAGACGTGTTCCGGCGTGTGGCCAGGCGTGTGCCGCGCGGTGATGAGTAGCGAGCCGAAGCGAAACTCGTCGCCGTCTTTCACCGGCTCAGTCTCGAATCCGTAGGTCGCGCCCGCTTCGTGACTCGCAAAAATCTTCGCCGGATTCGCCCGGGCGGCGAGCTCGCGCGCGCCGCTCACCAGGTCGGCGTGGATGTGCGTCTCAAACACGTGCGTGATCGCGACGCCTTTCGCGCGCGCCAGCGTCAGGTAAATCTCGACGTCTGGCCGCGGGTCGAAGACCGCCGCGGTTCCAGTTTCGTCATCGCCGACCAGATAAGAAATCTCGGCCAGCCCGTCGGTATAAATCGGCTCGAAGACCAGGGACATGGCAGGACTTTATCATGTCCTGCCCGCTCCAAACAAGGCTCCGCAAAAAGCTCGCCCGCCGTTGAGTTCCATCCATTGACCTCGATGCGGGGCGGACGAGCGCACGCAGTCGTTAGGCGCGGCAGTTTTCTTCCACCCAGCTGAGATACTCAGGGGAACCGGTCTCGACCCGGAAAGCGAGGATTTCCGGGAGATCGTAGGGATGAAGCTCGCGCAACTTTTCGGCAAAAGCATCGAAGCGCGCGGCCGTCGTCTTGAAGTAAACCAGGACTTCGTTCGCCGTCTCGACTTCGCCCTTCCACCAGTAAAAAGAATCGACCGCGGAAGCAACCTTGGCGCAGGCGGCGAAACGGCCGACCACGACTTCCTCCGCGATCCGCTGCGCCTTGCCGCGATCGGGAAAGGTGCTCAGGACGAGCAGAACTTCGTTAGGCATTCGTTAGGCAGGAACCGCAGCGACTTGTCGACGAATCCAGCCGCCACCCGCAACCGCGTCGCCGTCGTAGAGGACGGCTGCCTGCCCCGGCGTGACCGCCTTTTGCGGCTCGTGCAATTGCACGCGAGCGCGCTGGTTCGGCAAGGGCGTGACCGTCGCGTGTGTGCCGGGATGGGCGTAACGAATTTTCACCGTGACTTCGTTGGCTTCGTCAGGCGCCTCGTCGCCCGCCCAACTGGCTCGCTCGATTTCGAATTCTTCGGTGACCAAATCTTCCGCTGCGCCGACGATCACGCGATTCGTTTCCGGATCGATATCGACGACATAACGCGGCTGCGCGGAACCGCCGGGCAACCCTTTGCGCTGGCCGATGGTGAACATCTCGATCCCTTCGTGCGGCGCGATGAACTGGCCGCTCAGGTCGTAAATTCCGCCGGGATGAAATTCATCCGCGCCGAGATGCGAGCGGAGAAAAGCCTTGTAGTCGTTGCCGGGAACGAAACAGATTTCCTGGCTGTCGACCTTGTCCGCGACCTTCAGGCCTAACGAGCGCGCGATCTCGCGGATCGCCGGCTTCGCCATCGCCCCGAGCGGAGTGAGCGCGCGGCGGAGTTGTTCCTGGCGCAGGCTGAAAAGGAAATAAGACTGGTCCTTGCGCGGGTCGGCGCCTTTGCGGAGCACCGCGCGGTCGGCACGATGCTCGATAATGGCGTAGTGCCCGGTCGCGATATAATCGCAGCCCAGGGCTTCGGCTTTCTCCCAGAGCTTGCCGAACTTCAGCTTCTCATTGCACATCACGCAAGGATTCGGCGTCCGGCCGGCGCGGTATTCGCTCGAGAAATAGTTGATCACGAGCTGCTCGAATTGATCGGCTTCGTCGACCACGTAATGCGGAATGCCTAACGAGTGCGCGACATTGCGCGCGTCGGCCACCGCTTGTGGCCCGCAGCACTTATCCTCGGCGCGCGAGATGCAATCCTGCGGCCAGACTTTCATGGTCACGCCGACGACGTCGTAGCCCTGCTCGCGCAGCAGATAGCCGGCGACGCTGGAATCGACGCCGCCGCTCATGCCGAGCAGGACGCGCTGTGTTTTGGCGGACATAGGGGCGCAAAATCGCGGCAATAGGGCGCGCGGTCAACGTGGAGCGACGTGAACAGCGCTCGGCACATCTTGTCATCCTGAGCCGCGCAGACGGTGAAGGATCTCACAAGCTACGATCGACCGTTGATTTGCCTAACGACGTCGAGCAACGATTGCAAGGTCCCTCGCCGCGCTCCGCCGGCTCGGGATGACAAGCGGCGTTGCCCCGTCAGTCGAGACGATAATTTGCGGCCACCGGGCGGCTGATGAGCGGGCTGCCACGCAAGCTGAACCGCCACGGAAAATCCTTCGCGCGGCTGATCCCAATTCGCGGGTCGGCGACCACTTCGACCTTCTCGTTAGGCCGCGCCCGAAAGCAATGGGTCGGATCGTCCGCGAGATCGATCTCGTGATAGCGTTTATTAATTCCCAGCGCCTGCGTGAGCTTGCCTGGACCGGAACAAAGGTCGCGCACTTCTTCGCGACCGCGGCGTTTCCGCATGAGCGCAAGTCCGCGGGTCGGCTCGAGCGCGCGGATGAGGATGAGACCGTCGCGCGGCCCTCCTTTGACGAGGAGGTTGAGCATCCAATGGACGCCGTAGTTAAAATAGATGTAGCAGGTCGCGGCCGGATTCCGCTCCACAAAGGCGCGCGCGCTCGGACGCATGAAGGTATGAGACGCCTCGTCGCCTTCGACCAGATAGGCCTCGGTCTCGACGACAAGGCCGGCGCATTTTCCCCAGACCAACTCAGTGCCGATCAACGCCGCCGCGCAGCCTAACGGATCGACCTGGAAGAAGCGGCGCGGGAGCAAGCGGAGCGCCTAACGAGAAGCGAGTGCGAGCAGTTTCCGGCTTCATCCCGAGCTGGTCGAAGAGGAAGGCCAGGATATCGGCCTGCTGCTGAATCCGCTCGCTCAAAGCCGTGCCGTGGCCGTGACCGGAGCTGGCGCTGGTGCGGAGCAGGATCGGGTTCTTGGAAGCATTCGCGGCTTGGAGGCGCGCGGTCATTTTGCGAGAGTTATAGGGCGCGACGCGGCCGTCGTTTTCGCCGGTGAGGAAAAGAATCGACGGATAGTTCGTGCCTTCGCGCACCCGGTGATAAGGCGAGTAGGCGTAAAGTTTACGGAACTGCTCGAGGTCTTTGACCGAACCGAATTCCGTGACGTTAAAGGCCCCGTTAGGTTCGAGCTCGGTCCGAAGCGAATCGTAAATCCCGACGAGCGAGACAACCGCGCGCGGCAGTTCCGGATGCTGGGTGAGCGCGGCGCCCATGAGCAGGCCGCCGTTGCTCCCGCCTTCGATTGCCAGCTTTGCCGGCGAGGTGTAACCGGCTTTGATCAGGTAACGTTCGCAGGCGAGAAAATCGCGGAAGACGTTTTGCTTGTTCAGGAGGTTGCCGGCCTTGTGCCATTCCTCGCCGAACTCGCCGCCGCCGCGCAGATTTGCGACCACATAGACGCCGCCGCGATCGAACCAGAGCCGCCGGGTGAAATCGAAATTAGGCGTCATGCTGATGCCGTAACCGCCGTAGGCGTAGAGCAGGGTCGGGTTGTTCCCGTCGAGCTTCGTCCCTTTTCGCCGCATGATGTTGAGCGGGATTTTCGTGCCGTCCGCCGAAGTGGCGAACTCCCGCACGACCTCGATATCGTCGAACGAGACCGGCGAAGTGCTCTGCAGCGCGGTCTTCACCGGCTCGGGTTTGTCGGCCGCGGAGCGATACCAGGCATTTGGCGCGACGTAGCTCACGTCTTTGAAAAGCAACGAGCTATCCTCGAGCACGACCATTTCCTGGACCGCGGAGATCGACGCGATCGCAATCGTCTTTTCATTTTTCCCATCGAGATCGAACCGCCGGATCTGCGACGGACCGCCTAGCAAGTCGCCAACATAGAGCGCGCCGGCCGCGGGCACGATTTCTTGAATGACCGCGTCGCTCGCCGGCACGATCACGCTGGCCGCCGCGAGGTCGGGATGATCGAGCGGCAAACGCAGCACCTTGCCGCGCGGGGCATCGGCGCGGGAGACGACGTAAAGGGCGTCGTCGCGACCGAGGCGCGCCTGTTTCACCTGATCGGAAAATTTCGTCAGCTGCTTCCAGGCGCCGTCCGGCCCGCGAAGGTAATGCGCGAAATCGCCGCCATCGCCATTCGCCACAACCGCGAGCGTGTAGCGGCCATCGGGCGAACTCTCGAGCGCGATCTCGGCGATGCGCGGGAAGTCTTTGCCTAACGAGTAGGTGTCGTCCTTATCCGGTGTCCCGAGTTTGTGAAAATATATCTGCTGATAAAAATCGAGATCGCCGTCGGGCCGCTCCCCTTTCCGCGGGAAGCGCGTGTAGAAAACGCCGCTGCCGTCCGCATTCCAGGCCGCGCTGCCGCCGGCGGTCGGGAACTGCACGTGCGCGATCGTGTCCGGCAACGCCTTCGCAGCATCGACGTCGTAGAAATGCAGATCGCCGTCCTCACTTCCACCTTTCGAGATGGAGATAGCGACCTTCTTCCCGTCGAGCGAAGGCACGAACCAATCGATCTCGGTCGTGCCTTTGGCGTCGAGTTCGTTAGGGTCGAGAATGACTTTCTCGGACTTCAGATCGTCGGCGGCAACCAGCGTGACCAGCATCGGCTGCTGTTTCGGCGGCTGGAATTTCAGCGCGAAGAGCCGTCCGGGACGCGCCACCATCGAGGAATATGCGGGCGAGGCATCGGCGTAGAGTTTCGTTAGGCGTTCCGCGACCTGCGCCCGGTCCGGCAGGCTATCGAGGTAGGAGCGGGCGTGTTTGTTCTGCGCCGCGGACCAGGCTTTGACGGCGGGATCGTCGTTTTTTTCGAGCCACTGATAATCGTCCTCGACCTTGATCCCGTGGTATTCGTTGAAGACTGGCTTCTTCGGGGTCGCCGGAAGATCGCTTTCGGCATTCGTTAGGCGAGTCAGGGCCAGAATAGAAAGGAGTGCGAGCAGTTTCACGGGGAGAGATAACAACCGTGCGGTTCTCCCCGCAACCGGCGTCACGCGGCGAGCGCCGGAGTCGGCGGAAGCCGCACCACCTTGTGCCGTCGAAAATAGTCGATCAGCGCTTCCCGCGTTTGCACCGGATGGAAGGCACGCTTCGCTTCTGGTCGCTCGAGCAGGCCGCGCAACTTCATGAAGCGATGTCCGGCACTTTGGGAATCGAACGTGTTGAAGGCGATCCGATACCGTTTCGCCGGATCAAGCGGTCGTCCATTGTCGAGCCGTAGATTCGTTAGGCGGCGGTCGGCCGCGTTCATTCGAAAACCCACGAGGCTGCGGGATTCACGGCTTTGCAGGACTTCGTTCATGACTACTTCCAGTTCGGTGGGAAGCAACTCGGCGGTGACGAGGTAGTTTTCGTAAGGCAAAATCTCCCAGAGATCGCCGACGGTTTTCGGCCCCTTTTTGAAGACATGCCGGTCCTCGAAGAGGCCATGAAAGACGCCGTCGAGCGCTATGCCCCGTTGGGCCAGCGTTTCCGTGATGGCGGCGGCGATCAGCCGTTCGACCTCGCTTGGTTCACCCGGCGGAGCGCTCACGCCTAACGACTCGGCCAGTTCGCCAACCGACTCGGCGAGCACCTCGTCGGCAGTGTGCAGTTGCGCCTGCGTGCGGCTCAGAATCGTGGGATCGAGAGAAATGCGCTGATCCATCAGTTCGGTCCGCGCGGTCTGATGGAGCAACTTCCTGGAGTTGCGATCGAAGAGCAGATCGACCCGGCCGACGTGCACGCCGAAATGATCGGCTTGAGTGAAGAGAGCCTTATTCGTTAGGCGGCTGGGGATGTCCTGATGAGTATGACCGGCGATGAAAACCGCGGCCTCGGGGAATTCCGCAGTCAGCGCCATTACTCGGTTGGCAAAATCGTCGCCTCCGGTCCGCTCCTTCAGGCCCATATGACCGGCGAGGACGATCGCACTCGCGCCTAACGATTTTGCTGTGGCAATCGAGTGACGAACAGGCTCGATCGGATTCTGAAACTCCAGGCCGGCGGTGAAGTCCGCCGGAAACCAGAAGGGCATTCCGGGAGTCGTTAGGCCAATGATCGCGAGCTTGATCCCGGCAATTTCCCGGAGAATGAGGGGCTGGATTTTCGCCAGCGGCTCGCCGCGATCCTCGAGCATCCCCGCCGGACCTCCGTGAACGATCGTGTTCGCCGCGAGCACCGGCACCTGCGAGCGCGCGAGCGCCTGCTGGAATGGCTCGATGCCCCAGTCGAACTCGTGGTTGCCGATCAGCCAGGCGTCGTAGCGCAACAGGTTGAAAAGATCGATCATGCTCCGGCCTTGATCGGCGAGGGCGAACTCCGTGCCCTGATAAATGTCGCCGATGTCGATCAGCAGCGAGTTCGCGTTTTCACTGCGCCAACGATTGATCTGCGTGACGCAGCGGGCGAAACCGCCGAGATTCGGACGGCCGCGGTAGTCCGTCGTCGGCAGAATGTGGCCGTGCAGGTCCGTCGTGTGAAAGATCGAGATGGTGACGAGGTCGTCGCCGGGAATCGGCTCGGCGCGGAGCCACGACGGGACGGCGCCGAGCAGTGTCGCGCCGGCAAGTTGCCTAACGAATGCGCGTCGACTGGGAGGTGGAATTTTCACCGGCGCGGTGATCTTGCGGACGGGCGCCTGTTTGGGGCAATCCTTTTTTCCTCTGGCTCGGATTCGAAAATGACGATGAGCACTCGGCGCTCGCACAACCATTGTCATCCCGAGTCGGCGCAGCGCGGCGAGAGATCTCGCAAGCGTTTCTCGGTCCCGCAACGCAAAGCAAAGTCGAAGCCAGCATGTGAGATCCTTCGTCGTCTGCGCGACTCAGGATGACAGAGGTGCCGACAATGCTTTTCCGCCTTTCACGACAAACACCCGCAGGGGACACCCGTCCGATTTTCGTTAGGCGGTGCGCCCGCAACAGTTCTTGAACTTCTTCCCACTGCCGCACGGACAGGGATCGTTCCGGCCGACTTTCGGCATCTCGCGGCGCAAGGGGGTGAGCTCCAGTTTTAACTCGGAGCCGTTGCCGTCGGGTTCGCCGTGCCCGTTGCCTTCATTCCCGATCCGTTCGGGACGACGCCCGGGGACCGGGCCGTTGGCGGTCGGCGCACTCGGAGCCTGCTCACGCATAAGGAATTGCGGCAGGGTCGAAAGGAAGGTCTCGAAGGCCTGCAGATTCGAGGTGCTGCGGAAGAGGTTGTGCAGCACTTCGTTTTTAATGTTCGCCATCAACTCGACGAACATGTCGAACGCCTCGGTCTTGTATTCGATTAGCGGATCCTTCTGCGCGTAGCCGCGGAGATAGACGCCTTCGCGGAGCGCGTCCATCGCGTAAAGGTGCTCCTGCCAGAGGCGATCGATCGCGTTGAGAATGATGTAGCGCTCGAGACTCTTGACCGCGGTCGGTTCTTCGTGACTCGATTTGCGCTCGTAGGCGTCCTTGATTTTCGCGACGAGGAATTGGGCGTTCTCATCGGGTGTGCGGCTCTCGAACTCGGATTTCTCTTTCGTTAGACCGAGCGGGAAAGTGGTGTTGACCCAATGAAGAAGCCCGCTGTGATTCGGCTCGTCGCTCGCGGCGCCGGTGCCGAGGTATTCCTGCACCTTCGCCGGCACGGCTTCGTCGATCACTTCGTAAACGAGCCGGTGCGGGTCCTCGGTGTCGATGACTTCGTTGCGATAAGTGTAAACCACCTCGCGCTGGTTATTCATCACGTCGTCGAAATCGAGGGTGCGTTTGCGCGCGAGATAGTTGCGCTGCTCGACGCGTTTTTGTGCGGTCTCGACGGATTTGTTCAGCCAGCGGTGTTCGAGTTCCTGACCTTCTTCGAGGCCGAAACGTTCCATGATTTTCGTCATACGATCGGCCGCGCCGAAGTTGCGCATGAGATCATCCTCGAAGCTGACGTAGAAACGCGTCGCGCCCGGATCACCCTGGCGCGCGCAACGGCCGCGAAGCTGGCGATCGATCCGGCGCGATTCGTGACGCTCGGTGCCGATGACGTAGAGGCCGCCAACATCCGGCACGCCCTGGCCGAGCTTAATGTCCGTGCCGCGGCCGGCCATGTTCGTGGAAATGGTGACCGTGCCCGGCTGGCCGGCGCGCTGCACGATCTCGGCTTCCTGCCGGTGATATTTCGCGTTCAGAACGTTGTGCGGGATTTTCTCGCGCTTCAGCATGCGGCTGAGTAATTCGGAAGCTTCCACGCTCACGGTGCCGACGAGGACCGGTTGGTTCGACGCGTGGCGATCGCGGATTTCGTTGATGACCGCGTTGTATTTTTCGCGGCGCGTTTTGTAGATGCGATCGTTCGCGTCTTGGCGGGCGACCGGGCGGTTCGTCGGAATGACAGCGACGTCCAGTTTGTAGATGTCGTGGAATTCGTTCGCCTCGGTCTCCGCGGTGCCGGTCATCCCCGCGAGCTTGTGGTAGAGCCGGAAATAATTCTGGATCGTGATCGTGGCGAGCGTCTGGGTTTCGCGATCGATCTGGACGCCTTCCTTCGCTTCGACGGCCTGGTGCAGCCCGTCGCTCCAACGGCGCCCCGGCATTTTTCGGCCGGTGTATTCGTCGACGATGACAACTTTGTTTTCCTCGACGACATAGGCGACGTCCTTCTCGAAAAGGCAGTAGGCGCGCAGAAGCTGCGAGATGTTGTGAATCTGCTCGGCCTGCGTGTCACACTGCTGCTGACGCTCGGCTTTCATCTTGTCGCGCTGCTCGTCGGTGAGTGTGCGGTTGAGGTCGATGTCGGTGAATTCGCTGATCAAATCCGGGAGCACGAAGGAATCGGGATCGTCCGGATTGAGGAAGGCGCGGCCCTGTTCCGAGAGATCGGCTTCGTGCGATTTCTCGTCCATGGTGAAGAAGAGTTCTTCCTTGAGAGCGAAGAGTTCCTCCTTGCGTGTGTCTTGGAAAAACGAGAGTTCTGCTTTGTCGATCGACCGGCGCTTGTCGGGATCCTCCATCATGCGAAGGAGCTGTTTGTTGCGGGGCTGGCCGAGCTTCACCTTGAACATGAGGCGACCGCCCTCTTCGGACTCGCCTTTCTCGAAAGCTTCCTTCGCTTCACTCGCCAGCCGGTTGCAAAGCATGTTCTGCTTTTTCACCAGCTGATCGACGAGCGGTTTCAGCCGGTCGTATTGGTGCGTCGAAACCGTCGCAGGACCACTGATGATGAGCGGCGTGCGCGCTTCGTCGATCAGGATGGAGTCGACTTCATCGACGATCGCGAAATGGTAACCGCGCTGGACCTGCTGCTCGCGCGTCGTCGCCATGCCGTTATCGCGCAGGTAATCGAAACCGAACTCCGAGTTCGTCCCGTAAGTGATGTCGGCAGCGTATTGCTCACGGCGCAAATCGGGCGGCTGATCGTGCTGGATGATGCCGGTCGTCAGGCCGAGGAAATTGTAAAGCACGCCCATCCATTCCGCGTCGCGACGAGCGAGATAATCGTTCACCGTCACGAGATGCGCTCCGCGGCCGGCGAGCGCGTTAAGGTAAAGCGGAAGGGTGGCGACGAGAGTCTTGCCTTCACCGGTCGCCATCTCCGCGATGCGACCGCGATGGAGGACGATGCCGCCGATGAGCTGCACGTCGAAGTGGACCATCGCCCAAGTCATCGGCTGATCGCAAACGGAGAAAGTCTCCTGGCGCTCGGTCAGTCGGCGCGCAGCGTTTTTCACCACAGCGAAGGCTTCCGGCAAAATTTCGTCGAGCCGGCGAGCGAGCGCATCCGGGTCCTCGAGGGCGGAGAGTTCGGCGTTCCAAGCAGAGGTTTTGGCGCGCAGATCGTCGTCCGAGAGCGCCTTGAATTGCTCGTCGAGTGCGTTGATCTCGCGCACGATGGGCTGCAACCGCTTGATCTCGCGCTGATTTTTCGAGCCGAGTATTTTCTTAAGAATCCAGCTAACCATGGGAACGGCAATATCGGCGAGAATCGCGGAGTATCAATCAAAGCCGGACTCGACGGGGCCGGCCGTGCGGTTTGGACATCGCTCCACGGCCGCCAGTTCATCATTCCCAGCCCATCCTTGAGGAGAATTGCGCGCGTTGTGCCGGCCGGATTTTCCAGCTACTCTCCCGCCATGAAGAAAATTGTCTCCACGAAGGATGCGCCGGCCGCGGTCGGGCCCTATTCGCAAGCGATCCGCTGCGGCTCGATGCTCTTTTGCGCGGGCCAGATTCCACTTGACCCGCAATCAGGCCAGATCGAATCCGAGGATATCTCCGCTCAAACCAAGCGCGTGCTCGAGAATGTCTCGGCCGTCCTGCGCGCGGCGAACCTTAACTTCGGCCACGTCGTGAAGACGACGATTTTCCTCACCAGCATGGGCGATTTCCAGACGGTGAATGAAATTTATGCGACCTATTTCAAAGAGAATCCGCCGGCGCGCTCGACCGTGGAAGTCTCTGCTCTGCCCAAGGGCGCGAAGGTCGAGATCGAAGTGATCGCGATGGGCGACACGAGCGATCCGGTCGACGGCAAGAGCGTCAGCGACACCTCGGGGTAGCGGACGCTTCGGATGGGCGACGATCTCCTGCGTCTTTTTCGGCAAACCGGGGCGCTGCTCGATGGGCATTTCGTGCTCCGTTCGGGTTTGCACAGCCGGCAATTTTTCCAGTGCGCGCTCCTCCTTCAGCACACGGAAATCGCCGCCGAGGTCTGCGGCCGCCTCGCGGATAAGCTCCGCGGGATCGAATGCGACGCGGTCATCTCCCCTGCCCTCGGTGGCATCGTCGTCGGACAGGAAGTTGGACGCTCGTTAGGCAAACGCCATATTTTTGCCGAGAAAGAGGCTGGCGGGCTCGTCCTCCGGCGCGGTTTCCAGATCGCGCCTAATGAACGCTTCATCGTCGCGGAAGACGTCGTCACGCGCGGCGGTCGAGTCCAGGAAACAGTCGACATCGTCCGCCAGCACGGCGGCCAGGTCGTCGGCATTGGGGTGATCGTCGATCGGAGCGGCGGCGCGCATCCTGATTTTGGTTGCCCGTTTTTCAGCCTTGCCGCTTTGCAGGTGGAGACGTTTCCCGCGGATCAGGTCCCTGCCGATCTCATCGCAATTCCCGCGGTGAAGCCGGGCAGTAAATAGCCGCGCCCGATCGGGAATGAATTTGCGGGCACGAGCGAACGCCGTATTTTCGTCACACCAAAAATGAAAACCTTCTGCGTCGCCGTTCTCAGTCTCGCCCTCATCTCTTGCCATTCCCGCAAGTCGCCGGAGACCGATGCGAAAAAGTCCGCCTCCCCCTCCGAAACCACGGCGATAACCACGGCCGCGAAAATCTCCGCGAATCCAAATCCGGTCCCGGCAGGCCCCGGCGACGGCGAAACCACGATCACCTGGGATACTGGGGAAGCCGGCGCGGGCGAGATCTATGTGAGCAAGGACGACCAACCGGAAGACCTTCTCGCCACCGGAAAGGCCGGTTCGCAGATGGTGAAATGGATTCAATCCCACTCCCACTACGTGTTTCGGCTGTATGAGGGCTCGGCGCATTCGAAGCTCCTCGGCAAGGTCGAGGTAAAGCGTCAGGATTAGCCGCGCCTCCGGTCGCGTGGCCCTAACAATTCTGGGTGGCAAAACCGGCGCTTGCCTGCCCGATGGCCGTCTTCCATTGATTGTTCCGGGCGTCCGGTCTATCCCTGAAAGCGAAGCTGCCGCAAAGCCGCATGGATTCATCAATCATTTGCATCGCAGGCGCCCATCGCTCCGGGACCTCTCTGCTCGCACGGTTACTACATCGCTGCGGGCTCGCGCTCGGACCGGAGAGCGAGCTGATGCCGCCAGCGGCCGATAACCCGGACGGCTTTTGGGAAAATCTCCGCTTCGTCGCCCTGAACGACGAACTCTTGAGCACCGTCGGCGCAGCCTGGGATCTGCCGCCTTGGGAAGCAGAAGCCTTTTCCGGCGAAGCAGTCGACCCGCTACGGGCGAAGGCGGGATTGCTCATCGACTCTTTCAAAGGAGAATCCACCTGGGGTTGGAAAGACCCACGAAATTCTCTCACGCTGCCCTTTTGGGAACGTCTGCTCCCGGGCCTTAAGACCATCATCATGGTGCGCAATCCTTTGGAGGTTGCCTATTCCATGCACAAGCGGAACGGAACTTCCTACGCTCTCGGTCTCCGTTTATGGGAACTCTACAATCGCCGCGTCCTCACTCACACGCGCGCCGAAGACAGGATCATCACAAACTATCAGGCCTTCTTCGACCATCCGGAACAGGAGCTCGGCAAAATCGCGGCCTTCGCGGGCCTGCCGGAATCCGAGGTCGGCACGGCGGCGCAGTTGGTCGCGACGGATCGTCGTCATACCAGTTTCACCGTAGAGCAACTGATCGATGCGGGCGTTTCCCAGCAGATCATCACTCTCTATCAGGATCTCACCCGCGGAGCGGCGGGCCCTGAGCAAACGAGGTCGACCCCCGCGGACCGTCTCTCCGGCACCGCTAGCAAGCTAAACGCCCGCGTCCCCGATGCCGAAGACACCCGCCGAGAGTTAGCCGCTCGCCGCGGCGACGAGATCAAATTCCAGGTACAGCTGGAGACCTATCAAAAAACCGTCGACGAGTTACACCGCGAGCTGGCGGCCAAGTCTGTCGCGGCTGCCGCCGAGATCAATCGCCGGGAAGGTCGCATTGAAGAGCTGCAAAACGCCTATGCCCATCTCGACCGCCTCCTGCAGCGCGAATACGATTCACGGAATAAGCTATTAAGTCATCGCGATACCTTGCAGAAGGAGCATTCGAAGTTACTCGCTGACTTCGATCGGCTGGTCCAAGAACTCGCGCAATTGCGCCAGTCGCACGAAGGCACGCTCGGCGAACTCGCGCAAGTGCGCGAATCGCACAAAGGCGAGCTTGAACAGGTTCGTCAGGCGCACGAAGGCACGCTCGGCGAACTCGCGCAAGTGCGCGAATCGCACAAAGGCGAGCTTGAACAGGTTCGTCAGGCGCACGAAGGCGCGCTCAGCGAACTCGTGCAAGCGCGCGAATCGCACAAAGGCGAGCTTGAACAGGTTCGTCAGGCGCACGAAGGCACGCTCGGCGAACTCGCACAAGTGCGCCAGCGTTTTACGCAGACCAACCAACTTTTGCAGGACCTTAGCGTCCGGCTTTTTCGTTTCGAGACCCGTAACACGTCTCTGACCGATCGCCTCCGGAAGCAACTCCTCGAAACGAAAAAGCTCCTCCGTCTGCTCGATCAAATCGAAGATGCCGCCGTTCGCCTGCGCCATTCGCGCCGTTGGAAAATAGCGAACCCCTTTGGCGCTCTTCGAGCTGCTCTGGCCGGTAAGCCGGTAGAAGGATTTGGCCACCTGGATAAGAACGTCGATAAGTATCACTCCTGGCGCACTGCCCATCCGGAAATCAAAGCAATCGACCAGGAAATCCAGAGTTTGCGGACCTACGAGGCAGCCGAGGCCAGGCCCGGTCCCAGTCTTAGCCTGGAGGCACCGATCACTCAGGCTGAATCCGCACCTGCGCCGAGACCGCCCGCCCCCCCCAAACCGATCGCCTTTCCCACCCATGAGGAAGTGGAGGTCTCGATTATTGTCCCAGTCTACAACCAGGTCGACTTCACGCTTTCCTGTCTGGCCGCAGTCCAGGACAACTCTGGGTCGCTCCCCTACGAAGTCATCGTCGTCGATGATTGCTCGACCGACGCTACTCCTGAGTTAGTCGCCAAACTGCCCGGCGTGACCTATCTTCGATCGGAAAGCAACGCGGGCTTTATCAGTTCCTGTAACCGGGGCGCCGCGGCTGCCCGAGGCAAATACCTCGTTTTCCTGAACAACGACACCACTGTGACCGACGGCTGGTTGACTGCCCTGCACGAAACCTTCCGCGAGCAACCTCGTGCTGGCTTGGTCGGTTCCAAGCTGGTTTACCCCGACGGACGGTTGCAGGAGGCCGGCGGCATTATCTGGCGCGATGGCTCGGGCTGGAACCGGGGAAAATTCCAGGACCCGGCTTCGCCTGAGTATAACTATCTTCGCGAGATGGATTACTGTTCTGCCGCGAGCGTGATGATCCCGCGCGAATTGTTTATGGAGCTAGGCGGTTTCGACCGCAAATATGCGCCTGCCTACTATGAGGACACCGACCTTTCCTTTAAGGTTGCCGCGCGCGGTCTCGCCGTTCTTTATCAACCTCTAAGTATTGTCATTCATCATGAAGGAATAACCGGCGGGACTGATCTCTCCGCCGGCGCGAAGAAATACCAGGCAATCAATCGCTCAACCTTCACCAACACCTGGGCGTCAGTCTTGGCGAAGAAGCCGGAAAATGGTGATCTCTCGAGTTGGGAACAACTTACACCGGGAGGTCGCCGCATCCTCGTGATTGATCACCATCTGCCCATGGCCGACAAGGATTCGGGCTCACTCCGGATGTTTCAAATTTTGAAGATTCTTCACCATTTTGGTCATCGGATAACGTTCCTGCCGGATAACTTGGCAGATATCCCGCCCTATGGTGATCGGCTGCGAAGGATCGGGATAGAGGTCATGCACCATCCCTACTGCAAGTCTGTCTCCGGTTATCTTGGGGAGCATGGACGGGGGTTTGATGTAATCATTCTTAGCCGGTGCGACTTTGCCGTGAAACACATCTCTGCCGTCCGGCACCTGGCTCCACAAGCCTTTCTTATCTTTGACACCGTTGACCTTCATTTTTTGCGTCAGGAGCGCGAAGCGGCTCTTTTTCAAAGTGAAGAGCTGAAAGAAGGTGCGAAGGAGAAGCGACAACTGGAATACGATTTGATCAGGCAAGCCGATCAAACTTGGGTTGTAAGTCCGACTGAGCAGGCGCTGCTCCGGGAGGCACATCCAAATAGCTCGATCGAAGTTGTGTCGAACATTGTCGATACTCCGGGTTCCGCCACCCCTTTTCCCGAACGTCGAGATATTCTATTTATCGGCAGCTTCCAGCATCCTCCGAACGTGGACGCGGTGCTTTACTTTATTCAAGAGATCTTCCCGCTCGTCCAGGCGCGCAGCCGTGACATCAGACTTTATATCATTGGCGGTCACGCGCCGCCCTCGATCGTAGCTCTTGCCAGTGAGCAGATCATCGTCGCAGGCTACCAACCGGACGTGCGTCTGTTTTTTGATACCATTAGGTTGTCCGTCGCACCGCTCCGCTACGGGGCTGGTGTGAAAGGCAAGATTAATCAAAGCATGGGTTTAGGCGTTCCTGTTGTCGCCACCTCGATGGCCGTCGAGGGGATGAATTTGGTAGACGGAGAAGACATTCTCCGCGCCGACACGCCGGACTCATTCGCAGATGCAGTCGTCAAGCTCTACGAATCAGAAGAGCTTTGGAATAAAATTTCGGCCAATGGCTTGGAGAATGTCAAGCGCCACTACTCCGTTGCCGCCGCGGAGACACAACTTCGTGGATCGATGAAGTTACGCCCGCCCGAGCGACTTCGGAGTAGCGGGCTTAACGCCGCTTTGGAGCGTGACTCAGCGGAAGTCGTCGCAGCGACTGACATTGTTTAACGCTGGTGAAAATTGAGGCCCTTCCCCGCGCAGCGGTCCAGGACCAACCGCTGCGACTTAGGCCTTCCGCTGCGAAAGACATCTATGTCATCGCCGTTCTCGTCTGTGCGATCAAGCTAGTTTGTCTCCTTCTCGATCCTAATCCTCAGCTCTTTCTTGGCGACTCCGCCAGCTACTTGCAAACGGCTTTGGGCGGATGGATCCCGCCGGATCGTTCTTACCTCTATGGCTTCATGATCCGGTGGCTGTGTCTCGGCAGTGGCTCCCTATTCTCCCTCGTCCTCACCCAGGCTTTGGTCAGCGCGGGCACAACCATTCTCCTCGCGTGGATCCTGCTCCGGTTTTTCCAGCTACGGCACCGTTTAGCGTTGTTGATCGCAGTCTTTTTCTGCGTCGAGCCACTGCAGCTCATGTACGAGCGCTTTGTCATGGCCGAGACGTTCTCGCTGGCCGCGTCGGTGGTTTATGTCCTCTTTGTGTTCCTCTATTTGAACTCCGGTCGAAACACCTATCTGGTCGCGGCCGGTTTTGCCGGCATTGTGGCGGTAGCACTGCGAATCTCGTATCTCCCGGTGGTCGCGACCCTTTCATTCGCGGCTCCCTTCATCCGGACATTCCTCTGCCCTTCTGAGCGAGATCGGAATTTTCGAGCGAAGCTCCGGCCACTCTTGGTCAGCCTGCTCGTCGTTACAATCACACACCTGGCACTTCATTCGAGCTACAAACTATTGACAGGAAAGCTGATGAACCGCCCGCCTGCCTACCAATACGCGGATGGTTTCTCGCTTTTGTCATCCTGGGGGCCCGTTCTTCAGCCCGCTGATCTTCGAGCGGCCGGAGTGGATCCGACAATCTTCGCCGGCACCTATGACAACACGATGGAAGCGCGACGCGCCCAGCGCTGGATGGATCGCGGCATGGTCACTGCTCTTAACAACTACTACGGCGACGCGGACCGGGCCAATCTCGTGGCAAAGCGGATTGCATACCACATTCTGCAGCGCGACCCGCTTGGTGTTGCCGAGCTCGCGATTCGGACTTACCTTTCTGCATGGCCTCGGCGGACGATTCGACGTTGCCTCAGCGAAGACACGGGCGATCGTCCCTTGCCTGGCCCCGTTATCGCGAGATTGGCAACTCATTTTCACCTAGCGGCAACGGGTATGGAAAAGGAGCATACTATGACTAAAAGTTGGTTCCGTAAGGGAGTGCAATGGTACAGGGTTTTGCTGCTTACCCCATTTTTCCTCCTCTTTACCCTTCCTTTCTGCTCACCGGAACACCGGCCGTTTTTTCTCGTGATCGCGATTTATTCCTTCGTCTCCCTGCTCACGGCGGTCGGGTTGGCGGTGGACAATTCCATTCGTTATCTTCACCCCTTAGGCTGGACCTTCTTTGTCTTAATTGCGTTTTGGGCCCAGTATTTTTGGCAGCGAAGCCATCTCCGTATTTTCCGGCCCCTGCGAACTACTGGCATCATCCTGCTTGGGTTCTCTCTTTCGGCTTGGAATCCAAGCGCCGAGGCCGCTGATACACCTCCCGGACTGTATGTGGTCCACGGCGTTCTGATGCGAGACGGCAAACCGTATGTCGGGATCGGGGCTAACTATAACACCCTCTTCGGCCAACTCCTAAAGAACAAGGATGAAACTTCCTCGCTGGATAACCTGGCTCGATTGGCTCGAGCCGGTATTCCTTTTGTTCGTTTCCGCGCCTGCGGCTTCATGCCCGAGAACTATCAACTCTATCTGCAGGATCGGGCGGAATACTTCCGTCGAATGGATCAGGTAGTAGCCTGCGCAACACAAAACAAAATTGGCCTTATTCCATCCCTCTTCTGGCGTCTCGCCACAATCTCCGAGGTCGTGGGCGAGAGTCGCAGCCAGTTGGGAAACCCCAACAGTCGGGCGACTCGATTCATCGAAGACTACACGCGGGAAATAGTCGAGCGCTACAAAGACTCCCCGGCTATCTGGGCGTGGGAGTTCGGCAACGAAGCGAACCTCGGAGTGGATTTGGGAGCACGCAATCGGCCGGCGGACGATCTTACATCCTCCCAGTTGCGCGCCACCTACTCGATCTTTGCCAAAACGGTGAGAGGAATTGATCCGTCACGCGTCATCGAATCGGGAACCTGCCTGCCCCGGCCTGTTGCCTGGCACACCGCCCACGGCCAAAAAGGTCGCGATAACGTCGCGCAGGCATTCTCGAACCTGCTCGATCTTACGCCCGATCCGATGAACATGATTTCAATCCATGCCTACGAAAAAGCCAAGGGACGTTACTCCGAGGCCCCGAAGATCGCGGATCTGTTGACCAATTTCAGCCAGTCAGCCGCGGCTGCTCATAAACCCGTGTTCCTTGGTGAATTCCCGGTCCGGGACCTCGAACAAACCCAGGAATTTCTTCAAGCCATCGAAGTCGCTCGCATCCCGCTGTCCGCTTTTTGGGTCTTTGATTACCCACAACAGGATCAAACGATGAGCGTCAGCTTCACCAATAGTCGCGCTTTCGTCCTCGATCTGATCGCAAAAGCGAACGCTCAGTCGCAGGGGCGCTAGCCCCGATTCACTTCACCTCCAGCAGGGCGATAAAGTGCAGGCCACGCCCGAAAATGAGGCTGGTCGGGAACGGATAGAGATTCAGTTTTTTCTTTAACTCGAGAAGCTGCAGCGGAATTCCGCGATAAACCTCAGCCCATTCTTTTTCGGAGAGATAATTATATGGCAGCACAACCCCATGATGGGCATTTCCAAACCAGTCCATCATTCGAAGAGAGGGACCGGCAAGAATCCCGTCGCGAAAGTGATCTTTAATTAAGACGTATTTCCTGCTCACCCGTTTTGCCTCGGCCAGGAGTGCGGGAGGCGCCGTCGTATGGTGCAGCACATCGATAAACATAACCGCATCGAAGCTATCATCCTCGAACGGGATGTTTAAGCCATCAAACTGCGTCACCGGGATGGCAGATGTGGGCCGTAACAACACGTCAATCCCAACCACGGAAATATCCTTGCCGCTTCCAGCGATCCGCGCCGAGATCGTACCGTCCCCACTGCCGACATCGAGAACATTTGAACCCGGCGGAATAATCTCCGTCAATTCCTTCGATAGCTCGCGAACTCGCCGGCCAAAGACGAGTCTGGTGTGCAAAGTATTGACAAAACTCATTGTTTGAATCGTCAGCGCCGGCGCAGTCCGAGCACACTCAGAAAAAAGCTCGAAAGCACGGTTTGAATTCCCAGTTGGATAAGTAGCGCGGCCGGAACGACCAGTCGCAACGTATGCGAGGGGTCGAGCGCGCCGAAGGAATGCGCCTCCCAGGAGCTAATGGCGAGAAGTGTGACGGCGCCCCCTCCCATAACCATCAGGATACCCACGACCAGTCCCGACTCCAGCGTCACGTAGCGAAAGAGTTTCTCCAGACGCAAATCGACTGGCAGGAGATTCTCGCTAACCGCGAAGACCTTCGTGAAGATGGCAAAGATGATGGACTGATAGCCTAGACTGGTGGCCAAGGCAGCATAGACAAGAGTGTGAACATCAAGGGTGACACGCCCAATTTCACGTGGCCCTAGAATCAACCAAATCATCGCTGCGCTGCCTCCAAGCAAGAGCGCCAATCCCGGATAGAGGAAAAGCCAGCGCGGACTGTAAAGGAGAAGAAAACGCAGATGCCGCCATCCATCGCGCCAGCTTCGCAAGTGCGGTGGCCGGCTGCGCCCGTCGGGGGAAAGTATGATCGGCACTTCGGCGATGGACAAGTTATGCAGAGTCGCCTTTACCACCATCTCACTGGCAAACTCCATCCCCGTCGTCCGCAAGTCGAGATTCAAAATCGCGCTTCGGTCAAACCCGCGCAAGCCAGAATGAAAGTCTCCCGCCAGACTGCGGAAGAAGAGACGACCGATTGCGGTCAAGACTGGGTTGCCCAGATACCGATGTAGTGGCGGCATCGCGCCCGGTTTGATTCCACCAAGGAATCGGTTCCCCATGACAAGCTCGTAACCTTCCCTCAGCTTGGCGAGAAAAGCGGAGAGATTGCTGAAGTCATAGCTATCGTCTGCGTCGCCCATAATCACATACTTGCCTCTTGCCGCCCGGATGCCCGCCAGCAAGGCACTTCCATATCCGACCGAGGCGACCGGCAGAAGACGCGCCCCAGCCTTGGTCGCGATTTCCTGAGATCCATCACTACTCCCGTTATCCGCTACCACCACCTCGCCACTTAGCCCTGCCTGGTGGAGAAAATGCCGGGCCTTCCGAATACAGATTTCGAGTGTCTCCGCCTCGTTCAGGCAGGGCATGAGAATCGAAAGTTCAATCATCTCTGAACCGGGCTGCTGGTTTTCTCCCAGCGCCTCGGGATGACGAGGGTCTCCTGTTTGGTCTGTTTCTGTAAGCACGATTCCTTAGGGCAAACGAGCGATCATCTATTCCGATTCTCCGGGGCCAGCTTCAAACACCTGATAAGTCTGCCTGATCTTCGCCGGGACATCAGGCACTAACGTCGCCGGCTTCCCCGCGAGGACGGCCATCTGCGCGAAATGTTCTTGTGCCGGTTGAAAGACTGGATCCGTCTTGCTAAAAGTCACATACAAGGCCCGCTGGTGCGGCCGGAAGACTGACGTTGCAGTTGCTTTCGCAGTGCCTTGCTGCGCCGACCAATTTTGGAAGGTTGGCCAATCATCTCTAATCTTTCGGCCTATATCGGGCCGGCAGAGAGCGATAAGTTGAGTGCCGACTCCCCATTCGACGCAATAGATCGCGTCCGCCTGAGTTCCCTTAACGTCCAGATATTTCGCCAGCAATTCGATCTGCGGACTCCAGCGGCCCCAAAAATTATCGGTTGCGGCAAAACTCTGGAAATGACCCCGCAGACTTTGTCCTTCCGCAGTCACCCACCCGAAGAGCAAAATTAGCTGCGTAAAAATGATCCAGGAACGCGCCCTCACCGGTGATGCTTTAACCAACAAAAATGCGGCTGTAAAGCAGGCGAACAGGTCGAAGGGAAAAAGCATGATCGTGTGATGCGCACCGCCTGCCTGACGAGTAACGGCAATTTCGAGGAAGATGATTGCAAACATCAGCAGAGACCAAAGGCAAAAGACAAACGCTCGACGCTCCGTCCCAGTCTCCCCACCGCTCTTTGCGGCGCGCGCAAGAAAAACCAGGAGCAGGCAAACAAACGTGACAGCAAGGACGAACCAGCCGCTCCAGAGCGGAATTGGAGGGATTGACTTGAACCACATATAAGCAGTCGCATGCCCGGTAACAGTCCATTCGTATAAGGTCCAGATCTGTGACAGTCGCGCGGCGAATTGACCGGTGTCGGGCTTTTCCAGTAAAGGAAAAATAATCCACCCTGCGAGCAAAGCGCTCCCTGCCACTCCGACCGCGAGTGTTACTAAAATCGAGCGCCGGACAGATTGCAGCCTTCGGAGGATAACCGCTCGATAAATCAAGGCCGTCGCCCCTAGTAAGGCGACCACAAACCAGATGAAGTTAAATTTGTCCCAAAAGCCCAGTGCCCAGAGACCGAGGACAGACCAACAACTCTTCTGCGTGCCATGCAGCCATCTGAACCAGAGCAGGAGGCAGAGCGCTTTCAGGAAGAGCATTAATACCTGCGGTCCCCAGTCGACTTTCGTCAAAAAGATGAACCCAGGATGAACCGCGCAGGCCGAGGTAAAGGCCAGTGCCCAGAGCGGACTGAGGATCCTGCGCATTAGGGAGTAACCGAGGATCAAGGTTCCGCATGACATCAAGATGGCCGGAAGCCGAATGCTCCACGCCGACGCTCCGAAAATTTTGAAGATAAGCAGGTAAACCAAGGCCTTATCCGCACCGACATAAGAAGAGATAAGTATGGGTATTCCTAACCAGGTCTGGTACGCGGGCGTGCCAGTTGCAGGGCTGAGAACAAACATCTCGTCGTAATAGAGCCCGGGCTCGTGAATTCTGTAGGCCGCCAGACCGGCAAAAAGGAGCAATGGAACGATCACGGCAAAAAATTCCCACCTCTTCCAGGCGCAGTGTGCACCGGGTTCGGCGGCGCCCGGGCGAGATTCAGCCGATTCCGCCATCGGAAAGCCAGTGTAAGGAGTGCGACGCGAATCCATTCCCAGTCAAACAGCAATGCCCGCCCTGCTACTCAAACAAATCATCCATTATTCTTCCCGTCGGCCCTCCGACGTTGGCAGGCGTGGCAACGAAGTCAAGCCACTCACCCTCGAACGGGGCTCTTGCATCTTTGCGCGCTGGCGATTCTTTTTTGACTTCTCTTTCTGTGCGAAGATGGTTCCTTTGCCCCGGCGGGCTTCAGCCTACATCCACAGGAAAGACACCGACCACTTCTACCAAGATCAACCGGCCATTATGAAAAGCAGCTTACTTCTCATCGCGGTCCCCGTCCTGTTTCTTAGTTGCCATCTCAGCCAGGCATCCCAGGCGGATGATACGACCATCGTCATTAACGCCAAGAATGCGGGGCCAACGCCTTTCATCAATCAATTGACTTTGCTGGCCAGCAGCACCGATGTGATCCGAAGCATTCAATTCGCGATCGCACCCAAACCTGGCTCCCACACGCGCACCTTATCCGCAACCTATTCGAACGCCTATCTGACCAGCCGTGGTTATATCCAGCCATCCAGTGCGGAGGTTTTCCTCCCGGTATTCGGCCTCTATTCCGGCTACACCAATACCGTGACTCTGACCTACACTTTTATCGATGGCTCGTCGAAAAGCGCCCACACCACAATTACGACTTCCGCTTATGACGACCCATGCAACTATGGGAAGCCGACCGTGCTAGAGGCTCGGACTGACAGTGAGGATTTGAGCTACGATTTTATCATGATTCGAGAACGGTGCGACAACTTTGCGCCTACGATTATCGATACGGACAGCGCCGTGCGTTGGGTCGGTACAGCAGGCATTGCTAATATCACATCTCTTTTCTTCGATAACGCGGTTTACCAGGCCAGCGGCCACGCCCTTTCCCGGATTGACCTCGATGGCACCGTCACACTGCTGCATGACTATGCTGATATCGGGGTCACTTACCTTCATCATAACATCGATCGCGGTAAGACGGGGTTAATTCTCGATGCCGACACCTCGGCTTACTTCGAATCGACCAACATCGAAGTGGACGCTGCCGGCAACGTCCTGAAAACCTGGGACCTAGCCAAGATTGTTAGTGCTGCGATGGTGGCGGGAGGCGACGATCCCAGCCAATTTGTCTATCCATCGCCGCAGGACTGGTTTCACAATAACTCGGTAGCCTATAATCGAGCGGACGATTCGATCATTATTTCGAGCCGGGAAAATTTCGTGATCTGCCTCGACTATGAAACGGGGACAATCAAGTGGATACTCGGAGACCCGACCAAGAAATGGTACCAATTCCCGTCGCTCCGCCAGTACGCGCTCACCCTCGCGGACGGAACCACACCACCGGAAGGTCAGCATGCGGTGTCGATTGCCTCCGACCAGAATCTTCTCTTATTTGATAACGGATCAAACAGTGCGCTCCAAAAGCCTCCCGGAACGGGCCACAGTTACAGCAGCCCACGGAAGTATCAATTGGATCTGCATTCCAGGGTCGCGACGGAGGTATGGAGCCATCCCTTGGACCAACCGATCTTTAGCCAACTCTGCAGTAGCGTTTATGAGGATGCACCGTCTAACTATCTGGTGGATTATGCGTTTGTTTATGATCCCGCGAGCGGCACTCGACATGCCCAGATCCTGGGACTGACTGCGGCCGGCGAGATGGTCTTCCATTACGAATACCCGAACGTGGTCGCCTTCTGCGATATCGCCTATAACTCTATCCCACTTCATCTCGAAGATATTCGCTTCCCGACTGTCGGACCGATGACTCTGAACGTCTCGACCCGCGGGCTCGTGACGAATGACGATACAACTCTGATTGGCGGATTTATCGTCGCAGGAAATGAGTCGCAACTTGTCGCCGTGCGCGCTCTTGGTCCGTCCCTGGATGACTCCGGAGTTTCCGGCACGGTCGCAAATCCATCGCTGATACTCTTGAATAGCTCTGGCACCGTGATCGCGACGAATGACGACTGGGCAAGCGATTCCGCGGCTGCTGCGGAACTCACCGCCGAAGGGCTGGCACCGGGAAACCCCAAGGAGGCGGCAACTCAATTGCTTCTGGACCCTGGCGCATATACGGTCGTTCTCCGGAGCGCAGACGGGACGCCCGGAATTGGTCTGGTGGAAGCCTACGATGTTTCACCGACGGCGGCTTCGAAACTCGCCAATCTGAGCACGCGCGGCTTTGTTGGCACGGATGGCGCGGTGCTCATTGGCGGCTTTATCGTTGGCGAGGTGGCGAATAGCAGCCTTATCGTGCGTGCCCTGGGGCCTTCCCTTTCCCGGTTTGGACTCAGTAATGTGCTGGCCAACCCAACTTTGACCATCTTCGATCAGGATGGAACTGCGATCGCGTCTAATGAAGATTGGCAGGATGATGTCTATTCTCCGGATATCCAAAAAAACGGGTTGGCGCCCACTAATGAGCTTGAGTCTGCCTTGAGTCTATTCCTTCCAGCCGGGAACTACTCCGCTATTGTCCAGGGAAGCGACGGTGGGACCGGAGTGGGCCTGGTCGAAATTTACGACATTGCTCCATAACTGGGCTACTGAACGACACTTGTGAGCGCCGATCTTCCACTCGTCCTCCTATTCTGCTTGCGCAAGAATTTCTCAGAAAACCCTTTTTGTTGGTTGACAGAGTCCGCAGCCTCTGGAAAAACAGGACTCAACTCAACACATTGCTTATGACAACTCCATTTCGCCTTTTCCTCGCATTCCTCCTCGTTGCCAGCCCTTCAATCCTCAGAGCAACACAGGCTGATGACACCACCGTTACCATTGTCAGCCAGAATCCAGGGCCGACATCGTTTATTACCAACCTGACCTTGAGTGTCAGCGATATCGCGGCCATTAAAGACATTCAATTCACTATTGCCGCTAAGCCCGGAACCTTTGCCAGGCCACTCTCCGCCACTTACGCTTACGATTTTCTCCTCGATCGGGGCGATATTGTCCCACAGTCGGGCACGGTTTATTTGCCGGTCTACGGGCTCTATGCGGGCTTTGGGAACACCGTTACTCTCACTTATCATTTCCGCGACGGTTCATCGAAGCAGGCTGCGACCACAATCACAACCGCTGCCTTTGATGATGAGGGTTGCGGCTACAACTCCCCCACTGTCCTGAAAGCCCGGTCAAGTGCTGAGTTGAGTTACGATTATATTTTCATCCGCTCCGGTTGTGGAAATTACTCGCCCGTGATCGTAGACAGTGACGGCAACCTGCGCTGGGTCAGTCCGTTGAGTGTGTCCAATGCGCTCGCCGGCAGCTCCTTATTCTATCAAGGATCCGTCTTCGCGGGAGTTGCGAGTGTTCTCTATCGAGTGGATCTGGACGGAACAATTTCGCCGCTGCACGATTTCGGTCCGGAGAATGTGGTGAACTTCCATCACAACATTGATCCCGGCAAAGCCGGCCTCCTGGTGGAAGTGGATACCACCACTCAGTTTGAATCGGTCCTCTATGATGTCGACTTCACTGGCGCGATCGTGAAGATTTTCAACATGGCGGATATTATCGGCGCGGCGATGACCGCGGGTGGAGATGATCCGTCTCAATTTGTCTATCCTGCCCCTACGGATTGGTTTCACAACAACGCCGCGACCTACAACCGGGCCGATGATTCCGTGATCGTATCGAGCCGGGAAAACTTTGTCATTTCGGTGGATTACAAGACGGGCGCGATCAAATGGATTCTGGGCGATCAGACCAAACACTGGCATCAATTTCCGTCGCTGGCCGCTTTCGCGCTCGATATGACCCCGGGCAGCTTGCCACCCGTGGGGCAGCACGGCACATCGCTCACTTATGACAATGATTTGCTGCTTTTCGATGACGGTTACAACAGTCAGTTTCAACAACCGTCAGGCGTTCAGCGGACTTATTCGAGCCCGCGCAAATACCAGTTAAATCTCACCGACCCCAGTAACGGCAATGGCCCCGGGACCGCGACGGTCGTTTGGAACTATGAACAAAACCAAACCGTCTACAGCGCGATCTGCTCGAGTGCTTACGAAGATGCTCCAAATAATTACCTGATCGATTACGCAGCGATTGGGTTTCCCGTTACTTTTCAGGATCGCGCACAAATTCTAGGCTTAAACAGCGCCGGACAACAAGTGTTCTATTACGAGTACCCCACCGCTCTCTGTAATACAGCTTATAACTCACTCCCGATCCATCTCGAGAGCATGAGTTTTCCGATTGTCGGGCCTCAGCCGCTCAATCTCTCCACCAGAGGCGAAGTTTCCAATAGCGCCAATTCATTGATTCTTGGCTTTATCGTCACGGGGACAGCTAACAAGGATGTCGCTCTGCGCGTGCTCGGGCCCTCGCTTGATAGTCGCGGACTCGCAGGATTCGTCCCGGATCCCGCTTTGACGCTCTACAACTCCTCCGGTGCAGTTATCGCGACCAATGACGACTGGGCCGCCGATCCAAGGGCTTCTGATTTGACCGCGAATGGTCTCGCGCCCACAAATGCATCAGAAGCCGCAACCGTGCAGACTCTCGCACCAGGGGCCTACACGGTGGTTACTTCCAGCGCGGACGGAACGGCCGGCACGGGACTTGTGGAAGCGTACGACTTGTCGCCCAGCGCTGGCTCGCAGCTGGCCAACCTCAGCACGCGCGGCCTGGTCGGTCAGGGTGATCAGGTTCTGATTGGTGGATTGATTGAGGGCTCGCAGGCAAATGGAACAATCATTATCCGCGCGCTTGGTCCTTCTCTAAGCTCGGCTGGGATCGACAATGCTCTAGCCAATCCCTATCTGACGGTTTATGACAGCACTGGCACTGCCATCGCGGCAAACGACGATTGGGCTGATGCCACCAATAGCTCAGATCTGGTCAAAAACGGCCTTGCGCCAACTCAGGATTTTGAGTCCGCTCTGGTCCTCCACCCGCCGGCGGGTAATTTCACCGCAATCATCACGGGCGCGGCGGGCGGAACCGGTGTCGCCTTGCTCGAAATTTACAGCCTTGATCCGTAGAGTTCCGTTGAGCGAACGTGCGCAAGATTCTTAGTCTCTTTTAGCCGGGATAGCAGCCGGCCATAGCATTAGGGTGCCGAATGATCTTTCTAAGAAAATCATTCGCCTCGCACGAAGGGAGCCGAGCTTTCGCTGGAAATCGCGCCGGCTTTTCGCCGGGAGGCTCTTGTTACAGGTTTGAAGCTCTGGGACAGCCGAACGCCAGTGCCGCGAAGAGGGGCCCATTTGACCACATCCTAAACTTCCGTTGTTTGTAACTAGCCACTTTGCGGCCCTGTCAGGTTGGCCAAGATGCAATCACATATTCATCTCAACGACTTCACTCGGCAGTGGCAGCAGGTGGGTTCCGGGGTGCTTCATGCGATCGAGCGAGTCGGACAAAGCGGCTGGCTTATCCTTGGAAAAGAAGTCGAGTTATTTGAGCGGCGGCTTGCTGATTACACTGGCGCAGCCCAGGTGGTAGGATGTGCGAACGGTCTCGATGCCATAGAGATTGGCCTGCGGATCGCTGGCTTGCAGGAAGGCGATCGTGTCATCACGACGCCTCTCAGTGCTTTTGCCACTACCCTTGCAATTGTCCGAGCTGGAGGGGTGCCTGTTTTCGTTGATGTCGATGAAAGCGGGCTCCTCGATCTCGACGAAGCAAGGACTTATCTCGCGGACAATCCGACCAGCGCTCGCTATCTATTGCCGGTTCATTTGTTCGGCCACTGTATTGACCTGCACTCTCTTCGCGAGCTCCGTGATCGTTTCGCCCTAACTGTCGTCGAAGACTGTGCCCAGGCGATTGGCGCGTCGAGCGGCGGTCTAAAGATTGGCTCGGTAGGGCAACTTTCCGCTCTTAGCTTCTATCCCACCAAGAATCTCGGCTGTTTGGGAGACGGCGGCGCCCTATTGACAGACAATGACGAATTCGCCCGGCGGGCGAAGGCCCTTCGCAACTACGGACAGACAGAGAAGTATGTCCACAGATTTATAGGCTTGAATAGCCGCCTTGACGAGCTACAAGCAGCCGTCATGACCGACGCTCTGTTGCCGATTCTGGAACAGACGACGGCAAGACGGCGGGAGATCGCCCTGGTTTACACGGAAAGCATTGCTCATCCGAAGCTGACCATTCCTCCGTGCCCCTCAGCCTCCAGCTCGGTTTACCATCTGTTTCCAGTGCTCGTCGCAGGAGATCGCCAGGCGTTTCGCGCTCATCTGCAGGCTTCGGGTATTGAAACCGTCATTCACTATCCGAGCATTATTCCGGACCAACCGGCCTTAAACGACCTTCCGATTACGGTGATTGGCAACTTGGCGATGGCGCGTAAGTTTGCCGAACAGGAGGTGTCACTCCCCATTCATCCTTACCTGAGAGACCACGAAATCGAACGCGTTATTACCGCCTGTAATTCGTGGAACCTGGAATGAGTCCGTTGTATTCCATCGTTCTTCCCGTCTACAAAAACGACGACTCGATTCCGCAACTTCTGCGGGAGTTAGGCCATTTGCACGAAGAGTTGCATGGCGCTCTGGAAGCCGTTTTCGTTGTCGACGGTAGTCCCGACCAGTCTCTAAACTCCCTGGCTGCCCTGCTTCCCACGCAACCGTACAATTCAAAACTCATCGCCCTGTCCCGCAACTTTGGCTCTTTTGCTGCCATCCGTGCCGGACTCGAACGCGCCTCCGGCAAATACTTCGCTGTTATGGCCGCCGATCTCCAGGAGCCGCCCGAATTGATCCGGAAATTCTTCTCGATTCTGAATAGCGATGAGGCTGACGTAGTCGTAGGTACCCGCCTGACCCGCGAAGACCCTTACTGGAGTGGACTATTTGCCAAGTTGTATTGGTATCTCTACCGGCGCTTTATTCAGCCTGAGACGCCGGAAGGGGG
This sequence comes from uncultured Verrucomicrobiae bacterium, assembly GCA_963831805.1. Taxonomy (GTDB): domain Bacteria; phylum Verrucomicrobiota; class Verrucomicrobiia; order Chthoniobacterales; family UBA10450; genus Palsa-1392. Next base: position 721,593 of record CAWHRN010000009.1, on the reverse strand, counting down.
GATTGATGTCTTCGCATGCAACGAACGGTTCCGGCAACATCTGTTGCGCCTAAAAGAATCGCATAGTTCGATGGTAGGCCTTATTCTCTGGTTAGGGTTTCGCCGTTGCGCAGTTCCTTACCATCGTCGGAGGCGCCTCCATGGCCGGAGTGCCTGGACCTTAAGAAAGAAGCTTAAATATCTCTCCGACTCGGCCTTTTCTTTTTCAAACGCTCCGATCCGTGCGCTCCTCTGGACCGGTTTTCTCGGAGTGACCGCTTCGCTTCTCTTCGCTGCCGTGGTTGTCTGGGCGCGTTTGACCGGGCACATCCAGGTGCCCGGCTACTCCCCGGTGGTTTTGTCCATTATCTTCTTCGGAAGTATCAACGTTGTTTGCCTCGGAATCGTTGGTTCCTATGTATGGCGTACCTTCGAGAATACCAAGCTTCGCCCGGGATCGGTCATGATGTCAGAGATAGTTTACAGTCAAAAAGGAACTGATGAATCACTTCATTCATCCCCAGGCGATTTGTGAGGCCAAGCAGGTAGGAACTGGGACGAGAATCTGGGCGTTTGCCCATGTTCTTCCCGACGCCAAGATCGGCCGCGACTGCAATATTTGCGATCACGTGTTCATCGAGAATGATGTCGTCCTTGGAGACCGCGTCACGATTAAATGCGGCGTCCAGCTTTGGGATGGCGCCCGTCTCGAGGATGACGTCTTTGTCGGGCCAAATGTCACTTTTACCAATGACACCTTTCCCAGAAGCCGACAGCGCCCGGAACGGTATTTGCAGACTCACTTGCGGCAGGGTTGCTCGATCGGGGCAAACGCTACGATCCTCCCGGGCATAACGATCGGCCAAAAAGCCATGGTGGGTGCCGGTGCCGTGGTAACCAAATCCGTTCCCCCGAATGCCATCGTCCATGGAAATCCAGCGCGCATTCAAGGATACTGTTCTGCGCTAAAGTCCAGCCAGCCCTTGCGTGATCCCGAACTGACCGACGAGCCGACGGTCCCTCTGCAGGTCAAAGGAGTAAGTCTTTATCAGCTACCTGAATTCGAGGATATCCGCGGCTCACTCGTCGCCGCGGAAATTGCTCAACAGCTACCATTTGTTCCAAAGCGATATTTCGTCGTGCACCGGGTTCCGAATGGCGAAGTTCGCGGGGAGCACGCTCATCGCGAGTGTCATCAATTCCTCCTTTGCATTGCGGGCAGCGTCCGTGCCCTCGTCGATGACGGCGTCCATCGCCAGGAAGTCCTCCTCGATCGTCCGCGGATAGGACTTCACTTACCGCCGCGAATTTGGGGAACGCAGTATCGCTACTCGGCAGATGCTGTTTTGCTGGTCTTCGCTTCCCATCCGTACGATGCAACGGATTATATAAGGGACTACGACGAGTGGAAGGCTTTCCTGAAAGTATCCGACCCTTCAGCCTCTGCCCCGCTCAAATAATTTCGGCTTTTCTCCTGCCGCCCGATGCAAATTACCAAGGGACTGCGCTCCATCCTCTCGATCCCGAGCCTGTATGCGGCCTTCCAAACTCTTGTCGGCGCGAGATACTCGCAACGCTGGTTGGCTGACGAATCCTGGAAACTCCGCGCCGGCGATAAGGTCGTCGATATTGGCTGCGGGCCCGGGACCACGCTCGACGAGATTCCGATAGACATTTCCTATGTGGGTCTCGATATCAGCGAGGCCTATGTGCGCTCTGCGCGCGAGCGCTACTCAGCTCGAGGAATTTTTATCGCTGGAACAGCCAGCCAATTTCTGAATCATCCCCCGCCAGAAATGGCGAATGCTGACCTGGTGACGTGCACGGGGTTATTGCATCATCTGGATGACGATGAAACCTTGGACGTCTTTCGGCTCGCGCGAAAGATTCTGAAGCCCGCCGGACGCATGATTTCTTTCGAGCCCACCTATCTTGTTCACCAAAGATATCTTTCTAAATGGTTTATGAGTAAGGATCGCGGAAGGAATGTACGGTCGGAGAAGGAATGGAAATCACTGGTGGCGCAGGTTTTCCCAGATTTCGAAAGCAGCATTACGACCGGCCTTCTGAGACTTCCCTACATCCATATCATCATCGAATGCAGGAATTGCGGACCGTTGCCGCCGTTCGAATGAACGCCTATGCTGCTAGCCGGTCACCTGCAACCACTCGCCGTAACGAAACCTGCCTTCCGTCGTTTTCTGCAAAGCCTACCGCCGCACCGATCGCATGAATAGGAAACGCGAAGGCAACGCAATCGTATTCTCCGGTGTGGTTCTATGCCTCGGCGCGCTGAACTTCTGGGTCTTTCGCGATCACTACCTCGGAAAGGAAATTTTCCCTTGGGACTTCTGGAAAACCTATTACTCGTTTGTCGTCTTCTGGACAAATCTGGTTCGGCACGGAATCATTCCGCAATGGGTGCCTTTTCAAGGAGCCGGGTATCCCTTCTTTCTGAATCCGCAAACGGGCTTTTTCTATCCCGCCTTTTGGTTGTTCGTCGTCCCGGGAGTTCGATATTCGCTCCAAGCCGCGATCAACCTTCAGGCACTACATGTCCTCTGGGGCAGCTGCGGCGCCTTCCTTCTGCTTCGTGTGCTGACCTCGGATTGGCGCGCAGCCTTATTTGGAGCAGTTAGTTTCCAGTTCTTCGGGGGATTCTACAGTAACTCTGAGCACGCAGACATCGTTCGCGCTTTTTCCTGGCTCCCGTGGCTTTTTTGGGGAGCGACGATTCGCGATCGCCTGCGAGTGCGCAATTACCTGCTGCCCTTACTGGTCTACTGCGCGCTGACCGGAAGCTATCCGGGAAATATTGGGTCCCACGTTGTGTTTTTGGGCCTTTACTTGTTCTTAGACACAATCACTCGATGGAGATCTTCGTCGCAACCGTGGCTGCCAATCGCCGGCTTGGTCCTACTTGGCCTCGGCATTCTATTTTCCGCACCGCTGATCGTTCCGAATATGCTCTTACGCGGCTACTCGCACCATAGCACGGTCGTCTTGCCGTCCTGTGGATGGTCATTTCATAACTGGCCTTCACTGGTGACCCCATGGATCACCGATCGGCATATGATCCCGGGATTCACGGGAGATCCTTCGATGGTTTCAGCTTTCGTGGGAATTCCGGTGCTAACGTTATTGGTTTTGATGTCGAAGAGGCTTGCGCGAGCCTATGCGTCCTGGTGGGTTCTTTTGGTTGTGGCTTTGCTGCTCAGCCTCGGCAATATCTCATGGTTCTATAAGGTTTTTGTGCGTCTGCTGCCGCCGTTGGGTTTGTCTCGCTTTCCGAGTTCGGATTATCGCGGGGTGGTCGCTCTGAGCCTAGTCGTTCTTGCCGCCGCATCACTTCGTGAGCTTCTGGACTCCGCTTCGGATTCGTCACCTGCCCTCATCGGCCGCCGACTTTGCTTTGCGCTTCTCTTTCCGGTTTCTCTAGTAGCGGGCATTTTTGAGATAATCCTGCCGGCGACCGAGGTAGTCTGGATATGTCTCCTATGGGCTGGCTTTTCTCTCGGTGTTTATCTTTGGGCGGTCAGAACTTCGAGCAGTCCCGCTTGCCTGCTCCTCCTTTCCCTCGCGATCACGGTGGTAAACGCCTTTCATGTCCTAACGGTGAGCAACTGGATGTGGACTGGAACAAAGTCGGAGATCGAAGCCCAATATGTCGCGCAGCTTGGCTTTCCTACTTCGTCGCCGCAGCTTGAAGCGATCAACTTAAACGTTGGTGTCCCGACTCGTCCGGCCCGTCTATCTCTACCGCGCGAGCGCTTTTCCTGGACCGGCTACCTGAATGGCCGCTACGACACGGGCGATTACGGTAACTCAGAGCTGGAAGCTCAATATCAGATCGTTAACGATCCCGTTCTGCTGAAGTATTGCCAGCAGCCACTTTCCCCCATCATCTTCGCCGAGGAAACGACCGTAACCCGAAAGATGCTGACGGCGCGTCTTACCGGAGACGCCGGGCAGAGCCACTTGCCCGTCGGACGTGTAACTCCGCAGGAGTATCAGTTAGCGCACGTGAGGTACAGCGTGCACCTGACCAAGCCGGCGAGCGTCGTGGTGAACGAGACTTGGTTTCCTGGCTGGGATGGGGTGATTGCGCCCGCGCAAGGACCACGCCGCGCCATCTCCGCCAGTAGCGTCGAAGGTATTTTGCGCGCCTGGAATTTGCCCGCCGGCGACTACACGTTAACAACGCGTTTTAGGACACCGTATCTGGTTTTTGCCGTCGTCGTCGCTTTGGTCGCCGTCGTTCTGTACGTTGCTATCCTCCTGGTAGCCTTCGCGCAATTCCGTCGGAGAAATTTGTCGTCTGAGTCTGCCTTCACTTCTCGAGGTAACTCTGAAGAAATAGTCCCATGACATGGTTGACGAGCGCCCCCTGCACGTGCCGCAAATCCTCCAGCCAAGCCTCTTCACGACTCGAATTCATGACAATCTCGTAGCTCGGAAAGTAATGAACATTCTCGTGCAAGGTCGACCACTCCTGCGCGACCGTGCGGAGAAGTGATTTTGAGTACGTGTTAGCGACGATGACATCCTGCGGAGTAAAAGTGGCCATTAGCGGGACCGGCGAGACTGTCACGACAATCTGATGCTGAGGATGACCGAAGCGTGCGAGGAGCGCATGGATCTTCTCCAAGTTTGACATGTTCTCGCTGAAGGTACTAACCTGAAACTCATAGCGACCGGGATAGCGCGAAACGGCCTCCCAAGGCGGCGTCGTGTTGATGACGATGTCGGCGGACGTGTCGCGCCAATGTTCGACCAAGCCGAGCGTTATGATCGCGACACGGCAATCGGCGATTCTGGCATTCACCTCACTGAGCAAGGAACGTCGTTGCAGAGTTTCGGCGCGACCGGCCGGCGGCAAAGTCGGATTGGTGTGCGGATCGTAGGCCATACCGCTTCCAAGCTCGATGATGCTTTCTTCGGGGAACACGGCCGCGGGATCCAAAGCCCAACCCAGCTCGTTGAAGATGGAGTAAGTGTTATACTTATTGGTAAAACCCAGACCGGTCACTTCCTTCCCGATCGTCGCCAGGGTGGCAAATTCAGGAGCCGCGCTGACCACGTTCATTTTGCGGGAGAGCAAAGCTCGCTCAATGCCGCGGGCGAAACAGGAGCCGATGGCGAAGATTTTGTCCTCCCGGCTCACTTTGAACTGGGGGGTAATCAGCGGAGTCAGGAAAGTAGAGCGAAGCCGCTGAAAGGCGAGCTTGCCATCGGCCTCGTCAACCCGTGCATCGACCCGATGCCACCGGCTGTATGGATTTTCCCGGGCGTTCCTTGCAGCGGCCTCCGCCGAACTGGTATAAAGGGGCATCGCTAAGACTTAAAGTTTGGAAACTCCGCCAACCTCCGGAAGCAAACCAGCAGCGGCCTGTTACGGACACAAAAGGAATCCCAAGGTGAACCCTCGCGCAATCGCTATTTTACCACCTGCATCGCCGCGCCTCGCTCGGACTTCTGCCTTTTGTGGTGCGGACTCCGGAAACGATCGACGGTTCACCCGGGACGCGCCGGCTTCGCTGAAATTCTCCCGCTGCGGAAGACGATGAGTCAGGGAACGATAGAATTGAACGCAGTGGCAAATCATGTTTCAGCAGTGATCGCGCGACTCTCCCGTACTAGCTTGACCGCGCAAAGGGTCGGCGGAAGACTGCAGCAGTTTCAGGTTTCCGATTATCCAATGGCCGAACCTACGCGAGAACCCATCACCGGGACGATCACAGCCGAATCGAGCAAGAATGATTCGCCCACGGTTTTGCGGTGGGAGAGTAACGCCGAACTCAGTGAAGTTTATGTCTGCGAGGAGGACGGGCCTGAGACGCTGGTTTCGGCCACGGCCAGCGGTGTTTTGGAGATAACCTGGATTCAGCCCGGCCGGACATATCTCTTTCGCCTTTACGACTCGAAGGCTCCGCGCCGAGTGCTCGCGGAAACCAAGCTAATAGATGAAGCTCGGGGAACACTTTCCCTCCATTCAAGCAAAGAAGCTCCCGACGACGAGAGCCGGGCGATGCTCACTTGGGAGATCAGCCCTTCCGTGACCGCCGAGATCTGTCTCTCGGAAGAGGGCGCTGAGGAAAGAACAGTTTGTCGCGGAGCCAGCGGTGAATTTGAGTTAGCTGGGCTGAAGGCCGGGACCGAGTATCTCTTCAATCTCTACGCCGATCAACGAAACCGCCAGTTGCTCGATAGCGTAGAGTTCTACCTCGAAGCCAAAGGAAAGCTTGCCATTCAACCGAGCCAAGAAGCTTCCGATGACGAGAGCCGGGCGACATTGACATGGGAGGTCAGCGCTTCCACGACCGCCGAGATCTGTCTCTCGGAAGAGGGCGGTGAGGAAAGAGCGGTTTGCCGCGGAGCCAGCGGTGAATTTGAGTTAGCCGGGCTGAAGGCTGGGACTGAGTATGTCTTCCGTCTCTACTCCGATCAACTGAACCGCCAATTGCTCGACAGCGTAAAGTTCTACCTCGAACCGCGGGGAACGCTTTCCATCCATCCGAATAAAGACGATTCCGATAACGAAAGTCGCGTGACGTTGCAATGGGAGATCAGTGCGTCCACGACCGCCGAGATCTGTCTCTCGGAAGAGGGCGGTGAGGAAAGAACGGTTTGCCGCGGAGCCAGCGGTGAATTTGAGTTAGTCGGGCTGAAGGCCGGGACCGAGTATCTCTTCAATCTCTACGCCGATCAACGGAATCGCCAGTTACTCGACAGCGTAAAGTTTCAACTTGAAGTCAAAGGCATGATTTGGGCTACGCCCAATCCCCTCCCTCTCGAGTCTCGCGGCAAAACCCTCTTGCGCTGGGAAACCAATTCACCGACGGGCGCGGAAATCTGGGTTTCCGACTTCGCCGGAAACGAGACGCTGGTTTGTCGGGGGAGCAGTGGCAGTTTCGAGGTCGGGGGACTTCGCCTTGGCATTGAATACATCTTTCGCCTTTACGGTCTCTCGCCCGCTCGCCGTGTGCTCGATGAAGTAGAAGTCCGGCTGAGTGATATCCCGTGGTCTTATCTATTGGACCGTCTGCGCGGGGCCAGCGGTGGAAAGGATTACACCCCAGAGTGGGCCGAGTTCATCGCGGAAACACTCGCTCAAGGGGTTCACCATCCGGGTTACGCGGAGTGGTTCCGACTCTGGGAGGAACGCGGGGTGCACGTGACGCCCGTTCACTTCTACGAACCGATCCCTGAATTGCGCACCTTGGACGATAAGCTCTGGAGCGAGCCCCAGAGACTTTGTGGGATCGAGATGAATCCGGCGAGGCAGAGCCATTTTCTCCGCGACGTCTTTCCGGCATTCCGAAAGGAATACGAACAAATTCCGATCGACAATCCCGAACAGAATGACTCGTTTTATCTCGCAAATGGCCGTTTCGAGGGACTGGATCCCTTGCTGGCCTACTGCATGGTCCGCCATTTCCGACCCAGCCAGATTGTAGAAGTAGGCAGCGGTTACTCCACTTTGATCCTGGCTCAGGCGGCGCGCGTAAATGGGGAGACCGAGTTACACAGCATCGAGCCCTTCCCCGTGGATTTTTTAACCGCGGGAGTACCGGGACTCACTTCCCTTTTAGTCAGCAAGGTAGAAGAGGTTGATCCATCCTTTTTCTCTCGACTGACCGCAGGAGACTTTCTCTTCATCGACACGTCTCATGTGGTGCGCATCGGCGGCGACGTGAACTATCTCTTCCTGGAAGTGCTGCCGCGCCTGAATCCCGGAGTTATTGTCCATGTGCACGATATCTTTTTTCCCTATGAATATCCTCAGGACTGGGTCATGGAGCGGCGCCGCTTTTGGACGGAACAATATCTCCTCCAGGCTTTCCTCGTCTTCAATTCCGAATTCGAGGTTCTGGTAAGTAGTGGTTACCTGAAGGCGACCTATCCTGAGGAGGTGGCGGAAGTCTTTCCGGCAGCGGCGCCTTGGACGGGGGGCAGCTTCTGGATGAAACGAAAGGAAAAGAAATGAGACTCGCGGTTAGGTGCGCTTCGCGGAGAGTGCTCGCGGTCTTCTGAGGCTGTAATAACTACGCCGGAAACGACCGTGACGTTACGGCCACGAACAGCCGCTTTTTCGCGCTCGACCTGAGGGCGAGACTGACCAGACTTTGCCGAAGCTTCGTTAGGAGTCTTCCTCGACGGCTGCGTATTGCCCTGCTCGAGCTGTTCCGTAGGCCTCGCGCAATCTGATCAGGACTGAGCGCTCGGCGAGGCGGCGGCTGAGGAGCGAGTCAGCGACCTGATGGAGGCACATATCGAGTTCGTTCTCTTCCAACAGGCGATGCGCCAAATTCGAGCCAAGCTCAGCCGATAAGTTAGTCAGGATCTCGGCTTCTGACTGCAAAGCGGCGCCTTTGGTCCGGTTATGATGCACTGACGGAAGCGTGATCGCCTCGAAGCTCTCGGAAAGGACAGCTTCCGCGAGACTGAGCCACTCCGGGTAGCGCTCGACCGTGCCGACAATATCGATCTCATCGAGGAGAGCGATCGCCCGGGCCAGTTCAGCCCGACCTGCGGAGTAGTCAATTGGGAGGCCGGCGCGGAGACAGAAGTAGACTTGGAAGTTACAGAGGGCCTTTGGCGCATTCTCGAGTCGCCATTCGACGTAGCCCTTGAAATCAAGCTCCTTGGCTTTGACTGAACCGATGCCGTTGTTCGGTTGCAATCGTTCAAACGCGTAAACGGATCGGATGCGAGCGATGGGATCGCGAATCAGGATGCTGGTAAGGACGTGACGGCCGGGCAGGCGCGGCGCGGGCGGGGAGAGCTGGTGGCTGGCAATCGCCCGAGCGTCCGGATGCGCGGCGACATAGGAGACGAGGTCGGCCGGGGAGACGAAGCCACCCGCGTCTGTCTTGTCGTAGCGATGGAGACCGGGACCGAGCACCTGATTGAGCGCCCATTCGAAGGAGGTCCCGGCGTTTTTGAAAATATGGTAGTGAATCAGGAGGGGGAAGCCCTGCGTTCTCCGTCCGATCTCTCGCAAACCCCAGGAGCCGGTTTCACGCGCCTGCTGCAGCGCGGCCCGGACCGCTTTGCGCGGCGATTCAAACCGCGCGAGCGATAGCATCACCGTGCGACTGACCAAGTGCAGATAGCTCAGGCAATAGCGGCCGGTGACCCCGGCTTGGGAAACGATCTGTGGCAGGTGATGGCGGAGCATGGCTGGGCCGGCGCGGAAGCTCTGCGGCCGAAGTCCCCGTTTTTAACGAGATCAACCCGACGGTCAAGCAGTTTTGCCGCTCGCTCGCAACCCACACCGGGGCGGGACAACAGAGCGAAACCAGGCAGGCCGGGCTGAAAATTCCGGTCGGATGTTTTCCCTCGATTCCCCCGTTGAGTTGCATAAGGCTCCCGGCGATGCAGCCGAACAAGCCGATCTTCATCGTGGGTTCGCCGCGCAGCGGCACCAGCGTGCTCACCTGGTGCCTCGGTCAGCACTCCAATATTTTCGTGCAGGAAGAATCGAACTGGATCGGGCCCTTCGCCTACCAGATCGAGCTCGCCTACCGGATGGGGACGTGGCGCGGCAAACGCTCGCAGCTCAGCGCGCTGGACGTCGCGCGGGAGGACTTCTTCGCCCGCTTCGGCATGACGATTAGTGATCTGATTCTCGATCATCGCGAAAAGTTGAAGGCGAAAGTCCTGGCGGCCCGTGATCAGTGGCGGACCGAGAATCCCAACCAGCCGCCGCCGCCCACGTCGAGCCCGCTTTTCCAAATCGTGCGCGCCAACGCCGACCGCAAAAGCCGTTGGGTCGACGGAACGCCGGAATACTCGTTTTACATTCTGCCGCTGCGACATCTTTTCCCAGAAGCCCGCTTCATCCACCTCGTGCGCGATGTGACCCATGTGGTCCGCTCGATGATGCATTTCCAGAACACCGGCGGACCAGCCTTGGTCGAAAACGTGCGCCAGGCCTATGCCGACTGGCTGCGGGCCGCCCGCGCCTGTTCCGATGCCGAGCGCGCTTTTGGTTCGGAGATGGTGCGCCGCGTTCGGCATGCGGACCTGGTCTCCCACCCGCAGGAAACCTTGACCGAGTTGCTCGCATTTCTCGGCGAAGATTTCGAACCGAGCTGCCTCGACCCTCTGCGCCTGCGGATTAACAGCTCCAATGTCCCGGCCGATTTCGCAGCCGCCGAGCCGGAAACCGACCTGGCACTCTTAGGCGAGGCGAAAGAGCTGAGCGCCGAACTACTCCGCAACGCCCAAGCCAAGACACCCGACCCCGCGCTCGCCGCGAAGCTGGAAGCGCAGTTTCGCGACCGCGCTGATTATCTTGCCCGCGCGGTCGTCTGACCCTTCCGTCCGCGCGCCTAACGACTCCGGCAGAGCCAAACTTGACACCGGAAAGCCTCCTTCTACGGTAAGCCGTCCGCGCATTCCAGCGCCCACTTGTGACTTCCATCGCCGCTTTTCACCGCTCATCCGTCGGCCGCAAGATGATCGTCGCGGTGACGGGCCTGATCCTGATCCTCTTCGTCATCGGGCATCTCATCGGCAACCTCCAGATCTTCCTCGGTCCGGACTGGATCAACAGCTACGCGGAGCATCTCCAGGCGCTCGGTCCCCTGCTCTGGCTCATCCGGGGCGCGCTCCTCATTGTGGTCGTCGCGCACATCTATTACACCATCCGGTTGGCGATCGAAAACCGGCGCGCCCGGCCGGAGAGTTACCAGCGCCAGCACACGGTCAAAGCCACCTTCGCCTCGCGCCACATGGTGATGAGCGGGATCATCGTCCTCGCGTTCATCATCTATCACCTCCTCCAATTTACCTTTCGCACGACCGACCCACGCTTCGCCACGCTGGCGGCTGATCCGCTCGGGCACTATGACGTTTACTCGATGATGGTGCTCGGGTTCATGAGTCCCCTCGTCTCCGGGTTTTACATTCTCGCGCTCTTCCTGCTCTCGCTTCATCTCAGCCACGGCTCCTCCAGTTTCTTCCAGTCGTTAGGCTTGAATAACCAGAAGCTCACGGCGCGGCTCGCGCTCGCCGGGCGGGTTTTCGCCTGGCTGCTTTTCATCGGCTACAGCTCCATCCCGGCTGCCGTGCTGCTCGGCTGGGTAAAATTGGGAGTCCACACGTGATCGGCTCCTTTGAAGCGCGCACCCCGGACGGCCCGCTGCCGGAGAAATGGCGCAAGCACAAGGACAACTCCCGGCTCGTCGCGCCGAATAATCGCCGGAAGTTTGAGATCATCGTCGTCGGCACTGGCCTGGCCGGCGGTTCCGCCGCCGCGACCCTCGGCGAGCTGGGCTACAACGTGAAGGCGTTCTGTTACCAGGACAGTCCGCGCCGCGCCCATAGCATCGCCGCGCAGGGCGGAATCAATGCCGCGAAGAATTACCCTAACGACGGCGACAGCGTTTACCGACTCTTCTACGACACGATCAAGGGCGGCGATTTTCGTTCGCGCGAAGCCAACGTTTACCGGCTCGCCGAAGTCGCCAACCTGATCATCGACCAATGCGTCGAGCAGGGCGTCCCGTTCGCCCGCGAATACGGCGGCTTGCTCGCCAATCGCTCCTTCGGCGGCGCGCAGGTCTCGCGCACCTTTTACGCGCGCGGCCAGACCGGGCAGCAACTCTTGTTAGGCGCCTACCAGGCGCTCTGCCGGCAGATCGGCGCCGGCACGGTGAAGATGTTTCCGCAGACCGAGATGCTCGATCTCGTGCTCGTCGATGGCCACGCCAAGGGCATCATCACCCGCAACCTCATCACCGGCGAAATCGTCAGGCACGCGGCCGACGCGGTCGTGCTCGCGACCGGCGGCTACGGCAATGTTTTCTATCTCTCGACCAATGCGCGCGGGTGCAACGTCACCGCCACCTACCGCGCCTACAAGAAGGGAGCGCTCTTCGCGAATCCCTGTTACACCCAGATTCATCCGACCTGCATCCCGGTTTCCGGTCGAGCATCAATCGAAGCTGACGCTCATGTCCGAGTCGCTCCGCAACGACGGCCGCGTCTGGGTGCCAAAAAAGCAGCACGACGAGCGCGCGCCTAACGAAATCCCGGACAGCGAGCGCGACTATTACCTTGAGCGCAAATACCCGAGCTTCGGCAACCTCGCCCCGCGCGACATCTCCTCTCGGAGCGCGAAGGAAGTCTGCGACGAAGGCCGCGGCGTCGGGGAAACCGGCCGCGGCGTTTACCTCGATTTCGAGGACGCGATCGCGCGCCTCGGCGAGGAGACGATCCGCGAGCGTTACGGCAATCTTTTCGACATCTACGCGAACATCACGGGCGAGAACGCCTATGCCAGCCCGATGCGGATTTACCCGGCGGTGCATTACACGATGGGCGGGCTCTGGGTGGACTACAACCTGATGAGCAACGTCCCCGGCCTGCACGTCATCGGCGAGGCAAACTTCTCCGATCACGGCGCGAACCGGCTCGGCGCCAGCGCGCTCATGCAGGGACTGGCCGACGGTTATTTCGTGCTTCCCTACACCATGCCTAACTATCTCGCCGGTCAGATGGGCAAACGGCCTAACGTCGATCATCCGGAGTTTGAAAAAGCCGAGCGCGAAGTGCGCGAACGGGTCAAGCGCATCCTCGACGTCGACGGCACGCGCTCGGTCGATTCGTTCCACCGCGAGCTTGGGCTGCTCCTCTGGGACCGCTGCGGGATGGCGCGGAACGCCGCCGGGCTGCAGGAAGCGATCGCGCGCATCCCAGACTTGCGGGAGGAATTTTGGTCGCCCAAAGGCGGCGTGAGCGTGCCCGGCGAGGGTGAGACTTATAACCAATCGCTCGAGCGCGCCGGCCGGGTCGCGGATTTCCTGGAGTTTGGAGAACTGATGTGCCGCGACGCGCTCGCCCGCGACGAATCGTGTGGCGGCCATTTCCGCGAGGAGCACCAGACCGCGGAAGGCGAAGCGCTGCGCGACGACGATCATTTCGCAGACGTTTTCGCCTGGGAATACCAGGGCAACGGCCAGCCTAACGAACCGATCCTGCACCGCGAGCCGCTTCATTTTGAATCGGTCCAACTCGCGACCCGGAGCTACAAGTGAACCGCTGGCCTAACGACTGATGAATTTCAAACTCAAGATCTGGCGCCAGCCGACGCCGACGGCGAAGGGCAAGATGAAGAGCTACGAAATCGCGGACGTCTCGGCGCACACTTCGTTCCTCGAGATGCTCGATATCCTGAACGAACAACTGACTCACGGGGGCGAAGAGCCGGTCGCGTTCGACTCGGATTGCCGCGAGGGCATCTGCGGGACCTGTAGCCTTTCGATTAATGGCGAAGCCCACGGTCCTTCGCATCCCGCTGCGGCCTGCCAGCTTTACATGCGCGAGTTCAAGGATGGCGCGACGATCACGGTCGAGCCTTTTCGCGCACGTTCTTTCCCGATCGTGAAAGACCTCGTGATCGACCGGGGCGCACTCGACCGGATCGTGCAGGCAGGCGGATTCATCAGCGCGCGGACTGGTTCGGCGCCGGAGGCGAACGCCTTGCCGGTGCCAAAACACAATGCCGACCTGGCGATGGAAGCAGCGGCCTGCATCGGTTGCGGAGCCTGCGCGGCGGCCTGCCCAAACGCGTCGGCGATGCTGTTCACTTCGGCGAAAATTTCCCACCTCGCGCTCCTGCCGCAAGGGCAGGCGGAACGCTCACGCCGCGTCCTCGGGATGGTGCGGCAGATGGATGCGGAAGGCTTCGGCAATTGCACCAACACCTACGAATGCGAAGCGGTTTGCCCGGCGGAGATCAGCGCCAGTTTCATCGCGAAGATGAATCGCGAATACGCTCTCGCCAGTTTGCGCGAGCGCGCCGGCGAGTAGCCGGCCGGGCTTTTGCCTAACGACGTCGCAGCAGAAAACCGGCGACGGAAGCGCGGTCGAATTCCGCCATGCCTTCCATCGCCGGTTAGTTAAATCGTCGCCGCTCTCGGCGGCTAACTATTGTCCGTTGGGACCTTGGCCGTTCGGGCCCTGGCCCTTCTTTTTCTTTTTCGCTTTCTGCTGGGCGGTCGGCGCCTGGGCCTGCTTGGTCGCGACCGGCGCTTTCTTTTGGGCATTGGTGGGATAAGTCCGGTGAGCTTCGGCTTGTGGTTGCCGCCCTGGATGAACCGGGTTGGCCACGCTGTTGACGTGATGGTTCCGCGCCTCGAACTGCTCTTTCTCTCTTTTCTGCGCGGAGTAGTTATGCTCCGCGTTCCTTGTTTTAGCGTTTTGGCTGGCGGCCTTCGTCTTCGCGGCTGACTTCGTCTGGTTCGCAGTCTTCGGCCCGTTCGCGGCGTTGGTCTGATTCCGGTTCTTGCCCTGATTCTCGGCGTGAGCCTGTTTCTTGTTTCCGTTCTGCTCGCCGAGCTGAGGATTAGCCGCGGTCGCGACGCCGGTCTTGCGGTTCAAGGCCTGGACCGCTTCGGGCGAAGGCTTGCCCTTGTTATTTTTCACCCGCAGCGCCGGGTCGTTCTTCGCGGCATTCACTCGTTCCTGTTGCACCGAAGTAGGAGGAATGCGCTTGCCGTTCCCGGCTGCTTTCTCCGCGGCCGTCGCCTGGGCTTTGGCGCCGCCCGGGCCGTTAAAACCAGCCCGGCTGCCGGTCGCGTTCACGTTCTTGTTCACGTAGGTGTAGTTATTGTTGATCACCGTGTTGTTCACCCGCGTGACGGCGGTGTTGTATTGGAAATTATTCCCCGACCACCGGCCGCCGTAGTAGCCATGCCCGCCGTAACCGTATCCGTAGTTGATCCCGCCATAGAACCCGATGGTCGGGCCCCAATAACCAGAATTAAAGACATAGAGACCGTTATTGTAGCCCCAGTAACCAGGCGTCCAGAGCACGCCAATGCTGGGCGGCTGCACCCAGACCCCGGGGACCCAGTAGTAGCCGCCGTCCGCCGCGTAATCCCAGTAGCCCGGCGTCCAGATATAGCCGGGACCGGGACAGTAAGGCTGCTGGTAGACAGGAATCGCGGGCGGAGCGATCGCCACCGAGACGCCGACGTAGGCCGAAGAAGACGCCAGCGGGAGTCCTGCAAAGAGGAGCGCCGCGAGCGCGATGGTAGGTAATTTAATTTTCATGTTTTGTAGTGACACTGGACTTGTAGTGGAGACGCGAGCAGGCGGGAAGTATTCAAATCGGATGTCTCGCCCGGCCCACCGTTGCATCAATCAACAATCGGAAGCAGACACCGGATTGCGTCTATTTGGTCAGGAGGCCGGCAAAGCTTCGCCCGACGGCGTTTTCAGAAATGCGCGAGGCGTGTAAGTCATGGCTCTCTCTGGCAGTTCCTCCTCTTCGCGCGGAAGCTCTCGGATGCTCGCTCCGTCAACTGAAGTTCCCCCCGGTCGCCGCATCGCGATTGGGAAAAAAATTTGGCGCGCCTGCTGTTGCTGGCTAAAATCCCTCGATGCTGAAAACTGCCGGGCGCACCATCGACTCCTCCCCGACCAAAGCCGCACCGCACCCCCGCTTCCTCGAGGGCTATCGTTGGATGCTCCTGACCCGGGTCTTAGAGGAAAAACTGACCAGCCTTTACCGCGGCGGCATGATCACCGGCGGCGTTTACGTCGGGCGCGGGCAAGAAGCCGTCAGCGCGGCGTGCGGGATGTTCTTGAAAAAAGGGGACGTCTTCGGACCGCTCATCCGCGATCAGGCCGGGCGCTCCGCTTTTGGCGAGCCGCTGCTCGATGTGGCGCGCACTTATCTCGGTTCGCGGGAGGGTCCGATGCGCGGACGCGACGGCAACATCCACCGCGGCCGGCCGCGGGAAGGTCAGCTCGCGATGATCAGCCACCTCGGCTCACTCATCCCTGTCGTGGCCGGGACGCTCCTGGCGAAGCGGATGAAAGGGGAAAAGGACTTTGTCGGCCTAACGACGATCGGCGAAGGCGGGATGCAGACCGGCGCGACTCATGAAGGGATGAACATCGCTGCGGTCGAGGGTGTGCCATTCGTCCTCGTGGCCACGAACAACCATTACGCCTACTCCACGCCTAACGACCGCGAATTTGCCTGCGCCGATCTGGTCGATCGCGCCCAGGCTTATGGCTACGAAGGTCATTCACTCGACGGCACCGATCTCACGGAATGTCTCGATGTGATCGGCGACGCCGTGGCGCGGGCTCGCGCGGGCGGACCGCCGCAACTCGTGGTCGCGTCGATTCTTCGTCTCGCCGGTCATGGCGAACATGACGACGCCAGCTATGTCGCGCCGGAGATTCGCAAGCAGGACTTCGCCCGCGACCCGCTCGAGCGCGCGGAGGAATTGATCAAGCGTGATGAGCTGGTCGACGCCGACACCCTCGCGCAATGGCGCGCCGACGCGACCGCGCAGGTCAACGAGGCGATCAATGCCGCGCAGGAAGAAGCGGCGCCGGTCGGGAGCGAGGAAGATTGGTGCGCGGTTTCCAACCGCAGTCTCGCGGACCAAATCTGATGAGCGTCAGCTATCTCGAAGCGATCCGCGAAGCGCAGGCGCATCTCTTGCGCGAGGACGAGCGCGTTTTCATCTACGGTCAGGATGTGAGCGGGAAGTTTGGCGGCGCCTTCAAGGCCACCAAAGGCCTCGCGGCGGAATTCCCCGGCCGGGTCCTGAACACCCCGATCAGCGAAGACGCGATGGTCGGCACCGCGATCGGCGCGGCGCTCGAAGGCATGCGTCCGATCGTCGAGATGCAGTTCGCCGATTTCTCGAGCGTCGCCTTGAACCAGATCCTGAACAACGCCGGCACGCAATTTTGGCGGACGAACATTCCGTGTCCGATCACCGTCCGGTTGCCGTCCGGCGGAACCAAAGGCAGCGGGCCTTTTCACAGCCAAAGCATGGAAGGGATTTACGCCCACTATCCCGGGCTCGTGGTGATGACTCCGGCGACCGTCGAAGACGCCTACACCATGCTCATCGAGGCGGTTGCGATCGACGATCCGGTTCTCTATTGCGAGCATAAATACCTTTACTACCACTTGAAAGCCGACGCTTTACCGAAAGAAGCGTTACCGGTTGGAAAAGCCCGGATCGTCAGACCCGGCCGTGACCTCAGCATCGTCACTTACAGCGTAATGGTGCACGAAGCTTTGGCGGTCGCCGAGGAACTCAGCGCCGAAGGATTCGAGCTGGAAGTGGTCGATCTGCGAACCGTGAAGCCGCTTGATACCGACACCGTTCTCGCCTCAGTCGCGCGGACCGGCCGGCTCCTTTGCGTCGGCGAAGCTTTCCCTTGGGGCGGCGTCACCGCCGAAGTTATCGCCCGCGTCGCGACCGAAGGTTTCCACCTCCTCGACGCCGCGCCGGCTCGCCTGAACGCGAAGGACACGCCGATCCCCTATCACCCAAACCTCTGGTCGGAGCATCGTCCCAGCGCGAAATCGATCGGAGCCAAAGCGCGCCAGATTCTGGCGGAATAATTATGCCTCAAGTTCCAATCACCATGCCGCAGCTCGGCGAATCGATGGCCGAGGCCACGATCGTCGCGGTCAAAGTCCAGCCCGGCGAAAAAGTCGCCGCCGACCAGGAAATCATCGAAGTCGAGACCGACAAAGCCGTCATGGGCGTGACCACTCCCTGCGCCGGCGAGATCGTGAAGATCGACGCGGAAGTGAAGGGCGTTTATGCCGTCGGCGCGGTCCTTGGCTATGTCGAGGCGAGCGCCGCGGACGCCGCGCGACTGACGAAAAAGTCTCCAGCGCCCGCGCAGGACGAAGTCGCGAAAGAAATTCCGGGCCGCGAACAACCGGCCGCGAAGAACGGCAACACTGGTTCGCATTTCCAGGAAGACGGCGAGGGTCTGCCCGAAGTTCCAACTGGGTCGCACTTCCAAGTCGACCAGACCGGACTTCTGCCCGTCCCCGCCGTCACGAAAGGCGCGGGTTACCTCTCGCCACGGGTCCGCGCGCGCATGGCCGAGCTGCAACTCACCCAGGCCGATCTCTCCTCGATCGCCGGCAGCGGAAACGCCGGCCGCGTCACGGTAAAAGACCTCGAGAAATTCCTCGGCGCCCTCGAGAAGCAATCCACGGAAGACGCGAGCGCGATTCGCACCGGCGTCGCCGACGCGATGCGCCGCAGTTGGACGCGACCGCTCGCGACGGTTGGGCTTTCGGTTTGCCTCGATCCCGTCCTCGAAGATCGCAAGCAACGCGACCCGAAACCGGGCCCCGCGCTTTACGCCTTGCGCGCCCTCGCGCTCGCTCTCGCTGAGACGCCCGCGGCCGCCGCGCGCTTGATCGGCGGTCGCGCTGTCCGTTCCGATTCCATCGACATCGGCTTGGCGGTGGAAGCGCAGGACGGCATCATGGTTCCGGTGATCCGCGAAGCAGACAAGGCTTCCCTTTCCGACCTGGCCGGTCGTTACGCCGAGCTGGTCGACCTCGCCCGGCGCCGTCGCGTCAGCGCTGAGATGACCGCCGGCGGGATCGCGTCGGTCTCAAATTTTGGCACCTTCGGGCTCGACTGGGGAACGCCGATTCCCCTGCCCGACCAGACGATTCTCCTCGGGCTCGGGGCCGGGAAGAAAGCGCCAACCTGGAGCGAGGAAAAGGGCCAGTTCGTACCGACCACGCAGGCCGAGCTGACCTTGAGCTTCGATCATCGCAGCCTCGATGGCGGCGGCGCCGGGCGTCTGCTCAAGCGCATCACCGAGCTCCTCGCCGACCCGGGTAAATTGTAGGACCGGCTGAAGGTCGGAAACCCAGAGCCGTCGCTGCCGCGCCCGGTTTCCTTTTCTCGTTAGGCAGGACGCGAGAGGATGGTCTCGAAGCGCTCTTTGAACTTGAGAAACCAACGTTCAAAGCAGTAATAGCTCACAGCACTGACCGCGACTAGGGCAAGTCCGTTCAAAACCATTCCCAGGAACCACGAGCTGGGACTGGGCGGGCCGCCGATGATCTGCAACGCCGCCGCGCGAATTTGGAGGCTGACCCCGCTGCCGGTAAAGAACTTGTGATAGACATAGAGGCCGTAGGAAATCTTACCCAGCCAGACGATCGGTTGCACTCTTAGAATCGCTGCCAGCGCAAAGCTATTAAGAACGCAGGCAATCATAATCGCGACGCATAGATCGACGAGGCCAATCTTCCACCAGACAGCCCCCATCCATTGCCAGCGCTGAAGGAAATAGAGGGCGGTCCCGAGCGCGGCGACAAAGACCGGAATTGTCCAGAGCGCGCGCGACCACCGTCGCGATGAGTCGATCGACATGGACTTACACTTTCGATAGACCAACGCCAGAATGCCGCCCAGAGCCAGTGGATCCATTCTCGTGATGGTGCTGACCCAGAGAGCGGGATGATGGAACCCCGCCAGCACATAGTAAAAACGGGCGAGATACGAGACCGCAATCAAACCGACACACCAGAGAAGAAGCCGGGAGGGCTGGCGCACGAAAAAGAGCATCAGAAGTGGCCAGAACAGATAGAACTGTTCTTCAAGATTGATCGTCCAAAGGTGGTTAATGAAACCATATTGGAGATAGCCGAAGATCGCGACACTCCAATTTCCCAGGAGCAGGAGATTGGGAATGCCATGATGCTCCACGTCGTTCAGAAAGGCGCGATTATGAAAACCTCCCGGGAGATAGCCAGTCAACGGAACGACGAGATAGTTAAGACAAAGAGCCAGACCGAGAAGCGGCCAGATCCGGAGAAAGCGGCGACTGTAGAACCGGGCCAGCGAAACACTTCCTTTCGTCTCATATTCAATCATCAGGAGACTGGTGATAAGAAACGAACTGAGAATCAGAAAGACATCCACGCCGATCCAGCCGTTCCGGCTGAGCGAAGCGAGCGTGGCGCCCGGCCCCGCGCCGTAGTGATGAATCCAGACCAGACAAAATGCGACGCAACGAATCCCATCAACCTCGGGGAGATAGAACCGCTCCCGGTTCGCAGGCGCGGCGCCGCTTTCCGGCCGGGCGGCGTCTTCAGGTGGCTCAACCCTGACCATTAGAAAAGGAGCGGGCGGAAAATCATCGGAGGAAGCTCCGACCTCAGCCTTTTCCGCCTAAAAGGCAAGTCTCAGAAACTCCCCGGAACCGCTTTCGGGCTCTTCCCGGCGCGCACTTCAGGGTGCGCCCGGTTGCGGTTTGCATGCCGTTCTCTTAGGTTCCGGGAGATGCAGGCAGCAGGAATAATCGACCCGCAGATCACCATGAAAGGTCTTCTGGAGCAATTCCCCGGCGCCCAGCGTGCGATGTTTCGCAAATACCATATCGGCGGCTGCAGCAGTTGTGGGTTCAGCCCGGATGAAACTCTTGCCGGTGTCTGCCTGCGGAATGAAAACGTCGACGTCGAGGAAGCAATCGATCACATTATCGCCAGCGACCTCGCCGATCGCGTGATGCAGATCGAACCTCGCGAACTCGCCGAAAAGCTGGCGATCGGCGAATCGGTCAACCTTCTCGATGTCCGCACCCGCGAAGAATTCGACGCGGTGAAGCTGCCCGGCGCCTGTCTTTTCACCCGGGAATTCATGCAGGAAATTCTCGCCCTTTGGTCGCGCGAAAACCTGCTCGCGGTCTATGACCACCAGGGGGCGCGAAGCATGGACGCGGCCGCTTATTTTCAAGGTCACGGCTTTCTCAACGTCAAAAGCCTGCGCGGCGGCATCGATGCCTGGAGCGCCGAGGTCGATCCGAAGCTGCCGCGTTATCATTTGGAGACCGCCTAACGAATGAAGGACGATCTCGAGCAGCGCATCGAAGCCGCGGTCAAAAATCCGCAGAATCTCGGCGAAATGGAAAACGCCGATGCCATCGGCACGGTCGGTAGCGCCGATTGCGGCGACATGCTGCGGATGTGGGTGAAGTTCAAGGAAGAGGACGGCCGCAAGGTGATCGATCGCGCGACGTTCCAGACCTTTGGCTGCCAGACGGCGATTGCGGTCGCCAGCGTCGCCACGGAAATGCTCGCCGGCAAAACCGTCGATGAAGCGATGAGTCTCTCGGGCGAGGATCTCGCGGCACCGCTCGGCGCGCTTCCCCCGGTGAAAATCCATTGCGCGCAGCTCGTGGAAGGCGCGCTTCGTTCCGCCCTCACCGGCACCCCGGCGCCCGCGCCTGCGGCCGGAACCACTTCCCCCACCCTGATCGAGTCTTTTGCGGAACGTCCGCCTAACAAACTCAGGATCATTCTCGATTCCTGACTTTCTCCTATGCACGAAAACAAAGAATTCACCCTCAGCCGCGACGTGGAAGCGATCCAGATTCCCGCCGGCACGAAGACCACTATTCCCGCCGGCACGCCCGGCGTTGTCACCCAAAGCCTGGGCGGTAGCTACACCATTGCCACCTATCAGGGCCTCGCCCGCGTTTCCGAGAATGACCTCGACGCGCTCGGCCTGGAAAAGCCCGCCGCTTCGCCTGACGAGTCTAAGGCTTCCTCCGAAGCCGCCGGCCCGGTCGACGAAAAGGCCGTCTGGGAACAACTACGGCAGTGCTACGACCCGGAAATCCCGGTCAACATCGTCGATCTCGGCCTCGTCTACGATTGCAAGTTGCTGCAGAAGCCGGAAGGCGGAAACAAGGTCGAGGTGAAGATGACCCTCACCGCGCCCGGTTGCGGCATGGGCCCCGCGATCGCGAACGACGCGCAGAGCAAAATCCTCAGCATCGACGGCATCGACGAAGCTGATGTGCAGTTGGTCTGGGATCCGCCTTGGAACCAGAACATGATCAGCGAAGCCGGGCGGATGAAGCTCGGGATGGTCTAGGACACTTTTCTCTGGTGGGAAGCTTATTTCCAACCGAAACATAACATTTGGGGCATTTGACCATTCGCGCATCCGTTCGGGAGACGGAGCCGAATAACGTTCAGGACAAATCCGTCATCACCCATCAACAAAGGAGAAATCGAATGAAAATCGTCTGCTTGCTCGGGATAGCTCTGCTCACGTCACTTGAGGCCGGCGCTCAAACCAACAGTTACACCGCGACGCCGATCATCGATAGCTCGCTCGATCATTTCATGATCAATCCCTGGGGGATGTCACGCCCGGTGAATCCCGCGCTGGGGGAAAACGAGTGGTGGCTTTCCGATAACGGCACTGGTCTCACGACTCTTTATTCGGTGAATAAGAGCGGCATCCAGACATTATCGCCTCTCGTTATCACCATCCCGGCGGCAAGTGGGAGCGGCCCAGGCACTCCGACCGGCACGGTTTACAACGGCACCATGGGGCCCGGCCCCGGCGTGAATAACTTCACCTTTGCGACCTTGGACGGGACGATCTCGAATTGGAACGCCGGCACCAAGCCGGCTCCCGGCGGCTCCCAATGTTTCGAGTGCCATGTCGCCACCTCCACGATCGAGGTCAATAATTCTGCGAAGCGCGCTTCCTACTTCGGCCTGACCATTGCCACCAACGCCAGCACCGGCGCACCCACGTACTACGCGACGAACTTCACCAGCGGCCAAGTCGAGGCTTATGACGCGACGACCTTTTTACCCGTGCGATTGTCGGGGAAATTCTCCGACAAAAAGATTCCGCGCACTTATAAGGCTTACGGCATTCAGACTATTGGCGACAATATCTGGGTAAGTTACTTTGACAATACTTCGGGCGGTTTCGTGGATTCGTTTGATACCAATGGCAAACTTAAGACGCGTCTTGCCACCGGCTCGTTTTCCGAGCCGTGGGGCTTGGCCCAGGCACCAGCCGGGTTCGGTGCTTTTAGCAACATGCTGCTCGTCGGCAATACCACCAGCGGGAAGATCGGCGCCTATGATCCCGTGAGCGGTGCCTTCCAGGGATTCCTCCAGGACTCAACCGGTCAAGAGATCGTCATTCCGGGAATTTGGGGAATTAGTTTTGGCAACGGGAACCGGAAGTCCGGGCCGGTGAACACGCTTTACTATGCTGCGGGCGGCGACGATTACCTGACCGGTGTCTTCGGTCAGATTACGGCCAACTAGCGGCAGCGCGGTACCACCCGCTCTCCTTGGCGGGCTCTGGGCAATCTAACTCTCATCGCCGAGCGATGAGGGTAAGTCCGTTCTCCTGACAGTCACCAAAGCAAACCAGCGGGGAGCTAAAGCTTTCGCTCGTTTACTCCGGTGATCTCCAGTTCACCCGTAGTCGTCCGCTGGAGAACCAGCGTTTTCATCACCTTGCCCGAAACCTGCCGACTACCGTTGCGCAGCTCATAGCGCAAGGGGAACACGACCTTCAGGTTCCCGCCCGGCAGTCGCTCCGACATCATCTCTCCGTCGAGCCAGAAACGCCGCTGCGGCCACTCGCGATCGTAGCGGATGAGATCCCGCCGAATTCGCTCACGACCCACGCCTTCTTCACCAAAGTAGTTCACGCGGTCCGCAAAGAACTCCAGTTCCGCCCCAGCCGCCGGATCCAGCCCCGCCAGCACGAACGCCGCGACGTAATCGCGCAATCGCTCCGTCCCGAAACGCTCCTCGTCCGCTTGCCCCGCACTTGCCGCGGCCCCCGGCACATCCTCCGCCAATCGCGGCGGCGGCGCATGCGGATCGATCGCCGGCTCGGACGTTTCCGGGGCCGATATGCCGGCAGTTACCGCCGGTGGTTGTGGCGGTGGGATAGCTCCGGCGTTCACGCCTTTTAGGAATTGCCTGTCACCATCGCGCAGCCGCCGCCAAGTCTCTGAGGCGGCCGATGGTTCCACGGTTGCGTCCTTCTTCGGCGGCGCCGCGATCCCGAGCGACTTCGCGGTCGCGGCGTCGAGCTTTCCCGAGATTTCCAGCCCGTGCCGAATCTGGTAGCGAGTCACCGCCGCTGCCGTCTCGTCGTCATAACTGCCCGTCACGGCGCCATGATAAAAGCCGTCGGTCCGCAGGCGAGTCTGCGCGGTTCGGACGGTTTCATCCGCCCGCGCCGTGACCAGCGAAAAACCAAGCATCATTGCGCAAAGCGAAATCCATTTCATTCCTCAGGTAATCGGATCACGAGGATGCTTCACAGGCATCCGTTCTTCATCCTCCGGGTCGTCCTTGCCTTGCATCCTCGCGCTCTTGCGCTTAGCTCATCTCGTGAAAAATCCATCGCGCTGGTTGTGGGCGACGACGCTCGGCCTGCTTCTTTCTTTCGTTACTCTTACTTCTCCGCCGCTCCGCGCGCAGTCCAGTCACGATCCGGACGACCACAAGAAGAAGGACGAGCGCGCCGACAAGGATAAAGATAAAGATAAAGACAAGGACGAGGCGGAACCCAAGCTCACCGTCACCGAACACACCGTCACCATCGGGGGCAAGCCGGTAAAATATAAGGCCACCGCCGGCTACATGGTCTTAAAGGATTACTCACCGAAGCCCGAAAAGGACGACGACGGGATCGCCGACGAAGCCGGCTACGACGACGCGAAGAACGGCAAGGACGACGACAAGAAAGATAAGAAGGACAAGAACAAACCGAAACCACTCGCCAAGGTCTTCTTCATTGCCTACACCCGCGACGACGCGGGCGCGCCCGGCAAGCGACCCGTTACTTTCTGTTTCAACGGCGGCCCTGGCTCTGCTTCCGTCTGGCTGCACATGGGCGCACTCGGTCCGCGCCGTGCGGTCCTGACGAATCAGGGCGAAGCTTTGCCACCTCCCTATCGCCTCGAAGATAACAACTCCTCCTGGCTCGATGACTCCGACCTGGTCTTCATCGATCCTGTTTCCACCGGCTACAGCCGGCCGGACGGCGACGTCGAGGCGAAGAAGTTCCACGGCTTCAAGGAAGACATCGAGAGCGTCGGCGAATTCATCCGGCTCTACACCACGAAGTTCCAGCGCTGGACTTCACCGAAGTTTGTCGCGGGCGAGAGTTACGGCACCACCCGCGCTGCGGGACTTAGCGACTATCTCCAGGATCGCTACGGCATCTATCTCAATGGCATCGTCCTCGTCTCGAGCGTCCTGAACTTCGAGACCCTCGACTTCTCACCCGGCAACGACCTGCCCTACGCCCTCTTCACCCCGACCTA
The DNA here is from genome assembly GCA_963831805.1 of uncultured Verrucomicrobiae bacterium. GTDB lineage: Bacteria > Verrucomicrobiota > Verrucomicrobiia > Chthoniobacterales > UBA10450 > Palsa-1392. Next base: position 696,696 of record CAWHRN010000009.1, on the reverse strand, counting down.
TGCCGCGGCCGCCTGGTATCATAAGAAGATCGCGCCCGACCTGCAGAGTCAGCCGCTCCCGGAGGTCCTCAAGCAGGCCGAAGACTTCGCGTCACATGACTATCTGCTCGCCCTTTTCCAAGGCGACAAGATTAGCGATGAGACCAAGAAAGAGATCGCCGCCAAGCTCTCCCGCTTCATCGGTCTGCCCGCTGACTACATCAGCCAGCTCAACCTCCGCATCCCGTCGCGCATCTTCTTCACTCATCTCCTGATGGATCGTAACCGGCAGATCGGCCGTTACGACAGCCGCTTTACCGGCATTCGTTACCGGCCCGGCACCGACCAGCCCGATTTCGACCCGAGTGATGAAGCCGTCAACGGTCCCTTTACCGCCACCTTTAATGACTACGTCCGGCGCGAGCTTCACTTCGAGAGCGAGCTGCCCTACGAGACCGTCGCGAACGTCCGCCCCTGGATGAATGCCGAGAACCACTATCTCAACGTCGCCGAAGACCTGCGCAAAGCCATGAGTCGGAATCCCTATCTTAAGGTCTGGGTCTGCTGCGGTCACTACGACCTTGCCACGCCCTACTTTGCCGCTCAGTATTGTGTTAACAGCATGGAGCTCGACCCCGCGATCCGGGATAACATTCGACTCACTTATTACGAGAGTGGCCACATGGTTTATATCTATCGGCCGGCCCTGGAAAAGCTGAAGTCCGATTTCGTCAGCTTCCTCAAGGACGCCACCATGCCCGACAGCGCGGCCGTCCCCTCGACCGCGCCGTAGTGGGGAAGAGCCACGGGGGCGAGGGCGGCGGCGGCGTCCTCAAAGTGCAGATCCGATCTGCGACGAGGGAACCAGTTCGCCGCGGCATTCCGATTTATTGCTAGGGCCGGGCGTGGCTGAAAACATGCGCGCCACCCTGCGTTCGGAGACTTTTTCTCTGAATAAGAAACCAACCCAACTCGACCAAGCAATAAGATGAAAAAAATCAGTTCGTTAATAATCGGTTGTTCGCTGGCACTCGCCGTGAGTGCGCTGGCCCAGCAGGGCGACCCGACCGCCACTCCGCCGCCGAAGAAGCATCCGCATCCGGCAAATAACGCCGCTCCCGCGGCCCAGGAAGCACCGGCTGCCCGGCACCCGCAAGCGCCGCACGCGCAGGCTCCGATGCCGGCCCATGCACAACCGCATGCAGCTGCGGCTCACGCCCAGGACGGTGCCCAGCCGAATGCGCCCACCGCCACGGCCGAAAAGACCCGGGCCAGCCAACGGGCGGCGCGGCAGGCGCGGAACAGGGAAAAAGCCCAGGCCGCGTCCCCGAATGCCGAGACCAATGCCGCCCCAGCCAAAGCGGAAACCAACGCCGCCGTCGCCACCAATAACCCGCCAAACTCGCCGCCTGACAATAAGGCGAACAAGGCGAAAAAGCCCGACCAGGCGACCGTCGCGAAGATCAAGTCGCAGCATGCCAACTTCCATGCCCAGGCGAAACCGCAGCAGGTCCCGAGCGTCACCTACAATCAAAACTACCGCATCACGAATAGCCAGAGCTGGCAGGGCGAGCAATACAATGCCTTCCGTTCCTACCATCCCGTGCGGCACGACCAGGGTTGGTATCACTCCCATTACAACCGGATCGTCCTGATCGGCGGCGGCTATTACTTCTTTAATGCCGGCTATTGGTATCCCGCGTGGGGTTATCAGCCGACGGCGCAATACTACGCCTACGACGGACCGATTTATGCCGGTCGCGAAGCCGAGCCGCCCGATCAGGTCATCGCCAACGTCCAGGCCTCGCTCCAGGATATGGGTTACTACAAGGGTGAAGTCGATGGGTTACTCGGCCCGCTGACCCGGGAAGCGCTGACCAGTTACCAGGCCGACAACGGCCTCTACACCACCGCCGCGATCGACGAGCCGACGCTCGATGCGCTCGGCATGGGTAGCTAACGAATAGTCACTTACAAACAGAGAAGCCGCCGGAGTTCGCTTCGGCGGCTTTTTTTGTGCCCCGCTCCCATCTCCCCGCTCCCCGCTCTTTCCCCCTTGGCAGCCTCGCCGGCTTCAGCATTTCTCCCCGTATCCAATGGCACGCCCGAGGCCTGCGCCGCCATCGATTTTCTGCAAACCGCACCCGTGAAGAAACGCGGCAGAGCATCGTAGCTTCCTCGGCTGTCGACTCCGGAGGCGGCCGTTGTCGGCCGCAAAATCCTAAGACTGCGCTCGGCACGAGCGCCTCTACAACTCTGTAACTCCCTGCGCTCGGCACGAGCGCTTCTAACATTCCGAAGATCTCGGCACGAGCGCCGCTACCGCTTCGCGTTCTTCAGGGAGTCGACTCTGGGGGAGTTGGCTCGTCACCTTCGGCGGTGGTGCCCGCGGAGGAAGGCTTAGCCGCGTTTTCCAGCTTGCCCTGTTTCTTGGCTTCCTTCTTCCGCTGTCTCTCCAGCTCTTTGCGGCGCTTCTCGCCGGAGTAATTCGGTCTGGCCAAAGCTTATTTCCTGGGCTTCGGGGCCGACTTCGCCGCGTTGGCCGCGTTTTTCTTTTGCGCGGCGCCTGCCGCCTTGCCCTTTTGCTGCGCCTTCTGTTTCTGGTTCGCCTTCGGTGATTTGTCGCCCATGATCGGTTAAGGTCCGGCTCTCATCGGCGCTGTCAACGGCCGGTGCAACCTATTCGCCTGACGGAGCGACGAAGGCCCGCTTCCCTGTAGGGGCTGCCGTGTCGGCCGCAACGAAGGAGCGAATCAGGAAAACAGGAACCCAGGAAAGGAATGAAGATGCTTCCGCGACGGCCCGAATAGCCCCGGAGAGCTGCTCCCAAAATCCAGCGTTTCAGCATTTCAGTATTCTCCCCACTCATCCACCCCGCCGCCGCTCACTGAATCGTCATCTGGTGTCCGTGGCCCCAAAACACCGGGAAATTGAACCTGCACGCCACCATCTTGCCATTGCGATATCCCGGGATGAAATCGCACTTGCGGATGAAACGCAGCCCCTCTTCGCCCAGACCAATGCCCTCCGGATGCTCGAAGGCCACCGTGGCACCCGTCACCTTGCCCTTCAGATCGACCTCCACGTTCATCAGCGCCACCCCTCCGCTGAGATTCTTCGGCGCGTCCTTCGGCCAGAGGGGACGGTTGTACCTCACCTCCGCCAGTTGCGGCGCCACGAAATCGGCATTCGACTTCAAGTCCTCCTCCTGCTGGTGGAGATAGATGCGCAGATGCGGCTGACCATCGCGCACCACAAACACCACCGTGCCGATCAGGTTTACCGACACTTCATGGTGTTTATAGACCGCCGGGGTAAACGCGGAGCGAAAGCTCAGCCGCAACAATTCCCTCTGCAGCAGCTCGGAGCCCGGCGTGCCGCGATAGACCAGGATCTGGCCGCCACCGCCGCTATTCTTTACCGCGCAGGTGAAGAACACCACCGCATCCTTCTGGCCCTTTTCCACCAGACCTTTGGCATCGATCAGGTTGATCAGCGCCCGATGGAACGTTCCCTTCGTCCCCATGAGAGCGGGCTCAAATTCCGGCAGATCATCACCCCGCGCCGCCGCCGGGAGCGAGAGAGAGCAGACCGAGACCGATGAGGAAGAGAGGAACCTTTCGCATGGCAGCGTCGTTTACCCGAAACCGGTGAAAACCGGAAACATTTTCTTCGACGGCCACGCCCGAGGCGTTTCCTGCATTTGTTCGCGGCGTCTCAGCGGCGCTGTCAACGGCCGGTCCAAGCTATTTGCCGTCTCCCGCAGCCGAGGACCGCAACGCTTCCCTGTAGCGGCGGCCGTGTCGACCGCAAACGGTTTAGGGCTGCGCTCGGCACGAGCGCCTCTACAACTCGAAGCCCCGGCGGTCATAGAACGCCGCTACATAGGCTGGGGACCTTGCCGCCGGGTTTCCTGCCCTTGTGCATTCCTGACTATTGCGCCCCGCGCGCCCCGGGCGCACGCCCTACTCCACCTGCAATTGCGCCACCAGCCCGTGACTCTTCGATTGCTGGTCGTAGTAGGTGCCGACGATTACCCCATCGTTATTGATTCCGGTGAAGGAAGTTCCCCGCGCACCCGGCATGTCGTAGGAGACAAACATATCCGGCAGGTACATGACGAAGGCATGCGCGCCATGACTATCCGTCCAGAAGCCGACAAAGTAGCCCGCGTCATTGATTGCCAGCGGGACCGTCTGGATTGCGCCCGGCGCGTCGATCGGAAGAGTCAGTGACCCATCCGGCGCGCGCATGAATCCGTGAAACTTATTGCCACTACTTTCGCCGTAGCTTCCCACCACCTCATCCAGGTTGTTTATCCCCGACGCGTCGGGCAGCTGGCCGGCGATCGGTATCGAGATGAAGCTCCCCGCGATGACTGCGTAGGCGTGCGCCTCGCTCCCCGAGAAGGCGGTGTAAATACCGCAAAAATCATCGGCGTCGTTGATGCCATCTATCGTCGTCGCTGACTCTTGCGCCACCGGCACATCATAGGATCTAAACTTCTGTCCTCGGCGGATGAATCCATGCGTCGTCCCCCCCGCATCATAGCGGCCACAGATCTCCCCGGTATTATTTATCCCGCTGGCCGAGGTGAAACCGACAGTATCGCCCGGCTCCACGAAGGGCCGAAAAAACTGCCCATTTACGTTCCCACTCCCCGCGACGGTCGCGCTCCCTTGCAGCAACTGCAGCACAAAAGTGCCTCCGTCGTTGATCTGGCCGGTATTGAGGAAAGTATAATTAGGCCTGGCGAAATCGAACGTCTTCACCAAAGACACCGACATCGTCTGCGGGCGGGCCGCGACCTGCTGCGTCCCGGCGCCGAAAGCAGCGGTACTGAGCAACAACAACGAGAGAACCAATTTGGGATAGTGCATGGTAAATTTCCGCCGAGTTTTCCCGTTCATCGCGGTCAGAGTCAAGGCCGAAAACGGGGACTCGGATTTCACCGACCGAGCAGGCCGAAACAACACCGCGTCGCTGTAGCGGCGGCCGTGTCGGCCGCAAACCTCCGAGCCCTGCGCTCGACACGAGCGCCTCTACAACTCCAGAGTCTTTTCGTGTCAGCCTTTCAGGCTCTCAGCGTCTCAGCGTTTCAGTCTTCAGCATCTTCTTCCTCGACATCATTTGCCCCGTCCGCTAGAAACGGACTTTTTGCAGACGCCATCCCCAGAAGAGAACACCCAGCGTTCCCTTTCGCTCAATCGCCCGTCGCCCACCATCCGTGCCGGCAACAAGTCAAGCTTTGCAGCCTTTCAGTTCCATCACCAGCGGATGCGGTTTGCAGCGCATCCTGGCTCGCGCCGAACACTCCCGAGACGCCGCTCCACTCAAATGAATTTAGCTACGTCCCGCGGCGCTTGTTGCTTGCTAGAGGAACTCGAGGCGAGTTTTTCAGCCGGGTGGTTCGAGGTGGATCCGCGGAGAAAATTTGCAGCGCGTCCGGAAGGGGCGACAGCCCTCCCACGCGCGACAGAAACGGCGAGGTCAAACCATCACGCCGCAATTTGCGCAGAGTGATATCAACGATCTCCGCGAGCGTATAGCGGTCGAGCACCTTCGCGATCGCGTTGCGAACATCGAGCATGAGCATGCGCAAACCGCAATGCGCTTCATCCGGACAGGTGCAGCGTTCGTACGCTGTTTGGCTGACACAGGCGATCGGCGCAAGGGGCCCTTCGATTAATCGGATGACCTGACCAAACTTTATTCGCCGAGCCGGCTTAGCTAGCGAATATCCACCGAGTTTACCGCGAGTGGTGATGACGTAGCCGCCGGCCTTCAGTTGAATGAAAATTTGCTCAAGAAATTTCGTCGGCAATTTCTCCTTATCAGCCAGCTCGCTCACCTGCACGATTGGTCGCCCGAGCTCGGCCGCGACACCGAGATCGATGAGCGCGCGAAGGGCGTATTCGCCGCGTTTGGATAATTTCATCGAGTAATATTCTTACTTGAAAGAGCTGGGGAATTCAATCCCCTCGGGCCGGTTCTAAAGGTCATGCGCCAAAAGAAAACGGGCACGCCCTCGCCAGGACATACCCGTTCTCCCCCTACGCGCCTGCCGCGCGACAGGCTAAAAAACGACTTGAAGTCGAAGGAGCACCTCGTTGAACTCGCTATTGCCAAACTGCGGGTTCGCGGCGCGATAATCCGACCAGGTATGCACGTAGTCGGCCATAATCTTTATGTTGTCCGAGTGGACGTAGTAATTCAGCCCGGCAGTGAGCGAATGGATCCCATCGTTGCCGAGCTGACCCGGGTTAAGGGCTTCCCATTTCAACACGCCCTGCAATTTTTTCGGCAGGATAAAGTAACTACCCTGCACATAGTAGCCATTGGTCGTGAAATCTGCGATCGGCGGGACGCCGTTCACCTCCCGACCGTCCACGTGCTCCTCCAAGTATTCCGTGATCAAGTCGAATGGTCCGATTTTCAACCAGGCGTCGAAGCTGAAGGCGTTGCGTTCGTCCGCACTGGTGAGGGTAAAAGACGAGAGCGAGCCGTCCGGGTTCACTTTGAGATTGAGCGCCGGCGAGATATTGGTCCCCGCATCGTCCCGGCTGTGGAAATAATCACCGCCCAGTTTCAGGCTTCCTTCCTGGCCCAGGACCCGCCCTTTCCATGGCTGCAACTCAAGCCGGCCGACATACATGAATTCGTTGTTGTCGTTGTTATTAAAGTTGCGCCCATTGCCGTTGAAGATGCCGGCATAGTAGGTCACGAAATCCTTGGAGTCGGGGGCGGCGGTGGCGAGCGGCTTGCCCCAGACCATCGCGCCGATCTGCCGCTCCGGCACGATCGCACCGGTAGGGAGGCTCCGCTCGATCGTGTAGATTTGGGTATCGGGCGTAAGATTTTCCAAGCCGAAAGGCGCCTTCCATTGACCTACCTTGAGATTCATCTCCGGAAGCCCGTGGTAGTTAATGAAGATATCGCTCGCGGAAAACTCCGTGCGGTTCGAGTTCGTCACCGTGGTCGTCGCGCCAGTGCTGACGTTCACCGTTTTTAAGGCCGTGATCGCGGCGTCGCTTTGTTCGAAATCTCCTTCGATTTTGAAGTCAAATTGCTCCGCAAAATCACCCGTCAAGGTGATACGAGCGCGGCGCAGACGAAAGCGATCCTTCAAAGCGGTCGCGCCGAAGCGGCCTTCGAAGGCGGAGACGTCGCCGTCTTCGAAATTCGCCTGAATATAACCGCCGAGGGTCAGCTTGTATTCGGGGCCTGCCGGGTGCACGTCCACCGGCGGCGGCGGGGGCGCCGCGAAGACGGTTTTGTTGTCGTTGCCGGGCGTGACCCTGGCAGTTTGTTTGTCGAACACCGGCGCGAACGGACTTTTGGCCTTGAGCTGGTGCACCTCGTTCTCGAGGTCACTGTTGCGTTGCTGCAATTGGCGGACGGAATCCTCAAGCTTTTGCAAACGCGCGGATTCAGATTGAGCCCGGCTCTGAAGCGGCACGATCGCAGGCAGGCAGGCCAGCAGGATGACGATTCTCTTCATTTGGAATTCGGTTGGGAAATTAGACTGTGCGTCTCACCAGGCGCCCGCCCACTGTCGCCGGAGCCGTGACATATCCGCGAACCTGATCCGCAGCCTTGAGCACGCCGAAGAAAAGCGCTGCGGCCGGTAAGGCGGTTGCCCAAAACATGGTCATCCCCACGATCAGAAAGGGCTCGGCCAAAAGCCGTCCGATAACTTGGCTGTAATTTTGAGTGTCGATTTTCATTGGTTCGATTTTCATTGGTTTCGCTTGTTGGTTTTGAATCTATACTGTGTCGCTATGGATTTAATTCATATTAAACCGATATGGATTGCAACAACTTTTTACAAAATATTTTTTTGAGGGCAGTTTTCCCTCGTGTTTTGAGGGAACGCCCCTCTGGAATTGCGATCTGAGTTCCCCGTTTTCGATTACCCTGGGAATCTAAAATGCCGCACTTATCGTTAGGCGAAACTTTCAGGGAAGCCGACTCAAGAGAGAGAGGTCTGAGCTTTAGGCCGATTTTCGATCGGTTAATATTCTTTCTGAAGCGCGCAGTCCTTATCTCATGGGAAGGCGCTGGCCGACCGGTTGGAGCTTCTTCGGCGAGCAGCTCCAGAGGCAGACACCCGCAACTGGCAATCCGCCATTGGATTTACGGAGTTTCCCGGAAATGGCCGATTCCGCTTAGCGTTGCCTGGAAAGCCGCGATTACGAAGCCAGGCCGGCCCCGAAACTACACAGTGATTACCTAGGCAACCCCCGCTTTCGATCCGTTTGCGAGACAGACCATGCTTAGGCCCTTGGGGGCGCTTCGTTTAATCGATGAAGCTTTTCAGAAGTGCGGTCAATTTTATGAGCGCCCGTTCTGCATCCACCCCTTCGGCCTCCAAAGTGGCGCTATCGCCACAACGCAGGTTCGCTCGCATCACATCGATCAGGCTCTGCGCGGAGTAGCGGCGGCCTTGACGGATGAGGCTGATCTCGGAAATGAAAGAGTTGGCGATGCGGACAAACTCTGCCGCGGGGCGTGCGTGCAACCCGAGTTCATTTACGACTGTAATCTCGCAGGCGGTCTTCAAGCGCGGTTGATCCAGACGAGAATGTAGCATCAAGCCTGACTCGTTCCCCATCGACGATGAAGGAAACGCTCCGTTGGGGCGAAAAGGGTTTTATCGGCCAGGAGGCCAATGACGACGATTACGAACATGATGGCGATCACTTGGTCCATCGCGTTCAACTCCCGGCCGTAGTGTAATAACTGGCCAAGACCAAAACCGGAGAGGATGGTAACGAATATCTCCGCCGCCATGAGCGAACGCCAGGCGAAAGCCCAACCTTGTTTCATCCCGCTGACGATGAAAGGAAGAGCCGCAGGCAGAATGACCTTGAGCCACATATGGAGATTCTTCGAGCCCATGGTGAGCGCAGCGCGGCGGTAGATGGGCGGGACGTGACGAACACCCGTGTCAGTCGCGATGACTACCGACCAGAGCGTACCCATCACCACGACAAAGAGCATGGCCGCTTCACTTTGCCCGAACCAAAGCAACGCCAGCGGGACCCAGCAGACACTGGGCAGAGTTTGCAACCCTAACGCGAGGGTCCCGATGGTATCGTGCAGAAGGTTCCAGCGCGCGGTCAGCAGGCCCAGGGGGATGCCGCCGATCAGGCCGACTGCATAACCTAACAGCAGACGCTTAAGAGTTATAAGGGTTGCATGCCAGAGCGTTCCATCAACCGCCGCGGAACGGAGATATTCCACCACCTTGACGGGGGACGGCAATAGGACCGGCGACCAGATGCGCAGACGAACCGCAACGCCCCAAATGGCGACCAGGCCGGCGAAGAAAAGAATCGAGAAGAGAAACCGTTTCATTCCGCCACCTCATCTGTTTCTTTGAATCCTTTGAGTGAGTGCATAATTTTGGAGGCATACTCTGCGAGGTTAACACTGTTGATGTCGCGTGGGTGAGGCAGTTCGATGTGAAACTCTTCGCGAATCCGCCCAGGGTGGGGCGAAAAGAGCAAGACGCGGCTGCCGAGGCACGCTGCCTCCCGAACGTTATGGGTCACGAAGATGATCGTCTTACGCCGGCTTTCCCAGATTTGCTGGAGATCGCCATAAAGTTGCTCGCGGGTGAGGGCGTCGAGTGCGGCGAAAGGTTCGTCCATCAGGAGCATCCGCGGGTTGGGCGCAAGGGCACGGGCCAGGGCGACCCGCTGTTTCATCCCGCCGGATAACTCATGAACATTGGAGCGCTCGAACCGAGTCAGACCGACCAACTCAAGGTAATAGCGTGCCACATCGATGCGATCCTTCCGGGAAAGGTGCGGTTTTCTCTTTAACCCAAAGAGAACGTTGCCCATAACGTCGAGCCAGGGAAATAAGGCCGACTCCTGGAACATGACGAGACGTTCGCGCCCCGGTTCGGTCACAACCCGGCCATCCGTCAGCACGGTTCCGCTATCCGGACTCTCCAGACCGGCGATGATGTTCAAGAGGGTGGACTTCCCGCAGCCGCTGGCACCCACCAGACAGACGAATTCGCCTTCCTCGACTTTCAAGGTCACTCGATCCAAGGCCTGGACCGTGCCCGTTCTTGTCTTGAAGCTCTTCGAGACGTTCTCGACGACTAGTTTGCTCGGCGGGACAAACTGCAATTCTTCACGAACGGCCGCCCTGGCCTGCGGAGGCAACGGAATGGTCTGAATGGCGTACATAAGATATGAGGCTAAGTGAGCGAACCTTATGTTAGGCTACGGCTGCACGACTAATTTCGAGATATCAGTCGGGCCTTTGGAGAAACCGGCCTCCTTGGCGTCCTGCACCGCCTTAGTCACGAGCTGGCCGGGGATTTCCGAGGTAAAGGTGATTCGCTTCCAGGCATGTGAAATGGCTTCGGGTTCGATCGCGCCCTTCGTCTCCTCCTTCAGTTCGTCGACCAGGATCTTTTGTGCCTCCGCCGGATTTGCCTTGATCCAGGCCGTCAACTCCACATTCGCGGCGGCGATTTTCTTGGCGAGGTCCCGATGGTCGGTGAGAAATTTCACGCTGGACACGAGCCAGGTCGTCAGGACGTCAGTTTCCTCTCGCAAGACCTTGGCCCCGGCCTTCAGTTCGAGGCGGGTGACCCACGGTTCGACCGTCCAGACCGCATCGATTCGTTTATCCGTGAAGAGGCCCAGCTGGTCGGGATTGGCAGTTGGTAAAACGGTCACGTCACCGCCGACTTGGGTGATATTGAAGCCCTGAGCCTTCAGCCAGGCGCGGCAGGAAATGTCCTGCGTATTGCCCAACTGCGGCGTGGCAATAATCTTGCCGCGGAAATCTGCTGGCGTCTTGATCGCCTCGTCCGGGCGGATAACCAACGCCGCCCCACCCGTCGCGGCACCCGAGATGGCGCGAATCTCTTCACCCTCTGACTTAAAATGCGCATTCAGCGCCGGTCCAGAACCGACGTAGGTAACATCAAGCGAGCCGGCGAAAATCGCCTCCATGGCCGACGGGCCGGCATTATAGGTGAACCACTGAATCTCGACGCCCGGCCCGAGGCGTTGCTCGAACCAGCCCTTGCCTTGGCGGGAGAGACCATGCGCGATCACCCCCTGCGCATGCGTCACGTTGGGAAAGTGGCCGAAACGGATGGTCGTGTTCTCCGCCGACACGCGCGGGCTGGAGGCGACGAGGCCGCCGATTACAAGAGCGAGGACTGGCAGGATCGTTGATTTCATAGGCTGTTTTTGTTTTGGTTTGTCTACTGGCGTAGTCGGATATTGGCCGAGAGTCTACTACGTTAGTATGGATGTCAAAAGAAATTGTCGACTGCTCCAGTCGGGTAGATAAAGTCGGTTCCCGCGCGGCGGATTCCACGAAGAGGCGCACGCGATCACGGCGCGCATCTACACGACACGCTGCGGCCGTGTGGTCCGGGCATTCGAATGTCACGGGGCTGCTGACTTCGCCCCGCGCGGTTTCTCAGCCTCTTCAGTTTCTCGGCTCAGGGTTGCCAGGCGCAGCCGGCAGTTGCGACTCTTCGCTGTAGCGGCGGCCGTGTCGGCCGCAAACCTTCGCTGTCCGCTGTAGCGGCGGCCGTGTCGGCCGCAAACCTCCGAGCCCTGCGCTCGACACGAGCGCCTCTACAACTCCAGAGTCTTTTCGTGTCAGCCGCAACGATGCCCTCTCCCTTGCTGCCTTCTTGTTTCAGCGTTTCAGTTCTCAGGACTTCGGGGCAGACGTCGACCAGGCAGCAAGCGTCGAGCGGAGAGCGCCGAGCGAGCCCAGAGCACCGTCCATCCAGCGCCTGGAGCACCCTCTAAACTTCGCGCTTCCTGCCGCCCGCTGCGGCGTCCCGCCGCAAGACCCTGCCTTTCAACCCGTTACCCCGAGAATCCGCGACTGACGGCGTTCGTGTTGTAATCCATAACACGCGCTAGACGAATCAAAACGTGCGCTAGATGAATCAAAACGCGGACGTCACGATTCAAAACGCGGACGTTATGAATCAAAACGTGGGCTACACGAACCAAAACATGGACGTCACAGTTCGAAACGTGGACTACACAAATCAAAACATGAAGTCACGAATCGAAACATGGACGTCACGGTTCGAAACGTGGACTACACGAATCAAAACATGGAGGTCACGAATCGAAACGTGGACGTCACAGTTCGAAACGTGGACTACACGAATCAAAACATGGCGTCACGAATCGAAACGCGGACTACACAAACCAAAACATGGAGGTCACGGTTCATAACCTGGAGGTCAGACGGCAAAACATCGAGGTCACGTGTCGCAACCTGGAGGTCATGAAGCGAAACCTGGAGGTTTTATCCCGAAACCTGGAGGTCACAGATCGAAAAGGGACGTCACGAAGCAAAACCTTGGAGATCACTCGCCGCGACCTGGCGGTTGCAGATTAAAACCGACAAGTCACCAGCTTCCAACCTGGAGGTTCCAGGGCAAAACGAAGAGGTCACGACTCGGACCCTCGAGGTCACGAGCCGAAGCCGACAAAGAGACAGCGCAGAGCCTCCGCGATTCAAACCGAAACCGGGAAGCGCCGAACCCCAACCGACAACAGCCAAGTCGCACCCACCCCCCGCGCCGCGGAGCAAAGAGAGCATCTAACTTCCCCCACTGTCCACTGTAGAGGCGGCCGCGTCGGCCGCAAACCTCGAAGCCCTGCGCTCGGCACGAGCGCCTCTGCAACTCCAGAGTCTTTTCGTGTCAGCCTTTCAGGCTCTAAGCTCCTCAGCTTCTCAGCCTGTCCGCTCCCGGCTCCAAGCTGCCGCGCTTCGATTGTCAGCCCTGTCTCCATTCTGCATTTCAGCATTTCAGCATTTCAGCCCAGCATCTTCTTCCTCGACATCATTTCCGCCGCCCGCTAGAAACGGACCTTTTGCAGATGCCGTCCCCGGAAGAACTAGCCCGCCAGCACATAGACGCGCTTCTCACCAGCGCCGGCTGGATAATTCAAAACTACAAACAGCTCGACCTTTCTGCAGGACGCGGCATCGCCGTTCGCGAAGTCCCGCTCAAGACCGGGCCGCTGCGATTACCTTTTGCTGGTTGATCGCAAAGCCGGTCGGTGTCGATCGAAGCAAAGAAAGCAAGGCACGACGCTCTCGACCGTCGCCGATCAGTCCGGTCGCTACGCATCGAGCCTTCCGGACTTCCTCCGCGGCGACTTACCCGGCACGCTTCCGTTCCTCTACGAATCCACCGGCGTCGAAACCTTCTTCCGCGACGAACGCGATCCGCATCCGCGCTCGCGCCGCGTCTTCGCCTTTCATCGTCCCGAAACGCTCGCGGAGTGGCTCGACGAACCGGACACCCTCCGCGCCGGCTCGCCGAGATGCCGTTCAAGCATCCCTCGACGGCGCCGGACGTGCGCGACTGCCAGGTCGAAGCCATCACCGGCCTCGAACAATCCTTCGCCGAAGCGCAGCCGCGCGCCCTCATCCAGATGGCCACCGGCGCGGGCAAGACCTTCACCGCCTGCGCCTTCACCTATCGCCTCATCAAATACGCCGGCGCGCGCAACGTCCTCTTCCTCGTCGACCGCGCCAATCTCGGCCGGCAGGCCCTCGCCGAGTTTCAGCAATTCGTCACGCCCGATACCGGCCGCAAGTTCACCGAGCTCTACAACGTCCAGCACCTCACCTCGAACCGCACTCGACGCCGTCTGCCGCGTCACCATCTGCACCATCCAGCGCCTCTACTCGATGCTGCGCGGCGAAGAGCTCGCCGAAGACGCTCGACGAACATCTCCGGCTTCGAAATCGCCGCCGCCGATCAACCGCACCCGCGACGTCGCCTACAACCCCGCCGTCCCGATCGAGACCTTCGACTTCATCATCACCGACGAATGCCATCGCTCCATCTACAACCTCTGGCGGCAGGTGCTCGAATACTTCGACGCCTTCCTCATCGGCCTCACCGCCACGCCGGCGCAAGCAGACCATCGGCTTCTTCAACCAGAACCTCGTCACCGAATACAACCACGAGCGCGCCGTCGCCGATGGCGTCAATGTCGGCTACGACGTTTACCGCATCAAAACCGCAGGTCACCGAGCAGGGCGGCAAGGTCGAGAAAGGCTTCTTCGTCGACAAGCGCAGCAAAGCAACACGCGCAAGTCCGCTGGGAGCGACTCGACGACGACCTCGACCTACACGCCGCGCAAGAACTCGATCGCTCCGTCGTCGTGCCACGACCAGATCCGCACCGTCCTGCAAGCCTTCCGCGACGCGTCTTCACCGAACTCTTTCCCGGCCGCACGCTCGTGCCGAAGACGCTCATCTTCGCCAAGGACGATTCCCACGCCGAAGACATCGTCCACATCTGCCGCGAGGTGTTCGGCAAGGGCAACGACTTCTGCAAAAAGATCACCTACCAGGCCAAGCATCCCGAAACCGGCAAGCCGGCGCAAGTCCGAAGCAGCTCATCCAGGAATTCCGCCTCTCGCCGCAGCTCCGCATCGCCGTCACCGTCGACATGATCGCCACCGGCACCGACATCAAGCCGCTCGAAGTGCCTCCTCTTTCTGCGCGACGTGCGCAGCCGCGTCTATTTCGAGCAGATGAAAGGCCGCGGCACGCGCGTGCTCTCGCCGACCGATCTGCAGGCCGTCTCCGGCGCAGACGCCCGGGCCAAGACCCACTTCGTCATCGTCGACGCCGTCGGCGTCTGCGAGAGCGACAAGACCGATTCCCGCCCGCTCGACCGCAAGCCGACCGTCAAGCTCGAAAGCATCCTGCTCGGCGTCGCGCTTGGCAAACGCGACGAAGACACGCTCACGACGCTGGCCGCGCGACTCGCCCGGCTGGACCGCGACGCTCGATGCCGAAGAGCAGCCAGCATCACCGCAGCGACCGGCGGCAAGACCCTCGCCGAGATGTCGCGCGCGCTTCTGCGAGCCGATCGATCCCGATGCGATCGCCGAGAAGGCCACGCGGAAAGCCGGCGCCGAAGCGCAGGAAGTCGACCCGAAGCATTCGAGCAAGCACGCGAAGCACTCGATCACCGAAGCCTGCGCGCCGTTCGACAAACCGGCAGCTGCGCGACACGCTCGTACGCGTGAAGCAGCGAGAACGAGCAAACCATCGACGTCACCACCGATCGACGTCATCACGCCAGGGCTTCGACGCCGCCGCGAAAGAAAAGCCGCAGAACTCGTCCGAATCCTTCCGCGACTACATCGAGCAGCACCAGAGCCGAGATCGACGCCCTCCAAATCCTTTACAGCCGCCCCTACAAACAGCGCCTCACCGAGCCGATGCTCAAGGAACTGGAAAAGAAACTGCGCGACAATCCACGCCGCCTGGACCGAGGACCGCCTCTGGGACGCCTTCGCCGTCACCGCGCCCGGCAAAGTCAAAGGCCGCTCGCAGGCCGGCCGCTTTGCCGACCTCGTCGCCCTCGTCCGCTTCGCGCTGGAACAACAACCCGTCCTCGCGCCCTTCGCCGACTCCGTCTCCGAACGCTTCAACGAATGGCTCATGGACAAAGCCAAGGCCGGCACCGTCTTCACGCCGGAGCAACTCGCCTGGCTCAATCTCATCCGCGACCACATCGCCACGAGCCTCAGCATCGAGCCGGATGATTTGGAACTCTCACCGTTCAATCAGCGCGGCGGCTTGGGCAAAGCGCATCAACTCTTCGGCGAGCAACTGCCCAAGTTGCTCGATGAATTGAACATCGCCTTATCCGCATGAAGTGAACCCGAACCCTATGGTTCCAAGAAAATACTACAGATATAGAACTGGAAGCAATTCAACAGGTCCTGTCGGCGCTAGATGGGCTTGAATCCGAATCAGCGCGAACGTGTGATTGATTACGTCTTCAAGCGCCTGGGTTTGAAAGGCAGCACACTTGCGACTCCGCCACCGGGGAACCTCGCCGCGCCATTGATGGAAACGGATGTTTCAAGTGGCGCAGGGGGCAAAGCGGCTCCTGGTTCAATCGTCGATATCCGAGGATTCAAGGAGTCCAAATCCCCGAAAACCGACAATGAGATGGCAGCGCTTGTCGCATACTACCTCAAAAACCATGCGCAAGGAGATGAGAAGAAGGATGCTATCTCAACGGCCGACATCGAAAAATATTTCGTTCAGGCTGGTTACCCATTGCCAAAGCAGCCACGTTTCACGCTGCAGAACGCAAAGAATGCCGGATATTTCGATCCCGCCGGTAGAGGCCTTTTCAAATTAAATCCAGTTGGGCACAATCTGGTAGCGCACGGCCTGCACGCCAGTCGCTCTGAGAGTCGCGGAAAGCCAACGCGTGCGCCTAGCCGTAAACCGAGAAAACAAAGCGCTCGGAAGAAATAGCTCCCCAATGGACGGCTGGTCGAACCTTCGTAAGGAACTTGCCTCCCTCAAGGCAAAGCTTGCTAAATGTAAGGCAATCAATGCCAACACCGCGACTATCAAGGATTCTGCGAAAACCGTAACTCAGGTTTACTTTCGAGAATGCCGACCCGAACTCCGCTCGACGGGCTTGGGAGCAGCTGATCTAGATTCGCTCGACGGTCTCTTTCAAAACCTCCTCAAGCTGGCGAACGGTAATAATCCGGTTCGCCGCTACAAAACCGAGATGGCGGCGCTGTCGAAGCTTTTGAACACCATAGAGGCGGAGCGCGAAAAACGAATCAGCGAGTCTTCTATCGCGACTCCGCAGCGACTGCACGCAACCGCCCAGGATGCGGCAATCCTCAGCACTCTCGAAGCGATGGCGCCAGGGGCTGCCCTTTCATTCAGGCAGGCGTGTTTGGACCTCGCGGACGAAGGACGATTTTCGTTCCGGGGCACCGCGAACGAATTACGAGAATCTGTCCGAGAGTCCTGGATCAACTCGCGCCCGACGCGACTGTGAAGGCGCAGTCGGGCTTTCGTTTCGAGGAGGGGCAGCGCAAACCTACAATGAAACAAAAGGTGCGCTTTATACTGCGCGCACGCGGGGTAACTGCGAGTGCTGCCGAGGTCCCCGAGAACACCGTTTCGCTCGTCGAGGAGACGGTCGGAAAGCTTACTCGTGCAACGTACAAATCGCTCATCGTTATCTGCACATGTCGGGACCGCTCGTGGCGAAGTCGTACAGTTAAAAATGCACGTCGACAGCGTCCTTGCCGAACTTCTGGAGATTCATCGTGACAGCTGATACGCAGACGAACCGCAGAGTTTGCGTTACTTGGCGCACGGCACGTGTCGGTGACATCCTGAAAGTGCGAAACGGTTTCGCCTTCAAAAGTACTGACTACAAAGCCGAGGGCGTTCCGCTCATACGGCAATCAAATCTCGGCGACGGTTTGGTGGACGTCTCGGAAGCCAAGCGGGTCGATGTCCGCTTTCTCGATGAGTTGCCGGGTTTCGTAGTTCGTGATGGAGATCTCCTGATTGGGATGTCGGGTTCCTTAGGCAAGATCGCCCGTTATCAACACGCTGAACCGGCGCTACAGAACCAGCGCACAGGCCTGCTTCTGGTGAAGCCAGAGCATGACGCCCGTTTTGCGAAGCTAGTGCTCAAGTTTGTTGAACCGCAAATTGTTGCGGAAGGGAAAGGCATCGCTGTTCAGAACGTCAGTGCAAAAGAAATTGAGGACTGCACGTTTCCGCTGCCACCACTTTCCGAGCAGCGGCGGATTGTGGCGGAGATCGAGAAGCAATTCACGCGGCTGGAGGCGGGGGTGGCGGCGTTGCGGCGGGTGCAGGCCAACCTCAAACGCTACCGCGCCGCCGTCTTCAAAACCGCCTGCGAAGGCAAATTTCTACTTCGGCCCATTTCCATTGCGATCGACTCACTGGACCAAGGGTGGAGTCCAAAGTGCGAACGTGAGCCATCTGCCTCCGATGATGTTTGGGGAGTGATCAAAACTTCGGCGATTCAGCACGGCCGCTTTCTCGAGAGCCAGAATAAACGCCTCCCCATTGGCCTCGGTCCGCGGCCTCACCTCGAGTTGCGCCCTGGCGACTTGCTCATCACGCGCGCTGGGCCGCGAGCGCGGGCTGGCGTTGCATGTTTAGTTAAATCGACGCGACCGCGTCTTATGCTCTGCGATAAAGCATATCGCGTGCGCGCGAAGCAGGACGTTGCTGATCCCGCGTTCTTGGAAATCGTACTCGACGCGCCGCATATTCTCGATGAGATTGACGAGCTGAAGACCGGTATCAGCGACAGTGGTGTCAATCTTACGCAAAAAGGTTTCCGCAACTTGATCATTCCACTTCCGCCGCTCGCCGAGCAGAAACGAATTGTGGCGGAAGTAGAGCGACGCCTAAGCGTGGTCGAGGAGTTGGATGCGGCGCTTTCCATCAATCAGATCCGCGCTTCGCGTCTCCGGCAGTCCATCCTGCACCAAGCTTTCAGTCAGTCTCAAGTATGACCTTCCGCGATTTCCTCAACGACGTTCTCATTCCGATGTTTCCGGGCGTGGAAATTCTCGATGAGCCGTGGCAGGCACGGAGGCGAGTTAACTCATTGGTGACGTTCGCTCCGGGCGCAAACCGGCTACGGGTACGGGAAAGCACTGATGAGCAGGTTTTCTTCGAGCTGTCACGAGCCCAAGCATTCGATTCGGCCGAAAAGAATCTAGTTGAGAATATCGTTCGAGCGTTCGCGAATGTTAAGGCCGAAGCCGAACCCTTCTTGGACCAATTGGAGGAAGCGATCATTCGCCAAGCCATCGCCAAAAGTGTCGCCGGCGGACGGACGATGCAGCAGGGAATAATTTCGATGGTCCTAGAGACCTATTCCAATTGGGCAACACAAACTTACGAAGGAGAACGCGTCTCCTCCGGCTGCCTCGTGACAGCGACGCTATCGGTAGAAAGCAGCAGAATAAAGCCTGGCGAGCTTTTCCGGGAGGATTTTGCCAAAAACTTAACAGACGGAGTCGACTCTTGGTGGCGAATACCCTCACTCGGAGGAGTCAGCGGGTTTGAAACCTCGGAAGATCAAACAACGCTCACTGCGGCACCGGATGCATTTTTCCCCCAAAGGTATCGTCCGTTAGCTACCAGGACGACCGGAAATACCGTGGGTATCACGTTGAATCGAAACGGCGAAATACTTGTCTTTTCCGAACAGCGACTCCGCTTCGCCATGCGTCGGGGTGCATGGGTAAACTTCGCACACGACTCGATCGTAAAACAGATGTCTGCCGCAGGAGGCGCCGGCGCGACCAAACTACGTCAGGCAATATACGCTTCGTCACTCGACGTGTCCTTTGCCCGAAGTGGAGGATGTATCGGACTCCTCAGAACGACCGATCTGAGGCGTTTTCGTGACGATGAGATTGTAGCGGTAGACGATCGAATCGAGACCTCAGAAAAACTCAAGCCGAAAGCGGCAGCCGCACTTGTCGGAGGAAAGAGGTTTGATACGCTCTCGAGGTCAGTGCGGAAAGAATTATTAGGACTCGATGGGGCTCTCGTACTTCGGCCAGACGGCAGCATCTATGCAGCCGGCGCGATTTTAAAACTCGGCACAATCGATCTGGGCAACCAAGGCGGCCGATCGGCTGCCGCCAAAACCTTGAGTAGATTTGGTCTTGGAATAAAAATCTCTGAGGACGGAATGGTTTCCGGTTATAAAAAGGAGACCGGCGATTCTACAGCCTGCTTCAGGGTGGGTTAGCGTATGTCGGATTCAACCCACCTCATCCAGAAGCTTTGGAACTACTGCAACATCCTGAGGGATGACGGCCTCTCCTACGGCGATTACGTCGAACAGTTGACGTTTGACTCAGTCGCGCCCGCTTCTTCGGGCTTCGCCCTGCGCTCCGCGCATTCTGACTCGCTCGCTCCCAGCGGGCTCGGCTCTCCTGTTCCTGAAAATGGCGGCCCAGAATGAGTAAAGAGACTGAAGACCTGATCACTTTCTGTCGCGAGCATGGCAGGCTTTGTCCGATACCGAATCGATGGAACGAATTATGGCAGATGTTGCCAAACCGCAAACAGGTCGGTGCTGGTTGGGAGCCTTCGCTGCCCTTGATTCTCGCCGCTTGGCACGACACCCCTGCTATTTCCAAGATGTTGCGGCTCGCGGAGCATATCGCGTGGGCGGAAACGAACGGCGCATTGTCAAAAGTGTCCGACTTCCTTCAGGAATCTACCAGAGTTCGACTGGCATCATATCGGAGACTGATATTGCCATGAACGGATCGCAACTCGTCTCAAAAGCTCTGGAACTACTGCAACATCCTGCGCGATGACGGTCTGTCCTACGGCGATTACGTCGAGCAGCTGACGTTTCTGCTGTTCCTGAAAATGGCGGATGAGCAGAGGCGGCCGCCGTTCAACAAGCAGTCGCCGATTCCGGAGCAAGTATTCGTTGGCCGGCGCTGCTGAAGCGGATGGCGATGAACTGGAGATTCATTATCGCCACACGCTCGAAGAACTCGGCAAAGCAGCCGGGCATGCTCGGCGTCATCTTCCGCAAGGCGCAAAACAAAATCCAGGACCCGGCCAAGCTGCGCCGGCTTGATCGTTGATCTGATCGACAAGGAAGCAATGGTCCAGTCGCTCGACGCCGACGTGAAAGGCGACGCCTACGAAGGGCTTCTGCAAAAGAACGCCGAGGACGTGAAAGGCGGCGCGGGCCAATACTTCACGCCGCGTCCGCTCATCGCCGCGATGGTCGACGTGATCGCAGCCGCAGCCGGGACGAGACGATCTGCGATCCGGCCTGCGGCACCGGCGGTTTCCTGCTCGCCGCGCATGATTACATTCGCGAAGCATCAACAAGCTCGACCGAGCGCAAAAGAACACGCTTCTGAAGACCGGCACGCTTCGTCGGCATCGAGCTGGTCGACAGCGTCACGCGCCTCTGCGCGATGAACCTGCTGCTGCACGGCATCGGCGGCGAGCTCGAAGAGAACGTGCCGGTGGTGACCAAGGACGCGCTCGCCGGCAAGCACGGCGAATACGAGATCGTCCTGGCCAATCCGCCCTTCGGCAAGAAGAGCAGCGTCACCATCGTCAACGAAGCGGGCGAGACGTCGAAGGAATCGCTCATCATCAATCGCGACGATTTCTGGGCGAGCACGAGCAACAAACAGCTCAACTTCCTCCAGCACATCTTCACCATCCTCAAGCAGCACGGCCGCGCCGCGATCGTCGTTGCCCGACAACGTCCTCTTCGAAGGCGGCGCCGGCGAGACCATCCGGCGCGAGCTGCTCAAGCAAGCCGACGTTCACACGCTTGCTGCGCCTGCCCACCGGCATCTTCTACGCGCAAGGCGTGAAGGCCAACGTCCTCTTCTTCGACCGCAAACCCGCGCAGGAAAAGCCGTGGACGACAGAAGCTCTGGATTTACGACCTGCGCACCAACCTGCATTTCACGCTCAAAGAAAACACCGCTCAAGCGCAGCGACCTCGACGACTTCGTCGCCTGCTACAACCCGAAGAACCGCCACGAGCGAAAGAGAGCGAGCGCTTCAAGAGCTTCACCTACGAAGAGCTAACCAAGCGCGACAAGTCACTGCATCTTCTGGCTCATCGACGAAGCCGCTTGAAGAAGCGCCAATCTCCCCGCCCCCTCATCGCCGCCGCATCGTCGCCGCCCCCTTTTCCGCATCCTTAGTCAGAGCAGCACGCCGCGCTGCGGCTACGTGTCTTAACATCTACGCTCGCACTTCGTGCTAGCTGGGTTTTCGCGATTCCTGCTTTCTGAGAGATTCTGTGTCGGGTTGGGTCCTGCGCTCGACACGAGCGCCACTACAACTCTGGGAATCCCTGCGCTCGGCACGAGCGCCTCTACAACGCTGAGAATCCCGCGCTCGACGGCGAAATGCCCTGACCACCGCGTCCCTTCACTGCTGAAACGTCGCCGCTGACGGGGTCGGGCAGGTGCGGGTCTCGACGGTGGAACTGGTGTAGGCGTCGCTGCGCAGGGTCCAGGATTCGCCGAGGGTCGAGCTGTAACAGATCTCGACCGAGACGCGGAGGCGGCCTTTGTTCAGCGTGGGCCGGAGCGGATCGGTGTTGTCGAAGGCGAACGGCTTATGGTTGTCATCGAGCGGGGTGAAGATGTTCATCGATTCGCCCGCGGCGAAGACGTGTCCACTCATGTCGCTCTCGTAAAAGTGCCGGCCCGGGCCCGCAATTTTCTCGAGCGCTTCGGTCCAGTTTTTCACCGGTTTGCCATCCACCCGCACGATGACGTGGCGGACGATGGCGGGGCCGACGCCTTTGTTGGCCATGGTCAGGTGGATATCCGGCAGGTTGCTGCTCTCATACTCGAGGATCGGCCAGACCGCGGCGCGGACCTGCTGGCGCTGGGTGTAGGCGGTGTAACCGGAGACGGCGAGGGCGAGAACGCCGACCAGGGTGGCGATGACTGTTTCGTACCGAGTGGCTCCACGCGCTCTCTGGTCGTCCGGCACAGGAGCGACCGTGGCTTTCGGGGATTAAATGTCAACGAAAGTCTGTGCGGAAGGCCCTGTAGAATCCCCTGTCCACAGCGGAAGCCGCTTCCCCCGATGCGCTGGGGATAGCGCATGCTGCCAAGGAGGCGTTTCTGCTCGTGCGGGGCTTCTTCGCTGTAGAGGCGGCCGTGCCGGCCGCAACCGGTTTAGCCTGCGCTCGGCACGAGCGCCTCTACAACTCCGGGAATCCCGGCGCTCGACATGAGCGCCTCTACAGAGAGAGCGCGCGCTCTATATATAATACCGCTATTGCGGCTGCGGGGTGGCGGCGGGGACCGCGGCGGCGTTTTGTTCGCGCTGGTGCTCTTGTTTCGCGGCGGCGTTCTTGTGGTGTTTTTTGTGGTGGTGGTGTTTGTGGCTTTGATGCCAGGGTTTGTCGTTTGCGGGCTGGGTAATGGCTGGAGTGGACGGCGCCGCGGGCGCGGGGCCAGGTGCCGGTACGGCGGCGGGGTTTTGCGTCGCGGCGATGGCGGTGGCCGGCACGGCGGGGTCGGGTTGCTGGGCGGCGGTCGGCAGGGTGAGGCCGGTGTTGAACAGGGCGAGGAGTGCAAGCCGGGTGATTTTCATGGTATTTATTGGTAGTGACACCGCGCAGGCTCCGGGCGTTACGCGGCAGCGTTTTGGAATTCCTGTCGCGGCGGCCGTACCGGCCGCAATCATCGCAAAGCTGCGCGCGGTCGAACGCGGGGCAGAGACCCGCGCTACACCAGAGAGATTCCTGCGTGCATGCTTTCCTGATTCAGTTTTTCAGCATTTCAGCTTTTCAGCTTTTCAGCTTTTCGAGAGGGATGAGGCTTCGCTCATCGGCGGCCGCATGGTCCGCCACGTGATTGCCAGACTCCTGTTTCCGGTGAAACATCCAGCTCCCGGCGGATGAGCCGGGTCTCCGATGAATTGGGACGCGATCAATGCGGTTTCGCAACTGGTGAGCTCGGTCGCGGTGGTGCTGTCGGTGCTCTATCTCGGCCTGCAGGTGCACCAAAGCACGCGGGTGGCGAAGGTGGCCGCGCAGGACGCCGCCGCCTCCGCCGTGCGCGAGGTGACCAATACCTTCATGGAGAATGCCGAGATGGCGCGCATCTGGGGCGTGGGGCTGGAGGATCTGAGCCAGCTCTCGACCGAAGACCAGGCGCGTTTCTTTCACGCGACCCATCAGTTCCTAAAGGCGCTGGAAACGATCCACTTCCACTACGTCAATGGCCTGATGGATGAACAGCTCTGGTGCGGCTGGCAGGAGTTGCTGCGGCATTACATCACGGCGCCGGGGATCGTGCGCTACTGGGAGGTGCGGAGCGCGCTTTTCTCGACGCGGTTTCGGGAATTCATCAGCCGGCTGGAACCGGCGCGCGATCGGCGGACGGTCGGCGGGCTTTTGCAGGAGATGGATGGCCTTTCCGGAAAAGGCCGGTAAGAGAAGTAGCGGCGGAGTAACTCCTGGCTGAGGCTTTCGGCCCGGGCTGAGCGGTCGCGCGCCTAGCGTTGCTGGCGATCGACTGCTTTCTGCGGGGTCGACGCTCGGGCTGGGATGACCAGCCGCGGCCGGGCCGCACTAGCAGTGACTAACACCGGTAGCGCGAGATGGACCGGAGCAATTACAACCGGCTGATAAACCGTGCCGCCAACAAGCGGATAGGAGTTGTCGTTCGTGATCAGGAGCGGCTGGTCGAACGCCTGGGTAAGATGCTCGGTGATGTGCACCTTGGCGACGCCGGGATCGATCAACGGCTCGGTGGTCGCCTGGAGCCGATGGAAGCCCGGGTGGATGATCGGGTAACTGGTCGGCACAAGGTGATCGAAGTCCACCTGCACGAGCGGCTGAGTGTATTCGACATCGTCGCCGAAGGCGCCAAGGGCGCCGACCGCGAGAGTAAGACCGCCAATGATCCACGAGGTGCGGCGCGCGATTTTCATGACGCGATCCTGGGCAGATCGCGGGGCGAAAAGCAATTTCAATTCGCCCCGGCGCGGCGACTGCCGGCTAGCGCTTCACCGTGATCGGCGTGCCGACCTGGACGGCGTCGAAGAATTGGCGGGCTTTCCAGTAGGGCATGCGGATGCAGCCGTGCGAGGCGGGCTCGCCCGGCAAGTAGCCCTGGTGCAGACCGTAGCCGGGGGCGAACTCCATGAAGTAGGGCATCGGCGCGCCAACGAAGTGGCCGTGGCGCGGCTTCGGGTCCTTGCGGGTATCGACGTCGGCTTTGATCATCCGGTTCGAGTCATCGACATAGGCGCCGTAAAGGCTTGAGCGATGGTCGATGTCCTTGCGGGTAATATGGAAGTGACCGATCGGCGTGCGATGCCCTTCCCGCCCGCTGGAGATGCGGGAGGTGGCGACGAGGTGTCCGCCGCGATAGAGATAGGCTTCCTGCGCGCCGAGGCTGACGACGAGGGAAGCCCGGCCGGTATGAGTGTCGGGCAGATGGGAGGTGACCATCTCGCTCATGGTGTCGCAGCCGGCGAAGCCGGTAAGAGCGAGGGCGAGGAGGCCGAGTTGGAAAAGGCGTTTCAGGGTCATACGCTGGTAAAGTAACAAGCTTGTAACCTATCTCAGATTGTCCCTCAACAAGGTTTGCTCGAGCATCGGAGCTCATGACACCAATTCTCTCTCAAATCAATCGGGTCGGGGCGGCGGCAACGGCGTTCCGGCAAAAACTTTGCTCAAAGCTCAGCCTTTCCCTGGCGCTCCTCGCCGTCACCGCCGGCACCGGCCTGGCCCAGGGAAGCCCGCAACACTCCTTCCCCATCCGGGGCGGGTCACAGCCTTTCGCGATCACGATGGGCGCGGACGGCAACTACTGGTTTACGCTTTCCAATAGCAACGAAGTCGCCCGGATCACCCCGCGCGGACAGATCAGCTATTTCACCACCCCGAGCCTTTCCAATCCGGCATTCATCACCCTGGGCGCCGATGGGAATATCTGGTTTGCCGAAGGATCGTCCGGGTCGATCGCTTCCGTCACGCCCGCGGGCGTGGTGATGGAGCACCAGTTCTCCTTCTTCGGGGTAAGTGTAGGGATCACCTCTGGCTCCGACGGCAATATCTGGTTCACCGACCAGACGGATAGCGCGGTCTGGAAATACGATCTCTCGCGCGGCACTTTCACGGAGTTTCTCCTGCCGACGTCGAGTTCTTTCCCGGGAGACATCACCACGGGCGCGGATGGGAACATGTGGTTCACCGAGCAGGCGGTGAACCAGCTCGGGCGGATCACCCCGGCCGGAGTCATTACCGAGTTTCCTTCCTTTGATTCGCCCACCTCGATCGCGGCCGGACCGGATGGACATATCTGGGTGGCGAGCGCTTTTACGCCAAAAGTGACTCGGGTGATACCGGTCGGGAGCAATCAGGTCGACACGATGGATTTCCCGATCCCAAACACGGCGACCACCATTCGCCCCGGTAACCGTAATAACCTGCTCTTCACCGAGTTTAGCGCGAATAAGATCGCGTCGATCACCACCAATGGCGTGGTGACGGAGTCGGCAGAATTCGTGCATAGCTCGCCGACCGGAATCACGGCCGGGGTCGGGAGCAAGGTGTGGTTCCTGGGCACCTTTACGAATCGCGTCTACGAAACCGTCGTGCCGCGGTAGCTCGCCGCGCTTTTGCCTGCTGCGATGTAGCGTGGGCATGGCCTAATCGAGCGCGGCTCAGAGACCGCGCTACATCCTCCGGAATTGGTTGAATCCTTCTCCGATTCCTCGGTCCCGGATTCACCTGCAAACCTGAAATCGCGCGATGAGGCGACACTTTGCTTTCTTCTGGCCGTGCAACCAAAGTGGGCGATGAACGATAAAAACGCTGAGTTTTCGGGATCGATTCCTGCGGCCTATGATCGCTATCTCGGGCCGGTCATGTTCCAGACCTATGCCGAGGACCTCGCGGCACGGCTAACTCTACCCGCTGATTGCGCGGTCCTGGAGCTGGCGTGTGGCACGGGCATTCTCACTCGCGTGCTCCGCGCCCGGCTCGCGGCCGGCGCGAGCCTGACGGCGACCGATCTGAATGAGGCGATGCTAAGTGTGGCCAAGGCGAAGTTTGCCGATGATGAAACGGTGCGCTGGGGCCAGGCGGACGCGAGCAGCCTGCCGTTTGGCGACGCGATGTTTGACGCGGTGGTCTGCCAGTTTGGACTCATGTTCGTGCCGGATAAGTCACTCGCGACGCGCGAAGCTCTTCGGGTGTTGAAGCCGGGCGGTGTCTTCCTTTTTAACGTCTGGGGCCCGCTCGCGCAAAACCCGCTCGCGCATCTCGCGCGCCAGACGGTGGAGAGCTTTTTCGAGGATAATCCCCCAACCTTCTATCAGGTGCCGTTTAGTTATCACGACCAGGCGGAGATTCGGCGAATGCTGGAGGGAGCGGGCTTTCGCGAGATCACGCTGGAGGTGGTGGAGAAACTCTCCGGCGCGAGCACGGCGGAGGATCTGGCGAAAGGCTTTGTCGATGGCAACCCGATCTCGGTGGCGATCGCGGAGCGTGATCCGTCGCTTTTCCCGGTGATCACCGCAGCGGTCCGGAAAGCGGTCGCGGACAGATTCGGAGCGACGGGGGTGCGCGCGCCGACGCAGGCGATCGTGGTGCAGGCTCGCGCCTGATCGGGTTGCAACTGCCCTCGGAAGCGCGAGGGTGGCGCGATGAAGAAGAAGTCGCCGAAGAAGAAGAGCACCGCAGATGTGGTATCTCCTTTTCGCGACCGCCTCTGGGACCTTTTCAAGGAGACGGCTGCGGGGATGGATGGCGCCGATGTGGTGGTCGCGCTGAAACAGGCCGGCGAGGAAATCTGGGCGGTCGGAATCGACGGCGCCTACACCAGCATGAGCCCGCAGGCGCAGGACGCCGAACCCCTCGGGAATGCCTTTGATATCACCTGGCTCACCGTGGTCTGCATCAAGCTCAAGGAGATGAAGCAGGGCGAGAAGCCGAAGGTGCGAATCCACTCCTGAGCCCGCTAACTCGGGTAACTCTGGTCGCGTCCGCAACAGCTATGCCTGACCCGACGCGATGACTCAGGAAATAAGATTGACGGTTCGTTAGGAATCTGCGCGGATAGCGCGCATGAAAACAAATCACACAATGTTAGTCGCTGCGGCGCTGTGGTTAACAGCGGCCGCAGTCTCGCTCGCGGCCAGCGTCCAGATGGGCACCTGGAAGCTCAACGAAAGCAAATCGCATCTCTCGACCAAGGCGCGGAACTACACCGTCATCTACACCGCCGCCAAAGGCGACATGACCAAGGTGGAGGCCAAGGGCGTGGATCAGGAGGGCAAGCCGGTCGATTGGAACTGGGTCGGACACTTCGACGGCAAGTTCTACAAAATGAAAAATAACGCGATCGCCGACATGGCCGCCTACAAGCCGGTAAATGATCGCACGAACGAAATCACGATGACGAAGAACGGCAAGGAAGTCGTGATGACCACGGTTGCGGTCGCCAAGGACGGCAAGTCGCGCATGGTCACTTCGACCGTGACCGATCCGAAGGGAAAGAAGCACACTGACAAGGCTTACTACGACAAGCAGTAAGTCGCTTTTCCTGCGAATCCTCACTCAAGACTGCTCGCCCGAGGAACGGGCGAGCAGTTTTCGTTTCAGGCGCGGGCGGTGGCGTGGACGGGTCGGCTATTTCTTCTTCGCCGAAGCCGTGGCCGCGCTGCCTTCCGCGCGGGGCAGGACGCGGATGATCGCCATCATGCCGCCATCTTCATGGTCGAGAATGTGGCAGTGGTAAACGAAGTCACCAATATCGGGACCGCGAAAATCCATCCGCACGGTGATGCTCGGATAGGGTCCATTGCCGGACCAGAACGGAATGTCTACCGTATCGAGGACTTGCTGAGCCTCCGCCGGCAAGGCCACGCCATTACGCGACATGAGCTTGAAATGAATCTGGTGCATGTGGAATTCGTGACTCTCCAAAGCGCGGTTTTCGATTGTCCAGTCCTCAACTGATCCCTGGGTGGTGACGATCGAGGGCGGGTCGTCCATGGCGTAGGCTTTCGGCGTCTGGCCGGCGACGGTGATGTAGAAGTTCGTGTCGTCCTCGGAGAAGTAGAGCTTCCGCCTGGCAGTCACTTGGGCCTCGGCCAAGTTGGCAAAACGTGGAGCAGGCGGCGGCGCGGAGACCGACGGCATTAACCTGACCCCGGACGGTCGGGCCACGTTATCCGAGGTCGTAATATGGATGATCGGCCGGACGGGGTCGGGGTCGCCGCCAGGCCCGGTATCTACCTTTTTCGTGAGGAAGCGCGCATCTTTCACCCTGGCGGAGGGCCCAGTCATGACGATCTCGGCGCGTCCTGCCGGCGGCACGAGCAGATGGGTGACAGTCATGCTTGTTCCCTGGCCAGATCCATCCTGCGAGCCGATCGGGACGCCATCGAGGGCGATGACATCGAACGGCTGGGGCTTGCCGTCGTAGCGCAGCTCGAGATCGAGGATGGTGACGGCCGCCGAGTTCACGACGCGCCAGAACTGCTTTTCGCCCGGTTTCATGACGTACTCCGCCGGGATAAATTGCGGGCCGCCGGTCGGAATATAGTTCACCGAAAGATCGGAAGCGGCGTCGCTATCGAGCGGCCGCGGCGGCGGATTGGTCGGCTGATTGTCGCGCACGACCATGACGCGCTGAGGCAAGCCGACGACCTCGGGGTTCACGTTCTCGATGCCCTCGACAACAATCGCGCCGGTTGCTCCACCCTGAACGGCGGTGAACGAAATCCCATGGATATGTGGATGATACCAGTAGAGCCCGGGTGGTTCGTTCTTCGGAAAATGGACTTCGTAGCGAAAGGTCTCGCCGGAATTGATGATGGTATGGATGACTTCGTCCTGGTGGCAGACCGGCGAGGTGTTCGTGCCGTGATAATGCAGGTTCACGGAGGCGTCGGTCATGTTCAGCGCGCCGCATCCTCCCTCGCCGGCTCGGGAAATATCCATGCCCGCCATGTGGGGCATCTCGGTCGTGCCCGCCGGGACGGTGTTGAGGAGGTTAATGACCAGCGTATCACCGGGCTGAACGTGCAAGGTGGGCGACTGGACGCCGTCGGAGTTAATGAAGCAATAACGCGGCTTGCCGTCGTCGCCGAGGGAAGTCTGGTAGGTAAAATCGACCTTGAGAAGCCCACCGCTGCTATAAAGGTCCTCCGGTTCCTGGACAATGCTGCCCTGCGGGAAACGGGTGCAGGCGTCCTGCGCCGAGGCGTGGAGGAGCAGCCCCAGGGAAAGAGCGAGGCCGCTGAGAGCTTTATTCGTTAGGTTCTTTTGTGTCATGGCTGAGAATTCCGGGTGCGGTGGCGTGTTCTTGGAATGAGCCAGCGCCGGGGCGCGAACGCCCCGGCGCGATGACTCAAGTGATCCTCACAGGAATGAGCAGGTCACCCTGCCCTCCTGTGACTATTGAATGGTGACCTTTTTCGCCTTCGAGGCAATTCCGTTCGCCACCACCTCGAGAGTGCTTAGCCCGGTTTCGGCGCCTGCCGGCACATCGAACATGGTGGAAACGAGCGCGGTTCCGGTCGCGATCGCCATCGTGCTATGATTATGCGTCCGAGCGTAGAAGACATGCTTGGTCGTGGTGTTGGTGATGCGGACGATCGGGTAGTTCGTCGCGAGCGTGGCATCATCGCCGTAGTCAGCGCCCACCGTCAGCCCGTTGAACTGGCTGCCGGTCACGGTGTAGGTGGAACCGCGGGTAAGCGTGCTCGGCACCGACCGGATCTTCGGCCGCCAGAGGTTATTCGGCCGGCCGGTCGAAGTGTAAAGCTCGACATCCTTGGTTCGGCCATCCGCGACCAGATACATTACCTGGCCGGTCGGCAGGACCAGCAGGCGGGTCTGCCACGACTGCAAACTCTTGGAACTCGCCGTATCCGGAGCCTGGGTGAAGGTCGTGCCATCGAAGGTATACATGGTAATTACGCCTTGGAAAACGCCGGGACTGGCCGGCAAAATAATGGTCCCATCCGGCAACACTGCGGCCGGTCCGTCCGCCGAGTCATTGTTGTTCGGAAACCCGGGCCCCGGGGTCCAGATGTTCGTCGCAAAATCATAGATCGACGTGTGCGGCGTGCCGCCGAAGGCGACGAGCGTGCCATTCGGACGCTGGAGCTGCGGCCCCACTTCGAGGCTGGACGAATCGGGTAAGACGACGCCGGTGCTACCGGCGCTGGCCCACTGGAAACTAGTAGGATTATAGAGCTCGGAGTTAGGTAGGGTCTGCGTATCCACGACCATGATCCGGCCGTCTGGCAGGAGGCCGAAACCTTCTTCGGAAAAGGTGTCTGACTTGCCCGTCGCAGCCACCGCCGTCCAGCTAACCGTCGCAGGATCGAAGAGAACCTGCTTCTTCGTGGCAATGCCGCCCTGCCCCATCATAAAAACGCCGTTCGGTTGCACGATCCCGGGTGAGTCGCCGATGTTATTCCAGGTGGCGGGCGGAGCAACGGTCGTCCAGACGTTCGTCTGTGGGTCATAAAAGGCGCCCTTGTTGGTCCAGACTGCGGAGAGGAAATTGTATTCGCCACCTTCGACGAGATAGCGGCCATCGGGCAGGACGGCCGAAGCGTAATAAAGTGGCCCGTAGTCACTTTGCATCGAGGCCAGTTGCGACCAGGTGCCGTTGAGATAGCTGCCGTTGATATCGGGAGTGAGCCGCCACCAGGCATTGCTGTTATATTGGTGGACGATCACGGTGCCGTCGGTAAGGAGGTTGGCCGTATCGGTGTTAAAGGTCGGTTGATTCGTGAGCTTGGTCCAACCCGCCGTTCCCGAGTCCGGTTCCGCGGAAGAAGTGGCGATGGAATTACCGACGGCCAAGGCGACGAGGGCGCCGAGGGCAAGGGAGACGAAGCGCTGGCGTGACGCCGCGCGATGCTGACCTGTTAGTGGTGTCATGGGGCGGCATCCTGAGGATCCGTGGCGGCTTGCACAAGATTAAACTTACCGATCAGTCATTTTTTCTGCCGAGCTGGTGGAAACCGTTCTCCGGAAACCGTTTTCAACCGCGACGCCCTCTTGGCGACTAGTGCTTTTCGATCGTGAATCCCCCACCGGCCAGAGCCGGCTTGCCTGCGCGGGTGAAGGGTTGCGCGCCAAAATTCACGATCACCCGATCGCCGGTGTCCCAGTCGGTATATTGCACGCTGCGATCGGGCGTCAGCCAACCGTGCTCAGTCATCGCCGCGAAACCAATCCGACTCCGGACCGCAGCCGTCGCGCGATAGCTGGCTACGAAGTCATCCTTGTGCGCTGCCCAGAGAGCGCGGTCGATGTGCCACATCGGCATCGTGCCGTAAAGGATATTGTAGAGGTCCTTCTTATGGGAGAAGGCGGTGCTTTGGTAGTTACTATCGCGCCAGACCCAGGTGCCGGCGACATAGTCGTGGAATGCCAGTTGATAAAGCGGAATCCTTCTCGTCTCATCCAGCAGAATCGCGGCGTCTGCTTTATAACTCTCGCCATTATCCTGCCGATAGTCGCCCGCAGGAATCTTGAGTTTCGGATCGGCATAAGTGCGCAGCGACATTTCGCCCTCGAAGAAATCCAGGCCGGGCAGCGCCCAGGTCGGAGTCAGTCCTTCGCCCGACCCGATGACCAGGCCAAGGTCGCGCGACTGCTGCATGATTACGAGCCGGGCCTGCTGATTCTCCTCGATCGTGGAAGGATGCGCGGGATCGAGACAGGGCGCGAGTTGCACCACCATGGTGTCGAAGTACGCCGCCTGCGCGCCGGGATCGCTTAGCAGGCTCTTCGCTTTCGGGAGCCACTCTGGCAGGATGTGGCGGCCGCAAATACGGTTCCAGGCCTGCGTGAGCGAAGAGTTATAGAAGTGCCCGCGATCAAGCTGTCCCAGAAGCAACTGGTCGGGCCAGTCGCGCAGCTTCGAGACATGGAAGAGATTGCCGGTCGGCATCCGATAGACCCCCGGAACCCAGCCCAACTTCTTGAGGCCATCAAACAGCGCGCGATCAACCGGGGTCTTCCCATAGAACATCGCCACGCCGCGTTCGATTCCCGCGGCTTTCATTTCCGTCACGAGTTCTAAGTCATCGACGGGATTATTACCCCAAAGATAGAGATAGACTCCATCCTTGAGATTTCCGAGCGCCGGGCGCGCCGCGACTCGCTGAGCCAGCGGCTTCATCTC
This sequence comes from uncultured Verrucomicrobiae bacterium, assembly GCA_963831805.1. GTDB lineage: Bacteria > Verrucomicrobiota > Verrucomicrobiia > Chthoniobacterales > UBA10450 > Palsa-1392. The sequence goes on along the minus strand of CAWHRN010000009.1, from coordinate 664,158 downwards.
GGGATGCGCCTGGAGGAAAGCTTTGCGATAGTCTTTCGCTAACACCACATAGCCGCCTTCCGCGAAGAAGCTGTAATGAAGGCGCATCGGCAAAGCGTAGACCGTCGAATCGCGGTCACCGGTATGACTGTCGGGATTGCGAAACGAGTCGAGCCGGGCCGACATCGCGCGATGCAGATCGGTCAGCCCCCACCACGGCTGACTCCCGCTCCAGCCGTCTGCTTTGAAGATATCGCGCGGCTTATCCAAGGGCATTAACATTCCTTCACCACTCGTGTTCTGGACATACGACCAATCCTTTCCGGAGGCCGTAAAGGGAAAAGGGTAAGGCGGCTTCTGCGTGTAAGGCCGACCCGGAATTTGCAGCGCCAGGTCGAAGGCTTCAGGAGATTCCGGTTTCAGCGACAAAGTCACGAGATAACTCTTTCCGCCACCCAGGATCTTCGCCGTCATCCTGCCCGGTGTCGTTTGCACGCTCGCGGGCTCGACGGCGAAGCCCGCTGCAACCTGTTGCCGCCAGGTGTAACCGTTCCGCTTGTCCAGCACCCCGAGAGAAGCGTCCTTCAGGTCGAGAGTCACCTGAAGTCCCGGCCCGTCGAGAATCGGCGAAGCCTCCAACTCGGTGAGCGGGTAGCAGACTACACCGGCCAGCAAACAGACCCACCAGACAATCCCAGACTTCACGCTCGTTTACTTACAATGAGAGTTCCCACAGGCAATGCAAAAACTGCGGTTGCGGAAGACGACCGCTCAAACCCGGCTATTCTGTGAGCGATGCGGGTGCTCATCGCTGACGATCAGAAGGAGGTCGCGATTGCCCTGGCCGCGCTGGTCGAGCGCTGCGGCCACGAGGTCTTGCAGATCGTCGGCTCAGGACTGGAGGCGATCCAGTCCTATAGCCGACTCTTGCCGGACGTGGTGCTAATGGATTTCGCCATGCCGCGACTGAATGGCGCCTCGGCGACCCGCATCATTCTTTCGAGTTATCCAGAGGCAAAGGTCATTATGGTCACCGGGTTCGGTCCTGCGGAACGCTACGCCGAAACCGGGGTGACGGCGGTGCTGTTGAAACCGGTGGAGCTGGATAAGCTCTATGCCGCGCTCTACGACGCGGCTCCGCGAACCATCTCGCCGGACTCGGCGGACGCGAGCGAATAGACTTTTACCTGGACCGTCCACGTCTACTGGCCGGCGAGAAACAGGGCCTATGGTCGTTAGGCAAAGGAGCGGGCCGTCAACGATCCGTAACAGGTTTGTTACGCACGATCGCTGGCGGCCGCCAGGTGGATTCGCGAAGAGTCTGAACCTGATCATGAAAGCTATTATCCTGGGTCTTCTTTTTTCTCTTTGCGGATTCCTCGATCCGCTCGCGCAAGCCGGCGATTGGACGACCGTGCCAAGCCCAAATGCAGGCAAGCAGGCAAACAGCCTCTTCGGTGTCGCCGCCGTGGCTGACAACGATGTCTGGGCCGTTGGCTGGGCGTTCAACGCGCCGCTCGCCGCCTACCGCACATTGATCGAGCACTGGGACGGCGTGCGCTGGAAGATCGTTCGCAGCCCGGACGCGAACACGAACTGGAATTTCCTGAACGACGTCGCGATCGCTTCCGCCAACGATATCTGGGCAGTCGGTCAGACTTTCACCGGAAGCACCTATAACTCTCTGATCGAACATTGGACCGGGCGGCAATGGCAGATCGTTCCCAGCCCGAACGTGCCCGGAGTCTCCAATATCCTACAGGCGATCACGGTTATCTCTCCGCAGGATATCTGGGTGGCCGGTTACACTCAGACGAGTAACATCTTCGCTCCGCTCACCCTGCACTGGAACGGCACCGTCTGGAGCATCGTGGCGGCGCCCGGCCAGGGCCGACTCAACGGAATCGCCGCCGTCTCGGCGAACGACATTTGGGCGGCCGGGGTGAGCGAGCCTTCCGAGCGCAGCCTGACGATGCATTGGAATGGAACCGCCTGGAGCGTGGTCGCGAGCCCTAACGACAGCTCGGAGGATAACATTCTCTGGGGCGTGGCCGCGCTCGGGCCTAACGACGTCTGGGCGGTGGGTGCGGCGGGGAGCCTGAAGACCCTGGCCATTCATTGGGATGGAACAAGCTGGAGCCTGGTTCCCACGCCCATCTTCACGAGCGATCACAGCAACGAGGTGCTGGTCGGCATCGTGTCCCGCTCGAGCACGGATATCTGGACGGTCGGCCAGTATCTCCTGCCACTTACAGGCAGCGCCCAGCAGACTCTGACGGAACATTGGGACGGTACGAGCTGGAGCGTTGTCGCCAGCCCTAATGCGAAGAACTCGAACAACCGGCTCGCCCGAGTAACCTCGACGCCTAACGGCACGCTCTGGGCGGTCGGGACCGTCGGAGTTTTCGGCAAGGCCGAGCGGACGTTAACCCTGACGAAGGCGCCCTAGTAAGTCTCGACCGGGGAGCGTTTGCCATCTTCCGGGCTGCGTTCGGCCGCGTGCTGGGCGCCGAGGACGGCCACACGCAGGTTCCAAATCTCGTCGTTCAAACGCGCGAAGGCCGCTTCCGAAAACTCATCCGGCGCGGCGAGGCTGGCTTTGCTGCGCGCGATGCTGGCGAGCGCGCGATCCAGTTGCGCGGTCGGCAGTTTCTCCAGGTAGCCGAGTGCCTCCTCAATCATCGGGACGCGGTGACAGATCATCGCGAGGTCGTTGCCCGCGCCAATCGCGCGGCGAATGGTTTCTTCAAACCCGTACTCATTCAGGATCGCCCCCATGTCGAGGTCGTCGGTCATGATCAGTCCCGCGAAGCTGAGCTCGCCGCGCAGCAGGTCGGTGACGATCCGCTGAGAAAGCGACGCGGCGACTTTTTCCTCCTCGAAACAGGGATACCAGCCGTGACAGATCATCATGCTGTCGACCCGCGCAGCGAACGCGCGAAAGACCGCGAGCTCGTTGGCGTCCAGCTCGGCGCGACTGCGGCGGATAACCGGCAGGTCGTGATGCGCATCCACTGTCGCCGCGGAGTAGCCGGGGAAATGTTTCCCGCAACTGGCGATCCCCTGCCCGCGCAGACCGTGGTTGAAAGCGCCCGCCAGCCTGACGACTTCTGCGACATCGCCGCCGTAGCAGCGGCCGCGAAGCGAGTTATCCGCCTCGTCGTCGAAGGAAATATCAAGCACCGGGCAGAGATCGAGGTTGAACCCGAAAAGCCGGAGCAGCCGTCCGGTAAGATCGCCATGCTGCCTAACGAGTTCGGCGTCGCCCTTTTCGCGAAGCTGCTGGGCGTTCGGCGGTTCCTGGCCGATCAGGCGCAGGCGCGAGACCCGTCCGCCTTCCTGATCGATCGTGATGATCGGCTCGACCACACTGAGGTCGCGCAGGTCATCCATTAGCTTTCGCAGTTGCGGCGCGCTCTCGATGTTGCGCCCGAAAAGGATATAACCGCCCGGCTGCACCTTCCGGAAAAGAGCCGCCGTCGCAGCATCGAGCTCGGTGCCGGGAATGCCGGTAAGGATCAGTTGACCCAGGGAAGCGCTCTCCATAGGATCGCAAGTTAGGATCGAATGAGCGCGCGCGGAAACAAAAAAGGACTCGTTAGGCGAGAGCCGATCAGCGTCCGACCGCTTTGAAGAAGATCGGCATTTTCGGCGGAAGTTTCGATCCGATCCATCACGGCCATCTCATTCTTGCGCGCGAGGCGCGGGAGACCCTCGCGCTCGAGACCGTGCTTTTCATTCCGGCCGCGCAGTCGCCGCACAAACCCGGGCTCAGTCCCGCGCCTGCCGCGGCCCGCTGGGAAATGCTCGAGACGGCGATAACCGAGGAAAAGGGATTCGCGGCTTCGCGGCTGGAAATGGATCGTCCCGCGCCCTCCTATTCCGTCGAGACGATTGAACACCTGCGCACGCAAAGGCCGGACGCGGAGTTCTTTTTTCTCGTGGGTGAAGACAACCTGCCCAAACTTCTCACGTGGCACCGGTTCGAAGATCTGGCGCGGCTCGTCCAGTTCGTCGTGCTCGATCGCACCGGCGGCGAGATTGATTATCCCTACCCGGCGGTGCGCCGGAAGATCGATATTTCGGCGACGGCGATCAGAAAACGGGTTGCCAGCGGGCAATCGATTCGCTATCTCGTGCCGGAGGCGGTCGAGCAAATCATCCGCCGGGAAAATCTCTACCAAGGAACACCGGAATCGAACCTGAAGACTTAGCGAAAACCTGCGCCACCCTCGCGGCCGACAAGAAGGCGGAGGACATCGTGGTGCTCGATCTCCGCGAAATATCCACCTTTACCGATTTCTTCGTCATCTGCTCGGGAACGTCGGAGCCGCATCTCAAAGCCATCGCCGGCGAGATCGAAGTGCGGCTGCGTGAAGATGACCAGGTGCGACCGGCGGCGGTCGATGGCTTCCCGACGAGCCAGTGGATCGTGCTCGACTATCTGCAGGTGATCGTGCACGTCTTCCATCGGGAAAAACGCGACTTCTACGCGCTTGAGGATCTCTGGAGCGACGCGCCGCGTCTCGCGATCGCGGGCGTCACCGCCTAGACGCAAAAACGGCGTCGCTTGCACGACGCCGTTTCGCAAAATTCGTTAGGCCAAGATTACGGCTGCTTCGGCGTCGCGACCGGCGAAGCCTTCGGCTTGATCGTGATCGCCGCGCCCGGCTCACCAGCCGGCCTGCTCGCATCATAGGTCGCCTTCGGCGCCGGCGTCGCGGGCGGTTCGATCCCGAGCAGTTCGACGTCGAAAATCAGGGTCGAATCAGGTCCGATATCCGCTCCTGCTCCGCGCTCGCCGTAGGCGAGATCGGCCGGAATGAAGAGCTTGTATTTCGAGCCGACCTTCATCAACTGAAGCGCTTCGGTCCAGCCCTTGATCACACGATTGACCGGGAACGTGGCCGGCTCGCCGCGCTTGTAGGAGCTGTCGAATTCCTTCCCGTCGATCGTCGTGCCGCGGTAGTTCACCTTCACGGTGTCGGCCGCCTTCGGCATCGGGCCGGTGCCTTCCTTCTCGACTTTATATTGCAGGCCGTCGGCGGTCGTCTTCACACCATCCTTGCCCTTATTTTCGTCGAGGAATTTCTTGCCTTCGGCGGAATTCTTCGCGCCTGCTTCCTTCTTCGCGGCTGCCTGTTTGGCCATCATATCCTTTTGAAAAGCCGCCATCACTTCTTTCGTCTGCTCGTCGGTCAGGAGCGGTTTCGCGCCAGTCAGTCCGTCCTTGATGCCGCGATCCAGCGTCGCTTCATTGACGTCGATGAGCTGGCGTTTCAACGTGCTCCCGATATCGAGGCCGATGCTGTAGCTGACTTTTTCTTTCTGATCGTTCAACTGCGGGTCGGCCGCCGGTGCGAGCGGGGTAAAGGCAAGTGAGAGAGCAATAATAATGAGCGACTTTTTCATAGATAACTTGATTAAAACTAAGCGGCGCAGCCTCGTGATTGGGTCGGCCGGGACAGATTCATCCACGGAGAAAGGTCTGCCGTCAAGCGCCGGTCACGAGCGTGGAAAACTCCGGCGCACGGTGCGCAACTGCGGGCTCGCCCTCCTCCTGATTTTCGCGATCAACTCAGCGGCAGGCGCGATCTCGCTCTCGCATGCGGAAGCGCTCCGAATCGGCCGGCAGATTTGGCAAAATGAAAGTGGCGGCACGGTCGCCGGGCTGACCTCCTGGAACACGGGCGAGGACTTCGCTTCGCTCGGAATTGGGCATTTTATCTGGTATCCGGCGGGCCAGAACGGGCCGTTCGAGGAAAGCTTTCCCGATCTGATCGCTTTTGCGCGGAAGCGGGGTGCGACGTTACCGGAGCTGCTTCTCCGGCCGCAGCTCGATTGCCCATGGCGGACGCGGGCCGAGTTTCGCGCGGCGGCCGACAGCCGCGAGATGTTGCAGCTCCGGAAATTTCTCGAAGACACGATCGACGTGCAGGCGGATTTCCTGGTGCAACGGCTGCAACAGGCGCTCCCGAAAATGCTCGCGGCCGCGCCGGCTGGGGAACACGCGACGATCGAGCGGAATTTCCAGCGCGTCGCCGAAAGCGCGCACGGTTGCTACGCGCTGATCGACTACGTGAATTTCAAGGGTGAAGGCGTGCTCGCCACCGAGCGCTACGAGGGTCGCGGCTGGGGATTGCTCCAAGTGCTCGCCGGGATGTCGGCGAACGGCGAGCGCGACGAAAACGTTCGCTGATTCCGCCGCGACCGTCCTGCGCGAGCGCGTGCGCAACGCGCCTGCGGAGCGCCATGAGACGCGCTGGCTGCCCGGCTGGCTGAATCGCGTCGCCACTTATCGTTAGGCAGGGCGAACGCGCGCCCGCCAGCGCAGGAGAAAGAAGATCGCGAGGACGAGCCACAAACCGGTCAGCCAAAGCGCTCGCTCGTGGGAAACGACCGGCGCCGCGGCGAGGGTGAGGGCGGGAGATTCCCAAAGCGTCGTGCCATCTTCGCCGAGGGCAGTGACGCGCAAGGTATGGACGTGGTTCTCGCTCAACCCGCTAATTTTTGCGATTACCAGATCGGCCGACGAATTGAGACTCGCCGTGACCGCGCTCCACGCGGTCTGCAACGCACCGTCGTGATCGAGCGAGACGGAGCGTTCCTCGATTCGGTAAGAAGCCGGGCGAATTTTTCCAGCCGGCCATTTCAATTCCCAAAGCGACGCTTCGAGATGGCGTGGTGTCACCTTCACGTAAGGGTGCGTCTCGGACGCCGGCGGAGCGACCTCGACGGTTGACGGAGGCGGCGGCGCGGGCCGGGGCGCAACAGAAGCCAGCACTGGCGACGCCGTCGGAGCCGCCACGTCGACGGCCGCCGGCGCAACCGTCGCCGCGATCTTCTCCGGCAGCGCAGGCACTTCGATCAGCAACAGCACGATAAAGCCCGGGCCGGCGATGGTCAGGTTCTCATGCAGCGGCCCGCGCACCGCGGGGCGAACGGCGACCGGCACTTCCTTTTCTTCACCCGCGGCGAGGGCGAGTTCCGCGATCGGCTCCAGGTTTGGGCTCGTCTCAAAGCTGAGCTTCACCGCCGCGGCCGTCAGGTTCGTGAGCGAAATCGTTTCCCGTCGCGGCTCCGCGCCGAAGAGCAGCGGACTCGGCGAAACCCGCAACGCCGGATTGGCCGTACCGCGCAGCGCGACCGTCGTCGAATTTCCCGCGACGTCCGTCAGCGTGATTTGTCCGACGAAACTCTTGGCCTCGTTAGGCTGGAAAGCCACCCGCACGGTTGCGGTCTGCCCCGCAGCGAGCCGGTAATCCGCCGGCGCGATCCGCCACGGACTCGAAACAGTTATTTTCCCCTGCAACATTCCCCCGCCCGCGTTTGTGATCGGCAATTCCCGCAGCGCCTTTTCGCCCGCCATGACCTCGCCGAAATCAAGCTCGTTGCTCGTCTGCAACTGCGCGGGCAGATCCTCGACCTCGATCCGCACCTCCGCCGGCGACGAAGTGCGACCGCCCGCCTGGACGACGTAGGAAAATTCATCCGTCGTCTCCGGATGGCTGCCGACGTGGGCGTAAGTGATCGTCGCGTGGTTGCCGCCGCCGGTTTGCAGTCGCGAAAGTTTCCCGTGCCTCGGCGGATTGACGATCCCGAAAACGACTGTTCCCGCGCCGCCATAATGAGCGCGCAGCTCGATCGCGACCTCGCCGCCGCGCCGCACCCGTGCGTTCACCGCATCCGCCTGCGGCGGACCGGCAACCGGCAGAGTGATGTCTGCCCGGAGCGAAACCGAGGTGGCGAAAGCCGCGGCCAGAAAGAGAACGATTCGAGCAGGATGCGACATCGGTCCGGGAGCCTGCGGAAATTGCCGCGCACTGGCAAACGATTCCCGCGGCCTCGGCGTCCGCGGAAAATGCTTTTGCGCCGCTCCTTCTCGCGGTATCCATTGCGCACGCCCGCGCGGCCCACCTTGTGATCCTCCGATTGTTTTACCTTAGCGTTCTCGTTTTTCTCGTCGCGCTCGCGCCGGGCAACACGCAGGCGCAAATCCCGCGCCCGACGCCGGCGCTGCGCCGGGCGAACGACCTGATTCACCGCCAGGATCCGATCAACGTCTCGCCGCGGCTGCTCGAGCAGCTGACTCCGGACAACTCGCACGTGCGCGTCTCGCTCTCGAAACAGCGCGCTTACCTCCTCCTCGGCGACGAGGTGGTGGTCGATTCGCCGATCTCCTCAGGGAAGCGGGCCCGCCCCACGCCGGCCGGCAACTTCCACGTCCTCCAAAAGGACAAAGGGCACCATTCCAGTGTCTATGGCGACTTCCGCGACAGCTCCGGCCGGATCGTTAGGCGCGGAGTCAGCATGCAGATTGATTCGGCCCCCAGCGGCACGCATTTTGTCGGCGCGGAGATGAAATGGTACATGCGCCTGACCGATGACGGCGTCGGCATGCACGTTGGGTTTCTCCCGGGTTACGCCGCGTCGCATGGCTGCATCCGGATGCCCTCAGTCGCGGCGGAAATATTTTTTAACCACGTCAAAGTCGGCACACCGGTGACGGTGGCCGATTGAGGCCGCCGTCCGCCCCACCTGATGGGACAAATGCAGCGCGGGTCTCTGGCCGGCGAACCCAATCGTAAGCGGGTCTGAAACCCGCGCTACAGACGACTGCGCAGGAGATCCAGCGCGTTCTGCGTCGCGAGCTGCTTGAACGTCTCGCGATCGGTCGGGAAAAAGAGATGCCTAACGAGTGTCTCGCCGCCGCCGGCAAGGGCGATGTAGGCGGTGCCAACTGGTTTCGCCTCGCTCCCGCCGCCGGGGCCGGCGATTCCGGTGGTCGCGAGCGCAAAAGTGCTGCCGGCTTTCTCGCGCGCCCCCTCGGCCATCGCGCGCACCACTTCTTCGCTGACTGCGCCATGCTCCTCGATCGCCTCGGCGCGGACGCCGAGCGTGGCGATCTTTGCTTCGTTCGAGTAGGTGACAAAGCCGGCTAAAAACACCGCGGACGCGCCGGGGACATTCGTCAGGCGATGCGCGAGAAATCCGCCGGTGCATGATTCCGCGACCGCGAGGGTCGCCTTCGCGTCGGCGAGTCGCCTAACGATGACCTCTTCCAAGGTTTCGTTGCTGGTGGAGAAGATCGAGGCCGACAATTTCCCGCGCACGATTGCGTCCGCCTCCTCGAGGATCTCGGGCGCGCCGATGATCCGCAGATCGACCTCGCCCATGCGCGCGCAGTAGCCGAGCTCAAGCCCGGGCAACGCGAGCAGTTCCGCCCCGACCGCCTCCTCGACGTATGATTCTCCCATCCCAACAATCCGGTAACCCCGGTAGCCGAAAGGCCGCTCCGGCCTAACGATCTCGCGGAGGATCGGCACGACAAACTTCAGGAACATCGGCCGCAGCTCGCGCGGCGGACCCGGGAGGAGAAAAAGATGTGGTGAACGGCCTTTCGCGGTTTCTCGCGCGGCGAGATAGAGCCCGGGCGCCGTGCCGTTTTCGTTAGGCAAGACCTGAGCGCCGGCCGGCACCATCGCCTGGCGGAGGATCCGATCGGTCAGGCGAATTCCGCGTTTCCGCAGCCGCGCGGTAATTAGTTTTTCCAAGGCGAGATCGGGCGCGAGCTCGAGGCCGAGCATCTCGGCGGTGATCTCACGCGTGATGTCGTCCGTTGTTGGCCCGAGGCCGCCGGTCACAAAAATGATTTCCGCGTCCGCGAAATTTTCCTGAAGCGCATCGCGAATCGCCGGGCCGTCGGGAACCGCGACCTGGCGCTCGATTCGCAGACCAAGTGGGAAAACCTCCTGCGCGAGGAAGGTCAGGTGCGTGTTAAGAACGTCGCCGAGGAGAATCTCGGTGCCGGTGTTGATGACGACGGCGCCCACTGGAAATCAGGCCAGCCGCCTAACGAATCAGGCCGCGTCTTTGTCCTGCTTCTTGCGAATGAGCGGGACTTTTTTGCCGTCGACGACCGCGCGATTGATCGTGACCTCGGCGATGTCTTCGCGACTCGGCACTTCATACATGATGTCGAGCATGATCCGCTCCAGCATCGAACGAAGCGCGCGCGCGCCGGTGCCTTTGGTCACAGCTTGCGCGGCGAGGGCTTTCAACGCGTCCTTCGTGACGGTCAGGCGCACGCCTTCCATCGCAAAGAGCTTCGTGTACTGCTTGATCATCGCGTTCTTCGTGTCGGTGAGGATTTGCACCATCTCTTCCTCGGTCAGCGCGTCGAGCGCGCTGAGGACCGGGAGACGACCGATGAACTCCGGGATCATCCCGAAGCCGAGAAGGTCTTCCGGCTCGACGTGGCGAATCGAATCGCGCCGTTGCGTTTCCTCCACTTCGAGGCTCGGACTGCTGAAACCCATCGACTTATTGCCGATACGTTTCTGCACGATCTTGTCGAGGCCGACAAAGGCGCCGCCGCAGATGAAGAGGATCTTCTCCGTGTTCACCTGGATGTATTCCTGGTGCGGATGTTTGCGGCCGCCCTGCGGCGGGACGTTGCAGGTGCTGCCTTCGAGAATTTTCAGGAGCGCCTGCTGCACGCCTTCGCCGGAAACGTCGCGCGTGATCGAGACGTTGTCGGTCTTGCGCCCGATCTTGTCGATCTCGTCGATGTAAACGATCCCGATCTCGGCGCGCTTCACGTCGTAGTCGGCGTTTTGGAGCAGGCGGAGGATGATGTTTTCCACGTCTTCGCCGACGTAGCCGGCTTCGGTCAGCGTGGTCGCGTCGGCGATGCAAAACGGGACGTCGAGAATTTTCGCGAGCGTTTTTGCGAGCAAAGTCTTGCCGGAACCGGTCGGCCCGATGAGCAGGATATTGCTCTTCTCAATCTCGACATCGGCAAGCGGATCCGGCTGGAAAGCCGATGGCGTATCGCCCGGTGTGCTTGTCTGCAATACGCGCTTGTAGTGATTGTGCACCGCGACCGAGAGCGTCTTCTTCGCGATCTCCTGGCCGATCACATATTGATCGAGCGAGCGCCGGATATCCGCCGGCTTCGGCACGCGGATGTTCGACGATTGCCGGCGCGCGTCTTCGTTCAGCTCCTTGTCGAGGATGCTCTTGCAGACGTTGATGCAGCTGTCGCAAATGTAGACGCCGGGACCGGCGATGAGCTTGCGCACCTCCGCGTGGCTTTTGCCACAGAAGGAGCACATCGTGAGGTTCGAGGCGCGTGCCATATTTCGGCTGCCTGTTGAGCAGGTCCTATTCCTCGACCTTCTGCGGGAGAGCGGCTTCGGCGACCGCGGTGGAACGGTCGTTGAGCGCCTTGTCGCCCGCGCCGTCGAGTAGCTTTACCTCTTTGCGAGATTTGATCACTTCGTCGACGAGGCCGTAGGTCTTTGCCTCAGCCGCGTTCATGTAATAATCGCGATCGGAATCGTGCAGAACCTGATCCTCCGCCTTGCCGGTGTGCTGCGAGAGGATGCGGATGAGCCGCTTCTTCAGCTTGAACATGTATTCCACCGTCCGCTCGACGTCGCTCGCCTGGCCCTGCGCACCGCCGGAGACCTGGTGAATCATGATGTCGGAATTCGGGAGCGCGAAGCGTTTGCCTTTCGTGCCCGCGGCCAGCAACACCGCGCCCATGCTCGCCGCCATCCCGAGGCAATAAGTGGTCACGTCGCAGGTCAGGAACTGCATCGTGTCGTAAATCGCGAGGCCCGCAGTGACCGACCCGCCCGGCGAGTTGATGTATAGGTTGATGTCCTTTTTCCCGTCCTCCATCTGCAGGAATAGCAGCTGCGCGATGATCAGATTCGCGATGTGATCATCAATCGGCGTGCCGAGAAAAACGATCCGGTCCTTGAGCAGCCGCGAATAGATGTCGTAGCTGCGTTCGCCGCGGCCGGTCTGTTCGACCACCATCGGAACGAGGACGCCTTGAGAGTAATTTTTGCTGTCGAAATTGGTCATTTGTTATTCGGAAATTTGGTCGGCCGGAGTCGTTTGCGGCACGCCATCGACGGTAGCATTCGACCCTAGGAAAGCAATCGTCTTGCCCAGCAGAACCTGCTCAATCAGACCGTTCATCTGGTCGTGTTGTTCGATTTCCTGGCGCAATTTTTCCGGCGTCATGTTCGCGTGCATCGCCTGGTGGCGGATGCGCTCGTCGACGTCTCCGCGGGTGACCGTGATCTTCTCTTTCTCGGCGATGCGATGAAGAATGAAATTGGTTTTCAACCGATGTGCCGCCAGGCCGCCGGCCGCTCCGATCAGTTCTTTCTCTTTCTCCTTTAACGCTTCATCCGGAACTCCGCGTTCGCGGTTGCGCTGCACCAATTCCGAGAGCGCGCTGCGCGTTTCCTGTTTCAGGAGCTCGGGCGGGAGCTCGAACTGAATCAGGTCGTTGAGGAACTTCACGACCTGCTGTTCCCGGGCGTTCTCGCGCTGATGTTCCTTGTCGTGCTCGATCTGGTGCTCAAGGGCCTGACGCAGGTCGGCGAGGGTTTTCTCCGGCATCCATTTCGCGGCGAAGGCATCGTCGAGTTCCGGCAGCACCCGCTGTTTGATCTCGTGCAAGGTGACCGCGTATTCAGCCGTTTTGCTCGCCACCTCCGCGACCGGAAAATCGGCCGGGAACGCAACCGGAATCGTGCGCGACTCGTTAGGCTTTTGCCCAATCATCCCTTCGACAAAGCCCGGGAGAAAATTATCCGGCGCAACGCGGAGCCAGAATTTCTTGCCGCCCTGCAGATTCTTGCTCACGCCCGGCGCCACTTCGCTGATCGGCTTGCCATCAATCGTGCCCTCGAAATCGATCACCGCAAAATCTTCCAGCGCGACGCCCCGCTCTTCCGGTAGATCAACGAAATCCGCCGATTGCTCGCGCAACCGTTCCACCGCTGCATCTACTTCTTCGGGCGTTACTTCGAGACTCGGAAGTTGCAGCGGGATGCCCTTGTATTCCGGCAACTCAAACTCCGGCGCCGTCACCACCGTCGCCTTGAAACGCATCGAGCGATCGTCGCCAAATTCGACCGCCTCCACGTTCGTCAGGCTGACGACCCGGAGCTGCTTCTCCGCGATCGCCGCATGATAGCTTTTCGAGACGAGTTTTTGGGTCAGCTCGTCTTGAATATCTTTGCGAAACTTCGATTCGATGATCCGCTTCGGTGCTTTCCCCGGGCGATAACCGGGAATCCGCGCCTGCCGGGCAAAGCTGCTCGCGATCGCGTCCCATTCCTTAGTCACCTCTTCGGGCGGCAACTCGATGTTCAGGGTGGCGACGCAATGCGGTTGGTTTTCGACTTCGACCTTCATGAAGCGCCCACGGTAAGGGCGCGCCGAATCCTTCGCAAACCGGCGGGTTAGAGCTCGCGATTTCCGTTCACGTAAACGGAGTGAATCAGCGGCAGCCCAAACCAGTAAGCGAGTTCGCGATAATCCTCGCATTCGAGGAGGCAAAAATCGGCGCGTTTTCCGGGTTCCAGAGAACCAATTCGATCGCCCCGACCCAGGCTGTAGGCGGCGTTGATCGTCGACGCGGTGATTCCCTCCGCCGGCGTCATCTTCATCTGCGTCGCCGCAAGTGAGAGCACCATCGGGATCGACGGCGTCGGCGAAGACCCGGGATTGAAATCGGTCGCGAGCACGACCGCGAGGCCGGCCTCAATCATGGCGCGCGCCTTCGGGTAACGAGTCTTACCCAAAGCGTAAACCGAAGCCGGCACGAGGACCGGTTGCACCTTCGCTTCGGCGAGGGCGGCGATTTCGGCGTCATTCGCTTGCTCGAGATGATCAGCGGTCGCGGCGCCGAGACGTGCCGCGAGGAAAGCGCCGCCCGAATTCGTCAGTTGATCGACATGCATGCGCAGTCGCAGGCCGAGCTCCTGCGCCGCGCGCAAAACGCGTTCCGTATCCGCGAGATCGAAATAGCCGCGCTCACAGAATATGTCGCAATACTCGGCGAGCGCTTCCTCGGCCACGGGTGGCAGCATCTCGTGAATCACCAGCGCGACATACTGCTCGGGCGCGCGGGCAAACTCTTCCGGAATGGCGTGCGCCCCGAGAAAGGTCGGGACGAACTCGAGCGGTGTCGTCTCGTTGAGCCGGCGGATGACCCGCAGCATCTTTAACTCCTCGTCGAGCGAGAGGCCGTAGCCCGATTTCGCCTCCACCGTCGTCGTGCCGCCGCGCAAAAGCCACCGTGCCCGGTCCTGCGCCAAGGCGAGCAGTTCCGCTTCGCTCGTCGCGCGGGTTTTCCGCACCGTCGAACGGATCCCACCGCCGCTCGCCGCGATCTCTTCATACGTTGCGCCCCGCGCGCGTTGTTCAAATTCATCGACCCGGTTCCCACCGAAAACCGGATGCGCGTGCGCATCGACAAAACCGGGTAGAACAACGCGGCCGCGCGCATCGACGAAGTCGACGTCGTTAGGCAAGCCTGCCTCGATTTCCTCCGAGCGACCGACTTTTTCGATCACTCCATCGCGCACGAGCATCCCGCCATCTGCGATCACCCCGAGTTCGCTCATCGCCGGCCCAATCCGCGGACCTCGCGGACCGGCCAGCGTGACGAGTTGCGCCGCATGCAGGACTGCGATCGAGCCCGGCGCCTTTTTCACGCGATCTTGCTCTCGACCGTCTCGCTGATTTTCCCGAAAGCCGCTTCGGACTGATCGCTGATTTCGTGGACGCGTTTGCCGATCTCAGTCTTCACCGCCTCGTCTTTCAAGCCGCTGAGATTGATCAGCACATTCAAGCCCGCACCCGCGATGCAACCGCGGGTTGCGATCAGACCGACGCCGACGTCGGAGATCGATGCCGGATTCCCCTGCTCCGCCATCGCCTCAAGCAGTGGGTAACTTTTCAACGCCGTCTCCATCACGCGGAGCGGAATCTCGGCGGCATATTTGTTCGCCGCCTGGATCGCCGCGGAGCGGGATTTCTTTTCCTCGGGCGAATCTTTTGGCAAACCAAAAGCCGCCATCACTTTGTTGAACGCGGCGGTGTCCTCATCGACCAGGCGCAGCAGCTCATCTTTCAGCCTCTGCGCTTCCACCGCCATCCCGCTGAAATATTCCAGCCGATCGTCCCAGCCGCGTTTGCCCGCGGAGAGATTCGCGACCATTCCGCCTAACGACGCCCCGAGCGCGCCGAGCAGCGCCGCGACCGAGCCGCCGCCCGGCGCCGGCGAATCGCTCAAGGTCTCGTTGCAGAACTGCCGCAGATTCATCTTCACGAGCGACTTCTTCGCTTCCGCGGCGATCTTCAGCTCGATCACCTTCTCGTTAGGCACGAACGGCTTCACTTCGCTCAAACCCATCGAGCGAATCGCGAGATCAATCAGTTCCTCCTCGGACGCGCCCTCCGACCAACTCTGGCGGCGGAGAAAATAACGACCGGCGTCGACCAGACACTTCTTCGGCAACATCCCGACCACTTCCGAGCCGGTTACGCGCAGCCCGCGTTTCGCGGCGGATTCTTCGCAAGCCGCGAAGGCGGCGTGCAGCGGCGTTTCTTCCAGGTTCGTCAGGTTCATCGAGACTTGCGCCATCCCGTATTCCTCGACGAACCAGCCGATCGCCTTCACGTGCTTGAGCATTCCCGGCACCCGGACCGGCTCGCCTTTTTCGTCCAGCACCTTCTTGCCGGTCGGCGTGCCGTCCTCGGTTTTGACGCGCCCGTTTTCGCGCACATCGAACGCCACCGAAGTCGCGCGCCGCGTCGCACGTGTGTTCAGGTTCACGTTGTAAGCGACGAGAAACTCGCGCGCGCCGATCACGGTCGCGCCGGATCTTCTCGTTGAACACTGCCGCGACCGAAATCCGGTTTCCACGCCGGCTCCTTGATCTTCTCAAAAAAGCCCTCGTATTCGCCCGCGCGAATCACCGCGAGATTGGAACGTCCCGGATCTTTCGCCGCCTTTTCGTAGAGATAAACCGGAATCCCAAGTTCCTCACCGACGCGTTTGCCTAACGACTCCGCGCAGGCGATCGCCTCTTCCCAACTCACGTCGCTCACCGGGATGAACGGACAGACATCGGTCGCGCCCATCCGCGGATGGGCGCCTTTCTGCTTTCGCATGTCGATCAACTCCGCGGCCTTCTGGATCCCGCGAAACGCTCCTTCTACGACCGCTTCCGGCGCACCAACAAAAGTCACGACCGTCCGATTCGTGCTCGCTCCAGGGTCGACATCGAGCAGCGACACGCCATCAACCGATTCAATCGCCGCGGTGATCTGCCGGATCACATTCAGATCGCGACCTTCCGAAAAATTAGGAACACACTCGATCAGCTTGGGCATTTGTTAGTCGCGCGGTTGCGCCTCCATCGGAATCTTCACGTCATGTTCCTTCGCGAAATCGATCGCGCGGGAATAACCGGCGTCGACGTGGCGGATGATCCCCATTCCCGGATCACTCGTCAGGACTCGCTCCAGCCTGCGGGCGGCGGCTTCGGTCCCGTCTGCCACGACGACCATGCCGGCATGCTGCGAATAGCCGATGCCGACACCGCCGCCGTTGTGAATCGAAACCCAGCTCGCACCGGCCGCGGTGTTCACCATCGCATTTAGGAGCGGCCAATCCGCGATCGCGTCGCTCCCGTCGATCATCCCTTCAGTTTCGCGGAACGGCGACGCGACCGAGCCGGTGTCGAGATGATCACGACCGATCACGATCGGCGCACTGATTTCGCCGCGCCTAACGAGTTCGTTGATCGCGACGCCGAACTTCGCGCGCTCGCCGTAACCGAGCCAGCAGATGCGCGCGGGTAGTCCTTGAAAATGGATGCGCTCTTGCGCGAGTTTCATCCAGCGCGCGAGAGTTTTGTTCTCCGGGAAAAGCTCGAGCGCGAGGCGATCGGTGCGCGCGATATCCGCCGGATCGCCGCTCAGCGCGACCCAGCGAAACGGTCCTTTTCCCTCGCAGAAGAGCGGCCGGATGTATTCCGGCACGAAGCCCGGAATATCGAAGGCCCTCTCGCAGCCGGCTTTCTTCGCCTGCGTCCGGATGTTGTTACCGTAGTCGAAAGTGATCGCGCCCATCTTCTGCAATGCGAGCATTGCTTCGACGTGGTCGGCCATCGCCTTCATCGAACGGTCGACGTATTGATCGGGATTTTTCGCGCGAAGCGCGAGCGCTTCCGCCAGCGACATTCCGTTAGGCACGTAGCCGTTGAGCGCATCGTGCGCGCTCGTTTGGTCGGTCAAAATATCGGGCACGATTCCGCGCTTCACCATTTCGGGCAGCACGTCGGCGCAGTTGCCGACGAGGCCGACCGAAATCGCTTCCGGGCCTTCGAGCATCTGCAAGGCTTCGTCGAGCGAATGCGCGATCTTGTCGCAATAGCCGCTCTGCAGCCGCTTCTCGATCCGCGCCGGGTCGACCTCGATCCCGAGACAGCGCGCTCCGGCCATCGTCGCCGCGAGCGGTTGCGCGCCGCCCATCCCGCCCAGTCCGCCGGTCACGAGCAACTTCCCGCCTAATGAACCGCCAAAATGCTTTTCGCCCGCGGCCGCGAAAGTCTCGAACGTTCCTTGGACGATTCCCTGGCTGCCGATGTAGATCCACGAGCCGGCGGTCATCTGACCATACATCGTCAGGCCAAGTTTTTCGAGCCGGTTGAACTCCGGATAATTCGACCAATGTCCGACGAGATTCGAGTTCGCGAGGAGGACGCGCGGCGCGTCTTCGTGCGTGCGAAAAACGCCAACCGGTTTGCCGGATTGAATCAGGAGCGTCTCGTCATTCTCGAGCTCCCGCAGTGCCCTAACGATAGCGTCGAACGCTTCCCAACTGCGCGCAGCGCGTCCGGTCCCGCCGTAAACGATCAGCCGGTCGGGCGCCTCGGCGACCTCGGGATCGAGGTTGTTCATGAGCATTCGGAGCACGCCTTCCTGCACCCAGCCTTTGCAACTCCGCTCGGTCCCGCGCGGCGCGCGGATGGTTCGTTTTTCGATCATAAAGAATCTTCGTCGGCGCTGTCGAAATCGCCCGCGCGGATCGCCGCCGCGACCCGCTCGATGTCGGGCGAGAGCGCGCGATCTTCCTCGAGTCGTGGAATCATGGCGCGCAACGTCGCGTGGGCGCGCTCGACACCGAGACCGGCTTTCAGCGGACGCCGGAACTCCAGCCCTTCCGCCGCCGCCAATAGTTCGATCGCGAGCACGTGCTCAGCGTTTTCTACGATCGTGCGCAGTTTCAACGCGCCTGTCATGCCCATCGAAACGTGATCTTCCTTCCCGGCCGAAGTCGGAAGATTGTCGACGCTCGCGGGATGCGCGAGGACCTTCGCTTCGTTCAGCAGCGCGACCGCGGCGACGTGTGCGATCATGAAACCGGATTGCATTCCCGGATCCTGCGCGAGGAACGCGGGCAGGCCTTCGCTCAGGTCGGGATTCGTTAGGCGATCGATCCGCCGTTCGCTGATGCTCATGAGATCGGTCGCGGCGATGGCCGCGTAATCGAATCCGAGCGCGAGCGGGGCGCCGTGAAAATTTCCGCCGGAAAGGACGTCGCCGTTATCCGCGAAAACGAGCGGATTATCCGTCGCCGAACCGGATTCGATCGCGAGAATCTCCTCGCAATGTGCGAGCGCGCCACGGACCGCGCCGTGCACCTGCGGCATGCAACGCAGGCTATACGCGTCCTGCACGCGCGGATCGCCGGTGAGATGCGAAGCACGGATCTCACTCTCGCGCAGGAGCGCGAGAAGATGACGCGCCACCGCGATCTGCGCGGGATGCGGCCGCGCGCGGTGGATGCGCTCATCGAACGCCGCGGGCGTGCCGCGCAGCGCCTCCAAGGTCATCGCGCCCGCGACATCGGCGACGCGCGTCAGCCGCTTGGCGCGAAGCAAGGCGAGACCGCCGACGGCGTGCATCGCCTGGGTGCCGTTGAGGAGCGCGAGGCCTTCCTTCGCCTGAAGCGCGGCCGGTTCGAGACCGGACCGGCGCAAGGCATCGCCACTCGTTAGGCGATTTCCTTGAAAAAAAGCATCCCCTTCCCCGATCAACCCAAGCGCAAGGTGCGCGAGCGGCGCGAGATCGCCGCTGGCGCCGACGGAACCTTTCTCAGGCACGACCGGGATGACGCCGCGATTCAACATCGCGACGAGCAGCTCGATCACTTCCAGCCGAATCCCGCTGAACCCGAGCGTGAGCACGTTCGCGCGCAGCAACATCATGGCGCGCACCTCTGCGATCGAGAGTGGTCGCCCAACGCCACAGGAATGGCTCCGGACGAGATTAACCTGTAGTTGCTGACATTTCTCGGGAGGGACATGAACGTCCGAGAGTTTCCCGAAGCCGGTGCTGACGCCGTAGATCACCTCGCCGCGCGCGACAATTTCTTCCACCACCCGGCGAGAGGCGTGAATCGCAGCGTGCGCGCCACCAGCGATTGCAACTTCCTCGCCGCCATGAGCGACGCGCGTGATTTCCGAGAGGGAAAGAGGCCGGCCATCGAGGTGTAACACCCGGCTAGATTGCGCCAGATGTTCGCGACCGGCAACCGCGGCGCTAGGCAAAAAAGGCCAGACCGCGCGAACGGCCTGGCCTTTAGGTTAAAGTTGTCCGCTGGAGGACAAGCGCCGGGAGACGACTACTTGGAGTAGCCGGTGGTCGCCGTCGTTTGGGTCGCCATCGTTTCTTTCTTCTGCGCGCAAGCACCCAAGCTCAGCGCACCGGCCGCAACGGCCACGATCATGATCACTTTCAAAAATTTCATTATTAATCTCGCCTCCTTCCCTAGCATGTAGCTGCGACTAGTTAGGCGGAGATACGAAACCGTGCAACGGATTTCTCCCGCTTTTTTTCAGGCTTCGATCACGACTTCCGTGCCGGGCGGGACACGGCCGAAAAGCACGAGCAAATCAGCGCTTTTCATCCGCACGCAGCCGTGGCTGGCCGGCTCGCCGATCCGGTCTTCGTGCTTCGTTCCGTGGATGTAAATGAAGCGGTCGCGCGTGTTTGCGTTATGCGCTTCGCGGCCGTCTAGCCAGAGGATGCGGGTGAGGATCAGGTCGTCGGTCCCCGGCAACGGTTCGCCAGGTTCGAGCGGCTGGCGGCCGCGAAAAATTGTCCCGACCGGAAAACCGTCGCCGATCTTCTCCGCGATCTGGAAACGGCCGAGCGGCGTCTTAAAACTTCCCTCCTCCGTCCCGACACCAAAGCGCGAAGTCGAAACCGGATAGCTGGCGATCACCGCGCCGTTCTCGACCAGCTCGAGACGTTGCGCGGCGATGGAAACGCGGATGATGGGTGCGGTCGTTTGCATCTCAAAAGGCGGGCGATACACTGCGCTCGCGATGGCGAAAAACTATCACGTGGCGATCGTCGGCGCGACCGGCGCGGTGGGACTCGAGCTCTTGCGGGTGATGGAGCGGCGCAATTTCCCGGTCGCGGATTTGCGGCTGCTGGCGTCGCCGCGATCGGCTGGCAGGCGGCTGAAATTCCGCGAGCAGGACTACGAAGTTGCCGCGCTCGCGGAGGACTCTTTTGCCGGGATCGATCTCGCCTTTTTCAGCGCCGGATCCGCGACTTCGAAAAGATTCGCGCCGCTCGCGCAGCAGGCCGGCGCGCTCGTGATCGATAATTCCTCCGCCTTCCGAATGAACGACGAGGTGCCGCTGGTGATTCCCGAAGTGAATCCCGGCGACGCGCGCGTCCATCGCGGGCTGATCGCGAACCCGAACTGCACGACCGCAGTCGCGCTGATGGCGCTCTATCCGTTGCATCGCGCGTTCGGTCTGCGGCGTGTTTTCGCGGCCAGTTATCAGGCGGTCTCGGGGAGTGGCGCACGAGCAATCGCGGAGCTAAAATCGCAGGTGGAAGCGAACGTGCGCGGCGCGAGCGTGCGCTCGGAAGTTTACCCGCACCCGATCGCGTTCAACGTGCTCCCGCATGTCGATGGCTTCCTCGAAAATGGCTACACCCGCGAAGAAATGAAGCTGCAAAATGAAGGGCGCAAGATGATGCATCTCCCGGAGTTCCGCGCCTCGGTCACCTGTGTGCGGGTGCCGGTTTATCGCGCGCACTCGATCGCGCTGAGCGCGGAATTTGTGCGACCGGTGTCGGTGGAAAAAGCGCGCGCAATTCTGGCAGAGGCGCCCGGGCTCGATCTCATTGACGACCCGGCGGACAACGCCTATCCGACGCCGCTCGCGGCCGCGGGGCGCGACAATTGCCAGGCCGGCCGTCTGCGCCTGGATTGCGCGCTGGAGAATGGCCTCGCTCTTTGGGTCGCGGGCGACCAATTGCTAAAGGGCGCGGCGCTCAACGCGGTGCAGATCGCCGAACTGCTCTAAAGGAACAAAGCCGTCGGGACCTCCCGGCGGCGCCGCTCGCTTCCGGTTGGGAATTCGTTAGGGCCGATCAGGCCGCTGGTCCTCGTCGGGTTGCCTCTTAGGTCTGTTGCGCGGCTCCCTCGGATTCTGCGGTAGCTGCGGATGACCTTGCGATGCGTCTTCTGGACGGTGGTTTTTCTGCAGCGGCAGTGTCGGCGGCGGCACCTTCTTCGGGTTTTCGCTCTTCATCCGCGCCTGCAATTCTTCCCGGTTCGGAACGCCCTTCCAACCGTGCTCGATCTTCGGGTTTTGCACGATCGCCTTGACCTGCGTCGGGGTGATTTTCTGCGTCGGTCTCTGGATTGCCGGAGCGACCACGCGGAGCTGGTGGCCGTTCACCTGGTTGAAATTTCGCCGGGCGCCTTGGACGTCGAAGCTCGTCACCGTCGTCTCGCGCTCCAGTTGCATGCGCAGGACGGGACGCACGGAATAGCGATTCACCTGTTCAAAGTTCGGTCCGTTATTACGCACCGTGCTGTCGTGGTTGGTGATGTCGGTCACGTTCACGGTGTGGCTGATGATCGTGACGTTGCGAGCCGGCTCGACCAACCGCGGACCCAACACCGGTTCACCGAGGTAACGGAGTTCGACGAAGTTGTAACAGGCCGGCCCAATATCGAACTCGCTGTCAACCTGACCGGTGATGGCGCGGCCACCCTCAACTGGTTCCACCGCGGGCGGCAACGGCGCCCAGCCGACATAATCGCCGCCGGTGCGCCACGACACCCAGGCCGGTCCCCATTCCGTCCCCGGTGCCCAGACCCAGCCGTATCCATCGAGGTTCATCCAACGGCCGTAATGATAAGTCGCCCAGCCGAAATCTTCGTAGGAAACCCACGTCCAACCCGCAGCCGTGTAAGCCCAATAGCCGTCCGCATACGGGCGCCAGCTGGGGTCGCTCGCGGCGACACTAGGCTGAAAGCAATAGCCGTAGTCGCCGACGTCGAGCCAACTCCCCTCGGGCGAAAGGTTGTCGTAGAAAAATTCGAGTGAAACCGCAGCGGCCCCCCAGGCTCGGGGAGCGAGCGGCAGAAGCAGGCCGAACAGCAGAGCCAGGGAAATAAAAGTTCTTTTCACGGTCCGCGTTAACAGGTTTGGCGTGCGTCACATCCGTTATCCTTCGCCTAACGACAAGCCTCTTTTTCGCCTAACGAGCGCCGGCCATGCTCAGCGTGGGGGCACGACGACGAAGGAACGGCTCCGCTGCCGGCAAACCGAGAGCACCTGCGGGCGGCGCGGATCGAGCCGCTGCAGCACCGCCTGGTAGTCACGCAGATTCGCCACCGGCTCCTGATTCACCCCCTCGATCACATCCCCGGCGCGGAGCTCTCCGTTACCGCCGCCGGCGATCTGCGTCACGACCACTCCGCGCACACTCGACGGCACGCCTAACGTTTGCGCCAGTTGCGGGGTCAGCTCCCGCACATCGATCCCGTCGAGCGCGCCGTTGTCGTTAGGCGTGGCGTTTTGATCCTGATTCTGGTCCTGGTCGGGCGTCTGGTCTTCGTTCTGGGGATCGTTAGGCGAAGAAGGCGGCGCGAGCTGATCGCGGCCGCCGGGAGGTAAAGATTGGGCGAGCTGATAGTTCGCCGGCTGTTCCTTGATCTGGGTCGAGAGCGTGACCGGTTTGCCGCCGCGCTGAATCTCGACGCTCACCTGCTTGTTCAGCTCGACCATCGAGACCAGCCGCTGCAGTTCCGCGATGTTGTGAATCTCGTGACCGTCGAATTTCTGGATCACGTCACCGCGCTGAATCTTCGCATCCGCCGCCGGCGAATTCGGCATCACCGCAGAAACAACGACCCCGCTCTGCGCCGCCGCGACGCCGCCAAATGGCCCCGGTCGCGGTGCCGGCGTCTCGATCCCGAGATAGCCGCGAATGATCCGCCCTTGTTTGAGCAGACTCTCCAGCGCCATCTTCACCGTGTTCGAAGGAATCGCGAAGCCGATGCCCTGCGAGCCGCCGCTGCGCGAGATGATCGCGGTGTTAATCCCGATCACTTCGCCGCGCAGATTGATCAGCGGACCGCCGCTGTTTCCCGGGTTGATCGCCGCGTTGGTCTGCAGGTAATCGCCGAAACCGTCGATCCGGTTCGGGCGCCCCTTCGAGCTGATGATTCCATCTGTCACCGTCTCCTCGAAGCCGAACGGATTCCCGACCGCGAGGACAAAATCGCCCGCCTGCATCGCGTCGGAGTCGCCCAGCTTGAGCGGTTTCGCATCAGGTTCGTCCATTTTGAGAACCGCGAGATCGAGCTTCGCATCGGCGCCGATCAATCGGGCCTTGCGCACCCGGCCGTCGCTCAACTGCACCTCGATTTCGTCGACATGATCGACCACGTGATTATTCGTGATGATGTGACCTTCCTTGGTCACGATGACGCCGGAGCCTAACGAATTCTGGACCATCGCTTCGTCATCCGGTCCGCGGTATTGCCGGAAATTGCCGCGGAAGAAATCGAAGGGGTCAAGCCCATCCTGGCGGTGCTGCAGCCGCTTCGTCGTCTTCACGCTCACCACCGAGGGAATGACGCCGGCGACCAGTTTGCGCCGCTCATCGCTCAGCGAAATCAGGCTCGCGATCGACTTCTGATCGACCGCCGGGTTATCCGCCAGAGTGTATTTTTCCGGCTGCGCACGATTCGTTAGGCTGAGGTGACCGTGATGAAGCTGGTAATCATAGAGCAGCGAGACGCCCGCGCTCAGGACCAGAACCAAGAGGAGGAATTTTAACAAATTTTTCATTAGCTCACGTGGGAAAAGTTCTCTTCTTCGACAACCAAAGCGCGGAAACGTTGATTTTCCGGGAGCGCCAGCTCGGGATCGTCGCGGAAAATCGCGCTCGCGGCGGCGCGCGCGCGTTGCATCAATTTCACGTCGTCGCGCAGGTTCCCCAGCTTTAGCGCGGGCAAACCGCTTTGCGCGGTACCGAGCAAATCCCCCGGTCCGCGCAGTTCCCAATCCGCCTCCGCGACCGCAAAGCCGTTGCTGGTTTTCTCCAGCACCGCGAGCTTCGCGGCCGTTTCTTCGGACGGGTCCGAAGTGAGAAGGATGCAATACGATTTGTGCTCGCCGCGCCCGATGCGGCCGCGGAGTTGATGCAATTGCGCGAGCCCGAAGCGCTCGGCGTTTTCGATCAACATCACGGTCGCGTTCGGCACGTCCACGCCGACTTCGATGACGGTGGTGCTCACTAACACACTCGTTAGGCCACGGCGGAAGCGCTCCATCGTCGCCTGCTTTTCCTGTGCGGGAATTCGCCCGTGGAGTAATTCGCAGGTGAAGGGCCGGAGCTGCTCCCGCCATTTCGCAAACTCCGCGGCGGCCGCTTTCGCCTCGAGCTTTTCGCTCTCATCGATCAACGGATAGACGATGTAGGCCTGCCGTCCCGCTTCCAACTCCCGGCGCAAAAACGCCAGCACATCCGGCAGCTTTTTCTCATCCCGCGCGGCAGTCACGATCCGGCCGCGATCGGCCGGCATTTCGTCGATCGTCGAGACATCGAGATCGCCGTAAAGACTCATCGTGAGTGTCCGCGGGATCGGCGTGGCGGTCATCACGAGCACATCAGGCGCCGGTTCCGCGGTCGTTAGGCGACCGCGCTGCGCGACTCCGAATTTGTGCTGCTCATCGATGATCACGAGCCCGGGATTCGCCAAACCTTCCGGCTCAAAGAGCAGCGCATGGGTGCCGACGAATATTTGCGCACGATCAGGGTCTGAAGCCGGTTCCGGGGAGCACAGGCCTCCGGCCTGTTCCGTCCGGCGGCTCGCCGGGCGGCGATGACGAGGAGCGTCCTCGTCGAGCGCACGTTCCGGCCACCAAACGTAAGGATAATCCTCGTTCGGACCAACAAGCCCCGCATCCCAGGGATTGCGCGTGATGTATTCGAACTTCTCCTGCAAATCGCTCTCCGATCGGATCAAGCGGTCAAAGGATTCAGTTTCCCAAACCACATCGCGCTTTTTCTCTATTCGGTTGATCGCTTGCGCGGTGAACGACTTGATCATGTGCAGAATCTCGGCCAGCGGAAAGAAAACGGCCGTCCCGTCTTGGGCAGTCTCTTGAATCGACGGCTCGATCAGCAGGTGAACGTGATCTCGCATCACGCAGGCGGCGTAGAGCTCGTAGCGGTGGCCGCGCCAATGCATAGTGCAATCCAACACCGCCTCGCGCGCCGGTAGTGAGAGCTGACGTTTCTTTCTGGTGGCGAACGTGACTGCATACTTGTCCAAGGGACACTCGAAGTGCGGGAGGCTGCGTTTGCCATAGCGGACGTTCGTTGCGTCCGGCGAGCCGCCGGCCGCGACAGGCGGGCCGCCTCTGCTCCCCGGAGTTCTGGTTTTCGGTTCGATGAATAACGGCAGTGGGTCTTCCTTTCGCGCCCCCGTGCGCAGGGCGACGCCCACGCCTAACGGCTCCAGCCAACGCTGCAGGACGGCGTAGTGTTGCTCCGCAAGAATTTGCGTCGGCGCCATGAACGCCGCCTGGTAACCGGCTTCGACCGTCAGCAGCATCGCCGCCACCGCGACCACGGTTTTCCCCGAACCAACATCGCCCTGGAGCAACCGATTCATCGGAATCGGCGACGCCAGGTCGGCGCGGATTTCGGCGATCACGCGGGTTTGCGCACTCGTTAGGGCAAAAGGCAGCGAACTCAAAAAACGCTCGAGCAACTCTCCTCGCCCACAATGCGCGCCGCCGCCCCGGGCACGCGAACGGGCGCGACGCGCGGCGATCAGCATCTGCATCGCGAGGAATTCTTCGAGGACCAGCGCTTCCCGCGCCTGGCCTAACGACTCCCAGCTTTCAGGGAAATGCAGTTCGCGGAGGGTCACAAGCTCCGGGCTTTCCTGCTCGGCTAGGAGCCGGTGAATCAGTCCGCGCAGCACGCGCGGCGAGAGGCCCTCGGTCGCGGGATAGACCGGGGTGATCCGCCGGAAATGGATCGAGATTTCTTCGTCGTTCTCGATGATCTCAAACTCCGGGTGCTCCATGCAGAGACGCTTCCCGCGCAATCGCGGCTTGCCGAAGACGACCAACCGCTGGCCTTCCAGAATCATTTTCTGCACGTAATGAACATTGAACCAGCGGAGGACGAGCGGCTGGCTGAGCGCGTGCGCGGCGTCCTCCTCGAGCGTGACTTCGAAGATTTTTTTCCAGCCGCCGAAGCGTTTGATCTGGGTCTTGGTTACCTCGCCGCAGAGACAGATCGGCTGGTCACTTTCGTCGCGCGGAAAACCGGCGAACTCCCGGCGATCCTCATGCCGGCGCGGATAGTGACGCAGCAGGTCGTCGATCGTCTCGATCCCGAGCCGGCGTAATTGAGTGAGCCGCGGGCGCGGAATCCAAGGAACTTCGCCTAACGATGTTTCCAAGAGCAGCGCCACGCCTTTATTCTAGCTCGTTTGTCGCGGAACGGAGCGCTTCGACCTGCATTTGCAGGCGAATCTCGCCCCGATATTCGTCGGCGCTGACGCGGAAAGCGACGTCCCAAGGCGGCTTCGGTAGCGGGTTCTCGGCGCCGCCAAAGTAAATCGCGCGCTGCGAGCGATCGCGCTGGCGAAGGCGCAGAACGAGATGTCTCTCTTTCAGGATTTGCGGAGCGACAATCGGCTCGACACCGCGCGCGAGGAAGAGTGGCTGCGGGTTGGCGTTGCCGAACGGCTGGAGCAACTCGTGCCAGCGCAGGAGGTCGCCGTCCAATTCGCCGAGGGTCAGCTCGTGATCGAGATGCAGCCGCGGCTCCAGGTCTTCGGCTGTGAGCAGCTCGGCGCAGGACTCTTCAAAAGCGGAGGCGAAGGCCGGAAAGTGCTCCTCGCGCATCGTTAGGCCAGCGGCCATTTCGTGGCCGCCAAATTTCTCCAGCGCGCCCGCGCAACGACCGAGCGCCGCGACCAAGGAGAACCCGCTGATACTGCGTCCGCTGCCGCGCCCGATCCCGTTTTCGTCGAAACCAACGACGAGCGTCGGGCGGTGATACTTGCGCGCCAGCCGCGAGGCGACAATCCCGAGCACGCCGGGGTGCCAGTCGCGCTCACCGAGGACGATCGCCGCGCCTAACGAACACGCTGCGATTTTCTCCTCGGCCGCCTGCACGATCGAGCGCTCGAGAGCTTGGCGTTCGCGATTCTGTGCATCGAGCTCCACCGCGAGCGCGGCACTTTCCGCCTCATCCGCCGTGAGGAGAAGGCGGAGTGATTTTTCCGCACTCGTTATGCGCCCGGCCGCGTTGAGCCGCGGGCCGAGACGGAAACCAATATGTTCCGAGACGATCGGCGCACGCACCGCGGCGAGATCCATCAACTTCGCCAGGCCGATTAAGCGGCGGCGCGCGAGCTCGCGGACGCCGTGATAGACGAGCGTGCGGTTCTCACCGACCAGCGGAACGATGTCGGCCACCGTGCCGAGCGCGACCAGATCAAGTCGCCGGCGCAGATCGAAGTCCGGCAGCGGCGAAGTTTTCAAGAGCGCATGGCAAAGTTTGAAGACGATCCCGACGCTGCAGAGATAGCTGAATTCGCCGTCGCCTTCCGCCTTCGGGTTGACCAGCGCGACGCATTTCGGGCGTTCGGTTTTCGGCTCGTGATGATCGAGGACGATCACGTCCGCACCGCGCCTAACGAGTTCGGCAATCTCGGCCACAGAGGCGGTGCCGCAATCCACCGCGATGACGAGCTGGGGCTGGTGCAGTTGCCAGCAACGCTCGATCCCTTCGGGGCTCAGCCCGTAACCTTCCTCCATTCGCGACGGGAGAAAAAGCGCCGGCGGCGCGTCGTAGGCCGCCAGCATCTCGTGCAGGAGCGCGAGCGAAGTCACGCCATCGACGTCGTAATCACCGTAAAGGACGATCCGTTCGCGATTCGTTAGGGCGCGGAGAATGCGCTCGACCGCGAGACGCATCTGCGGGAGGAGAAATGGATCGCGCAAGTGCTTGAGCGCCGGCCGGAGAAATTCCGCGGCCGTTTCCGGGTTCGTTAGGCCGCGGCTTTGCAGGAGCCGGCTGATGCAGGGTGAGCCGCAGAGTTCGAGCAGCGGGGGCGCTTCGGCGAGAACCCAGCGGGGAGGAGTAATCATGGCGCCAGTAACGCGTCGTTATCGAAGCCAACGAAGCGAGCGCGGATGCCCCAGTCCGCCGGCCTCACGCAAGCACGAGCGCGGGAGGAACCTCGGGGAGCAGATTTTGTATTGCGCATAGATCGCCAAATTTCTGGAGGCCGGTCTTTTCCGGCTCGCCGAAATCAAACCGCAGACATTCGCGGTAGTAAAATTCGCAGAAGGCAGGATCGGCCTCGGGTTGGGCGGCGATGACCGGCTCGAGATCCTCGAGGTTCTTCCTGCCTAACGAACGCAGGGCCGCGGCGACCTGCGCCTTTTGCTCGAACTCCGGCCGGATCAGCCAAAGTGCATAAACGAACGGCAAACCGGTCTCCTCTTTCCAGCCTTCGCCGAGATCGAAATAACGGTGCCGGCCGTCCGATTCCTCGCGAAAACGAATCGCCTGGTCGCCGATCAGGAGCCGGCCGCACTCCACCGTGACGTCGCCTTCCGACACGAAACGCGGCGAGAGGCCGCGCTCGCCTAACAAACATCGTAGCAGGTTCACCGAGGTTTCCGAAGCGGGGTCGACCACGACTTCCCGCAGGATATTCAGGGGCGCCAGGTGCGCGAGGATGACGCTGTAAACCGGACCGTCCGAAGCGATCGCGAGGCCGTCGACCACGGTGTAGATCGGATTGCGCAACAGCTCAAAGCTGGAAACGAGCGCGACGTCGAGCTCGCCCGCCGCGAGCTGTCGGCAGAGCGCCGTGGGATGATCGAACTGCACTGGTCCTTCCCACCCGTGAATGAGCGGGCGCGCGTTGCGATACTTGACGCAGCCGAGGCGCAGCGAAGCCAGAATCGCCACTTCAGGCGCAGACCAATTCGCTCGCGGCGCGAGGTGTGGCGGCGGCGGGAGCGGGGGCGATGTGATTGTAATAACTGTCGCGCTGCATCGGCTCGCGACCGGCTTCGCGGATGGCGCGACGAAGCGCGCCCACGGTTTGCTCCTGCGGCGTTTTCGCGCCAGCCATGTGGAAGATCTTTTCCTCCATGATCGTGCCGTGCAGGTCGTCCACGCCGTAAGCGAGCGAGACCTGCGCGAGCGGCAACCCCATGCTCACCCAATAGGCCGTGAGATGGTCGAAGTTATCGAGGTAAATCCGGCTGACCGCGAGGTTGCGGAGCTGATCGAAGGCGGTGGTCGGCGGGACGTGCGCGAGGATTGTGGTCTGCGGCTCGAAGGCGAACGGGATAAAACCGGTGAAGCCGCCAGTCTCGTCCTGGAGCTCGCGCAATTGGCGAAGATGATCAACCCGCTGCTCGACCGTCTCGATATGACCGTAAAGCATCGTGCTCGTGCTGCGGCCGCCCATCTGGTGCCAGGTGCGATGGACCTCCAACCACTCCTTGCCGCTTTCCTTGCCGCGACAGAGCTTGTCGCGGACGCCGGGATCGAAAATCTCCGCACCGCCGCCGGTGAGCGAGTTCAACCCGGCATCCCGCAGCTGGGCCAGCGTGTCGGCGATGGAGGTCTTGAAAATGCGCCGCGCCAAATGCCGTATCTCAATCGCAGTAAAGGCTTTTAACTGGAGCGCGGGATCGAGCGCGCGCAGCCGCGCGAGCAGGTCGAGATACCACTGTTTATCGAGCGTCGGGTGCAGGCCGCCGACCATGTGCACCTCGGTAATGCCAGACGCGAGCGCGTCCCGGACCACGGCCGCGATCTCGTCGATCGAGCTCTCGAAAGCGTGCGCGTCGCGCTTCTTCGCGGCGAACGCGCAGAACTGACAGGAGAGCACGCAGACGTTCGAATAGTTAACGTAGCGGTTGAGAATGTAGGTCGCGACGTTGCCGTTTTTCCGTTCGCGGACCACGCTGGCCATGATGCCGAGCGCGTTTAAGTCGTGCGAACGATAGAGCTGGAGCGCGTCCTGGTCACTGATCCGTACCTTCTGTTCGACCTTCTCGGCGATCGATTGGAGCGATGGCGGAATGAGCGATAATTTCATCGAGAACGGCAACCTCAGGAAGCCGGCAAGCGCTTATGATGCACAGCGCGATGCGATCGTGCAAGTGCTACGAAGGTTGAGGAAAAACCAACCGTGTGAGGTGAATCTTCGCTTGGAAATCAAGAGGGCGGGCACTCCCCAGCACCCGCCCTCTCTCAACCCCACACCCACAAATTTTCTGATTCCTAGTAATCGCGATCCTTCGCCGTGCTCATGAAACGAAGCTTCTCGGGCGCCGGGGCCACGCCCGGTTTCGGATATTCGGTCACGATCTGACGGTTCGAGGTCGGCACCAGCCGCACCGCGCCCTTGGCGTTATTCCGCCAGCCGTTGGGATCGGCGAATTCCTCGCCGCTGTTGTGCAACCCGCTCACCTGATCTTCGAGGCCAGTGCCGTAGTGCTGCTCGAGAATCGTCGGCGTGACGAAGACGAGCAGGTTGCGCTTGGTCCGGGCGTTCAGGTGTTCCTGGAAGAGATAACCGACCACCGGGATATCGCCGAGAACGGGAACTTTCGTGCGGCCCTTGGTCACTTCGTCCTGCAGGAGGCCGCCAATCGCGAGCGTGTCGCCGCTCTTGATCAGGACGTTGGAATTAAGCGTCCGCGTGTCGATGATCGGGCTCGCCACGGTCGCCCCCGCGAAGATAAAGGTCGCGTCCGCCACCTTGTTGCTGATCTCCGGCTTCACGTTCAGCGTCACGAAATCATCCTTATTGATCAGCGGTTTCACGATCAGGGTGTTGCCGAATTTTTTGTCCTGAAAGCCACCGAAGACCGCGGTCGCCGTCTGTTCGTTGAAGTTCAACTGCGGCACCGGCTGGTTGCGAATGATCTCGATCTTCGCCTCCATGTTATCCGCGGTCACGATCCGCGGGTTGGCGAGAAATTCCGCGTCGGAATCTTCATTTAGCAAACGCAGGGTTGCCGACATTTGCGGGACGGAGAGAATCGAAATCTGCCCGAAGAGCGCGCTCAGGTCCGTGCCGCTGCGGAGGAAATCGTTCAACGCGGGCACGCCATTGGTGAAGGTTTGCGGGAAGGTCGGCGGATTGTTCAGGTCCGGCGTGTAGACCGTCTGGCCGGTCACCGGATCGGTCGTCTGGATGAACTGCTGCTTCGTTGGGAGGCCGGAGCCGCCATATTTCACCGTCTGCGGGCTGCTGGCGCTGCCGACCACACCGGCCCAGTTGATGCCGTAGGATTGGCGCGGGTTGGCGTTCACCTCGACGAGGCGCGCTTCGATCATGACCTGCTTGGTCGGTTTGTCGATTTGCGCGAGCATCTTGCGAATGTTTTCGATGTTGCTGCGGGTCTCGCGGAAGAAAACGGTGTTCGTCCGCTCATCCACCTGCGGCCCGTCGTGGCTGGAGAGCTGCGAAGCGAGGAGTGGCGCGATGTCTTTTGCGCGGCCATAGCTGAACTGGTAGCTGTCGCTCTCCGTCGGCTCAGCGGTCCGCTCGGCGCCGGTCTTGATGTAGTAAACGTTGTCGATCTCATCCATGAACAGGCTCTTCGCTTTCACGATGATCGCGATCGCCTGCAGCGCGGTGACGTCCTCGAGCCGCATCGTCACTGTGCCGGTGACGGCTTCGCTCACCACCATGTTGATCTTCGCCTGGCGCGCGAGCAGCCGGAGCACCTGCCCGACGTCGTCGCCTTGAAATTCCCGCACGCCGACGCCGCCATTGTCCGTCACGGAATTCGTCGGGCTGTTTGCGACGCTGGGAGTCGCGGGAGACGCGCTCGGGGAAACGGTTGCCGTCGCCAAAACGTTAGGCGCGGCTGACGCAGCGGGCACGGCCGGCAGCAACGCGGCCGGAGCAGCCGCGGAATTTGCGCTCGCCGGCGCAGCCTGCACCAGCGTCAGCGGCACCAGGTCGGAAGTGCGCGCCGCATCCGCCGCAACGGCGCTGCGACCGGCGGCAATGATCCGGCCGGAACCGGATTGCGCGATCGTCGCGTCCTGCGCCAGCGTGACGTAGGCCAGAGCAATCGTGGCTGCGACAACGCAGAGAAATGATTTGGTGGAAGTGGACATAGTAGATTTCGCCAAGGGTTGGTTAGACTGCGAATTCTCCTAAAAGCAGGAACCAGACCAGCTCTTGCCGGATTGCCAAAAAGTCTCCCGCCGCTAGGAAATCCCTCGCTTGGTTAAGCGAAAACGGGCTTTGCCTGCCGTTCGTTAGGCAGCCTTCAAGGCCGGCGGTGAAATCAATCTGACCCGCCTAACGAGTCCGAATCGTCAGGCCGCGTCGGCAAATCCGAGCATCGTCTTGCTGAACTCGGCCACCGGCATTTGCCTGACGAGCCGGACAATTCCGTCCTGCCACTTCTGGCTGATCTCCTCGAGGTAGGGATCACCCTGCTCCAGGCGAGTGCGCATTTTCGCCTGCAGCGAGTCGGTCTTGTAACAGAGAATATCGATCGGCGGACCGACGCTGACGTTGCTCTTCATCGTCGCATCGAGCGAGATGATCCCGAATTTCACCGCGTCCATCAGCGTGCTCTCGTAGCTGAACCCGCGATCCAGAATCGGCTTCCCGTATTTCAATTCGCCGATCTGGAGGAAGGGACAATCCGGTCCCGCGTGGATGCTGTTCCCCTGCGGATAAATCAGGTGCACCTCCGGCGCAAGCCCGGCGATCTGGCCCCCGACGATCAGGTGGATATTGAAACTGAAGCCGTCCGCTTCCAGCGCCGCGCGGTCGCGCTGCTCCACTTCCCGCACCTTCGAGCCGACGTAGCGGACGGTCTCGTACATCGTCTCGCGATTAAGCAGGTGTTTCCGCGCCGGGTGACTTTCGTTCAGGTGCAGGTCGTCATCGATCAGGGCCAGGGTGGCCTGCGAGAGGGAGAGGTTTCCCGAACTCATGATGCAGATCACGCGGTTGCCCGGCTTTTCGAAGACGCGCATTTTCGTGCGCACACCGACATTGTCCATCCCGGCACTGGTGCGGGAATCGGAGAGAAAAACAGCGCCCTTGCGGCAGAGCATCCCGAGGCAATACGTCATGATTCGCCCGGCTTGCTGCTCCCCACGACCCGGCCTTTAACCTGCCGGATCTGCGTTTGATGCGTGATCGGATAGACCCGGCCATCGCTGCCGCGGAAGAAGGCGCTCAACATCCAGCTCACGATGCTGATCAGGATCGCACCCCAGAATGCGCTCCCGAAATGGTCGACATGAAAGCCGTGCACGAGATCATTCACAATCAGAAGGAGAACACCGTTCACCACGAAGATGAACAGCCCGAGCGTGAGAATGATGAGCGGCGCCGTGAGGATGAGCAGGATGGGACGAAGGAAAGCATTCAGGATGCCGAGCAGGAGCGCCGCTCCGACCAAGGCGCCCACGCTATCGTAGCGAATTCCACTGATCACGGAGGCCGCGACCATCACGGCGACGGTGGTGATTGCCCAGCGAAAAAGAAAATGCCTCATCGTCAGTTGCGCCTCCGAGCGGAGCCGGTTCCGGGCCGGATTCCACTTGCGGAGGCGCTCTCTTCGAGTAAAGGCTTGGCCCACCAAAAGCAAAAGTAAATGGCGAAAAGTTCAAAACCAACCCACGACGCAATCTCCCTCAAAACCTCGGCCACGGCCCCGGCTGCGGGGGAGCAAAGTGGCGGCAGCCCAGCGCTTTCCAAAAAAGTGGCGAGCAAAAAATCCACCACCGCCACGCGCAAACAAACGCCGCCCAACGGGCCCCTACCGGCGCCCGTCGCCACCCGCAAAACCAGCGCGACCGCGAAACCCAAAAAGACCCCCGCCCGGAAAAAGACGAAGCCCGCGGAATTCATTATCTCGGACGAAGACGTTCGCCTGCGCGCCTATTTTATCGCGCAGCATCGCACGCTCAGCGGTCTGAGCGGCGACTCCGCCAGCGACTGGCTGGAGGCCCGGCGGCAGTTGTTTGAGGAAGCGGTTCGTCGCGCCTAACGAACGCGCGGCCTATAACGCGGGCGCCAGTTCGGGCAGGCATTCTCTCACCTTCTGCAGGAGCCGGTGGACCGTAAACGGCTTCGCGAGAAATCCGCGCACCCGCGCTTCCTGCAACAGCTCCTGCGCGCGCTCGTTTGTTCCGTGGCCGCTGACCAAAAGCAGCGGCGGCACAATCCGCGCCGGCGACGAATTTTCATAGACCGCCGAGATGAGCTGGAAGAGTAGCGTCCCGTCGATCATCGGCATCGAGAAATCGAAGATCATCAGATCGTAGCTTTTCTTCAGGGCGAGCTCGAAGGCGTATTCCGCCTTCGGCGAAGTATCCACTTCGCAGCTCAGAAAATTCTGCAGCGCCTCCCGAATAATCCGCAGGACGCCGGTATCATCGTCCACCACGAGCACCCTTTTCACGTCTGTCCCAGCCATCTCGCAGGCTTGCGAAATATGCCCGCCGCCAGCAAGCTTTAGTTGTGATTTGCGGAGGGAAACTTTGAGCGCTTCGACCGCCGCTGCACTGGCGGGCGCTCTCCGCGCGCGACGCACCCTGATCGCCGATGAGGAAAGCCGCCGCGAACCGGAACAGCACCTCGCGAAATTACAGGCGATCTCCGAGAAGATCGTCACGTTGCAGGAACAACTCCCACCCCCAGTAAATCCGCAGCTTGCTCATTTCCTCGAGCGTTGCAGCTACGACAAGGCGCTCGATTTTCTCGAGACGAACCGGACGACTGCGCGGAGCAAAAAATCCGCCTAACGAGAATACAATTCGACGATCAACTGCTCGTTGACCATCGGCTGCATCTCTTCGCGCGACGGAATGTGCGCGACTTTGCCGGTCAGCGCGTCGCGATCGACCGTGAGCCAATCCGGCACCGGCGCGATCTGGGTGAGCTCCATGTTGCGCAGCGCGAGCTGACGCGACTTCGGCTTGTCCTTCACCGTGATCTCATCGCCGGCCTTCACGTTGAAGGAAGCGATGTTCACGTTCCGGCCATTGACCTGCACGTGACCGTGCGAGACGAGCTGGCGCGCGGCGCTGCGCGTATTCGCGAGGCCGAGGCGGAAGACGACATTGTCGAGACGAGTCTCGAGAAGTTGAAGCAGCGTTTCGCCAGTGACACCACGTTTTTGCAGCGCGGTCTCGAAGACGCGGCGGAACTGTTTTTCCATCAGGCCATACTGAAAACGGAGCTTCTGCTTTTCGCCGAGGGCGATCGCGTAATCGGATTGTTTGCGGCGCGAACCCTTCGGCCCGTGCATGCCGGGAGGATAATTTTTCCGTTCGAGGGACTTGGAAGGTCCGAAAAGAGGCACGCCATAGCGGCGGCCGATTTTTGTTTTGGGTCCGGTGTATCTGGCCATCTGAAGAAGCTAAAAGTTGAGAGATAAAAATAGGGTGAACCGATCAGACGCGGCGCTGTTTCGGCGGGCGGCAACCGTTGTGCGGCACCGGGGTGACGTCGCGGATGACGGTGAGATCGAGGCCGATCGCCTGGAGCGCGCGCACGGCGGACTCACGGCCGGCGCCTGGTCCCCTGACGAGAACTTCGACTTCTTTCAGGCCGTGGCCCATCGCCTGGCGGGAAGCGTCCTGCGCGACCATCTGCGCAGCGTAAGCGGTGCTCTTGCGCGAGCCTTTGAAGCCGACTTTGCCGGCGCTTGACCAACCGATCACGTTTCCCTGGAGGTCGGTGATCGTGACGATGGTGTTGTTAAAAGTAGAAAGGACGTGCGCGATGCCAGAATGGATATTCTTGCTGCCCTTCGCCTTGATGATCTTCGGCTTCTCGACGTCGTTCGGGTCGAGCGAGAGATTCTCTTTCACCGGTTCCGGCGCGGCGGCTTCGGCTTTTTTCTTCTTCGCCGCTTTTGGCTTCGCTTCCTTCTTCTCCGGAGCAGCCGCGGGTGCGGAGGCTTCGGCGGTTGCGGGCGCCGCTTCCGCGGCTACCGGCGCGGCTTCGTTAGACTCGGCGGCTGGTTGCGTTTCAGGAGCGCTCGCCTCAACGGGAGTCGGCGTCGTCGGCTCTTCGGCGGCAGGCGTCTCCGCCGGTGTTTGGTTTTCGGAATCTTCAGCCATGTCTCAGTTCGTTAGTCGTTAGGTTAAACTTTGCCGGCCTTCGCATCCTTGTTTCGGATGACGCCGACGGTCTTGCGCGGACCCTTGCGGGTGCGGGCGTTGGTCGAGGTGCGCTGACCGCGCACGGGCAGCCCGCGACGATGGCGGATGCCGCGATAGCAATTGATCGCCTGGAGGCGCTTCAAGTTGCTCTGCACTTCGCGGCGCAGGTCGCCTTCGATCGGCAACTTGTTGTTCGTAATCGTCTGGATGATCTCGTTCAACTGTTGCGGGGTCAGGTCCTTCGCTCGCAGGTTGGGATCGATATTGGTCTGCTCGAGCACGCGCTTCGCGGTGCTCGGGCCGACGCCATAGATGTAGCAAAGCGATGCTTCGATGCGTTTGTCGGCGGGGATTTCTACTCCGAGTAATCTTGGCATAATGAGTTCCTAGCCCTGGCGCTGCTTGTGGCGCGGGTTCTTGCTGCAGATCACGCGCACGACGTTCTTGCGCTTCACGATCTTGCACGCTTCACAAAGTCTTTTTACTGATGGTCGCACTTTCATAAAATCAAGAATCACGGGACGAAAAACGCGGAGCAATTTCTCCGCGCTACCGATGGCGGAATGTGATCCGCCCCTTCGACAAATCGTAGGGGGAAACCTCTAGCATAACTTTGTCCCCTGGCAAGATGCGAATGAAGTGCATCCGCATCTTTCCGGAGATGTGGGCGAGGACCCGATGTCCGTTCGGCAGTTCCACTCGGAACATCGTATTCGGCAGGAGCTCGACCACTTTGCCCTCTACCTCAATTGCGTCTTTGCGCGCCATGTCAGGATTTCCGGCTCCTCTTTGGTGATCAAAACCGTGTGCTCGAAATGCGCCGAGGGTAGACCGTCCGCCGTGCAAACGGTCCAGCCGTCATCCATCAACCGGACGGCGGAACCGCCGAGGTTAATCATCGGCTCGATCGCCAGGGTCATGCCGGCTTTCAACCGCGGGCCGCTCCCGCGTTTGCCGTAGTTCGGCACTTGCGGTTCTTCGTGGAGTTTGCGGCCGACGCCGTGCCCGACAAATTCGCGCACCACCGAAAATTGATTCCGCCGCGCTTCGTCCTCGATCGTCGCGCAGACGTCGCCGAGGCGTTCACCGGCGTAGGCATGATTGATCGCGCTCTGCAGAGCGCTCTCGGTGACGGCGAGTAATTTTTCCACCCGTTCATCGATCATCCCGACCGGAATGGTCGACGCAGTATCCCCTACCCAGCCGTCGCGGATGACGCCGATATCAAGTTTCACGATGTCGCCGTACTGGATGCGGCGCTGGCTGCCGATGCCGTGGACGATCTCGTCGTTGATCGAGATACAAATATTCCCCGGGAAAACGCGATGCCCGAGCCGGTATCCGAGAAAAGCGCTGCGCACGCCCGCTTCCTTCATCAAATCAGCCGCAGCTTCGTCGACTTCCTTAGTCGAAATTCCCGGGCGAATCATCTCGCTCACCCGCTCGAGCACCTCGCTCGCGGTCCGGCAGGCGAGCCGCATTTTGTCGATCTCCCGTGCCGACTTGATCGGGATCATTTCGCTCGTTCTTCGATCAGGCCGGTGATTTCAGCGAAGACGGTTTCCCGGTCGCGATTGCCGTCGATCCGATGGAGCGCGTCGTCCTTCTCATAGAAGGAAAGCAGCGGCTCGGTCTTGGTCTTGAATTCCGTGAGACGCGTTTGCAATACCGCGGCGTCATCGTCTTCGCGCCGAATCAGCGGCCCGTCGCAATAAGGACAGACCGGCCGTTGGGCAAAACTCGCACTCGTTAGGCTGGTGGTGAAACCGCAGCGGCGGCATTGCAACCGGCTGGCGATGCGATCGCGGACGGTTTGCTCGGACACTTCCAGCCAGATCGCGAGATCCAGCGGCGTGCCCGCTTTTTGCAAAATATCCCGGAGCCGTTCCGCCTGGGTCACGGTGCGCGGAAAACCGTCGAAAACGAAGCCTTCCTTGCCGTGGAGGTTCAGCCAGTCTTCGATCAGTCGGATGATGATGTCGTCGGGAACGAGGCCGCCCTGTTTCGCGATCTCATCCGCCTCTAAACCGAGCGGCGTTTCCATGTCGCGCTCGCGCCGCAGGATGGTCCCGGGCGAGGTAACGGAGATGGCAAAATGTCGTGTGATCATCTCTGCCTGAGTTCCCTTACCGGAACCCGGGGCGCCGAGAAGAATGATGCGACTTTTCACCGGGCGCCGTAGAGGAAAATAGCGACTCCGCCGATCACCAGCACCGCGATCCCCACGTAGAGCCACATCAGCGTGCCCTGCTCAGCCGCTTCGCCGCGCGCACCGCCGCGATCAAACGCGCGGCCGCGGATCCGACCTTTGCGGAGGAAACCGTCGTAGTGCCGCTGGATCAGGTGCGTTTCCACCTGGCGCATCGTGTCGAGCATGACGCCCACAATAATGAGCAGACTGGTGCCGCCGAAAAACTGCGCAGTGATCACCGGCACGTGGAGTCCCTGGCTAAGAAGGCTCGGTAAAATCGCGATCGCGGTGAGGAAGATCGCGCCCGCAAAAGTCAGGCGCGTCATCGTGAAATCGAGGAAGTCCGCAGTCGGTTTACCTGGACGCACGCCCGGGATGTAACCGCCGTATTTCTTCAGATCGTCGGCGATCTGCGCCGGCTGAAACTGCGTTGCGACCCAGAAATAACTGAAGAAGAAAATCATCGCCGCGAGCACTACGTAGTGGAGCCAACCGCTGGAAAGATTGTCCGCAATGATCTTCGCCGTCCGGCTATTCTTGAAAGCCAGTTGCACGATCGTGGTCGGGAAGAGCAGGAGCGCCCAGGCGAAGATGATCGGCATGACACCGGCGTAGTTCACCTTCAACGGCATGTATTGCGTCTGACCACCGTACATCTTCCGGCCGACGACGCGTTTCGCGTACTGCACAGTTATCTTGCGCACACCTTGCGTGACCGCGATGACCGCGGCGATGACGATGAACAGAAAGGCGACCATCAAAACCAACACCGCCGGACTGACCTGGCTCGCCGCCGCACCCGGACCTGAAGGCACAAACGTTTTCCAAGCCTGCGCCAATGCTGCGGGCAAGCGCGCCACGATTCCGATCGTGATGATGAGAGAAATACCATTGCCGATACCGCGATCGGTAATCTGATCACCGAGCCACATCAGAAAGAGCGTGCCCGAGGTCAGCGTGAGCACCGTGATCACGCGGAAGGACCAGCCAAGATTATCGACCAGCGGAATCCCCAATCGTGCCGTTGTCTCCGTGATGCCGGGGAGCATGGTGTGATACGACTCCGGATGCTGGAAGGAAACCGCCAGCAGGTAGCCCTGGAAAATGCAGAGAATCACCGTCGCATAACGGGTGTACTGCATGATCTTCTGCCGGCCGCCATCTTCGCGGGACATGCGGCTGAGCGACGGGATCACCGCAGTGAGCAACTGCAGCATGATCGACGCGCTGATGTAAGGCATGATGCCTAACGAAAAGACGGCGCAGTTCTCGAGCGCGCCGCCGCTGAAAAGATTGAAGAGCGCCGCGACGCCGCCGCCCGCGGTCTGCGAAGATGTCCGGAACCAATCCTGCAACACCGCTGGGTTGACTCCCGGAGTCGTGATCGCGGCGCCGAGCCGGACGACCACAATGACCGCGAGGGTGAACAAAATTCGCCGACGGAGCTCGGGAATTTTGAAGGTATTAAGAAAAGCCGAAACCATCCGCTAAGTCCGCTTCTAAAAGCCCGCTATTTCGCGGTCTTCTTTTTCTTCTTCGCCGCGGGTTTCTTTTTCGCTTTCGCCGCGGGCGCCTGGGCCTTCGGTGCGGCTTTCGCGGCCTTCTCCGGATGACGGGGACCATTCGACCTCCCGCGGCGCGATCAGATTCACCGTGCCGCCGGCCTTTTCGATTTTCGCGCGGGCCGAGTCACTTACCTTGTGAGCTTCAATCGTTAGGCCGTGGCTCAGTTCACCGCGCCCAAGAATCTTCAGGCCCGCTACTTTGCCGCGGACCAGGTTCGACTCGCGCAGCATTTGCTCGTTAATCGAGCTGCCGGCTTCGAATTGGTTGAGGTCATCAAGATTGACGACCGCGTAAGTCTTGTGAAAAGCCGCGTTGTTAAAACCGCGCTTAGGCAAACGACGAATGAGCGGCATCTGGCCGCCTTCGAAGCCAAGTCGAATACTGCCGCCGGAACGGGCTTTCTGGCCTTTGTGACCTTTGCCGCTCGTCTTGCCGTGTCCGGAGCTTTCTCCGATGCCGAGCCGCTTCGTGCGATGTTTCGCGCCGGGGCGAGGACGCAGATTATGCAACCGAATCATGACTGCGCCGCCTCCTCACCACCGTTGTTATGGTTGGTTACTTTGATGCCGCGGGTCTTCATGATCTCGTCGCGGCGGCGCAGTGAGCGCAACGCTTCGATCGTAGCCTTGACCACGTTCGCGTGATTGCTCGAGCCTAACGATTTCGCGAGCACGTCGCGGATGCCGACCGCTTCCACGACCGCACGCACGCCGCCACCGGCGATGACACCGGTTCCAGGCGAAGCCGGGCGGAGCATGACGCGGCCGCCACCGAACTCGCCGATCACTTCGTGTGGAATCGTGTTCTCGCGCAGCGACATTTTTTCCATCGACTTGCGCGCGGCTTCCGAGGCTTTCCGAATCGCTTCCGCGACTTCGTTCGCCTTGCCGAATCCACAACCAACCTTGCCGTCGTGATCGCCCGCGACGATCAGAGCGCTGAAGCTGAAGCGGCGTCCGCCTTTCACGACCTTCGCGCAACGATTGATGAAGACGACCTTCTCGGTTGTGTCTCCTCTTGCCGGAGGCGTCCGGTCCGTGGTGCGTGAGTCGCTTCGTCTGCCTTGGTTGCCTGCGTATGCCATATTAAAGTTTCAGTCCGCCTTCGCGCGCCGCGTCGGCCAGCGCTTTCACTTTGCCGTGGTAGATGAACCCACCGCGATCAAAAACTGCCTTGTCGATGTTCTTCGCGAGCGAACGCTCGGCGATCAGTTTGCCGACCTTTTCGGCCGTCGCGAGATTAGACGCGCCTTTGCCGGCGAGCGCCTTCTCGGTCGTGGTCGCGGAGACGAGCGTTTTACCCGCTTCGTCATCGACCACCTGCGCGTAAACATGCTTCCCAGAAAAATGGACGCAGAGACGCGGACGCTCCGCGGTCCCGGAGACCTTGCGGCGAATGCGGTTGTGGACCCGAGCCCGGATCGCTTTGCGATTAATCGTAGCCATAACTATTGGACGGTCTTGCCCTCCTTGCGTCGCACCTGCTCGCCTGCATAACGAACGCCCTTGCCCTTGTAAGGCTCCGGCGGGTAATAGGCGCGAATGTCGGCCGCGACCTGGCCGACGACTTTCTTGTCGATGCCTTCGATCGCGATCTTGGTGTTTTCGCTGACGGTAATTTTGATGTCTTTCGGGATCTGGAAAAGAATCGGGTGAGAGAATCCAAGGCTCAGGTTGAGATTACTTCCCTGGACGTTGGCTTTGAAGCCGACACCTTCGATCTCGAGATTGCGGGTGAACCCAGTGCTCACGCCGACGACCATGTTATTGATCAGCGCGCGGGAAAGACCGTGCAAAGCCTTCAGGCTCCGGGTTTCCGCATCACGTACGAAAGAGACATGGTTGCCCGCGACGCTCGCTTTGATCCCCTTCGGCAGAGTCCAATCCAACTTCCCTTTCGGACCTTCGACCGCGACCTTGCCGCTGTTATCGACATTGACTTTGACCTTGGCGGGAATTTCCACCGCCTTGTTTCCGATTCGTGACATAACTCTTGGGTTACCAGACGAAAGCCAGTAACTCGCCTCCTACTTTTTGTTTCTTCGCTTCGCGACCGGACATGACTCCGCGCGAAGTGGAAAGGATTGCGATGCCCATGCCGCCAAGCACGCGCGGGATTTCATCAGCGCCGACATAGCGGCGCAAACCGGGACGACTCACCCGCTTCAAGCCGGTGATCGCGCTGGTGCGGTTGGCAATCTTGTTCGTGATCTTGATCCGCGGATGCGCCGCGGTGGTATCAAGCGAGAAATCGGTGATGTAGCCTTCTTCCTTCAGGATGCGAACGATCTCGTTCTTCATCTTGGAGTAAGGCACAAACATTTCGAGCTTCTGCGCCTGGGTGCTGTTACGCACGCGGGCCAGGAGGTCGGCAATAGGATCGGTGACAGTACTCATGTTCGTTAGGCGGCAGCCGCGGCGGCGGGTTTCTTGGGACGATCGCTGAAGGGCATTCCCATTTCGCTCAGGAGCGATTTGGCCTCTTCGTTGGTGCGCGCGGTGGTGACAATCGTAACATCAAAACCGATGTTGCGCTTGATTTTGTCCAGCTCCACCTCGGGAAAAATCGACTGATCGGAAACACCGAGCGTGTAGTTGCCATTGCCGTCGAAACCCTTCGGTGAGACGCCCCGAAAATCGCGAATGCGTGGAAGCGAAGCTTTGATCAGGCGCTCCATGAACTCATACATCTGCGCGCCCCGCAGAGTCACCTTGGCGCCGATGGCCTGCTCTTTGCGGAGTTTGAAATTTGAGATGCTCTTTTTCGCGCGAGTCTCCGCCGGCTTCTGGCCGGTGATGAGCGCGAGCTCAGCCTTGGCTTCTTCCAAAGCCTGTTTCACATCGGATTGCGAGCCGACCGAAGTGTTGATGACAACCTTCTCCAGCTTCGGCACCTGATGAATGTTCTTGTAGCCCTGCTGCTCACGCAGCGCCGGGATCACGCGCTCTTTGTAGTCGCGGTAAAATTCGTTTTCCATGGCCTAACTTTTCTTCTTCTTTTTCTCGTCGGCAGACTTGGTCTTTTTCTTCGTCTTCTTTTCCGACTTCTCGACCACCTTCACATTTGAAATGTGGATCGGGCCTTCGCGCTCCGCGATCGAACCCTGCGGGTTGTCCTGCGATTTGCGCATGTGCTTTTTGATCAGGCGCACGCCTTCGATGAGGACGCGGTCTTTCCGGGAAATGACCTCGAGGACCTTGCCGGTTGAGCCGCGAAAGTTCCCG
This sequence comes from uncultured Verrucomicrobiae bacterium, assembly GCA_963831805.1. Lineage (GTDB taxonomy): Bacteria > Verrucomicrobiota > Verrucomicrobiia > Chthoniobacterales > UBA10450 > Palsa-1392. The sequence continues at coordinate 620,832 of CAWHRN010000009.1, read as the reverse complement.
GCGATCACTTCGACCTGGTCGCCTTTTTTCACATGATGCTTGATCCGGTTCATAACACTTCCGGAGCGAGCGAAACGATCTTCATGAAATTGCGTTCGCGGAGTTCGCGCGCGACCGGGCCGAAAATACGGGTGCCGCGCGGATTCAGATCCTTGTCGATAATCACGATCGCGTTGTTATCGAAACGCAGGAGCGAGCCGTCATCGCGTTTGATCGGCTGCTTCGTGCGGACCAAAACCGCCCTCACGACTTCGCCCTTTTTCACCGTGCCGGTGGGGCTCGCTTCCTTCACGTTCGCCGTGATGACGTCGCCGATGTGCGCGCATTGCGCACCGCCTTTGCCGATCACGCCGATCATCGTCGCCATGCGGGCGCCGCTGTTGTCGGCCACATCCAGTCTCGATCTTAGGTAAACCATATCAGTGCCTTATTTCTGCACGACTTCGACGAGCCGCCAGCGCTTCATCTTGCTCAACGGACGGGTCTCCATGATCCGCACGGTGTCGCCGGTCTTCGCCTTGCTCTCTTCATCGTGGGCGTAGAATTTCTTCTTCTGCTTCACGATCTTGCCAAATTTCGCGTGCGGCACGCGGGTCACGGTGCGGACCACGATGGTCTTGTTCATCCCGCTGGAAATCACCTCGCCGACGCGTGTCTTGCGCGTGCCCCGAGTTTCCGCCGGCGGTTCCTGAGTCGTTGCTTCGTCCATGATCAATTATTTCTTCGCCGACGCGGCCGCCGGCTGGTTGGTGCGCTCGCTCAGGACCGTCTCGATCCGCGCGACATCGCGCCGGAGGAGCTTGAGCCGGCTCGGCTGTTCGAGCTGGCCGCTCTGCTGTTGGAGACGGAGGTGCAGGCTTTCCTGGCGCAGGTCGCGCTTTTTCGTCAGGAGCTCATCCGAGCTCATTTCTTTGATTTCCTTGAATTTCATTTCTCGTTAGGCATTAGGCCGCGACGTGGTGACGGGTGAGGAACTTCGTCCGCACCGGCAGCTTGTCCGCCGCGAGCCGGAGCGATTCGCGCGCGACTGATTCCGGGATGCCGTCGAGCTCAAACAAAATGTTGCCCGGGCGCACCGTCGCGACCCACTTCTCGGGCTGGCCTTTGCCCTTACCCATGCGGGTTTCCGGCGGGCGACCCGTGACTGATTTGTCGGGGAAAATCCGGATCCAGAGTTTGCCTTTGCGTTTCATGTTGCGGGTTAAGGCGACACGGGCGGCTTCAATTTGGGTATTGGTGATCCAGGCGCGCTCCAAAGTTTGGAGGCCGAATTCACCGAAGTCGATCCGGAGATTGCGCGAAGCCATCCCCTTGCGGCTTCCCCGCTGGGTCTTGCGATACTTAACGCGTTTGGGCAGTAGTGGCATGACTTAGATTCTCTTTCTTAGACTCGTTAGGCTGTGGCGGGTGCCGGAGCGGGGGCAGGCGTCGACGTGGAGGCCGAACCAGTTGCCGCGGCGTTGGCCGCCGGCGCTTCTTCCTTTTTACAGATCCAGCATTTCACACCGATCTTGCCATAAACCGTGTTCGCTTCCGCGAAGCCGTAATCGATCGGAGTGCGCAGCGTGTGCAGCGGCACTTTGCCTTCGCGATACCATTCCGAACGGGAAATTTCCGCGCCGTTCAAACGACCGGAGCTACGAAGACGAATCCCCTGCGCGCCGAAATCCATCGCGATCTGCACCGCTTTTTTCATCGCGCGGCGATAAGCAATCCGGCGCTCTATCTGCAGTGCGACGTTTTCCGCGACGAGTTGGGCGTCAAGTTCCGGTGTCTTGATTTCCTGGATATCGATCTTGATCTGTTTGCCCTGCGCCATCTTCGAGATCTCTTCGGTCATCTTCTCGATCTCGGCGCCTTTGCGGCCGATCACGATGCCGGGACGCGCGGTGTGAATGGTCACGCGAATGGAGTTCCACGCGCGCTCGATGATGATCTTCGCGACCGCGGCGAACTGCAGTTTCTTCTTCACGTAATTGCGAATCTCAATGTCGCTGTGGAGAAAACCGGGCATCTCCTGGGGCGAAGCGTACCAGCGCGAACGCCAGTCGCGGTTCACTCCGAGACGGAAACCAATTGGATTAACTTTCTGGCCCATGTTCTAGCTTTCTTGCTTCTCTTCGGTCACTTCCGCCGGAGCGATTTCCGCGGCCGGAGTTTCAGTCGTCTTTTTCGCCGCGGCGGTGCGCGTGGTCTTTTTCGTCGACGTGCGCTTCTTCGCGCTTGCCGGCTTTTTCTCGCGCCGTTTGATCTCGATCTCGTCGGTCAGGACGATCCGGATATGGCTGCTGCGTTTTAAAATTGTCGAGCCGCTTCCGCGCGCCCGGGTCATCATCCGCTTCATCGTCGGACCTTCGCCGACGGTCGCTTCTTTCACGACCAAGCCGTCAACGCGGAGATTGTTATTGTTCTCCGCATTGGCGATCGCGCTCTTCAGCGTCTTGCCGATCATGAGCGCGGCCTTTTTCGGGCTGAACGCGACGAGGTCGAGCGCCGCCGAAACCGGCAGGCCCTGAATGGCACGAGTCACTTCGCGCGCTTTGAACGCCGAAATCTTCGCGTAACGATATGTCGAGGTAACTTGCATTTAATTCTGACTCACTTCGGGTCGCGCATCCACCTGGAGACGATCACCCACTTTTATTCTGTCCTTCTCTGAATCCATTTCCTGCACGACCGCGCCGCTGATCTTGTCGCGCACATCGACCACTCGAAGGGTGGCGATGTTACGCCCGCTCCGCATCACGCGCAACGGCATCCCGATTTTTACTCCCTGCTGCGTTCCGAGATTGCCGACGACCAGCGACCACTCTTCTTTCACGCTGATGACTTTCCCGTCCATCAGGTCGGGAGCCTGCTCGTCGCCGCTCGCTGCGTCGGCCGCATTCTTGCCGACGAGCCGATTGGTCGCGCGCAGTTGCGCTTCCACGTCCATCCGCGCATTGGCGTCGCCACTCGGCGTCGTCTTCACGTAATGCAGAACCGATTCGGTTAACTGCAGGAGCTGCTCGTGGTAGGCGACCTTCTCTTTCTGTAAAATCTGCAGGTCACTGACCGCTTTCAACAAACGCTGCTCCAGCTTCGCGCGATCTTTATTCGCGGATTCCACGCCGAGGGCGTCCATCCGCAATTGCAGGTCGGCATACTTCCGCCGGAACAACTCCGCTTCCGCGTTCGAGACGACCAAGCTGTCGGTCATGGTTTTCACCGTTTCGCGGTCGAGCGAGAGCTGCTTCTTCAAAAGATCATTCTGCGAAAGCAACGTCTCCGACGTCACTTCCGCTTCGGCTGCTACTAAATTGGATTCTGACAAAGAACTGTTTTCCGCGTGCGCGTTTATGAGCGCGCCCGCGCTGACTACCAACACCAACCCGATTATCCATCGCCCTTCGCGTCGGACTGCCCGTGACAGCAGCGAAGCGACAAATGGAAATCGAAAATTCACATCACTTCGTCACCTTCGCGGTGTGCGACCCGTGCTTCTTGAAGATACGCGTCGGAGAAAACTCGCCGAGTTTGTGCCCGACCATGTTTTCCGTGACGAAGACGGACTGAAAAATTTTGCCATTATGGACCAGGAAAGTGTGACCCACAAAGTCAGGAGTCACCATTGAACGGCGCGACCAGGTCTTAACCGGCTTCTTCACACCGGAAGTATTCATCTTATCGATCTTCTCGAGCAGATGCGGCTCTACGAAAGGTCCCTTTTTTAAAGATCTACCCATAACAAATTACTTCTTCTTCCGGTTGACGCGGCGGTCCTGCATGATGAAGCGATCGCTCGCCTTGCTCTTCGCGCGTGTCTTAAAGCCCTTCGCGAGTTGTCCCCACGGACTGGTCAAATGCTGGCGTCCACCGCCGCCCTTCGATTTACCCTGGCCACCGCCATTCGGGTGATCGATCGGGTTCATGACCATGCCGCGCACGGTTGGGCGAATGCCCTTCCAGCGTGACCGGCCGGCCTTGCCGCTGACGACATTCATGTGGTCGACATTGCCGACCTGACCCATCGTCGCACAGCAGGTGTCATGGATGCGGCGAATCTCGCCCGAAGGCAATTTCACCAGCGCATAACCGGCCTCGCGGTTACTCAGAGTCGCCTGCTGACCAGCGCTCCGCGCAATCTGTCCGCCGCGACCTGGAGCAATCTCGATATTGTGAATCCCCGAGCCGAGCGGAATCGCGCTCAAAGGAAGCGAGTTGCCGACTCCCGGAGGAGCTGTCGGACCTGACATAACCGTCGCGCCTGATTTGAGACCATCCGGCGCGAGAATGTAACTCATCTCGCCGTCGGCATACTTGATCAAAGCGATGCGCGCGGTGCGGTTCGGGTCGTATTCGATGCCGACCACTTCAGCGGCCACACCATGTTTGCGACGCTTGAAATCAACCTTGCGATACTTCTGCTTGTGTCCGCCGCCGATGTGACGTGAAGTGAGTCGGCCTTTGTTGTTCCGGCCGCCGCTGCGCTTCTTCACTTCGGTCAAAGACTTGTGCGGCTTTGACTTCGTCTGGGTAACCTCATCAAACGTCGGCAGCGTCTTGAAACGCTGGGTCGGCGTAAGTGGGCGATAATCTCTGATAGCCATAACTAATTAGACGAGATCGATCTTCTCGCCTTCCTTCAAAGTGACGATGGCTTTCTTCCAATGCGCCTTGCGGCCGAAGTTAGCGGTCCGTTCCCGCTTTTTCTTGCCGGCATAGTTACAGGTATTCACCGCGACGACCTTCTTCTTGAAGAGAAGTTCGATCGCCGCTTTGATCTGCACTTTATTTGCGCGCGGGCTGACCCGGAAGACATACTTGTTCAGCTTCTCGCTCAGGAGCGAAGCCTTCTCCGTCAACTGCACCGTCTGGATTAAATCGTAAGGTTCGTTCATGGCTATTCCGCCGCGGTCTTAGCCGAGGCGGGGGCGGTCCTTTCCGCGAGTTTCGCGAGCGCGCTGTCGGTCACGATGATCTTATCGAAAGCGAGCAGTTGCTCGGTATTCACATCGGTCGCGGTCGCCAGAAGCACTGGCTTCACGTTCCGCGCCGAGCGGTAGAAGTTTTCGTCGAACGAATCGGAAATCAGCAATACTTTCTTCGCATCGGTATGACCTTTAACCAGGCTAACAAACGCCTTGGTCTTCGGTTCCTTGACGGTGAAAGCATCAACCGTCATCACGTCGCCCGCGCTAATGCGCTCACTCAGAGCTTTCTGGAAAGCGAGCCGACGCGTCGTCTTGGAAATCTTCTTGGTGTAATCGCGCGGCTTGGGGCCGAAAACCACACCACCACCACGCCAAACCGGTGAAGACTTATAGCCAGCACGGGCACGGCCGGTTCCTTTTTGCCGCCAGGGTTTGGCACCGGAGAGATTCACTTCCGCCTTGGTCTTGGTGTTGGCCGAACCGGAACGGCGCGCCGCCCGCATCGCGACGACGGCATCGTGCATCGCCTGCGTTCCGCGACCATTCTCGATCAGGTGGAATTTCGCCTCTTTCGCGGCGTCGACAGTTAAAACTTTTGCGCTCATTTACCGGCTCCAGCTGTAGCGGCGGCAGGTTTCTTCAACGCCGGTCTTACAACCACGTAACTGCCATTTGCGCCGGGGACGGCGCCGCTGATTAAGATGATTTTGTCCTCTTCGCGCACCTGCAGCACTTGGAGGTTCTGCACGGTCACGCGCTCGTCACCCATGTGACCAGGCATGCCCATGTTCTTCCAGATACGACCCGGCGTGGAGCGGTTACCGATGGCGCCGTTCCGACGATGCAGTCTTGGAACCGTGCGCCGCGCCCTGGCCGTGGAAGTTATGCTTCTTCATCACCCCCTGGAAACCTTTGCCCTTGGACTTACCGATCACGTCGACCCAGTCGCCGGCCTGGAACTGCGTCACCGCGAGGTCGATGTCACCTTCCGGCGCGTCTTCCTTCAGGCGAAACTCGCGGACGAGTTTCTTCGGCTCGGAGTCAGCCTTACCGAAGTCACCGAGCAGCGCCTTGGTCACGCGCGACTCCTTCTGCGTGTCGAAGCCGACCTGGATCGCGGAGTAACCGTCGTTCTCCGTCGTCAGGCGACGCAGGAGCGTGTTATCGCCCGCGGCAATGACGGTGACCGGGCGCATCTTGCCATTCGCATCGTAGACGCGGGTCATGCCGATTTTTTTTCCTAAAAGTCCGATGCTCATGGTGATTGGCTTGCAAAAGGTTCCGGTGCCGCAGCACTTAAATCTTGATCGTGATATCCACGCCCGCCGGCAGGTTGAGTTTCTTTAGCTCATCCACGGTCTTCGCGGTCGGCTCGATGATATCGAGCAGGCGCTTGTGGGTGCGAATTTCGAACTGGTCCATCGACTTTTTGTCGACGTGCGGAGAGCGGTTGACCGTGAATTTCTCGATCCGAGTCGGGAGCGGAATCGGTCCGGCGACGCGGGCGCCGGTGCGCTTGGCGGTCTCGACGATGTCGACGGCGGATTGATCGAGCATGCGATGATCGAATGCTTTGAGACGAATGCGAATGCGTTGTGCCGTCGGCCATCGTTACTTGGTCTCCTTCTGGTCGAGCACGGCCGCGACGAGCTGTTGCGGCACCTGTTCGAAGTGTGACGGCTCCATCGAGTAGCTCGAGCGGCCCTTGGAAAGTGAACGAATGGCCGTGGCGTAACCGAACATTTCCGCGAGCGGCACTTCGGCGTGGACGATCGTGAGGTTGCCCTTCACTTCGATGCTGGCGATTTTGCCGCGGCGGCGGTTGAAGTCGCCCATGATGTCGCCCTGATATTCCTCCGGCGTCGCGTTCTCGACCTTCATGATCGGCTCGAGCAGGATCGGGTTCGCCTTCTTGAAGGCGTCCTTCACCGCGAAGATCGCGGCCAGTCTTGAACGCCAGTTCGTTCGAATCGACGTCGTGGTAGGAGCCGTCGACGATGTCGACGTTGACGTCGATGACCGGATAGCCGCCGATGACGCCGTTGAGCATCGCTTCTTCGATGCCCTTCTTGCAGGCCGGAATGTATTCCTTGGGAATGGTGCCGCCGACGACCTTGTTCTCGATCGTGATGCCCTTGCCGCGCTCGTTCGGTTGAACCTTGATGACGACGTGGCCGTATTGACCGCGACCGCCCGACTGCTTGATCAGCTTGCCTTCGCCATCGGCAGTCGCCGTGATGGTTTCGCGATAAGCGATCTGCGGCTTGCCGGCGTTGGCCTCGACCTTGAACTCGCGGAGCATGCGATCGCGAATGATCTCGAGGTGCAGCTCGCCCATGCCGGCGATGATCGTCTGGCCGGTGTCCTCGTTGGTGAAGACGCTGAAAGTCGGATCCTCTTCCGAGAGACGCTGGAGAGCGACGCCCATCTTTTCCTGGTCCGCTTGGTCTTCGGCTCGATCGACATCGAGATAACCGGATCAGGGAAGGAAGGCGGCTCGAGCAGGATCGGATGATCCTCGTCGCAGAGCGTGTCGCCCGTGGTGATGTTCTTGATGCCGACGATGGCCGCGATGTCGCCCGAGTAGCAGGTGTCGATGTCCTCGCGCTTGTCGGCCTGGATCTGAATCAGACGGGAGATGCGCTCGCGTTTGTTCGTGCGCGGATTGTAAACCGTTGTCGCCCTTGGTGAGCGTGCCGGAATAGACGCGGAAGAAAACGAGCTTGCCGACGAACGGATCGCTCCAAAGCTTGAACGCGAGCGAGCAGAACTTGCCGTTGTCGTCCGTGGGCGCTTCCATCGGCTCGTGCGTATCGGGGTCCTGCCCGACCGCCGGCGGAATGTCGAGCGGGCCGGGCAGATAATCGATGACCGCGTCGACGAGGTACTGCACGCCCTTGTTCTTGAAGGCCGAGCCACCGACGACCGGGACGAACTTGTTCGCGATCGTCTGCCGGCGGATGCCCGCCTTCAGCATTTCCGGCGTGATCGGCTTTCTCCTCGAGAACCGCCTCGGCGATTTCGTCGTCGATGTCGGAAATTGCCTCGACCAGACTCGGCGTAAGCCTTCTCGACCTGCTCCTTGTTCTCTTCCGGAATCTCCTCGCACTTCGTAGATCGGAACCCATCGAGTCGTCGTCGAGATAGAACGACCGCCTTGCGGTTCACGACGTCGAGCTGGCCCTTGAGGTAATCTTCCTTGCCGATCGGAATGAGAATCGGCCAGGCATTCGCGCCGAGCTTCTTGCGCATCTAGTCGATCGACGCATCGAAATCGGCGCCGACGCGGTCCATCTTGTTGATGAAAGCGATGCGCGGGAACGTGATACTTGTTCGCCTGGCGCCAGACCGTCTCGGACTGCGGCTGCACACCGGCGACGCGCATCGAACACGGCGATCGCGCCGTCGAGCACGCGGAGCGAACGCTCCACCTCGGCCGTGAAATCCACGTGGCCGGGGGTGTCGATGATGTTCACGCGCATCTTGATGCCCTCGAACATCTTGTAGACGCCCGGCTCCTGGCTTCTGCATGCCAGAAGCAAGTCGTCGCCGCGGAAGTGATCGTGATGCCGCGCTCGCGTTCCTGCTCCATCCAGTCGGTCACGGTCGTGCCTTCGTGCACTTCACCGATCTTGTGGATCATGCCGGTGTAAAAAAGAATGCGCTCGGTCAGCGTCGTCTTGCCGGCGTCGATGTGCGCGGCGATGCCGATGTTGCGCGTCCGCTCGAGCGGGAACTGGCGGTTCGGCGAATTGGGATTCGCCGTTTTGGCGTTGATCGGTAGAGGCGGCAGACATGGCGCATGACAGAATAGTCTGGGATTACCAGCGGAAATGGGCGAAGGCGCGGTTGGCCTGCGCCATCTTGTGGGTGTCGTCGCGTTTCTTGATCGCGTTGCCCTGTCCGGCGGCGGCGTCCTTCAATTCGGCGCGAGCGCGTCGGCCATCGGCATGCCTTGCGACGTTGTCGGCGTAGGTCGACGATCCAGCGCATCGCGAGCGAGACCTGGCGCGCAAGCGGACACTTCCATCGGCACCTGATAGGTGGCGCCACCGACGCGGCGGCTCTTCACCTCGAGGCGCGGGCGGCACGTTCTCGAGCGCCTTGTTCAGGACCTCGAGCGGATCGACCGAGTCGGAGCCTTCGCGCGACTTCTCGATCGCGGTGTAAACGATGCGCTCGGCGAGCGATTTCTTGCCGCGTCTTCATGACGGTGGAGATCAGACGGGCGACCGCGACGCTGCCGTAACGGCGAGTCGACCTTTTCCTCTTTTTTGTAAGCTCTGCGACGACGAGACATGGAGTTGGATTTACTTTTTCTTGCCCTTGGCAGCGGCCGCTTCCGCGCCGGCTTTCGGGCGCTTCGCGCCGTACTTGGAACGGCTGCGGCGGCGGCCGTCGACGCCGAGGGCGTCGAGGGTGCCGCGGACGATATGGTAACGCACGCCGGGGAGATCCTTCACGCGGCCGCCGCGCACGAGGACGATCGAGTGCTCCTGCAGATTGTGGCCTTCGCCGGGAATGTAGGCGATGACTTCCTGGCCATTCGTCAGGCGAACCTTCGCGACCTTGCGCAGGGCGGAGTTCGGCTTCTTCGGCGTGCGGGTCATGACCTGCACGCAGACGCCGCGGCGTTGCGGACAATTCTTCAGCGCCGGTGATTTTGATTTCACCGAAACCTTCTTTCGTCCCTTGCGAATGAGCTGATTGATCGTTGGCATTTTTGTGCATTCCAGCCGCGAAACACCGAAGTTTCAGACGACAAAAAAACCGTTCCAAGCCGTGCCTACTATCCTCACGCACCTGAGACGGGGAGCGCGCAATATAGGAACAAATTATTGCGCCGCAAGATTATTTTCCCCCGCGAGCGCGGCCAATGCTTCCCAGCGCGCATATAGCTGCGCAACCGCCTCGCGGGCGGCACGTAATTCCGTTTCAATATTTTGCCAATCAGTCGCGTGTTTCTGGTAGAAATCCGGAGACGCGAAGATCTCTTCCAGTCGACTGACTTCGGCTTCCGCGGCCAGGATGGCGGCTTCCATTCCTTCCAATTCGCGCTCTTCCTTCCATTTCAATTTGCGCGGCTTCGCCGGGGCCGGTTTCGATTCGTTAGGCGACGGCGCCGCCGGTTCGGTTTTTGGCGCGATCGCAGCAACGGAGCGCTTCTCCAGGTAATAATCGTAATTTCCGACCGCATAACGAACCTCGCCGTCGCCCTCGAAAGCGAGAATGGCGGTACAGACCCGGTTCAGAAAATAGCGATCGTGGCTGACCACGATGACGTTCCCTTTGAACCCGACGAGCGCTTCCTCGAGGAGCCGCAGCGTACCGAGGTCGAGATCGTTCGTCGGCTCGTCGAGGATGAGCACGTTGCCGCCGCGTTTGAGAATCTTAGCGAGCAGGACGCGGCTGCGCTCGCCGCCGCTGAGCTGGTCGATCTTGGTGTTGATCCGCTCCTCGGTGAAAAGAAAACGCCGGAGATAACTGCGCAGCGTAATGCTTTCGTCGCCCAGCCTAACGAACTCGCTCCCCTCGCCCACTTCCTCGAAAACCGTCTTCGCGTCGTCGAGGAGGAGCCGGTTTTGATCGACGTAATTGATCTCGGTCCGCGCGCCGATCTCCACTTCGCCGCTCGTCGGCGCGACTTGCCCGAGCATGATTTTGAGCAACGTCGATTTCCCGAGTCCGTTGCGTCCGACGATCCCGAGTCGCTCGTTAGGCTGAAGATTGAGCGAGAGATTTTCGATCAACTTGCGACCGCCGAGTTCGATCGACACATCGCGCAATTCGATTACGCGATTCGCCAGCTTCGGCGCCGGCGGAATGATCAGGTCGACATCGAGCTCTACCTCCGGCGCCTCCTGCGCCGCCATTTCAAAATAGCGCTCCACGCGATCGACCGACTTCGTCCGGCGCGCGCGCGGCGCTTTCCGCACCCAGGCCAGCTCGCGTTTGAGAAATTTCTGGCGCTTGTGCTCCTGCATTTCCTCGACCGCTGCCCGCTCCGCGCGCGCCAGCAGGTAGTCGGTGTAATTGCCCGCGTAGCTGTAAAATTTCCCGCGCGCCAGCTCGACCACGCGCGTCGCGATGCGATCGAGAAAATAGCGGTCGTGTGTCACGAAGAGCGCCGTCCCGCTGTAGCGCGTGAGAAAATCTTCGAGCCATTCGATCGAGCCGGTGTCGAGATGGTTGGTTGGCTCGTCGAGAATCAAAAAGTCCGGCCGCGCGAGCAAGGCGCGACAAAGCGCGACGCGCCGCTTTTCGCCGCCAGATAAAGTTGCGACCGCGCGCTCCTCGTCAGGCGCGTGCAGGTTGGTGATCAGGCTCCTGATCCGATGCTCGAGATTCCAGCCATCAAAGTGCTCGATCTGTTCGAGCAGCAACCCGCTGCGCGCGCTCTCCGGCGGAGCAGTTTCGTATTCCGCGATCAAGTCGAGCACGCGCTGCGCGCCGGCGAGAATATTCGCGTGCACCGTCGCCGTTTCATCGAGCGCAAACATCTGCGGCATGTAGCCGACGACGAGATCGCGCCGCAGATTCAGCTCGCCGGAATCGGGCGGCATCACGCCCGCAGCGATCTGGAGAAAGGTCGATTTCCCCGAGCCATTCCGCCCAACGAGCCCGACGCGCTCGCCTTCCAGAATCGTGAGCGAGGCTTTGTCGAGCACGACCTGCGCGCCGAACCTGACGATCAGTTCGCTCGCGCTCGCGATCGCATTTGCTGCTGTTTCCGCCACGCGATGACATAGCACATGGCACGGCTCGGGGATTCCGGGAAACACGATTTCCCCGGTGAGTCTTTGCCGGTTAGCTTCGCGAAATGAGCACGCCAACCGCCACCAGATCGCGTCGCCCGCCGGGCCCGGCGAAGAGCGCGTCGTTGCGCACCCTCTTCACTTCACCGGCGGGGCGGCTGGCCCGTTTCCAGGCGCTCGTGCAGGAATACGGCGACATCGCCCTGCTCCGCCTAGGCCGGCAGGAGGTCGTCTTTATTAACCATCCCGATCTCATCCGCGAGGTCCTCGTCACGCAGAGTCGGAATTTTACCAAAGGCCGCGGGTTGGAAGTGACGAAGCGTTTCCTCGGGGAAGGTCTGCTCACGAGTGAAGGCGAACTGCATCTCCGCCAGCGCCGGATGATGCAGCCGGCTTTTCATCATCGGCGGATCGCCAACTTCGCCGATGCCATGACCGCAAACGCCGCGCGGACCACCGCCCGCTGGCGCGACGGCGAGCAACTCGAAGTGGCCGAAGAGATGATGCAGCTCACCCTCGCCATCGTTACCCAGACGCTCTTTGGTTCGACGCTCGAAGCCGACGCCAAAGAGGTCAGGAACGCGCTCGCCGCCATGATGAAATCGTTCCCGCTCATGATGCTTCCCTTTTCCAATCTTCTGGAAAAGCTGCCGCTGCCGGTGATGCAGCGCCGGAGAGCCGCGCAACGGCGACTCGACGAAATCATCTACGGCTTCATCCAGGAACGCCGCGCTCGCGGTGGCGACGGCGACGACCTGCTCTCGATGCTCATCCAGGCGCAGGACGAGGAAAATCCCGCCGCCACGATGAACGACCAGCAGGTCCGCGACGAAGCGATGACCATCTTCGTCGCCGGCCACGAGACGACGGCCAACGCCATGAGCTGGACCTGGTATCTTCTTTCGCAGCATCCCGAAGCCGAGGCGAAGTTGCACGCCGAGCTGGATGAAGTTCTCGGCGATCGCGACCCAACCATGGCCGATCTGCCCCGGCTTGCTTACACCGAGAAAGTGATCCACGAATCGCTTCGGCTTTACCCGCCGGCCTGGATGATCGGCCGGCGCGCCGTGGCCGCCTGTCAGCTCGGCGGCTACGACATTCCGGCGCGCGCGATCGTGCTCATGAGCCAGTTCATCCTCCACCGCGACGCGCGTTATTTTCCCGACCCGCTCCGCTTCGCACCCGAGCGCTGGACAGCGGAGTTCAAAGCCGCGCTCCCGCGATATGCCTTCTTTGCTTTCGGCGGCGGACCGCGCCAATGCATCGGCGAAGGCTTCGCCTGGATGGAAGCCAGCCTGCTCCTCGCCACGATCGCGCGGCAGTGGAAGCTGGAGCTGATCCCGGGTTTCGAAGTCGTGCCGCAGCCGCTGGTCACGCTGCGATTGCAGAACGGCCTGCGCATGACGGCGCACCGCCGCAGCCGCGCCTAACGAGCAGCCGGCGCGCCGGGCCGCGCGCGGAACCATTCGATTCCGCAACGAAGCGCCCAGAGATAGGCGAGGAGCGCGACGAGAAAAAGCACTTCGGAATAGCGCGACACTTCCATCGTGTGAATCGCGGAAATGCTGAGCACGTTGCCGAAAACCAGCGTGTAGAGAATTAGCAGCAGACCGGCCGCGGCGCCGAATCCGCGCCTAACGAATGCGAAAATCCCGGCGAGCGACGCGAGGAAGACCGCGAGAAAAGTGCCGCCGATAAACTTCTGCGCCTCGGTGATGAGGAACGGCTCCCGCGCGCTGCCCTTGTAAAATCGCAGCGCCTGCAACTGCGCGGCGAGCGCGCGGCCGGCGGACGATTCTTCGAGCAACTTCGCTGTCTTCACTTCCGCGATCGCCGGCTGGCTGACCGCGTAATCGAGCGGCAGCCGGCGATGCGTCCAAAACGCCGGGCAATTCCAGCGATAGAAGACGCCGATCTGCCCGGCGATCTTGCCCGCGAAGGCCAGCGGTTCCGCGCGCAGGCTGTGCCAATACCAGAAGCGCAAAAACTTCGGATACGCTTCCTTGCCTAACGAATAGCGCCAGCGCCAGAGGAGCGCGTCGTGGCCGTTCACGAGGTAATCCGGATCGTAGCCGAGCCGCGGAAAACTTTCCGTTCGGCCGCGTCCCCGTTCCGTTTCCTTCGCCAGGTCCGCCGCGGCCTGGGCGAGAAACTTCCGTTGCTCGTCAGGCACGACGCCGCGCGCGAGATCGCGCTGCATCTGCGCATCGATCAAGCGCGCGTGAAAAGCGAAGAGCGTCTGGGGCAGGAAGAGCTGGGTCATTTCGTCGTCGCGGGTCAGCGCGCGCTGCGTGGCCGCGATCGAGCAAAGTGCGGCGAGTGGGAGCAGGAAGAAGATCGCTTTTTCTAAAACCGGCCGCCGCAATCTCACCACCAGCCACGCGAGCAGCGCGAGGAGCAACAACGCGGCGAGGAGGAAACTCGGCTTCAACGCCGTCAGCGCAACGCAGCTCAGCCCCGCGAGCGTCGCGAGAAAAAGCGCGCGCCCTTCGCGCTGGAAAAACCGGACCGCGCAGAACGCTTCGAGCGCGAGCCAGCAGCAGAGCATTTCCCAGAACATGCAAACCGAGTCCGGCCGCAGCCGGGTCTCGAGCCAGATCGGATTATTCGAGAGCAGATAAATCGCGAGTCCGGCCAACCCGAGCACGGCATGAAGGCGTCCGCGACACGGGAGGAAAAGCGCGAGCCGCAACCAGATCAGCCAGAAAAATCCCCCGGCGAGGAGCCCAAGCAGATGCTGCACAATCGTGACCGCTCGGAAGTCGCCGGTCGCACTCGTTAGGCCAAGGACCGCCGCCGGATAGAGAAAGTTGACGCCCTGAAACCACGCGAAGGCGCCGCCGGCGAGCTTCCCGAGCACCGGCCAGAGATAACCGTAGTCGCTGTCCACGAGCAGCGTCTGGGGAAGCGAAAAACGCCGCCAGGCCGCGAGCGCAAACAGCGCCCCGAGGCAAATCCGACAAGCGACCTCCCAGCGATCCGGCGTTCGACGATTCTTCTGCACGAGCGAGCTGAGTAGAATGCGGACGCCACCCGGCGCAAGCCAGCTATAGTTGCGGCCGCCGCCGTTTTCATGTTCGAGCTTCTCCAAATCGATTCCGCGACCAAGGCCCGCCGCGGGCGCCTCACGACGGCGCACGGCGTGATCGAGACGCCGGCGTTCATGCCCGTCGGGACGCAGGGAAGCGTGAAAGCGGTCAGCCCGCGCGAGCTGCGCGAACTCGAGGCGCAGATCATTCTCGGGAACACCTATCACCTTTTCGTTAGGCCGGGAATGGAGGTGATGCGGCACTTCGGCGGCCTCCATCGCTTCATGAACTGGGATGGGCCGATCCTGACCGACAGCGGCGGCTACCAGATTTTCTCACTCGCGAAGATCCGCAAGATCACGGAGGAAGGCGCGCGCTTTCAAAACCATCTCGACGGCACCCCGACCTTCATCTCGCCGGAGATCGCGATGGAAATCCAGGCATCGTTAGGCAGCGACATCGCGATGGTGCTCGACGAGTGCCCGCCCTATCCGTGCGAACACGATTACGCCGCACGCAGTCTCGAGCTGACCGCCCGCTGGGCGGAGCGGAGTAAAAATTCCCCGCACGCCGACAGACAACTTGTCTTCGGCATCGTGCAGGGCGGCACGTTCGAAGACCTGCGCCGCGCCAGCGCGGAGGCGACGGTCGCGATCGGGTTCGATGGCTACGCGATCGGCGGGGTGAGCGTCGGCGAGCCGGAGCCGGAAATGATGCAGGCAGTGGAATGGAGCGAGCCGTTCCTGCCTAACGACAAACCGCGCTACGCCATGGGCCTCGGCACGCCGCCCCAGATTCTCGAGCTGATCGCGCGCGGCGTCGACATGTTCGACTGCGTGCTCCCGACGCGGCTGGCGCGCAACGGCACCGCTTTCACCGCCGCCGGCACGCTCAACCTGAAGAACGCCGAGTTCACCCTCCAGACCGGCCCGATCGAAGAAGGCTGCGAATGCCCGGCCTGCCGCGAATTTTCGCGCGGCTACATCCGGCACCTGGTCAAGGCCGAGGAGATCCTCGGCCTGCGGTTGATCACCCTGCACAACCTCCATTTCTATCTCAGCCTGACGACCCGCGCGCGGCGCGAGATCGAGGCGGGAACGTTCGCCGCTTTCCGCCGGGATTTCGTCGCCGGCTACGAGCCGCGCAAGGCCGAGACCGCGTAGCGCGCGACCGTCGAATCGAAGATCGCCTTCGTCGCTCCCGGCTGCGATGCGTCGCTACTTCTTCGCGTCGGGAAAGAAGCGCGGGAGCAGATCGCGGAATTGCGGCTTCGCGTTCGCGGCTGCCGCGGCGAGCCGGTCGGCCGCTTCCTTTTGCCCGGTCTGCGCGGCGAAGATCGCGCTCAGCCATTGCCGGTCGGGATCGTCGGTCACGCCCGGCCGGATGAACGCCGTCGACATCGTCAGGAGCATTTGCGGCGAAAGATTCAGCCAGTCGGTCATCACGCTGCCGTAGCGGGTTTTGAGTTCGAACTTATGCGCAGTCGCGCGGCGGACCGGGCCGTCGTAGCGCACGCCGTGAATGTCGGTGATCGCTCCGCCGTAGCCGACGCCGTTGATGTCGTCGAGCAGCTTGGTTTTCCAATCGGCGAGCCAGCGCGCCCGCTGCAACTCCGTGTCGCGCTTGGCGAGGAGCGAGCCGGCAGTGAGCTGCACTTTGTCCAGCGCGCCGATCGCGTCGTCGAAGCGATAGGCGGCTTCGGCCCGTTGCGCCGCGACGAGCGCCGCTTTCCAACTCGGCATCTCGGTCTGCGCCCGCTGCGCATCCTCGGCCGCGCGCTGCTTGTCGGCGGCCGCGCGTTGGCCGGCGAGCGCGGAGACCTCCGCGGCGGTCTTCGCTTCCACATCCGCGAGCGCGAAGGAGAGCGCGCCCTTGGTCTTCAGCTTCGCGGAAATCTCGCGGACCTTCTTCAGCCGCACCTCCGGGTCGCGGGTCGCGCTCTCGGTCTTTTGCCACTCTTCGTAGAGCTGGTAATCGTCGAGCCGCACCTGCGCGAGCGGCTTGGCGTCGTTCATCCAGGCGAACTGCCCCGGCGGTTGCAGGTCGCGGAATTTCCGCAGCGCCGTCGCCGCTTCCGCGAAACTCCCGCGCTCCCAGAGTTGCAGCGCCCCGCAAAGATCCGCCATCGGCAGCAGTGCCGGCGCGCTCGCGCCGAGCTGCCGGAAGAGCGCCTCCGCCGCGGCGTAATGCCCCGCCTGCAATTCCGCCCGCGCCGGCTTCAGCTCCGCGGCCACGTCCACTGCCGGGCCGGCTTCCTCCGTCGGCGGGCGCCTTGTCGCCGGGCAGGCGAATGTGCGAGCGCCAGTCCGGCAGATGATGCACCCCAACGAAGACCCCGTAACCGAGCGCGCCCAGCAAACCAAGCACGCCTGACAACACCAGCGCGCGCACCGGCCAGCTCCAGCGCGCCCGCAATTCCTCCTCCCGCGCCACCGCCGCCGAGCGCGCCGCGCTCAGCTCGTCGAGCAGCTCCTTGTAGGAAGATTGCCGGTCCGCCGGGCTCGGCCGGAGCATGCGATCGATCACCGCCGCCGTCTCCTCGGACACGTCCGGCACGATCTCGCGGAGTGGCGGCGGATTGGCCTTCAATTCCTTCAGCTCCGCCGCCGACTGCGTCTCGTTCTCAAAAGTCGGCCGGCCCGCCACCGCGTGGAAGAGCGTCGCCCCGAGACTGTAGAGATCGCTCCGGAAATCCTCCGGTTCCCCGGTCAGCCGCTCCGGCGCTATATAATAAGGCGTGCCCCAGATTTCCCCCTCGGCCTGCGCGTTCTTCTCCGCCAGCAGCGCGAGACCGAAGTCCACGATCTTCGCGTTGTTCGCGTCGGTGAAAAGAATGTTCCCCGGCTTGATGTCGCGATGCACCAGGCCAGCGGAGAGCGCCGCCTGCAGGCCCTTCGCCACCTGGAGGCCGATCTCCAGCATCCGCAGCTCCGGGATGCGCTTCTGGTCCTCGATCCGATCATCCAGGCTCCCGCCATCCACCAGCTCCATCACGACGTAGAACTGCCCGTGATCCCGCCCGACCGAGAACACCTCCACCACATGCGGATGCTGGATCGACGCCGTGATTCGCGCTTCATCCTGGAGCTTCTCGGTAAAAGACTCGTCGCCGGCAAACTCCCGCCGGAGCAGCTTCAGCGCGACGAACCGATGCAGCCGCAGATCGCGCGCCTTGAAGACCGAGCCCATCCCGCCCGTCCCGAGCGGCTCGACCACCTCGTAGTTCTCAAAGACACGCTCCACCCGCATCTGCGCGCCGCAGCCCGGGCAATTGAGCTTGGCAAAAGGCTCGAGCCCCTCCGTCTCGACGAGTCGCCCGCAACTCGGACAAGGCTGCGCGGACGCGCCGTCGCTTTGGGCCATTGGCGAGATAGTAACACCCCGCGCGAGCGCGGCAATCAGCGCCGGCCGATTGGCTCCCCTCTCTCCCCCACTTTAACCTTACACCTGCACTTACAGCCGCACCTCTTCCGCGGCGTGTTAGTGCAGGTCTAAAGTCCGGAGCCGCCCGCGCCCGCACGCGGTCAGGCCTCCGGTTCGTGGCAAACCGCTTCGATGTTGTGCCCATCCGGGCCAATGACGAAAGCCGCGTAGTAGTCCGCGTGATACTCCGGGCACAGCCCAGGCGCGCCATGGTCCCTGCCCCCTGCCGCCAGCGCCGCGCGATAGAAAGCATCGACTTGCTGGCGATTCTCGGCCGTGAACGCCAGGTGCAGCGGCGCCGGCTTCTCCTCCGTCTGGTAGAAGCACAATGAAACCTTCCCGTCCGCGCTCAGCTCGATGCCGTAGGTCGGCGGCCCCTCCCCGACCACCGCTACCCCGAGCGGCCCGAGCGCCTGGAGGAAGAACGCCCTGCTCGCCGCATAGTCGCTCACTCCGAATTTAACGTGATCAAACATAAGCCTCCCGAAGTGCGTCAGCCCGCCGCGTTCGCCGCCGCGTCTCGCAGGGCGGCACCGAGCTCACCCGGCTCGCAGCGCCCCCACGTGCCGGTAAGTATTCATCAGCACCCCCGTCGGCGTGGCCTGCGTGCTCACCAGCGCGAGCTCGCGCGCATCCACCTTATCCGACAAGACCCGTTTGCCCCGGCCCAGCAGGACCGGGTAAACGAACAGCACCACCTCGTCCGCCAATCCCTCCCCGAGCAGCAGAGACGTCAGCGTCGAGCTGCCCCAGACGATCAAGTCCCGGCCCTCCTGCGCCTTGAGGCCGCGCACACCCTCCGCCACGTCCGCGCCCAGGTCCTTCGCCGGCCCCCAGCCGAGACTCTCCGGCCGGTGCGTCGCGACGTATTTCGTCGCCGCGTTCAGCGCGTCCGCCATCGGGCTGCTCCCGGCCTGCGGCCAATAGCCGGACCAGATATCGTAAGTGCGGCGGCCCAGCAACAGATCAAAGCCCGTGCCCTGAATCTCGAGCGCGGCCGCCAGCCCGGCCGGGCTGCGATACGGCGTCGTCCAGGCGCCATACGCGTAGCCGTCGTCGTGCTCGATCACGCCATCGAGCGAGACATGTTCAAAGATCCTGATCTTTCTCATTGGGTCCACTCCTGGCAGATGTTTCGCCTGCCTCTCATGACGAACCGCCCCAGACGAGCAATAAGATGAGCCACCGTGGCGAATGAAACAGCCGCCAACCGTGAGCATCAGCGTCAGCCCAAGGAATGCACCTGCACACTCCGCTCAACCCAGTTGAAGTCACTAATCCTATCATACCCGCCACCAGTCTCACGCCGTTGTGCTTCTGTCATAGCAATTGACCTCCATGTCACTGCCGCTTGTTGGTGCTCCGCTTGCTTGAGCCAATCAGCTGAATCGAGGACGATAGAAGCCGTCCTGCTCACTCGGAAATACTGTACAGAACAACTAGCCCGTCCAGTCGACCAGCCGCGATGACGTGCATAAGGTCGAGGTCGATATCTGCTGCCGAAGTGCCATCGTCAGCCGTTGCGATAAGCCCTACGGTACCGATGCAAGTTAACACGTCACCGAATCAGCCGACATGTCGAATGTCACGGACCGCGTCCGATGAGAGTGAAGGCAGCGCTGCCTGGCAAGCGATCGTCCATAGCGGTGCAGCATCTTGATCGCTTAATTCGGACGTCTTTCCGCCAAGCGACAGGCCGTACTGAAACGCGCCAAGGTCCGACGCGAGCCAAGAAGACATCACTCGAGAGCCTTGCTCATCGCAAGCGACCAGCTTACGCAGTGGATTCTCCAGTATGCATGTCGTCGATATAGGTAGCTTGTGGTAGCGGCATCGCATAGCCTAACGAGAACAAGATGAGCGACGGCGGACGAGGGCGCGTGTCGCTCGGAGTGGAAAGTGTGGAAATCATCTCAAAAGTGGAGCGTACAGCGGCTCGCCGTTCGCTCCATCGCATGGTTAGGCTTTTGGAGCTCAGTGGCTCGAATGAACAGATCCTTGCATACGTGCCTTGCGCCATCGCACCGAGATAGTCTGATCCTCGAATTCGCAAGTAGATGTAAGCGTTGTCGCGTGTGCATGAGCCGCGTGCTGGACGCGTCTTGGCTCAAGCAAAGTCGGTATTCCAGACGCCTTTGAGCTCGCCGCAAACGTCCTTTTCGGTTCGTTCTCCGAAAGCATTCCACGGCTCAGTCCGTCGTCGAGCCTCGACGTGTCGGATTGTTACGGCGCGCTGTTGTAGAACAACTGGCGTCCGCTCTGCGTAGAGTCGTTCGCACGGCGTAAGCCGACTGCCCTTCGCGTCTTGCGCGCTGCTAGGGCTCTCGATCGCTTTGAACGTGTAAATGTTTCGAACCGCGCCGTGACGGAGTGGCAATCCCGCTCGGGCTGGCACTGATGATCTGAAGCTCGCGCGCGAGCGACGTCTGAGGCACTGAGTGATCGATTCGTGGTCGCGCATACCGTGCATGTGAAAAATGCGAGCAGTGAATAGCCGGAAATGCGGGCGACAGCACGCCCGCCATAAGGAACGTTGTGGCAGCGTAATCACGCGCGTGCCTGGGCCTAACAGATATTATCCGAAACGGAGGTTCGGCTATTTCGGGTGGTTGCGGGGCGAAGCCGGGGGGAAAGCGAAGGCATCGGGGGGAGTCTGCCGGAGGGGAAGGACGGGGCCAAGCCTAAATTTTTCCGCGCGGGGTCTGCGGGATTTTCCGTTTCGGGCTCTCTGGCACAAAGCTGGCCGCATCCAGAGCGATCGCGACCGGGGACGGAGCAGGTCGGGCCGGACGCAGGGCTGGTGTGACCGCAATTAGAGCTGGTCTGGGGTGACGCAGAATCTGCATGGGCACGGACGGAGTTTTTCTCGTCACGCGCGGGGCTGGCGTGGGCACGGACGGAGTTTTTCTCGTCACGCACGGAGCTGGCGTGGGCACGCACGGAGTTTTCCTCGTCACGCATGGAGCTGGCGTGGGCACGGACGGAGTTTTCGCGGGGTCAAAAGAGTGGCGGATGACTTTTTTAAAGAAATATCGCGGCCGGGCAAGAGCAGGCATGAGGCCTGCTATGTCTCCATCCGTCGCCAAGGTGGCGAACCTCAAATAAAACGAGGTCGGATACGGTTCTCCTAATTGAGAATTGTGCTGGATGAGTCCGGAGGGACTCGCAAAACACTCCTACAAATGAAAGCCATATTAAAACTAGAACCTGCCGGGACCAGTCCCGGGCAAGATCGATCAGGGTGAGAAGGTGGTGGATATGTGCCGCGTGGTGCTGGTGGGCGATCAGCCGTTGGTCGACGCGCTCGATGGCGCCACGGGTGACCTCGCGACTCAGCAGGCCGCGGCTCTCACCGCCCGCCAGACGAGCAAGCAGGTGACGGCGGCATTGAAAGCGGCCTCGAGGGCGCAGGCCGACGCTTATAGCACCCTCGCGGACCACGTCTCCACCCTGGCCAATGGCGACGCAGCCTTCATCCTGAGCACCGGCTACGGCGTGCGCAACCCCCCGAGCCCGAGCCCGGCGCTCGAGCCGCCGGCAGGACGTGCGCACCCAGATCAATGGGACGCCCGGCCGCATCATGATGAGTTGGAAGCGCGTCCTCGGCGCGCGTAACTACGAGGTGCAATACACCACCGACCTCTCGGGCGTGACCGGTTGGACGGATGCGGCGGAGATGTCCGGCGGCACCCGCCTGAACGTGGATGGCCTGGTGAGCGGGACGAGGTACGCCTGCGCGTGCGCGCCTGCGGCAACGCCGCGCCCGGCCCGTTCAGCAGCCCGGTGCAGCAACTGGCGCCCTAACGAGTAAAGGACTGGGACGGGAACGCCTGCCGGTCCGCTCACGAGTCGCCGCGTCCTCGCAAGGGGGCGCGGCGGTTTTTGTTTTCGGGGGGCGGCGCGAGGTTGTAGAGGCGCTCGTGCCGAGCGCAGCCCCTCAAGGTTTGCGGCCGACACGGCCGCCGCTACAGCGGGGCAGACGCACCGCAACTGTAGTGGCGCTCGTGCCGAGCGCAGCCCCTCAAGGTTTGCGGCCGGCACGGCCGCCGCTACAGCGGGGTTTCCCCGGGACGCGCAGCTCCGGTGGGCGGTGTCGTGTTCTCCGCTCGTGCTCGATCTGCGGGAACGGGAACCGAGCACGAGCAGGAGCAGGAGCAAGAGCACGAGTAGGAGTGGTAGGAGGCGCTTGGGTCGGGCCGGGCTCCACCAGATGGTTTGGCAAGCAGGCCGCGCGATGGCAGGCTTGGCCCTCTGATGATCGAGCTCGTTGTCTCTCGTGCGGATGCCGGATCGCGGCTCGACCGTTTCCTCGCCCAGGCGCTGCCGCAGTATTCGCGCGCGCGGTTGCAGGATTGGATCCGGGTCGGCGCGGTGTCCTGGAATGGCAAGCAGCCTCGCCCGCGCGAGGCGGTGCAGACGGGCGATGTGGTGCGGTTGACGGAGCCCGATCTCCGCCCGGTCGCGGACGAGGCGGAGGAGATCCCGCTCCGCATCCTGCACGAGGATGACGACCTGCTCGTGCTCGATAAGCCGGCCGGGCTCGTGGTTCACCCGGGCGCGGGGAATCAGACGCATACGCTGGTGAACGCGCTCCTTCATCATTGCCCGAATCTCTCCGGGATCGGCGGCGAGCAGCGGCCGGGGATCGTGCACCGGCTCGATAAGCAGACGAGCGGCGCGATGGTGGTGGCGAAGAACGACGAGACGCATCGCGAGTTGTCGCGGCAGTTTGCCGAGCGCGAGATCACGAAGATCTATCTCACGCTGGTGACGGGCGCCTTCCGCCGGGTGCACGGCACGATCGACGCGTCGATCGGGCGGCACCCGATTCATCGCAAGAAGATGGCGGTGAACCAGGAGCGCGGGCGCACGGCGCGGACGGATTACCGGGTGTTGAAGTCGGCGGACGGGGTGAGCCTGGTCGAGTGCACGCTGCACAGCGGGCGGACGCATCAGATCCGGGTGCATCTGCATCATCTCGGGCATCCGGTTCTCGGCGACAGCCTCTACGGGCGGAACGCGCAGCGGGCGGCGCCGCGGCAGATGCTGCACTCGTGGAAGCTCGGGTTCACGCATCCGCGCACGGGGGAGCGGCGGCTCTTCGAGGCGCCGTTGCCGGAGGATTTCCGGGTGGCGTTCGGGGCGGAGGCGTTGCCGGACCTGGCGGCTACTTCGTCTCGGTCCGGGGGCGGAAGTTCAGCATCAAGGGGAGGCCGTTGAACGGCTGCACGCCGCGGATCTGCGCCTCGAGGTAACGCGCGTAGGTGTCGCCGAGGAGTTGCGGGTCGTTCACGAAGAGGACGAACTCGGGCGTCGCGAGCGGTCGATCTTGGCCGCGGGTCTGGGTGGCGTAGAAGAGTTTCATCCGCTTGTTCGCGGACATCGGCGGCGGGTTCGCGGCGAAGGCATCGCGGAGGAGGCGGTTGAGCGGGCCGGTGCCGAGGTGCTCCTGCGAAGCGCGCCGGATTTTGCGGATGGCAGTGAAGAGCCGCTCGACGTTCTCGCCGGTGAGGGCGGAGGTGACGAGGATCGGGGCGTAGGGCAGGAAGAAGAGCCGCTCGCGGGTCTCCGCGAGGATGTCGGCGAGCGTGTCCTTGGCGTTGCGCTCCGGTTTTACGAGGTCCCACTTGTTCACCACGATGAGGGAGGGCTTGTGCGCCTTCTGCATGAGCGCGGCGATTTTCTTGTCCTGCGAGGTGACGCCCATGGTCGCGTCAACCACGAGGACGCAAAGATCGGCGCGCCGGATCGTGCGTTCGGAACGCATGACGCTGAAGACTTCGACCGAGGTGGAATGTTTCCCGCGCGCGCGGATGCCGGCGGTGTCGATGAGGAGGAAGTCGTCCTTGCCGTGCCGATACGCGATGTCGACGGCGTCGCGCGTGGTGCCGGGGATGTCGCTCACGATGGTGCGGCGATCGCTCAGGATGGCGTTGATGAGGGAGGACTTGCCGACGTTCGGGCGGCCGACGATGGCGAGGGAGAGGGCGGTTGATGGCTGATGGTTGCTGGTTGCCTGCGGGAGGCGCTCTTCGATTGCTTCGACCAGGCCGTCGATGCCGCGGCTGTGCGCGGCGCTGATCGAGAGGAGTTCCTTGAAGCCGAGCCGCTGGAATTCGCTGTCGAAGTTCTCGTGGTTCGCGTGGTCGATCTTGTTGACCGCGAGGATGACCGGGCGCTGCGAACGGCGGAGGAGACGCGCGAGTTCTTCGTCGATCGGGGTGAGACCCTGTTGCGCGTCGACCACGAAGACGATGATCTCGGCTTCCTTCATCGCGGCGTCGGCGGCGGTGCGCACTTCCTTTAACAGCTCCGTCTCCCCTGCCCCGCCGATGCCGCCGGTGTCCCAGACGTTGAACGGCCGCGTGCCGCGCTTGCTTGGCGCCATGATCCGGTCGCGCGTGATCCCCGGCTGGTCGTGCACGATCGCGATGTTGCGGCCGACGAGCCGGTTAAAGAGCGCGGATTTGCCGACGTTCGGCCGGCCGACGATCGCGACGCTCGGGGTCTTTTCCATCGCCTAACGAACCTCCCCGCCGTCCGATTGGCCGTGCGCGCCGAGCTGCCGGAAGCCGTCCGCGACGTAGATGATCCCGGAAACCAAAGTGAAGAATCCAGCCGCGATCACGATGTAGATGAGCGGGATAAACATGAGTTGCAACATGACCCATGCGATCGCCGCCATCTGCAAAAAGGTCGCGACCTTCCCAGTCCACGTGGGATGGACGCGGACTTTGCCGTTCAACAAATGCAGGACCGCGCTCCCGATCAGGATGACCGCGTCGCGACTGATCACGAGGACGGGGAACCAGGTCGGGAAACGCCCGTAGGCCGGGTCGATGTCGCTCCAGTTACTGATGCTCAGGGTGATGATGCCGCTGAGGAGGAGGCCCTTGTCGGCGATCGGGTCGAGGACCACGCCGAGCGCGCTCTTTTGGTTATAACGCCGCGCGATGTAGCCATCGAGTCCATCGCTGACCGCCGCCAAAATGAAGATCGCGATCGCGGTGTAGCGCTGCCATTCCAGCGGCTCGCCGCGCTTGATGCTCTCGCCGTAATAGAGCGCCATGAGCACGAACGCCGGAATCATCAGGATCCGGACGAGGGTGATTTTGTTCGGGGTCGTCATCGAGTGATGGGGAATATGTCCCCGGCCACTCGAAAAAGAAACGCGCAACCCGCCGCAGCAAAACGACGGCGGCCCATCGCAAGCCGCCGTCGTTCGATTAATGCGCTGTCCTATCCGGAAAGCGAGCGCCGAGCGGCTCGACCTCGCGAGCCGGTTAGCGGGCGATATTGATCGAGCCCACGAGGAGGCTCTCGGTGTCGTAAAACCCTTCCGGGAAGTTCGCGTCCGCAAAGTCGAAGCCGCCGACTCGCGGTCCGCCGGGACGGACGGTGACGAAGAAAGAGTCGTTCTCGAACCCTCCCACACCGACAATATAGCCGTAGCCCACGCCGGTGACGGTCACGCTGCCGTCGGTATTCGTCGTCGCGGCCACGGCCTGGCCGGCGATCACGATGGCGTTAGGCACGGCGCAGGCAAATTCCCCCGTCGCGCTGCCATCCGCTCGGACGGTGATGTTCAGCGCGAAGTCGGTGAAACCGGAGGTGTTGATGGAATGAGGAGTGTTCAGGAATTTCCCGGTCGAGCCGCCGGTGATTTTCATGACGACCGGAGACCCCTGTGGGGAAGCGGTCGCGCCGGAGAGACCAACGGCCGCGAGGCAGATGGCGAGAGCCAGTTTGTGGATGAGTTTCATGGTATGGATTTTCTTGTAGTTGTTCTTGTTGGTTGAAAGCGAAGGCCGCTTTCCCTTTCCAAAGGGATTGCCGAGGCGGCGCTGCAAACTTTCGCGGGTATTTTTTCGCGGCTTGTTTTGCGCGCGCGTTTTTGCTAGCAAACCCGGCGTGAACCCTCTGCCCGGCACGGTCCGGGATCCCGGCGAACCCTTCGCTTCCACCC
Source organism: uncultured Verrucomicrobiae bacterium (assembly GCA_963831805.1). Lineage (GTDB taxonomy): Bacteria > Verrucomicrobiota > Verrucomicrobiia > Chthoniobacterales > UBA10450 > Palsa-1392. The sequence goes on along the minus strand of CAWHRN010000009.1, from coordinate 594,746 downwards.
GCTGGAGCGTCGTCCTCGCGGCGGCGGACAGCGAAATCCCGGAACCCATTGCTGGTGCAGCGCTGAGCGAACTTTGTCAGGCCTACTGGGCGCCGCTTTACACATTCGTGCGCCATCGGGGCTACGCGACCCACGACGCGCAGGACCTGACCCAGAGCTTTTTCGCCTACCTGATCGAGCATCGGATTTACGCGCGCGCGGACCGGGAGAAGGGAAAGTTCCGCTCTTTCCTGCTCGCCTCCCTGAAGCATCACCTGTCCGATGCGCGCGATCGCGAGCAGGCGTTGAAACGCGGTGGCGGCCGGGAGTTCCTTCCCTTGGCCGACGAGCAGGCGGAGGCGGCGGAGTCGCTTTATCAAAGCCACGGCGCAACCGGCGCGACGACGGATGAAGACCGCCTGTTCGAACAAACCTGGGCCGAAACGCTGGTCAACGGTGCGCTCGCGCGACTCGGCGATGAATACCGCAACGAAGGCAAGGCCGACCACTTCGGGGCGTTGCAGGTTTACCTGACCGGCGGCGCGGAGCCGGTCCCCGGCTACGAGGAACTCTCGGCGCGACTCGGCATTCCGGCGTCCACCCTGCGGAGCGATGTCGCCCGTCTGCGCGCGCGCTACCGGCGAGCTCTGCGCATCGAGGTGGCGCGCACCGTCCGGAGCGAACGCGACATCGACGCGGAATTGCGCGAACTGCTCCGCGTCCTGACCCATCCATGAAAACGACAGCGACCACCTGCGTCGCTTGCGGAGAGCCGCTAAACGCCAAAGCGCAATGCCTCGCCTGCCTGCTCCGCGGCGGGCTCGATGATTCCCCTCCTTCCGACCGCGCTACGGAGTCGCTGGTCTTCGGCGAATTCACGATCAGCCGTCGTCCGGATGGCACCGCCTGGGAGCTGGGCCGCGGCGCGATGGGCGTGACCTATCGCGCGCGCGACCAGGTCTTGCATCGCGACGTCGCTTTAAAGGTGATCGACCTGCCGGCGGAAAGTCATCGCGCCGAGAGAGCGCGCGAAAATTTCCTCCACGAAGCGCGCGCCGCCGCCGCGCTCCGGCACCCGAACGTTGCGGATGTTTTTCAATTCGGGACTTCGTTAGGCGAAGACCGCTGCTATTACGCGATGGAGCTGGTGGAAGGCGAAACCCTCGAGGCACTCGTTAGGCGGGAGGGTCCGCTCGCGGTCCCGGCGGCGCTCGAGGTCGCGCTCCAGGTGGCGCGCGCGCTGGCTGGCGCCGCCGCTCATGGGTTAATCCATCGCGACTTGAAACCGGCGAACATCATGCTCGCGGCTAATCCTTCGGGCGCGTCCGAGCCGGAGGTGAAAGTGATTGATTTCGGCCTGGCCCGCGCGCTCGGCGCGGTCGATCTCGCTCCGGGCGAATTCGTCGGCACGCCTATTTTTGCGAGCCCGGAGCAGCTGGCCGGCCGGGCGGTGGACGCCCGCTCCGACATCTATTCGTTAGGCGCAACCCTTTGGTATGCGCTCACCGGTCGACTCCCCTGCCCCGGCAAGACCATCGAGGAGATTCGCGTTTGCCAGCAGACCGTGCAGCTCCCGGTAAAGGAACTGGTCGTCCGGAAGGTCCCGGCGTCCTTGATTCAGCTTCTTCGCCAGACTCTGGCGAGCGACCCTGCGGAAAGACCACAATCCGCGAGGGCGCTTCTCGTCGCGCTCGAAGAATGTCGGTCGTCGCTCGCCGACGCGCCGCTCCGCCGCCGTCTCCGGCGGAGAATGGCGATGACGGCAATTCTCCTGATGCTTCTGGTCGCCGCCGGCGCCACTTACTCCTCAAGGCGCGCAATCGCGCGCCACCGTCACGCGGAGGAAAAGTCGATCGCGGTTCTGCCGTTCGAGAATCTTAGCCAGGACGAATCGAATCGCTTTTTCGCTGATGGCATTCAGGACGATGTGCTGACCAGTCTGGCGCAGATTCATCAGTTCAAAGTCATCAGCCGGACGAGCGTGATGGCTTATGCCAAAAACTCTCCACGAAACATTCGCGAGATCGGCCGCGACCTTGGCGTGGAAAGTATTTTGGAAGGAAGCGTGCGGCGCGAAGGCAACCGCGTGCTCCTCAATGTCCAGTTGATCGATGCTCGCCAGGACCGGCACGTCTGGGCGCACCACTATGATCGAACGGCGGTCGACGCGATCGGTTTGCAAGGGGAACTGGCCACCCAAATCGCAGCCGCGCTCGAAGCGAAACTTGCGCCGGCAGTGCAGGCCCGCCTCGCCCTGAAGCCGACCGAAAACCCGGAGGCATACGCGCTTTATCTGAAGGGGCTCGGACAGGAACGGACGGTGAATCACGCCGACGCCGACTCGCTGGCCGCGGAAAGACTCTACTCCGACGCGATCGAGCTCGATCCGAAGTTCGCGCTCGCCTACGCGCGGCTTTCGATCGTGGAAAGCAATCTGGCTTGGAGGAGCACCGAGACCCCACGCCAGGCGGAAGCGCGCCGTACGGCGGAGGAGGCGCTGCGACTGGCGCCTACCTTGGGCGAAGCGCACATGGCGCTTGGCCTTTGCCTCTACTGGGCGGACAAGAATTACGCCGCGGCTTTGCGGGAGTTTTCGATCGCGGAAGCCACTTTGCCTAACGAGCCCGCTATTCTCCACTACATCGCGGGCATCGACCGCCGGCAGGGGCGCTGGCGAGATTCCCTCGCGGCCTATGCGCGCGCCCGGCAGATCGACCCGCGGAATCGCCAGATCATGGTCTACTCGGCGATGGATCACCTTCTCGTGCGCGACTGGCCGGCCGCGGGCGCGCTCTTTCATAGCGCGCTCGAGATCGCCCCCGAGTCTGTTCACGCCAGGTTGGGACTGGCCGCGCTCGAGATTTATCGAAACGCCGATCCCGCAGCGGCGCGTGCGCTCTTGCGCGACGTGCCGGTAAATCTGGATCCCGATGGAGAAGTCACCGAAACCAAGTGGACCCTGGCCATGCTGCAACGCGATTATTCGGCCGCCGACAAAATGGTGAATGACTTTCCAGGTAAGCACTTTCCCAAGTCTAACGATTTTCCAAAGGAATTCTATCTTGCGCAGAGCGCACGCGCGCGAGGCGACCAGGCAACCGCGGAGCAACTGCTGGCTGCGATCGAGCCAGAGGTGACAAGCTGGGAGAAGACGCACCCAGAGGATCCTTACAACGCCAAATATCTCGCCTGTTATTTCGCCTACCGCGGCCGCAAGGACGAGGCCGTGCGCGCCGCCCAGCGCTCGGTGGCGGCGGAACCCGAGAGCGTCAACGCATACTTTGGACCATCTCGAGCCGCTGATCTCGCGCTGGTTTACGCGCTGGTCGGCGAGACCGACAAAGCCATCACTCTGATCGAGCGGCTCATCACCACGCCGGGTCCGGTCCTGTTAACCTCCGCAAGCAGCATCACGCAGGCCGACCTGCGCCTGCGCTGGGAATGGGACTCTCTGCGCAACGATCTCCGCTTTCAGAAAATAGTGAACGGACCCGAGCCGCCAACCAACCTCGACCAAACAAAGTCGCTGGCGAGTCAGTAGCTGAAGGATTGAATCTGGGTCACGCCCGGGTCCGGACCGTCGACGAAGCCGATGCGCTTGCTCGGATGGAGCGCGATGTGCGCGGGGACGACGTTGCCGGCATTGGAAAAGTTCAGGCCGTTAATCGACTCGATGAAATTCCCCGCCACGTCGTAAACGTGAATGCTGCTGCCGCTGAAGGTGGTGCTGGAGTTCGGTTGCGCGACAAGGAAAAGGCGGTTCACCGGGTCGAACTGCACATCGGCGCCGCTGTAGAATTGGTTGGGCGCGTTCGGCAGCGTCTGCTTCGATCCGACGTGGGTCGCGAGGTTGTAGAACTCGACACTGAAATCGATCTCGGTCGTCGTGCAGGCGGTGCCGGTCACCGGATCGACCGCGATGCCGTTCACGTCGCCGTCGCCGACGCTGGTGAACTTCGTGAAGGCGCCCGTCGCCAGATCGACCGTGGCGATTCGACCGGGAACAAAAGGATTCCCGAGCTGCGGCGCGCCGAGGACGGCCTGGTTCGTCGCGCTGTTGTAGGCGAGCGCGGGCAGGGTGTTCACGAAATCGTCATCGGTCAGCGTGATCACCGGACCGAAGGTGTTGGCCCCGACGTTGGAGGTAAAGATGTACGGGCGAAATGTGCTGTTCGTGTCCTGCGCGTAAATGGCCACGTTATCGACGCCCTGGTTGCGACTGATGTTGCTGATCATGTGCACCGGCCCGAGCGGCGGCGTCCATTTGCCGGTGACGCGATTGCGGCGCAACGGATCGAGCACGAGATACGAGCGCACGACCTTGAGGAAACCCACTTGGTGCTGGCGCTCCACGAGGCCGACCGAGTGGCCGACGATTCCCCAGGTCAGAAAGTCGTCATGCGACTGCGTCTCCTGCACCACCTTCAGAATCGCGCCGGTCGTTTGATCAAAGGTTTCGACCGCGGCGTGGAAGCGACCGTCATCCAAAGTCTGCGCTTCAGCGAGGAGGCCTTCGTTCCCCGCCTGGTCGATATCAAAGCCGAAAATCTGTCCGCCGAACATGCTCTGCACGATCACGGACGAGCCCGCGCCGCGCGCTGGCCTAACGACAAGCAGACAGCACATCGTCACGAGAAAGAGCCGCGCGAGCCCGGATGAAACACTCATTTGCATGCCGGATTTTTTCCGGGAAAGGGATCGTGGCGACAAGCGGCGTTGCGTAACGGTTCGGTTACGCCGCCCCTTATTTTATGTAAAGCGCCATCGCGCCGAGATCGATGATCGCGCTGCGCTCGAAGAGCAGTTCGCTGCCTAACAATCCCCAGACATCGCGCTTCGTCCGCACCAGCCGCTCGTCGTAAACCTGGATGTTGTTGATCCCAAGATAAGTCCGGACCGGCTTGATCGGCGCGAACAGATCCATGATCGCAAACTTCTGCGGGGCGATCGGGACGTTGCCGATGCGCAGGTCATCGAACTGCGCGAGGCGCAACGGCCGCACCCGACCCGAGGGCGTGCGCGCGGTCAGGTTGCTCGCGCTTTCCGCGAACTTAAAATCGTGCAGCTCGTTCTCATCGAACACCGTCACAAACGCGCCGGTATCGAGCGCGAGCTGGCCGGGCCGGCCCTTGATGCGACAGGGAACGGTGAGGATGCCTTCGGCATTTCTCGTCAGGGGAATGCGGGTGAAGCCGAGCGAGCGGGTCGCGGCGTCAAGATCGACGGGGGCGGTGGCATCGCGCTGGAGATAGAGCTGCTGGGTGCGGCAATTAATGATCGCCTGGCAACGGCGGAGAAATTGGAGACCGATGATTCCATCCGCCGGCTTGCCGCCCTTGCCCGGAACCGGCCCGTGGAATTGCCCGGGATCGTAAAGCGCAGTCTCGAGTTGCGAAAAAGTCAGCCCACCGAGGCGAAGCGTCGCAATCTCGCCGGCATCGAACCAGTTTCCGCCGCTGCGCAACTTGCGCGGGAGCACCGCGACGCCAAACGCTTTTGCCCGGTCGGTCTGCAGGTAAAAATTATCCTCGCCGGTATCGAGCAGAAACGTCGCCGGATGGCCATTCACCGAGGCCGCGACGAGCAGATGATTCTGCGGCCCACGCTCCAGCGCGATTTGCCCCTGGCCTTCGGCCACGCCGAAAGCAAGCAAGCTGAGGAGGAAAATGCCGCGGCGGAACATGGCGCCAATATCCGTCTGCTCACGCCAAAATAAACCGCGTCGCGCCGTCAAGACGCGCGCCCAAAAAAACCGCGGCGACGCGGTGGCTGCCTGACGAATCTAGGTCTCGAGCGTCCGGGTAGCCGCGACCGGAGCGTCTTCCTCCTTCCGCTCGCGATCGTGTTTTCCTTCGGCGAACTCCTCGATCATCTTTTTGTTGAAGGCCGGGATGTCATCGGGCTTGCGGCTGGTGACGAGGCCGTTGTCGACCACGACCTCTTCGTCGACCCAAGTGCCGCCGGCGTTCTTCACATCGGTCTGGATCGCCGGCCAGGAAGTAAGCGTGCGGCCGCGGACCACGCCGGCGTCGATCAGGACCCACGGGCCGTGGCAGATCGCCGCGACCGGTTTGCCTTCGTCGAAGAAATGGCGCGCGAAATCGGTCGCCGCGGGAGTCGAGCGAAGCTCGTCCGGATTCATCAACCCACCCGGGATGAGGAGCGCGTCGTAGTCGTTAGGCTCGGCGTCGTCGAGCGTCAGATCGACGTCGAACTTGTCGCCTTTGTCGGCGTGATTCATCCCCTGGATCTGGCCCGGCTTGGTCGAGACGATCGTGACCTCGGCGCCGGCTTCCTTCAGCGCATCGCGCGGCTTGGTCATCTCGACCTGCTCGAAACCGCTCGCGACGAGGATCGCCACTTTTTTCCCGCTCAGTTTTTCAGCCATAAGAATTTCTTTCCGTTAAAATGATCGGCCGCGAAGGCGGAATGCCGGCGCGGGCTGCGTGGGTTTTCGCAGGCGAAGGCGGCGGCGGATGTAACGACCGATGACCGCGTATACTCGCTCTCCCGTTTTCAATCACGGATAGGAGCACGAGGGGGAGGCGGCGCTAGGCAAAGAGCGCGTCGAGCTCTTTTTGGTGATCGCGCACCAGATCTTCATAACCGGTCCGGCTGTGGTCGCCGACGTCGGGGCTGAAGTGGGTCACGATGCTGAAGAAATCCATGAACCCTTCGAAGTTACGCGCGAGGAAGTTGGTCCACTCGCGGCTTTCCCGGCGCGGCTGGCCGTCGCTGTCGAAGTGGATCATCTCGCCGAGATCGGAGTAATTCCAGCCGCGGAACGGGACCCGCGGGACAAGGTCTTCGCGATTAATGAAGCGAAAGGTTTTACCCTGGAGCAGCCGGTCGTAGGCGCTGCAGAAATTGTGCAGCCCGATCCGCGGCTGACCGAAAGTGTAGACGCCGCCGATTGGCCGGATGATTCCGCCGGGCAGCATGGAAAACACGCCTCCCGAGAGCGCTGCGAGCGCGCCGCCGAGACTGTGGCCGGTGATCCAAAGTGTCTTTTGCGGCCGGGTGGAAAGGCCTTCGAGATTCGCCACCGCGGTCGCGACCGGAGGGATAACGCGATTCATCGCCTGATTGATCTTTTCCCAGGAATGCCGCAGCGCAAAGGCGAAGCCCGCGTGCACTTCGCCAACATCCGGCGCGCCTTGGAAAAACCAGGCGAAACGTCCGGGCGTGGAGTGCAGATCGGTCATCCAGTTCTTGATGTCCTTGGTTCCGCAAAAGGCGACCGCGGCGAATTCATCGCAACCGGCGATAAGCGCGATCGTGTTTTCGAGTGGCTGCTCGAGGGTGACCCATTCGAAATCGGTGAAGCCCATCGCTTGGGTGGCCGCGCGGGCGTCGGCTTCGGTGCCGTAGGCGAGGTTGCAAAGTTGCGCGAGCAGGAGCGCGTTCGGCGCACTGAAACGGGTTGCGTTGTGATCGAAGTTTTTCATGGCGGTTCCCTCCGGATTGAGCGCCCCTTTTTAACCAGCTTCGGCCCCTCCGCGCAAGCCTTCCGCCGCGTTGCCTAACGAATGATCCAGAGATTGCACGGGATCACGTCGATGATCCATGCGCTTTGCTGCGGCAATTTCGCTTCCGGTCCCGGCTTCGTTTCCAGTGGCACGACGAGCAGGTCGGCCTCGACCGACTGGACAAAGTCGGAAGCAGCGAAACCGGTGTTGCCGCGGATGCAGCGGGTCTCGATCGGCACGTTCGTCGTGCCGGCGGCGAGGACGAATTCCTGGAGCGCGATCTCCTCTTCGTCGAGGGTCCGCGCGACGGTTCGCGGATTTTTACCGCGGCGGCGGGCGCGCGCGTGGTCGAAGCTGGTGTAGTTACGAATGACGTAAAGCCGCTCGCAGTTTTCCCGCTCCGCGAGCTGCAAAGCCCGGCGAAAAGCCTGCTGCGCGTGGACGCTGTATTCCGCCATGAAGACCATGTGGCGGATCGGTTTCGGCTCCAGCTCGGGCTTCGTAAAAAGCATGACCGAGCAACTCGCCTCGCGGACGAGGCGGCGCGCGACGTTGCCGAGGAACTGCCGGTGCACGGATTCCTTTTCGAGAGCGCCCGCGACGAGCAGCTCGAGTCGATTCTTTTCTGCGACGCTCAGGATCGCGCGGGCCGGATCGCCTTCTTCGTAATGAATCGCCGAGTCGGCAGGAAGCTGCAGTTTTTTCAATGCGGCGGCGAACTTCTTGGTGGTGGTCGCGTCGCACTTGCCGACGTAAATGAAACTCAGGGTCGCGCCGAAGCGATCGCGCACCCGACGCGCCTCGGCCAGGACCCGTTGGAAGCGCGGCGAAAAAGTCGCGGCGACCGCGATTGATCGGTAGGGGATTTCGCCCATTTGGGACGATACTTTGGGGGCGTGCCGGGTGCAGGGCAAATTTGCGGATTGCTTCCCGGTGGACGCGCGAAAAAATCCTTGGTAGCCGCGCCGGTCTTTGTGCGAAATGTTCTCGTATATGCGCCGCGCGATTTACCCCGGGAGCTTCGATCCGGTCACGAACGGTCACCTCGACGTGATCGAGCGCGCGCGGAAACTTTTCGACGAAGTCGTGGTCGCAGTCGCGCATAACGACCAGAAGCAGCCGCTCTTTTCGCTCGAAGAACGGCTCGGCTTTCTTCGCGAGGTGACCAAAGGATTTGACGGCGTAAAGATCGCGCCGCTCGACGGGCTCCTGGTCGAATTCGCGGTCCAACAACAGGCGCGCGCGGTCGTGCGCGGCCTGCGCGCGGTCTCGGATTTCGAGTTCGAATTCCAGATGGCGCTGATGAATCGCAAACTGGAAGGAAGCGTCGAAACTATCTTCCTCATGCCGAAGGAGGAGTACACTTATCTCAGCTCGCGGATCGTGAAGGAAATCGCGCGGCTCGGCGGCGAAGTGAGCGGATTTGTGCCAACATGTGTGGTGGAAGGTTTCCGAGAGAAATTGAGACGATGAAGGTTCATCTGCGGCAGATTCCGGCCGAGGGGCTTCACCTCGAGGGTGAAGAGGAATGTCCGATCCCGCAGCTTGATCCAAAGGAAGTCCGCTGCACGGGGCCGCTCCGTTACGCGCTCGATGTCGGGATTTCCGAAGGAGCGCTCTGGGCGAACGGCGAGCTCGCGCAACCGGTCGAGCTGCATTGCGTGCGCTGTCTGGAAGCGTTTCCCTACGAGATCAGGGTGAGAGACTTCGCGCTGCACACTGAGCTGGCCGGCCCGGAAGTGGTCGATCTCACACCTTTCATGCGCGAGGATATTTTGCTCAATCTGCCGCCGTATCCACACTGCGACCGCGATGGTGGCAGAGTCTGTCCGGTGCCGGAAACCGAAGTGACCGCGGAAGACCAAGGCACCCTCGAAGCGCGTCCGCCCGACTGGAGCGCGCTCGACAAGCTCGATCTCTGACCTCCTCTCCTAATCCTCTAATCTCTCTTTACCGCCTCGCGAAAGATTAGCAGCATGAGCAAGAGCAGAATTAGGAGGAATGGAGGCAGCGGGACAAGGGATTGTTTTTTCCTAAAAACCTGCTTTCCTAAGCGGCTCTTATGGGAGTTCCGAAACGCAAAACCTCGAAGATGCGCCTGCGCACGCGCAAGGCTTCGCATCGCTGGCAGCCGCCGCAGCTTAACAAGTGCTCGCAGTGCGGCAGCACCGTCGCGTCGCACACCGCCTGCCCTTCGTGCGGCTATTACAAAGGGCGGCAGGTGCTGACGGTCGAAGCGTGAGGCGCTGATTCGCGAATCGTTAGGCCAACCCGCGCTGGTTCACGATTCTCTCGTCTCGATTCACTCGCCCACTTTCATTTTGCATTCGCGGACTGAAAACCGCAGAGTGCCCCCTCGATGAAAATCGCTCTGGACGCCATGGGTGGCGATTTCGGGCCGCCTCACCTGGTCGGCGGCGCGGCCCTCGCCCTGCGGGAGTATCAGCAAATCGAAAGGCTCTTTCTCGTCGGCGACACGCCGCAGATCGAGGCTGAACTGAAGAAACTCAATTGCACCGATCGCCGGATCGAGATCGTTCATTCCACTCAGGTCGTCGAGATGAGCGACGGCGCCGTCCAATCCGTTAGACGGAAAAAGGATTCCTCCGTCAGCCGCGCGGTCGATCTGGTGAAAAAGGGTGAAGCCGCCGCCATCGTCAGCGCCGGTCACACGGGTGCCGCGGTCGCCGCGACCGCGATCAAATTGCGCATGCTGCCCGGTGTCGAGCGTCCCGGCATTGCCTCACTCGTGCCGACCGAGACGAACGTTTTCGTGCTCGTGGATGCGGGTGCGAACAGCGACGCGCGGCCCGAGCATTTGGTGCAATACGCGATCATGGGCTCGGTCTATTCGCGCCACGTTCTCGGCTATAAAAATCCCACCATCGGCCTCATGTCGATCGGCGAAGAAGACGTCAAAGGCTCCGACCTGACGAAGGAAGTTTTCAAGATGCTAAAAACCAGCGGGCTGAACTTCCGCGGCAACGTCGAGGGCCACGACCTCTTCGAAGATCCGGTCGAAGTCTTGGTCTGCGACGGCTTTGTCGGCAATGTCATTCTCAAGACCTGTGAGTCGGTCGGCGACGCCATCTTCAAGTGGCTCAAGCACGAGCTGGTGAAAAGCAAAATGCGGATGGCGGGCGCTTATCTGGCGCAGAACGCGTTCAAGGCAATCCGCAAGAAAGTGAACTACGAGGAATATGGCGGCTCGCCATTGTTAGGCGTGAACGGCATTTGCATCATCGCCCACGGCGCGAGCACGCCGCTCGCGATCAAAAACGCGCTCCGGGTCGCGACCGAGTCGATTGAAGAGCAGGTCAACCCACATATCGTCGAGGAAGTCGCCCGTTATAATGAAACGCACGCCCCGCTCGAGTCCGCGCTCCACTAAGCCGCAACGTACCGTCTCCATCGTCGGCACCGGCTCGTACGTGCCGGAAAAAATCCTGACCAACGAGGACCTCTCGCAGATCGTCGAGACCGATGACGAATGGATCACCACCCGCACCGGGATCAAGGAACGGCGGATCGCGGCGAAGGATGAATTCACCAGCGACATGGGCGCAAAGGCTTCCCTCGCCGCGCTCGAACAGGCCGGCATCGGCGCGGAAGAGATCGATCTCATCCTCGTCGCCACCGCCACGCCCGACATGGTTTTTCCCGCGACGGCCTGTTTCATCCAGACAAAAATCGGCGCGAAAAAAGCCGCCTGTCTCGACATCTCGGCGGCCTGCGCCGGGTTCCTCTTTGCGGTTGAGATCGCGCAACAATTCATCATGTCGCACACCTACGATACGGTCCTCGTGGTCGGCGCGGAGAAGCTCAGCTCGATCACCGATTGGACCGATCGTAACACCTGCGTCCTCTTCGGCGACGGCGCTGGCGCGGCCATTCTGCGGCATCGCGACGGCGGCAGCCACGGGCTCATCAGCAGCCACATCGCGAGCGACGGCGAGTATGCCGACATTCTCTGGATGCCCGGCGGCGGCTGCAAAACGCCGATCACGCGAGAGAATGCCGACGACCATTTACAGACAATCAAAATGTCGGGCAAGGAAGTCTACAAACAGGCCGTCACCGCGATGGTCAACGCCGCAAAAATCGCGCTCGAGAAAGCTGGCCTAACGATGGACGACATCGCCTGCGTCATTCCGCACCAGGCCAATGTGCGCATCATCGAAGCGATCGCCGATCGGCTGAAAATTCCGATCGAGAAATTCTTCGTTAACCTCGACCTCTTCGGCAACACTTCGGCCGCGGCGGTCGCGATCGCGCTCGACCAGGCCAATCGCAGCGGCCGGATCAAGCAGGGCGATTACATTCTCATGGTCGTCTTCGGCGGCGGCCTGACCTGGGCCGGCTCGGTCCTCGAGTGGTAGCGGCGGTTCTGGCGAGACGAAAAGTCTGCGCTAGCTTGGCCGATGCTCATCGATACCCACGCCCATCTCGATTACCCCGATTTCGCCGCCGACTTTGAGGGCGTGTTGGAGCGCGCGAGCGCGGCGGGCGTCGACCGCATTATTACCATCGGGACGTCCGTCGAAAGTAGCCGGCGCGCAGTCGAGCTGGCGGAGAAATATGACAATGTGTTCGCCGTCGTCGGCGTGCACCCGACCAACGCCGAGGAAGCAGGCGAGGACGTGATCACGCCGCTGCGCGAGCTTGCGCAAAGTTCCCGCGTCGCGGCGATCGGCGAGACCGGCTTGGATTACCATTACCTGCCGAGCGGCGTCCTCGCGCGGGAGCGCCGTTCGCAGGTGGTCACCCAGGCGCTGCAGGCGGAGACCGACGACGAAATCGAGGGCGGCCTGCATGACGGCGCGCTCAAAAGCAAACAGGCGAGCCTCTTCCAGCAACAGCTCGACCTCGCGATCGAGCTGCGGTTGAACGTGGTTGTTCATCAGCGCGACGCGTGGGACGACACGCTCGCGATCCTGCGCGAATATGGCCGGCAAGTGAGCGGCGTTTTTCATTGCTTCGGGGGCACGCGGGAACAGGCAGAGGAAGTGATCTCATTAGGCCATCTTGTTTCCTTTACCGGGATCGTGAGTTTCAAGAACGGGGCGAGCGTGCGCGAGGTCGCGGCCGGACTGTCGTTAGGCGAATTCATGGTCGAAACCGATTGCCCTTATCTCGCGCCCGAGCCACATCGCGGGAAACGCTGCGAACCGGCTTACACCCGTCTCGTCGCGGAAAGCATCGCCGCGGCGCGCGAAGTCAGCCTGGAAGACCTGGCGCGGGCGACCACCCAGACGGCCGAGGAATTTTTCCGGCTCGGCCGCGCGTGAAGCGCCAGTGGAGATGGCTCGCCGCGGGCGCGCTCCTGTCGTTAGGCGGTTGCGTCACGCCAGATCGACATCACCAGGTCATCGTCAGCGTTCCCGAACAGCGGATGGCGGTGCTGAACGACGGCCAGCCAATCGCAACCTATCCGGTGTCGACTTCCAAGTTTGGCCTTGGCGACATTCCTGGTCGCAGTGAAACGCCGTTAGGCAATCTCGAGATCGCACGGAAAATCGGCGCCGGCGCGCCGAGCGGCGCGGTCTTCAAAAGCCGGCAGCGCACCGGCGAAATCGTTCCGCCCGACTCGCCCGGCCGCGATCCGATCGTGAGCCGGATTCTCTGGCTGCGCGGACTCGAGCCGCAGAATGCGCGCGCCTATTCGCGCTTCATCTACATTCACGGCACGCCGGAAGAGCGGAACATCGGCCAGCCGGTCAGTTACGGCTGCATCCGGATGCGCTCCCAGGATGTGATTCAGCTTTACGACATTGTCGGCACGGGCGCGCGGGTCACGATCGCGAACGAGCCCCTCGAAATCCTGGTGCCGAGTCTCGCACCGACGCCAGCGCCAGCGCCGGCGCCGTTCGAGGCGATTCGTTAGGGCAACTGCCCGAGCTGCTCCTGCGCGGTCGGCCGCGCGAGCAGTTTCATGTCGGCGTCGACCATGATCTCGACCAGCTCGCGGAAGCGCACTTTCGGTTCCCAATCGAGCAGCCGCTTCGCCTTTGCCGGATCGCCGATGAGCAGATCGACTTCCGCCGGACGCTCGTAGCGCTCATCGTGTTTGACGTATTTTTTCCAATCGAGATCGACCCGGCCGAAAGCGATGTCGAGAAACTCGCGGATGGTGTGCGTCTCGTTCGTCGCAAGGACGAAGTCGTCGCCTTCGTCGTGTTGCAGGATCCGCCACATGCCTTCGACGTATTCCGGCGCGTAACCCCAGTCGCGCTTGGCATCGAGGTTGCCGAGGAAGAGTTCTTTTTGCAGACCGTGTTTAATGGCGGCGACCGCGCGGGTGATTTTGCGGGTGACGAACGTCTCGCCGCGGCGCGGACTTTCGTGATTGAAAAGAATGCCATTGCTCGCGCAAAGCCCGTAACTTTCGCGGTAATTTATTGTCGCCCAATACGCGAAAACCTTTGCCACGCCGTAGGGACTGCGCGGCCAGAAAGGCGTCGTCTCGGTTTGCGGAACTTCCTGCACCTTGCCGAACATTTCGCTGCTCGAAGCTTGGTAAAAGCGCGAGCGAATCCCGGTTTCACGGATCGCCTCGAGAATGCGAATCGCGCCCAAGCCGGTGACGTCGGAGGTGTATTCCGGGATGTCGAAACTGACCCGGACATGGCTCTGCGCGGCGAGGTGATAGATCTCGTCGGGCTTCAATTCGTAGATCAGCTTCACCAGATTTACCGAGTCGCTGAGATCGCCGTAATGGAGAAAAAGCCGGACGCCGTTGATGTGCGGATCGGCATAAAGATGATCGATCCGCGCGGTATTGAACGTGCTCGCGCGGCGGATGATGCCGTGGACCTCGTAACCTTTTTCGAGCAGGAGATCGGCGAGGTAACTGCCGTCCTGTCCAGTGATGCCGGTGATCAGTGCTCTCTTCATGGGCGCGTTCCGGTGTAAAGCATCCCGCGGGTCGCGGCAACCGGTTAGTCCGGTCGCAATTCATCGCTAAAAATTGGCAAGCCACCGGGAGCGGACGGGGACCCGCCCGTGGCAGCGTGAATGAATGAAAATTTATCGCGCGATCGCGCTTTCGCTTTTCGTTAGTCTGACGATCGCCTCGTCTCTTCATGCGCAGGATGCGGTCCATCCGGAGGTCCATGAGATCACAGTCGAAGGCGAAGCGGTCCCGGATTATTCCGCCCGCGAATCGATCACCGCGACGAAGACCGACACGCCGCTCCTCGATACGCCCCAGACCGTCAACGTGGTCACACGCCAGCTCCTCGACGATCAGGCGGATGTGACCTTGAGCGAGGCGCTCCGCAATGTTGGCGGGGTAAACGTGAGCGGCACCTATCGCGACTTCGATATCTACAGCATCCGCGGTTTTTTCGGGACCGGCTACACCTACCTCGATGGGCTCGCGCTCGATCGGCAGGTCACTTTTCAGGAAGAACTCTTCGGGCTGGAGCGGGTCGAAGTCGTGCAGGGCCCGGCCTCAGTGCTCTACGGGCAAAATCCGCCCGGCGGCCTCGTCAACCTGATCAGCAAAGTGCCGGCGAAAGATGACTTCACCGAGCTCTCGCTAGGCGGAGGCAGCTTCGGATCGTTCGATGCCGGCCTCGACGCCAATCGCGTCCTGAACGAGAGCGGCTCGCTTTACGGTCGGGTTAATTTGCTCTTTCGCGAGCTCGGCACTTTTACCGATCTGGTCGACTCCTCGCCGCGCGTTTTCTTCGCGCCGTCGCTCACGATCGAGCTCTCTCCAGATACGCGGATCACGTTCCTCGCGCAGTATCTTTGGGAGACGCGCTACTTCGGTTTTCCCCTGCCCGCGCGCGGAACGGTGCTGCCGAACATCAACGGGGACATTTCCATTTTCCGAAACGTTGGCGAGCCGGACTTTCCCTCGAAGTCGGAGAACTGGCGGACGCAATTTGGTTATCAGTTCGAGCATCGCTTCAACGACGTTTTCAAGCTCCGGCAGAATCTGCGGTTCGCCTATCACTCCAGCGATTTCCAGGGAATCTACGCGACCTTTCTCGAGCCAGATGAACGCACGCTCGATCGTTACCCGTACGTCTACTCAATCGATTACCTCACGTTAGGCATCGACACTTCGCTGGTCGCGCATTTCATGACCGGGCCGCAGGTCGAGCACACGGCGCTCGTCGGCGTGGATTTTTATTATCTCAATGCCGACACCACGGCGGGGTTCGGATCGATCGATTCGCTCGACCTTTTTAATCCCGTCTACGGAGCGCGGCCGGTTGGGATCACACAATTCCGCGACGACACCACGGACGTCGAAGCGACCGGGATTTACTTCCAGGAGCAGGTCAAGTTTTTCGATCGCCTTAGCATGGTCGCGGGCGGGCGTGGTGATTTCGTCTCCAACAATGTCGACGACCATTTTAACGGCGGCGGGAGCAAGGCGAACGACAACGCCTTCTCGCCGCGCATCGGCATTGTCTACGAAGCACTGCCGAAGCAGGTCTCCGTTTACGCCAGCTTTAATCGCTCGTTTCTGTCGCAGCCCGGCTTCCTCGATCAATCCGGCAACCTCGTCGCGCCCGAGGATGGCGAGCAATGGGAGATCGGCGCGAAGGCCGACCTGCTCGGCGGTCGCCTAACGACGACCTTGGCCGCGTATCAAATCGAGCGCACGAACATTCCGACGGCGGATCCGTTCAACCTGGGCACCTACGTCGTGACCGGCGAACAGCGCCATCGCGGGATCGATTTCAACACCGCGCTTCACCTCGCGCCGGGCTGGGATTTGATCGCGTCCTACGCCTACATCGACGCGGAAGTGACGAAGGATAACGTGATCCCGGTCGGGAACCGCCCGCTCGATGTACCGGAAAATACCTTCAACATTTTCACCAAATACACGCTGCAAGACGGACCGTTGCGCGGATTCGGCGCGAGCGTCGGGTTTCGTTACCTGACGAATCAGGCGGGCGACGCGGCGAACACTTTTGCGCTTCCGGCTTACGGGGTACTCGACGCCGGAATCTATTACGATCGGGGCCGTTTCCACGCCCAGATCAATGTCAACAACGTGACCGATGAGCGTTATGCTTCGGGCTCCTTCAACGACCTCTACGTGCAGGTCGGCGATCCGATCAACGTCCGCGGCGTGATCAAGTTTGATTTTTGAGCGATGACGAAGCGCCTCTGGCAACTGCATTCCTGGCTCGGCCTGATCTGCGGAGTGGGATTGCTGGTTATCGGCCTAACGGGAAGCCTGCTCGTCTTCCACGACGAGATCGAGGCACTCCTACATCCGCGGATGATGCAGGTGCAACCGAGCGCGGCCGGCCGGCTGCCGCTCGATCGCCTGATCGGGACGATGACGCGCGCGTTCCCGGATTACGAAATCACGTTCTGGAGCGTCTATCCGCGCGCGCAGTACGCGGATTTTGCCTATGTCGTCAGGCATGGCGAACGGGAAGCGCGCGTCGCTTCGATCGATCCTTTCACGGGCGAAATCCTGGCCGCACCGACGAATACGAACGGCACCTTCACCGGCTGGATGCTCAACCTGCATTACAAGTTTTTCGTCGGCACGATCGGCGTCGCAATTACTGCCGTGCTCGCGATTTTGCTCTGTCTTCTCGGGTTCACAGGCTTCTGGCTCTATCGCGGATTTTGGAAGAATTTCTTCCGGCTCCGCTGGCGAAAAAGCGCGCGTATTTTCTTCTCCGACTTTCACAAGACGATTGGGATCAGCTCGGTCGCAATCAATCTCATTCTCGGAATCACCGGCGCGTACTTCAATTACGTCGAACTGAGCAATTACCTTCGGAGCGGCGGCGTGCCGTTGCCGATCCGGCCGGCTGGGCGCTTTTATTCCGAGACGATTTCGTTCGATCGGCTGCTCGCGATGGCCCAGGAAACGCTCGCGGGATTCAAGCTCAGCTACCTCGCTTTTCCGCAAGCGCCTAACGGATCGATTTTGCTCGGGGGAAATTTGCCGACGCGCAATCCGCTCCGGAGCGCCTACGGCAGCAGCGCAACTTTCGACGCGAAAACCGGCGCGCTGCAAACGGCCGTGGACATGCGCCACGCGCCCGCGTTGATCCAAATCCTCGACACCGTGGTGCCGTTGCACTTCGGCCTCTTCGGCGGTCTGCCGGTGAAAATTCTCTGGTGCCTCGCCGGTCTGAGTCCGGGTCTGCTCGCGATTAGCGGCTCGCTCATCTGGTGGCAGCGGCGGCGGAGACGGACGCCGTCGTTAGGCGTTAGGCAGGAGAGCCTGCTCGAGCACGGCGCGCTGGGCTGAGATCAGCTCGGTGATGCCTTTTTGGCCTAACGAAAGCATTTCCAGAAGCTCGGCGTGCGTGAAGGTCGCTTCCTCGCCGGCGCCTTGCACTTCGACAAACGCGCCCTCTTCGGTCGCGACCAGGTTGAAATCGACCGAGACGGCCTTGTCTTCCTCGTAATTGAGGTCGAGCAGCGGGACGCCGTCGCTCACGCCAACGCTAACGGCGGCGACGAGCTTTTTGATCGGCAGCTGCGCGAGTTTTTTCTCCGCCACGAGACGCTGGCAGGCGAGCGTGACCGCGACGCTCGCACCGGTGATCGCCGTGCAGCGCGTGCCGCCATCCGCCTGCAGCACATCGCAATCGACCCAGATGGTGCGCGCGCCAAGTTTTTCGAGATCGAGTACGGCGCGCATCGAACGCCCGATCAGGCGTTGAATTTCACTGCTCCGCCCGTCGAGCCGGCCCTTTGCAATGTCGCGCGGTTTTCTCGTGAGGGTCGAATACGGCAGCATCGAATATTCGGCCGTCAGCCAGCCGCCGGTGACGCGTTGTTCTTTCATCCAGCGCGGCACGTTTTCCTCGATCATCACCGCGCAGACGACGCGAGTATTGCCCATGGAAATCAGCACCGATCCACTGGCATGCGGAGCGACCCCGCATTCAAATTTCACCGGGCGGAGCTGATCGGGGGCACGTTCGTCGAGTCGTTTCATGGCACGCAAACTAGCCGCAGAAGCCTTCCCGCGCCCAGATTTTGGCGCCGCCGGGGAAAAATCATAAAAACTTCACATTGCGAGTTGACGGCCAAAAAGAACGCACTACTTTCGTCATCCCGTCAGACGCGGGCTTCGAGTCTTCTCGGAGTGGTTCTCGCATATTTTGGGACTGCAAATTGGAACTCAATTTTGTCCCGGCCTGATTCGCGGCAACGCGAATCATCAGTCGGCGCCGAAGTTGAGTTTTTTGTCGCCCGGAAGATGCGCAGTACCGTTGGTTCTTTGAAATCTACATACAGGGTAGTAAATACAACTTTTTAGAGCTGAGTCTGAATCAAAGCGTTCCAGTCTTCGGATTGGAAACGAGAGTTTCAGTTATCAAATCTCTGGTCCCGCAAGGGATCGGAACAGATTGATCAAGCTACAAAGAGCACATAATGGATGCCTTGGTGCCAATAGGCGATGAAGGACGTGGCTAACTGCGATAAGCCTCGGAGAGCGGTAAACACGCTTTGACCCGGGGATTTCCGAATGGGATAACCTGACCGAAGTAATGTTCGGTCGAGTTCCTGTGAATACATAGCAGGAACATCGCGACACCCGGTGAAGTGAAACATCTCAGTAACCGGAGGAAAAGAAAGCGAAAGCGATTCCGTCAGTAGTGGCGAGCGAAAGCGGAAGAGACCAAACCACCAGCTTGCTGGTGGGGTTGTAGGAGCCCGATGTGGTAGTGCAACGATTAGATGAAGCGAATGGAAAATCGCTCCAGAGAGGGTGACAGGCCCGTAATCGAAAATCCGCGCACGCCTAGGGATTTCCTGAGTAATACGATGCACGTGAAACTTCGTATGAATCCACGCCGACCACGGCGTAAGTCTAAATACTAATTGGCGACCGATAGTGAACAAGTACCGCGAGGGAAAGGTGAAAAGAACCGCTGTGAGCGGAGTGAAATAGTACCTGAAATTATGTGCTTACAAGGTGTCAAAGCCGGAGCAATCCGGTGATGGCGTGCCTTTTGCTTAATGAGTCTGCGAGTTAGTGTCAGTGGCGAGCCTAAGGCGTTCTGCGCCGGAGGCGAAGCGAAAGCGAGTCCGAAATGGGCGACCATAGTCGCTGGCACTAGACCCGAAGCCGAGGTGATCTACCCATGAGCAGGTTGAAGGTTGCTTAACCGCAACTGAAGGACCGAACCCGTGAAGGTTGAAAACTTCTGGGATGACTTGTGGGTAGGAGCGAAAGACTAATCAAACCCGGTGATAGCTGGTTCTCCCCGAAATAGCTTGAGGGCTAGCCTCGTGTGCTGACCTGCGGAGGTAGAGCACTGGATGAACTAGAGCCCATACCAGGGTATCGAATTCAATCAAACTCCGAATGCCGCAGGGTGTAACACGGGAGTCAGTGCGTGAGGGATAAGCTTCACGCGCGAGAGGCAAACATGCCAGACCAGCAGCTAAGGTGCCCAAATACCGTTCAGTGGAAAGGATGTGAGGTTGCTTAGACAGTGAGGATGTTGGCTTAGAGGCAGCCATCATTTAAACAGTGCGTAATAGCTGACTCATCGAGCGATCTCGCGCCGATAATGATTGGCGATAAGCGGTATACCGAAGCTCTGGAAGACGTTTCGTTTCGACGAGACGGATTGGTAGGGGAGCGTTGTAGCGACATCGAAGCAGGAGCGGAAGCAACTGTGGAGTTTCTACAAGTGAGAATGCAGACATGAGTAGCGACAAGCCAGGTTAAATTCCTGGCCGCCGTAAACCCAAGGTTTCCTGGGGAAGGTTCGTCCTCCCAGGGTTAGTCGGGACCTAAGTCGAGGCCGAAGGGCGTAGACGATGGACAGCTGGTTTAATATTCCAGCACCGGCTGTGGTTAAGTTGCAAAGGTACGCATGAGTGGAGAGCGTCCGTCGATTGAAAGTGACGGTCCCGCAAGGGGACGCTGAGGCCTCTGGCCAAAGCGGATCGCTTAAAACTTGTGCCAAGAAAAGCCATGCAATGTTCCCACGGTTGCCCGTACCGTAAACCGACACAGGTGGGTGGGTAGAGTATACCCAGGCGCGTGAGTGAAACCTCGTTAAGGAACTCGGCAATCTAGCCCCGTAACTTCGGAAGAAGGGGTACCTCCAGCAATGGAGGTCGCAGTGAAATGGGTCAACCGACTGTTTAACAAAAACACAGCACTCTGCCAAGTCGTTAAGACGACGTATAGGGTGTGACACGTGACCAATGCGGAAAGATTACGGTAAGTGGTTAGCCGCAAGGCGAAGCTACGAGCCCAAGTCCCCGTGAATGTCGGCCGTAACTATAACGGTCCTAAGGTAGCGAAATTCCTTGTCGGGTAAGTTCCGACCTGCACGAATCGTGTAACGAGTTGACCGCTGTCTCAACGAGGAGCTCAGCGAAGTTGTAGTGGCGGTGAAGATGCCGCCTACCCGCAGTAGGACGGAAAGACCCTATGCACCTTTACTACACGCTGTTACTGTTGTTTCGATTTTGATGCTTAGCGTAAGTGGAAGACTGTGATTCAGACCTTTCGGGGTTTGATGAGTCGCCAATGAAACACCACCCTTCGACATTGGAACAACTAACCTTTGCCCGTGAAACCGGGAAAGGGACACTGGCAGCCGGCTAGTTTTACTGGGGCGGTATCCTCCCAAAGAGTAACGGAGGAGTACGAAGGTTGGCTCAACCTGGTTGGCAATCAGGTGACGAGTACATGGATATAAGCCAGCTTAACTGTGAGACACACACGTCGAGCAGGTACGAAAGTAGGTCCAAGTGATCCGGTGGTTGAATGTGGAATTGCCATCGCTCAACGGACAAAAGGTACGCTAGGGATAACAGGCTGATCCTGCCCAAGAGCTCATATCGACGGCAGGGTTTGGCACCTCGATGTCGGCTCATCACATCCTGGGGCTGGAGAAGGTCCCAAGGGTCCGGCTGTTCGCCGGTTAAAGTGGTACGCGAGCTGGGTTCAGAACGTCGCGAGACAGTTCGGTCCTTATCCACTGTGGGCGCAGGAGAATTGAGGGGTTCAGACCTTAGTACGAGAGGACCGGGTCTGACGAACCGCTGGTGTTCCGGTTGTCGTGTCAACGGCAGTGCCGGGTAGCTATGTTCGGAAAGGATAAGCGCTGAAAGCATCTAAGCGCCAAGCCTATCCCAAGATGAGTTCTCCCTGAAGAGTCGTGGTAGACCACCACGTTGATAGGTTACTGGTAGAAGCGTAGTAATACGTGTAGCTAAGTAATACTAATAACTCGTTCGGCTTGGTCATTTACTTTTCAGTTAACCCGTCGCGTCGGCTTCAAAACCAACGCGGCGGCCAATTGAGAGGAATGACAAATTAAATAAAACGAAGCCTAAACTGTTGGAAATAACTTCCTGTATGTAGATTTCAGAGAATCAGCGAAAGCTGGTGACAGACTAAAGATCATCAGACCGACGCGCTCGGAGCGCCTTCGGTCGCGAAGTCTGGTGATCCTAGCGCAGTGGCACCACCCGTTCCCATTCCGAACACGGAAGTGAAACGCTGCAGCCCCGATGGTAGTGCATCTATAGGTTGTGCGAGAGTAGGACGTTGCCAGAATTTACGCCCGGCATCTTGGAAACAAGGTGCCGGGCTTTTTTTTCTCTACCCTATTCTCTCGAAGCGGTAATTATCCTTGACGCGGTTCCAGAACGCTCCAGCAGACTCCGCCTCGAGCAACGCGTCGAAGACGAACTGGGGCACATTGAAGTAGCGATAGGTGTCGCTCTCGCGAAATTCGATCTCCAGCGTTCGCTTCTCGAAATCATACGTCGCCGTCGCGACGGCCGACGATGCCAGACTCACTCGCTTTCTCATGCGCTACTCACTATGAGCTCAGCCGGCCTTGAATAACAGGCTGGCATTTCCTGGCTGCCGGTCGGATGTTTTCCGGAGATGCGCGATGCCTTGACTCCTATGATGCAGCAATACCAGCGGCTGCGCGCGAGCGTCCCGCCGGATACCCTCCTTCTTTTCCGCCTCGGCGATTTCTACGAACTATTTTTCGAGGATGCCAAAGCCGCCTCCGGCCTTCTGAACCTCGCTCTGACTAAACGTCACGACGTTCCAATGTGCGGCATGCCCTATCACGCTGCCCAAGGTTACATCGCCAAACTTATCAAAGTCGGCCGGCGAGTCGCGATCTGCGACCAGACGAGCGAGCCGCAACCCGGAAGGATCGTCTCGCGCGACATCACCCAGATCATCAGCGCGGGAACGGTCAGCGATCTCGCCCTCTTGGAATCCAAGAGGGCGAATTACCTGGCCGCGGTATTCGCGCAGAACGAAGTCTTCGGTCTTGCCTACGCGGATCTGACAACCGGTGAATTCCGTCTGATGCAGCTAAACAAGGAAGCGGCCGTCTTCGACGAGCTCGCCCGCATCGGCCCTTCGGAATTGCTCGTGAGCGAGCAGCAGGAGCAGCAGTTCCGCGAGATCCCGAGCACTCTCGCCTACGATCATTACGCCTTCCTGCCCTCGAACGCGCGCTTCACGCTTTGCGAGCATTTCAAGGTCAAATCTCTCGACGGTTTTGGCTGCAGCGATTTACCCGAAGCGGTCGGCGCCGCCGGCGCGATTGTTCACTACCTCAAGCACCAGCTACGACGCAAAATCGAACACCTCACCTCGCTTCGCTGCGAGGCGCCTAACGATCACGTGGTGCTCGACGCCGCGACGCAGGCGAATCTCGAATTGGTGAGTTCGCGCGGCGCACGCGACACCAGCCTGCTCGCGGCGCTGGACCGGACGGTCACGCCGATGGGCGGCCGCCGGCTGCGGACCTGGATTTTGCAGCCGATTCGCGACCTTCCGGAATTGGAAAAACGCCAGCAACTAATCGCTGACCTGCTCCAGGAAACCGACCTGCTAGCCTCTTTGCGCGCCGAGCTGCAATCGATTCGCGATCTCGAGCGCGCTTGCGGACGGTTGAGCCAGGCGTCGGGAAATTCGCGCGATCTGGTGGCGCTGAAAATATCGTTAGGCCAAATCCCGGCTTTGAAACGCGAACTCCAGAAACTTCTCGATCGGGTCAGCTTCGGAGTAAATCAGCCGAACGGAAAGGCCGGTTCGGAATCGCTCGCCGAGAAGCTGCAAAGCGAGTTGCGAGAAATGCCGGCGCTCGCCGCGAAGTTGACCGGCGCGCTCGCGGACGACCCGCCGCTCGCGCTGAAGGAAGGCGGGATTTTTCGGGACGGCTTCGATCCACAACTCGATGAGTTGCGCCAGGCCTCGCGCGATGGGAAAACCTGGATCACCGAACTCCAGGAACGCGAGATCGCGCACACCGGAATCAAGTCGCTTAAAGTCCGCTTCAACTCCGTTTTCGGCTACTTCATTGAGATCACGAAATCGAATCTCGCGAGCGTGCCGGAGCACTACACCCGCAAGCAAACCACCGTTGGCGGCGAGCGTTTCATCACGCCGGAACTCAAGGAGATGGAGGCAAAAATCCTCGGCGCGGATGAGCGCGCGCGGCACCTCGAATACCAGCTTTTCCAGACCCTGCGCGAAGAAACCCTCGGCGAACTCGGCCCGATCCAGCAAACGGCCAGCGCCATCGCCACCCTGGATGTCCTTTGCTCGCTAGGCGAGACCGCGCGGCTATTCCATTATTGCCGGCCGACCCTCGACCGTTCGCTCCGCCTTCGCCTGAAAGACGCCCGGCACCCGGTGCTCGATCAGAACCTGGCCGAAGAAAAGTTCGTGCCTAACGACACGGATCTCGATGGCGAAAAGCTGCGCCTCGCCATCATCACCGGCCCAAACATGGCCGGAAAATCCACCTACATCCGCCAGGTCGCACTCATCGTTTTGATGGCGCAGATCGGGAGCTTCGTCCCGGCGGCAAGCGCGGAGATCGGACTGGTCGATCGCATCTTTACCCGCGTCGGCGCGAATGACGATCTCTCGCGCGGCCAATCCACCTTCATGGTCGAGATGAATGAAACCGCCAACATCGTGAACAACGCGACCGAACGCAGTCTCGTCATCCTCGATGAAATCGGCCGCGGCACTTCCACCTTCGACGGCCTTTCGATCGCCTGGAGCGTGGCGGAATTTCTCCACGACAAGATCAAGGCGCGCACCCTTTTCGCGACCCATTACCACGAACTGACGAAACTGGCGGAGGAACGCAGCGGCGTCGCCAACTTCAACGTTGCAGTGCGCGAATGGAATGAGCAGATTATTTTCCTGCGCAAGATCGTCCCGGGCGGAGCGGATAAGAGTTACGGGATTCAGGTTGCGCGCCTCGCCGGTTTGCCACGGGATATCCTCGAGCGGGCGAAGGACATTCTCGCGCATCTGGAGAGCCCAAACGGCGCTGGCAAAAAATCCGCCGCCGGCAAAGGCCGCCGCCCGCGCGGCCTCCCCACCCCGCGCGAGAAGCCGCAACTCGATTTGCTCTAGGACGCCGCGGAAATTATTTCAATGACGCTGGCCGGCGCGCCGCATATTTTGTAAATCCTGCCTTCACGCATGCCCGTTCGAACCGAAAAAGATCTCAACGACCAACTCCGCGGCTATTGGCTCAAGGCCGTCGCGGCAATTGAACTTCGCAATTTCAGCTACGCGATCGAGCTGCTGCAAAATCTGCTCCAGCAGGAGCCGGAATTTTTGACTGGCCGCCAGCTGTTGCGCCGCACGGCGGTGACCCGCGCGAAGGCCGAGAAGAAAGGCTTTTTCAACATTTCCACCTCCCCGATCGCGCTCATGAAGGCCCAGCGGGAGTTAAAAAAAGATCCACGCAAGACCATCGAGCTGCTCGAGAAAGTCCTCGGGAACGAGCCTTACAATTCGCAGGCCAATATGCTCCTGAAGGAGGCTGCCATCGGCGCGCAGTTTCCGGAGATCGCGATCTTCGCGATGGAGACTTTGCTCGAGAACGACCCGAAGGACGTGAAGATCCTGCACGAGCTGGGCCGGCTCTTTCATCAATACGAGCAGAGCGATAAGGCGGTCGAAGCCTACGGCCGGATCAGCGAGATCGACCCGACCGATCTCGAGGCGTTGAAACTCGGCAAGGACGCTTCCGCCCGCGCTTCGATGAAGACCGGCGGCTGGACCGAGGCGGAGAGTTACCGCGATTTGATCAAGGACAAGGAAACGGCGGTTTCGCTCGAGCAGCAGGGGCGCATGCAGCTCACCGGCGAATCCCTTGAGCAGCAGATCAACGAAGTCTTTGCCCGGCACGAGGCCGAGCCGCAGAGCATTGATCATGCGAAACGGCTCGGCGCGCTTCACGACCAGAAGGAAGATCTCGAAGGCGCGGTCGCGTGGTACGAATATGCCGTTGACCTAACGAACCGGAGCGATCCCGGCCTCGTCCGCAAAGTTGCCGACCTGAAAATGCGGCAGCTCGAACGGCAGATCCACGAGGACGAAATGTATCTCGCCGCGCATGGCAGCGAGAGCGAGCAGTTCGCCGGGAAGCAGGCCGAACTGGAGAACGCGAAAAAGCAGCGCGCCGAAATCCTGATCGACGACGCGCGCAAGCGGCTCGATCGCAACCCGACCGATCTGCAACTGCGCTACGAGCTGGGCGAGCATCTCACCAATGCCGGGCAGTATCGCGACGCCCTCCCGGAGTTGCAGCGCGCCCGGCAAAACCCGAACGCGCGGCTCAAGGCGATGAACTTGTTAGGCCGCTGTTATCGCGAGCTCGGCATGCTCGATCTCGCGGCCAAGCAACTCGACGAAGCCGCGAAGGAAATGCTCGTGATGGATGCGGTGAAGAAGGAGATCGTCTATAACCTCGGCCTCGTTTACGAGCTGATGGGCGACGTCGAGCGTTACATCGATGCGATGAAAACCATCTACGAGACCGACTACGGTTATCGCGATGTCGCGGCGCGGGTCGAGAGTTCCTACAGCCGCACCGAGAGTTAGCGCGCGCGCACGACCTGGTCTCTCCGATGTCTGATCCCGCCGTCGCTGCGGCTTTCGCGCAACACCAGCCCTGGGTTACGAAATACGAGCTGCGCGGAGAGAGTTCCGGCGGGTGGTTCGACGCGCCTAACGATCCTCGGCTGGCCTTTTTTCGGCGCTGTTTTCCGGAGGCGCGGCGCATTCTGGAGCTGGGCGCGCTCGAAGGCGGGCATACCATCGGGTTGGCGCGCCTTCCGGGGATCGAGTCTGTCCTCGGCGTGGAAGGACGCGCCGCCAGTCTCGCGCGGGCGCACCTCGCACGGGAACTTTACGGGGTGGAGCACATCGAGTTCGTCGCCGGCAATCTCGAGGAAATCCGGCTCGCCGAACTTGGGAAGTTCGACGCGATCTTCTGTTGTGGGCTGCTCTATCACCTGCCGGAACCGTGGCGGTTGGTCGAGCAATTCGCGGCCGTCGCTCCCGGCGTTTTCCTCTGGACCCATTGCTCGACCGAAGCGCTCGCCGACACTTTCGCGCACGGCTACAAAGGGCGCCGCCAGATCGAGGGCGGTACCGATGAAGCGCTCAGCGGCCTCTCGGCCGATTCCTTCTGGCCGACGCTCGGATCGCTTTGCAGCATGTTCACGCAAAACGGCTTCTTCGAGGTCCGCATTTTTGGGAACGATCCGGACCAGGTGAACGGCCCCGCCATCACCCTCGCCGCCTACGCCTGATTCGTTAGGCAGAAGCGCTCCCCTATTTCCCAATCCCGCCAGTTCGGCTTACCTTCCCGGCCCCTTACTGTCACCGCTTTTCGTTAGGCCATGAACTTTTTCAAATCCATCGTCCAGAAGTTTGCCGGCAAGCCGGTTGATTGGGATGAGCTCGAAGAGATGCTCATCCGGAGCGATCTCGGCGTGCCGATGAGCCTGCGGATCGTCGCCGCCCTGCGGAAGCGCGCGGAAAGCCAGAAGATCACCGCCCAGGATGTGGTCGAGGTCGCGCGCGCGGAGATTCTCCGCGTCCTTCCGATTCAGCCCGGGCCGATCCGTCCCCTCCCCGCGAAACCGAAAGCGATCCTCATCGTCGGCGTGAACGGCACCGGCAAGACCACCTCGACCGCGAAGCTGGCTTACTATTTCCAGCGCAACCGCCACAGCGTGCTCCTCGCCGCGGCCGACACTTTCCGTGCGGCCGCGATCGAGCAGCTCGGCGTCTGGGCCGAGCGGCTGAAGATCGAAATGATCAAGGGCCAATACAACGCCGACCCGGCCGCGCTGTGCTACGAAGCCTACCAATCGGCCGATCGGCGCGGGATCGAGTTCCTGCTTTGCGACACCGCAGGGCGGCTGCACACCAAGAGCAACCTGATGAGCGAGCTGGAGAAGATCAAGCGCTCGTTAGGCAAACACGATCCCGAGGCACCGCAGGAGCGCCTCCTCGTGGTCGACGCCACCACCGGGAGCAACGCCCTCGCCCAGGCGCGCGAGTTTCACGCCGCGGTCGATCTCACCGGCCTCATCGTGACGAAGCTCGACGGCAGCGGGAAAGGCGGCGTCGTGATCGCGATCCAGCACGAGCTCGGCATCCCGACGCGCTTTGTCGGCACGGGCGAAAAGCTCGAGGACCTCGCGCCGTTCGATAGCCGCGCGTTCATCGAGCAGATGCTGTAGCGGCGTCACTTTTGCGGAGCGACGGGCCGCCAACGCTGCACCGCGAGCTGCGCGTTGCGCGCCGGATTCCAGCGCCAGGGTTTCGCGAGGAGCCGGACGCCGCCGCTCGGCGCGTAGGCTGGCCGCACGGTTTTCCCGAGCACGCTCAGCTTGTCGGGATCATCGGCGATCAACAGCAGCGCGGGGAGGTCCGTTCGCCCATCGTAAATCGTCACCTCGCCCGGCAGACGGCTCGCGATATTGCCGGCATTCTCCGGCCGGTCCGCGAGGAGGACAGTCGGCGGCGGCGATTCCCGCGCGATCTCCGCAGCCATCGCGGCATAGGGAAACGCCAGCGGGTTCTCCGTCCTCACGATCGCAATCGGCCGCGCGACCGTGATCAACGCCGCCACCGCCGCAGCGACCCACGCCACCGCCGCCGCGACTCGCGGACGCTCCAGCGCGCGGACCCGCAGCGCGAGCCAGAGCGGAAAAGGCGGCAGCAGCACCACGAGATACCGCTCGTGCACCATCGACAATCCCCCGGCGAACACCGCCACCACGAACAGCCCCAGCTCCGCCAGCAGCAGCCAGCCCAGAAACCGCCGCATCCTCTCCGCGAGCGGCGGCAGCGGCGGCTCCCCTTCCCCTCGGCCGCACAGCCGCGCCCCAAAACAAACCGCGACCATCGGCGCGAGCGACACCGCCACCACCACGAGCAGACTCACAAACCCGTCCCAGGCCGAGTGCGCCGGCAGCCGCAGGCCCAGCGGACCGCCGGTCATCCGGAGCCGATACAGATTCTCCGTCGAGAGCCCGGGATGATGCCAAATCCAGAGCCAATGCGGGAGACCCATCCCCAGCGGCAGCACCAGCGCGAAGAGCGCCCGCCGATCGCGAAAAACCCCGCGCACCTCCGGGCAGCAAAGCAACGCCACCACCAGCGCGCCGACCACGAGCAGGAAATTATACTTCGCCAGCAGCCCCGCGCCGAGGGCCAGCCCGAGCCACGCAAAGGCCGACGCCCGCGGCCGCGCCAGCACCAGCACGAGCGCGTGCAGCACCGCCGCCGTCGCGGCAAACCCCAGGATCGAATGCGTCAGCTTCCCCTCCGCCTTCGAGCAGATCGACGGAATGAGAAACGCAAACGCCACCACCACCGCCCCGAACCGGCGCGACCCGCTCAGCCGCCGCCCGGCATCGTAGAGAAAGAGCAACGCCGCCGCGAGCAGCAGATACTTTAACCCCGCCGTCGCCACCACCCACGACCCGGAGAGATCATGCGCCAGCCGCACCAGCCAGTGGAAGAGCGGCGGATGAGAATTCGGATAACCCCAGGCCCAGCCGATCTGGCCCACCATCTCCGCGTCATCCACCTCCAGGTTGGAAGAAATCGCGAGCCGCACGCCCAGTTGGACGAGGTAATAACCGGCCACGCACCACGGCATCCACGCCGCCCAGCCTTGGCACCCATTCCCCCGCGGCGACGACAATCTCTCCATCCCGCCCATCTTTGATCAAGAACGGCCAAAGGGGAAACGCAACCGCCGGCGTTCGCAACCGGCATGGCGTGAGCCAAGCCTAACGCCCCAAGCTTAGCGATCCGGCCCGCGAGGGTGTCCGATTGCCACCGCGACGCGAGGGCCGGGTTTGCGGCAGCGCATGGCCAGGCGTTGCGGTCATTCGTCTTCCGGGCGCCTCACGCGTGGACGAGGCTCTTAAAGCCGCCGGAGGTCATTCGTTTGAAATCGAAAAAGGCGCCGGTCACGCCGCAGATCGCGGCGATGCGCGGGTCATCCATGACTTTCTTGTTTACCGCATCGCGTTGCTTGCGCGACTCGAAGACCGCGTAGGCGAAGATGACCACCTCGTCCGGCTTCGTCCTGGCGAACTTCGGAAAAGCGACCATGCCCGGCGCCTCCAGGTCGTCGCCGACGCACTCCCGGTATTCGAGCGCACCGAGCTCGCGCCAGATTTTGCCGGCCTTGGCGGCTTGCTTCTTGTAGGCGGCGAGTTTGTCCTTCGGAATGGAGAGAACGAATCCATCAATGTATTGGCTCATCGTGTTTTTGGTTGCTGATATGTTGTGGAACGAAAAAAGCAAAGTGAAGCACCGCGCGCGGCGACGCCTAACGACTCGAGCATATCAAAAATTTGCCTTCGACATTGTTCCCCGGCGGCCAGTCCGTCTAACAGACATTATCCGAAACGGAGTTTCGCCTGTTTCGGATGGCTGCGGGGCGAAGCCGGGGGAAAAGCGAAGGCATCGGGCGAGTCTGCCGGGGGTGAGCGACGGGGCCAAGCCCAAGTTGTTCCGGGCCGGGTCCACTGGGTTTCGGCCTCGGGCTCTCGTGTCCAAGGCTGGCCGTATCCAGGGCGGGCGCGACCGGGAACGGAGCAGGTCGGGCCGGACGCAGGGCTGGTGTGACCGGAAATAGAGCTGGTCCGAGGCGACGCAGAGTCTGCGTGGGCACGGATGGAGTTTTTCTCGTCACGCACGGAGCTGGCGTGGGCACGGACGGAGTTTTTCTCGTCACGCACGGAGCTGGCGTGGTCACGCGCGGAGATTTTCTCGTCACGCGCGGAGCTGGCGCGGGCACGCGCGGAGTTTTGCTCGTCACGCGCGGAGCTGGCGCGGGCACGGATGGAGTTTTTCTCCTCGTTCCCAAGTGCAACTTGAGAACGAGAGGGCCGGCTCCGCTGTAGTGGCGGTCGTGCCGAGCGCAGCCCTGCAAGGTTTGCGGCTGACACGGCCGCCGCTACAGCAGAGTTTCCCTGGGACGCGCCACTCCCGGCGGGCCGGGTCGTTCTCGTCCTTCGTGCTCGTCCCTCGTACCTCGATCTGGACAGCTGGGACGATTACGAGCAGGAGCAGGAGCAGGAGGATGGCGCGCCGGGAGATCGCGCTTCCCTTTTCTGGTTTTCCGCTGATTCTCTTCGCCGGTGAAGACGACGATGAAGCTGAGCGCCGCCGCTGCCGGGGCGCCCGAGGCGCCGCCGCCCCTGCCCCGCGGTCTCGCCGGGTTCTTCGCCAAGTTCGCCGTGCTCAAGTCCGCGCGACGCGACCTTTGGCTCACGTTCCTGATCAAGTTCCTGATCTATACCGCCTACTCGGTGACGAATAAGACGATGGTCCTCTGGCTCTCGAAGGATCTCGGGTTCAGCGATCAGGCGGCGGGCGCGCTCGTCGGCTGGGCCTGGGCGCCGGCGATGACGGTTTTCACGCTGCTCGCCGGTTCGTTAACGGACGCGATCGGTTTGCGGCGGACGTTTTTCCTCGGCGCGGGCATCTGCACCTTTGCGCGCTGTGTGATGATCGGCACGACGAACCCCGCGCTGGCGCTGGCCTGCGGGATGTTGCCGCTCGCGGTGGGGGAGGCGCTCGGCACGCCTGTCCTGCTCGCGGCGACGCGGGTCTACTCGACGACGGCGCAGCGCTCGATCGCGTTCTCGCTCATCTACGCGATCATGAATGTCGGCTATTTCGTGGCCGGGTATCTCTTCGATGCGGTGCGTTCGCTCGATCTGCACCTGAGCTTCGGGTCGTTTCATCCGACGCCGCATGAGCAGCTTTTCGCGGTGAGTCTGCTCTTCGAGCTGCTCCTCTTCCCGGTGATCTATTTCCTGCGCCGCGATGAGAGGCGACCGGGCGG
Organism: uncultured Verrucomicrobiae bacterium; assembly: GCA_963831805.1. Classification (GTDB taxonomy): domain Bacteria; phylum Verrucomicrobiota; class Verrucomicrobiia; order Chthoniobacterales; family UBA10450; genus Palsa-1392. The sequence continues at coordinate 563,152 of CAWHRN010000009.1, read as the reverse complement.
CGCGGCGGCAGTCGGACGGCCCGCCGCGGGCTTCGGCTTTCTCGGCGCGATCGGGCGGACGGTGTCGGAAAGCGCGGCCGCGACGATCGCGCTCTTCCGCCGTCTGCTGCAACAGCCGGGGTTTTATCGGCTGCTGCTCTTCTTTCTCTTCATCGGGTTCCTGAAGGCGATCTTTCTCCAGGTGGATTATGTCTTTCCGAAATTCGGCGACCGGGTGATGGGCTTGCACGCGCCGTCGGGCAAGCTGGCGAACATCAATGCGATCGTGGTGATCGTGCTCGCGCCGGTCATCGGCGCGCTCACGCAGCGGGTGGCTTCGTACCGGATGGTGATCGTGGGTGGGGCGATTTGTGCGGCGGGGGTGTTCATCATGACGCTGCCGACCGGGTGGTTTGTGCCGCTCGCGAATAGCGGGATCGGCGAAGTCTTCGGGCACGGCTACCTGCGCCTGACCGGGGCGATTCATCCGTTCTATATCATGTCGGCGCTTTACCTGATCGTGTTCTCGATCGGTGAGTCGATCTATTCGCCGCGCGTCTATGAATACGCGGCGGCGATCGCGCCTCCGGGGCAGGAGGCGTCGTATGGTTCGCTCGCGTATCTGCCGTTCCTCGTGGGGAAATTGCTCATCGGCACGAGCGGTTGGCTGCTGGCGGCGTTCGTGCCCGAGACGGGACCGAAACGTCCCGGCGAGCTGTGGCTCATCCTCGCGCTGGCCGCTTCGGTCGCGCCGGTGGGTCTGCTCGTTTTCCAACGCTACATCCGCGTGGAGGAAGCGGGCCGGGACGAATCGGCCTAACGACTGGGTGCGGCGGCGGCGGCGGCTAACGATGCATTTGTCATCCTGAGCCGCGCAGACGGCGAAGGATCCCGCAAGCGTCGCGCGGGCCCGCGGCTGAAACTGCGTCGAGCAACGCTTGCGAGGTCCTTCGCTCCGCTCAGGATGACAAAGGTGGCGGGCCGTTTGGCAGGGAATAAATGCGGGCGTAAATTCGTCTCACGTCCGATGAAAGAAACACCTGAACCACTTTATCGGCAGACGCTCTCCAGCCGCAGCCACTCCGCGATCTGGGTCGGCATCGCGGTGGCGGCGCTGATTGCCGCGACCTCGATTTACATCAGCCGCGCCGGCGGCCAGCAGCAGCCGAGCGCGCAGACCACCTCCGTCGTCGCCGCCAACGATGTGGCGACCACCAAGAAAGATGCTTCCGAGAAAACAACCGAAATCAAAAATATGTCCGACGCCGAACTGCACAAGAAACTGACGCCCGAACAATATCGCGTGACGCGCGAGAACGGCACCGAGCCGCCGTTTCACAACGAATATTGGAACAACCACAAGGAAGGGATCTACGTCGACCTGATCAGCGGCGAGCCGCTCTTTTCCTCGACGGATAAGTTCGAGAGCGGGACCGGCTGGCCGAGTTTCACGAAGCCGATCACCAAGGCGAACGTGGTCGAGAAGACCGATCGCAGCCTCTTCATGGCGCGCACGGAAGTGCGCTCGAAAAAGGATGACGCGCATCTCGGGCACGTCTTCGACGACGGCCCGCAGCCGACCGGTCTGCGCTATTGCCTGAACTCGGCTTCGCTCCGTTTCGTGCCGAAGGAGAAGATGCAGGCGGAAGGATACGGCGAGTATCTGCATCTCTTCGATGGCGACACGGCGAAGAGCGAACAGGCAAAAAAATAACCGGCTCAGTCGAGGCGATCGCGCGGAGTCGGGGTAAGTTCGCGAGATGAATCTCTCCGCTGCGGAACGCGAAGTGGCCTGGCCGGCGCTTCCTTATTCTGAATGGCAGCCGACTGCCGAGACGCTCCACATGTGGACGCAGATCGTCGGGAAGATCCGGCTCAAACTGATGCCGTGGATCAACCATTCGTGGCACGTGACGCTCTACCTGACGGCGCGCGGCCTAACGACTTCGCCGATCCCGCACGGGCTGCACACCTTTGAGCTGCGCTTCGATTTCATCGATCACCACCTGCGCATCCTGAAGAGCGACGGCGGCCAAAAGAAGATCCCGCTCCGCGCGCAATCGGTCGCGGCCTTTTACCACGAAGTGATGCGCGGGCTCGATGAGCTGGGTTTGTCGGTAAAGATCGATCTCGGGCCTAACGAGCTGCCCGACCCGATCGCGTTCGATCGCGACGAGACGCATCGCTCCTACGACCCGGAATATGCGAACCGCTTCTGGCGCGTGCTCGTGCAAACGGAGCGGGTCTTCACCCAGTTCCGCGCGCGGTTCTGCGGGAAATGCAGCCCGGTGCATTTCTTCTGGGGCAGCTTCGATCTCGCGGTGACGCGTTTCTCCGGGCGCGCCGCGCCGCCGCATCCCGGCGGTGTGCCGCATCTCTCCGACGTGGTCGCGCGCGAAGCCTACGCGAAGGAAGTGAGCAGCCTCGGTTTCTGGCCGGGCAACGCAGCCAGCCCGACGCCGCTTTATTATTCCTACGCGTATCCGGAGCCGGCCGGTTTTGCCGAGGCGAAGGTCCGGCCTAGCGACGCCAGTTATCTGACGTCGCTCCACGAGTTCATCCTCCCCTACGACGCAGTCCGGACAGCCGAATCGCCGGACGACGCGCTCCTCGATTTCGCCCAGAGCACCTACGACGCCGCGGCGTCGTTAGGGAAATGGGACTCCGAGGCGCTCGATGAAGCGCAGCTCCACCCGCCCGCCTAATATTCCGCGAAAGCGTCGTCCGGATAACAATAAAGCCAGCGCTCGTTAGGCTGCGCGGAGGCGATCACCGGATGGCCGACCGCGTGCGCGTGTTTGCTGGCGTGACGGTTGGGCGAGGAGTCGCAGCAAAGCGTCGCGCCACATTCCTGGCAGGTGCGCAGATGGACCCAGGTCGCGCCGATTTTGACGCACTCCTCGCACTCGAGTTTATCCGGCCGTTTCACTTCCTCGAGGGCGGCGATGTGCGAGCAGGCTCCGGTGTTCATGAGAGACGATCGCCGGAAAACGCGACGCGACAACGCAGGGAAAGATTGACTCCGGCGACCGCGCTCGCCATTCCCGGTGCATGGAAAAGGCGCGCCCGCCGCAACAGCCGCACCCGAGCTTCGCGGAGGCGCTTCGCTTCTGGGTGAAGCTCGGCTGGATCAGCTTCGGCGGACCGGCCGGGCAGATCGCGATCATGCAGACCGAGCTGGTCGAGCGGAAACGCTGGATCAGCCAGGGGCGATTCCTGCATGCGCTGAGTTACTGCATGCTGCTGCCCGGGCCGGAAGCGACGCAGCTCGCGATCTATGTCGGCTGGCTACTGCACAAAACCTGGGGCGGGATCGTCGCCGGCGTGCTTTTCGTGCTGCCGTCGATCTTCATTCTTTGGACGCTGAGTTATGTCTATCTCGCGTTCGGCCACGTGCCGTGGATCGCAGCGGTATTTTATGGATTGAAGCCCGCGGTGACCGCGATCGTGCTCGCGGCCGTCGTTCGGATCGGGCGAAAAGCGCTCCGCGACGCGGTGCACTGGGGAATCGCGACGCTCGCGTTCGTGGCGATCTATTTCCTCGGCGTCCCCTTCCCCGCGATCGTCCTCGGCGCGGGAGTGCTCGGATTGTTAGGCGGGCAATTTTGGCCGACACGATTTCGCGGCGCGAGCGGTCACGCGGAGGAGAACGAGCAGTCGGTCCTGAGTGATGAACACGAAGCGCCGGCGCACACCCGGCCTGACAATGGCAGGAGCTTGCGCGTGGTTGCGATTTGCCTCGTGCTCTGGGCGGCGCCGACGATCGCCGCCGGGCTCGCGATGGGCTGGAAGAGCACACTTTTTCACGAAGGCGTTTTCTTCAGCAAGGCAGCCGTCGTGACTTTTGGCGGCGCCTACGCGGTATTGCCGTATGTCGCGCAGCAGGCGGTTTCGCACTTCGGTTGGCTGCGGCCGGGTCAGATGCTCGACGGACTCGGCCTCGCGGAGACAACGCCCGGGCCGCTGATCATGGTGGTGCAATTCGTCGGCTTCGTCGGCGCATGGCAAAATCCCGACGGGCTCGCCCCGGTCTTGGCCGCGACGCTCGGCGCGCTGCTGACGACCTGGGTCACTTTCACCCCGTGCTTTCTCTGGATTTTCCTCGGCGGCCCTTATCTCGAGCGGCTGCGCGGGAATCGACGCCTAACGAGTGCGCTCTCGGCGATCACCGCGGCCGTCGTCGGCGTGGTCTTGAATCTCGCGGTCTGGTTCGCGCTGCAGGTCTTCTTCCCCACCCGCGGCACGATCGACTGGCTCGCGATCGGACTGAGCGCGGTCGCGTTCGGCGGAATCCTCCGCTGGCGCTGGAATATCATCGCCGTCGTCGCGGGTGGAGGGCTCGTTGGACTGCTCTATCTTTTGCTCGCCGGGGCGCGGTGAATGTATTTTTGATTCCGGCGTCAAATCTCGTTGGACGCCTCTCGGCGTTCGCCTAACCTCTTCTCTCTTTCGCCCGAATCATGCCAAGACGTCCCAAGCTCCCACTCGATCCCGACGCTGAAGAATCCGGTCCTCGGATGCCCGCGGTGAGTCCGCAACTGGAGCCGGGTCAGCCGACCGATCTCGAGTTAATGGCCGGGATTCAACGCGAAGACCCCGAAGCGCTCTCGCAGCTTTACGATCGCTACAACGGGATCATCAAGGCGCTGATCCTGCGCGTGGTGCATAACGAGGCCGAGGCCGACGACCTGCTCCAGGAAATTTTCATGGAGCTCTGGAACCAGGCGAAAAATTTCTCCGCGCAAAAGGGAAAACCGCTCGGTTGGATGGTGACTCTCGCGCGCCGTCGGGCGATCGATGGGCTCCGCAAGAAACAGGCGTATCAGCGGGCTGGCGAACGACTTCAGAACGAGACCGAGCAGCAGCCTGACGCCTGGGTGCACAACTCCACGGAAGAGGAAATTAACTTCTCCGACACCCGGGTTCTCGTCCGCAAAGTGATCAACGGACTCCCCCCGGCGCAGCAGCAGGCGATCGATCTCGCATTTTTTCGCGGCATGAGTCAGCGCGAAATCGCCGCAAATACGAATACACCTTTAGGGACGGTGAAGACACGGCTCGAACTGGGCCTGAAAAAGATCTACGACGGCCTGAAAGAACTAAAAGATGAGCTTTGAGGAATTCCAGAATCGCGCACGGCTTTACGTCATCGGCGCACTGGAAAATGGCGAGAGCCAGGAGTTCGAAGAAGCGCGGGCCGAGTTCGGTCAGCCGGCGGAAGATTACATCACCGAATGCTATCGGCTGCACGAGGCTTTCGCGCTCAGCCTGCGGCCGGCGAAGTCATCGGACGCGTTGAAGGACCGGCTGATGAAGATGGTCCGCGAAAAGAAGCAGGGCGGCGACGGCGTTCGTTAGGCGCCGCGGTTCGCGCGGCCGCGTCCGCTATTCGTTAGGCCCAGGAGGCGCGCTACTGCATTCCAGCTCGCGCAGGATGAATTCCTGGAGGAAGCCGTAGAAATTCACCTGGAAAAGGCTGAGATCACGGCGCGAACCGATCGGCGAGCGATAATGATCGCAGAGCTCCGTTTCGCTGAAATCGAACTTCGCCGCGAGTGCGAGCCGGGCGCGGTTGAGCGCGTTCAGCCAAGCCTCGGAGTTCGCGACCGGGATGCGCAGGGTGCTGTTCGCGAACGGCTTTTCCTGGTCGCCGAGCTGCTGTAGATCGCGCTCGACCGTTTCCGTGGCCGATTCGAAAATCCGGCGCAGTTCCGGTTCGACGTAGAGCTTCCACTCGGCGCAAACATTCGGGTGTTTCGCCACGTCCGCGGGCGCGCTGAAAATCCGCGCCTCGGCCGCCGGGACCGCCTCGGGGTTCGCGCTCGCCGGCACCTGCCGCAACAACTCGGCGAGAAAGGGATCGATCTCGCTGATCTCGAGCGTGCCGTTGTTGCGAAAAACTTCCATTCGTTAGTCCGTCTTCTCGATCGTCGCGAGGAGCAGGTAGCCATGCAACTGCTGCACGAAAAGTTCCGCGCGTTCGCGCACACCACTCCACACAATCGAGCGGCCCTGCCGGTGCACTTCGAGCATGTGCATCTCGGCTTTTTCCTTCGGGAACCCGAAGACTTTCTGGAAAACCATTGTGACGTAACTCATTAAATTGACCGGGTCATTGTGCACCACGACCTGCCAAGGCAGATCGCGCGCCTCCTTCGTCCTAGACTCCTCCGTGATCGTCGGACTTTCGACGGCGCCAGTGATCGAAGCGGAAGCAAACATACGGTCGTTAGGCTGGGAGCTTCTATGGGCGCGCGCGGCAGGCTGAAGCGAACCGCGATCGGCGACCGAAAGATTATCACGACGGCGGGCGCGATTCAACCGTGACGACGCCGGCGCTCGTCGCCCAACGACAAAAACGGCGACTTAATTTCCCGGCCGGGCAGCGACTCCGACGAGATCGCGGTGAAGCTTTTCGAGTTCCGGCACGGGAACGCCCGCAGCCCGGGCGCGGCGCAGTGGCTCGCCCCAAATCGCTTCGATTTCCAACGGCCGACCGGCCAGGTGATCGAGGAGCGTGGAAGGTTTGTAGCGGCCCATCGACTCGGTGCGTTTCATTTGTTCGAGCGCGACGGCGGTCGGGAGATTGTGGCCATCGGCGCGCGCGATCGCGATGGTTTCGTCCATCAAAGCGAGCGTGCGGAGGCGGAGCGTTTCGTCGGCGAGGATCGCGGCGGTATCGACGCTGCCGGCGGTGATCGTTAGGCCGTTGAAGGGAATGTTCCAGACGAGCTTGCGCCAATGCTCAAGCGCGAGATCGGCGACCACGGTGCAGACCACGCCGCAGCGCTTCCATTCCCACGCAAGGTCGTGCAACCGCGGCCGGGGGAAACCGCTGAACTCGCCGATGGCGACGCGGCCGTTATCCTGGAGCTCGATCACGCCCGGCGCGATGCGGTTGAGACAGATGAAACAGAGGCCGCCGAGGATGCGTCTGGCGCCGAAATGACCGGCGAGGAACTCTTCGTTCCCAAGTCCGTTCTGCAAAGTCAGGATCATGGTCTCCTCGCCTAACAATGGCCTAACGAGCAAGGGAAGCTCGGCGTTCGCAGTGGTTTTCACTGCGATCAGGACGAGGTCGCAGGGGCCGATTTCTTCGGTCGAGCGGTAGGCGTTGACCTTCGGAATATGAGTGTCGCCGCCTTTGCTGCGGATGCGCAGCCCGCGTTTGCGCACGACTTCGTAGTCGCTCCGCATGAGGAAATGCACATCGCGTCCGAAGTGCGCGAGCTTGCCGCCGTAGTAACAACCGATGGCGCCCGCACCGACGACGGCGATGCGGAAATTCGGCAGCCGATGTTTGGCCATTCGCTGTCAGCCGACCGGCCGCTGTTCGGCTTGGAAGTTCCGCGTGATCAGCCGAGCGCCTTTATTGAAGGTGAGGTAAGCCCAGGCCCACTGGAAGAGGACGGCGATCCGGTTCCGGAAGCTCACGAGGTAGAGCACGTGAATGAAGAGCCACGCGAGCCAGGCGAGGAAGCCGCTGAAGTGGATGAAGTTGAGATCGGCGACCGCCTTGTTGCGACCGATCGTCGCCATGTTGCCTTTGTCCCAATAGTGAAAGCGGTCGGGACAGCCGCCGGCGATCATCCGCACGATGTTGTGCGCGGCGTGACGGCCCTGCTGAATCGCCACCGGCGAGACGCCCGGCAGTGGTTTGCCGGTCGCGGGCCAGTTGCAGTTCGCAAGGTCGCCGATCACCTGCACTTCCGGGTGTTTGGCGATGGTCAGATCGTCCTGCACCATCACGCGACCCATCCGATCAACCGGAACGCCGAGTGTTTTTCCGACGAATGACGCGGTGTTGCCGGCGGCCCAGACCTTCACGCGGCATGGGATAAATTCTCCCGCGATCTCGACTCCGGCTTCGGTGACGTTTTCTGCATGCACGCCGAGGCGTACCTCGACTCGGAGCGCCTTGAGCTGTTTCAGCGCGCTCGCCGAGAGATCTTCGGGAAATGTGGAAAGCAGTCTCTCGCCGCCATCGACCAGGATGACGCGCGATTTCGAGGGATCGATGTGCCGAAAATCCTTCGCCAACGTCTCGCGCGCGATCTCGGCAATCGCGCCCGCCATTTCCACGCCGGTCGGGCCGCCGCCGATGATGACGAAATTCATCGCGGCCTGCCGCGCCTCTGGGTCGGTTGTTTTCTCGGCAAACTCAAACGCCAGCAGAATGCGCCGCCGAATCTCGATCGCGTCCTCCAGACTCTTCAGGCCGGGCGCGAGTTTCTCCCATTCGTCGTGGCCGAAATAGGAATGCCGCGAGCCGGTCGCGACGACGAGATAATCATAGGTGATCTCGTGTTCCTTCGTGTGGACGCAGCGCGCGGCGAGGTCGATCGACCGCACTTCGCCGAGCATGACGTCGATGTTTTCATCCTTGCTCAGAATCGCGCGCACCGGCGAAGCGATGTCAGCCGGCGAGAGCGCCGCGGTGGCGACCTGGTAGAGGAGCGGCTGAAAAAGGTGGTAATTCGTGCGGTCGATCACGGTCACGCGGACCGGTTTGCCGCCGAGATGTTTGGCGGCTTCGAGGCCGCCAAAACCCGCTCCGATGATGACGACGTGGGGCAGCGGTTTCGTCGGTTTTTCCATCGTTAAATGACGGCCAGAATAGGCGCGGGGTAAAATGGAAAACCGGTTGTCAGTCCGCAAAACCGCCTCTATCTTCCGCGCCTTATGCCGAAACCGATCGCGCGCAGCAAGACCAGGAAAGCCGTTGCCAAACGGTTCAAGATCACCGCCACGGGGAAGGTGCTCCGTTCCCACGCGTCGCGCCGGCATCTCCTCTCGAGCAAGAACGCGAAGAAAAAGCGCCAGCTCGCGAAATCCGCCGTGGTCGACAAGACCGATGTGCAGCGGATCAAGGCCAACCTGCCTTTCGCCTAACGGCGCCCGCGGACCTGCCGCGGCTAACGTTCCCGGTGCGAATGTCTTGACGAATTCAGGGTTCTGCTAAAGAAGGGACGCTGCATGAACCACCTGCCGCTCTCTCGCTTCCGGAATTTCCTGCCGCTTTTCCTGTTCATTCCGCTCCTAGCCAGAAGCAGTTCCACGTTCGCGCAGGGGACGAGTGCCGATCGGGCGCGGCTCCAGCGCAGCCAGGGCCAATTTCAATCGTCCGGCGTGGACACAACCAACGGCGTCGACCAGGGCTACGCCGTCTCCACCCCAAACGATCCCGACCTCGGCGAGCAGGCGATCCTCAAGCGGGTCGAGAAATACAAGCCGTTCACGGTCGAGGTCGGCACACCGTTTTATTACACCTCGAACGTCGCGCTGGTCGACCACGGCAAGGTCGATGATGTGATCATCGCGCCGGTGGTGGGCATTACCTACGCGCCGAAATTCGGTCCGACGCTGTATGGCGACTTTGGTCTCCGGGAGCAGTATTTTTTCTATAATGAATTTACCGGATTCAACTTCGCCAGCTTCGACGCGATCGCCGGGCTGGTCTATTACGTGCCGAAGCTCCACAACCTGACTCTGCGGGCGGACATCGATTATAATCGGCTCACCGCGACAGATGACTTCGACGATTTCTTCTCCAACTACGGACTCATCATGAGCGCGGAAGTGCCCGTGCCGATCGGGCGGGCGCAGCAGATTTCCTTCGGGCTGGATGCCAACGTGAGTCTCTACGGTTACCCCAACCCGCCGCGCCGAAACGACTTCGGCGGCTACGTCGGCTACGCGGTCAATATTAGCCGGAACTTTTCGCTCGATGCCGCGGGCCGTGTCGTGGCGCGGGCCTACGACTCGGGCGGACGGACGGACGTGAGCGAAATTATTGCCCTCAGCGCCAATTACCGCCTCGGGGATTATCTTACTCTGAGCGCAATTTCCACCTTCGTGGCGAACCAATCGAATCAGAGCGTGTTCGACTACGAGGTATTCAATATCGGCGGTGGCGTGGCGTTGACTTGGAGGTTCTAGTAACCACCGAAGGAGGTTGCGGCCGACGATTTCAAGTTCGGAATTGTAGATTGCTTGATTTTGCGTCACTGCTCGCCCGCGTGATCAGGCTTGACGTTTGGCCCGCGCCTCTGTTAGTGACTTCGTCGTGGTTCACGCCATGGTCCGTTCTCGCTGCTTTCGCGAACCGGTGGCTCGCTCTACCAACATGAAATATCACCTGCGCCCAAGCCTTCCCGTCCGCTTTCCGCGGTCGTTAGTCATCCTCCTGCTCCTCGGGTTGCTCCGGATTTCTTCGGGCAGCGAATTCAAGGAAGCGCACGTCAGCCAGGTGGTGAAGGACGTGAAGCTACTCCCGGAACAAGCGGCGCCCCGCCCAGCAGTCGTGCGCGACGAAGTGCGCGATAACACCGCCGTGCGCACCGGCGTCGACTCGCGCGCGGAGCTCACTTTTACCGATGAGACGCTCGCCCGCCTCGGCGCCAACACGATTTTCAGCTTCAATAAAGGCACCCGCAACCTGCAACTCGGTGGAGGCGCCATGCTCCTGCGCGTCCCGAAAAATTCCGGCGGCGCCCAGATCAATACGGCGGCCGTTACCGCTGCGATCACCGGCACGACGGTGATGCTGGAGTATCACCCGAACGCCTATATCAAGTTCATCGTTCTCGAAGGCACCGGGCGGGTCTTTCGCCGGAATCACGTCGGCGAAAGTGTCTTGGTTCACGCGGGGCAGATGGTGATCATCAATCCCAAAGGCACTGATCTCCCCGAGCCAGTCGATGTCGACCTGAAACGCTTGGTGCGGACTTCGCTCTTGATTACGGATTTCCCCACTATCCCGAGCTTGGATCTGATCCGTCGGGAAATCGCCACGCAGACGACCGAGAAAGGCGACGGCGGCTTGGTCGAGACCAACCTGGTGATTTTCGGCGGCGGCAATGTCGTCTCACTCCTCGACACCACTGGTGCCGGCACGGTTGACCAGGCGATGAATAACTCTGTGCGAGAGGTTAACGAGCACGAGGATGGAGGAGGAGTTGTCGTGGGTCCGACCCAGCATTTTCCGACACCAACTGCAACTCCGACGCCGACCCCCAGCGCCACCCCGACGCCTACCCCAACACCGACTCCCAGCGCGACCCTCACGCCCACTCCTACACCGACTCCCAGCGTAACCCCGACACCGACTCCTACACCAACTCCCAGCACAACGCCGTCGCCCACTCCGACACCGACTCCCAGCGTAACCCCGACACCGACTCCGACACCGACTCCCAGCGCAACCCCGACACCGACTCCTACACCGACTCCCAGCGTAACCCCGACACCGACTCCTACACCGACTCCTAGCGCAACCCCGACACCGACTCCTACACCGACTCCTAGCGCAACCCCGACGCCGACCCCAACGCCAACTCCCAGCGCCTCGCCGACCCCAACACCAACCCCCAGCGCGACGCCAACTCCCACTTCCACGCCTTCACCTACCGCCACCCCGGTCGGCTCGGTCACTTATAACGGGGGCAGCGGCAATTGGAGCGACCCAAATCAATGGTCGCCGCACGTGGTGCCAAATAATGGCAACCAAGGCCAGGAATACGACGTCACCTTTGCCAGTGGCACTCTCACCCAGGACATCGTGGCCGGAGTCACGATCAATCAACTTTTCATGAGTGGCGGCACCCTGATCTTGGCCAACCCGCTGACTCTGAACGTCGGCTTGCAATTCACCGGTGGCGCGATCAATTCCGGCACACTCAACGTCGCCGGAAACAGCACTCAGGCAGCGCAGATGTCAGTTAGCGGCACGACGATCAATAACTCCGGCATTTACGATCTCACACTGGCCAGCGGGAATCTCTTTGCCGGCGGTGGCTCGATCTTTAATAACTCTGGCACCCTGACGCGCAGCACCGGGTCGGGTGTAGTTACTTTCAATATTCCGCTCAACAATACCGGGACCGTCTCCGTGCAAAGTGGCACCCTGCAAATCACGGCCGCGGGCAGCAGCGCCGGCACCTTTGATGTCGGGGCTGACGCGACCCTCGAGTTTTCCGCGGACTACACCTTTAACGACGGTGCCATCCTTTCGGGTGATGGGACGATTGCGATCGATAACAACGTCGATCTTCACCTCAACGGAACAATCCATAACAGCGGCACCATCAGCCTCAATTCGGGCACCTCCCTGACCCGTCTCTTCCTCGACGGCGACACGGCTCTCACGGAGGGTGGAAGTGTGGTTCTTTCCGGCAGCAACGCCCAGATTACCGGCGGGCACCTCCTTACCAACGTGGATAACCTTATCGAGGGCGAAGGCAATCTCGGCGCTAACTCGAGCCAGTTCCTGAACCAGACTAATGGTGTGATCAATGCCAATGTCGCCGCGGGCACGCTCGTGATCGATCCCAACGGCAATGGCTTCGCCAATCAAGGCCTGCTGGAAGCGACCAACGGCGGCATCCTTTCACTGACCGGAAATGCCGGCGGTGGTTTCGATAACACCGGCGGGACAATTCTCGCGAATGGCGAAGGCTCGGAGGTGCAACTAACGGCCAGCGTGAGTGTAAGTGCAGGCGTCCTCGAAGCGATGAATGGCGGACTCATCCGCGCCGTCACCGGCCAGTCGATATATCTTTCCAATCTGACGCTCAAGGGTCCGCTCGTCGTCGATAACAACGCCGATCTGCATATCAATGGCACGATCACGAACAACGGCACCATCACTCTCAATGCCGCTAACTCCTTGAGCCGTCTCTATCCTCGACTCCGACAGCACCCTGACCGGTGGCGGCACCCTCACTCTCGCGAGCACGAATGATCAGAGTAACGCCCAGATCACCGGCGGACATTTGCTCACCAACGTGGACAATCTTATCCAGGGCGAAGGCAATCTCGGGGCTAACTCGAGTCAGTTTATCAACCAGGCCGCCGGCGTGATCAACGCCAACGTCGCGTCGAGGACACTCACGATCGATCCCAACGGCGATGGCTTCGTCAATCGAGGTCTCCTCAAAGCAACCAACGGCGGCATCCTTTCACTGACCGGAAATGCCGGCGGCGCTTTTGATAACACCGGCGCAACCATCCTGGCTGATGGTTCCGAGGTGCAGTTGACCGCTTCCGTAAGTGTCAGCGGCGGCATCTTGAGCGCCATCAACGACGGCCTCATCCGCGCCGTCACCGGCCAGTCGGTCTATCTTTCAAACCTGACGCTCAAGGGTCCGCTCGTCGTCGATAACAACGCCGATCTTCATATCAATGGCACGATCACGAACAACGGCACCATCACTCTCAACGCCGCTAATTCCTCGAGCCGTCTCTTCCTCGACTGCGACAGCACCCTGACCGGTGGCGGCACCCTCACTCTCGCGAGCACGAATGATCAGAGTAACGCCCAGATCACCGGCGGACATGTGCTCACTAACGTGAACAATCTTATCCAGGGCGAAGGCAATCTCGGGGCTAACTCGAGTCAGTTTATCAACCAGGCCGCCGGCGTGATCAACGCCAACGTCGCCTCGAGGACACTCACGATCGATCCCAACGGCAATGGCTTCGTCAATCGAGGCCTGCTGGAAGCGACCAACGGCGGCATCCTTTCGCTGACCGGAAATGCCGGCGGCGCTTTTGATAACACCGGCGGGACAATCCTCGCGGATGGCGAAGGCTCGGAAGTGCAACTAACGGCCAGCTTGACTCTGAGTGCGGGCCTTCTCGAAGCGATGAATGGCGGCCTCTTCCGTGCCGTGACTGGACAGTCGATCTATCTTTCCAATCTGACGCTGGTTGGGTCTCTCATCGTGGATAACAACGCCGATCTCCATATTAACGGCACGATCGACAATCAAGGCACCATCACTTTCAACGCCGATAACTCTCTGACTCGCCTCTTCCTCGACGGCGACAGCACCCTGACCGGTGGCGGCACCCTCACTCTCGCGAGCACGAATGATCAGAGTAACGCCCAGATTACCGGCGGACATGTGCTCACCAATTTCGACAACACCATTGAGGGCGAGGGCAATCTCGGGGCTAACTCGAGCCAATTCCTGAACCAGGCCGCCGGCACTATCAATGCCAACGTCGAGGGACGGACAATCGTCATCGATCCCAACGGCAATGGCTTCGTCAACCAGGGCCTTCTCGAGGCAACCAACGGCGGGAAGCTTTTCCTCACTGGTAATGCGGGCGGCAGTTTCAACAATAGCGGCACCATCGCGGCGAGCGGCGGCACGATTCAGATCGACGGCGCTCTCACTTCCTCGGGCACGGTGGATGTAGGCAGTGATTCACTCGTGATTACCAACTCGGGCACTTATACGCAGACGGCCGGCACTTTCCGGGTGGCGGGCGGAAGTGTGACTTCTTCCACGGCCCTGAACTTTGCGGGCGGACTGGTCGATGCGCGCGGCAGCATTACCGCGGCGATCACAAACAATGCGATCCTGCAACCAGCGATCGGCGGCAGTCGGACAGACGGCTGGCCTGAACCTAAACGGCGCGCTCTCACTTGCTGTCGTCGTCGCAACTCTCGATTCAGCTGGGAGGCTTGGTCCAGGGAGCCCAATACAGTTACTTGAACGTCAACGGCACCGTCGCGCTCGGCGGCAACCTGGTCGTCAGCTTTGTCAATTCATTCGTCGCGTCGGGTCGAAACGTCTTCACTGTCCTTAGCTCCACCGGTCCTTTCGGCGGCGTATTTAGTAATATCGCTTCGGGCTCACGACTCAACGTCGCCGATGACTCCGGCTCTTTCCTCGTGACTTACGACGGGAACACGGTGGTGCTTTCTGATTTCATGCCGATTGCGCATCCTCCTCCGCAAGGCACGACCAATTCTGGCGGCTCTCCGGCCAAGAGGACTGCCTCGACCCGGCACGTCGTCACCTCCGACCAGGCGCGCCCGGTCGCCCGCGCCGGGCGCAGCTCGGCGCCCCGAGCCCGTCCGACCCGGATGGGCATCGCCCTGCAGAGTTCCGACGATCTGGTAAATCTCATGGCGGACGCCGGGACGACGACGAACGGCATCGTGACTGTCCACACTCCGACTTCACAACGTCCAGCCGGCGCGCCAAAAAAGACCCCGACAACTCACGGCGCGCCCAAGGTAAGTCGACGCGTCCCCGCGCCCCGACCCGCCGCTCAGCACCAGGTGGATTAGGGATCGCCTTACGGCGTTTCGTTTCTCGCGCCGTCGGTCACGGCGGGTTCCTTATTCTTGACGCGGCGACGGCAAACCGTCATAACTCCTGCGTCAAAACGAACGCCGTCACCTTGGCGGCTCGCAGGTTTTGTCTTAGGAACCCAACCGTCTGGACGCCGCTACCATGTCGAAAGCCACCCTACTAAACCACCTTCCCCGCCCTGCTGCCCTCGCGCTTTTCGTTGGGTAAAGGGCGCCTGTTTATCCTCCGCAGCCGCGCTGCTTTTCCTTGCGACGTCTCTTGTTCCGTTGCACGGCGCGCAGTTGAAAGAAGCGCGCGTCAGCCAGGTCATCAAAGATGTAAAGCTCCTTCCCGCGCAGGCTGCTGCGCGACCGGCGAACGTAAGCGACGAGGTCCGCAATGGCACCGCGGTCCGCACCGGTGAGCAATCCCGCGCAGAACTGACATTCACCGACGCCACCCTCGCCCGTCTCGGCGCGAACACGATTTTCAGTTTTAGCGAAGGAACGCGCAGCCTCGATCTCGGCGGCGGCGCGATGCTGCTCCGCGTGCCGAAAGACGCCGGCGGCGCCCGGATCAACACCGCCGCAGTCACAGCCGCAATCACGGGCACTACGATCATGCTCGAGTATCACCCCGACGCTTACGTGAAGTTCATCGTGCTCGAGGGCACCGGGCGCATCTTCCGCAACGATCGCGTCGGGCAATCGGTGCTCGTCCATGCCGGGCAGATGCTGATCGTGAATCCCAAAGGCGAAGGCATGCCCGATCCCGTGGATGTGGATATTAAGCGGCTCCTCGAGACTTCTCTCCTGATCAATGGCTTTCGCCCGCTCCCGAGCAATGACCTGATCGCGCGCGAAATCGCGCATCAGGTCGCGGAAAAAAGCGGCGGTGAACTGATCGACACAAACCTCGTTATTTTCGGTCGCGGCACGGCGGTGACTCTGCTCGATCCGACCTACGTGAACCAGCTCGACCAGGCGAACGCGAACAGCCTGCGCCAGCCGGTGCGAATCCCCCCAGCCGACAATTTCTCCTACCGTTACTCCCACTGTCACCCCGACGGTGACTCCGACCGTTACGCCTACCATTACTCCCACAGTAACTCCGACCATTACTCCCACGGTAACTCCGACCGTCACGCCCACTGTTACACCTACGGTGACTCCGACAGTCACACCCACCGTAACACCGACAGTCACACCCACCGTGACTCCCACTATTACTCCCACGGTAACACCCACCGTTACTCCCACGGCGACTCCGACCGCCAGCCCGACGCCGAATAAATACGGCAGCCCAACACCCATCACCTCTCCCAATCCCTATACCATCACCAGCGACACCACGATTTCGACTGATCCGACGATCACGACCACTGGCCAGACCGGCTACGGCACAATCTATCGGGGCACAGCGGAGGACGGCACTCCTTCGGCCTATCTTTTCGGCTCCACTTCCACCTTCGATTCGGAAAGCGGCTTCGATGCTCATTTTAGCGATCCAGCTAATGCTCCGATGGCCGTATTCGAGTTTTCCGCGCTCATTCTCCAAGGCAACCCGTCGATCTCCGTCCTGAACGGCGGCCCAACCAATCTCGCGCTGATCAGCCTGGGTGACCTGAGTTCCGGCACCGAAAGCGCCACCTTCACCTACGACGGGATCGATTCGCTCCTCCTCGCGACCCAGGACGGCTCGATCACGATCGGCTCCAACATCACCTTCGAAAACATCCCGACCCTCTTCCTCTACGCCCGCGGCGCCGACTCGACTCTTACTTTTGATGCCGCGGTCACCGGCACGACGAATCTGGTGCTTTTCTCCGAAGCCGATATCCAGGCGACCAATAACCTGACCGTCACGCAGACCAGCCCAACCGGCTTCACCGGCGGGATCTTCGACACGATCGTCGCCGGTCAGTCGATCAACGTCGGCGGCGATCTCACGCTTTCGATCGACACCGGGGGAACCGGGAACGACAGCGGAATCAATGTCTCCACCGAGAGCGGTCCTCTCACGGTCGGCGGTCTGCTCGATCTCAGCATCACGGCCGCCGCCGGAAAGATCAGCAACGGCGCCAACCTCAACCTGAACGCCGGCACCGATCTCAGCGCGGACTCCCTCGCGCTGACCCTCGATCTCGCCTCCGCTCAAACGACGGTGACTAACGGCGCCAATATCGTGGTCAACACTGGTGGCAATCTTACGATCACAAACGCGGCCACGATTAGCCTGCTCCACAACACGGGCGGCAACATCACTACTGGCGGCAACATCTTCGTAACGACCGGCGGCGATTTCGCAGCCGGTTCTCTCGACGTTCTTCTGAACAACCGCGACGGCGGAACGATCACCACCGGCGGGTCGGTCGTCTTCGACATCGGCGGTGCGCTCACCACCAGCGGCGGCGACGCCAGTGTAGTCATCTCCGGATCGCGACGATGGCGGCGGCAGCGGCACCTTCACCTCGGGCGCGGACATCAGCCTGAGCGTCGGGAACATCTTCATCGGCGGACTCTTCAATGTCGGGACGGGCCTGAGCGCGGGTGGCACCGCGGGTGAAATTCTGAACGACATCTTCTCCGCCGGCGCCGTCTCTGCCACCGGTGGTCTGCTCTTCAACATCCAGAATGGCGGAGTCAACATCAACGACGAGATCACCGGCGGCGGCGTGATTACGAACGACGCGGTGCTTTCCCTCACGGCGGCGAGCGTCTCGACCGGCGATGTTCTCCATCTCTTCATCAATAACCTCGATGGCGGCGCCATCGGCGGGAGTGCCACGGTCGGTTTTGACGTCAGCGGCGGTGTCACGGCGGCGACCGACGCGACTTTCGAGATCATCAGCGGCAACAATCCGGGAGTGACGGAGATTTCCTCCATCGGCTCGGATGCCGCGATCGCTTTCAGCTCGGACAGTTTCTCGGCGGGAAGTTTATTGACTCAGATTTTCAGCCAGGACGGCGCTTCCATCGGCGGCGCTGCGAACCTTTCCTTCACCGTCGCCGGAGCGCTGAGTACGACCGGCAACACCACCTTCCGGATCGTCGACTCCGATGACGGCCAGGGACTGGGCGGCGGCAGCATCTCGGGCGACGCCACGATTAACGTGAACGTCGGTTCGCTCTCCGCCGCGGCGCTGGTCGCCCGCATCAACAGCCTCGGGGGCACGATCGGCGGCGATAGCGACATCGTCTTCGGGGTCACCGGCGCGCTGACCACGACCGGTAACGCCACCTTCGAAGTGCTCGAGGCTTTCGCGTCCGAGCCCGCGGCCAGCGTCGCGGTCTCGGCCGGTTCCTATACGATCGGCGGCAACCTGGTCGCCCGCATCAGCGACACCGAATCGTCGTTCGGCGTTGAGAACGTCTCCGTCAATGCGACCAACGACATCGCCGTCACCGGCTCCATCAACGTCGATGGCAACGTCATCGCCGGCGGAAACATTTCTGGCGACGGCGGCATCTTTACCCCGGGCGATCCGAGCATGGTGAGCGCGGGTGGATCGATCAACGCGCCCGGAATTATCGCTGGAACCCTCATCGCCGGCGACGCGATCACGATCGATAACAACACGGCCGATTTTGGCTTCGGCATTATCGCCAACACCATCTCGGCCGGCGGCAATCTCAACCTGATCAACGCGCCAAGCATTTCGCCTAACAATACCTCGAGCGACGGAACGATCGGATTTACCCCGCACGATTTCTCGCTCACCGCCGCGAACATCATCAGCACCGGACCAACTTATCCCAGCCTCATCTCCAACGGCTCCGATACCGATCCGAATTTCGCCAACGGTAATCCCGGCAACGGCGGCAACATCACGGTCAACATTACCAACGCCGGCTTGAACGTCGGTGCGACCGACGACCTCACCGAGATCGTCGCCAACGGCGGCGAGTTTGCGAACGGCGCCATCCTCGGCGGCAACGGCGGTACCATCGATATCACCGCGACCGAAGACGTGAACGTGAACGGACCGATCAGTGCGACCAGCGGCGTCAACCCGACCGGCACGCCCGCGGGGAATGGCGGCACGGTGAGCATCACCACCAGCGGCACCGTGAACGTCAACGACACCATCACGGCCTCTTCGAACGAGCAGCAGACCACGGGACCCGTGAGCGCGAAAGGCGGCAACATCAACGTCACAAGCAGCCGGCCAGCCGGCGTCGCAATTAACGTCGGCAACAGCGGCCAGCTCCTCGCGCTGCTCAATGCCGCCGCGCCCGGACCCGGCGGGAAAATCACCATTCTCGCCACCGGCGCCAACAGCCAAGTCACCGCGAAAGGCAACATCGCCGCCGATCGCGGCACGATCGATATTCGCCACACCGGGGCGAACGGCGAAATCTACACCGGCGGCTCGCCCGATTTTCTCAATGCGCACGCCGACGTGGTGAAGATCGGCGCGCTCGGCGCGAACGGCACGCTCACCGTCGGCAACGGCTCGCTCACCGCCGACAGCGTGCTCAAGCTCTACGCGCCGACGAGCAACGGGACGCTGGATTTCATCGCCAACGTCACGATCAGCAGCGGCACCGACGCGATCCTAGCGGCGAACACGGTCACCATTCAGCCCAGTGTGGTGGTCACGGTCCAGGGCAATGGCGGCGCCGCGCAGGTCTTCACGAACAACCCGAACTACAGTGGCTTCGGCGGGACCAATCGGAGCAACGGCACTTTCGGCGGCAACGGCGCGAACAATCCGTTGCCCTTGGATCAGGCGCCGCCGTTCGACGGGCCGCCGCCCGGCCACCACTAAGGCGTGCGTGCCTCGCCGGTTCGTTAGGCGTTAGTCGCTTAATTTTTTCTCGACGAACCCCGAGCCGAGCGCGACGCCCGCGACCAGCAGCGCTCCCGCTGTCGCGAGCGGCACCGGATCAAACGGCGCGCGCGGCAGCGAGACCACCCCCTCTTCGTCCACCTGCGCCGGTGACGGGACGTAGCGGCCATGGCCCGGCGCGGAAAAGCGCTGGGCGAAACGCTCCAATCTCTCCGGCAAATCGGCTTTCATCATCGGAATCCCGTGACCGCAACCGACCACGTTCGGTCGCAGATCTTTCAGCGTTTGCACCGAACGCCAAGTCGCGTCCCAATCCATGTTGAATGGCGTGCCGGCGCGGGCCAGTTCCACTTTTCCGGTCACCAGGCCAACCCATGAATCCATGTTCATCGTCGCAAAGGCGTCGCCCGCGAGGAGCACGCGATCGGCTGAGCGGAAATAGGAAACATGCCCGGGCGAATGACCCGGCGTCGCCGTCCAATGCCAGCCGTCGAGGCCGGGCAGATTTCCCTCCGGCAGTTCGCGCATCAACTCCCCCAACTCGCGGGCGCCGGACGGGAAAAAGCGCGAAAGAAACGCGATCGCTCCGCCCACGGTTGGGTCCACTGGCGGATAGGCAGAGCGGCCGGTCAGATAGGGCAATTCCATCCGATGCGCGTAGATCGGAACGTCCCATCTCTCGGCCAGTTCGCGCGCCGCGCCGCAGTGATCGAAGTGCCCGTGCGTCAGGTAAATCGCCTCCGGCCGCGAGCCCGCTCCGAAGCGCGCCTCGGCCGTCTCGAAAATCTGGCCGACACTTCCCGGCAAACCCGCGTCGATCAGCGCCCAGCTCCCTCCAGGCCGGCCGACGAAATAGACGTTTACGAAACTGATCGGCAACCAGCCGACTTCCGGAGCGATGCGCGAGATGGATTTCATGATAAAGAGCCCGTCCTAATTAAAACGGATGCGCGCCCCGCGTCTGTTGTAATGCGCGGCAAGTTTCCGCACCGCGAAAATACTGCAGCGTCTAGTGGGCGACGGCGATCACTTTCAACTCGATCGCGATCGGTGTCGGTAACGCTCCGACCTGGACCGTCGTGCGGGTCGGATTCGGCTTCCCCTCGCCCGCGAAATAGTCGGGATAGATCCGGTTAAAGATCGGGAAATCGTCCGCCATATTGGTCAGGAAAACACTCACATCCACGATGTCGTTCCAGGTCGCGCCGGCGTCTTCGAGCACAAGCCGGACGTTCTCGAAAACCGCGTGGCACTGCTTCTCTATGTCATAACTCACGATCTTCCGCGCAGCATCGAGCATCACGCCCGGGATCTCCTTGCTTCCCCGCACCCGCGGACCGATCCCCGAGAGAAAGAGAAGATTGCCTACTCGCTTCGCATGCGGAAAAGCGCCGACCGGTTCCGCCGCGCGCGAACTCTCGAAGGACTGGTCCATCAAACGGCGACTGTCTCCCGTCCAAATCGTTTCGCCGAACGCGAGCGAGCTTTCACCGCTTCCACCTCGCGATCACGCGGCGGCGCCGGTGTGACTAACGAGTGCAGCAACTCCTCGACCAACTGCGCGACGCCATCGACCGCGCGGTTAAAGGCGTCCTCGTTCAGCCGTGAAGGTTTCGTGAACCCGCTGAGCTTGCGCACGAATTGCAGCGACGAGGCGCGGATCTCTTCCGCAGTCGCTGGTGGGGTGAAGTTATGCAGCGTTTTGATGTTCCGGCACATAGGAGGCTATTTCGCGATGCAGAT
Source organism: uncultured Verrucomicrobiae bacterium (assembly GCA_963831805.1). Classification (GTDB taxonomy): domain Bacteria; phylum Verrucomicrobiota; class Verrucomicrobiia; order Chthoniobacterales; family UBA10450; genus Palsa-1392. The sequence continues at coordinate 541,549 of CAWHRN010000009.1, read as the reverse complement.
ATTTTTTGATTCGGTGAAAAAATGGAGCGCCTCGTTGCCGCCTTCGCGGCCGACGCCGCTTTGCTTCATCCCGCCGAACGGGACGCGCAGATCGCGCACCAGCCAGCAATTGACCCAGACCGTCCCGGTATGGATCTGCTCCGCAACGCGATGGGCGCGATTCAGGTTTTGCGTCCACACCGTGGAGGCGAGGCCGTATTCAGTGTCGTTGGCGTAAGCGAGCACTTCCTCTTCGCGGTCGAAAGGGGTGATCGTCACGACTGGCCCGAAGATTTCCTCGCGATTCACCCGGCAATCGACCGGCAGATCGGTGATCACGGTCGGCGGAAAAAAATAACCGTCGCGGCAGCGGTCGTTAGGCGGCTCGGGGCTTTGACCGCCGGCCGCGATCGTGCCGCCTTCCTCGCGCGCGAGATCGACATAAAACTTCACCTTCTCGAGCTGCATTTTCGAAACGATCGCGCCCTGCTCACTTCCTTCCTCGAGCGGGTCGCCGACTTTCAGCGCCGAAGTTTTCTCGACGAATCGCCTAACGAATTCGTCATAAGCTGGCCGCTCGACAAAAACCCGCGAACCGCAGAGACAAACCTGTCCCTGGTTCGCAAAGGATGAGCGTAAACTGCCCGATATCGCCGCCTCGAGATCGGCATCGGCGAAGATGAGGTTGGGATTTTTCCCGCCCAACTCGAGCGAGACTTTTTTGAAAAGGGGCGCGCCGGCTTCCGCGACTTTGCGGCCGGTCACCGTACCGCCCGTAAACGAGATCGTCCCCACTTTCGGATGCCCGGTGATAACCGAACCAACGTTCGGCCCGGTCCCGTGGACAATGTTGAGGACGCCGTCAGGCAAGCCGGCTTCACGACAAACTTCGCCTAACAAGTAGGCGGTCATCGGCGTCAGCTCGCTCGGTTTCGCGACCGCGGTATTCCCGACCGCGATGGCCGGCGCGATCTTCCAGCTCAGCAAATAAAGCGGCAGATTCCACGGCGAAATCAGTCCGACGACTCCGCGTGGCTGGCGCAGGGTGTAATTGAAGGCCACGCCATCCATCACGTGCGCCTCGTTCTCCGTGTGCAGAATCGCGGTTGCGAAAAAGCGGAAATTGCTCGAGGCGCGCGGGATGTCGAGGCCGCGCGCCAGCGCGAGCGGTTTGCCGGTGTCGATCGATTCCGCGCGCGCGAATTTTTCAAGATCGCGATCGATCAGCTCCGCGATTCGCAGGATGATCCGAGAACGTTCCGCGACCGGCGTGCGCGACCAACCGGCGAAAGCTTTCTCTGCCGCTGCGACCGCCTGCTCGACATCGCGCGCGTCGCTGTCCGGCACGAGCGAGTAGGTTTTGCCCGTGGCGGGTTCGACGTTTTCGAGATATTTCCCGCCCGCCGGCTCGACAAACTGGCCATCGATGAAGTTGAGGATTTTATCCGCCATGGAATTCGATTCCTACAGTATCTGCCTCAATACCCGCAGCCAGTTGCCGCGGAAAATTTTTTCCATCTCCTCCTCGCGAAACCCACGTTCCCTGAGCTTGCGGAGCAGATTCGGAACGTCCGCGTGATTCCGCAGATCGGGCACGAAATGAACCGACGTTCTGCGGGCGGCGATTTCGGCACGTTCCACCGCCGGCAGCAAATCGAAAAGCGCCGCACAGAAATCGAAGCCAAACGCGACTCCTTGGATTCCAATCAGGTTCGCGACGTGCTCGAGGTGATCGACATAGCGATCAAGCGTCGCTCCTTCCGCCGTCGGACTAACGAGCACCGCGTTGATCCCGATGACGCCGCCGCGCGCGCCAATCATCCGGATTTGTTCATCGCTGATGTTGCGCTCGATGTCGTAGAACCGGCGCGCGTTGGTGTGCGAGACGATCAACGGCTTGGTCACGCGCGCGCAGATTTCCTCGAAGCCCGCCGCGTTGATGTGCGCGAGATCGAGCAGAATGCCAAGCCGCTCACATTCGTCGACCAGGTCGCGGCCAAAACTCGTTAGGCCAGTCGCGGGCGAGCCAGTCGCGGCAAAAACGCCGCCGGCCGCCGCGGCGTTCACCCGGGCGTGGGTGAGCGATAGAGAGCGCAGGCCACGGTCGTAAAAATCCCGGAGCGACCGAAGATCGTCACCCAACGGTTCGACTCCTTCCATCGTCAGCAGCAGGCCGATGCGGCCCTCGCTCTCCGCAGCCGCAATTTCGGTGAAAGTCCGGCACAACTTCAATTGCGGCGTCGTTTCCAGCTCGCGTTGCAAGAGCGCCAGCTCGTCGAGCGCGACCCGCAGAGCTCCTCCCGGCAAATACTTGTCCTCGACGTAAAGAGCGACCCCGAGCAGACCGATATTCGCCGCCTCCAATTGCGGCAGGAAATCGGTCGCAAGCATCCCCGGTCGCTCGCGGCCGAGGAAAAGAGCGAGCGGAAGATCGAAATGCAGATCGATCAACCGATGAACCGGCAACGGCGTTGCATTCATTTCGTCGCGAGCACTGCGAGGATGGCGCGGGCCGCGGTTTCATTGGCGCCGCCGGCGCCGAGCTGGGCGATGACGTCGTCAAAATCGGCGAGCATTTGCGCGCGCCGTTCCGGGTCGTCGAGGAGCCGGCCGAGCGCGGCCGCGAGCGTCGCCGGTTGCGCCGCGCCCTGGATGAATTCCGGCACGATCTCGCGATTCGCAAGAACGTTAGGCATGCCCAGATGCTTCACCCGGATGAGGACTTTCCCAGCCACAAAAGTCAGGCCGGCGACTTTATAGACGAGGACGAAAGGCAGCCGGAAGAAGGCCGCCTCGAGGGTGGCGGTGCCGGAGGCAACGAGTCCGACCGCGCTCCGCTGCATCGTGGTCGCGGCTTCGCCGATCGTCACTGTGGTCACGTCGCCTAACGAACCGCCGGCTTCCGCAAGTTCGTGTCGAATCGCTTCGCCTAACGACTCGGAGGCGGCGGCAATCTCGAAGCGCAGGGCCGGCCGATGCGCGCGCAGTTGCCGCATGACTTCGAGCATGACCGGAAGAAGCTTCCGCACTTCCCGCGCCCGGCTACCGGGGAAAAAGCCGACAAGGTTTGGGTCGCGCGCTTCCGGCATGCGCTTCGCCTCGAGATTTTCCAGCATCGGATGACCGACAAAAACCGTCCGCAAACCCGACCGCGCGTAGAGCTCAGCCTCGAACGGGAAGATGCAAAGCATGAGATCGAGCCAGCGCGCCATCTTCGGGATGCGCCCGCGATTCCAGGCCCAGACTTGCGGGCTGATGTAGTAAATGATTTTCGCGCCTAACGATCGTTCATGGAGGGCGCGCGCCAGTCGCAGGTTGAAGCCCGGGTAATCGATCAGGACGACGGCGTCCGGTTTTTGCGCCGCGATTTCCGCGAGTGTCTCGCGCATTTTTCGCTGGAAATAAGGATAGTGCTTGAGCACTTCCCAGAGGCCGACGACGCCCGCTTCCTCGCTCCAATTCTCGAAATCGCCGCCGACGATTCGCGCCATCCTTGGTCCGCCGCGCCCGGAAAATTCAACGTTAGGCCGAAGCCGCCGGAGAGCCTCCAGCAGCGCCGCGCCATGATTGTCGCCGCTCGCCTCGCCCGCGACGAGGTAGATGCGCAACGGCTTCACAACCCGTCCTGAATGCGCTTCGTGATCTCGACCGCGAGCTCGAGCGCGGCCGTCGCCTCGAAGCCGGAAACCTTCGGCCGCAAGCCGCCGCGCGCGCATTCGATGAAGGAAAGCAGTTGCCGCTTGAGCGGTTCCTCGGGTTCGATTTCCACTTCCTCGCGCGCGATTCCGCCGCCGACGCGCCGATAGATTTCACCGGTCTGGTTTTGGTAATCGAGTGACAAATAGGCGTCCCCTTGGAAGACCCGAATCTTCCGCATTCGCTCCGGACTGATCCGGCTCGAAGTGATATTTGCGACGCAGCCGTCCTCGAAACGAATCCGTGCATTCGCGATGTCTTCGCGTCGGCTCAAGACCGGCACGCCAACCGCGTCGATCGTTTGGACCGGGGACCTCACGAGATGCAAAATTATTTCGAGATCGTGAATCATGAGGTCGAGTACGACGCCGATATCGGTGCTGCGATTGGGAAAGGGAGAGAGCCGATGTGCTTCGATGAAACGCGGACGCGAGAGGCGCGCCTCGAGCGCGCCGAGGACCGGATTGAAACGCTCGACATGCCCGACCTGCAGAACCAGTCCGCGCGCTTTCGCTAGCTCGGCCAGCGTACTCGCTTGCGCGGTGTCGTCGGCGATTGGTTTCTCGACGAGCAAATGTTTGCCCTGCTCGAGAAGAGCGCGCCCGATTTCGAAATGCGTGTTGGTCGGCGTGGCGATGGAAGCGGCGTCGATCAGTTCGCTGAATTCCGCGAGCGATTCGGCGGCGCGCACACCGTATTGGGAGGCGATCTGCGCGGCATTCGCCGGGTCGCTGTCGTAGATTGCGGTGAACTCCGCGGTGTCGTTCTCCGCGTAGAGTCGCGCATGATTTTTCCCGATATGCCCGACGCCGACGACGCCGACGCGAAGTGGTTTCATCGGCGCGCGAAGATGGAAAAAGTTGCAGCCATGCGGGAAGCTGCCAGTGAACCGCAGCCATGAAACAAACGCAAACCGATTGGGAGGAAGCTTATCGGCGCCGCGAAACACCCTGGGAAAAAGGGAAACCGCATCCGGCGTTGGTGGATTTCCTCGCCTCTGCAGGGCCGATCGCTGGCGAGATTCTCGTGCCGGGTTGCGGAACCGGTCACGATGTGCGCGCGCTGAGCACGCCGGAGAATCACGTGATCGGGATCGATCTGGCGCGGTTCGCGATCGAGCAGGCCAATTCGTTTCCGAGAGTCGGGAACGAAGAATATCGGCTCGAAGATTTCTTCGCCTTGCCCGCGAAGTGGAATGGGCATTTCGACGTGATCTTTGAGCATACCTGCTTCTGTGCGATCGATCCGGCGCGGCGCGCCGAGTATGCCGCCGCCGTCGTTAGGCTGCTTCGACCGGGCGGTCGCTTCATCGCCATCTTCTTCCTGAACCCTGATCTCGACGAGGGAGATGAAGGCCCACCCTTTCCCGCAAGCGTGGCGGAACTCGAGAAACTCTTCGGCGACAACTTTGCGATCGAGCATGAGTCGATTCCCGCCCAGACGCATCCAGGTCGCGAAGGCCGCGAACTGCTGCGCGTTTTGCGCCGGCGGTGAGTCTGATCGCTATTCTTGCCGAAGGAGAAATTCGGCCAGCGCCAGATCGACGGGATAGGTGATCTTGAAATTCGGCTCTTCGTTAGGCAAGAGAACGACCTTCTGGTTTTGCCGTTCGAGCGCGGAGATTTCGTCCGTGATTTCCATTCCGGCCTGGTGGACGGCGCGATAAGCATGCTCCAGAAGGTCGCGCCGAAATATCTGCGGGGTTTGCACGCCGAAGAGGTTTGCACGCTCGACGCTGCCGATCACCTCGTGCGCGGCGTTGACGCGCTTCAGGGTATCGATCACCGGCGCCGCGCTGGCGGCGCCGCCATGTTCCCGCGCGACGACATAGATCCGCTCAATCAATTCCGGCCTAACGAGTGGCCGGGCGGCGTCGTGCACCGCGACGAAATCGGTCTGCGGGCCAAGGCGCGCGAGGCCGTGCGCGACTGAATCCTGGCGACGGCTTCCGCCGGGAATGATCGCGGCGACCTTCCGGAAACCCAGCCCGCGCACGAGGTCTGCGAGTTCGCCAAGCCTTTCGGCGCGACCGACAACGATGAGCTCCGCGACGGAGCTGGTCCGCTCGAAGGCGGCAATGGAATGAGCTACCACCGGCTGGCCAGCAAGAACGGCGAAGGTCTTGTCGAAGCCCATCCGCCGGCTGCTCCCGCCGGCGACGATAATGGCGGTGAGCACCGGAGTCCTTTACTCGTTAGGCTAGCTGGCGCTGCACTTCCTGGCTGAGAGTCTTGCCATCGGCGCGGCCGGCGACTTTGGGGCCGAGCGCTTTCATGACGGCGCCCATTTGCGCGCGCCCGGTGGCGCCGGTTTCGGCGATCGTCTCCTGAACGAGGCGGGTAAGTTCCTCAGCGCTCATCGCAGCGGGAAGATAGGCGCTAAGAATCGCGAGCTCACTCTTCTCTTTCGCCACCAGCTCGGCGCGGCCGCCTTTCTCGAAACTCTCGATCGAGTCCTGCCGTTGCTTCACCTGTTTGCGAATGACCTGAGTGGCTTCGGCGTCGTCCAGTTCGCCCTCGGCGCCGGACTTTTCGATCGCGGCGTATTTCAGGGCTGACTTGAGCATGCGCAGGACGCCCAGCTTTTCGGCGTCGCGCGCGCGCATCGCATCCTTTAGGTCGGCATCGATCTGCTGGGCGAGTGACATGTCCTTTACTCGTTAGGCAACGGCGAGCTCGCGGCTTGGGATCGGGTTGGCCCAGGCGGGGAGGCGAGCGGGCCGGAGCGGCTCGATCTCGAGCCAGCCCGCTTCATCGAAAAACCAGATGCGCCGGTTGAGCTTGAGGTGGAGGGAGCGGTGGGACGCGAAGGTGTGGACCGGGAGAAAAATCTCAGCTCGGAAAGCGTCGCCTTGATAACGGCCGATCCCGGCGATCTCGCCGGTAGCGAGATCAATCAAATCGAGGCGCGCGGTGCGGCCAGGCAAAGTGGCGCGCAGAGAACGGAAGCCGCTGGACGGATCTTGCCCGACGAGGTGGAGGGAGGTCTCCTCAGCGCGCAACGGTTTCAACGCGAAGGCGACCTCGAGGCGAACCTGATCGCGGCTGCGCGCCCAGGAAAGGATCGGGCCGTGACCGGTCGCGCCTCCTTTTTTGCCATCCACGACGAAACGCTCCGGCCTTTTCGCGTAAGCGAGAAAGCGCCGGCGCGACCAGGCGACCTGCGTCACGTGGCAGGTGATGGCGCGCTGCTTGGCGTGGCGTTCGTAACTAGTTTGGGGCAGACCATGCGCGGCTTCGGCGAAGGAGACACTCGATCCGTGAATGAGGTATTCGAGTCGTTGAATCCGATGCTGGCACGGCAGGAAATTATCGAACGCAAAACGGAGCAGGACCGCGAGTCCGCTGTGATCGGGATGAGTGTCGGAGGCTGACGGGACGAGCAAATGCGTCGGTCCCCAGGCAAGGACGAGGTCGGCGAGGCGACGGATGGTTTCGCGACAGCCGCGGACGAGCAGATCGGTCACGCCCTGGTCTGGAAGCGAGAGGAATTCGACCTGTTCGGGCGCGATTTGCAGCACGCCCAAAGCGGCCAGCGCTTCAGCCTGGCGACGCACGCCCCAACGGTGCCGGTCCGCTTCGCCGATCCGCGCCTTGCGTTCGAGCAGGCGCTGAGGCCAGCAATTTTTCTCGCCATCGGTCGCGTACACGACACGGACGTCGGCGCCGGCGGCGACCGCGCGCTGGAGCAAAACCCCCGCGGCAAGCGACTCGTCGTCGGGATGCGGGGCAAACATCATCACGCGCGAACGTGGGTTGAAGTCAGGCTGATACATTTTGGAAACCCGGTTGTAACAGATGTTATCGGCAACGCAAGGGCGGGCGGTCGCCGCGACAGAATCCGAGATTTATCCCGGGCCGCACATTTCCACCTGTAACCGGGCGACCGCGGCCTGGAGCGAAGTGACATCGGAGACGCTAATGATATCGGCGCCTTTGCGCGTGCGCTGGAGCAGTCCTGCGAGGACGCCGCCGGGACCCAGTTCGAGGAAAAGATCGCAGCCGAGGTCGAGCATCCGGTCCATGCACTCGGTCCAGCGAACCGTGGCGGTGACCTGATTCTGCAAGGTCTCGCGGATCTCCGCGGCGGAGGAAACCTGCTGCCCGGTAACGTTGCTGATCACCGGGAATCGCGGCGTCTGAATGTCAACTCCGCTCAGCGCTTCACCGACCTGGCGGCGCGCGCTTTCCATCAGCCGCGAATGGTAGGCCCCGGCCACATTGAGCAAAGTCGCGCGTCGAATGCCATGCTCCTTCGCGCGACTGACCGCGTTCTCGACTTTCGCGCGTTCACCGGAGATGACGATCTGGCCGGGCGAATTGATGTTTGCGACATCGACGTCGGTTTCCTGCGCGAGCGCGCGGACGGCGGTTTCATCGCCGCCGATGAGTGCGGCCATCGCGCCGGAGGTCGCGGCGCAGGCCGACTCCATGAAACGGCCGCGCTGTTCGACCAGGCGCAGACCTTCGGCAAAGGAAAAAGTGCCGGCTGCCGCATGCGCGGTCCATTCGCCTAACGATAAGCCAGCGACCGCAGTCACCGGGAAATTTCCCACGATCTCGCGCAGGACGCTCAGACAGGCGAGCCCGTGAACGTAGAGCGCCGGCTGACAATTCGCGGTCCGGGTAAGTTCCTCGATCGGACCGTGCCAGACAATCTCACTCAGCTTCCGGCCGAGCACTTCGTCGGCCACGCGGAAGCGCTCGGCCGCCTCGGGAAATTCCGCCGCGAGATCGTGTCCCATGCCGACGGTCTGTGCACCCTGGCCGGAGAAAAGAAGCGCAAGTTTTTTGGGCATGAACACTACCTAAACCGACCTCGCCTAACGGGCGAGCGAGAAGACGAATTTGCTTGCGCCTAACGAAACGCGGACAGATGCTAATTACATGCAAACGAAACCATGCAGGATGCAGCATCGCTCGTGGGTGGGCTGGGCGATCGCTGCCATGTTAGTTGCGTTGCCGTTAGCGGCGGCAAATGCCAAGTGGATCGAGAAGGGCAACCCCCGCTTGCCCTACGGAGTCTACATCGAAGGGTTGCAGGGCTCGGTCGTGCTCTCGATGACGCTGAATCATGCCGGTCAGGTGACCGACACGAGGGTGTTGCGGAGCAGCGGCTCGTCTACGCTCGATCAACTCGCGCAGGAAGCGGCGATGCAGTGGAGGCTCAGCCAGGATTCGATCGTCCCGACCGATCTTACGCAGGGCCGTGTGGAGAAGATCACCTTCGTCCACCCGCCACCGCCGGTGAGAACGCTGTTGCCGCAGTCCCAGACTTATTGGGCGCTGGCAGCCCGCGACCACTAGCCAGTTCACGACTGGCACAGTTGTGCGCAGAGGACCTTGAATCTTCTGCGCTCAAGCTGTTTCCTCGACCGATATCGTCGGCCGAGGTCGGAGGGTTGTTCCCCAAATTCAGCTCTCTTTTGCTGTGTTCTCCCCGGGCCAGCTAACTTTGCCCTTGCACCATAATTTCCCCTCGCGAGCGTAGTCGCGCTCTTCTCATGGCTGCACCGACCACTCGCGAAATCGAAGCCCCCGATCCCCTCGCCCGCACCATGCAACGCGCGGCAGATGCTTCGCCCGAGGGCGACCAGATCGGCGAAAAGATGGTGCTCAATATGGGCCCGTCGCACCCGGCGACGCACGGAGTATTGCGGCTCGTCCTCGAGCTCGATGGCGAGCTCGTCACCAAGGCCACGCCGGACGTCGGCTATCTCCATCGCGGCGATGAGAAGATCGCCGAGAACATGCAATACAACCAGTTCGTGCCCTACACGGACCGGCTGGATTACCTCGCGCCGCTGGCGAACAACGTCGCCTACGCGCTCGCGGTTGAGAAGCTGATGGGCTGGGAACTTCCGCCGCGCGGCAAAGCGATCCGCGTGATCTGCTGCGAGACGGCGCGCATTTCCGCGCACCTGCTCGGGCTCGGCGCGATGGCGCTCGATCTCGGGGCGATGACGGTCTTCCTCTATACCTTCACCGAGCGCGAGAAGCTTTATAACCTTTTCGAGTTGCTCACCGGCGCGCGCTTCACCACTTCCTACACCCGCGTCGGCGGGCAAATCCGCGATTTGCCGTCGACGTTTATCCCGCAGCTCGAGACGTTTCTCGACGGTTTCATCCCGCAACTCGACGAGATCGACAACCTGCTCACGCGGAACCAAATCTTCGTCGATCGGACCCGGGATGTCGGCGTGATCCCGCGCGAGCGCGCGATCGCCTACGCACTCTCCGGCCCGAACCTGCGCGGCAGCGGCGTCGAGCACGACCTGCGGCGGAAACATCCGTATCTCGACTACGAGAAATACGATTTCGAAGTCCCGATCGGGAGCGTGGGCGATTGCTACGACCGCTATCTCGTCCGCATCGAGGAGATGCGCCAGAGCGTGCGCATCCTGCGCCAGGTGATCGACAAACTGCCGGCCGGCCCGATCAACGTGGTCGACTGGAAAAACATGCTCCCGCCGAAATCTCACGTGCTCACGAAGATGGAGGAGCTGATCCACCATTTCATCGTCGTGACCGAAGGTCTCGACGCGCCGCCGGGCGAAATCTATTTCGGGGCGGAGAATCCCAAGGGCGAGCTCGGCTTCTACATCAACAGCAAGGGCGGCGGTGTCCCGCACCGGCTGAAGATCCGCGCGCCCTCGTTCGTGAACCTGAGCATCCTTCCGGAATTGCTCCCCGGCGCGATGATGAGCGACGTAGTCGCGATCCTCGGCAGTCTGGACTTCGTGATGGGAGAATGCGACAGATGAAAACCCGCTTTATGAAATCAAAAATCCATCTCCTCGGGCTTCTGCTCGCCGCCTTTGCGCTCTTTTCGTTAGGCGCATGCAATCGCAACGCCATCTCCGGGTCAAAGCTGACCACTGCGAACTACGATCAGGTCACGCTCGGGATGTCGAAGGCGCAGGTCGAGACCATCCTCGGCCCGCCGACCACGATCGACAGCAAGGATGTGGTCATTTACAAAAAAACCACCTACCGCTACGAGGACGGCAAGAAGTTCGCGATGATCACGTTCAAGAACGACGAGGTGGACAGCAAGGACACGAATCTCGGCCGTGAGCCGTAGACCGTTCGCGCAAATCGGCGGATGAAAAGAGCTTTTCGATTTCAGGTTTTCACTCTCCTCCTCGCGGTCGCGCTGGCCCTCGGCGGTTGCCACGGCAAGCGGCTGACGAAGGCAAACGTCGACGAAGTCGATGAAGGAATGAGCCGGAAACAGGTCGAGTCGATTCTCGGCCCGCCCACTTCCGTCGACAGCACCGACCTCCTCATACTGAAAAAAGTCACCTACAAATACCAACAGGGCGACGAGTCGGTCACGATCGTTTTCACCAACGACAAGGTGGCGTCGAAGGAAAGTTCGCTCCACGATTAACCGTCTGTGGAGACGACGCTGACGAACGTTCCGGCCGACCTGGAGCGGCAAATGGACCAGGCCATCGGGCATTATCCGCCCGAGCATAAAAGGAGCGCCGCGCTGCCGTTGCTCCATCTGTGGCAGGAACATTTCGGTTACGTCAGCGATCAAGCCATCACCTGGATCGCCGCGAAGCTCGAGCTCGAACCGATCAACATTCTCGAGCTGGTCACCTTCTACCCGATGTTTCGGCAGGCGCCGGCGGGGCGGAAACATTTTCGCGTTTGCCGGACCCTGAGCTGCGCGATGGCAGGCGCGTATCCGTTAATGGAAAAACTCGCTGGCCTCGCCAAAATCGACCGCGAACACCAGGGCGCCGGGAAGCATAGCCCGGTCTCAGTGAGCGAAGACGGCGAATACAGCATTGAGTTTGTGGAATGCCTAGCGAGCTGCGGGACGGCGCCGGTTTGCATGGTAGACGACGAGCTGTGCGAACGAGTGGAGCCGGACAAAATCTCCGCGCTTCACGATTCATGCTTCGCGTTACACGCGCCCCCTCCCCACCCGCAGGAGCGTCGCCTCATCTTCCAAAACATCGGCCGCGAGGGCTACACCATCGATCTCGACTGCTACGTGCGGAATGGCGGTTACGACCAGCTCAAAAAAGCGATCACGATGTCGCGCGCAGACATTGTGAACGAAGTGAAGACGTCCGGCCTGCGCGGCCGCGGCGGCGCCGGTTTCCCGTGCGGCGTGAAGTGGAGCTTCATCAAGCCCGACGAACAAAAAGCCGATCTACCTCATCTGCAACGCCGACGAATCCGAGCCCGGCACGTTCAAGGACCGCTACATCATCCATCAGGACCCGCACCAGCTGATCGAGGGCATGATGATCTCGCTGCTTCGCGATCAACGTGCAGCACCGCCTACATCTACATCCGCGGCGAATTTCCCGAGGGCGCGCAGATCCTCGAGACAGCGCGATCGACGAAGCGCGCGCCGCAGAATTTCCTCGGCAAGAACATCCTCGGCACCGGCTTCGACGTGCGAGATCTACGTCCACCGCGGCGCCGGCGCCTACATCTGCGGCGAGGAAACCGGCCTGATCGAATCGCTCGAAGGCAAGCGCGCCTACCCGCGCATCAAGCCGCCTTATTTCCCCGCCGTGCTCGGCCTCTACCAGTGCCCGACGATCGTGAACAACGTCGAGACGCTCTGCCACGTGAAGCACATCGTCGCGATGGGCGGCGCGGAATACGCGAAGATCGGCCGGCCGAACAACACCGGCACGCGCATCCTTTGCGTCAGCGGCGACGTCGTTCAGGCCGGGTTATTACGAAATCGAGGTCGGCGCGCTCACGATGGGCCAGCTGATCAACGACATGTGCGGCGGACCGAAGCCCGGGCGCAAACTCAAGGCCGTCATTCCCGGCGGCTGCTCGGCGAAGGTCCTGCGTGCGGACGAGCGCTTCAAGACTCAAGGACGCGCGAAGTATTCGCTCGAAGACATCCCGATGGATTTCGATTCGCTCGCCGCGGCCGGCTCGATGGCCGGCTCGGGCGGCGTCATCGTGATGGACGACTCGCGCGACATGGTCGGGGCGCTGAACAACATCAACGAATTCTACGCGCACGAGAGCTGCGGCCAGTGCACGCCCTGCCGCGAAGGCTCGCTCTGGATGAAGAAAATCACCGCCCGCATGCTGGACGGCGGCGGCGTCGTCCAGGACCCCGCGACCTTGAAGAACGTCGCCGACAACATCGCCGGCCGAACCATCTGCGCCTTCGGCGAAGCCTGCGCCTGGCCGACCCAGAGTTTCGTCGACAAATTCCCTGACGAATTCGCCAGCCGCGCCGAGAAACCGGTTCCACCGCCGCTGCCGCCCGAATACACACCCGGCGAATTGATCGCGGAAGAAGTGATCGAAACCTCCTCGTTAGCCCACGACCCCGGCTGGGAAAAAGCCGGCTCCGCCGGCATGGTTTAGGTATGAATTTGGAAACCAGGAAGCCAGGAAAAGAGTTGGGAAACCGGGTGATCGCTGAGCGCATTATTGGTGCGGCTGATTCGTGTTCATCGCGAGCTCGGACCCGGCTTTCTCGAATCGCTCTATGAAGAGGCGCTCGCCGTCGAAATGCGTTTGATCGGTCTGTCTTTCGAGCGGCAAAAGCCAGTTCCTGTTTTTTATCGCGGTCATGCCATCGGCGAACATCGCCTGGATCTTCTCGTCAATTCGGAGGTCGTAGTTGAGCTCAAGGCGAGTAAGGCGCTCGACAACATTCATTTTGCCGATCGTCCGCTCTTATCTTAAGGCGCTGGGCCTAACGGACGCGCTGCTCCTAAATTTCGCCGCCACCCGGCTAGTCGTGAAACGAGTCGGCCTCCAGTATCACCCGCAAACCGACAGCGAGATTGCGCTTTAAATTCCTGGTTTCCTGGCTTCCAAATTCATGCCTCACGAGCCTCAACCGCAAATGCTCAACGTCCAGATCGACGGCGTCTGGAAGCAGTTCCCGAAAGGCACGCGCCTGATCGAGGCCTGCGAGCAGGCCGGCAGCTACGTGCCGCGTTATTGCTATCACAAGAAGCTCTCCTCGCCCGGCAATTGCCGGATGTGCCTGATCGAAATGGGCATGCCGAAGATGGGCCCCGATCGCAAACCGGTCCTCGGCCGCCGATGGCAAGCCGGAGATCAACTGGATGCCGCGCCCGCAGATCTCCTGCGCGCACGATGTTTCCGAAGGCCTGCGGCATCCGCACGCACTCGCCGATGGTCGAGGAATGCCGCCGGGCGTGATGGAGTTTCTGCTCATCAATCACCCGCTCGATTGCCCGATCTGCGACCAGGCGGGCGAATGCCGGCTCCAGGAATTCAGCGTCGAATACGGCCGCGGCGATTCGCGCTTCCTCGAGAACAAGGTGAAGAAGCCGAAGAACGTCGAACTCGGTCCGCGCGTCACGCTCGACGACGAGCGCTGCATCCTCTGCTCGCGCTGCATCCGCTTCTCGAAGGAGATCGCGAAGGATGACGTGCTCGGGTTCGTCGATCGCGGCAGCTTCAGCACGCTCACCGCGCATCCGGGCAAGCGGCTGGAGAACAATTACTCGCTCAACACCGTCGACATCTGCCCGGTCGGCGCGCTCACCTCGACCGACTTCCGCTTCAAGATGCGCGTCTGGTTTCTGAAGGAAACCAAGAGCTTTTGCACGAGTTGCGCGACCGGTTGCAACACGCTCATCGGCACGCGCGAAGACGTGATTTATCGGCAGACGCCGCGCGAGAACGACGCCGTCAACTCCTGCTGGATGTGCGATTACGGGCGGCTGAATTTCGATTACCTGCAAAGCGATCGCCGCCTGCTCGAACCGCTCCTGCGCGACGAGGAAAAGCTGCAGCCGGCGACGTGGACGAAAACCCTCGAGACCGTCGCGGCGCTCCTGCGGCCGTATGTCGGCCGGCAAATCGCGATTCTCGCTTCCGGCCGGATGACGAACGAAGAACTCTGGCTCACCGCGCGCCTCGCAGAGTCGTTAGGCGTCAACCCTGATTGACATCGTCCCGCGAACGGGCCCGAGCGACGAGATCCTCGCTGAGCGCCGACCGCAATCCGAACACGAGCGGCGCGCGGCTCCTCGGCGTCGCCTCGCCGTCGGGCGCTATGCTCCAGCAAATCGAGGAAGCGATCTGGTCCGGCCAGGTCCAAGCCTTGGTCTCGTTAGGCGAAAACCCGCTCGACTGCGGAATCGAGCCCGAGCAACTCGCGCGGATCGCCGGTTTACGTCGCGATGGATATTCTCTCGAACCAGTCGACGTCCTATGCGAGCGCGGTCCTGCCGTCGTTCGGCTTCGCCGAGAAACGGGGCTCGATGATCAACGGCAAAGGCCGGCTCCAGCGGCTGAACCGCGCCGTCCGCGGCCCGGGCCAGGCGCGCGACGACTGGGAAATTCTGCGCGACCTGCTCCAGGTCATGACCGGCGCGAACGGGATCTACACGATCGAAGATGTTTTCCGCCAGATGAGCGCCGCGGTGCCGGAATTCGCCGGCCTGTCGCTGAGCAAAATCGGCGATCTCGGCGTGCAGGTGCTCAACCTCGATCGCAGCCCCGATGCTCCGGGCGAGCCCTCGCAAGAAAAAGTGCGCGAGCGCGAACGGGAGAAGCACCCGCAATGAACCCGACGCTCTTTTTCGTCCTCGCCTCGCTCGTGAAAATCGTCGCGATCGTTTTCGTCGTCATCCTGCCGATGGTTTCCTACAGCGTCTACGCAGAACGCCGCGTGAGCGCGCTGATTCAGGATCGGCTCGGCCCGAATCGCGTCGGTCCCGGCCGGGCTTTGTTCCAGCCGATTGCCGATGCGATGAAGTTCCTCCTCAAGGAGGACTTCACCCCGGCCACGTGAACAAGTTCTACTTCTGGCTCGCCCCTGTCTCGCGATGGTCCCGGCGATCATGACCCTCGCGGTCGTGCCGTTCGGCAGCACGCTTTTCGGCGTGCCGATGGTGATCGCCGATATCAACGTCGGCGTCCTCTTCGTCTTCGCGATCGCGTCGTTAGGCGTTTACGGCATCGTCATCGCCGGCTGGTCGTCGAACTCGAAATATCCGTTCCTCGGCGGCGTCCGTTCCAGCTCGCAAATGATCTCCTACGAGCTGTCGCTAGGCCTGGCCGTCATCCCGATTTTCCTGCTCGTCGGCCAGCTCCGCCTCACCGAGCATCGTCGCAGTACCAGATCGCAGAACGGCTGGATGATCGCGCCCTTCCTCGGCGATCCGCTGAACATCTGCGAAATGGCTCCTGGCCATCCCGATGTTCATCTCCTTCGTCGTTTTCACGATCGCGATGTTCGCGGAAACAAACCGGCTCCCATTCGATCTTGCCGGAAGCGGAAACGGAACTGGTCGGCGGTTATCACACCGAATATTCGTCGATGAAATTCGCGCTCTTCTTCCTCGGCGAATACGCCGCGATGATCACCGGCTCGGCGATTATCGTGACCCTTTTCCTCGGTGGCTGGCACCTGCCGATCCCGTGGTGGAATCACGCGGCGGCTTCCACTGGCTGCTCATCGACGGCTCGTTAGGCGGCTGGCGCGGCGTCCTCGGCGGCCTCTTCAACATCTTCGTCTTCTTCGCCAAGGTCGCGGTGCTCCTTGTTCGTCTTTATCTGGGTGCGCTGGACGCTCCCGCGTTTCCGCTACGACCAGCTCATGCGACTCGGCTGGGTTTTCTTTTTCGAAATCGCGCTCGTGAACATTTTCCTCACCGCGATCATCGTGGCCTACATGCCCGTCTGACCATGACTCCGACGAGTTAACATGGCCATCACCGTCCCACGCCCAAACCTGACCTGGTCGGAGAAGATTTATCTCCCGGCGATCGTCGCGGCATGCTCGATCACTTTGCGCCACCTCAAGAACATGCTGCTCGGCCAGACCAAGGTGACGATGCAATACCCCGAGGAGAAGTGGGACAGCCACCTGCCCGAGCACTACCGCGGCGCGCCGACGCTGGTGAAGGACGAGCACGGCCGCGAGCGCTGCGTCGCCTGCCAGCTCTGCGAATTCATCTGCCCGCCGCGCGCGATCAAGATCATGCCCGGGCGAGATTCCCGCTGGAGACAAGTTCGCCAAGGTCGAGAAATACCCGGAGGAATTCGACATCGACATGATCCGCTGCATCTACTGCGGCCTGTGCGAAGAAGTCTGCCCGGAGCAGGCGATCTTCCTGCGCAAGGATTACGCCATCACCGGCACTCACGCGAGCCGAGATGGTCCACGACAAAGAGAAGCTGTATCGAGCTCGGCGGCGTCATTGCACGGCCTCGTTCTGAAAGTGGAACGAGCAGAAATGAAGTCATCCGCCTAACGAATCCATGTCGCCCTTCTTCTTCTGGATTCTTCTCCGCGCTGATGCTGATTTTCGGCGCGGCCGTGATCATCAATCGCAACCCGGTCGCGAGCGCGCTTAGCCTCGTCGTTTCCTTCCTCGGGCTGGCCGCGCTGTTCGTCGACCCTCGACGCCTACTTCATCGGCGATCATCCAGGTGCTCGTCTACGCCGGCGCGGTCATGGTGCTCTTCCTCTTCATCATCATGCTGCTCGATCTGCGGGCGGAGAAGCGGCGCAAGACCAACCTCGTCGCCTTCGCCGGCGGCGCGGCCGTGGCCGTCGTTTTTGTCGGGCAGCTCTATCTCGTGATCGGTCAACTGCGCGCGGCCAAGCTGCCGTTTCCGGAACTCCGCAGCGCGCCACGCGGACGACGTCCGCCAGGTCGGCCTCCTCCTCTTCAGTAATTACAACCTGCCGTTCCAGATCATCGGCGTGCTCGTGCTCGTCGCGACCATCGGCGTGGTCGTCCTCAGCAAACGCGAGCTGAGCTGACCCATGGTGACCCTCGGCGATTATCTCTTCGTCAGCGGCCTGCTCTTCGCCATCGGCTTCGCCGGCGTCCTCCTGCGCCGCAATATCATCATCATCTTCATGTCGCCTCGAGCTGATGCTGAACGCGGCCAACCTCTCGCTCGTCGCCTTCTCCCGCTTCCGGGTGGACTCGTTACGGCCTGCCGAATTACAACGCGCAGGTCTTCGTTTTCTTCATCATCACCGTCGCCGCGGCGGAAGTCGCGGTCGGCCTCGCCATCATCGTCGCGCTCTACCGCGCGCGGCAGACGACCCACGTCGAGGACATCAACACGCTGAAATTTTGAACTGTTCCCGCGCCAGTTTGTAATGATCGAATTAGAAATCTCCCCCTGCAGCAACAGAGTTGCTCCGATCGCCGCTGGACGGCAGGGCCTCTCCGATGCATTTGCTCGGCGCAATGGAGCGTTCAATTGCATTCCTCGCCTCGTTCGCCGCTCGGATGCAGGCAGCGCCGCTGATGCATCGAGCTCTGATTCGCTGCCGCAAGGTCGCGTGATCATTCTGAGCGCCACGCGGTCGCTGCTGATCTGAGCGCGTCATCTGCGGTCGGCGCGGTGCTCGCGGAGTTTCGGTCGTGCGCCTGCTTCATCTTTTTTCGGAAACGGCGGTCGCGCCGGCGCTGTCGTGGATCAATCTCGGGCCGGCTTTCCAGGTGCCGATCGGGCTGACGCTCGATCCGCTCAGCAAGCTCGATGCTTTTCATCGTCACCGGCGTCGGGTCGCTGATCCACATCTACTCGCTCGGCTACATGCGCGAGCGACGAGGGCGAAGTCGCGCTACTTCGCGGCGCTCTCGCTCTTCATGTTCTCGATGCTCGGCATCGTCCTCGCGAACAATTTCGTGATGATGTTCATCTTCTGGGAGCTGGTCGGCGTCAGCTCCTATCTGCTCATCGGCCACTGGTATCGACGCGCGCCGCGGCGGCGGACGCGGCGAAGAAGGCGTTCATCACCAATCGGGTCGGTGACTTCGGCTTCATGCTCGGCATCCTCATGGTCTGGACGGCGACCGGGCTCGGTTGTCTTCGCGGATGCGGCCAAAGCGATGCGCGGGCTCGACGGCGCATACCGGCTTATCTGACGGTCGCGGCGTTGTGCATCTTCTGCGGCGCGGTCGGCAAATCGGCGCAGTTCCCGCTGCACGTCTGGCTGCCCGACGCGATGGAAGGCCCGACGCCCGTCTCCGCGCTGATCCACGCCGCGACGATGGTGGCGGCCGGCGTTTACATGCTGGTGCGCGTCGTGTTTCCTCATCGATGCCTCGCCGCGATGCGCTCATCGTCATCGCGTGGATCGGCACGATCACCGCGGTGCTGGCCGCGCTCATGGCGACGCAGCAGAACGACATCAAGCGCATCCTCGCCTACTCCACGCTCTCGCAGCTCGGCTACATGGTGATGGCGGTCGGGCTCGCCGCGGGCGCAGGCGGCGATGTTCCATCTTTTCACCCACGCCTTCTTCAAGGCGCTGCTCTTCCTCGGCGCCGGCGTCGATCATCTACATGCTCCATCACGAGCAGGACATCTGGAAGATGGGCGGGCTAGTGGAAACGAATGCCGCTGACTTTCCTGACCTTTCTCATCGGCACGCTCGCGCTGATCGGGTTGCCCGGGTTCGAGCGGGTTCTTCAGCAAGGACGCGATCCTGGTGCTCGCGTATGAGCAGAACTATCCCGATCTTCGTGCTCGGCGCGTTCACCGCCTTCCTCACCGCTTTCTACATGACGCGGCTCGTCGTGGTGGTCTTCTTCGGGCGGCCGCGAAGCGATCACGCGGCGCGGAGCGGCGAGTCGCCGACGGTGATGGTGGTCCCGCTTGCTCATTCTCGCGATTCCCGCGGCGCTCGGCGGGTTCGGCTTTTTCGCGCGGCGCTTCCTCGTTGTTGCCTAACGAGACCGCGCCGGCCGCGGCGGTGCCGATCATTGCGCTCTCGGCGCTGGTCGTCGGCGTGGGCGCGGCGGTGTTGCTCTACCGCGGGCGCAAGAGCGAGCCGCTCGAACATCGCGCTCTTCCGCAACCGCTTTTACCTCGACGAAATCTACACCGGCCTGATCGCGGCGACGCAGGATGTGCTCGCGTTGCTCTCGCGCGTTCATCGATCGCTGGATTCTCGATGGCGCGATCGTCCGGGGAATCAGCGGCGGCGCCTGGGGTTCCGGGTTTCTCCTGCGGCTGCTCCAGGTCGGCAACCTGCAGGCTTACGCCTTTCTGTTTGGCCTCGGCATCGTCGGTCTCATTTACTTCACCGTCTTTCCGCTGATGCTGCTCTTCATTGTTTTCGCGCCGCTGGTGGCGGCGCTGCTGATCTTGGCTCGGCGCGCCCGCCGGCTGACCGCGCTCGTCCGGCTCGGCCGCGACGGCGCTGGCGACGCTGCTCGCTTTCCTGCGCTACGACGCGGCGGCGGCCGGTTTTCAATTCGTCAGCTCGTGGCCGATCAGCGCCAGCTGGCAGCTCAACTTCTCGTTAGGCGCGGACGGGCTCAGCCTCGTCATGCTGCTGCTCACGGCGATCGTGCTCTTCTGCGCGGTCTGGTTCTCGCCGCCGGTCGAGAAATCGGAGCGGCTCTTTTACGCCTGCCTGCTCTTCATCGCGGCCGGCGCGATCGGCGCGTTCGCCTCGCATCGATCTCTTTTTCTTCTACGCCTTCCACGAGCTCGCGCTCATCCCGACCTTCCTGCTGATCGGAATCTGGGGAACCGGGGATCGTTACGCCGCGGCGTGGAAAATCACGATCTATCTCGCGCTCGGCAGTTTCGTTCTGCTGATCGGTTTGATCATGCTCTATCGCAGCGTGCCGGTGGACGGCCGCAGTTTCGACTTGCGCGAGCTCCAGGCCGCGGCCAACGCCGGTGCGATCGCGCCCGCGGCACAGAACACCATTTTCCTCCTGCTCCTGATCGGCTTCGGGATGCTCGATCTCGCTCTTTCCGTTTCACTCTTGGGCGCCGGAAGCCTATGCCTCCGCGCCGGCGCCGGCGGCGATGCTGCACGCGGGCGTGCTGAAAAAATTCGGCCTCTACGGTCTGCTCCGCGTCGCGCTGCCGCTGCTGCCGGAAGGGGCGCGGCATTGGAGTTCGCTCCTGCTCGTGCTCCTCGTCGGCAACATCATCTACATCGGCCTCGTCACGATCGCGCAGAAGCAGCTCGATTTGATGCTCGGCTACTCGAGCGTGATGCACATGGGCTACATCTTCCTCGGCATCGCAGCGCGAACGTGATCGGCCTGAGCGGCGCGGCGCTGCTCATGTTTGCGCACGGCCTTTCCATCGCGCTGCTCTTCGCGCTCGCCGGGGAGATCCGGCAGCGCACGGGCACGCTCGATTTCGAGCGATCTCGGCGGGCTGGCGAAGACGATGCCGTTTGCCGGCTTCGCTTTCGGCGTCGCGGCATTCGCGTCGATCGGGCTGCCGGGCTTCGCGAATTTCGCCGCCGAAATGATGGTCTTTTTCGGCGCGTTTCGGGACGGCGCGGATTTGCAGGGGTTGCACTTTTTCAAGTGGCGACGGTGCTCGCGCTCTGGGGCGTCGTGATCTCCGCCGTTTACATGCTGCGCGCTTATCGCGCGATCTTCTTGGGTCCGCCTAACGAACGCTGGAGCACGCTGCCCGATCTCGCGGCTGCGCTCCGGATTCCGATAATCCTGCTGATCGCGGCGACGGTCGTGGTCGGCTTTTTCCCGAACACCGCGCTCCGCGTCCTGCGGCCGACCTTCGCGCCCGCGCTCACCCATGCCGCCCGATGATTCCGACGCCCGCGCTCGAAATTGTCGTGCTCGTCTGGGGGCTCATCTTGCTGCTCGCGGAAGCATTTGCGGGCAAAATGGACAAGCGCGTTTTCGCGCTGGCGGGGATCGTCGGACTCGCCGTGGTCTTGTTTGGCAGCTTCTTCCTCGCGCCGCCGCCGCCGCTCGCATCGACCGGTTTCTGGAGTTTCTACACCGCCGATCCGCTGGCGATTTTCTTCAAACGCTTCGCGCTCGTGACCACGATTTTCGTGCTCGTGATGGCGATCGATTACTCGCCCTCGATCCGCATGGGCGTGCCCGGCGAACATCCGCACGCCGGGCTCGGCGAGTTTTTCGCGCTCCCGATTTTCACCTGCGCCGGGCTGATGTGGATGGCGTCGGCGATCGATTTCGTGATGATCTTCGTCTCGCTCGAATTGGTGACGATGTCGTTTTACGTGCTCGTCACTTTCATCCGGCGCCGGCCGGCGACGCTCGAGGCGGGCGTGAAATATCTGATCCTGGGCGCGCTCTCGACCGGGTTCCTGGTCTACGGAATCACGTGGATTTTCGGCGTGACCGGCGAGACGAATCTGGCGCGGATCGGCGCGGTGATTTCGTTAGGCAACTTCGATCGCGTGCCGCTGCTCTTCGGGATCGTGCTCGTGCTCGTCGCGCTCGGGTTCAAGATCGCGGCGGTGCCGTTCCAGATCTGGGTGCCAGATGTCTACCAGGGCGCGCCGACTCCGATGACCGCGTTCCTCTCGGTCGGCTCGAAGGCCGCGGGATTCGTCGTGCTCCTGCGTGTGCTCGCGCCGTTTTTGGCTTTGCCGGAGCTCGGCAAGCTGCTCGCCGGGATGGCCGTGCTCACCTTGCTCTACGGAAATCTCGCCGCGCTCCCGCAGACGAATCTCAAGCGGCTGCTCGCCTATTCGAGCATCGCGCACGCCGGTTATTTGCTCATCGGCGTCGTCTGCTTTTCCGGCGCAGCGGTGGCGTTTTATCTCGCGGGTTACCTGCTCATGACGCTGCTCTGTTTCGCGGTCATGATCGTCGTCGGTGCGGATGGCGACGAGAAAATCGACCACTACGCCGGGCTCTGGCGGCGCTCGCCGTTCCTCGCCGGCGCGCTGCTCGTGGGGATGCTTTCGCTCGCAGGCATCCCGTTTACGGCCGGGTTTCTCGGGAAGTTTTTCATCTTCGACGCGGCAATTCGGCAGCATCAGACGCTGCTCGTGGTGATCGGCGTGATCACCGTCGGCTGCGGCTTTTATTATTATCTGAAAGTGGTGCGCGCGATGTTCTGGCTGGAGCCGCCTAACGACGCGGCGCCGCTCGAGGTGAGCGCGCTTTCGCGCGGCGCAATTGTACTGCTCGTGGCCGGCATTTTCGTGCTCGGGGTTTACCCGCAGCCGATCCTGAATGCGCTCCAGCCGAGAGCCGCGGCGATTGCCGCGACTCGTTAGGCGTTAGGCGCGCGCGCTTTGTCATCCCGAGCCGTCGTAGCGCGGCGAGGGACCTCGCAAGCGTCGCGCGACGCCGATCCGCAAAGAGAGCCATGAGCCGCTTGGGAGGTCCCTCGCCGTCTGCGCGGCTCGGGATGAAAACCGTGGACGTCCACTCCGCGCCGAGAGAAGGGCGCGGCCTCACGAACGGCGTGGGCTAGTCGCTCAGTTCGACGTTCCAGTAGGCGAGGTCGACGAAATGGCGCCAGCTTTCGTGCTGCTGGCTACTGAAAGTGAGGTGGACGAAGGGCCGCCATTTCGGGCGCTTCGGTTTGCGGATGAGCGCCATATTCACCTGGTGCGGAAGGCGATTGCCCTTGCGCGTGTTGCAGGGAATGCAGGAACAGACCACGTTTTCCCAAGTCGTTAGGCCGCCTTTATCGCGCGGGAGGACGTGGTCGAGATTCAGGTCGCTCCGCTCGAAGACGACCCCACAATATTGGCAGGTGTTGTTGTCGCGCTCGAAGACGTTGTGCCGCGTGAACTTCACTTCCTTCTTCGGCAACCGGTCGAAGAGCAGGAGGACGATGACGCGCGGGATGCGGATTTTCCACGAGATCGTCGTCACCATTTCGTGCTCGGCCTCCGGCGCGCCTAACGAGAAGTCGAGCCAGCTGGCGAAATCGTGGGTCGCGAAGTTGTTCTGCTGATCGGAGGAGACGACCTGCGCGTGGCCCTGATAGAGGAGAGTGAAGGCGCGCCGCGCCGAGCAAACATTGACCGCCTGCCAGAGGCGGTTGAGCACCAACACCTGCGTGTTTAGTTGCGAGTGCAGAAGGTTAAGGGAGTTCGTCGCTCGAGTCGGGCGATCCTAGCATTCGGAAATTTTCTTGTCAAAAGAGTGGCGCAATTTGCCTAACGACTCCGCCACCGGCTACCACCAGCCGGCACTGTGCGCGTTCGGAGCCGGGGTCGCCGCGCCGGGAACAGCCGCCGCGCCCTCGGCCGCGGGATCCTGTTTGCCGGTGATGCCGTCGTCGTCGGAGGCGCAGCCGGCGAGGAGGAAAAGCGTGGCGGCGCACAGGCAGGCGCCGAGGACGAACCGGTTCGCGATCTCTTGCAACATGGCCGCAGATTGTCGCAGAACCGGCGCGACTTCAATCCTCCGTTTGTTACGATCCGTTGCGGACTGGACTTCGGCGGCGCGGTTTGTTTCCATCTCCGCGAAGGACTCGACGATGCGCAAAATCAACTCGAACGATCTCGCCGAACTCACCTGGCAATCCCCAAAGGGAAAATTCCAAGGCGCCGGCAAGCAAGTCTCCGAGGCGCTCGGCTGGGATCCCGATTCCGCCAGCGCGCGCGACCGCCATCCTTTTGTGGTCGAGATCCTCCGGGTGCCGCCGGGGCAGACGCCATATGTCTATCACTCGCACAGCGCGCAATGGGAATTTTACCACGTCATCTCCGGCAGCGGTCTCGCGCGCGAAGAAAGCGGCACCACGCCGATCGTCGCAGGCGACGCCTTCATTTACGGCCCCGGCGAAGCGCACCAGCTCATCAACAACGGCAGCGAAGACCTCGTGGTTTACGTCATTGCGGATAATCCCGTCGGCGAGTCCGGCTACTACCCGGATAGCGGGAAGTGGATCGTGCGCATGCCCGAGCGCCGGTTGCTCCGTGGCGAGTCCCTCGATTATTACGACGGCGAGGAGTAGCCGGAGCCACGCGCGGGCACGCGCCGAGAATCGATCACCATCTTATCCGGATGAGCCACTCCGCCGCCACCCATGCCAGCCTCGTCGCCGAGCAATTCGACGACCTCGGGCAACAGCGCGACGCCGCGAAACTCGGCATGTGGGTCTTCCTCGCCACGGAGGTCCTGTTCTTCGGCGGTCTTTTCCTCAGCTACACCGTCTACCGCTATCTCTACCCGGAGACCTTCGCGGCGGCGAGCCGGCACACCGAGGTGCTGCTCGGCGGCGCGAACACGGCGATCCTGCTTTTCAGCAGCACGCTCATGGCCCTGGCCGTGCGTGCGGCGCAACTGGGCCAGCGCCGGCCGCTCGTCTGGTCGCTCCTCGGGACGGCGTCGCTCGGCATTCTTTTCATGGGGGTGAAAGCCCTCGAGTATTACAAGGACTACACTGAGCACCTGCTGCCGGGCACGCACTTCGTCTGGCACGAGGCGAACCCCGGCGTCGCCGAGCTGTTCTTCTGGCTCTACTACGCGATGACTGGCCTGCACGCGATCCACGTGACCGTCGGGATCGTGCTCATCCTCCTCCTCGCCTGGCTCGCGCACCGGGGGAAATTCACCGGCGGCGACTACATGACGGTCGAGCTGGTGGGACTCTACTGGCACTTCGTGGACATCGTCTGGGTGTTTCTCTTCCCTATGCTCTACCTCGCGGGCCATCGCTGATGACCACCCACCCGCTCTCCTTCTACTGGCGGAATTGCGCCGCGCTACTCGCCCTGCTCGCCCTCACCTGGGGCCTTGGGTTCGTCGACCTCGGCGTCTTTAACCTCGTCGCCGCCCTCGCCATTTCCTTCGCGAAAATGATCCTCATCGCGCTCTTCTTCATGCACCTCCGCGGCGAGAACCGCCTCCTCCACCTCGCCGCCGTCGCCGGTCTGCTCTGGCTTCTTCTCATGTTCACTCTCACCCTCGCCGACTACGCCGGCCGCGGCCTTGTCGCGATGCCGAAGTAGTAGACGCCGCGCGAAAGCGGGCTAAGAACACGACAGCCCGATGGCCTACTCCTCCTTCACCGATTTCCTCCAGGCGCTCGAGCGCGCCGGCGAGCTGCAACGCATCGCCGCCCCCGTCGATACCCACCTCCAGATCGCGGAATGGGCCGACCGGGAAATGAAAAGCCCCGGCGGCGGCAAAGCCCTCCTCTTCGAGCAGCCGCTGATCAACGGCCAGCCCTCGCGCTTCCCCGTCGCCATCAACACCATGGGCTCCGCGCGTCGGATGGCCCTCGCCCTCCAGGTCGAGAACGTTGCCGATCTCGCGCAGGAGATTCAGCTCATCCTGAAAGCCAAACCCCCGACCGACCTGCGCGAGGGCTGGACCCTGCTCAAGCAAGGCCTCCACTTGCTCCACGCTCGCCCGAAGCAAGTGAAGAGCGCCCCCTGCCAGGAAGTCATCCAGCGCTTCGATCAACCCTCCACCACCAACCATCAACTCTCCCTCACCGACCTGCCGATCCTCCACTGCTGGCCGCAGGACGGCGGCCGCTTCGTCACTTTGCCGAACGTGCACACGCGCGACCCCGAGACCGGCGCGCGGAACCTCGGCATGTACCGGATGCAGGTCTACGACCGCGAGACCACCGGCATGCACTGGCAGGTGCATAAGGTCGGCGCCCGCCACGGCAAACTCTACTACGAGCGCGGCGAGCGCATGCCCGTCGCCGTCACCCTCGGCGGCGACCCGGCCTACACCTTCGCCGCGACCGCTCCCCTCCCCGACGGGCTCGACGAAATTCTCTTCGCCGGCTTCCTCCGTCGGAAGTCGGTCGAGCTGGTGAAGTGCCTCACGAACGATCTCTCCGTCCCGGCCGACGTCGATTTCGTCCTCGAAGGCTACGTCCAGCCCAGCGAGACCCGCCCCGAGGGCCCGTTCGGCGATCACACCGGGTTCTACACCGCGGTCGAGGATTACCCGGTCTTTCATTTAACCGCCATCACCCATCGCCGCGACGCCGTTTACCCCACCACCATCGTCGGCATCCCGCCGATGGAGGATTTCTACCTTGGCTCGGCCAGCGTGCGCATTTTCCTCCCGGTCTTCCAGATGAACTTCCCCGAGCTGGTCGATATGGCCCTGCCGGCCGAAGGCGTTTTCCACAACCTGGTCTTCGTCAGCATCCGGAAACAGTTTCCCTACCAGGCCTACAAGGTCATGCACGGGCTGTGGGGCATGGGCCAGATGATGTTCAGCAAATACATCATCGTGGTGGATGAAGACTGCGACGTGCACAACACCAGCGAAGTCCTCTTCCGGATGTGCGCGAATACCGACCCGCAGCGCGACAGCACGATCATCACCAACCCGGCCGACTCGTTGGATCACGCGCCTAGCGTGCAGAACGTCGGCAGCCACATGGGCCTCGACGCCACGAGGAAACTCCCCGGCGAGGGCCACCGGCGAGGCTGGCCCGAGCTGGTAAAGATGAGCCCCGAAGTGAAAGCGGCCGTCAACCAGTTGCGCGAGCGCGCCGGTCGTTAGGCTGCATTCCGCGACGACGAGGCGAGACGCACCACGCGGGTCGGAGACCCGCGCTCCATCGGCTTTCTAAGGCGCGCCCGAGCCGGTTCCGCTCTTCGTCTGGATGATCGCCGGCCGGCGGGCGCGGGCCGGGCGGGAACTCCCTTTTCGCCGCCGGGTCCAAGAAAATCCTTGTATAGGTTTGGCTTATGATATTATTCTCCGCGCCTTTAACCGCCACCTCATTCATTCATGTCTCATTACCCCTTCGCCACCTTTCTCTCCCTTGCCGGGGCTGCTCTCGCCGGCGCGATCGCCGCCTCCGCCGACGAAGACCCCGCCGCGATGCACGCGATGATGCCCGGCAGCATGCAGATGGATTCGATGATGCCGGGACAACCCCGTTTCCAGGTCTCCGGCTGGGTCGAGACCGGCTTTACGGCAAATTTCGCCGCGCCGGAGGATCACCAGAACTTCGGACGCCTGCTCGACGACCGGGCCAACGACCCCCTCCTCAACCAGCTCGTCGTCAATGCCCAGCGCTACCTCGACCCGGCGCAGGCAGACCAGTTCGACTGGGGCTTCGACCTCCAGCTCTTCTACGGGAGCGACGCCCGCTATCTCAAATCCATCGGCCTCCTCGACCTCGCCACCGACGACCTCGTGCAGCCCGATATCCCCCAGGCGTGGGTCCTCTCCCATTTCCCGATCGCCGGGACCGCGGGCGGGCTCGACCTGAAGCTGGGGAAATACATGAACTGCTTCGGCGCGGACTCAGCGGACCCGCGCGCCAACGTCTTCTACTCCCACAGTTACATCTTTAATTTCGGCTGCCCCTTCTACGGCACCGGCGCGCTCGCCACCCTCCATGCCGCGCCCGGGCTCGACCTCTATGCGAGCATCGACCGCGGGGTCAACGTCGCCCTCGAGGATAACAACGATTCCGTCTCCTTCTACGGGGGCCTCGGGGGCAGCTTCGGGGGAGGGAAACTCAGCTATGCGGCCCTCACCCATCTCGGCCCGGAGAACCCCGGCGATAACCACGACTACCGCTACCTGAGCGATCTCACCGTGACCTGGAAAGTCAGCGACCGGTTCACTGCCGTCACCGACCTCAACTACGTTTACGAAGAAGCCGCCGACGCCCGCGGCTATGGCATCGCCCAATACTTCACCTATGCCTTCAACGACTGTCTCAGCGCCTCGTTCCGAGGAGAGATCTGGCGCGACGAGGAAGGCTTCTTCGTCGCCCAGTTTGCCTCGAACAACGACTTCATCCATTTCGCCCGGGGCGACGACACCTTCTTCGACCCGCGTACTGTCGGCGGCGGCAACACCACCTACGGCGCCCTGACTGCGGGCGTCACCATCCGCCCGGCGCTGCCGAAACCTTTCGCCGGCCTGGTCATTCGCCCCGAGCTGCGCTACGACCGCTCCTTGAACAACACCCATCCCTTTAACGACTCGAGCGACCGCGGCATGTTCACCGCCGCGCTCGACTTCGTGGTGATGTTCTAGGCGAACGCGGTGGCGGGAGCTTCCCGCGATGCCGCGACTGCCGCCGGTCAGAGACCAGCGCTACCCCGCGACACCCGCGACCGCGACCGCGCGGTTCACCGTGCCGGCGACGCCTGGCGCCACTTCGCGGAAGGCAAACTCCAGCCGGGGCGCGAGCAGGACAGCGCCGCGATTCAGCGCCTCGCAGAGCGTCCCGCGGCGAATCGCCTGCACGCAGTAGTGATTCAAACGCACCGGCACCGCCTGCGCGACCGCCGCGGGGCAGATGCGCACCTGCGCGACGAGATGATTCTCCAGCCAGCGGCGAATCCGGAAGAAAGCGAGGTAATGCCGCCGCTCCATGAGCAGCCGCAAGTCGCAAAAGAGCTTCAACGCCCCCTCCGCGTCGCCGCGCCGGCCGAGCTGCCAGCGCAGGTCGAGGAGCAGGTCGGCTTCCCCGCCGGAGACGGCGCCGGGCCGGCCGAGGAGTTCATCGATCACTTCCAAGGCGCAGCGCCGCTGGCAGGAGTCGACGGCGCAGGCGTTCGGCGAGCGGCTGGCGCAGGCGGCGGCGTCGATTTCCATCGCTCCCAGGTCTCCCTCCATTACGGCTGGAGGTAACTCTTCAACATCCAGAGCGTTTTCTCGTGCCATTGCAGGCGCTTGATCATCAGGTCCTGGGTCTGCAAATCTCCCGACGAGCCGGCTGCGTCCCGCGTCCGGACCGCGTCGTCGACCGCTTTCTCGTGCGCCACGATGAGCGCGGCGACGTAATCCTTCTGCGGAAGCGGCGATTTGAACTCCTCCATCCCCGCCGCCGAGGCCAGCGCGCTCAATCCCCCGATCGCGTAGACATCCAGCGCGCGCACGCGCTCGGCCACCTCGTCCACGGCCTCGAAAAGATTCTCATACTGGGCTTGGAACGCCTGGTGGAGCGGGAAAAAATCGGCCCCCTCCACGTTCCAATGCGCCAGGTGAGTCAGCGCCATCAGCGCGTAGGAATCGGCCAGCACGAGGTTCAGGCCTTCCGTCACCCGGTTGTTCTTCGTCGCGGTGGCGGACTTCGGTTTTGCGGTCGTCGTGCTCATGGATTTTCGCTCCTTTGGGTTGGACCGGAAAATGCCACGCCTCGCCGCCGGGTGCAACAAACCGCCCGGCCTCGCGGCTCACTCCGCGAAGGGCGCCAGGATGCGCTCCGCGTCGGCCGGCGTGCAATGGTGATAATCGCGCCCGGCGCACTCCACGTTTGGACCCTTCTTGCAGTGGTCGAGACAATCCACCCCCTTCAGCTCCAGCGAATCCTCCAGCCCGGCCGCCGCGATCCGCTCCTCCAGGCTCCGCCAGACTTCCCGGCCGCCGTTGCGCCAGCAATTCTTCTTCACGCAGACCCGGATGGGGCACGAAAAGCAGGCGTCCGCCCCGGCCACCTGCACCTGCGCGACTACCGCCGCCTTGTTCCCCCCGGGCGCCCCGCGCCCCGTCACCGTGATCACCTGACCGGCGACCAGCACGTGCTTCAATTTGTTCCGCAGCGGCTTCGGGACCTTGAGATAGACCTCCGCGCCGGCCACGTGCAGCGCCATGCGCCGATGCCCGTGCACATCGCGGAAGAACCCCGCGAACTTCCCCTCGAGGGAAAAATCGGCGGCGCGCTCGGAGACCATGAAAGAAAAGAGCGGCTCCGGCGCGGGAGCATCCCGCCGCCAGCCGCCGGGGCAAGAAACCCCGGGGAAAGCGGTCGCGCAAGGAGCGGCCCGCTGCGCCACCCGCGCCCGGTTGTCATCCTGAGCGGAGCGCAGCGCAGCCGAAGGACCCCGCGAGCCCGCCTCGCCGGCCCGCCAGTCTCCCGACCGCTCGCCACAGCTCCCCTCGCACCCGCCCCGCGCCACCCGCGGCGAACCTTTCCCAGTGCCGTTGGGAGATCCCTCGCCCGCGGGCCGCTCCGCGGCCCTCCGCTTGGGATGACAGGGCGGCGCGCGCGCCCCCGACTCTGGCGTCCCCGTCCCCTCGCCTTACGGCAGCGCGTGGCGGCGCGAGGCTTTCACGGTCGCGAAGTCCGGGGTGTTCACGTGGCCGTCGGCGTTCACGTCGAGGCGGAAGTTGGCCGCGGTCGTCTCCTGCGCCCGGGCGGCATGGACTGCGCCGAGATCGCTGATATTCACCACCCCGTCGCCGTTCACGTCGCCGATCAATTTCCCATACGACGCTGCCGCGCTCGCGATCGAGTCGCCCTCGTCGTCATGCACCCCGGCCAGAGACACCGTCACCACCTGCTGGTCGCAGGCCGCCGCGTCCAGCTCCACCAGGAACGCCCGCGGGTTGCCCGGATCCACTGTCGCGCTGATCACCGACCCGCAACTGCTCGCCACGTCGTCCACCGCGGTGAGGTTCCGGTTGAAATTGAACACGATCGTGTCCGCCGCCGTCGCCCGATCCTCGATCCCGGGGCTGCCCGTGGACGGCAGCGCAATATCGAAGACCCCCGCGTCCCCGTGCACCTTCCGCGACACCGCGTTCCCCAGGACGAACCCGGCACTCGTCGCATCCGCGCGGATCATCCAGTTCCCCACCAAACCGTAGTTCTCGATCGGGGAGACCGGCAGATCGTTGTTATTCAGGTTATGGTAGTCCCCGGTGGTGCCCCCCGCGACGTAGCTACGATTAGCGTAGTCTGGGTCGGTCTCATCAAACGCCGCCGGGTATTGCCCCGCGGCGTGGGAAATGAAGAAGCCGACGAAAAAATTCGTCGTCGTCACCACGGTGGGCGGGAAGTCGGTGGTGATAAACGTATCCGTTCCCTGGCCCGAGATCACCCCCGAAGCGGTCGCCAACACCACCGCATCGGTCGGACTGCCGTCCCCATTGGGATCGCTCCAGATGATCGCGGTATAGGTCAGCCCGTCGAGGGAGGGATCGAAGAACAGCGGAGCGCCCCAAGCGATGGAGACGGAATTAATCATGTCGGCCCCGGGGATCACCGCAAACTCGTTCAGACAGATTAGGTCCCCGCCGATCGTCAGGCCGATGACATCCTCCGAGGTCCCGTCATCGATCATATAAGTCGAGTCGGGGAAAAGGAGGTGGTTCCACCCCGCGGCAGGGAGCGCGGGTGAGCGGAATTGACTGGCGGATTCCAGGCCCGAGCCCGCCCGCGCGGAGCAAGGCCCGGCGACGGCGAGGGCGAGGAGAGAGACGAGGAGGTTCCGACGAAATAGGAGTTTCATAGGTCCGCAATCCGGCGAAAAATACTCACGCGAGTCAAGAAAATTCCCCGCCGCCGACACGGCCCAGAGGCGCGCAAGTTCCCCCGACCGCTGGCCACAACTCCCCCCGCACCCGGCCGGCAGCGCCCGCCGCGAGCCCTTGCCAGTGCCATTGTGGGATCCCTTCGCCCCCGGACCGCTCCGCGGCCCGCCGCTCGGGAGGACAGGGCGGCTCCCCCGTCCCCGACTCCGCCTCCTCCGCGCGCGCCGCCTACGGCAGCGCGTGCCGGCGCGAGGCTTTCACGATCCCGTAGTCCGGGCCGTTCACCCCGCCATCCGCGTTCACGTCGAGGCGGAAGTTCCCCGCGGACGTCCGCTGCGACCGGCCGGCCCGGACCGCTCCGATATCGGTGAAATCCACCACCCCGTCGGCATTCACGTCCCCGATCAATTTCCCATACGACGCCGTCGCGTTGTCGAGCAGGTCCCCGTGGTCGTCTTGCACCCCGTTCAGCGTGATCGTGATCACCTGCTGGTCGCAAGCCCCGCGTCCAGCTCCACCAGGAACGCTCGCGAGTCGCCCGGGTCCCTCGTCGCGCTCACCACCGACCCGCAGCTGCTCGTCACATTGCTCACCCACCCGACGTTATTGTTGAAAGTAAACACAATCGTATCCGTCGGCGTAGCGCGATCCTCGATCCCGGGAGAGCCGCTCGACGGCAGCGCAATATCGAACACCCCGCGGTCCCCGTGCACCTTCCGCGAGACCGTGTTCGCCAGGTAGAACCCGCCGCTGTCCGCATCCGCGCGGATCATCCAGTTCCCCACCAGGCCGTAGCTCTCGATCGAGCCGACCGGGAGGTCGTTGTTGTTCAGGTTATGGTAATCCCCCGTGGTGCCACCCGCGACGTAGCTGCGATTGGCGTAGGTCGGGTCGCTTTCATCAAACGCCGCGGGGAATTGCCCATTCACCTGGGTAAGGAAGACGCCCACGAAAAAGTTCGGCGTCGTCACCAACGTCGCTGGGAACGGGGCCCTCACGAACGTATCCATCCCCTCCAGAAAGATCGTCCCCGAGGCGGTCGCCAGCACCACGGCATCGTCGGGATTGCCGTCGCCGTTGGGATCGCTCCAGAGGATCTCGGTATAGGGCAGCCCGTTCGAGGGAGGGATCGGGAAACAGCGGCGTACCAAACGCCACCGAGATGGAAGTAATCACCTCCGCCCCGGGGATGACGGCAAACTCGTTCAACCAGATCAGGTCGCCGCCGCCGGTCAGGCCGATGGCATCCTCCGAGACGCCATCGTCGATCAGATAAACCGAGTCGGGGAAAAGGAGGTGGTTCCACCCCGCGGCGGGCAGCGCCGGGTGAGCGGAATTGACTGGCCGGGGCCAGGCCCGAGCCCGCCTGCGCGGAGAGCGGCCCGGCGACGGCGAGGGCGGTGAGAGAGACGAGGAGATTCTGACGAAATGGGAGTTTCATAGACCTCCAATCCCGCGACGCAGACTCACCGGAGTCAAGGAAATTCCCCGGCTCCTGGGAGAAAGGAGCGGCCGGCCGAGTGGAGATCAATTCGTTCCGGGCGGAGAGCCTTTCCTCGCACGCCGGCGGGCTTGCCCTCACTTGAGGCAGAGTCTTGCTCACGCGCGGCAGACCTTGCCGCTGACGCGCCGGATCCCACCTCACACGAGCCGCAGATCCCCGCGGAAGAGGCCGACCATGCCGCTGACGAGGCGGAGCTTCCCGCTGACCCGGCAGGCAATTCCTCCTCAGCGGCACAGCTCGCGGCTTAAGCCGCACGGCTTCCCTCCTAAGCGGCGCGACTTCCCTCCTAAGCCGCGCGGCTCGCGGCTTAGGCGGCGGGCCTTCCCTCCTCAGCGGCGGACGGCGCGGCGGAGGTGGCTCCCTAAAACAATTTCGCGGTTGGCATCAAGGCTGCTTTCTACCTCCATCACAAACCAGATTAGAAATACACTATGCAAAAGACTTACTATCCCGCTTCCAATAACGCCCGCGCCGATTGGTGGCAGAATATCGGCACCGTGGCCAACCCTATCCTCACCGATCTCGATCTGCCGACCGACCAGGTCGCTTCGATCGCGGCGGACGCGGCTTGGGGCGTCTACCTTTATCGCACTCTCCGCGTCGCCTACGAAGAGGCCACCAAACGCGTGATCGGCTATGCCGATATCATCGCCGAGGGCCCCGCGGGCATGCCCGCGCCGGATGCGCCGACGATGCCGACCTGGCCGACGGCGCCGACCACCGCGGTCGCCCAGGGCATCGAGAGCCGCCGCGAATTGTGGGTGCAGCTAGTGAAGAACAGCCTCGGCTACGATGCGGCCACCATCGGCTCCACCCCGCGCATCGAGGCCCCGGTGATTCCTTTTAACCCGAATACTTACATCGCCAGGGCGACGGACTTTTCCAGCCCGGCGGCGAAGACGGTCCGCTTCAAGTTTAGCAAGGCCTACGGCCAGATCCAAGGCGTGAACCTCTACGGCCGTAAGACCGGCGCCATGGACTGGATCAATCTCGGACGCTTCAATACAACCCCGGCGACGGCGACCGTGCCGCTGGCTAACGGGAGCCCGGAGGATTGGCAGTTCCAGGTGCGCGCGGTGAAGCGCGACGTGGAGATCGGCCACCCGAGCCCGACCGTGTCGGTCATCGTGCGTTCGTAGTTACTCTCGAGGCCCGTTCCCATAGCGGGCATCAAGCGGCCGGCGCGTCCTGAGTGGGGCGCGCCGGTTTTCTTTTTCCCCGGGGAAGCGGGCCGGGCTCGGCCTGCGGAGGCGAGGCTCGCCGCCGCGGCGGGGGAGTCGAGCACGAGCAGGAGCAGGAGCACGAGCAGGAGGAAAGAGACCGCACGGGACGCCGCCGACCTTCCGGGTCGCCCCTGTAGCGCGGGTCTCTGACCCGCGTTCGTGCACGTTCGGCCCGCGTCGGTAGGACGATCCGCCGGGCGCGGGTCGGAGACCCGCGCTACATCGGGGGAGCTTGCCCCCTCCCCGGCTCAGGGCACGACGGTGAGGGTGAGGTCGTTGCCGTCGCCGCCGCTGTAGCTGGCCTGGAATTTTACCCCGCCCACTTGCAAGACGGAGCCATCCGCGAGGTTGGCGAAGGTGCCCGCGATCGCGTCGGCACCGGTGTTGTCGATGACTTCGAGGACCGCCCCCGCGGGCGGCGGCTGGTGCTGGAGGACGAGGAGGTAGAATTGCGCGCCGGGGTCGATGGTGACGCCGGCCGTGGTGAGCCGGTCGGCCCATTGCCTCCGCACTTCGCAGCGGTAGGCGCCGTCGGCGGCGAAGGCGACGCCGCCGAGCGCGGTGAAGTTCCCGACCGCCCGTTTGGGCCGCCGCCCGGGCGAGAGGAATGCCCCCGCGCCGCTCCCGCTGCCGATGGTGACGGGGCCGCTGATGATGCCCGCGCCCGCGAGGTCGCCCTCCTGCACGGAGACCTCTCCCGGGCCGGTGGCGGAGCCGGTGGCGTTGTTCGCCAGGAGCGCGCCACCGGCGACGGTGGTGCCGCCCGTATAGGTGTTGGCGTTCTCCAGGCTGAATCGCCCGCCCTCGACGGTGAGGGAGCCGCCGCGGCCCGAGCCGTCCTCGATCAACCCGGAGAAGGTCGCGGTCTTTTTGCTGGCGCCGACGGTGAGGTTGTTGGCGCCGAGGATGACGGTGCCGGTGCCTTCGATCGTCCCAGTGGTGACGCCCGGCTTGTTGTGGAGGCTCACGTCGAGCGTGCCGGCGAGGATGAACCGGGCCGCGCCGCCAAGGCTGCTCTCGTAGAAATGAATGGTCGCGTCGAGGCCGCCCTCCGCGCCGGCGCCGGCGGTGACGGTCGCGGCGGCGGCGGTGGAGTTGCCTTTGAAATTCAGCAGGCCGCCGGCGGTCTTCGTGCCGGTCCCGCCCTCGAGGGTGATGGAGGCCTGGCCGGCGGTGGCGTTGTCGTTGAAGGCAACTTCGCCACCGTAGTCGACGGAGAAGACGCCGTTGGCGGTGGCGCCGTAGCAGGTAAAGGTGGCCGCGGCCGCGCTCGAGGTGCCGTAGAAATCGGTGTAGCCGTGGTCGGCGCCGCCGCTGAAGAATTCGGCCGGGTAGTTATAAAACGTACCCTGCCCGGCGGTGCTGGCGTCGCGGAAGGTGGTGTGCCCGCTGGCGGCAAAGCCGGCGAGGTCGTAGAAGGTGGAGCGGTCGGCCGTGGTGGTGTTATGGAATTCCGTGGAGCCGACGGTGGCGGCCTCAAAGGCCTGCCCGTAGTTCGTGTAGGTGGCTTCCCCCGCGCTGGCCGAGTTCAGGAAAGTGATGAGCGGGCTGGGGCCGGTCTGCTGGTTGGGTTGGTTCACGAAGTTCTGGGCGATGCCGGAGTCGTTGATGACCCCCGCGCCGCTGATGGTGAGCGTGCCGGCCCGCTCGGCGATGGTGAAGGCGCTGGCGCCGGGAGCAAAGATGATGCTCGCGACCTGGTCGGCCGCCCCGGCGAAGACGCTGGTGGAGGCGGAGGCGGCGAAGGTGGCGACGTCGGAGGGGCCATTGGGGATGGTCATGGGGTTCCAGTTGGTCGGGTCGTCCCAACTGGAGCGGTCCGGGGCGCTCGTCCAGGTGGAGCTGCCCGCGGACGCCGGGCCGGCGCGAAAGGCGGCGAGGGAGAGAGCGACGAGGAGGAGGCGGGTGAAGAGGGAGTGTTTCATGGGTGTGTTGCGTTGGTCGGCCAGGTAGATTCGTTAGGCAGAAGCTCGGAATAACAAGTCCGACGCCGCTTGACCAGACAAAAAAGGCTGCCGGCGCGGTGGCGCCCAGGCGGCGGTGTAGCGCGGGGCTCTGACCCGCGGGGGCGTCAATCTCCGGAGCGGCCGACGCGGGTCGGAGACCCGCGCTACAAGGGAAAGCCGGCACCCTGTCGGGTTAGGGCACGACGGTCAACGTGAGATCGTTCCCGTCGCCGCCGCTGTAGCTGGCTTGGAATTTCACCTGCCTCACTTTCAACACGGCGCCGTCGGGCAGGTTGGCGAAGTTGCCGGCGATCGGCCCGGCGCCGGTGTTGCTGATGATTTGCAGGACGGTGCCCCTGGGCGGGGTCGTCGGCGGGAGGAGGATGAGCTCGAGTTGCGCGCCGGGGTTGATGGCGACGCCGGCGCTGGTGAGCCGGTCGGCGGCGCGCCGGTGCACTTCGCAGTAGTAGGTGCTGTTCGCGGCGAAGGTGACGCCGCCGAGCGCGGTGAGGTTGCCGATGGCGTGGGTGACTTTCCGCCCGGGCGAAAGGTAGGGGCCGAGGCCGCTGCCGGTGCCGAGGGTGACGGGGCCGGCAATGGTCCCCTCGCCGGCGAGGGTGCCATCTACCATGAGGACGGAACCCGGGCCGGTGGCGGAGCCGGTCGTGTTATTGGCGATGAGGGGGCCGCCGTCGATCGTGGTGCCGCCGGTGTAGGTATTGGCTCCGGTCAGCTCGAGATGCGTGAAGCCGACGGTGAGGGAGCCTCCGGCGTTCGGGCCATCCTCGATGAGCCCGCTGAAAGTGGAGACCGGCCCATAGAGTTGGAGCGCGAGGTTATTGTAACCGAGGATGACGGTGCCGCTGCCGGCGAGCGACCCGATGGCGACGCCCGGCCAGAGATGGCCGCTCACGTCGAGGGTGCCGTCGATGAAGAGCTGCGCCCCGTAGCCGTCGCTCGTGCCGAGAAAGGAGACGGTGGCGCCGGTGCCGCCGCCGCTGCCGGCGGCGGCTGTGATGGTGGCGAGGCCGGCGTTGGCGCTGCCGGAAAAGGTGAGGGTGCCGCCGGCCGTCTGCGCGACGGTCCCGCCTCTGAGGTCGAAGGTGGCGTTCGCGGCGGTGGCGGTGTCGGCGAAGGTGACGGCGCCCCCAGTGGCGATGCCGAAGACGTTCGGCTGGTCGCCGCCGTAGCAGACAAAGGTGGCGTCGGCCGCAGTGGAGCTATTGTCGAACTCGGCGTAGCCGTGGTCGCTCCCGAAGGTGACGCTGTTCGCCTGGTAATTATAGAAGGTCGCCTCCCCAGCGGTGCTGGCGTCGCGGAAGGTGGTGTGCCCGCTGCCGGCCGTGCCCGCGCGGTTGTAGAAGGTGGCGCTGGCGGCCGTGGTCGTGTTATGAAACTCCATCGCACCGGTGGGGACGAACTCGAAGGGTCGCCCATAATTGGTGTAGATGGCGTTCCCCGCGCTGGCCGAGTTAAGAAAGAAAATCAACGCGTCGATGCCGAGCCGGACGTTCGGCAGGTTCACGAAGTTCTGGGCGACCCCGGAGTCGTTGATGACGCCGGCTCCGCTGATCAGGAGAGTGCCCGCGTTCACCGTGATGGTGAAGGCGCTGCCACCGGCGGGAAAGACAATGCTGCCGACCTGCTCCGACTGCCCGAGGAAAACGGCCGTGGAGCTGGAGGTGGCGAAGGTCGCGACATCGGCGGGATTGTTCGGAACGATCATGGGCACCCAGTTCATCGGGTCATTCCAATTGGTCCGGTCGGGCGCGCTCGTCCAGGTGGCGCTGCCCGCGGAGACGGGGCCGGCGCGGAAGGCGGCGAGGGAGAGGGCGATGAGGAGGAGGCGGGATAAGACGGAGGTTTTCATGGGTGACGGAGTGGCGGGCGGGTCGGGCACGGGCGGTCGTTAGGCGGGCCCCCGGCATAGCAAGTGCGAAGGCGCCTGACCAGACAAAAATGTCGCGCGGCGGCGAGGACGGAAAGCGGGCGGTGTGTCGCGCTACGGCACGACCTTTAGCGTAACGTCGTTGCGGTCGCCGCCTTCGTCGTCGAACCGGGGATTGAGCCTCGACCTCCGGACTGGGAACCGCTGGCCTTTGCCTTGGTCGTCCTCGCCCGCGCGCCAACCTCCCATCGGCGCGTCCGTCCAAGGGACGCTCCGATTCCGCTTCTCGAGGGAGCAGCGCCACTGGGCGGTCGATGAGGCCTAGGGGAGAATAGCGTGCCAGGAGCGGGCACGTGGGAGCAAGAAAATGGCTAGACCGGGCGGGTAGTTTTTACCTGACCGGGGGCGAGGCCTTCTTACGAAAAAATGAGTCTTGACCTACTGGCGGTAACTTGAATGACTGAGGCTGGGTCGCCAGCGGATCTGGCGCCTCTTAACTATAACGAAAGAAACCATACTATGAAGATGCTTAAGTTATCCTCGGGATACTTAGTCGCGCTGATCGCGTGGCGGTCAGTCTCGTGGTGGGCAGTCCTATGGCGCAGCCCGGGCTGCTCTTTTCCGATAGCCTGAATTATCCGGTCGGCCCGCTGGCCGGAAATGGCCCGCCCGCGGGTAGTCCTCCCGGTCAGGGGGCGTGGATGGACTTCAACGGCAACCCCTATGTGACGCCCTACGGGCTGCATTACCCGGGGTTCCCGGCGCACGGCCGGGCGGTGATCCTGCGGGACTTCGGTGACAATGGCGGGGCCGTGGGCGCGGACGTGGGGCCGGTGCCCGGGGGCGCGGGGACGGTCTGGCTGGGTTGCCTCATCCGGCGGATGGCGGTCGAGTTCTCCGGCTACGCGGTGCTGACTTTTAACGAGGGCTTTGGCGCCACTTCGCCGGGGTTTGGGGTGCTGGATGCCAGCGACATCTACGGGATCGACAACGATACTGGCGCCGGGGCACAGCCAGGCTTACACAACGGTGGGAGTGGGTTCCGACACGGTGTGGCTGGTGATCGAGCTCAACTTCACGACCGGCTCGGAGACGCTCTATGTGAACCCGACGCTGAGCGGCGGAACGATCACGGCGGAAGGGACGGCCCACCTCGCGATGGCGCCGGCGTTCCAGGCGGGCGGGTTCAGCGATGTGCTGTTCAAGGAGGGCTTGAACAACGGCTCTCATGCCTTTGATGAGCTAAGGGTCGGCGATTCCTTCCGCGATGTCGCGCGCTAGGATGCAGGGTTAACCGACCAGCCGGCAGAGGCGATCGCCGCGGGGTGACTCGCGGCGATCCAGCCGGCTCCGGGAAGCGCGGGCGCGGGGGCTTTCGGCTCCTGGTTTCACCTGCTCGCGGCGGGGGCTTGCCACGTAGCGTAGTCTCTCCGGAAGATGAAAAAAGATCTCTCTCTGGTCGGCCTGCCCGACGACGTGACGGTGGAGCAAGCGGCGGCGCAGTTCGACGCGCTGCAGAAGAAGCTCGCGCCGCTCTGGCGCTCGATCGAGTCCTTCAACGACGATGAACAGACGATCGTGGTCGTTCCCTCGATGTCGATCGACATGGCCGTGACCGGGCTGGAGGTGCAGGCCTACGAGGAGCGGTTTCTTTTCCTCCTGCTCCTGCTCACCCAGCCACGGGCGAAGATGGTCTATGTGACGTCACAGGCGATCAACCCGAGTGTGGTGGAGTACTACCTCGACTTGCTGCCTGGCATCATCCCGCGGCATGCGGCGCGCCGGTTGACTTTGCTCGCGCCCTACGACGATTCCCCTCGCCCGCTCAGCCAGAAGGTGCTCGAGCGGCCGCGGCTCCTCCGCCAGATCGAGGCGGCGATCGCCAACAAGGACCGGGCCCATCTCGTCTGCTACAACACGACCTACATGGAGCGGAATCTCGCGCTCCGGCTCGGGATTCCTCTCTACGGCGCCGATCCGCGCTATTTCTCCTACGGGACGAAGACCGGCTGCCGGCAGTTATTCGCTGAGGCGGGGATCAATCACCCGCTCGGGGTGGACAACCTAACGAGCGAAGGAGAGGTGGTGTCGGCGCTCCTGCAGATGCGGCGCCAGCGACCCTCGATCGCCCAGGCCGTGGTGAAGTTAAACGAAGGCGTCTCCGGCGAAGGGAACGCCCTCGTGGACCTCACAAACCTCGACCAACCGGACGAGGCAGCAATGATCGAGCGGCTGCGCGCGATGAAGTTCGAGCTCGCCTCCACCCGCTATGAAGAGTATTGGGAGAAGTTCCGCGCCCGCGGCGGCATCGTGGAGGAGCGGGTCGGGGTCGGGTCACCGGAAGTCCGCAGCCCGAGCGTGCAACTCCGGATCACGCCACTGGGTAAGGTGGAGTTGCTTTCCACTCACGACCAGATGCTGGGCGGTCCCAGCGGGCAGAGTTACCTCGGCTGCATCTTTCCGGCGGATCCCGCCTACGCGGCGGCGATCACCCGCGACGCGGCCAAGGTCGGAGACCTGCTGCGGGATGCCGGCGTCATCGGCCGCTTCGCGCTCGACTTCGTGGTGACTCGGGCCACTGACTCGGCCGCCTGGGAGACCTATGCGATTGAGATAAATCTCCGCAAGGGAGGAACGACTCACCCTTTTCTAACTCTCCAGTTCCTCACCGGGGGGAGTTACAACACGGAGACGGCGACTTTCACCACGCCGACGGGACGAAAGAAGTTCCTCGTCGCGAGCGACCACGTGGAGTCGGAGAGTTATCGCGGGTTTACGCCGGATGACGTGTTCGACCTGGTGGTGCGCCGGGGGTTGCACTTCGGCCAGATGCGGCAGACGGGGATCGTTTTCCACATGCTAAGCGCGCTCAGCAGTTCGGGCCGGCTCGGCCTGACTGCGGTGGGCGATTCGCCGGAGGAGGCCCGGGAAATTTTTGACCGCGCGCAGGCGGTCCTCGACGAGGCGGCGGAGTTTGTGGAGCTGCCCGGCTAGGGCGGCGAAGAGGTGTATATTCCCAGCATGACGACTCAGCCGCACAGCCCCGCCGCTCCCGCCGTTTCACCCGAGCCAGACGTTGTCGTGCGCGGCAGCGCGGGAGGCTTCCTCCAGCAGGCGACTGCCGGCCGGCACACTTTCCCGATCGACGAGCCGGTAAGTGTCGGCGGGACCGAGTCAGCACCCGACCCCTACGACTATCTCCTCGCTGCGCTCGGCGCCTGCACTTCCATGACGGTCGGCTACTATGCGCGCCGGGAGAAGATCCCGCTCGAGCACGTGACCGTCTCACTCCGCCACGCACGCATCCACGCGCAGGATTGCGCCGAGTGTGAAACCAAGGCGGGCCTGCTCGACCGGATCGATCTCGACATTCAGCTGACCGGCCCAATCACGCCCGCGCAGCACGCGAAGCTCATGGAGGTCGCGGCGAAGTGCCCCGTCCATCGCACGCTTAAATCCGAGATCGACATCCGGCTGCATGACGCGGCGGGGAGCTAGTCCCATGCTCGTTAGGCCAGCGGCACGGAAGCCAGTCGGTCGCTCAACTGCTGGGCCAGCTTCGGGCCCATCCCGCTCTCTTCGTGCTTGAAGTAAATGAAGGCGTCGCTCCATGATGAGGACCGCGCCCTCACGACTTCGGCCCAGCCGTCGATGTCGTTAGGCTGATAATCTTCCCGGCGGAGGCGGAGGTAACCGTAGGGCGCGGTCGCGATCACGGGCGTCTGCAACTTTGCGCTGTCGGCCACGCACAGCGCGATCCCGGCGGCGCGGAGCACGTCGTAGGTGTCCTCCGCAAACCAGGAGGCGTGGCGGAATTCAAAGGCGGCGCGCAGGCCCGCGGGAAACTCGCGGAGGAAATCGCCTAACAATGGCACGTCTTTCTGAAACGACGGCGGCAACTGGAAGAGAATCGGCCCGAGCTTCTCCCCGAGCGCGGAGACGACGCTGTAGAAAAAGCGCAGCGTGTCGCCGCAATCGCGCAGCTTCGCGAAATGAGTGATGCGCTGCGGCGCCTTTAGGCTGAAGGCGAAACGCGCCGGCGTTCCCTCGACCCAGCGCTCGATCGTCGCCGCGCTCGGGATGCGCCGGAAGGTGTAATTGATCTCCGTGGTCGCGAAGCTCTCCGCGTAGAAGCAGAGCATTTTGCTCGCGGGCATCTTCTCGGGGTAAAAAGTCCCTTTCCATTCCGCGTATTGAAAGCCGGAGGTGCCAAGCCAGGTTTGCATCATCTGTAGGTTGATTCGTTAGGTGATCGGCCGGCAGTCGGTTCGTTAGTCTTCGTTGACTTCCCGCGCGGCCTGGACGTAATGTTCTTACCTTTTTCTACTTATGCGCGCAATTTGGAAAGGAAGTATCAGCTTCGGCCTCGTCTACATCCCGGTCGCGGTCTTCCCGGCGACCCGAGAGGAGAAACTCAGTTTTCGCCAGCTCCGCGGGAAGGACATGAGCCCGATCAAATACAAGAAGGTCGCCGAGGCCGATCTGGAGGAGGTGAAGGCCGACGAGATCGTGAAAGGCTACGAGTATGAGCGCGGCCATTTCATCATCCTGAAGGAGGAGGATTTCGAGAAGGTGCGAATCGAATCGACCCACTCGATTGACATCACCGATTTCGTGGAGGTGCAGCAGGTCGATCCGAAGTTTTTCTACAAACCGTATTTCCTCGAGCCGCAAAAGGGCGGCGAGAAAGCTTATTCGCTCCTGCACAAGGCGCTCAGCGGCACCGGTAAAATCGGCATCGCCAAGGTGGTGATCAGCAACCGCGAGCACCTCGCTTCTGTGAAACCGGACGGCCTTTTCCTCGTCCTCGAGCTGATGCATTTCGCGAGTGAAATCCTCAGCCCGAGTGAGCTGAGCAGCGGCGCGCAGGCGACGATCAACGACAAGGAATTGAAGATGGCGCAGACCCTGATCGAAGGGATGACGGTGCCGTGGGAGCCGGAAAAATACCGCGACGAATATCGCGACGCCGTGCTCGAGATGATCGAGCAAAAGGCGAACAAGAAGGAAGTCGCGGCCGCGCCGGTGGCCGCCGTGCGTTCGACCAAGGTTGTCGACCTGGTGAAAGTGTTACAGGAAAGCCTGAACCGGAATCAGTCGCTCAAGCCGAAACGCAACGGCACGCAGCGGGCGAGCGCCAGCCGAGCCACTTCCTCGCTCGTGAAGCAGAAGCGGCGCGCCGCGGCCTAACGAGTCGTAGCCGGAAATTACGTCGCAGCCGCGGTTCACCGTCCCACCGCCGACGGATCAGACCGCAGGCCTCAAGCTGTCGACGTGCGCTTCGTAGCTCTCGATCACTTCCGTGATCTTGGTGTGGAATTGATCCTGCGCGGAATATAATGCGCCGATCGGATCGGAGAATTCCTTCTGCTTCAACTCGTCGTCGATCGTTAGGGAAAGGCCGGCGAGCGTCTCGATATTCGCGCGAGAATGGAACTCCATCTCCTTCAGCTTTGAGAGCACCGCGACCGACTTCTCGTGTTCGTCAGGGCCCTGGTCCTCCGCGGCGGACTCGGCGGCGGGCAGTGCGCTCGCCGGCTTCCTCTCTTTCGGATCAGCCTCGGGTTTCTCGTGTTCCTTCTCGTGCTTGACCTTCTTGTCGTGGGCGACGTTGCGTGGATCGGACATATTTACCGATACACCGTTTGGCGCGGCTGTGCGTCGGACTTTATTCCCGCCGGAACTGCTCCGTCACCTGCGCGACGACGAGGCCGAGCTTCCGGATGGTCGTGTGATTGACCAGCGTGCGGCCGTCCGGTTGGAGATACATCCACTGGCTCATCCGCACATTCGCCAGCGGGTTCCCCGGGGAAAGCGCGACCGTGAAGCTCCAGTGAAAGGCATTGCCGTAAGCTTCGCCACGCGCCGCTCCGCCCATGTCGCTCGCGGTCGCTTCGTAGTGGTGCGCGTCGAGCTTCTGAATACGCCACGAGCGATGAGAAGCCTGCCCGCCAATCCGGAGATCCTGCTCCAAGAGGAGCGTCTTCCCTTCCCACCGACCGGTGGTAGTGGTCGTGACCCGTTTCATCGGCGCGCCGCCGCGATTTTCCAGAACTCCCTCGGAGCGCGTGTGGCCG
Organism: uncultured Verrucomicrobiae bacterium; assembly: GCA_963831805.1. GTDB lineage: Bacteria > Verrucomicrobiota > Verrucomicrobiia > Chthoniobacterales > UBA10450 > Palsa-1392. Next base: position 497,308 of record CAWHRN010000009.1, on the reverse strand, counting down.
GTAAAGAACTCCGCCGGATCCAGTGCAGGCTTCCCCGCGGCGAAGTCTGCGACCTGCATGCTCGCACAACTGCTAAGAGCCAAGGCGAGGCCGGGAATAAGGAAGCGGAAAAAAGGCATCGGAAATGCGTCTTCTTGGCGCGCAAGATTGTCATCACCCGAGCACTGGGATGCTCGCTGATAGTTAGCTAACTCCTGCCCAGGAGTTCACTGACTCGCGGCGTTCCCGCTTTTTGCTGCCGCTGCTTTGCGCTGGGCGGCCCGTTCCTGCTTACTCCGCTCCAGCCGGGCCCGCGCGGCGACCTTGTTTTCCTTCCAGATATATTCCGGATCGCCATTCACCGGTCCCCAGCAAAGCCGGCCGGAGTAGCGCCAGTTATCAAAGAAAATTCCCTGCTCGAAGGGCTGGCCGCGCGCCGTCACCGCGATCACGTTGTGCTCACTCGCGGTGCCCGGATAAGCCTCCGCCCAATGCAGCTCCAGCGTTTTCAGGTGCAACGCGTCCAGCCGGACGAGGAGTTCGGTCGCCCATTGAAAACAGAGCCCCCCTTTGCGGCGGCCGGTATTCACGAGGAAATTCTGCAGACCCGGCGGCCACATCACATGCCAGGTCTTGGCCAGTTCCCGGCCGGTGTTGTAAGCAGTCGCCACGACCAGCCGCGCCTCTTCCGGGTCAACTCCAGGACCGAGCATTGCCACGCGGTTCACCGGCACCGGATCGTCCGCTGACTTCGCGAACACGGGCGGCGTCTTGCGACTGACCAGTGCGGGGAAAGCGCCAACCTGCAGCGCCAGGAATATCGCCAGGCCGAGCCCGATCCGGCGGCGGTTAGAGGGTCTAAAAAAAGAAATCAATGCTTAGGCTCGATGCGGTTGCCGCGATCTTTCCCGCGGGCACCGGGCAAGAAACACACCTCCGCCCATCGCGCAAGCCGCCGATTCTCACGCCTGGCTCGCGATATAGACCGTGCTTTCGGAAGTTCTTTCCAGAATCGGATTAGGAAAACCGACGATGTGCGCGCGCACGGTCGCGAATGCTTCGCTCAGCGTCTCGAGGAAGCGATCATCCGGTGGATCGTCCGACCAGAGGGCAAAAATGCCGCCGGGATGAAGATGCTTCGCCAAAGCGCGGAGACCTTCCGGTTCATAGAAAGCCGCGTTTGCCGGGTGCAGGAGATTACGGGGCGAATGATCGATATCGAGCAGAACCGCGTGCCACAAACGGCCCGGTTGTTCCGGATCGAAACCTTCCGCCGAGCGCGCAGCGGCGAAGAAATCCGCCAACAATAACCGACAGCGCGGATCGCCGGTGAGCTTCGACCCGAGCGGCGCGAGACCTCGGCGATGCCAGTCGATCACCGCCGGCAGGGCATCGACCACGAGGAGCGACGCCACCTCCGGATGCTCGAGCGCCGCGGCCGCGGTGTAGCCCAGCCCAAGACCACCGACGACGACGTCCCACGATCTGCCCGTGAGTTCACCCAGGCCCAGGTGCGCCAACCCAACTTCGACCTCGTGAAACAAACTCGACATCAGGAAAGCGTCGCCCAGCTGCACTTCGTAAACCTCCAGGCCGCCCAGCGAAAGCATCCGCCGACGCCGCAGACTCACCCCACCCAGCGGCGTCTCCTGATAATCCAGTTCCTCGAAGTTTTGACTCATCTCAAAAAACAAAAAGGGAACGGCAACCCGCCGTTCCCTCCCTGTTATAACTGCCGGACGCGTCTATTTCAACGAAACATCATCGACGCGGAAGGTTGTCGTGATCGAGCTATCCGTCGTCGTCCGGAATTGCAGCCGGATCGTTTGACCCTTGTATGCCGATAGACTAAACGACTTCAAGGAATAACTTCCGGCGGTTGTCTTGTCCTTGTTGCTATAGGTCGCCACGGTCTTGAGCAGAGTGCCGCTGGTGTTGCGCACCTCCACATAGAGGTAGTCATAGGCCTTCGTGGCGGATTCGCTCGAGCTACAGTTGAACCAGAAGTTCAGCGACCCGGACGCGGTCGACGGAATGGTCACCGTCTGATAGATCTGCCCAGCTACGCTGTTATTAACCCCAAAATACATGTAACCCGTCCCGCCATGAGGATAGTTACCGTTGTTCGTGTAGAACCAGCCCGTTCCCGACGCAACCCAGGGCGATAAGCTCCCTTCCAGCGCTCCATTCACAATTAACTCGCCACCCGGAGTCGCCGTTGGGGTCGGGGTCGGAGTGGCTGTCGGAGTCGGCGTGGGAGTCGCCGTCGGTGTCGGCGTGGGTCGGTGGGTCGGGGTCGGTGTCGGTGTCGGGGTCGGGGTCGGTGTCGGGGTCGGGGTCGGTGTCGGTGTTGGTGTTGGTGTTGGTGTTGGTGTCGGAGTCCCGGTCGCGAGCTTGAAACTGCCAATCCTCGTCCGCCAGTTAAACGTGCCGGTCGTCGAGTAATACTCGTTCGTATACCAGAAGGTTGTGTCATCCACCGGATCGACACTTAGTGAGCTATAGTCTCCCCAGCGATTGCCGCTGCCGGTCTGGCTGCCCGTCCCGTCGAAGAGATGAGCTTCCCCCTGACTCAGGACGTTAATCGGATCGGTCGCCAACCGGCCGGCGTAGCGAACCTGCGGATTGATGCTCGAACTCGAGGCACTGAAACCAACCGCGAGATTCCCCTGCCCGTCCATCGCAGTGCTCGCCAGCCAGCGCCAAGTCGCATCCGGTTGATAAGTGCTCTGCTGATAGACCGTCACCGGGCCGGAGGTCACATTGCGCAACTCGAACCAGCGCACGCCGGCGACTCCGCCCGAGCTCACACTGTAGGTCCCGACCACTGATTCATGATCGCCGAAGTTCCGATAGGCCAGGCGGAACATGAGCCGGTCACCAAGGCCGTCAAGGTAATTGGATGAGCTCTCTCCTTTCTGCGGCACGCACGCGCGAGTGTTGGCACAAAGTGCGGTGAAAGCCGCCGCCGCCGGGGTCGCGAAGGTGGTAAAGGTCGAGTTACCCGGCGTGGTGAAGTCCACGTGAAAATGGTAGGTGGTATAATTCGGGCTGCTCGCCTGCCCGGGAAAGCCGATGAAGGTATTCGGCGCGCCAGCCGGCGGCAGAGTCGAGCCATCGAGGTCCGCCGGGAGAAAGCCATCGACCGATCCGCCCAGCGGGCCGACCGGACTAACGAACGTAGCCGCCTGCCCAGCGAGCATCTTCGTCCGGTCAAACGCAAAGGCCTGCGGCCCGAGATAGGACGTCCCAGCCGCGTTGAAGATATTCATGCTCATGTAGTAGGCGTCGGGCCAGACGCTGAGATGCGGGTAATCGTAGAAATTCGTGCCGAGATGAAACCCGTAGCGGTTATAACTCCCGGTCGCATCCGAGGTCGTGGAAATCGCCACACACTCATCCGTGACCGCGCTGCCAGAGCCGGCAAACTGGCTGATCAACCAGCGATTGGCCAGGTGATCGTAGAGCATAACCGGATCACCCTTCCCGCCCGTCTGGCAAACCCCACCGAAGCCGTTCCAGACCGAAGAGATACTATTCGGTCCGAGCACAGATGCGCCCGTCGCCTTATTAAAGACCTGGTAACCTTCATTCACGATCTGCACATATTGGGTAGCACCGACTGCGCCGTTCGTATCGGGCGGGGCACAACTGCAACCGACACCAGGGAAACCGACGCCATCGAAGTTGAGGATCGTCGCGGAAATGCTCGGCGGAAGAAAATGCCGGGCCGGCGCATGATAATCCTGCACCACCGGGTCAACGCCATCGATATGACGATATGGAATCCTGGGATTCTCATTCGCTTCGCGGTCGCCACCCTGTCGGCCATCCGCGGCGATCCACGGCGGCACGTCCCGCAAGGGTTGAGAGACGTCGTTATGATAGGAAGCGACCACTTGGACCTTCCCGTTGGGATTCGACGAGTTTTCGTCTTGGGCGCGCGCACTGGGACTAGCCAGACTACCTATTCCGATCAGCGCCAGGAGGAGGCCTATCGTGCAGAGAACAAAATCAGGAATTCGCGAAGAGACAGACGCTGACTTCAACGACGCATGCTTTTCCATAGGATTCCTTTCGAGATGTTACATTGCTGAATTGCCCGAAGGCTAAGAAATTGTCGCAAGCCTTGTCACAACTTTTTACGTGACATTTATGTCAGTTTCGCGCCATCTCCCCGTCTACGAGCGGATAAGAAGAAAGTCCCCTGCCGCCCAAAACCTGAAATTCCGTCGCTACAGCTTTATCATCGTCCCATTCCGCGCACCGCGGCGAGAAATTGACCAGAAAGGATGCCGATGTCGGGTTGTTAGCGTTCGAGCGCTATGCCCCCGCACGCGTGATTACTTTACTTTATTGAGAGGCTCCGCTTCATCATAGCGGCAGAATGCATCACAGACTTCGGCGCCGATGCGCAGCGCAGTGCCATCCCAGGTCTGTTTTCCGGATCATATACCATGGCCGTAAGAAGCCGGTCTTCCGTGATGATCTTGCCGCCGTTGCCCAGGTATTGGACGCGCTCGTTAATGACGCTGACATCGACGCCATTGACTCTGACCTTCCGCATCGTGCCCGGGCCGTCATCGACTTTGATTGAGATATCGGGCTTTTCGGGTTGAGGAAAATCGACCTGTTCTCCGGTTAATTCGTCGACGACAGGCTCGTCGTCAGCCTCTTCGTCAACTTCCGAGATGTCTTCCGTCTCACCGACCGCTTTCACGCGGACTGGATCGCCATCGAACTTCTTATCCGCGAAGTGCGCCGTCGCGTTCCGAAAGTCCACGATCGTGAAGTAGAATTTGTCGAAGTCTTCGTTGATCCGGGTGCCGCGCCCGATGATCTGCTTGAACTCGTCATCGAACCGATGTTGGAGTCGAGCACGATGAGTTTGCAGGTCTGCGCGTCGACACCGGTCGTCATCAGCTTCGAGGCTTTTTGGCGCGGCGGCCAGGCCATTTGCCGGGGCGGCTCAGAAAATAGCTCAACCCTCTCGGAAACTTGTTTGCACCCGAGCTATTTTCTGGAGCCCACCAGTATTTGCCTGCGCGGCAAGCTATTTGTTGCACCCCCAGGCTATTTGCGTGGACCTCCGAGCTATTTGCTCCCTTCTGAGGGCGACGCCGTTTTCCCCCCGAAAGGCCGCGAAAGCGGGCGCTTGGCAGCGCCAGTCCGCCCGGTTACACTGGGCGATGATCTTACGCCGCCTGCTCGTTGCCCTGGTTTCTTTCGGCGCTCTCATTTCCGTCGTCCGCGCCGACGAAGGAATGTGGCTCTTTAACAATCCGCCAAAGGAGAAGTTACAGGAGAAATATCATTTCGATCCCACTCCGCAGTGGCTCGATCACCTGCAGAAATCGAGCGTGCGCTTTAACTCCGGCGGAAGTGGCTCGTTCATTTCCCCGAATGGTCTCGTGATCACGAATCATCATGTCGGCGCCGATACCTTGCAGAAGCTCAGCAGCGCCGAGCATAACTATCTGCACGATGGCTTTTATGCGAAGACGCAGACCGAGGAACAACCGGCCCTCGACCTCGAGCTCAACGTCCTTCAATCGATCGAGGATGTCACCGCGCGGGTGAACACCGCGATCCACTCCGGGATGAAGCCGGACGCGGCGCTGGCCGCGCGGCGCGCGATCATCGCGGAGATCGAGAAAGAGTCGAAGGATAAGACCGGACTGCGCAGCAATGTCATTACTCTCTACGAGGGCGGATCCTATCAGCTTTATCGTTACAAGAGATATACCGACGTCCGGCTGGTCTTCGCGCCGGAACAGCAGGCGGCCTTCTACGGCGGCGACCCGGATAACTTCGAGTATCCGCGCTACGATCTCGATATCTGTATCTTTCGCGTCTATGAGAACGGCCAGCCGGCGAAGATCGATAACTATCTGAAGTTCAATCCGGCCGGACCGAAGGAAGGCGACCTGGTCTTTGTCAGCGGCAATCCGGGCGGGACGGATCGCGAGCTGACGCTTGCGGTGCTGAAAGATGCGCGCGACCGGCAGCTCCCGCAGCGGATGGCGTTCCTCTATCGTCGCGAGGTGGCTCTGACCAGCTTCGGAGCGCGCTCGCTCGAGAATGCCCGGCGCGCGCGCGACGATCTCTTCGGCGTCCAGAACAGCCGCAAGGCGCTGAAAGGACGACTCGAAGGCCTGCTTGACCCGGTCATCTACAACAAGCTGCTGACTAACGAGTTTAACTTGCGCCAGGAAATGGAAAAGCGCACGAGTCAGGACGAGCTCTACCAGAAGGCCGCCGCGGCCTACGATAAGATCGGGCAGGCCCAGAAGGCTATTATCCAGGCCTCGCCGACCTACGATTACTACGAACGCGAGCTGGGCTTTGGCGGTATCCTCGCCCGCTACGCGCGCCTGCTCGTGCGCGCGCCGGAGGAACGCGCGAAGCCAAACGGGGAACGCCTGCCGGAATATCGCGAGAGCTCGATTGATTCGCTCGAGCTTCAGCTCTTTTCGACCCAGCCGGTTTACGACGATCTCGAAGAGTTACTCCTGACTGACTCATTGACCGACCTGGAGATCTATCTCGGCGCGGAGGAGCCTTTGGTGAAGCAGGTCATGAACGGCAAGTCACCGGCCGAGCGGGCGGCGGAGTTAGTAAAAGGCACGAAGCTCAAGGATCCCGCCTTCCGCAAGAAACTCTACGCCGGCGACAGCGCGGCGATCAAGGCTGCCGATGACCCGATGCTCAAGCTTATGCTTCTGATCGATGCCAGCGCACGCGGCGCGCGCAAGGTGGTGGATGCCAGCGACGAGGCGAAGCAGCAGGCCTACGCGCAGATCGCGAAGGCGCGGTTCGCGATTAAAGGCACGGACAGTTATCCGGACGCCACTTTTACCCTACGGCTGGCTTACGGGATGGTGCGCGGTTATGAGGAAAACGGGAAACAGATCCCGCCGTTCACCGACTTCGCCGGGCTTTATCAGCGCTCCGCTGAGCATGAAAACAAGGAGCCGTTCGAACTGCCGCAACGCTGGGTCGAGAAAAAGGACCAGCTCTCGTTAGGCACGAACTTCGACTTTGTCTGCGACGCCGACATCATCGGCGGAAACAGCGGAAGTCCAGTAGTAAACCGGGACGGCGAATTCGTCGGGATCATCTTCGACGGAAACATCCAGTCGCTCGTGCTCGATTATGTTTACGACGATAAACAGGCGCGCGCGGTTTCGGTGGATTCGTCGGCCATCATCGAGGCGCTGCGCAAGGTCTATGGCGTGACCGCGCTGGCGGACGAGATCGAAGGGAAATCAAAGTAACTCTCTCCGGCGCTCAGCAAAGCGGTGCGGTGAAGCTATCCGGGTGACGGCTTCCGACGAGACTCACTATGCGGTTCTCGGCTTGGATCGTCGTTGTTCCGCCGGCCAGATTCGCGATGCCTATCGGCTGCTGGCGAAGCGCTTTCATCCCGATCTCAACCAAAACTCCGCAGAAGCGGCGCAGCGCACGCAGGCGCTCAACGCCGCCTACGAAATTCTAAGCGACCCGGCGCGCCGGCGCGCCTACGACCGCGATCTCGATCGAGTTAGTCAGGCCCGAGCTTCCGGAGGTCGAGTCCGGATTGAGCACAACATCACCCAGGAAGTCAGGCTGCGGATCGAAGATTTCCTCCGCGGCACTTCGCTTCAGGTGCAGGTCAAGGACCCGGCGAATCCAGGCGGTCTCGAGACTTATCGGGTGGAAATTCCAGCGATGACGGCCCCGGGCGCGCGCCTTCGTCTGCCGCGGCATGCGCCGGCGCAGGGTGATCTCCAGTTAAAGCTCAAGGCTCTTCCTGGTTACCGTTTCAAAGTCCGCGGCTCCGATCTCCAGACCGATCTGCGCATCAGCGCGCAACGGGCTGCAGAGGGTGGCGTGGAGACGATCGAACGCCCTGCCGGCGGGATGCTTCGCCTAACGATTCCGAAAGGCGCGAAGCGCGGCGAGCTGGTCCGCGTCCACGGAGAAGGCCTGCCGAAGCCGCGCGGCGGGCGCGGTGACCTGGTGGTGCGGGTCACCTATCGGCCGGAAGTCCGGGTCACTCGTTCTCGTTAGGCTCGGCGCGATTTTTCTGTGCACAGGCCGTGCGGCCGCGCATCCTTCTCTCATGCCACGTTGTGCCTGGGCTACGACCGAGCCCGCTTTGACTTATCACGATGAAGAATGGGGCGTGCCGCTGCACGACGATCGGAGACTCTTCGAGTTTCTTATTCTCGAAGGCGCCCAGGCTGGCTTGAGTTGGGTGACGATCCTAAAGAAAAGAGAGAGTTACCGGAAAGCCTTCGCGGGCTTTCGCCCGGAGCAGATCGCCCGCTACGGTGCGCGCGACGTGCAGCGTCTTCTCAACGACCCGGGCATCGTGCGCAACCGGCTCAAGATCGCGGCCACGATCCAGAATGCGAAGTCATTCCTCAGCCTTCAGGAAGAGATGACCTTCGATCGTTACCTTTGGCAGTTCGTCGACGGCGAGCCGAAGCAAAATCGCTGGCGCCAGATGAGTCAGGTGCCGGCCAGCACCGCGGAGTCCGACGCCATGAGTCGCGATCTGCGGCAACGCGGTTTTAAGTTCGTCGGCACGACGATTTGTTATGCGCTGATGCAGGCCACCGGGATGGTGAACGATCATCTCGTGACCTGTCCGTGTCACGCTGAAGTCAGGGCGTTGGCGCAGAATGGTTAACAAAAGCGGGGCCGAAAGACCGGCCTCATCTTCCGCAGGAGTGTTCCATCCAACGGGGACGGCAGCGGCGATTTCCTCTGAAAATCGCCATGAACTCAATCAATCAAAATCAACCGGAAGACAATCGTGCCGATCTCAACGGCCAGGAAGCGATCGCGAAAATCAAGGAGTTGGTCGAGAAAGCGGAGACCTGCTTTTTCTGCACCGCGACGACCAGCGCGGGATCGAGCGGCGCGCGACCGATGAGCGTGCAACAGGTGGACGACGCGGGGAATCTCTGGTTCCTGAGCGCGGATGACAGTCATAAGAACCAGGAGCTGGCGACTGACTCGGCGGTCCAGTTATTTTTCCAAGGCTCCGCGCATTCGGATTTCCTGACCTTGAGCGGGAACGCATCCATCTCGCGCGACAGGGAGAAGATCAAAGAGCTATGGGAACCTATCGTGAAGACCTGGTTCACCGAAGGGGTCGATGACCCGCGCATCACCGCGATCAAGTTTGTACCCGCAAATGGTTACTACTGGGATACGAAACACGGCATGGCAGTGGCAGGAGTAAAGATGCTGATCGGGGCGGCCATCGGCAGAACCCTCGACGACTCGATCGAGGGTGAGCTTCGGGTTTAATCGACTCCTCACCAGCCTTTGCGAGATTGCGACCGGGCCTGCACGACGCTAGCGTCGGTTGCTTCGCGCACACTATGGCTATCCGAATTCTCGTCACGGGCGGCACCTTCGATAAGGAATATAACGAACGGACCGGCCAGCTCTATTTCAAGGACACGCATCTCGCGGAGATGCTGGAGCGCGGGCGCTCGCGCGTGCCGGTGACGATTCGCACAGTGATGATGGTAGACAGCCTCGAGATGACCGATGCGGATCGCGACCTGATCGTGGAAAGCTGCCGGCAGGCGGCGGAAGAATGGGTCATCGTCACTCACGGCACTGATACGATGACCGAGACCGCGGCGGCGATCGCGCGGGCTGACCTGGGCAAAACGGTCGTGCTGACCGGCGCGATGATTCCCTGGGCTTTCGGCAGTTCCGATGGACTGTTCAATCTCGGCAGCGCGCTCTCGTTTGTGCAGGCGCTTCCGCCGGGAGTTTACGTGGCGATGAACGGAAAGTGCTTTCCCTGGAATCGGGTGCGGAAGAATCGCGAGCGGGGCGAGTTCGAGGAACTTCCGGGCTAGACTCGTTAGGCAGTTAGTGCCAGGCGAAATTGCTGTGGCTTAGCACCCACCAGAGAATCGCCGCCGCGATCAGCGGGAGCACGTTCAACCCGAGACCGAGCACGCAAAGGACGAGCGAGCGGCCGCGCAGAAAGAAGCAAAGCACGCCCAGAAGCGCGCCGATTCCCCAGAGGACTAGGGCCAACGGACCGTCGCTCGCGAGGTCGTGGAAAGGGCGGATGACTTCCAGGATCAAAAGGATGCCGAGCGCACTAAGCGCGAAGGCGAGAAGCGGCAGAGCTATCGTTAGGTAGCGTGACCTGGGAATCGATTCGTTCATCGGCTAATGATCTGGCCGCAGTTTCCAGACCGCGGTCCCCTTCCCGTCCGGCGCAATCGTGGCGGTGATTTCGTAGAGTCGTCCCAGGTCGCCGATCGTGTCGAAGGTCTGATCGCCGATCTTCATTGGCTGCAGCACGCCGTAGTATTCGTGCCGTTGCAGGATGAGCACGTCCGGTTTCTGCCACTTTACCGGCTCGGTGAAAATATGGCCAGCAACCGCCCCTTTCAAAGCCGGGTCTTTGTCCTGCCCCGGCGCTTCGCCTAACGAGAGATCAACCCGCGTGAAGGAATCGCCGGCGAGCTGATAGACCGCGGTTTGCTTGCGTTGCAGCGGTGGGCGCGGCTTGCTGAAAAGATGGCCCGGTTGGTCCGGCAGATCGATAGAAAGGCAGGCGACGCGCTTCGAATCGGGCGACCAGAGCGCTTCGCCTTCGCGCTGTGCGCCGGTGCCGATATCGTCTGCGGTCAGGTCGCAGAGCACGCGTCCGGTCTTCTTCTCGATCACTTCCGCGCGCATCACCTTCGATCCTTTGAGAGTGAACTCGTCGCTGAAGACTTTGCGGATCGCATAGAGATCGTTAGGGGAAGGCCAGGCGGTCATCTCCCGTTGGAAAAGCAACCGGGCGGACTGCGGAAAATCGTGGATGAACTCATCATCGGCGACCAGGCTCCGCACCATCATGCGGTCGGCGATCGGCTGGGCGGTGAGGAATTTCGCGAGCTTCTCGTCGCCGAGAACGTAACAAACGACCGTCGGCACGCCCTCGATACTTTCGCGCGCCGCGCCGTCGGCGTCGTTCGCGAGCTGGAAGAATTGCTTCAGCGCCTTGAAGTCGCCGCGCGCGGCCCGCCGGGTATCGCGGGCGTAATGAAAGCCGCGCCGCTGCGCCATTTCATCGATCTCGGACGGACCGGCCGGATCTTTCTTTAGCGAGGGCAAATCCGCTTCCGTGTATTGCCGCGTCTCGGCGGAATCATCGCTCACCTTATCGTTAGGCGCGGCCGCCAGCGGTGCACAAACGAGCGCGCCGGCGAAGAGCAGCAGCACGCGTCTCACTTTCACTCGTTAGTCCATCTTCTCGGCCGGGACATTCCACGACTGCGTTTTGCCGTCGGCCAGGTTCAACGCCACCAGGTGTTCGCTCGATCCGGTCACACCCTTCACCGTTTCCTGCACGAGGCCGAAGAGGAGCAGGCTCTCCGGTGCTTCAAACCGATTGTGCAACTCGTGGAACGGCAGGGTCGCGGTCCACTGCGGCTTGAACTCGTCATCCAGCCGGGTCAGCGCGAGGCGGCCTTGCTCGTCGAGGCGCGTGCGATGAAGAACGAGAAAACCGGCCGGATTCTGCACGCGCAACGGGTGCTTCGTGCCCTGCTGGATCAGGAGTCCGGCATCGAGGTAGACCGGCGCGCCGGGAACTTTGGTCACGTCAAAAAGCCGGTCGTGCGTGCCCTCGGAGAACTCCTTGGTCTTCCCGATCCGCGCGCTCCAAAAGGTCCGGCGCGCCTGCTTCGTTTCGTAATAAACGCGATCGGGATTCCAGCCCGGTTTTTCGTTCGCCATCTTATCGCCGAAGCCGTCGTCGCCCGCATCGGCTGCTTCCTTTTCGTTGAAGAAACCGATCCAGCGGCCGTTCACCTGCATTTGCCTAACGAGAAAATCGCGGGTGTTATAACCGCCATTCCAGCGCGTGCTCATGAACTCAATCTGCCGGAAATATTCGTCGTTAGGCGGGGCATACGGTTCGGCGAGATATTCGGGGCCGTGAACCCGAAAACGCTGCGCGTCCGCCGCAGTCAGCACCAGCCCGCCATCGTAGGTGTAGAAGTCGAGGTCCTTCGGGATCAAATCGCGCAGCGTCGGGTTGCGCTGCGCGATCGTCTCGCGATCGGCCAGTTTGCTTCCGTCCTTGCTCGAGATCGCAACCGGTCCGTCGTTCAGAAAAATCCAGACGATCTCGCCTTCCTGCCCGAGCAGCCGGGCCTGCGCGACGCGACCGCCAGCCTCATCCTTCACGGTGAGGAGCCGCTTTTTCCAGAGCCGCTCCGCGCTTTTGGGATCATGCGCCTGCAGGTCGAAGTGATAATAAATCTCGGTCACCCATTTGCCGATCGATCGACTGCCGCCGATATGCCGGCTGCGTTGCTCTTCCTGTTTCATCATCAACCAGAGGCGCGGCTGCTTTTCCTGCTGGACCAGGGCGAGCGGTCCTTCCCGCTCCGGTGGGCGGAAGGTGCTATGAGTGCAGGAAGCGAACAGAGCGACGAGACCAGGCACGCCAACGACCGAGAGAAACATCCGGTGCAACATGAACCGAGTCTGTAAATCAGGCCGTGCCCGGTCAACCCTGAAAGCGGGCTCTCTTAGCCTAACGATCGCCTAACGAGCCTAAAACAGCAGCGTGAGCAGGAGCAGCACCGCGGCGAGCACGATCGTAAAATAAATCACCCATTTGCTGCGGCGCCCGGTCACGATTTGCCAGGCGCCGTAGACGAGGACCGTGAAGCCGAAGACCTCGATCAGTCCAAGCAGGCCGAGAATCAGTTTGGCGTCCCCCTCCGTTCCCGAAAATCGCCACCAGCCCGCGCCGGAATCAAGCAACCCGGGCCCGATCGCCAGCAGCACCAAGCCGATGACACCACTGATGAAAGCGCCCAGGACCACCAGAAGCACACCGGAGCGGCGCGACGAGCGCTTCGATTGCATGCCTCGCCCGCACTGCGGGCAATGCGACATCAACTGGTAGGTTCCGTAGCCGCAGTTGTAACACCGGGTCAGGTCTTCCGGATTGCTCCCGTCGCCTTTGCCGTGAAAGAAATCCGGCTTCCGCGGTGAGTCGCCGCGGTAGTGCGCGACGACCGCGGCGGCTTCCTTCCAGTGGCCGCGGCCGACCGGGAAGCGGAGCGCCGCCCGGGTCGCCGCCCGCGGCACGCCGGAAGCGCCTGCTCCGCCGCCGGGATAGTAGAGTTGCAACTCGATCACGGCCGGGTGGGTTTCAAACAAGGCGGCGGCCGTCACCTCCGGCATCCCACTCGTTAGGCGATGGATGCTTTCCCCGATCTGCACCGCGTTCCGGCCGGCGATCACGTCGATCCCCTCCTCCGGCACCTCGGCGGGAATCGCGAGCTCGTTAGGCAAGGCGCTGCCTCCCGCAAGCCATTGGCGCTCCGCGGCGATAAACTCCTGCCAAATGGCCGGCTCGATCGGCCAGCGCGCGATGACCTCTTCGCCCCGCGCGAGCTTCTCCATCGCGCGCACGTCGAAGTGCCGAAACAAGGCCGTGCCGCCACCAAACAAAATCGCCGAGCCGCCGTAGATGAAGAGCGCCGTGCGCACTCCGTCCGAGGCCGCCGCGGGCGGCAACCCGAAAGCCGCCAGCAGCGCGACCACGCCCGACGCGGCGAAGCCGAGCGCGATTGTGCGAGAGCGGCAGGGATGGCCCATGCTCCGGCGAGCCTGACGGACCGGCCGCTTTTCCTCAAGCAGAGCTTTCCGCAGCGTGCCTAACGTTTCACCGCACCGGCCTCGCCGAGCGAAGCCTTCTCGCTCAATTGCCGGGCCGTCGCCGCCTGCGGGCTTTGCGGGAAGCGCGCGATGAATTCCTCCGCGGCCGTCACCGCCTGCGCGTGGTCGTGGAGTAGATCGTTGTAGAGACTGATCTGGTTGAAGAGGCTGTTCTCGTGTTGCGGATTTTGCTTTTGCGCCACCTGATATTCCGCGAGGGCCCTCTGCGGTTGGCCGAGAAAACGGAAGCAGTTCCCGAGGTCTGTTCGCACATCGGGATTATCCATCCCGAGCGCGATCGCCTTTTCATAATGCTCGCTCGCGTGCGCCCAATCCTGCTGGTCGTAGCTCCAATTCCCGAGCGTGCGCGCGGCTTCGGCCGGAGGAAGCTGGGAAACGTCCGGCGGCCCGATGGGAACGAGCGGAGCCGACGGTGCAGTGACGAGCGCCTGACCCGATGACTGCGGGAGAAAACTTTCAATCGCCGGCGATGGCGAGGCGGAATTGCCGCGCATCACCAGCCACGTCAGCCCAACCCCGAGGGCGAAAGCGCCAAACAGCCACCACGCAAACGCCGCGCCAGAAAGAACCGGCCGCGCATTGGTCTTTTGGTTTCGCTTCGCCACGGGACTCCTTGGTCGCGCTTCTTCGCGAGATCAAGCGATTCTCACCGGACCAACAGCTAACTGCTCGAAGCGATCGATCACGAGCGTCGCGCCGAACTCTTCCGCCGGTCGATCGCGATAGCCATAACTAACCACGACGCACGGAACCTCTGCCGCCCTCGCCGTCTCGAAATCAGTTATCGAGTCACCCACGAGGATGGCGGAGCCGCCACCGGCGCGACGAATCGCTTCGCGCAAAGGCGCCGGATCGGGCTTGCGTGCGGGAAGCGTGTCGCCGCCGATCACGCTCGCAAAACGCTCAGTCCAGCCAAAGGCGGCAAGTAACTTGCGCGTGTGATGTTCAGGTTTGTTCGTACAGATCGCGAGCTTCACCCCGCGCGCGGCCAGCAGATCGAGCGTCGCCGCAACTCCTTCGTAAGGGCGACTCTCGTCCGCGATGTGCTCTTCGTAGTAACTCAGGAAAACCTTCAGGCCTTCCTCGACTAACTCAGGAGTTACCTCGCCCGTCGCGGCCAGTCCTTTCTCGATCAGCACGCGCACGCCGCGACCAATCATCCCGAGCACTTGCGCCTGGGATAACTGCCCCCGGCCAAGCCGCGCCAACATATGATTCAAAGCCACCGTAAGATCGGGTGCCGTATCGATCAGTGTCCCATCAAGATCAAAAGCAATGACGGAAATCTCAGTCGGTAAGAATTCGCTCATCGCGCTGCGGTCTTCTCAGTGCTGGCAAATTTTGTCAGCAAAGACTGAAAGCGCGGATCCTTTCGCAAAGGATCCCAGACCGGATCGATCCGCAATGTCGCGATCGAGACGGCCTCCCCACCCGCGGAGGATAGGAGTTGATTGAGATGATCGATCGCGGCTTGCGTTTCGCCGACCTGCGCCTCGACCCGGGCCAGTCGTTCGAGATAGAAGGCGCCAACGATGACATCGCGCGACATCGGCAGGAGCTCGACGGCGGCGTGAGCGGACTTCAAAGCCGCCTCCTTTTTGACCAAGCCCTGCATAAACGATCCCTAAATAGCTTTGCGCATCGGCCACCTTGTGCGGCTTATCGAGCAGACCTTGCAGTTCCTTTTCTGCCTCGAGAAAGGTCGCACGCGCCGCGTCGACATCGCCTTTGAGCACGAGCGCCTCTGCGCGCAGCAAACTACGCGGCGCCAGACTGTGTTCCCAACGCGTCATGAGCCAGTCCGGTGAGTGCGCGATCGCGGCCAGCGCGGCGTCCGGCTGACGCTGTGTCATCGCCAGTTTGTAGCGGAGAAGCGAGACCGAAGCTTGCGGATCGGCATCCGCGGGAATCGACGCCAGAATGCGTGCGGCCCCAGCCATATCGCCACTGTACATCAGGCTGGCGGCGCGCTGTTCCTGGGCCTCGATGTCGCCGGGAAAGATTGCCAACGAACGCGCGTAGGCGGCATCAGCCTCCGCGTAACGGCGCAGAGCCGTGTAAGAATTAGCGGTTTCACGCGGGAGCACCGAGTCGCGTGGATCGAACACCATCGCCCGCTGCAATTCCGGAACTCCACGCTCCAGATCGCCTTGCCGGCGGTGCACGTAGCCGATCGCTGCGACCACCTCGGCATTGTTAGGCAAACTCGCTTGGGCAATGGCAAACTCGCGCAGCGCTGCGGCGTAATCGCGATGACCCCAGTAATGGACATAGCCCAGGGCGAGATGCGCTTCGGGCAAGTCCGGCTGCAAAGCCAGCGCCTGCTCAGCAGCTGCACGCGCGTCTTCAACGACCGCATCGCTACTGTCCACGCCATACCAATGCAGATAACTTTGGAGATAGGACAGCTGTGCATGGGCCAGGGCGAAATCAGGGTCAGCCGCGATGGCTCGCCGGTACATCTCCGTTCCGGTTTTGCCATCTGCCACCGGATCCTTCGAGGCGCTGTTTTGCAGCTGGCTAAAGAGATACTGACCTTTTAGGAAAAGGTCGTAGGCTGTCGGATTTTTCGTCGGCACATCCGCGATCCGGGCACTCTCCGCCGGAAGCAATTTGGCCTTGAGAGCATCGGCGACCGCCTGGGCGACTTCGCTTTCGACCGAGAAAATGTTCTTAACATCTCGATCGTAGCTTTCGGCCCAAAGGTGCGAGTCACTTTCAGCTGCAATCAACTGCACGTTGACCCGCATCGCGCCGCCGTCTCTCTGTACACTCCCCTCCAGGATGTTGGCGACCCCGAGCTCTTGCGCGATCTCGCGTAAGTTATCCGGGCGACTGGCGTAGCGCATGGTGGAAGTACGCGAGATCACTTTCAGCGCGCTCACCTTGGCCAGCCGGGTAAGAATCTCGTCCTGGATCCCATCGACGAAATAAGCATTATCCGGATCCCGGCTCAGGTTTTCGAAAGGCAGCACGGCGATCGATTTCTTATTGGTGGACGGTAATTCGTTAGGCGTAGCACGGCGGGGCGCGAGGACGAATTTGTCGACCGCGAAATAGCCGAGCGCGAGGAGCAGAACGGCGACGATCAGGCGATTCATTCGCCGACCGGTTTGCGGCGCGATCGATTCCTCCGGCCTCACGTCCTCATCGCGCTTCAAGCCTTGTGGTGTCAGCTCGAAAACCCAACTGACAACGACTGCGGGCACGAAGCCAATCGCGAGCAGGATGACAATGCTGCGCGCGATCCAATCCGGTGCGCCGAACATCGGCAGGATGGTCCCCGCCACCTGCACGAGCAGCCAGGCGCCGACCAGATAGAGCCCGGCCGCGCGGATGACATTGCGCCGTTGCAGTTCAGCGACCAGTGAAAGTTTGCGGCTCATGAGTTCGAGGTGGCCGGAGGCGTGTAAGGCAGGCCGAGCTTTGCCAGCAGCGCTTGGAAGCGCGGGTCGTTTCGCAAGGGGTCGAAGCAGGGCAGCCAAAGATAGGCGCCGAAGTTACTGTTATGTTTGGTCGCGTAGATTTCCATCTGATCGAGGGCGCGACTCGGTTCGCCCAAGTCCATGAGATAGGTCGCATACAACATCGGGTCGCTCCGCAGAAAGGTGTAAACGGGATCGTGCTCGAGACTTTGCACAGCCGCGTCGCGCTGACTTGGATCGGCTATGCCGCGCACGACTAATCCGTAAACGTCCGGATTCTCCCCATTGAGTTGCGCCAGTTCTCGGAGGTGTTTTTCTGCCCGCGGATAGAGCTTGCGCTGGATAAAGAGAATCGTCGCGAGCGCCCGGGCGGGAGCGAATCGAGGATTCGTTGCGATCGAGCTTTCGATCTGATCAGTGGCTGCGTCATAGCGCTTTAAGGTCGTTAGAACACCGGCACGAACCACGCTGATGATGGGAGATAAAGGATCAAGCTGCTGGGCGCGCTCGATCTCGCGCAAGCAACGCTCGTTCTGCCCGACCGTGCTCAGGAACTGCGCATATTGGTTCACCGCTTCGGCATCGCCGGGCGCGAGAGTCAGCGCACTGCGGAAGGCCTGGTCGGCCTCAGCCCACCGACAGTGATAAGTAAGAGCAAGACCCATGGCGACATGGGCCGAGGCCGTGTTCGGGTCGAGTGAGAGAGCCTTCTGCGCAGAGGACTCAGCCAGCGGCAACGCGGATTCCAGCGTCCCGATCGCGTAAGCGGGGAGGAGGAGTTGCGTCTCGGCTAAACCACCCCAGGCCTGCGCGTAACCAGGATCGAGTTTCACCGCCTCTCGGAAGGCCGCAGCCGCGTCCCGTAAGCCGGGCCCACGTGCTGCCAGCAGGGTGAGTCCACGCAGATAGGAGTCATGCGCCTGCGAGTTACTAGTGCTACCGGTGACCAGTGGCTGACCGGCACCACCAGTGAGTTGCACGCGCAGCTTGCTCGCGATGGCTTTGGCGATTTCGTCTTCAATCGCAAACACGTTATCGAGCTTGCGATCGAATTTTTCTGACCAGGTCTCCAGGCCGGTTTGGGCGTCGACCAGCTGGACGTTGATCCGCACCTGGTCGCCCGCCTTCTGGAGACTTCCTTCGAGGATATGCGCCACGCCCAGCACCTCACCGATCTTGCGCAGATCGAGGTCCGTTCCCTTGAATTGAAAAGCCGAGCGCCGGGCCGCGACCTTCAGGTTGGGAATTTGCGCGAGCGCATTCAGGATTTCCTCGGTGACTCCATCGCTGAAGTAGAGGTTGCCCTTGTCGTCACTTAGATTCTCGAAAGGCAGGACGGCGATCGACCTCTCGGGACCAGCGGATGCGGAGACGCTGCGCCGTCCAAGGACAAACTTATCGAGCGCGAAATATCCGAGCGCGAAGACGAGGACAAGGATGATCAGGCGATCCATGCGTCGCGCGGTTTGCGGCGCGATCGATTCTTCCAGCCTCACGTCTTCGTCCCGCTTCAAACCGGCTGGAGTTAGCTCAAAGACCCAGCTGAAGATGAGCGCGGGGATAAAGCAGATCGCCAGGGTGACGATCACTCCGCGCAGGACCCAGGTCGGCCCGTCGAAGGCGGGGAGCATCGTGCTCGCGACCTGAATCAACAGCCAGGCGCCGACGAGATAGAGTCCGGCCGCGCGGAGCACATTGCGCCGCTTTAACTCGTCAAAGAATGAGGTGCGCCTGCTCATCGTCGTTCCTGTTCGCGAATAAGAATGCCGCCTCCCATGGACTACGCCGCCGCTGGGAGCAATCCTTCTTTTTCTCCAAGAACTTCCGAGGGCCAGCGTACCTGGGCGAGCGGGCCGGTCAGGAACACCCACGAAGCGCCGCCTAAAAGCATGATGGCGGCCGCCACGACAAAGGCCCACCAGAAGTGCCCGGTTAGGTCGACCACCCAGCCGGTCAAAGGTCCCACGACCACGCCGACCAGATTCCCGAGACAGTTCTGCAAGCCGGTCCAGCGGCCGGCTACAGCGGGTCCCGCGAAGGTTTGGGCAAAGACATACATGTTTGGCCCGATGAAACTGTTACCCACGGCCATAACGATGAGAAACACGAACGAAGTCCGGGCGTCGGCGGCAGACAACCCCAGGATGGCGGTCGCAACCACTACATGGCCAATGGCCATGGAACTCTTGCGCACGAGATTCGGACTCACTTTCAGCGCCGCGATCTTGGACAGGCGGGTCAGAATTTCGTCCTGAATGCCTTCCGCAAAATAAGCGTTCGATTTATCGTCGCTCAGGTTCGCGAAAGGGAGCACCGCGATCGATTTTTCCGGGACTGGAGTCGGCGGCGGCGTGCTCGTCGAGATCGAACCTGGCGCAACGCGCGCAGGCTCCGGCCGCAACAATTGAAAGGTGAACAATCCCGCCGCCACCACCGCGACCGCCACCGTCAGCGCGGCAATTTTGCGCCCGGTGTGTTGAGCGATTGACTCGTTAGGCGCGATTTCCGATTCGCGCTTGATCCCTTCCGGCGTGATCTCAAACGCCCAGGCGAAAATCAGCGCCGGCGCCAGTCCCAGCACGAGCACGACGACAAAGACTTTCATTACCCAGTGCGGAGCGTCGAAAGTAGGAAAGAGAATCGACGACGCCTGGATGAGCAGCCAGCTGATGACCGCATAGGCGACCGCAACCTTGTAAACGTTGCGCCGCTTCAGTTCGGCGAAGAAACTCTTCAGATTCATTAAAGCTTCGCGCATTCGGTCGCCTGGAGCAGGCACGACACCTTCTGAAAGCCGCTGGCGGCGCGAAGACCCATCCATTGGACAAGCGAGAGAGATACGATGACCGCGATCGAGATCATCTTGGCGCCACCAGAAAGTGCCGGGACTAAAGCCACGGCATATTCTCCGACCGCAATCGCGGTCGAGGCGAGGCCGCCGCAATAGGAAATCCAGTTACACCAGCCCACGACAAAGCCGCCATAATCCCCCAAGGCGCGGCGGGCATAAACATACCAGCCGCCCGCCTGGGGAAGGAGCGTCGCCAGCTCGGCGACACAAAGTGTCCCGAGAAAGACATAGACGCTTCCGATTAACCAGACCGCGGCAATCAGGGGCACGCTTCCGAGTTGGGCCGCGATCGTTCCCGGTGTGCGCAGGATACCGGCGCCAATCGTCCCGCCAACCGTAACCGCTATCCCGAAAGTAACTCCAAGAATGCGCAGCAACTTGCCCGGCGGTGCGGCCTGACTGCTTCCTCCCAGCTGATCAGGCAATTTATAGTGACTCACTTATTTTGCGGCCGCGCGTTTTGGGAACTTGAGTGGAGAAAGGGGCGGCCAAGGCAGGCCGGATTCGGCAACGCGGGCCTTGAAGTTGGGCGTCGCATCCAGATCGAAAGGCGCACCGCACAGGCTATCGGAAGCGATCACCGCCAGGATCAGGCCGCCTCCGGGTCTTGCGTCGATTTCTCCCGCGATTCGATTCGCGGTCACGCGGTCGCCAGTCAGCGCGGCCTCGATCACGCCGTTCATCTGCCACATTTTGTAGGGCGAACGGCTGCGATCGACAGCCTGTAAGCGGGCATGAATACTGGGCGCGCTCTCCCCCCCGGCGAGGCCGACCAAGAGAAGCGCCCGGTAATAGTTTTCTCCGAATGGTTCGACTCGATCAAGTTCGGTCTTGGCGTCATCCAACCGGCCCAACATGACTAATGCCTCCACCCGGAAAGGACTCGGCGTCGGCGTGCCACCCTTCGCCTTCTCCGCCGCCGCCAGGATAGTGAGCGCGAGCTCGGGTTTTCCGGAGGCCAGCGCGGCCCGAACCCGGGAATTGAAGTTAATTGAATTAAGCGGATCACAAACACTAACCCGCGCGCCGAGATCTTCGATCAGATCGCCGTAACCGAAGATACTGGCAAAGACCGGCAACCAATCCGGTGCACTGCACCCCGGGGCCCGCAACGCCGTTTCGATGGTCGCCGCCAGGCCGTGCCAGTCATCACTCACTAACTGTCGGTCCGCCAAAGTCAGAAGGCGCTGTTGTTCGTCGTGGGAATTCGCCGCGGAAAGCTCGTAGTAGTGCAAAGCCTGGCGTTGCGCATCGATCCGCTCAGCCGGTGATTGGTCATCCGCGAGCAGGATATGATCGTAAAGATCCGCCGCGGCGAAGTAGGCCTGGGAAAAGCCAGGCTCCAGTTCGGTAGCCCGGTCGAATTCCTTATTCGCCAGGCGCAAGCCGTTGATCACGCTCTGACTCTTGGCCGGATTATGCGCATCCGCATAAAGCTGCAGTCCTTTCTGGTAGGCGATGAAGGCGTCGACGTTCTTAATCCCCTCCCCGCGCATTCTCTCGCGCTCCTTATCGTCCAGGACAACGTTCAACACGCCGGCGACTTGCTCCGCGATATCTACCTGGACGGCGAGCGTGTCGGTCAGAGTGCGGTCATAAGTCTCCGACCAAAGATGAATCCCATCGGAAGCGCGGATCAACTGCGCAGTGATGCGCGCGCGATTGCCTTCGCGCCGGACACTGCCTTCGAGCACATTGGCGCTGCCGAGCTTTTCGCCAATCGCGCGCAGGTCTTCCGTCTTACCCTTGAACTGAAAAGAAGAAGTGCGCGCGATCACGCGCATCCCATCGATGCGCGCGAGGGAGTTCAGGATTTCCTCCGACAAGCCATCGGCAAAAAACTCGTTCTGCCTGTCCGCGGTCATGTTCACAAAAGGCAGGACGGCGATCGACTTGTCGTTCTTCGTGGCTGAGTTACCCGAATCTTTCGGCCGGACGAACTGGTTGGTGACGAGCAACACGATGGCCAGCGCCATCACGCCAAAGATCCAGATGTTGAGCTTCCGGCTGGTGTGGTGGGCGATCGGGTCGGACGGATCGATCTCGCTTTCGCGCTTCAGGCCACTAGGTGTGAATTCGTAGAACCACGCGAAGGCTAGCCAGAACGGAAAGCCGATGGCGCCCGCCACCACAAACCAGCGAACAATCCAGTCGTAGGGCCCGAAGAGAGGCAGCAATTGGGCGAGGCCCTGCGCCAGCGCCCAGACCGCGCCGATGTAAAGCACGCCCGCCCGCACTACATTGCGGCGTTTCAATTCGGAGAAAAACGAGAGTCGGGCTCTCATAGCGGTTGTGGCGCTGCGGTCGTTGCGGCTGCCGGCACCGGCGTCGAGTTGACTGGAGCCGCCACCGCTGAAGCCGCGTCGCTCCTCGCATCCGCCGCGCTGGGCAGCGTCACCGTGAACTTGATCTTCGCCAGTTGCTCGGGCGCGTGGCCCAACTTGCGCAGGAAGGGCAGCCAGCGCGGGTCGGCATGCAGTTTGGTTAACAGCGGGTCGATCTGCGTAGAGAGCAGACTCAGATCGTTGGCCTGCACCGCCTTGTCCAGCCACGCAAACGCCGGATCGGCCTCGCCACGGTACGCATAGACGGAGGCGACGTCGTACGGATTGTCCTTGGTGAACTTGCTGATCAACGCCGCCAGCGCGGCGTCGGATGGCGCCTTCTGCCCAAGCGCGTGGTAGGCCAGCGCCAGGCCGACCAGTCGCAGTTCCTCGACCTTCTCCTGTTGCATTGCTGCCAGCGCCGCCTGGGCGTCGCCCCTGAGCAGCAACGCCTCGCCAAGCAACTGGCTCGCGCCGCTGAAGCCCGGGCTCAAACTCAGCAGCGTGCTGAACTTCGCGATGGCCTCGTCGTAGCGGCCGGCCGCGTAGAACAGAATGCCCAGATTGGACAGAGTCGTCGGATTGACCGGATCGCGTACGATGACGTATTCGTAGACCGCGATCGCCTGCGGCCGGCGGCCGAGGGTTTGCAATAACAGGGCGCTGTTGGCGAGGACACTGAGATCGGTCGGATCCAGCGCCAGCGCCCGCTGGAAGTGTCGCGCCGCACCGGGCAGGTCGTTGTTCTGTTCCATCGCGATGAAGCCAAGCTGCGCCTGCGCTGGTGCATAGTCCGGATCGATCGCGAGCGCCTTCTGGGCTGCGTCACGCGCTTGGCGCCAGCCCTGGTCGGCCGGGAGCACCCCAAAGAGCGCCTCGTTGGCGAAGTTGCGCCCCAGTTCCTTCCACGCTGGCGCGTAGCGCGGATCGATCGCCAGCGCCTGCTGCAACAGCGCATTGGAGGACGTCCAGGCATCGGCAGCGTGCTGATTGCCGAGCTGACGCGCCTGCAGGTAGAGCGCATAGGCCTTCGGATCGGTCGCCCGCACCGTCGGCACCGCACCAAGCAGTTTGACCTTGAGGTTTTTCACCACGTCCGCGGCAATGCCGTCCTGGATCGCGAAGATATCATCGAGCTTGCGGTCGTAGCTGTGCGACCAGATCTGGTAACCGTCGGACGCGCGCACCAGTTGCGCACTGATCCGCACCTCGTCGCCGGCCTTGCGCACCGTGCCTTCCAGCACGTTGGCCACGTGCAACTTCGCAGCGATCTCGGCGATGCCCAGGCCCTTGCCCTTGAACGCGAACGACGAGGTGCGCGCGGCCACGCGCAGCGGCTGCACTTCGGTCAACAGGTTGAGCAGATCCTCGGCGATCCCTTCGGCGAAATAGTCCTGCTGCTTGTCGCTGCTTTCGTTGCTGAACGGCAGCACCGCGATGGAGTTGGGCGGTGCGATGGTCCCCTGTGCGGCGACCACCTCGCCCGCCCCGCTGCGCAGGACCAAGCGATCGGTCAACAGCAGCACCACCGCGAGGGCGAGAACGCCGATGATCAAAAAATCGAGCTTGCGCCCGGTCGAATGTGCGATCGAATCGTCCGGCGCGATCTCACTTTCGCGCCTCAGCCCGCTGGGCGTGAACTCGTAGAACCACGCGAAGGCGATCCATAATGGAAAACCGATCACGCCCGCGATCACGAACCAGCGCGTAAACCAGCCGGGCATGTCGAACGACGGCCCGAGTTGTGAGATGCCCTGCGCGAGCGCCCAGACCGCGCCAATGTAAAGCACGCCCGCCCGCAGCACATTGCGGCGCTTTAATTCAGCGAAAAAAGAACTTCCGCTCTTGCTCATGCAGACTTAGGCAGACCGACCTTGGTAAGCAGTTCCGAATAACGCGGGTCGTCGCGCAGGTTTCGCATCAACGGATCCTTCAGCAAGCTGAGCAGACCGGTGTCGTGCCGGTCGAGGGCCGTTTGCAGCCATTCGAACGCTTTTTCCTTGTTACCCTGCCAGGCGTAAACCTGCGCGACTTGATAGGTGGCATAACTTTCATCCTTCGCGATCAATTCAGCGAGAGCGACATCTGATCCGGAACGATCGCCGGCAGCGAAGCGAGCGATGGCTAGACAGCTAAGTCGATAACCTTCACTGGGCTCGAGCGCTGCCTCGCGCAGGGCAAGCTGAGTATCGCCGCGCAACACCGCGGCGAGCGCCTGATAGCGATGGGAAGAATCCGCGGCTGGTTGTAACTCGGCGCTCTTTTTTCCCTGGACGATGGCTTCGTCCAGCTTCCCTTCGACATAAAGCACGCGGGCCAGGTTGTTGCGTGCACTGTAATCCAGTGGATCGATCTCGACCGCCCGGCGACCCCACTTCTCCGCCTCCCCGGTTTTGCCGAGGTAGAGGATAACCGCTGAAAGCACACCGGTGGCGGTCGCGCTCCCAGGAGCCAGTTCGACCGCACGTCGAGCCTGCGACACACCCTCCTGGAACTTCCATTCGCCAAACGCCAACACCCAGCCGAGAGCGGCGTGGGCTTCGGCGAGGTTTGGATCGATTGCGACCGCCTTCTCCGCATCTTTTCGGGCGATGGTCCAACCTTCGTGCTGCGGCACACCGCTTTGATCGGCGATCCAGGTCCAGGCTTCGGCGCTCCTCGCGAAGGCAAGAGCATAGTTAGGATCAAGCCGGATCGCGTCGTCGAAATAACTGATCGCTTTGCGGAGATCGTCAATGTTACGGCGCTGGAAGTAGAAGTAGCCCTGGAGATAGGCGTTGTGCGCTTCCGCGTTCGTGCTGACAATGTTTGTGCCCATCTTCTCGTGACCCAGGAGAGTTAGTTTCAAGGAGGACGCGACCGCGCTCGCGATCTCGGACTGCACCGCGAAGACATCCTTGAGCGCGCGATCGAAAGTTTGCGACCACACTTCACTTCCATCGGCGGCATTGACCAGTTCCGCCACGATACGGACGCGATCCGCCTGCTTGCGCACGGTCCCTTCCAGGAGTGTGCTTACACCCAGCTTTTCCCCGATGGTCCTGGTCTCTTCGTTCCTGCCTTTGAAACGAAAGGATGAGCTCCGCCCGATGACCTTGAGATCACCGATCTGGGCGAGCGCGGAGATTAACTCTTCCGAAAGGCCGTCCGCGAAATACTCGTCTTTGGGATCACCGCTTTCGTTGAGGAAGGGCAGCACCGCGATTGATTTCTTCCACGCGGTAACTCCGGCCGCGGCCGTCGGTGAATTAGCCTGGTGGCGCACCAACTGAAAGACGAGCAACGCCGCCGCCACCAAGCCCACCGAGACGACCATGGCGGCAAATTTCCGGGCGCTCCATTGCGGGAGTTTCTCGTTAGGCGAGACGTTCTCGGTACGCTTCATTCCCTCCGGAGTCATCTCAAAGGCCCAGGCAATCACGAGCGCGACCGGAAAGCCGCCCAAAGCCAGCACGACCACCGCCGTGGTGATCGAATCGGGCAGGTGAAGGGCCGGGACAATCGTCGCGGCGACCTGCATCAGGAGCCAGGCCACGACCGCGTAGCCGACGGCAGTCTTATAGACATTGCGCCGTTTCAGCTCGGCCAGGAAGTTACCCAGGATCATGGCAGCAGCGGAGTCTTGGCGGCAAGCGAAGCGAGGATCTGGTCGAAGCGCGGATCGCCGCGGAGGGGATCGAACGTGGGCGAGAGTTTCAACTGGCCATATTGCACACCGGCGGCGGCGCTCGCTGACTCTCTTAGCTGTGCGAACGCGAGATCCTTTTCGCCGACCCAGGCATAAATGATCGCGAGATTTGTGGCGTAGATAGGGCCATCAAACGCGTCCTTGTGCGATCGGGAGTAACTCTCGTGCGCGCCGGCCCTCGGCGATCGCGTCGGACTTATGACCAAGTCCGGCGTCGAGTAACCCCAGGATGATCCAGGCCGGCGCGTAGTCCGGCTGTTCCTGCGTCGCGCGCAGCAGGGCGGGTCGCGCCGCAGCGAAGGCTTTCTCGGCGCTGCCCTGATCGCCAAAGCTCCTCGCGACTAATCCGACAAACCAGTCATGCGGCCAAAGAGCGTTCAAGGTTGTGTCCACCGAGCCCTCTGCTGAAACCAACTGCAGGGCCTGCTCCGCAGCAGCGCGGTTGCGCTCCGCCAGGGCGACTTCCACATAGAAGGCGGCCAGCCGGCGCGCGTCCTTTGGAGAGGCCCGCGAAAGGTCGTCGAGGCGGGCGCGCAAGGAAGCCGTCTCGCCACGATCGAAATACGACAGACCCCACAGGACTGATCTGCCGAAGATGTCGTTCGGGTTGGCCGCTACTGCTCGCTCCAGGTAACTCCGACCTTCCGCACGACGCCGCAAACGGCTGTAGGTAAAACCAGTTTCCTGAAGCGTGGCGGGATCAAGCGGGTCCAACTCGACCGCCCGTTCGAAACTCTTCAAGGCATCGTTCCAGCGTCCCTGTCGTCGATCGATCGCTCCGATCATCATGTAAAGGTGAGAGGAATTTGGCAGGGTGCGCCGGGCGAGCGCAAACTCGGCCCGGGCGCCGTCGTAATCGCGGTAGCCGTGGTAGGCAAAGACGCCCTTCACCAAGTGGACCTCCCCCGCGTCCGGCCGAATCGCTTCGGCCTTTTGGAGCGCCGCGCGGGCCAGCTCGAGCCTTGCCGGCGTGTGATCAAAAGCGCCCCAATAGAGATCGGTATGCACTTCGACGAGCAAACAATAGGCGGCGAGGAAATTTGGATCGCGCTGGGTGGCTTCGTCCAGTAGCTGGGCTGCCTGCAAGAGGTATTCGCGACCGTTGGGATCGTTCGAGAGTTCGTCCAGAGCGCGGGCGCGCGAATAAAGGTCCTGCGCGGCCAGGTCAGTCGTCGGCGGCTGCGCGATTGCCTTTTGTTCGTTAGGCGACAGTTTGGCCTGCAACTGCCCGGCGATCGTTTGGGCGATCTCACTCTGGATGGCAAAGACATCCTTTAAATCGCGATCGTAAGTCTGCGCCCAGAGGTGCGCGTCCGTTCGCGCATCGATCAGCTGCGCGTTGACTCTTACCTTTCCGCTCGCGCGCTGCACGCTGCCTTCGAGCACGTGCGCCACGCTCAGCTCCTGGCCGATCTTGCGCAGGTTGCGCGAAGCCGCCTCGCGGTATTGCATCACGCTGGTGCGGCTGATGACTTTCAGGTCGGCGACCTTAGCCAGGTCGGTCAGGATTTCATCCTGCACCCCATCGGCAAAAAAGACGTTCTCCTTGTCGCTGCTCAGGTTTTCGAATGGCAGGACCGCGATCGATTTTTCCGGGATCGGGGTAACGGACGCGCTCGCGTTATTCGAGAGCGGAACAGTCGCGGCCTTTGTCTCCGTGCCCTGTGTGCTGGATGCGTAGCGCCAGAGGAAGCCGCCGCCGACAGCCAGGACCAGGCCGATGATGAGCAACTCTGTGCCGCTAACTCTCTGCGCGCCGCGCTCCCCGTGATACCAGGCCAGGACCAGAGTCACGAAGAAGCCGACAACCAACGCGAGGGTAATGCCCCGGCGCACGCCTTCCGGCCAGCCAAATTGTTGCGCGATAATGTCAACGCCCTGCAAGAGAGCGAACGCCGCCGCGACATAGGCTATCGCCCATTGCACCAGCTTGCGCTCTTTCAGTCGTTGCAGGAATTCGTTCATTTCGAAGCCGCCGCGGCTTTGCCAAACTCGCGCGCGGGCACGATTTTCTCGGCGAGAGCTTCGAAGGCAGGATGGCCGTGCAGCGAGGCCAGGAGCGGATCGATTCGGATGGGACCGAGATCAAAGCCATCATGTTCCTCATAGCCCTTCTCCAACCAGGCCACCGCTTCCTTCTTGTCTCCCATCCCGAGATACACCAGGGCCACGCTATAAGCCGCGGTGTAGTGTTGACCCCGCGCCTGGAGGAGCCGGGCGAGAATCTTCTTTGCTTCTTCCCTGCGGCCAGTGATCCCGTATAGCTGCCCCAGCATGCCGAGCGGGACCGGGTCGTCACTTAAAGCAGTTGCTTTCTGGAACGCCGCGATCGCTTCTGTCATCTCTCCCTTTACTTCGAGAGCCATGCCAAGGTTCCAGACCCCATAATAAAAGCTCCCATCCAGCTCGATCATCTTGCGGAACTGGGCGAGCGCTTCATCCGGCTGGCCATTGTGCAAGTAGGCCACGCCGACATTTGCGTTAATGATGAGAGATAGCGGGTCCAGCTCTTGCGCACGCTTCATCTCGGCCAACTCGCGGCCGCTTTCACCCAGGTTGGCGAGCGCGTCATTGGCCAGCCAGTGGTGAGTGGTCGCGTCGTTCGGATCGAGCTGGAGCGCGCGCGCGTATTCTGGAATCGCTCCGACGTTATCAAACTCATAGAGTGACTTGAGTGAAGCGAGCGCGGTGTGGGCATCCGCACACTTGTCATCGAGCGAGAGCGCCTTCTTCGCCGCTATTTGTGCCTGCGGAAAGTAATCACGAGGCGCCCCGCCATTGTAGGCTGGAAGTAACATGAGGGACTGGGCGGTCGCGGCATAAGCCAGGGCGTAGCTTGGATCCTTGGCGATGGCCTGATTAAAGTAAGCGATCGCCTTCCGCAGATCAGGCGCGGTGCGTTTGTTCCAGAAGAACCTGCCCTGGAGATAGAGCTGATAAGCCTCGGCATTCTCCGTCGGCCGGGAAGCGACCGCGCGCTCTTCCGAGCCTGTTAGTTTGGCGTGAAGGTTGTCGGCGATGGTCTTCGCGATATCGCTTTCGACCGAGAAAATATCGGTCATCTTGCGATCGTAAATCTCCGCCCAAAGATGCGCGTCGGTCATCGCGTTGATCAACTGCACATTCACCCGCACTTCGTTCGGCTCGCGCTGCACGCTGCCTTCGAGAATATTCCTGACCCCAAGCTGCTGCGCGATCTGCGGCAGGTCCTCCGGCGAACTCTTGAAGTGCTGGGTCGAGGTTCGCGAGATGACCTTCAAATCTCCGATCTTGGCCAGGCGCGTGAGGATTTCATCCTGGATGCCTTCGGCGAAGTAAGCGTTGCTCTTATCATCGCTCAAATTTTCAAACGGCAGCACCGCGATCGATTTCTCCGGGATGGAGTCCTTCCGCCCGGCAGGCGCCACCGAGGCTTCGGCAAAGCGCCAGAGAACAAAGCCGCCTAACGACAATAGGAGGGCGAGAATCAGCAACTCGGTGCCAGTCACACGCTGGGCGCCGCGCTCGCCATGATACCAGGCCAGGACGAGCGCGAGGAAAAACCCGACGCAGGCCACGATGATCAACCCGCGCTCGATCAAGTCCGGCCAGGCGAAGCGTTGCGCGACGATGTCGATCCCTTGGAGCAAGGCAAACGCCGCCGCCACATAGGCGACCGCCCATTGCACCAGCTTGCGTTCTTTCAGGCGGAGGAAGAACTCACTCATCGGGTGAGGACGGCCACGCCGGGGTTGCCCTCAGGCAGCACGGGGCCACGAGGAGCGGCGGGATGGGCCCGTTCTCGAGATAGCTTTCGGGTTGAATCTCAGCGGGCATATGGGGCGCGGCCAGGCACGCCTCGATCCCCATCTTCTCAAGAAATTACGTCGTCGTCGAGATGCAAAATCATGCTCTCCGTGGAACTTACGCTCCATTCGCAAATTGCCAGCGGCCGGGATGCCGCCATTTCCTCCCCGCCGAGAGCGGGCCAATTTGCCCGCGTGAACAATCCGCCGCTCGCGCGAACAGGTCGGCGGCCGGTCAATCAGAATGGCCATCAGTCCTGAGGACAACGTAGGAGAGATTCCCCCATCGCACTGTCATCGGAATGACCCGCTCGCTCGCGGCTGCTCGATCATCTCGCTCATCCCGGTGACTCCCGTCACGTTAGCCAGCGCCTTCGCCCTTTGCATATCGTGCTTGACATCCCCCGCCGTTTTCAAAACGCTCTATTTCCTCCAGCAAAAAAACTCCGCTAAGGAAGGGAATTATCATGAAAATTGGGTTCGTTAAGCTACCCGTCGCTCCCGCTCTCTGTCTGCTGTTCGTCCTCGGGTCGTTGCTCTCGCCGTCAGCAGCCCTCTCGGCAGGTTGCCACCTCAACTTCCGCTTTCTCCATCTCGGTCCGCAGACGAAGCCTTTCCAGGAAGTTACCTACGAAGCCGCCGTGGCCGACTTCGACGGCGATGGCCACCTCGATCTTGCCGTGCCACTGGCGGCCGCGGGCACGATCCAAATCTATCGCGGCAATGGCGACGGGACTTTTGCGGCGCCAGTCAGTTATCCAGCTCCGGGCTTTGTCACTTCGATCGCGGTGGGTGACTTCAACGGCGATGGCAAACCGGACATCGCGGCCGGAGCAATTTATGGCGTCGGGGTGCGGATTTATCTGAATGATGGAAGCGGCGGCTTCGGACCGTCGACGCTTTTCCCGGCTGGTTCCGTTCCCAGCCAGGTAAGGGTGGCGGATTTCAACGGGGACGGCAAACTTGATCTCACCGTTCCCGATCACAATGCCGGCACCAACCAAGTGCTGCTGGGCGACGGCCACGGTGGCTTCGGAGCACCGATCGCCACCTCCGGCGGCGGCGGCGGGTTCGTCGTCACGGGCGATTTTAACAGCGACGGAAAAGTAGACCTGGCGGTCGTGGCGAGCGGCGTGACGATACTCCTCGGAAACGGCGCGGGCGGATTCACGGTCGGTAACAGTTATCCCTTCGCAGCCGGGGGCCCGACGCAGATCGCGACGGCCGATTGGAACCACGACGGCCACCTGGACCTCGTCGTCGGAGTGATAAATGACAGCCCGCAAGTCTACACCTTTCTCGGGGATGGAATGGGAGCATTCACTCCGTCGACCCCGATCGGGGAAAATGACGCTCAAGGGGTCGCCGCGGCGGACATCGATGGAGATGGCAGGATCGATATCGTGACGGCGGATTATGCCGACGAATCGGTCTCGTTTGCGAAGGGGAATGGCCGCGGGAGTTTCGCGGCGATCAAGACCTATCCCTTGCCGTCTCATCCCAAGGAGCCGCTTCCGATTAACATCACGACCGGCGACTTTAATGAAGATGGCCTGTCCGATGTGGTGATCTCCGACTACGGGTCGGGCGGCGTCACGGTCGGCCTGAGCCAGTGCCGGTAGGGCGGCGCTTCGGGAGAGTTTTAGTCCCCTCGTGCCCAGAGTCTCCCCTGGGGCACGCATGGCAGGCAAACCCAGACCTACGAACGACCGCGGTCGACTCCATGGCCCGAATCAAGACTGCTCCTTGGGAACTTGACCATCTGAATCACGATAATTGAGCGCGCATGGGTCTAACGACCCAAGGTCAGCCGACCCGGCCCGCGGGACGCTACGATTGCATCCGTGAACGCGATGGCCGGGTTCGCTGCAGCGCATGGTTAGGCGACATCGTCATTTGTCTGGTCCTCCAACCTTGCCAAGGCGAGCCAGATGACCGCGTCGGTTGAAACGCTCCATCTCCTCTGGGGCGAAGGGATAGGGTGAGTCTTTGGCCGCGAGCAGCCGAAAACCGATGAGCTGCATCACCACGCCCGCAAAAGCCCCAAGATAGATGACGGCGAGCACACAATCCCCCAGCGTGAACCCGCCTTGGGCGAAAACTTCGATCAGATACCAAATACCCAGCGGGATGTGGAGCAGGACGACCGCCGCCAGCCCCGGGTTATACAGGCTCTTGAACTTCCGGTTGCTGATCACGCCGTGATAGACAAGCTGTCCGAACGTAAACAGAACCATGGCCAGGCCGAGCCCTCGCTGGTCGGGGAACAAAGCAGGCACGAGACAGAACAGCCATCCCACGACATTGATGAACACCGCGCTGTTCTGATTGAGCGGGAAGCGATCCACCGGTCCGGGTGATGCCATGACGACCTGGTTGTGAATCCAAGGGAAGCCGCCAGGCCAGCCGTATTCCTCGAACTGGTGCAGCGTGAGAGCCGCGAAGTTGAGGAGCAGGATCATTGGAACGGTTCGGGAGGTGACCGAGGAATGCCCAGGCGATCGCAATGACCGCCCAGACCAGTCCAAGGTTATACCAATACCGACGGAGAAGTCGCATCATATCTTGTGGAGTTATTGTCGCCTAACGAGAACAAGATGAGCCACCACCGGCGAATGGAACGGACTGCCAAGCCGTGACATAGACGCCAGCCCGAAGGGGAAGTGAGCAGAGCGAACTGATCAAAGCGCGCGTGGCCGCGGGATGTGAGGTTGGAGTCATGGGAAACTTGGGCGTACGCCGGCCAGTGGTTGGCTCCATCGCTTGGTTAGACCTTACTTATACTTCTCTTCAACGGCCACTATCCTAGCCTTTGCGTCCGCCATCGCTTGTGAATGCTCGGGCGCGTCACGCCCAGCCTCCGTAGCTATTAACCCTCGTTCATAGGCGGCGATGAAGTCGGAAAGCGCCTGTTGCATTTCGGGCGGCGCATAGTGCGTCTTGATCGCTTTCAACCGGCGGAGGTAATCTTCCGCACGTGGGAACCCCGGTGGCAATCTCTGCGACTCTGTCCGGGCTGTCGAAAGATCCTGCTCCACGTAGCGCATGTGAGTCTCGCGAACTGTGCCGATGAAACTGTAAACGCTCCAGACGCCACCGGCGGTGACCAGCATGAAGAACGCGATCCGACCGATTTTGGTATTCAAGAAGGCGCGCATAGGGTCTAACAGGTAATAGCCGAAACGGAGTTTCGGCTATTTCGGGTAACTGCCAGGGGGAGCCTGGAGGAGAACGAAAGCATGCGGTCGAGATTGCCGGAGGACGGTGAACAGGACAAGGTCAAACTTCTCCGGGCACGGCCGCCGCGTTTCCTCCGGCGCAAAGTCTCTGTCGGTAACATCCCTGCTTCGAGAGCGGGGTTGGGCAGGACCTTTGCCGCGCTGCCGCCTCCCGTCGTTCGCCCTCTCGTTCCCAGAGTCTCTTCGGGAACGCGCTTGTTTCGGCCAGCTCTGTTGCGCGGGGCGGGCGCCGCGCGATGGGATTTTTTTTAACGCGGCGATCGCTGCTGACTGTTTGTCGGTGACAATGTTCTCCTGCGGCCTGTGCCGGGCCCCATCAAGGGGTCGGGCGTCGGCGGATGGGTCGATGGGGACGCGCCGAGTCATCCGCCGAAGGGGATGACTCCTGGCGCGCTGTACTACGGGGAAAAAATTATCGCGCGGCTTGTGGGCGGCTGTTTCCAGGTCATGCCGTTGTCCGGCGGCTTTGGTCTGGCTCGACCCGGGACTGGTAACTCTGCGGATGCCTCGGTCGGGGCCAATCAGGGCGCCGTCGCACGGCGGATGACTTGATGGGAACCGACGCGGGGGGCGTGGCATTCCTCTTGCTCTGGATGGGGTGGGACCAGCCCGGGCCGCGATCCGCGAGCCTCGGTTGGGAGCGGAATAGACTTAGTAAGACAGGAGTTACACTTATGACGATGGATAACACTCTTCCCAGCGGGATTCATGATCTGATGCGCCTGGGCGGCGAGATGGCGGAATGGGCTCGGCCTCCATGGGCCGTGGCTGAAGATGACGCAGACGCCGGAGGCGGCTTTCCGCGCGATGCTGGCGCGGCTGCGCGAGGCGGAGGCGCGCTACGCCGATGCGCGGGTGGCGCTGGGCGAGGCGGGCCGGGAATCGACCGCGGCGGATAAGGTGCTGACGAAATGGCTGGTGCGTTCGCGCAGCTTCCTTACCCTGGTCTGCGGGAATTGGCCGGTCGTCTGTCTCCAGATCGGGTTGCCGTTGCGGCGCAGCGCGGTGCCGAAACGGATGGCGTTGCGGTTGCAGATGGCGGCCGGGCTGGTGGCTTTTTTCGCGCGCGATCTGAAATCCAATCTCCCGCAAGGCGGGCTGACGGCGGAGCATGGCGGGGCGGTCCATGAGCGGCTCGAGCGGGCGCAGCGGGAGCTGCGGCTGGCCCGGGTGGAGTGCCGGCAAAAGAAGCGAGCGCGCGACGCGGCGGAGCGGGCGCTCCGGCGGAAGATGCGCCAGGTGGTGGTGATCCTGGGTATTTCGATCCGGGCGGATGATCGCCGCTGGGCAGACTTCGGGTTGCGCCAGCCGCAGCGTGGTCTGCTCCGCGGTCGTGGCCTGGCGACGCCGGCGGCAGCAGCGAGCGAGTCGATCACGTTGCCGGAGGTGCCGCTGAAGGTCCTGCCGGCGCCGGCAGACGACGCGGCGGCGGCCTGAGGTTTTCGCGCAGACTTCAGGGACGCTCGCTGGAAGGCGGTAATCCCTCGGCACGAGGGATCCGGTCCGGCCCGCAGTCGACGATGACTCCGGCCCATGGCAAACGAGCGCGAGCGCTTTCCGGTAGGCGGGTTAACCGGGAATCATCAACGGGAGCGAGTGAATGTGCGCCGGTCCGGAAGCCGACGCGGGCGAGGAGCGCGAGCAGAAGGCGCATACCGGAGCTCTCGGGCCGATTGCGAGACGGCTCCGGCGGCCGCGCCGCGGGCGATGCAGTCGTCCCCGCGCCCGACCGCCCCGGCGGAGTCGGGCGATCGAGTCGCGTTTGAGCGCGGCGGCTGCGAACGGCGACGAGGTCGCGTTTTATTTCCGCCTGGGCTGTTTATGCCCCAAAACTTTCTAGGTAGTCCGTGGAAGAAAATTGAGGGGGAATAGGCGAAGGGCTGTAATGACAGAGATCACTACCAAATTGGGCAGCGCGGTCCGGCTCGGCATCTCCTAGTGCAGGGTCGTCACGAAGATGAGGTCGGCGGAGGAATGGAAGCTCGAATAATGACGAGAGCCTCGGCACCGGCGGATCCGCTTCTGCCGCGGTGGAATCGCCGTTGGATCGCTGGTCACGGCGCCAAATTCGCAGGCCGTTGTGACGCCCGGATGGCCGTGAATGCGAAGATCTCGCAACGTCTCTGCGTCAAATCACAAACCACCTGCGCAGCGGGAGAACGACGCCGGTTTCCGCGGCGAACGATGCGTTGATCGCCGGGGATAGAAGACGGGCGACGCGCGCCGTCCGCTCGACGGCGCGCGCGCGGCCCGGTTACTTCTTGTACATCGGCGTCTTCGGCAGGGTCGGCGGTTCGAGCGGGGCGCTCACCGTCTCGACTTCCTCTTCTTCTTCGGTCGAGTTCAGCGGCTGGCCAGCCGGGTTCACGAGCCGGGCGGTGACGAAGATGACGAGGTTACGCTTCAGGTGCTGCTCGGTGTTCGTGCGGAAGAGCCGGCCGACGAGCGGGATGTCGCCGATGATCGGGGTGCGGTCCTCGGTTTTCTGCACGTCCTCGCGCATGAGGCCGCCGAGGACGACGGTCTGCCCATCCCAGACGCTGACGCTGGTGGTGACTTTGCGGGAGTTGAAGATCGGCTGGTTGATCACGTTCGGCGTGAGGGTGAAGCTCGAGGCGATGCCGAGCGCGTTGGTCGGAGACCGATTGGATCGGGCTGCCGTAGTTGATGAAGCCTTCGAATTCCACCACCTGCGGGACGAGGTTCAGATCGATCGTGACGCCATCCGGGCCGACGACCGGCTCGACTTCGAGGGTGACGCCGGTGTTGCGCGTCTCGAAAGCGGTCGGGGTGGTCGGGGTGACGGGGAATGAGCCGACGCTGGCTCCGGTGATGCGGGTTCGAGGTGCGCTGTTGTTGCCGTCGGTGCGATCTGCGGGATCTTGGGCGGGTCAAATTGTGTCGGGTAACGGAACTCGCGCACGATCTCGATGACGGCGCGCTGGCCGCTCTTCGTGGTGACGCGCGGGGCGGAGAGGAGGTCGACGCCTTTCTTCTGGTTCAGGGCGCGGACGACGACCTGGAATTGCGGGTCGGTGAAGACGCCGCTCAGGCCGAAGATGCCGGGCGCGACGGCGCTGGCGCCGGGGATGCCGAAGAGCAGGGCGTCGATCGCGTTCGCGCTGATGGCGGCGGTGCCGCTGCGGTTGCCGGCGGTGACGGGAAATTGGCCGACCGGCTGGCCGCCGGGCGGGACGAACGGGTAATCGGCCGGGTTGACCGCGGTGCCGGTGCCGGAGGTGCCGCCGCCGCCGAAAACCTGGTGGGTGCCGGGGATGTTGAACTGCCCGAGCAGCCAGTCGAAGCCGAGCTCCTTCAGGTTGTTCTGGGTGATCTCGACAAACTTGGCCTCGATCTCAACCTGCTTCGGCCCGCTGACGTTCGCCTGCTCGACGAGGGCGTCGACCAGCTCGAGGTTTTCCTCGGTGTTGCGGACGATGAGGCGGCTGCTCTGGGGGAGGAAATTCGCGCTCGCGCCGGTCGGGAACGGCACGCCCTGGCCCTTAAGGAAATCAAGCGCGGTCTGGCGATTGACGAGCTGCTGGCCGCCGGTGGATTCCTGGGTGTCCTTGCCGGTGCCGGCGCGTGCCGCCAGTGGTGGTGGCCGGTTGATCGAGGGAGTTCGCGCCGACATTCACGGAGGAGCTGATGAAGCCCGGCGGGACCCGGTATTCCTTCGTGAAGAGGTCGCTGCTCTGTTCGTTGATCGGGATGATCGAGACGGCGTAGGGCTCGACTTTCACTTTTAAGCCCGCCTGGCTGGCGATGTAACGGAGCGCTTCGCCCAGCGGAATCTGCGTGAGGGTGATGGTGATGCGCGCGTCGGACGGCGAGATCGCGGGGGTGGAGGGAGCGGCGGTCAGCGGAGCCGGCGCGATCGGAGCGGTGCCGTCTTCCGGCGCGGCGCCGGGCAGAGGCGGCGCGGCGGCGGCCGGGGCCGCGCCCTCGACGTGGCCGAGCGAGCTGGTGCGCAGGACGATGTCCACGCCCTTCTTGTTATCGGGCGCCGGATCGTTTGCCGCGGCCTGTTGCCGGAGGAAATCAATCGCTTCGCGGATGCTGGCGTCGCGAAACTCGATCTTCGGGATGATGATGGTGTTCAGCTTGTTCGTGATCCGCGCGGTGCCGGTGGCATCGCGGGCAAAGGCGTCGCTGATCGGCCCGACGGTCTGTCCGTACTGGCGAACGGGTTCTTCCCAGCCTTTCTGCACCTGCCAGAGATTGCGGGCGCGCGTCTCGTTATAGGCTTCCTCGCCGTAATGAATCTTGGCGTTGTCGATCCGTTCTTCGCCGCGGCGGGCGGCGACGTTGTAGGGATCGAGGTTCAGGACCTGTTCGTATTTCTTAAACGCGAGATCGTAACGGCCGGAGTTGTAATAACCGTCGCCGTCGCTCAGCAGCTTCTTCACGTCTTCCACTTTCGCGATGAACTTGGGGCCCATCGTTTTGTTGTAGTAACCGGGCTCAGAGAGATGGGCGAGAAGGTCGAGGGCCTTGTGGCAATTCGGGTCGTAGCGGTCGCTCGTCACTTCGCGCACGATCTGTTCGGCTTCGCCGTACTTGCCTTCGGCGATCCGCTGCTCGGCGAGGGCGACGCCGCTGTCGCAGAAGCCGGCGACGGCCTGGTCGTGCTGATTTGCCGTGGTCAGGGCGTCCGGGAGAAAGGTGACGGCGACGCGGAACTCGTCGTGGGCTTTCGCGAAGTCGTGGCTCTGCATCGCGAGGGTGCCGCGGCCGAGGGCGGCCTGGCCTTGGGAGACAGCGCTCTGGCGACGGGCGATCTCGTGCTCGGCGATGCTCTGGACATTTTGCGCAGAGATGGTGGAGACGAGGAGGAGCGGCCCCGCGGCGGCGAGAAGCCCGCAGAGGATTAGGTTGGAACGGCGCAGGATGGTGGTCATGTCAGGAGTGCGTGCGGGAAAAAACGAAAAGGCGTCCCGCGGTGGGAACGCCTTTACGGCTTCAAGATGGGGATCTCGATCTTCTCGTTAGGCTTTTGGATGTTGATGATGGTGGCTTTATCTGGCTGAACGTCGAGGAGCTTATATTTGATCTCCTCTAACGGTTTCAAGGTAAATTCCCGGTCTTTTTTCACCGTGAAGACCTGGTTCAATCCGTTCCAGGTGTAGAGGAAAGTGGCGACGGATTCGGGCGAGGTCGCCGTCTTCTCTTTCACGAGGGTGACTTTGTCGTGGGTGTCGACCTGCTCGAGAGTCAATTCCGAGACGTCGAGGCGCGTCCCGTATTGATCCTGGTCGAACTTCTCGGTGTAAGCAGCGATCTTGAACTTCGTCCCGGCGACGAGATCGCCGACCTTGAGGAATTGCGTGGGGATCTTCGGATCGGTGTTGTTAATCGCGTAGGTGTCGCCGACCGAGGAAGAGAAGACGAGCGGGAACTGCTCCTGGGCGAAGGACTTCAGCTTCAGCATCGTGGTGTAGGCCGGATGCGACTCCTTCTCGGTCGGATTGGTGTGGCCGGTCCATTCGTCGAGGTTGGTGAAGCCGTCGCCATCCGCATCCTGAGTGAGGACGTCACCGTCGGTGATCGGAAGCGAGAATTCCTCCAGCCACTCGTTCGGCACGGGCGGATGGAGGAGCGTGCTCTGGAGAGTGGCCGGTTCGCCATTCGCGCCGATGAAATGCTTCTCCGGCACGAAGAGCCCGGAGCGGCTGCTGAAGATCCACTGCGGCGGGCTTTGCAATTTATGGATCACCTCGGCCAGCTCGGGCGCGCGCCCCTCGGGAATCTGGTTGTTCGGAGCGGCCGCATGCTGGAGCGAGCTGAAGCGGTCGCTGAAACTCCCGCTGCGGAGGAAAATGAAGAGCGCGCAGAGGAGCAGGAAAAGCGCGGCGGCCAAGAGGGCGGCGCGCTCATAGTTGGTCTTCACCCAGGCCATGGTCTAACGAGCCTCCTTTGCTTGGGCGAGGCTGATGATCTCGAGCCGGGCGCGCACATCGATGTGCTCCGCACCCACGATGAAGCGCACGGTCGCGGGCGCCGGCGTGGTGCCGGGAGCCGCCGGTGCGGAAGCGGTCTCCGGGCTCGGTTCCGCGGCGGCAGCGGCGGCGGCGCGCGGCGGACCTTTGTCGACCTGGTCCTTCACATTCAGGGTGCGGATGACGAAGAGCTGTTCCTTCGCCGTCGCGACCTGGTTCAGGACTTTGCGCGCGGCGGTCGGGGTGGCGGAAAAGGCTATGTCGACCGCGTGGTTGGAGATCAAGGGCGCAGGGGTTGGCGTCCCTTTCGCGCCCGGCGCGCGCGCTCCCTTCTTCGGCGTGGGCGGAGGCGCGGCGGCGACCTTTTCCTCCGGTAACGGCACGCGCATAAGGCCGGTGAGCGCGTCGACGTGCGCGCTCACGATGCTGTTCGCAAGCATCGCGATCGCCTGCAACTCCTGGCCGAGGAGCGGCGCCGCGGTGCTGTTCGGGAGCGAGGTCGCGTACTCGTCGAAGCCGAGATAGAAATTCGGCGGGAGCTTAACCTTGGCGGCCGCGGCGTTCTCGTTCAGCGCGGTCACCGCCTGGCGGAGCTGCGCCTGGAATTCGTTAGGCTGGAGCGGGACGACGGGCAGGGTGCGGTCGCGCAATTCGTGCTCGAGCACGCCTAACAACGCGCGGTAATTTTGCGCCTGGGCGCGGGCTTTCCCGACGTTCGCCTGGCTGGGGAAAGGCTTGCCCGCGCGCAGCCGGTTCAGCTCGTTCGCCGTCGTCTCGAGCCGGGCCTGCTGCTCGTCGGCCGC
Source organism: uncultured Verrucomicrobiae bacterium (assembly GCA_963831805.1). Taxonomy (GTDB): domain Bacteria; phylum Verrucomicrobiota; class Verrucomicrobiia; order Chthoniobacterales; family UBA10450; genus Palsa-1392. Next base: position 457,559 of record CAWHRN010000009.1, on the reverse strand, counting down.
GCCTCTTTCGTGGAAGAGAAAGCCGAGACAAAGGATGGTCGCGACTGCGAGGGCGACCAGGAATCCGCCGAGGAATTTATTCTGCCGGAACCAGTTCATGGCAGGGAAAGCGGCTCGCGGAGCTTCAGCCGCAGCTCGTACGGATAGGCCCACTCGGTGTTCGTGGGCGTGCTGGGCTTGAGCACGTCCGCCTGGTTTTTTGCGTCGACCTCGAAGACTTTCGAGTCGAGCAGATTCCGGAAATAATCGACCACGATCTCCTGCTGTCGCGGGTTTGAAAGATAAAGCCCCTTCACGAAGATGCCGTCGATCGCCGGACGCCCCGGGATCGCGGCCGCGCCGGGTCCCCGGCCGCGCGGAGCGCTCGCCGGTTGCGGCACGGGCGTCGGCGCGGCGACCGGCTGGCCATTCTCGGCGACGCCGAGGACCGTGCCGCCGGAGATGGGCGCGAGTTCGGTGATCCAGATGTCTTCCTTCGGCAGCCGCGAATTCAGGTCGTCGAGGATTTGCAGCCAGCCGCCGCGACCGCTGATCGCAGCGAGCAACGGCGTGGCTTCGGCGTCGAGCGCGGTGATCTCCTGGCGCAGTTTGCCGAGCTGACCTTCCATTCCACGCATGCGATCGACTTCCATCTGGAGCTGATCGCTCGCGGCCGCTTCGACGTGGGCCGAGCGCATGAAATAAAGGCCCCAGCCGATCAGCCCGAGAAGAAAACAGGCCGCGGCGAGGAGGAGAAACGGGCGGCGTTGCGCGAGCCGCTGCCGCTTCACGACTTCGACCGGCCGCAGGTTCAACTCCATCGGGCAGGTCATGGTCGAGCGCAGCGCGAGCCCGACGAGTTCGCCTAGCAAATGCGCCGAGCGCGAGATTTCCTCGACGTCCACTCCTTCGGCGACGGCGACATTGCGCAGCGGATTAAAGAACTCGATCGGGAGCTGGAGTTTCTCGCGAAAGAAATCGCGCATGTACGGCATCGTGGCCGAGCCGCCGCAGAGCAGGATGCGCTGCGGCGCGGTGCCCTGCTGTTGCGAGCGGTAAAAGCTGATCGAGCGAGCGAGCTCGGCGTGGAGCCGCGTCATTGTGTTGCGGACGAGTTTCGAGACGCGCGCCACCTCGGGGTCGGCCGCGTCGGCATAGGCGCCGCCCAGACTAACGAACGCGTCGGTCGTCTTGCGCATCTCGGCGGCGGCGTACGGTTCGTTGAACTCCTTCGCGATCGCCGCGCTGATCGAGCTGCCGCCGATCGGAATGCTGCGGCTGAAGACTTTTCCCGGTTCGACAAAAAGCAGGTTCGTCGTCCGCGCGCCGATATCGACGATGAGCGAGCAGCCGGTCAGCTCGCTGTAGTTGAAACGAAACGCGTTATAGAGCGCCATCGTCGCGACATCGACCAGCTTCGTCTCGAGGCCGGCCGCTTCGATCGCGCGGTTCATTCCTTCGAGCAGGTCGCTCTTGATCGCGACGAGCACGACCTCGATCTGCTGATCTTCGCCGGAGCCGACGAGCTGATAATCCCAGACGACTTCCTCGATCGGGAACGGCACATTCTGCTGCGCCTCGAAGGTGATAATGCGCTCGATCTTATCCTGATCGACCGACGGCAGCTTCACGAAACGGGCGAAGACCGATTGACCGGAGACCGCGTAATCAATCGGCCCGCCGGAGACGCCGAGATCCTTCATCAACCCGCTCACCGTTTCCTCGATCTGGTCGTGCCGATCGCCCGCGACCGCCGGGTCAACGACGATCTCACGTCGCCGATAACCGGTGAGCACGAGACCGCCCGCCGCCTGCGCCTGGAACGAGGCGAGGCTCAGGGTCTGCGAGCCGAGATTAAGACTAAGGATGCGGGGAGCAGCGGGCATGGACGGATCAGCGGGCGCCTACCGGCTTGATCTGCTCGTAGTGATCCCAGAAAAGCGGCGCGAACGGCGTCTCGTTCTTGTTCAGAACGAAGCCAGTCATGGCCGGGAGCGCCGAGAACCATTGCGGCCGGGCACGCGCGAGGCTGAATTCGCTCACCACTTCGCCCTTCACGAGCAACTGCACCGCGACATTCTGCAACGAGTTGGCGGTGAGCGGGCGATTCCCCAGGAGATGGGCGATCGCCTTCGGCGGAATATACATGACGGAGTGGAGTTCTTTGCCGGCGAGGACGTTTACGTGGGTCACTTCGCCGGTGAGTAATTTGCCGTCGATCAGAATGAAATATTTCGCAGTCAGTTCATCAGTGAACTCCGGAGTTGCGCTAAATTCCACTTCCACCTGCAGCCAACGGTCGCGCGCGTTCGTCCGCACGGTCGGCCCTGAGGAAGTGTTGTACTCCGGCGTCGCCACCAACTCCCGGGTGACCTTGGTGATTTGAAAATCGCTCGCCCGGTTTTGCGCGAACGCCGAGGTCGCGAGGACGAGACAGAGAGTCGTTAGGGCAATTTTTGGGTGCATGAAATTGGCATTTACGATGAAATCGCCGAAGAAAGCGAGCACTTTGAAACGCGGAACCGCCGGGAGACGAATTTTTATTCGTCGTCGAAATCTGCTGGCGCATTGCTCATTTTTTCAGCGACCGCACAACGGGGAGTTACGAACCTGAACAAAATATGCAACTTTTCCTTCGGCGGCTCCACTGCGGGCGCACAGTCTCGTCGCCCTGATCACCCTCGAGAATCGCCGGAAAAGCCTCAGCGCTGGTTCGCCCGCGCGAGCCACTGGCGGAAGTAATCAATCGTCGTCGTGATCCCTTCCTCGAAATGCACTTTCGGCTCCCACTGCAGAATCTCCCGCGCCCGGCCGATATCCGGCTGGCGCACCTTCGGGTCGTCCACCGGCAACGGCTTGTATTCGATCGATGACGTCGTTCCGGTGATGCGGATGATCTCCTCGGCGAATTGCTTGATCGTCATCTCACGCGGATTCCCGATATTCACCGGCTCGTGGAAATCCGACTGCGAAAGCCGGAAAATCCCGTCGATCAAATCCGAGACGTAACAGAACGAGCGCGTCTGCGAGCCGTCGCCGAAAATCGTCAGCGGCGTATCCGAAAGCGCCTGCCCGATAAACGCCGGCACCACTCGCCCATCGCGCAACCGCATCCGCGGGCCGTAGGTATTAAAGATGCGCACGATCTTGGTATCGACCTTGTGATAGCGGTGATACGCCATCGTGATCGCCTCCGCGAAACGCTTCGCCTCGTCGTAAACTCCGCGCGGGCCGATCGGGTTCACGTTGCCCCAATAATCTTCCTTCTGCGGATGGACCAGCGGATCGCCGTAACATTCCGAGGTCGAAGCGAGGAGGAAGGTCGCACCCTTCGCCTTGGCCAACCCGAGTGCGTTATGCGTGCCGAGCGCGCCGACTTTCAACGTCGGGATCGGCAGTTCCAGATAATCGATCGGGCTCGCCGGCGAGGCGAAATGAAAGACGTAATCGATCTCATCCGGGACGTAGAGATACTGGGTCACGTCCTGCTTGATGAAGCGGTAATTCTCGTTCCCAGCGAGATGCTCGATGTTCGTCAGGTGCCCGGTGATCAGGTTATCGATCGCGATCACGCGATGCCCTTCCTTGAGCAACCGATCGGTCAGGTGCGATCCGAGAAATCCGGCGCCACCGGTGACCACGGTAACGGGTTGAGAGCGACCAGCCATATCGCGCTATTTAGACGCGGCTTCCCGCCTTGGCGAGCAGTTTTGCGTCGTCCGGCTATTTCAACGTCGGATCATCCCGCACTGGTTCGTGGTGGTTGATCAGCGACAGGTGTTGTTCCAGTTCCTGCCGCTGCACTGCGTCCTTATCCAGCGCGACCGCCCGTTTCTCATAACGCAAAGCCAGCTCGAAATCGCTCGTTTCCGCATAAGCGGCGGCGAGGGTGTCGAGAGTTTCGCTGTCTCGCCAGTGCAGCGCTTCACACGCTTGAGTCGCGCGCTGCACTGCGGTGTGTCCGTCTCGCAGGCTCGCTTCCGGCGCCGTCGCTTCCACCCACGCAAGACAGTTCAGCGCACTTGCGTTATGAGAATCAAGCTTGAGCGTTTTGTTGAAATCCGCGAGGCCCGCCTGGTAATTCCCGAGCTTTAAGAAGGCCTCCCCGCGCATGACGTAATCCTGCGTCGTTCTCGCGGTCGCCTTCGTGACGGCGGCGAAATCCTGTCGGGCCAGCGCGACCTGTCCCAGCTTTGCGTAACAGGTGCCGCGGATGGCGTGAACAAAGAGCGCATCCGAACTGCCGTCGTGCAGCCTCCGGGTCGCATCGGGAATCACCGCCGCGTAATTGTGACAATTGTAATTCACCGCGGCCCGGTTTCGGTAGGCACTTTTCCGCTGCGGATCGCAGCAAATCTCGGCGTTCAGATCCGCCAGCGCGCGCTGGTTATTGTTCAAAGCCAGGTACGCCTCCGCCCGCCAGCCATAGAGGTCGGCCGCTTTCCGGGAGTCAGGATAAAGGGCGAGCGCCGCCGTCGCCTTCGCGATCGTCTCGGCGTGCCGGCTCCCTTGCGCGGCCGCTTTCGTTTCGCGAAAAAGCTCGGCCAGAGTCTTACCCTTCCCGGCTTCGCCTGACTTGGCAGCGGGCGCCGCACAGATCGACTGGCTTTGCAGCACTAAGACCAGGAAAAGCCCGGCACCGAACTCAAGTAACTCTCGAACGGAGAAACGCACGAGAGTTAGCAGCTTGATCCGTCGATCCTGGCTGGACGCTTCTTTTGTGAGCATTGAAAAATCATTAAGCGCAAAGAGTGCGAGAACGCGAGCGATTCCTTTTCCCCGGCCTGCGCCGAAACTTAGCGCGCTTGGGTGGTCCCGTGTTTTCGCCAGCGGGAACGATGCCAGAGAAGCGCGACCAGCCAGAGCGCACCAGCCAGCGCGCCGGCCGGCAGAGTGAGGAGCATGAACCAGCCGGCGACACCAAGAGTGTAAAGGAGTTCGCCGTAGTCTTTCCCATGGACAAGGCATGGGTGAATGGACCCTTCATCGACGTGACAGCCAAAGGCTTTCGCGATGATGCCACAGGTGATGACTGAAAAGACCGGCGCAAGGGCGACGAGACCAATTACGAGCAGGACCAAACCGTAGCGAATCCAGGGAAAAGGCTTCCGCCGCGGAGAAGGCAACGGCGCAGGTTGGGAGTTCACCGCGTCGCGGTTTCCGGCGCGGGATGAGTTTGGCGAAAGCCAGCAGCATAACCATTCTCAAACGCCTGGTCCCAGGCTTGCTGATCGCCCGCGCCTTGACGGTGAAAAGCCTCTTGCGCCTGCATGTTCAGCTCTGCGTCGTTCGGTAACTGCGCTCCCGGCAGCGCCGCCTTTGCCGCCTCTTCACCTGCACCATAAGCGGAGCGTTCTTCCGGCGTATGGCCGTGCGCGGCCCGCTGCGTGTAGAAAGCCACCGTCCCGCAAACCAGCGCTGCAACCAATGCCGCCAAGACAAAGAAGCGAACCGGTCGAAACGTCCCAGGCATGACTTTGAGGCTAGGGACCGCGCCTTAGAAATGCCAGCCGAATAAACCCGCGCTCCGCCGGAAGACAATTTCATTCCGTTTGCCACTGCTATGCTCGTTAGGCAACGGCTCAGCCGTCCGCCGGCGCTGACTGCGCTGAAGTTAACCGGTTGCAGGAATCGTGACCATGGCGTCGAGTAAAGCGATGTCGCCAACCCGTTTTCGCGGCTGCGCGTGGACGCTCCTGCTCCTTGGATTTCTGGAGGTAGCGCCGCACTTCGCCGGCGCGCAGACGGCCGCCGACGGTAACTCACCCAAACTCGCGGAACCCTTTACTTTCACTCTTGGCCAGCCGCGAGATTACGCGCTGGACGCGCTGATCACCTCTCTCGAGCAGCACGATGTAGTGCGGCGCAGCGAAGAACTGGAAGCCGCCCATGCCCCTGCCCTTTCCCAGGCGTTAGACTTACTTCGTTACGTTCCGATCAGCCTCGGCGGGAGCGAGGGCGCGGCTGATTTCTTTACGCCGGCTTATCTCCAGCCGGACTACGCCCGGCTTCCGGCCACACCCAGCCTTTTCGACACACGCTGATCTCGTAACCCCTCGCCGCCGGCAGCTTGGCGGTTGAACGTTGCCGCCGAGCATGGAACCTCGGTCGTTCAACATGCGTATTCTTTCCGGTATTCAACCCAGCGGCGCGCTGCACATCGGCAATTATTTCGGCATGATGCGCCCGGCGATCGCGCTCCAGAGCGAGGGCGAAGCCTTTTACTTCATCGCCGATTATCACGCGCTCACTTCGCTCCGTGATCCCGCGGCGCTGCGCGAGAATAGCCGCCGGGTCGCCCTCGATTTCCTCGCCTGCGGGCTTGACCCGGAAAAAAGCGCGCTCTTTCGCCAATCCGACGTGCCGCAAGTGACCGAGTTGGCGTGGATCCTGACCACCGCGACACCGATGGGCCTGCTCGAGCGGGCGCATTCCTACAAGGACAAGATCGCGCGCGGGATGACGGCTTCAGCGGGACTTTTCACCTACCCGGTGCTGATGGCGGCCGACATCCTGATTTACGACAGCGACGTGGTGCCGGTCGGGCGCGACCAGAAACAGCACGTCGAGATCACGCGCGATCTCGCGATCAAGATGAACGAAACCTACGGCCCGATCCTGAAGGTGCCCGAGCCACGGATCAACGCCGCGACCCAGACCGTCCCCGGCCTCGACGGGCAGAAGATGAGTAAGAGCTACGGCAACACGATCGAGATTTTCGGCGAGGAAAAAGAGACGCGGAAGCGGGTCATGAGCATCAAAACTGACTCCACGCCGGTCGAGGCGCCGAAGGACGCGGAGGCGTCGATCATCTTCCAGCTCTATTCGCTTTTCGCTTCGCCGGAGGAGAGCGCGGAGATGCGCGCCGACTTCGCGCGCGGCGGGCGCGGCTACGGCGATTTCAAGAAACAGCTCAGCGCGAAGCTCTGGGATTACTTCGCGCCGATGCGGGAGCGGCGGGAGAAGCTCCTCGCGGAGCGGGGCTACATCGACGAAGTGCTCGCCGTCGGCGCGCTCCGCGCGAATACGCTCGCGAACGAAGTGATGGCGCGAGTGCGCAGCGCGGTGGGGCTTCGTTAGGCGCGTCGATCGCGCGGCCGCGCGGAACCGTCGGTTCCGGCATGTAGCTCGGGTCTCCGATCCGCGTTCGTCAGGGCCCGCGCCCAGCCCGCGTCGGAAAGCTATCCCGCTTTTTCCTGGAGCGGACCGCGGACCTTCGCGCTCTCTTTCAGCTCGGCGAAGATCAACCGGCCGCCGCCGGTTTGCAGCGCGCTCGAGACGACCACCGTCGCGACCCGTCCGATGTGCGGCCGGCCGTGGTTCACCACGATCATTGTGCCGTCCGGCAGATAGCCGACCGCCTGGTGCCCCTCGCGGCCTTCTTTCACCAGGTTCAAATCCAACTCGTCGCCCGCCACCACCACCGGCCGGAGCGCCTTCGCGAGATCGGTCAGGTTCAACACCGGCACCTGCTGCAGTCGCGCCACCTGGCAGAGCGGTTGATCGTTCGTCAGCAGCCGCGCTTTCAAGACCTGCGCGACGCGCACCATCCGCTCGTCCACCGGCAAGTCGGCGTCATCGCCGCTGTCATGAATCGTCAGATCGATCTCGCGCACCTTTTGCAACTGGTTCAAAATCTCCAGCCCGCGCCGGCCGCGTTCGCGTTTGATGTTGTCGCGCGAATCGGCGAGCAACTGCAATTCCCCGAGCACGAAACGCGGCACGATGAGCGAGCGGCTAAGAAAACCGGTCGCGCAAAGATCGGCGATGCGGCCGTCGATGATGACATTGGTATCGACCACGAGCGGCTCGTGCTGGATCGTCTCGCGCGCGAAACGAACATACGGAATGATGAGCGAGAACTCGTCGCGATTACTCCGCATCGCGAGCATCGTGCCGAGATAACCAAACGCGCAGTAAACCACGAGGCGCGCAGTCCATTGGGTGAAATCCGACTGGTATTTCAAGACCTGCGACGAGATCAGGAGATTCGCAAAGAAGAGGCCGAGGAGCAGACCGAGGGTGGCGGAAGAAAATGCGCGCAGCGAAAAGCCCTTGAGCAACCGATCGGCGAGCACGAGCAAAAGCCCGAAGACGACGCCAATGAGCAAACCCTGCCACGGATTATCCCATGACTCGGCGGTCACGCTCGAGCCGACCGCGGCGCAGAAGGTGACGAAGAGGACCCGGAGAAGATTGACCGTCAGTTGCGAGCTCATCTTCTTCGCCTAACGACTAACGCCTAACGATTTCCGCGGCGCAAAGGCGGGCTCGGTTCCGGGGGCGCGTTTTTCGCGGCGCTGTCGCGATAGAAAAGAATCCCGTGGCTGCGCAGGTTGCTGATCAGGGCGCGCAGATCGTTCGCCACCTGTTCGTTCGTGAGCAGCATCGCGAGCAGGCCATCGCCGTGCCGCGCCTCGTCCATCACCTTCCCGGCGCCCTGGATTGTCTTGCGCGCGTCGCCGAGCGCGAGCTGCACTTTGTCGGCCGCTTCCTTGGTCGAGCCCAGCGTCTCGTTAGCCTTTTCGATCACGCCGTCGATTTTCTTCGAGGAATCGGAAAGCGCCGCGCTCGTCTTGCTCAAATTCGCAAAGGTTTCCTTGAGGTGATTCATGTTGTCCGCGGAAAGCGCCTGATCGTTCAGCCGGCTGACCGCGGTATCGATCTTCGCCACCGTCCCGCGCAAGTCTTTGACGAGGTCGCCGCCTTCCGCCGTCAGGTCGCTGATCCCCTTTTCGCGCGTCCCTTCGATCCGCGCGCCTTTCGCGATATAAGCCTTCGGCACGTCGGCCGGCGGATACACCTGAACGAAGCGATCGCCTAACAATCCCGAACTCCCGACGGTGAACGAAGTCCCCGCCGGGATCCGCGCATAATCATAAATCCGCAGCGGCACGTCCACTCCGCGACCGGTTGTGACTAATTGCGGCTGGCCCGAGACGCGGCCGATTTTCGCACCGCCCATGAGCACGTCGGACCCTTTCAAAAGTCCGCTGGCATCGGCGAAATGGACCGTGAGATCGTAGTAGGTTTTGAAGCCTTCGCCTAGCCGACCGAACTGGACCACGAGCGCGGCCAGGATCGCGAGGCCGACCGCGACGAAGACGCCCACTTTTAATTCCAGTCCGCGATCCTGCTGTTCCATTCGTTAGTCTGCAAGCGTCGCCCGGCCGATCAAAAAATCCTGAATCAGCGGGTCGGTCGAAGCCTGAATTTCCTCCGGCGTCCCGGAAAAGTAAATACGACCCTCATGCAGATAGGCGATGTGATCCGCGATATGGAACGCGCTTTTCATATCGTGCGTGACGACGACGCTGGTGACGCGGAAGCGTTCCTGCAGTCGACGGATGAGCCGGTTGATGCTGTCGGAAACCACCGGGTCGAGCCCCGCCGTCGGCTCGTCGTAAAGAATGCACGACGGCTGGCTGATGATCGCACGCGCCAGCCCGACGCGCTTTTTCATCCCGCCGCTCAAGTTTACTGGCATCTTTTTTTGCTGACCCTCGAGCTCGATGACTTCGAGAATTTCCGCGATCTTTTTCTCGATTACGCGGTTGTCGCGTTCGCCGGCTTCGCGCAGCGGGAAGGCGATGTTTTCCTCCACGGTCATGGAGTCGAAGAGTGCGCCGGCCTGAAAGAGAATGCCGACTTTACGTCGGATGCCGGCGAGCTGGCGCTCGCTCAAGCCGATGATGTTCTGCCCATCGATCCAGATTTCTCCCGCGTCGGGATGCATCAGGCCGATGAGGTTCTTCAGGAGCACGCTCTTGCCGCCGCCGCTCCGGCCGATGATCACCAGCGTTTCGCCGGTGCCGATGCTGATGTCGACGCCGCGGAGGATTTCCTGCGGCCCGATGCGCTTGTGCAGATCGCGCACCGCGATCATCGGCGCCTTCGTTTCTACTGCCATCCGGCGGGGAAGATGACGTTGAGGAACATGGTGAGGAAGAAGTTCGAGATCAGGATCGCAAGCGAAGCATTCACGACCGCTTCCGTGGTCGCGCGGCCCACGCCGACGGCGCCTTCGCGGGTGTTCAGGCCCTTATGGCAACTAATGAAAACGATCAGGAGCGCGAAGAAAAACCCCTTCGTTAGGCCCATGATGATGTCGCGCAGCAAGGTCCAGCGAACCATGTTCGCGACATAGTAGGGCCCGCTGATATCGAGCACATGCACGCCGACGAAGTAGGAGGCGAGCAGCCCGAAGAAAATGCACTCCGCGACGAGCAACGGCATCGAGATCATCATCGCGAGCATCCGCGGAACGACGAGGTAATCGACCGGATGAACCGCGAGCGCGCGCAGGGCGTCGATCTGTTCTGTCACTTTCATTGTTCCAATTTCCGCGGACATCGCCGCGCCGACCCGGCCGGTGACCATCAGTCCCGTGAGGACCGGCCCGAGCTCGCGGAAAAGCGCCGCCGAAACGACCGCGCCGACACCGGAGGCGACGCCGAGTTTATTAAACTGGAAATAGGTCTGCGCCGCGAAAACCGCGCCAGTGAAGCCGCCGGTAATCACCACCACGAGCTGCGAGAGCAGACCGATATCGACCATCTGCCGCATGAAAAGACGCCAGCGCATCCGGTGCGTCACGGCCGAGCGCAGGCTCTCCGCCGCAAGCACGACCAGCTCGCCGAGATAGGTGAAAAACGAGACGACGACCGAGCCGAGGGCGATAAGAAAACGGGATAACATCGGGCGAAAGCTCTGCTTCCATCAACGATCCGCCCGCCACCGGCAACCGCCGCCGCGAAAAAATCAGGCGGTGAGCGGCTGCGTTTTCGAGCGCGGCCGGAGTTCCGGCGGGATCGCGCCGACGAAGCGCGGCTCGAGGCCGAGCTTCACGAAAACTGCGCGAATCTCGCGGAAGGTGATGTTCGGCTGGTCGAGCTCGAGGTAAACGATGTCGTGGTTGCTATCGACCTTGTAGCGCAAACCGGGAACGGCTTCGAGCTGGTGATCGAGCTCCAAAATTTTATTCAGATCGCGCACGCCGGCTGCGTAAACTTCTAACTCAATCATGAAAGACTTGGGAAAAAGATGATGGCGCGAAGATTACGCGGCCAGCCGCGGAGATGCAAAATTGAAATCGCCGGAGGTGCCGTCGGGGGTCTGCTGTTCGTCCTGGCGATCGTTGGCCTAACGAGTTGCGCAACCCTTCCGCCGCCGCCGGCGATCGATCGCGCGGAGCTCGCCCGCCAGATCCAGGCCGAGCCAGCGGGCGACTACTTCATCGGCCGGCGCTACTTCAAGGCCAGTTATCGGTTCTGGGGCTACATCCGCCGGCCCGGCCAGCCGTGGAATACGGCTCAGCTGGTGATGTTAAACGAAAACAAAAAACTCGCGCCTGATCGGGCCGAGCTGGGGCCAGGCACCGGCAACAGCTACGAAACCCACGTCGGCTTCGACGATAATTACGAATACAAACTGCACGGTTATTTCAGCGGCGACAAAGTCTACGAGCTGGTCAGCAACAGCATTTATCCGGAGTTCGTCCTCACCGGTTACGAGCTGATCTCGAAACATCCGCCGCCGATTTATCCCAGCCAGATCACTGGCCGGCCGGCTGGCGCTTTCGCGATCGAAAAGCCGGAATGAGCTGGCCTGTCATCCCGAGCGGCGCTGACGGTGAGGGACCTCGCAAGCGGCTTGCGACTGCGTACGCCTAACGACATCGAGCGACGCCTGTGAGGCCCCTCGCCGTCAGCGCCGCTCGATGACAAATGGTTCGTTGCCGTCTGCTCGAATCGTTGCGACCGGGCGCTTGTTGCGATACAGGGAAACCATCCGTCGCCGCACATGACCAAATTCTCGACGCTCCAGGGTCTTCTCCTTCTCGTTAGTCTAAGCCTCCTCGCGAGCTGCGAGACGCCGATGCCGGAAGGCATTCAACAGGCGCGTATCGCGATGACGCAGCACATCCAGACCGAGCCGCCGGGGAATTATTTTGTCGGGCGCCGCTATTACAAACCCGACTTCAAATTCTGGGGCTACGTTCGCCGGCCGGGCGAACCGTGGAATACCGCGGTGCTCGTGATGCTGAACGAAAACAAGAAGCTTGCGCCCGATCGTGAACAGGTAAATTTCGGCTTCGATAACGGCTACGAATATCGGCTCTACGGGAAGTTCAGCGGCGACAAGGTTTATGAGCCGGCGAGCAACGGGGTCTATCCCGAGTTTGTGCTCGAGGGCTATGAGCTGATCTCGACCAATCCGCCGCCGATTTTCAAAAGCCAATACACCGGCTCGGGTGACAACCGCTACCAAATCGAAAAGCCGGATTAGCCGCAAGGAAGACGGCCTGACGACTCCGCGCGCCGGCCGGGACAAGCTGGCGGAAGAGTTTCTCGCCTTCCTCGAAGTGGAGCGCAACGCCTCGCCGCGAACGCTCGAGATTTACCGGGTCGCGCTCCGGGACTTCCGCGAAGAGTCCGGCAAACGGGATTGGCGAAGCTGCCAGGCGGATGATTTTCGCGATCATCTGTTCGCGCTGATGAAGCGGAAACAGGCGCGTTCCTACATCCGGTTGCAATTCGCCGCGCTCCGCAGTTTCTACCGCTTCCTGCTGGCGCGAAATCGCCTGACGAAAGACCCGGTGCGCGAAGTGCAGCTGCCGAAGTCGGAGAAAAAGCTTCCGCTTGTGCTCACGGAAAAGCAGATGGGCGAGCTGCTGGCCGCGCCGATGCAGGTGCCGAAGGAGAAAAGCGCGCCAGTCTGGATGCCGCAACGCGACGCCGCGATCATGGAAATTTTCTACAGCAGCGGGCTGCGCCTGAGCGAGCTGGCGTCGCTCGATGTGAACGATCTCGACATTTATACCGAGTCGGTCCGCGTCGTCGGCAAAGGGCGCAAGGAGCGCGTTTGCCCGGTGGGAGCGCCGGCCCTCGAAGCCGTCTCGCGCTACCGCGCGATGGCCAATGTGCATAGCGGCCCCCTCTTTCTGAACAAGGGTCGCCGCCGCCTTTCGACGCGATCGATCTGGTTGGTGCTGAAGCGCTATCTGCGCCACACCACCATCCCGATCGCGCTCAGTCCACATAAATTGCGGCACAGCTTCGCGACGCATCTGCTCGATCACGGCGCGGATTTGCGCAGCGTCCAGTCATTGTTAGGCCACGCCAGTCTGTCGACCACGCAGATTTATACTCACGTTTCGACCGAGCGGTTGAAAAAGGCCTACGCCGAAGCGCATCCGCGCGCCTAACGAGCACAGCTTCACCCTGAGCGCAGCGGAGTCGAAGGATCCCGGGGGTGAAGCTCTGCCTGGTGGCAAAGACGCGCCGCCCACAGGGAAATCCAACGGGATCCTTCGGCTTCGCTCAGGATGACTTTTAGCCCGCGCTCGCCGGGGCGTTCTGCGGCTCGGCCACGTGAAACGCCAGCTTACCGTCGGCCACCGTCACGTTCACCAAGTCGCCCGCCTTCACGCTGCCGCGGAGCAGTTCTTCCGCGAGCGGATCTTCGAGGTAACGCTCCACCGCGCGCCGCATCGGACGCGCGCCGTAGGTGGGATCGTAACCCTTCTCGATCACGAACTCGTGGGCCGCCTGGTCGAGCGCGATCTCGATTTCCTTGAGCTGCAAACGCTTCTTCACCTTGTCCACCTCGAGGTCGACGATGCTGGAGCAGGTCGGGTTTGTCGAGGGTGTGGAAAACGATGATGTCGTCGAGCCGATTCAGGAACTCGGGCTTAAAGACGCGCTTGGTTTCGTCGAGAATTTTCTCGCGCATTTGCTCGTAATTCCCTTCGTCGCTCCTCGCCGCCGAAGCCCATCGTGGTCTGACGCTTGATCAGTTCCGCGCCGACATTCGAGGTCATGATGATGATCGTGTTCCGGAAATCGATCTTGCGGCCTAACGAGTCGGTGATCTTTCCTTCCTCCAGAATCTGGAGCAGAAGATGCATCACGTCGGGGTGCGCTTTTTCGATTTCGTCGAAGAGCACGACCGAGTACGGACGACGACGAACGGCTTCGGAAAGCTGGCCGCCTTCCTCGTAACCGACGTAGCCCGGAGGCGAGCCGATCAGGCGCGAAGCGGTGAACTTCTCCATGTATTCCGACATGTCGATCTGGATGAGCGCGTCGCTGTCGCCGAACATGAATTCGGCGAGGGTGCGCGCGAGGAATGTTTTGCCGACACCGGTCGGGCCGAGGAAAACGAACGAACCGATCGGGCGTTTCGGATCCTTCAGGTCGGCGCGTGAACGGCGGAGCGCCTTGCTAATCGCGCTGACCGCTTCGTCCTGGCCGATGACGCGCTGTTTGATGTCCGTCTCCATCGCGAGCAGTTTCGCGGTTTCCTTCTGCTCCATTCGCTGGAGCGGGACGCCGGTCCACTTTCGAGACGATGTGCATCATGTCGTCGTCGGTGACGAGGACTTCCTTCTCTTCCCGCTGTTCGCGCCATTCGGCGAGAATGTGTTCGAGCTTCTCCTTGGCCTGCTTTTCCTTGTCGCGAAGCGCCGCGGCTTTCTCGAAATCCTGCGCCTTGATCGCGGCTTCCTTGTCGATGCGAATTTGCTCGATCTCTTTCTCGATTTCCTTCACGTCAGGCGGACGCGTCATGGCGTTGATGCGGGCGCGCGCGCCGGCTTCGTCCATCACGTCGATCGCCTTGTCGGGCAGGAAACGGCCGGTGATGTAACGGTCGGAAAGCTTCACCGCCTGTTCGAGCGCTTCGTCGGTGTAGCCTCGCCTTGTGGTGCGCCTCGTATTTCGGGCGCAGGCCTTTCAGAATCAGAATCGCTTCTTCGACGTTGGGCGCCTCGACCTTCACGGTCTGGAAACGACGCTCGAGCGCCGCGTCCTTCTCGATGTACTTGCGATACTCGTTGAGCGTCGTCGCGCCGACGCACTGCAACTCGCCGCGGCTCAGCGCCGGCTTGATGATATTGGACGCGTCCATCGCGCCTTCGGCGGAACCGGCACCGACGATGGTGTGCAGCTCGTCGATGAAAAGGATGACGTTCTTCGAGCGGCGAATCTCGTCCATCACCGCCTTGATCCGCTCCTCGAACTGGCCGCGATATTTCGTGCCCGCGACCATCAGCGCGAGGTCGAGGGTGATGACTTTCTTGTCGCGGAGAAGTTCCGGCACATTGCCGCTGGCGATTTCCTGCGCGAGGCCTTCGACGATTGCCGTCTTGCCCACGCCGGCTTCGCCGATCAAGCACCGGATTGTTCTTCGTCCGGCGGCAGAGCACCTGGATGACGCGCTCGATTTCGTTCTGCCGACCGATGACCGGATCGAGCTCGCCCTTCTTCGCGAGCTCGGTCAGGTCGCGACCGAACGCGCGCAAAGCGGGCGTCTTGACGTCCTTTCTTCCGAGCCTTCGGCCACTGGTCGCGCCGGGCTCCTGCTCGCTCTCGGGCGGCGTGAAATTTGGATCGAGCTCCTTGAGGATTTCGTTGCGAGTGCGCTCGATATCGACTTCGAGGCTCTTCAACACGCGAGCGGCGACGCCTTCGCCTTCGCGCAGCAGGCCGAGCAGAATGTGCTCGGTGCCGACGTAGGAATGATTGAAGGCACTTGGCTTCCTTGCCGGCGAGCGCGAGGACTTTCTTCACGCGCGGAGTGTAGGGAATGTTGCCCACCATCTTCGTCTCCGGACCGGAGCCGACCTGTTTCTCGACTTCCATGCGGACGGTCTCGAGATCGAGCCCCATCTTCTGGAGCACGTTCACGGCGACGCCCTGGCCGAGCTTGATCAGCCCGAGCAGGAGATGCTCGGTGCCGACGTAGTTGTGATTGAAGCGGTCGGCTTCTTTACGGGCGAGCGCGAGAACCTGCTGAGCGCGAGGAGTGAAATTATTCATTGTTGTTAGGCGCGGAAGTCGGTTCGGAAGTCGGCCCGCGTGCCACTTTATCCATATCAGGTTTGGGAAAGAGTTTCAAACGATCGCGGATGATTTCGGCCCGCAGAAAGTCGCGTTCTTCGGCGTTCAGCTTCTGCTGCGAAGTCTTCTGCAGATGGGCCGGTTGGGTTTCGATAAAAAGCTCATCGACCGGGAGACGGCGGTCCTCCGGAAAGGCACCCAGGTCGACGCCAAGTTTCATGATCGAGAGCAAATTCAGCGCCTCCTTCGACGTCATCGCATGCGCATACGTAAGCACGCCGTATGCCCGGCCGATCTGATCCCAAAGGGTATCGGCTTTTTTCTGGATCAGGACCTGACGGGCGTCGTGTTCCTTCTCGATGATCGTCTCGATCACCTTCGTTAGGCGGGCGATGATCTCGTCTTCTCTTTCACCGAGCGTCGTCTGATTCGAGATCTGGAAAAGGTTTCCCATCGCCTCGGTTCCCTCCCCGTAAAGACCACGGACGGCGAGACCAATCTTGTTCACCGCCTGGATGACCTGGTTGATCAGATCGCTCAGGACCAGGCCCGGCAGATGAAGCATCGCTGAAGCGCGCAACCCGGTGCCGACGTTCGTCGGGCAGGCGGTGAGATAACCGAGCCGTTGGTCGTAGGCGAAGTCGAGTTTGCCTTCGAGGACGCTGTCCACCTTATCGACGAGCTTGAACGCGTTTTTCAATTGCAACCCCGATCGGATCGACTGCATCCGCAGATGATCCTCTTCGTTGATCATGATGCTGAGCGTCTGCTTGCGATTCATCACCACCGCGCTGCCGATGCCTTTTGCGGCATGCTCGCGGCTGATCAGATGACGCTCGACGAGCACCTGCTTCTCGAGTGCGGATAAGTCCTGGAGCAGTTCCGAAAAGGAATCCTGCATTTCCGGGAGTTCCTCGACCCGCGGCTTGATCTGCTCAAGCACAAGCGTGCGCTCGGCCTTTTTTGCCCAGCCGGGAAAGGCACGATGCCGCAAATTGCGTGCGAGGCGCACGCGACTGCTGACCACGATCTGATGGTGCGGGCCTTCGCCGCGCACCCACTCGCCGGCGCTGGACATGACTTGGGCGAACTTCATCGGTCAGCTTGCCAGCTCATGTTCGAGTTGTTTGATTTGATCGCGCAACGACGCGGCGTCCTCGTAATTTTCTTCGGCCACAGCTTTCTCCAGGTTGTCTGTCAGAGCCCGCATCTTGTCGGTTAATTCCATCTGGCGGAAAGCGCGCTGCGGCAGTTTGCCGACGTGCTCGGTGCCTTTGTGCATCGCCTTCAAAAGTGTGCCGAGGCCTTCCGAAAACGTGATGTAGCAGGCGCTGCAACCGAGCCGGCCGGTCTTCTTGAAATCGGCCTGAGTAAATCCGCAGACCGGGCATTTCTGGGTCGGCGCGCTCTTCTCGATCTCCTCGGCCGCGCCGATGCCTAACAATAGATCGGCGAGCGCAAAACCGGTCGGATCCTGCACGCCTTTTTCTTTCGAACAGACATCACACAGATTCACCTTTTGCATTTTGCCGTCGACGATCTGGGTCAGAAAAACCGTCGCGTCATTGCACTTACAAACGTCGCAAAGCATGGCTGACAATTAGACCACAAAGCCCCGAAAACATTCAACGGCGTCGACAAAAATCGCCGCGCCACTTGTCGTTAGGCCAAAAGCTCCGGTCACTCCGAAAAAATCGGGGTCCCGGTTTCACGTGTCAACTCACGGAAGCGCGCGATCATCCGCGTAGTGATGCCGCCGGGCTCGCCGGTGCCGATGAGACGGCCGTCGACTTTGACCATCGGAATCACTTCCGCGGCGGTGCCGGTGAGGAAGGCTTCATCCGCGATGTAGAGGTCGTGCCGGGTCAGATCTGGCTCGGAAATTTTGATCCCGAGTTCCGCCGCGATGTCGAACACCACCGCGCGGGTGATGCCGCGCAAAGCGCCCGCCGTGATCGGCGGCGTCATGATCTGGCCGCGCTTGATGATGAAGACATTGTCCGCCGTGCATTCGGCGATGTTGCCGGCGTCGTTCAACATCAGCGCTTCGTCGGCGCTGGCGAGATTCGCCTCGATCCGGGCGAGGACGTTGTTCAGATAATTCAGCGACTTGATCGCCGGGTTGAGCGTAGCCGGTCCCATCCGCCGCGTTGCGACGGTTACGACTGTGAGTCCTTTGCGGTAAACCTCTTCCGGATAAAGCGCGATCGTCGAGGCGATGATGATCACGCTCGGCCGCTTACACTGGACCGGATTCAAGCCGAGGTTTCCGACCCCGCGGGTCACGATCAATCGCACGTAACCGTCGCGCAGATCATTCTGCCGAATCGTCTCGAGCAACGCCTCGTCGAGTTCGCGCCGGGACATCGGGATATCGATGCAAATCGAGCGCGCCGATTCCCAAAGTCGCTCCATGTGTTCCTCCATCCGGAAGACGCGGCCGTTGTAAAAGCGAATGCCTTCAAAAACGCCGTCGCCATAGAGCAGGCCGTGGTCGAAGACCGAAACCTTGGCGTTCGCCTGGTCAAAAAATTCGCCGTCGATATAAATCCGGAGTGGCTTCTTGGCCGGCGTTTTCGCGCCCTTTGGTTCGGCGCTTTCGCGCTGCGTAGGTTTTTCCATCACCGCAGTTCCCTCAGCGTCTTTCGTAAGCATGAAAAAACTTCCGGCCTATCCAGAGCCAATTCAAGCGCGGAAAGACGAACGGGAATCGCCGCTGTCGGGCGCTCTACGAAGCGAGGAGACCGTCGACGATCCGCAACGTGCGATCGCCGCGCTCCGCGAGATGGTCGTCGTGGGTCACGACCACCAGCGTTTTCTGGCGATCCTTGGCCAGGCCGAGAAGCAATTCCATGATCACGTCGCCTGTTTTCGAATCGAGATTGCCCGTCGGTTCATCGGCAAAAATGATGTCGGGATCGTTCGTCAGGGCGCGCGCGATCGCGACCCGCTGCTGCTCGCCGCCGGATAACTCGGGCGGCAGATGACTGATCCGATCGCCCAGGCCGACGTCCTCCAGACTTTTCTGGCACGCCGCCTTCGCCGCCCGCCGGCCGATCATTCCGGGCAGCATCACGTTCTCCAACGCGGTGAGTTCCGGGAGGAGAAAATAGCCCTGAAAAACAAAACCCATCTTCTGGTTCCGCAGCTTCGCGAGCGCGGACTCGCCACCGCGATAAAGCTGCCGGCCCTCGAATTCCACCTCGCCCGATTCCGGTCGCTCCAGTCCCGCGAGCGTGTAGAGCAGCGTCGTCTTGCCGGCTCCCGAAGCACCGCGTAGAAAGATCGCCTCGCCCGCCTGCACCTCGAGCGAAACGCCGCGCAGCACTTCAATCCGGCGCCGGCCGATCTGGAAAGAACGGCGCAAATCTCGCGCGACTAACTGCGGGGCGGCCATCGGGCTGCAAGCTTCGCCCAGTCGCGAGCGGTCGCAAGGCCGGGCGATTGCGCCAGCTCCGGCATCACGAAAAGAGCTCCGCGGGCGCGAATCCCGCGCGGCTCTTCGTTTCGTTAGGCTTCGTTAGGCAAGAGCGCGTTCGAAAGGCGGCCAGCCGGTCCGTAACGGCCGCTTTCAACCCTGTTGCCGCACTGCTTCGAAGAGTACGATCGCGACCGCGGTCGCAAGGTTCAGGCTGCGCGTGCCGTGCATCGGGATCGTCAGGGTCGACTCGGGATGCGCCGCCAGCAGCGTCTCGGGCAGGCCCCTCGTCTCGCGACCGAAAACCAGGAAATCGCCCGGCTGAAATTGGATCGCGTGATAAGGCCGCGTTGATTTCGTGGTCAGGAAAAAATAGCGGGCTGCGGAAGCCTGCGCGGCCTGCAATTTGCCTAACGAATCCCAGAATTTCACCTCGACCTCGCGCCAGTAATCGAGCCCGGCGCGCTTCAACGTCCGATCGTCCGTCGAAAAACCGAGCGGCCTGACGAGGTGGAGCGTGGAGTGGGTCGCGAGGCAGAGCCGCCCGATATTCCCGGTATTCGGCGGAATCTCCGGCTCCACCAGGACGACGTTGAACATCCCACCCAATCTCCGCTCCCTCTTCCTCCTCCTCTTCGATCTTTCCGCCTCGCCGGAGCGACAGAGCAGACGAAGACGGCGCGGAAGAGAAAGACTCTTTAGCCAAGTTTGCCCGCGACGAACTTCTCCAGCTTCACGATATCGGCCGCAAACTTGCGAATGCCTTCGGCCGTTTTCTCCGTCGCCATCGCGTCGTCGTTCAGGAGATAGCGGAATTTTTTCTCGTCCAGCTCGAGGCGCTCGATCGGCGCTTCCTTGGAACGATTGGGCCCAATTTTCCGCTCGATCGGCTCGTGGGTCTTCGCCAGTTTGTCGAGCAGCTCCGGACTGATCGTGAGCAGATCGCAACCAGCCAGTTCGAGGATCTGGCTCGTGTTCCGGAAGCTCGCGCCCATCACCTCGGTCTCGTAGCCGAACTTTTTGTAATAGGTGTAAATTTCCTTTACCGAGATCACGCCCGGATCTTCCGCGCCGGTGTAGTCGCGCTTGTTCGCGGCCTTAAACCAATCGTAAATCCGGCCCACGAACGGCGAGATCAACTGCACCTTCGCCTCCGCGCAACGCACTGCCTGCGCGAGCGAAAAGAGGAGCGTGAGGTTGCAGTTGATGCCTTCTTTTTGCAGTTGCTCAGCGGCATTGATCCCTTCCCAAGTCGACGCGATTTTGATCAGGACGCGCTTCCGATCGATCCCGCTCTTCTCGTAGAGCTCGATCAATTGGCGGCCTTTGTTGATCGAACCCTCAGTATCGAAAGAAAGCCGCGCGTCGGTTTCGGTGGAGACGCGGCCGGGAACGATCTCGAGGATTTCGCAGCCGAACTTGACCAGCAAATGATCGATCACGTCCTCGATCTGCGCGGCGCCGGAGAGCCCGCTATTTTTCCGATCGGCGATCACTTCCTCGAGCAGATGGCCGTATTGCTCCTTCTGCGTCGCGGCGTAAATCAGGCTCGGATTGGTCGTCGCATCCTGCGGCTTGAAGTCCTTGATCGTCTCGAAATCTCCGGTATCCGCGACAACTTTGGTGAACTTCTTCAGCTGATCGAGCTGACTGGTTTCGGCGGCAGATTTCTTATCTTCGGCAAGGGCGGTGCTCATGAAAAAAGAGTAAGCCGTCCAAGCCGTATCACAACCGCGTAAGTTCGTCCGGGCCGGTTGCTTCGACCCGCCGCAAAGCTAAATTCTTTGCCCGAGATCATGAGCGAAAAAACCCCGTCCAAACCAAAGCTGCGCATGGCCGAAACGCCCGAGGAACAAAAAGCCTGGATGGCCCAGTGGCGTCTCGCCGCAGAAGGTCTGCGCGAGGTGAAGCGCGATGAGCTGCGCGCGCTGACCGACGCCGAAGCCATCGCTTCTTTTAACGCTCTCGACATGCCGCCGGAGCTGATCTATCGCGTCGCCGATCGCGCGGAGAGCCCGGGCTTCGTCGAACAACAGCGCTTTTTCCAGAAGGCCCGCCGCCATTAATCGCATCTTCGCAGCGGCGGCTGAGCTGGAGCGTTTCTGTGCCGCCCAGCACTATCAATTCTGCTTCATCGGCGGTCTCGCGGTGCAGCGCTGGGGCGAGCCGCGGGTGACGAACGACGTGCCACTCGACGTCGCCCTCGCCGCCATCTCCGTTTGAAGAACGGACCATCCATCGCGCGAGCGCCTGGAAGGTCGGCGCAGGAACTTCCCTCACGACCTGCTGCGCGGAAGATTTGGTCATTCACAAAGTCTTCGCCAACCGCGATCAGGACTGGCTCGATGTAGAACGAATCGTGCAAAGACAAGGCGCGCGGCTCGATCTCCCGCTCATCTTCGGAGAGCTGCGCCCGTTGCTCGAACTGAAAGAGGAGCCCGAAAACGAAACCCGCCTCCGCGATCTCATGAAACGCGAAGGGCTCGCCGGCTGACTACTCGCGGAACGACCGCCCGATTCTCATTTCCCGACTGGCCGCTCGCGCGAAAGTGCGGTATGCCGCTCCCGGCAAATGAGGAGCAGGTCACCGTCGAAGTCATTTCCGATTGGCCCAGAGGGATTTCTCGTTGGCCAACGGACCCCGCTGAATCCGGAAGTTGACCGGCCGATGTTATCCTTCCGCCTCTTCTGCGCGTTGGTTTGTTACTGCCTTTTCGCGACTTCGACCATGGCCTCGACCCTCGTGGTCGCCCAGCGCGATCCGCACGCTTCCGATGAGAATGCAGGAACGGCCGACCAACCCTTCAAGACGATCTCCGCCGCTGCGGCAAGAATGCACCCCGGCGATACGGTCGTCGTGCACGCCGGCGACTACCGCGAGACGGTGATCATTACTACGTCCGGGACGAAAGAGGCGCCGATCGTCATCGCGGCGGCTCCGGGCGAAGCGCCCGTGATCAAAGGCTCAGATCGGATTTCGGATTGGACCCCGGAGGGAGGAGCGATTTGGAAAACAAAACTGCGGCAGCCGACGCCGCACGGGTCATCTGAGGGACCGGCCTTCTGGGAGACCAACGACGTCCGGCAAGTCTTTGCCCGGGATGGCGTGCTCTTCGACGCTCAGCCTCTCAGCCGCGTCACCACGCGCACAGCCATGAAGGAAGGGACTTTCTTTTGCGATCACCAGGCTTCGGCGCTCTCTGTCTGGCTGCCGGGCGCCGTTTCGCCCAAGGAACATCCGCCGGAGGTTGCCGTCCGCGGCGCCTGGCTCAACGTCCGTGCCAATCACGTGAAGATTCGGGGATTACAAATGCGCCAGGCCAGCACCACCGCGATCGCGAACTGGCCCGCCTGCAATCTCAAGGGCGACGACATCACCCTGGAAAAATGCACGCTGAGCTGGGGCGATTTCGTCGGCGTGAGCATGAGCGGCACGGGCGATCGGCTCCGCGACTGTCTCATCGCCTGCCAGGGCGACAGCGGCGTCGGCGGCGAGGGTGAAAATCACCTTATCGAAGGTTGCCGCATCGTTTACAATAACCTCGCGCGCTACAATCCCGACTGGCACGCCGGCGGCGCGAAACTGATTCCAAATTTCCGGCACGGCACGATCAGGCATAACGAATTCGCCCATAACCTCGGGCCAGGTCTGTGGCTCGATACGGGCTGTGACCAGAACGTGATCGACGGAAATCTGGCCCACGACAATGAAGGCCCGGGTATCATGGTGGAAATCTCCCGCGCCAACCTTGTGCTGAACAACATCTGCTACGCAAATCGGAACAGTCTCTCCGGCCCCTACCGGGATAGTAAAGGCGCCGCCCAGGAAATGGACCGAAGCACTCCACGAATCGCCCCTTCCCGGCTGCTCAAGCTCTACCACGCGGGCGACGGCCGCGGCATCTACATCTCCTCCGCGCCGTCGACCAGAGTGATCCATAACACCTGTTACCTGAACGAAGCCGAAGGCATCTGCGTCGAAGGTCCACGACGCACCATCGGCCCCGCCACAATGACTACGACCGACGTCATCGTGCGAATAACATCAGCGTCTTCAACCACGGCTCACAGCTAACCCTCCACAGCCCGGTCACGATGAGACTCCCGCGGTCTCCGATCATAACCTGCTCTTCGCCGTCGGCGCGGTCTTGGCGAAATATGGCTGGGAAGGACCTGTCGCCTTGTCGCTTCCCGGATGGCAAAAAGTGAGCGGGCAGGACGCACATTCCCTCGACTCCGATCCGCGCTTCGCCATGGCCGCGATGGACGACTTCCGGCTCCTGCCCGGCAGCCCCGCCCTGAACGCCGGCGCTCCCTTCGCCGAGGTGGACCACGACTACCTCGGCCGCCCGCGCAGCCGGGAACACCCGGCGATCGGCGCCTGCGAAGAACCCGCCGATGACCTCCCCCGCCCAGCCTGGAGTTCCCTCTCTCCCGCCATCAAGGCCGCTCACGAATGAGCCTGAAGCGCCAGACCCTGTGGAGCATGGCTCCACTTGTCGTTATCACGGCACTGAACCTAGTCTCAGTGCCGCTCTTCTACCGCTACCTCGGCGCCGAGATGTACGCGCTGTGGTTCTACGTCCAGACCCTGAGCGGGTCTTTTGGGTTTATGGATCTCGGCCTCGGGACCGCCGTCGGTCGCTATCTCGGCGTCGCCCTCGGCAACGGCGACCGTGCTGCCGGAAAGGAATATTGGGGAACCGGGAATGCTTCAGCTATTCCGCTCCTTCTGCTCATGGCGTCAGTCTTTGCTCTTCTGGGCATTTGGCTCGGTCCACGGTGGTTCAATGTCGCCGCGGCAAATGTTCGTCTCCTGAGACTTTGTTTTGCGCTCGGTGGTGTCAGTATCTTCCTCGCCTACTACAACCTCCTTTGGAACATCCTCTCCCAAGCTCAGCTCGATTTTAAGTTCCTCAGTCTCGTTCGCATTGGGATCACTGTCCTGGGCATAGTCCCGTCGCTCATCCTGGCAAAGCTCACCGGAAACCCCGTGATCCTGATTCTGTGGTCGATCGCTGTCGCCGTGGTTCAGCTCGCTGTTTTCATCATTCACGCGAGGGTGAGCTATGATCTTGGTTTCGAGTTCCGCCATTCGTCGCTCGCCCGGCTGCGGGAGATGGGGAGTTACATCGCGAAAAGCTTCTTTACTATTCTAATCAATTCCTTGTTCGGTTCGATCGATAGGTTAATCGCCGGCAAGCTGGCCCCGCCGCAGGGATTCGCCAGTTACACAATCGCTTCGAATCTCGGAGGTCGCCTTTCCGCATTTAGCATGGCTGCCGCCGCTCCGGTTTTTAACAACACCAGCCGCAGTGGCTCCGATGCTGAGGCGCCCGCGCGGATCTATGACGAAGCTTTCAGTTTCCTCATCGGCTGGTACGCCCTGGCGGTCGCATGGATCGCCGTCTGGCATCAGCCGGCCGCGCAGCTTTGGCTGGGAACCGTTGCCGGCTCCCGCGTCAGCCCATTGCTCGCGCCGCTTACGCTCGCCTATGCCTTGACCGCGATTTCGATCATCTCCAGTTCGCAGCTGGGCGCGCTAAACAAGGTCGGAACGCAAGCGATCTATCACCTGGCCTCGGGCATTTTGACTGTCCCAGCTGTGTTCGTTGGCTGGAAAGTGGGTGGATTGGAAGGCCTGGCTTGGGGATTCCTGGCAAGTCGCGCAACCCTGCTCTTGCAAGACATCTACCTTCTCCGCTTGATCGGAGCTGGTGGGTGGCTTTCCAGCAGCACTTGGCTTCATCTACTCCTTCAGGGCGGATTAGCCGCCATCTTTCTGGTGTTGCGCCGTCTGGAGGCGGCTTCGCTGCCGATGCAGGTCGCCTTAGCGGGCATTCACGCGCTTCTCGTGGCGATGTGGCTCCTCCGAGCTCCCGCTCGCGACATGCTCTCACAATTCAAATCTCCTCCAGCGGTGTCTTCCGGAAAATAACAGTAATACCTCTGACACCGTGGCGCGTGAACCTGACGGCACAATGATGACAGCCCGCATCCTGCAGGGCTGCGAACACGTCATTCAGTGGATACTCTGCCATGTCCATCAGTGGCTCCGAGAATGCCCTCCCGCGCTGGAGTTGTGCCAGGCCATGGAGCAAAGGGAACTTGCGATGAAGCCATAGGAGTAATCGCTCGCGCTTCCCTGCGGCGCTGGCATAACTAAGGTGGAGCGCCCCAATTCCTCCCTCCCGCAGCGCACCGATCAGCCGCCGGATCAACGGCAGACCGCGCTCGGGCCGAATGTGTTGAAAGACGATGAAGGAATGCACGAAATCGAGCTTGGGTTCCTCCGGTAGCGCCTCCAGACTGTTCACCAGCGACACATTCTCGCAGCCCTTTTCCCGAAGATTCTTTTCTGCTTCTGCCAGCATCGACTTAGAAACGTCGACTCCTATGACCTCGCCGCATCGGACACTAAGTGGGATTAGCAGCCGGCCTACGCCACAACCGAAGTCCAAGGCTCGCCTAGGCTCCAGTTTGATCTGCAGGCTCTCTTCGATGGCATCGAACAGACGTGCCACATATGTTTCGCCAGTCTGAAAGAACTCCTCTTTAGCCGGCCCATCCATCCCCTCGCGGAACTTGGGCCAGCTTACGACCCCAAAGTACGGACAGTTTTTGCCGTAATACTCCCAGTTCTCGTCCGTTGCGTCCGGCTTTATGAGACGACTTATGTATTTACCTCTCATTGAATCTAATTCCTCAAAGTATGCTGCCGACGGTCCTCGACGCCTGGCGATATCCGGCAGCGACGCTCTCCGTAAAAGCTGCCCAACTAAACTGCGAGCTCCTCGTCATGCCTGAGGCGCTCAATCTTTCCCGCAACGCGTTGTTCTCCCATATCTCCCGAAGAGCTTGTTTCCATGCTTCCGCGTCGGTTGGCGGGAGCAGAATGGCAGCTTCGCCCACGACCTCTGGGATAGCTTCGGCGTCCGAACAAATCACCGGCACCCCACACCGCATCGCTTCCAGAGGCGGCATACCGAAGCCTTCCGCAAGGGATGGAAAGAGGAAGGCCAGAGCGGCGCTGTAGATCGCTGCGATATCTTCGTCAGGAACGAAACCCGGGCAGATGATTCTGTCACGAACCCTGGGGAACTTTGCCAAAGATGCATCTGTAACTCGGTTTCGCTCGGGATCCGTTCCGACGATCACGAGGTTCGCATCTCCCACTCCCCCCGCTGTCGCCATCTCCCCAAAACAATCGATGACATGGGCAAAGTTCTTCCTCGGATCGAAGGAAGATAGAGCGAGGAAGTAGGGCTGAGGGGGAATCCCATACCGGGAGCAGGTGGCGCGTCGCTTCACCTCGTCGAGGACTCGATGGAATTTCGCCGGATCGGCGGCGAGCGGAGTGACCGTGACGTGGTCGGGCTGGAGGCTCTTCAGCGTGAGTAAGTCGCGGCGCACGCTATGGGAGACGCAGAAGGCAAAGGCATCTGGCGCGAGAGAATCCAGCTGTCGAGCAAGCAATGCCGCACCTCGACCTTCGACAGTCTCCGGCCGTGTCAGCGGGATCAGATCATGAACCGTAAGGAAGCACTTCACGGAGCGGGATCTTTGCACTGCGGTAGGTATGGGATGCAACGGCGAATGGTAGATATCCATTCGCCGAAGCGCCGTCCTGGGTATACGGCCCGCTACCTTATCCGCCCATTGCGACGCCTGGTGCATCAGCCAGCGCAGGATACGCAAATGCAGCCGTCGGTCCTGCAAGCTCCTGTGAATCCAAGCCGACCATCGCGACGCCAGCCTGCTCAGGGCCAGCTGGTAGGGCGAATAACACAGCCTCTTTTCAGCGCCGGGCCACTTTTCCGCAAGCGCTTCAAAAGCTCCGGACAACCTGGAAGTCGCGACAAAGCTCAGCTCGAATTCATCCAGTCCCAGCAGGCCGTCCACAATCTGTTCCGCCACACGATGGACTCCCCGGGCGTAAACCTGGTTCTGCTTCGCCCAGCCAATCAGGGCAACATCGATCGCCACCCTGGTCTTCATGCGACCACCTGAGTCAAGTCCCGTTCGATTTGATCGATCATACCTTCGAGAGTAAAGGTCGAAAGCACTAGCTGCCTTCCCTGTCGCCTTATCTTCTGGCGTAGCTCCCCGTCCGTGCTGAGGGTGATAATCGCTTCCGCGCAGGCCGCAGCATCCCCGGCGGGAAAGAGCAGACAATTCTCCCGATCTTTGAACACCTCCGAACTCCCTCCAGTGTTGGTAGCTACCACAGCCAGCCCTGCCGCCATCGCTTCCAAAGGAGTTATGGCAAAAGGCTCGTCCCAGATGGAAGCGAAGACCAGAACGTCGTGCGTGCGGTAGAGCTCGGCCAGCGCTGTTCGTTCCAGCTGACCAACGAAGCGAACTGCTTCCGTCAGTCCGAGTGTCACCACCCGACTTTGTTGCTCGGCCAGGTAAGCCGGCTTGGACGAGCCGCCCGCGATCGTCAGCGTCACATTGCAGCGCTGGCTTCCCACGATGCCAGCAACTGCGTCGATCGCCGTGTGGACCCCTTTCTCCGGAATAACCTGGCCGACATAGAGTAACCTCAGCGGACCATCAGGCCGTTGCTCTTCCTGCGGGGCAAAGCGAGCAGGATTGACCCCCCAGTGGATGACCGGCGAGTTCTTCGCCTTCCTGCGCGCGGTTGTCTCCTGCGAAGTCCCCCGTAAGAAATCGCTGGCGAACTGACAATGCACTCCCTGAGTCACAGGGTAACCCTGGACGAGCCAGGAATTCGCGAGCCGGCCACTGTCTCGGTCGTCCGCGTCCGTCATGAAACGGCGAAGGAAGGCTCCGATCCGCCACGAGCGGAAAGCAGTATCTGAGATAAAAAAGACGCAACGCAGCTGGAGCAATCGCGCCCATGGAGCAAGCCAGAAAGAAAGCCCGGATTGGTTCCAGAAGTAGACGACATCGGGTCGTTCAGCCAAGACGGCGCGGGCGAAAATCAGCATGCTTCGCCCGGCGCCTGCCTTCCGGCTCCCCGATTGTAGCGGTAACTCCCGGCGGACGCCGCCTTCGCTACGTCCCTTTGCCGATCCAAAGGTGCTCGTGAGAACCGCGACCTGATGGCCGCGCTGCCGTAGGCCTTCCACGACATCGAAACATCCCAGCTGCGTAGCCTCCGAAAAAATAAGGCGGATAAAAATTGCTGACTACCAGAATTCGCATCACGCCCTCAAAACCTGGAAAGATTCAGCGAACCGGCCTCACGACACGTCGCGCTGCGCCATTGGCGCATCCGAAAGATCGGCGGTTGCTGCACTTGAAGCGATCTGCGAAATAGCAGGACATGGAGATTGCTGGAATGTCACGCCGTTTGACGCCCCTGCGCGATAAGCTTGCCGGAAAAGCCCCTGTCTGTCCCTGGCGTTCGATTCTGCACTCATTCGATCCCCGCACTCTCAACGGAATCCCCCCAAAGCAAAATGCTCGCTTCATCAGGAGCGATGGCGACCAGGAGCTTTGGCGTTTCGCCGATCTCCACGACGTCTGGTTTCCCACCGGACCACATAATCCTGAAGCTCTGTGGCCGGAATATCTTGCCGTCTTCTGGGATCACCCGACCAACGGACATCGCTATCATCGGCGAGGCACCCTGATCGAGAAGGGCGACATTTGCATCGACTGTGGCGCCTGCGAAGGATTTTTCGGTCTGCAGGCATTGGACTTGGAGGCGGGAAGAGTGGTTTGCCTGGAACCTTTCGCGGCGATGGCCGCCTGTCTTCGACGCACCTTCGCAACGCCGCTTGCTTCCGGGCAGGTCGCGATCCTGGACGCAGCACTGGGAGCGGTCGACGGGGAGGCGCGCTTTGCCGGGAGCGCCGACTTCTTTGCGGGGAAACTCGGCAGCGAAGGCGCGAACACGACCGCCGTTCAATTGATGACTCTCGGCCACGTCTGCCAGCAGCTTTCGCTCGACCGTGTCGACTTCATCAAGATGGATATTGAAGGCGCCGAGCTGCAGGCGCTCGATGGCGCCGTCCCCGTCCTCCAGCAGCATCATCCGAAGCTCGCCATTACTACATACCACCGGGCGTTCGATTTCGCGGCGCTCAAGAGTTTGCTCGTCACGCTCGGCTACGACCACATTGAACCGGCCGGATTGACGCGATATTTCGGCGACACGTATCGCCCCGTCATGCTCCACGCGTGGGTCGATCGTTAGAGTCGCGCTAACTGCTTCGCCGTTTGCCACGCGAGCCAGGCAGCAGTCTCTGAACTTTTCCATCGCAGCCGCGGTGCGCAGCGCGTGAGAAACCAAACCCAGTTCTGCAGGCGCCGCGCCCTGCTGTCGGTCCTGAGGACCGTTGCCGCACGCTCGGCCTCAGCGGCATCGAGTCCCATGAAACGCCGGCAATTCTGCACCGCGATCTCGAAGGTCAACGCCAGCTGCGCCTCCAGGTTCTGCCGCGAGACAGAACCTTCGTGCACGCGCAGCTTCACGAGTTTCTCTGGCAGCGCCACGAATTCTCCCGCCTCCAACATCCGGCTCCAAAGCGCATAGTCCTCTGCGTGCCGCTCGGCTTCGTGGTAACCGCCGGCGGCGTGAAACGCGGCCTTCGAGAAGAGCACCGTGCTGTGGGTGATCGGGCATTGATAGCAGAGGCGCAGTGCAAGGAAGCTGCGGGAGCGAGGGAAATGTGCTGCCCTGGTCACCTCCTCGGATTGGTTGAGCAGCTCGCGGTCGGTAAAACAGAGCACCGCGTCCGGGTGTCCCTGCAGCCCCTTCCATTGCCGGCGCAGACGATCGGGTTCACTCACGTCGTCCGCGTCCTGCCGGGCGATCCATTCGGCGCGAGCCTGAGCGGCCCCGAAGTTCAAGGCTTGCACGATGCCGCCGTGGTCCTGCCGGTGAACGCGGAGACGCGGGTCTCGGTACGAGCTCAGGATATCCGCCGTTCCGTCAGAGCTTCCATCGTCCACGAGGATCAACTCGATGTCGGATAAGGTTTGGGAGAGCACGCTGTCGATTGCCGCGCGCACATATTTCTCGCCGTTCCACACCGGCATAAGCACGGAAATTTCCGGATCCATCGCCGCAATATACAAAGTCGGGAGTCCCGCGCTGCGTTGCGTTCCCTGCTCACTCAGCTGCCGGGCACGGTTCTATGCGCTGGACTAGACGACGTGTGTGAATAGAACTGTCAGACCCGATGCGCGTCGCCATCCTCACGACCGATAACCGCGAGCACCAGCGGACCTACGAGGAAATGGTCCCTCGTTTTGGTCCCGCGATTGAAGCGGTGCTCGAGGGGTTGGCCCGTCAGGCCGATTTGGAAGTGCATGTCGTCGCCTGCACCCAGCGTCCCATGCACGCTCCCGAAAAGCTCTCGGAGAATACCTGGTTCCATCTGCTCGATGTTCCGAAAATTGGGTGGCTGCGCACTGGTTATCAGGGATGCGTGCGGGCGATTCGGAAGAAACTGCGAGAGCTCGGTCCCGATCTTGTTCATGGCCAGGGAACCGAGCGGGAGTGCGCGCTCAGCGCGGCGCTGTCCGGCTTTCCCAATGTCGTCACGATCCACGGCAACATGGGCGCGGTGGCCCAAAGCGTCCACGCCCGTCCGGTCAGCTATCTTTGGTGCGCGGCGCGGCTGGAGACGTTTGCCTTGCGCCGGACCGGCGGCGTGTTTTGCAACTCCGCCTACACCGAGGAACTCGTCCGGCCGTCGTGCGCCCGGACTTGGCGAGTGCCTAATGCGCTGCGCGGTGCTTTCTTTAATTCCCGTCCTGCAACAGCAATCGCGCGGACGAGGCCGCTCCTTCTCAATGTCGGCGGTATTCTTCGCTACAAGCGCCAAAACGAGTTACTCGACCTTGCCGAAGAGTTACAGGAGAACGGTTATGACTTCGAACTCCAGTTGCTCGGGACGCCCAATCAGCGGGATGCTTACGGCCGTACTTTTAGCCGGCGCATCGCAGAGCTTGCAGCGCGGGGCCGCGTCCGAAATCTCGCGCCGCTGGCTCTTCCAGAATTGATCGATCTCTTTGATCAAGCGTCGGCGCTGATTCACATCCCAACGGAGGAAGCGTTCGGATTGGTCGCGGCCGAGGCGCTGGCGCGCAACTTAAAGCTATTCGGCACCCGGGTCGGCGGCCTGGTGGATATCGCCGCGGGGGTGGAAGGAGCCGAGCTGTTTGCCTGCGATGAAGAAGGGGAATTGACCGCCGAGATCGCGCGCTGGCTCGAAGCGGGGGCGCCCCAGCCGACGAGCGCAGCGGCGGAGATGCGGGCGCGGTATCACCCCGACGTGATCGCGCGACGGCATGTCGAGATTTATCGGGAGTTCCTGCAGCGATCTTAAGCCGCCGATCTTTTTTCCGCAGGCGTTTGCGTGAGTTTCTGAAGAAGGCGTTGTTCGACTCGTGCCCGCCACCGAAATTGCAGGTCAGCTCAACCCGGCCGAACGCGACCTTCTCACCCGTGCCGTCCTGGAGGCGCCCCGGCCGCCGCAGGTCGTCCTCGAAGTTGGCACCTGGCTGGGAGGCGGCAGCACGGTCCATTTGTTGCGAGCTTTGGACCGAAACGGCGCCGGCCATCTCTGGGGGATCGAGGCGGACGCGACCATCTACGAGCGGATGCAGGCGAATCTCCAGTCAGCCGCGCCCGACCTGCTTCATCGCTTTACACCCCTCTTCGGATACTCCGACCAAGTCATTCCCGAGTGGCTGGAGAAACTAGGCGATGGGGCGCAAGTGGACCTGGTGTTCCTGGACGGCGGGGACAATCCGCTCGAGCAAATTACGGAGTTTCATCTCCTTGCTCCTCATATCCCGGTCGGAGGGCAGTTGCTTTCTCATGACGCCCGGTTGCGCAAAGGGAAGTGGCTCGTCCCCTATCTCCGATTACTGGATAACTGGGAATGCCAGTTGCATGAGGTAAGCGCGGAAGGTTTCTTCCAATGCCGAAAACTGGCGCCTCTTCCTTCGCCGGAGAGCCAGCGGGCGGCGGCAAAATTGTTGGGCAAGTTACGCACAGACGCCGTGGAGTTAATCGGCCGGTGGCTGCCCGCACCGGTCTGCCGATTCATCCTCGCCCTTCTGCCACAAGGCGTCAGAGCGCACGTTTCCCAGGGAAGGTGACCGCGTCCTTATGACCTCTCGTGCCACCAGCGCCTGAATGCCCGCACGCGTCGCCGCCACGGTCGCTGACTCGATTCGAAAGCGGCAAACTCATACTCCGGCGCGAGTTGTTCCAAGTCCGCAGGCTTTGGCAAATGACCCAGCAGCAGTGATCCATCTCGCAGCCATTTCGACGTGCGGTAGGCCGCTCGTTCCGGATAATGTGTGCGAACGTAATTGCCGAGCGTTTCGTATTCGCTGAAGAGGTTGGTGCTCGTGCCCTCGAGATGGCGCATGATCTTCCAGGCCCACGATTCGGATCCGGAGAAGTTCGCTTCAATCCGCGCGAGCATTTCACGCAGGATCGCATTTTCTACGATCATATGTTGGGAGATAAAGGAGAACTTCCGCGCCGGCTCCTCTCCCAAAAGGCGACGATAGCTCTCGAAGTAGGGCGGGTGCTCCTCTTCCGCGATGGTAAAGCGCATCCGGCCGTCGTTCTCGAAAAATGTCATGGGCCGCAGCGGGATCGTGTCGGCATCCCAGATGAGGTAATGGTCGCCCTGGCCCGGTCCCTGCGAGAACGAGTACTTGAGTAACTGTTGGAAGTACCAGCCGGCGCCTCCGGGAAAGCCTGGCAGAGCTAGCGTCTTCAGTTGCGCCAGAGTCATGCCCGGAATCGCCGTGTCTTCGTCGTGCAAGGCAACCTCACCGCCCAGCGCGCGGCGAAACTTTGGGAAATTCGAGCGCGCGGTAAAAACGTGGATCACTCCGGTGCTGACAAATCGGCGCAAAGAAGGCGCGGCCAAGCGCAGGATCGGGAGATCGACGGCGCGACAAGCGGTGACGATGTCGATCGGAGGTCGAGTTGGATTTTCCCGAGTCATCCCGTTGCAGTCTAGGGGCGGCACTTTTCCAGACAAGCCGTCATCTGTCGGTTGCCGGAGAATGGTTTCCGACAAATTGAGACTTGTTCCCTCTCTGCGACGCGATGAGAATCCAAGCGATGAATGGCTTCTCCGGCGAAAGGACCAAAGCCCTGCTCTTCGGAGCCCTGGGACTGATCTTCGCCCTGGTCCTGGGGTTTTTTATCGGCTCCTCGGATTTCCAGCCACTGCTTCTCGGGGCGCTCGTGGGGGCCGGTTTGTTCATCTGGTTCGGGACGGGACAGTGGTTTTGGCCCGTCACCATCGCCTCCTCCTATCTCGGAGGAACATTCCCGGTCCTGGGAGGGTCGTTTACGCCCTTTCAAATCCTGATGGGAATCGGCATCGCGAAGTTCCTCGTCGAGGAGGTGATCATGCGCCGAAAATCATTCACAAAAGTCGATCGATCGCTGCTCATCGCCATGTTCGGCTTCATGCTCATCATCACGGCGCACGGCATTCACGACCGTTTCGGCATGCGCTTCCTCGGTTCAGACGTATGGGGCGGGCGCAACTACGTGAACGTCTATGTGGGCCTGATCGCTTTCTTCGTCATCCAGAGTGTCTCGGTAAATTCCAAGCTCTGGAACAAGCTGCCTTACCTCGTCCTCGCGGTGACGAGTTTCGACCTGTTCATCGCGGCGATCACGACAATTTTTCCTTCCCTGATTCTCAAGATTTATCCTTTCTACTCTGCGGTCGGCGTGGGCGGGATAGCTGAGCTGACCCGCGGGACCGAGGATATCACCGGCCGGATCGGCTCTTTCGGAAACTTTGGTAATGTCCTGGTCGCAATCGTTCTCTCATCGATTCCGATTTGGCGGCTCTTTACGCTCGGCAACTTCGTGAAGCTGGTCGCCTTCGGCCTCGGCTCGCTCGCGGTGCTCTTTTCCGGTTTTCGCTCTGCGGTCGCAGGATTCATCTTCGCGATTCTGGCGGCCGGATACCGTGATCTCCGCATGGGTGTGTTGCTCCTGATTCCCCTCTTCGCTGCCGTGCTTTTTGGGATCTCGGCGATCAACTCGACGGTGGTCACACTGCCGAAGCAGATGCAGCGGGCGATTGTTTTCATGCCGGGAGACTGGGATCAGGATCAGGTCCGCGACGCACGGGCTTCCAACGATTTCCGCGACCGGGTCTGGACGCTCTGGTCGCAGGATTATTTCCCGAAGCAGCCGCTCTTCGGACGCGGCTTCGGCTTTAAGAGTGAATGGGCCGACGTCAGCATCAACGACCCAGGACGAAGCGACTACTACGAGCAGATGGTGGAGGTAGGTAACATCCATAACGGCCTCTTCGCCGCGATCGACGCGGTCGGTCTCGTCGGCACCGTTTTCTTCATCTGGTGGACCGTGATTTTGCTCTGGCGCGCTCTGCACGTCTCGTTTGCGAAGACCAATCCGGCGGGATTTGCGTTGCGCTTCATCGCCCTGCAACTGGCGGTCGCGATCCTTTCTTTTTGGTTCGGCGCGGTCACTCTCGGCACCTTCCTGCCGGGAGCGTTTGCCTCGGCCGGCCTCTTCCTCAGGCTGTGGAATCCCGAGGAGCGCAAGGCCCAAATAGGCCCCGCCCGCCCAGACACCATCCCCTCGGCACAAGGCCGATCGCTGGCTCCCGTCTAGGAGTCCGATTGCGTCGGATGATCTCCATCATTACGCCCAGTTTTCGGCAACCGGAGTGGCTGCGGCTGTGCGTAGCCTCAGTTGCCGACCAGGAAGATGTCGACCTCGAACATATCGTTCAGGATGCGGGAACGGACGGGATCCCGGAATCGCTTCGGGCTCAGTTTGGCGAACGCCTCGCGCAAAATTCTCTCCGCGTGTTCGTGGAAAAGGACGCGGGCATGTACGACGCCGTCAATCGCGGACTCGCCCGGGCGCGCGGAGACATTTGTGCCTACTTGAATTGCGACGAGCAATATTTGCCCGGAACCCTCGCCAGCGTGGCGAATTACTTTGGCGAGCATCCCGCGGTCGATATCCTTTTTGGAGACGTGATTCTCGTCGACCAAAGTGGAAGTCCCCTTTCCTATCGGCGCACCGTCCTGCCAGAACGGGACCACATCTCCAGCGCTCACCTCAATACAACGACCTGCGCGACGTTTTTTCGGCGACGCCTTCTCGAGCGTGGCTTTTCCTTCGACCCGCAATGGAAAGCCATCGGCGACGCGGTCTGGATTGATACCCTCTTAAAAAACAAGGTGCGGATGGCGATGCTCGAAAGACCCCTCGCCGTCTTTACTTTCACGGGCCAGAACCTCGGCGCCACTTCGCTGTCTCGAAGCGAAAGCGAACGCTGGAAGACAAAGACCATCTCCCCGCTCTCGCGGCTGGGAACGATCGTCCGGCATCGTTGGAGGAAAGCCGTGGCCGGTGCTTATCAATCTCGCCTCGTCGAGATCGAGATTTACACCTTGGATTCGCCGACCCGGCGTCAGCGCTTCCTGAGAAGGAACGTGGGCTTTCGCTGGCCCAAGGCCGCCGGTGCCTCCACAGATCCCTAACTTCGGTGAGCGATGGCGGAATGGGCGATCTCCAGGAAGCGGCGTTGCCAGTCCGTTTCATTTGCATTTTCCTCCAGCCATCGCCGCCCCGCGACTCCCATTTCCATTGCGAGGGAACAGTTCCGTTCCAACTCCAAAACGTGACGCGACAACTCCGCCGCATCGCCCGGGGTGTGGAGCAGACCGGTTTGCCCTTCCCGCACAATCTCCGCGAGGCCACCCGACCGCGCGGCGAGAACCGGAAGGGAATAATCGTAGCCTTCGTAGACGACCAACCCGAGCGGTTCCCACCAAAGTGAAGGAACGACGATGGCGCGCGCGGATTCCAACGCGTGCATTTTGTGCTCGCCGGAGATTTCACCGAGGAACTTTACCGATTTAGTTCTGGCCGCGCGCTCCCGCACCTGCCGTTCCAGCGGCCCGCTTCCCGCGATAAGTAATGCTGGCGTGGCTTCTTTCATTTCGGCTTCCATTATTTCCCAGGCGTCGAGTAACACCCGGACTCCTTTCGCGTCAGTCAGCCGACCGAGATAGAGATAGTGCTCGCCTGCACTCGCCCTCGCCCCCGCCTGTGGCCGCCAGAAATGGCGCAACGTCACGACCCGCTCCGCCGGAATTCCGGCTTCGACAAATCTATCCCTCACGAACTCGGAAACGGCGATCCAGACCTTCACACTCTGCCACCAGCCGAGGGCGTGCATGAGCGAGAGGACGCCGGCGAACCAGGCCGTCCGCAGGCGCGAATCCTGCCAGGCTCCAGCGGCAATTTCCGGCCAATAGTTTCTCGTTAGGCCTTGCGGCGCCAGTTGTCCGTCGGCCCAGAGATAGCTGTTAACCGAGAAGGGCCGGTAGTTGTGGAGGTATTGCACGATCGGCACTTCGAGCCGCCGCGCCTCACGATAAATCGCCGCTGACCCGACCGGAAAAACGTTGTGCACGAGCCAGCAGTCAGCCGCGGAACGCGCCTGCACAGTATGCAGCAGCCGCAGGCTTTGCGGATTGCGAATCATTTTCACGGCTTGCTGCCAGCGCGGGGGAGCGTTTGGTCCCGCCCAATCCGAGCTGGAAAATTCCAGCCTTTCCAAATCGGAGACTTGGGCGAGCGAATCGCAGATCGCCGCGACCGCATGCGCCTCGCCGCCCTTTTCGAGGTAGTGATTGAAAATGTTAAGTATCTTCATCTCCGCTGCCGGCGGGATAGCAGGTTGTCGCCACCGCGCCGCGCACTAACATGGCATCACCGTGGATCGCGTCCTGACCGTCCTGATCTCGCATCAGAATTCGACTGAACTCAAGTCCGTGCTCGACTATTGGCAGCAGCTGGTCGCGCCGGATCCGCTCCTGCTCGTGCACGGCGGCACGGAGGAGCACTTCGCAAGGGTCGAGCACACTCCGAAAATCTTTGTCGCCGACCCGCGACTCCGCACCCGCGATCACCAGCGCGAACACCAAAGCTGGGGCGGCATTTTCCACGCCGTGGCGGAATGGCTGAAAGCGGATTCATCGTTAGGCTACGTTTATCTGGCCGAGTACGACCATATTCCGCTGGTCACCGACCTTTGCGAAAGGTTGCGGGCACGAGCAAACGCCGAAGCAGCCGATCTCCTTGCCCACCATCTCCAGCGCGTCGACGGCACGAGTAACGCGCATTTCCTTTATCATCAGCGCAATTCAGAGTGGCGCGATCTCCTGGCAAAAATCAGCTGCCGGCGCGATCGAGGCGTGATTCTTTCCATGCTTGGCACGGGCTCCTTCTGGCGGCGGCAAGCCTTCGAACATGTGACCAGAGTGGAAGAGCCGTCTGAAACTTATTTTGAGATTTTTTTGCCCACGGTCGCGCATCACCTTGGGTATCGTGTACGGGACTTCGGAGCACAGAATGAATTCGTGACGAATCTGGGAGAACGAAGTGACCAGATCGAAAGCGCGCGCGCCCGCGGAGGCTGGAGCCTTCATCCGGTAAAAAAACTTCCTTGTTCAGGAAACCCCTCGACCAGATGAAATCCCTGCTCCGTTCCGTCGTTCTCGCCCTGACCCGGGTCTTTGGGAGCCGTCTGGTCGATTGCGAGACCGGCGAAGAACTCGGCAAGGCGATCCTCCTTCCCTGGGGCGGAAAAATTCACGTGATCGGTCTCGAGCGGAGCGTGCGTCTGGCCTTTCTGCCGCAAACCCGACTTACGTATTGGAAACAGGAAATCGGATTCACCGTTCATCCCCCGCCGGATTTCCCGAATGAGACCGGGGAAATGGCGGACGACTCCTGATGAGTCGGAATTGGCGGACGCGGTCCGCCTAACTGGATTCGGACTGTGGCGCGATAGCGGCTTCGGCGCCGATACCGCCTCGCGCGCGAACGCTTCGATAAAATCGGAACCAGGATACGGGCAGGTATTCGTAGAGGAGCCGCTTCATGTCGTCCAAGCCGCAGAGCAGACCGCCGGCGCTGAGCAGCACGAAGTAACTGATCCTCTGTCTGGCTGATATGGAGGTCACTCTTTCGCGAGGACTGTAAGGCGGTTGGCCCGAGAGTTGGGAGAATGTCCGAAGATCATGCTCTAATTTTTCCGAAATCTTCCCGCGGCTCTCCGAGCGGCGGCGGATGATCGCTTTGCGAACCTGTTCGTGATGCGGTGCGTGATAGACCGCGGAAAGGTCCGCAGATTTCAACGAGGTCATCGCCTCGTCGAAGTCGATCTCGAGGAACTGGCAAATTCTCCTGGCGACAGTCGCGACGTCATCCACCACTTCGCGATAGCGCACCGTGAACAGGGCGGTTGATTTCCCCCTTTGTCGCGCAATCTCCCGTATGAAAACCCGGTGCGACCAGATGATCCGGGGCAGTTGGCCGGGGCGGCGAAAAAAGCGGGAGCCTCTCTCGCCGGCATCGCACACGCTCTGATAGATCTCGGGAAGCTCGCGCAGGACGATGACGAAGCGGGCGGCGGGAAAACTCCGCGAGACTTTAGCGAGCCAGCGCGAGTAAGCCGGGGCTTTCTCTCCAAAGAAGCGGGCGCCACTTCGTTGCGCGAAAGTGTGATAAAGACCCTGCAGATCCCGACTCGATCCGAGATCATCGAGAAGCAACCGATGTCGCTGGAAAGCTTCGTTCCACTGTTCGTTGCGGATTGCCCAGCGCGGCCAACGCACCATTGCCGGAGAGACGCCGGGAACGGCGAGCGCATCCGTCTCATACATGAGCGCTATCTCAGGATGCTGATTCAGCAGCGCATAAAGGAGGGTCGTCCCAGATCGGTATAACCCGATCACGAACAAAGGTCCTCCCACTGACTTACTTGTCGCCACTTCTACGATTCGAATGCCTCCGAAAACGGGCGGTGGTAGGATCCCACCCGTCGCGCACAACCAATCGGCAATATCATCGGCAAGGCAACTGGAATCGAGAAAGCTTTCAAGATTTCGGGCGTTTCCGGACAGAGCGCGTGATCGGCCAACAACCACGGCGCAATGACCTGGTTGATTCATCTTCGCGATTGCTCCACAATCGCCATCGCAATGGCCGCTCCAAATTACCTGATCGTGGGAGCGGGCCCGGCCGGGGCGGTTCTGGCGCGCGAGCTGGTCGCCGCGTCGGACTGCCGCGTGACCATCTTCGAGGAACGTTCGCACCTCGCGGGAAATTGCCATACCGCGCGAGACGAACGGAGCGGGGTGATGGTTCACACTTACGGCCCGCACATCTTCAACACGGATAGGACAGACGTCTGGGAGTATGTGAATCGCTTCGCCAGCTTTGGGCCGTTTGTGAATCGAGTGAAGGCAACGATCGATCGCGGGGTCTTTTCGCTGCCGGTTAATTTGCAGACGATCAATCAGTTTTTCAGCAAGTGTTTCGATCCCGCGCAGGCGCGTGAATTTGTCGCCTCCCTCGGGGACAAAAGCATCGGTAAACCGGCTAACTTCGAAGAGCAGGCCTTGAAATTCCTGGGTCGAGAGTTATACGAAGCGTTCTTCTACGGTTATACTCGGAAGCAATGGGGCTGCGAGCCGCGCGAATTACCCGCTTCCATTCTGCAACGCCTGCCGGTTCGGTTTAATTACGACGACAACTACTACAACACGGCCTATCAGGGTATCCCGCGGGAAGGTTACTCCGAGATGGTCCGCAGAATTCTCGAGCACGACCGAATCGAGTTACACTTGGAGACGCGCTTTGAGTTAACGGATCGCGAGAAGTTCGACCATGTCTTCTACACCGGTCCGCTGGATGCGTTCTTTGGTTTCCACTTGGGAAGGCTGAGTTATCGCACAGTGACTTTCGAACGGATCGATGCCGCCGGCGACTACCAAGGAAACGCGCTGATGAACTACCCGGGTCTCGAAGTTCCCTATACTCGCATCCATGAGCACAAGCACTTCACACCCTGGGAAGAACATGAGCGCACGGTGACCTTTCGTGAATTCAGCAAGGAAACTTCGCCTAACGACGACCCTTACTATCCGAAACGGCTCGCCCCCGATCTCAATCTCCTCCGCGCGTATTGCGATCTCGCAGAGGAGGAACACGGCGTCTCCTTTCTCGGGCGACTTGCCACTTATCGTTACCTGAACATGGACCAGGTCATCGGCGAGTCCCTCGACTTCGCTCCCACTTTCCTTCACGCGAGAAAAACCGGGAAGCGCCCATCGACTTTTGGCGCGTCTCCGGTCACGTCCACTTAGGCGACTAAGACTATCTGCGCGGAGGAAAAGGTGTCGCTGAAGACGACCCTTGCCGCTTGAGATCTTCCGTTGACGAGCTGAGTCAGCTCTTAATCGACGACTTCCAGGCCCATCTGGCGCGCGGTGCCGGCGATGATCTTGAAGCCGGCTTCGTCGGTGCGCGAGTTCAGGTCTTTGCCTCTTCGTCTTCACGATGTCCATGATCTGTTTGCGCGTGACCTTGCCGACCTTCGTCTTGTTCGGCTCTTTCGAGCCGGCAGCGATGTTGGCGGCTTTTTTCAGGAGGATCGCGGCGGGCGGGCTCTTCGTGATGAAGGTGAAGCTCTTGTCTTTAAAAACGGTGATGACGACCGGGAGGATGTCGCCGGCCTGCTTCTGGGTGGCGGCGTTAAATTCCTTGCAGAAGGCCATGATGTTGACGCCCGCGCGGTCCGAGCGCGGTGCCGACGGGCGGCGCCGGGTTGGCCTGTCCGGCCGGGATCTGCAATTTGATGTGAGCGACGATTTCTTTAGCCATTGGGAAAGTTGAGAGTCTTTAGTTGAAAGTTGAGAGCCGCGCTTAACCGCGCTCGACCTGCCAGTATTCGAGTTCGACCGGCGTGGCGCGGCCGAAGATGGTGACGGAGACGCGCAGCTTGCCGCGCTCCGGATCGATCTCTTCGACGATGCCGCTCTGGTTCTGGAACGGGCCGTCGGCGACCTTGACGGTCTCGCCGACTTCGAAGCTGACCTTGGGTTTGACCTTTTCCTCACGCTCCCGCATCTGCGCGAGCATGCTGTCGACTTCCGATTGGCGCATCGGGATCGGGCGATCCTTCGTCCCGGCAAAGCCGATTACGCCCGGAGTCTCGCGGATGAAATACCAGGTCCGGCCGACGAGCTGATTTTCCTCGTCGAGCAGGTGCATGTTCACGATCAGGTAACCGGGGAAAAACTTGCGGGTGGTCTCGCTCTTCTTGCCGCGCTTGATCTCGGAGACGCGCTCGGTCGGCACGAGCACTTCGTAAACGAAATCGCTCATCTCCTCGGTCTTGACGCGCTTCTCGATGTTGTCGCGCACCTTGTTCTCCTGTCCGGAGAGCACGTGCACGACGTACCATTGATCTTTGGCGGCGGCGACCTGTCGCCATGATTAGAGCCGGGTAAGAAAGTGAATCACGTTGACGAGGATGAAATCGAACAGCGCGACGTAGCCGCCCATGAGCAGCATCGCGATGATGACGACGATGGTGGAATCGATCAGCTCCTTGTAGCGCTTCATCCCTTTCTGCTTCGGGTCCCAGGGCCAGGAGGCCTTGACCAGTTCGAGCCGAACTTCGGAGAAGAAATTTTTAGATTTTGTAATCATGCGCCTAACGAGTTTCCAACCAGGCCAGGAGGGACTCGAACCCCCAACCGACGGTTTTGGAGACCGCTACTCTACCAATTGAGCTACTGACCTATGATGGAAGACACCGCTCTTCGGGGTTTAACCTAGTCCAGAATCTCGCTCACGCGACCC
Organism: uncultured Verrucomicrobiae bacterium; assembly: GCA_963831805.1. Taxonomy (GTDB): domain Bacteria; phylum Verrucomicrobiota; class Verrucomicrobiia; order Chthoniobacterales; family UBA10450; genus Palsa-1392. The sequence continues at coordinate 415,645 of CAWHRN010000009.1, read as the reverse complement.
GCGCCGACGGTTTTGCCGCCTTCGCGGATAGCGAAGCGGATCGTCTTCTCCATGGCGATCGGCGTGATGAGCTCCACTTCGACGGAGACGTTGTCGCCCGGCATGACCATCTCGACGCCTTCGGCCAGCTTGACGCTGCCGGTCACGTCGGTCGTGCGGAAGTAAAACTGCGGACGGTAGTTGGTGAAGAACGGCGTGTGACGGCCGCCTTCTTCCTTCGAGAGGACGTAGACTTCCGCCTTGAATTTGCGTGTGCGGCTTGATCGTGCCGGGCTTGGCGATGACCTGGCCGCGCTCGACGTCGTCTTTCTTCACGCCGCGGAGCAGCACGCCGACGTTGTCACCGGCGCGCGCCTCGTCGAGGAGCTTGCGGAACATTTCGATGTCGGTCGCGGTGGTCTTCGCCGTGTCGGTGATGCCGACGATTTCGACTTCCTCCATCTTCTTGAGGATGCCGCGCTCGACACGACCGGTCGCGACGGTGCCGCGGCCTTCAATGTTGAACACGTCTTCCACCGGCATGAGGAACGGCTGATCGACCGGACGCTCGGGCACGGGGATGTAATCATCGACCGCCGCGATGAGCGCGAGGATCTGCGCTTCCTGTTCGGCGTCGCCGTTGAGCGCCTTGAGCGCGCTGCCCTTGACGATCGGGATCTTGTCGCCCGGGAATTCATACTGGGTGAGCAGATCGCGCACTTCCATTTCGACGAGGTCGAGAAGTTCGGGATCGTCGACCATGTCGACCTTGTTCAGGAAAACGACGATCGAAGGCACGCCGACCTGACGCGCGAGCAGGATGTGCTCACGGGTCTGCGGCATCGGACCGTCCGCAGCGCGAGACGACGAGGATCGCACCGTCCATCTGCGCGGCGCCGGTGATCATGTTCTTCACATAATCGGCGTGGCCCGGGCAATCGACGTGCGCGTAGTGGCGCTTGTCGCTCTCGTATTCCACGTGCGCGGTCTTGATCGTGATGCCGCGCTCTTTTTCTTCCGGGGCGGCATCGATCGAATCATAAGCGCGCGCCTGGGCGAAGCCTTTCTTCGCGAGCACGGTGGTGATCGCGGCGGTGAGGGTGGTCTTGCCGTGATCGACGTGACCGATTGTGCCGACGTTCACGTGCGGCTTATTGCGTTCGAACTTGTCCTTAGCCATCTGGAATTCTCCTTGGGTTGCTTAACTTTTTTGCTGCTGTCTTTTCGTTAGGTTGATTTTAGCCGGCCGCGAGCACTGGAGCCCACAACCGGGATTGAACCGGTGACCTCGTCCTTACCAAGGACGTGCTCTACCAACTGAGCTATGTGGGCCGCTGTTCATTTCGAGCTCGTCCCCGCAGACGCGGGACAAACCGGTCGCTCGTCGTCGTTAGAAGCGAAAGTCCCAGAGTCGGTCAACAACTTGAACGACCATGGGACTTTTCCTCGATCTCCGAAAAAGCGGGGGCAAGCTAACCGCCCGCCCTAGACTGTCAAAAACAATTTCCGCTTTCGTTCGCCGCCTGTGGCTCGGATCTTCGCCCACGTGGTCCTGCGGCGAGCTTGTGCCGGGCGGCCGGCTTTCGCGGTTCGGAGACCCGGGCTACAAGCGATCCGTGAGTCGGATCGCTCTGCCTAATCTTCGACGCGGTTTTGGGATTTCCCCCGCGCGATCAGGATGACGATAAAAAGCAGGACCAATAAAACGGCCACGCCGATGCCGATGTTCATGGGCGTGAGGACGCTCGCCGGCGCCGGCGAGGGAGTCGGCGGCGGCGGTGTCGGCGTCGTCGCAGCGGGTGCCGGCATGTTCGCCTGGGCGATCTTGTTCTTCACAAACTGCAGACGCTGGACGGTCGCGGGATCGTCCGGCTTCAGGCGCAAGGCAGCTTCGAGATCCGGTTGCGCCTTCGCGAACTGCCCCGTTGTGACGTAGACATCGGCGCGCCGGTTAAAAGCATTGAGGTCGTTCGGCTCCTTCTCGATCGCCACGGTGTAATCCTGAATCGCCGCGTCGAATTTCTTCAGGTGATATTGCGTCAGACCGCGCCGGTAGTAGGCGTCCGGGTTATTCGGGTTCAACTCGATCGCCTTGTTCAGATCGGTCAGCGCCGGGTCGTACTGATTTTGCGCCAGCTCGGTTTTGCCGCGCTCGAAATAGGCGACGTCGTTCTCCGGCGCCATCTCAACCGCTTTCGAAAAATCAGCCATCGCTTCCGGCATCTTGTTCGCGACCCGATAGACGCGGCCGCGATCGAGGTAGAAACGCGGATCTTTCACGTTCTCGTTGATCGCGAGGGTGAATTCGGCGATGGCCTCGTCGTATTTGCCGGCCTGGGCGAGGGCGTTGCCTTTGTTGCCATGCTCGGCGGCCACCTTGGAAACGGCGAAAATCGGCGCGTTCAAGCCAAACAAAAAAAAGGTCGCGACCGCCGCGACTTTACAGAGTGGAGTAGGTAAATGGTGCATGGGATTCTCTGGTTAGAACTACGTTTCTCCGTGATCGAGCGCTTGTAGGCGAGCAAATTAAAAACTTCGTCCATGCCGATCACACCTGCCGTCGCTCCCGCTTCGCGCGCAAAGTCGCCACGCCGCTCGGAAGGTTACGCGGCAGTCGGCGCGACGATCCTGATCTGGTCCACGCCGTCGCTCTTTCAGTTTTATCTCAACCGCTACTACGACCCGTTCGCACAGAACTTTTACCGCTACTCGGTCGGCTGCCTCGCGATCCTGCCGTTTGCGATTTACCGCTTTCGCAAAAGCGGCCCGCGGCTCGACTGGCGCGTCATCGGCGCGGGTCTCATCCCGTCTTTGCCTAACGTTGTCCACCAGATCACGCAGACCCTGTCGCTCTATTATATGGGGCCGGGAGTTTACGCGATCTTCACTCGTTCGAGCGTGATCATGACCGCGCTCCTCGCGCTTATCTTTTTCCCGGAGGAACGCTGGATCATCCGGCAGTGGCGCTTCCAGCTCGGGACGTTGCTGGGATTGTTCGGCGCGGTCGGCGTCTTCTGGTTTCAACCCGGCTGGACCGCCGGGAGGGTGCCGCTCGGCGGACTGGCGATCGCCTTCACTGCGACCTTTTGCTGGGCGCTCTACGGCGTGCTCGTGAAACGCCCGTCTGCGCGGCTCGGCACCATCCGCAGCTTCGGCCTGATCAGTTTCCTCACCTCGATGATGCTCGGCCCGCTCACTTGGGCTTTCGGAAAGCTCGACACGCCGCTGCACACGCCCGCGCACGTGAACGGCATCCTCGTAATCTCCGCCGTCACCTGCATCAGTCTCGCGCACGTTCTTTACTACATCGCGATCCGGGAGATCGGGGTTGCGCTCTCGCAGACGTTGCAACTCCTCAGCCCGCTCGGCGCGATCGCGCTCTCGGCCTGGATTTTTGGCGAGCGCCTTGCCGCTGCGCAGCTCTGGAGTGCCGCTGTCCTGCTCCTCGGCGCTTTCCTGGCGACCCGGGTAAAACCGGCCTCGGTGGCGGCAGCGGCGGAAGCGTTATAATTCGTTAGGTTACAGCTGTGCCTTGAGCACTGCGGCCTTTTCGACGAGTTCCAAAAAGCCCCCGCGATAACTTTCCGGATCGGCCTCTTTTCCAGCCGTCGCCCATTCGCGCACCGCGCCTAACGAACTATTCCCCTTTCACTCCGAGTCGCGCAGGATCATCCCGAACTCCGCGACCGCGGCGGCAAACTTTAAGTCCGGCGCCGCGCCCGCGAAGTCGCCGCCGCGATCGACAAACGGCCGCTCGAGCAACTTGCTTGCGCCGCCTGTCGGCTGCTTGTAGCGCAGCTTCACGGTGCACAGCTCCGGCGAGCCGGCGTTGCCTAACGACGCGGGTTGAGCCTGGTATTTCAGCCAATCGACCGGCGGCATGCTCGCCGCTGGATTCGGCTCCGCGCCGGCCGGCACCACTTCGTAGAGCGCCGTCACCGCATGCCCCGCGCCGATCTCGCCGGCATCGACCTGATCATTGTTGAAATCCTCCTTTTGCAGGAGCCGCTTCTCGTAGCCGATCAGCCGATAAGACGCGACCCGCGCCGGGTTAAACTCTACTTGGATCTTCACGTCCTTCGCGATCGTAACCAGCGTGCCGTTGATTTGCCTAACGAGCACTTTCCGCGCTTCCTCGACCGAGTCGAGATAGGCGTAGTTGCCGTTCCCCTTGTCCGCGAGTTGCTGCATCATGGAGTCGTTCAGGTTGCAGGCGGCGTCGCCGGAATGCGGGACCGCCCGGCCTTGTCCTCCTGCGCTATGGCGAAGCGATCGGCGATCCGTTTCTGCTCGTGCAGCGCACTCCGACGGAACAGGAGGGCCAACGCGCGATCTCCCTCGGGGTAAAAAATCCATTACAACCAAAAATAACGCTCGCCAACCGCGGCGGCTTCTTTCTTGCTCCCGCGTCGCGGAAACAAATGCTTCAAGTCACCAATGAAAAAACATGCCCTCTACTTCGTTCCCCTCTTCGCTCTCCTCTGCCTGAGCGCGGCGCGGCCGGTCCGGGCGGATGACGCCGGCAAGCTCGTCCGCCCGCGGGCGAACCACAGTGCCGTTCTGCTCGGCAATGGCCGGGTCCTGATTTGCGGCGGCGATGTCTCTTCTCACGGCAGCATCATCACCACCAACACCGCAGAGATTTACGATCCTGGAAGACGCCGATGGAAAGCCACCGGATCGATGATGCAGGCCCGAATTAATCCCGGCTGCGTGCTGCTGCCTGATGGTCGCGTCCTGGCCGTCGGGGGAGCCGTCGAAGATCCCCTCAACTCGGCTGAAATCTACGATCCTGCCACCGGACGCTGGAGCCTGACCGGAAGCACGAACGAGCCCCGCGGGGGCACTCCGATTCTTCTGCCGACCGGCAAGGTCCTGCTGGCGGGAGGAAGCGACAATGCGGTCAGTTGCGAACTCTACGATCCTGCCACGGGCAGCTGGAGCTATACCGGGAGCCTGCAGCGCAAGCGCGAAGGCTTCGGCACCACCCTTCTCCTCAATGGAAAGGTCTTGGCTTCCGGAGGGGTCGGCGGCGGCTTGCTGAAGCCCATCCCCCCAGAGCGAGCTCTACGATCCTGCGACGGGGAAGTGGAGCGACACGGGACTGCAGGGCTTGCCTCGGTATAACGATCAGCAATTGCTCCTGCCCGACGGAAGAGTCTTGGTCGCGGGCGGGGAGAAGGGCCATTCCGCAGACGCAGTGGTGCTCTCCAGCGCCGAAGTTTATACCCCGGCGACGGGAGGCTGGAATTTCGTGGGATCGCTGGCGATGGCGCGGACCTCTTTCACCGCCGATCTACTGGGAAACGGCAAGGCGCTGGCGGCGGGCGGGCTCGATGCGACTTACGATCCGTTAGCCAGCATCGAGGAGTTCGATCCGGCGACCAACCAGTGGAGCACGCCGCCCTTCGCGCTGGCTGGCCCGCGCTATTACCATACCGGGACGACTTTGCTCGATGGGAGTGTGCTCATCGCGGGCGGTTATAGCACAGGCTTTGGGATTTTCGCGACTAATGCCGAGGTCTTCGCGCCGTAACGACAGGCCCGAGAGCGTGACTCAGCCTCGCGGCAGCAGGAAAGTCTCCCGGGCCAGCGCGGACGCCAGCACGTTCGGCGGGTAGATCTTTGCGAGCAGTTCTTTTTGCAGCAGGTCGGGGTTTTGCGCGGCGAAATCTTCCCAGCCGGCGAAACCACCGTCGAGGCGTCGCTCCGCGATCAGGGCGAGAAAGGCGACCGTGATTGTTTCGTGGTATTTCTCAGGAACGCCCGCACTCGCCGCGATTTGACGCAGACCTTTCGCCAGGCGGAAGAGCGCTTCCGGAAAAGTGTAGCGCTCAAGCAATTCGTAACTCATGCGCACATGCTCGCGATGCGAGAACGTTTCCGGGTCAGCCCGGCCCGCTTCGAAATCCGCGAGAGTCGGCGCCGCGAAGTCCTGCGCGTTCATGCAGGGAAGCTGGCTGAGGTCAGCGCTTCGCCGCGCGCGACCAGAGGAACAGGAGCACGCCGAGTCCGCCGAGAATCGCCGTCGCAATGAGCCAGCTCCCATTCTCGGGGATGTGGAGGACGGTGGTATCTTTCCGCACTCCCTGGGCCCAGCCGAGGAGCAGACAGAGCAGCGCCACGGCGAAGCACATGATGCTGACGGCAAGCGCGGAATCGCCCCGCGGGCGCGGAGTGACAGGATCGGAAGGAGTCATAAGCGGAAGAATTCGGTTGCATCGCCGGGCGCGCCCGGCCGGGCCAGCTTAGCCGCGATCCGGTTGGTTTCAATGCTGCAAAATGCCGCGTCGTTAGGCGCGGTCGTCGCGCAATTGGCTGGACTCTGCTCTCGCCGGCGCGCAGGATTCGCCGCTGGAGGGATTCAAATTATGCGCATTTTTCTGGCAGCTCTGCTCGGCGGCGTCGCGATGTTCATCTGGTCGGCGATCGCGCACATGGTGCTCCCGTTAGGCGAAGCGGGTCTGCGCGAGTTGCCTAACGAGACCGCGACCCTCGAGGCGATGCAAACGCAGATCGGCGATCAGGCCGGCCTTTACGTCCTTCCCGGTTTCGGCCTCGGCCCGAACGCAGCCAGCGCGGAAAAACGCGAGGCGATGAAGCATCTCGATCAACGCGTCGCGCGCTATCCCTCGGGCCTGCTCATGTATTTTCCGGCGGGCGCGCGTCCGCTCATGATGGGACGCTGGCTCGGGGTCGAGTTTGCGACGGAATTTCTGGAGTCGCTTCTCGTCGTTTGCCTGCTCAGCTGCACCCGGCTTGCAACCTTCGGCGCGCGCCTCGGCTTCGTCGTCGTCGCGGGAATTCTCGCCGCGATCGCGACGAACGTTTCGTATTGGAACTGGTATGGTTTTCCCGCGGTTTATACTTCCGCCTATATCTTCACGCAGATCGTCGGCTTCTTCTTCGCCGGGCTCGCGATTGCCCTCGTCCTGAAGAATCCGAAACCCGCGGGGATTTAGCTATGTCGCCTGCGCTGCTTCGTAGGTCCGATGCTTTCGTGCGTAGATGACGAAACAGATTCCGCCCGCGATCAGGAGCGCGGAGAGCGTTTGCCCACGAGTGAACGGACCGGTCAGCGGCGCATCCGGTTCGCGGAAATATTCCACCACGATCCGCACGAACGCGTAGAGGAGCAGGAAAAGTCCCGCGAGCATCCCGCGCGGCTGCCGGGTGCGCAGCCGGAGAAACCAGAGGCAGGTAAAAAGAAACGCGCCTTCGAGCAGCGCTTCGTAAATCTGCGACGGATGGCGCGGGGTGAGCAGGCGGTGCAGCATCGATTGCAGATTTGCGTCGGTTCGCGCCTGCACGATGACCGCATTGAGGTCACTGATCCCGGGACGGATCGCCTGCGCCGCCGCGAGCGTTTTCTCGCCGAGCGCCGGGAGATCGAGCGCTTCCTTCGGGAACTGCATCGCCCACGGCACGGTCGCGGGTCGGCCGTAGAGCTCCCCGTTAATGAAATTTGCGCAACGCCCGAGAAGGAGGCCGAGCGGCGCGGAGATCGCGATGTTATCGGCCAGGCTCAACCACGAAATCTGCTGCGCCCGCGCGTAGAAATAAGTCACGAGCGTGAGCCCGATCATCCCGCCATGGCTCGACATGCCGCCGTCCCAGACGCGGAAAATCATCAGCGGATCGGCCAGCAGTTGGTGCGGGCGATAGAAGAGAACGAACCCGAGCCGGCCGCCCGCGACCACGCCTAACGATGCCAGCGTGATATAGTCGGCGACCTTCCCCGCGGGCAGCGCGCAATAGCGATGGCGCGCGAGCCAGTAGAGGAGAAGGAAACCGCAAAAGAAGGCGAGCAGATAGGAAAAACCGTACCATCGAATCCCCAAACTCGGGCCAAACTTGACCATGAAAGGGCTGAAATTATCCAGATAATAGGCGATCAAAGCGGTCAAACCTAGATGAAGCAGCATGAGATGCGCAGGAGAAAAATAGCCGGGGCCGGATGGCTCTCGTTAGGCTGTCTCACCCTCACCGCACTCACCGCGCCCGCCGCGGAGCTCGCGCCGGCCGCACTGCGGCAGGCGGCCGATTATTCCGCCACGCATCACGGGCTCTCCCTTCTCGTTAGGCAACATGGGAAGACTTTGCTCGAGGAATATCCCGGACGCGGCGATGCGAATTCGGCATGGCGGATCTACAGCGGCACAAAGGCGTTCTGGAATCTCGCCGCCCTCGCTGCGGTCGACGATGGCCTGCTCCACCTCGACGATCGCGTCGCCGAAACCATCCCGGAATGGCGCGAAGACCCGCGAAAGGCCCGCGTCACCACCCGGCAACTGCTCGACTTTTCCTGCGGGCTCGCGCCCGGTTTTCCCCTGCAGCAAAATGACTACGGCAATCGCGATCGCGCGGCGGTCCGGCTCCCGCTGGTGGCTGACCCAGGGAAAGCTTTCATCTACGGACCGAGCGCGCTCCAAGTTTTCCATCAGGTGCTGAAGGAAAAACTGCGCGACGAAACGCCGCAGCATTACCTCGAGCGCCGGGTCCTGCGCCGGCTGCGGCTCGGCCCGCAGCGTTACCTCGACGATCGCGCGGGGAATCCGCTGCTCGCAGCTGGCTTCACCCTCACCGCGCGCCAATGGGCAAAGATGGGCGAGCTCGCGCTCGCGCGCGGCCGGCCGGTCGTTCGGCCGGAGACGCTCGCGCAATCCTGGCGCGGCTCGGAAGCGAACCGCTCCTTCTCGTTAGGCTGGTGGAATAACCGCGCTGCGCCCGGCGGCCGCGAGTTCGATTTCGAGGCGATGCTGAAACCGAACTGGTCCCAGCAGAATTGGGCGAACGCCTGTCTTTGCCGCGCCGCGCCGCCTGACCTTGTCGCCTGCATCGGCTCCGATTATCAGCGGCTTTATGTCGTCCCGTCGCTCGATCTCCTCGTTGTCCGGAACGGCGCCGGCGGGCCTTTTTCTGACGCGGGGTTTCTTCGCCTCCTCCTCGCGGACAAGACGAATTCGGGAGCCGACTCCTCCCCGGGATTTTTTCAGGAATCGCCTCACGACGACGGCGAGAAAAGATAGATGACCAGCCCGAGCGCAGCCGTCGCCAATCCCCAGAAGGAGGCGACGCGCGTCGCCGGCTCGGCCAGCAGATGCCAGAGCATCCAGCCGCTGATCGCGAGAAAAATCAGTGGCGTCACCGGATAACCCCACGTCCGATAAGGCCGCGGCAGAGTGGGTCGGCGCCAGCGGAGCACGAAGACGCCAAGCACGGTCAGCGCGGAGAACAGCGTGAGGCTGAACTGCACGTAGTTCACCACTTTTTGAAAACTCGTGACTAGGATGAGCAGGTTGGCAATCGCGAATTGCAGGAGGGTCGCGCGTACCGGGACGCCGCGCTCATTGCGCTGCGCGAGCCAGGAAAGCGCGCGCAGATCTTCTCCCATCGCGACCGTCACGCGCGGCCCGATCCACATCATCGCGCTGACCGTCGAGACGAGTCCCAGCGCGATGAACAGCGCCATGATTTTGCCGCCGGCGTTCCCGAAAATGTGCGCGCCGGCAATCAATCCGACCTCCTGTTTGCCGGTCATCTCGCTCAGCGGCGTGGTGCGGAGGAAGACGGCGTTGAGCCCGAGATAGAGCGCGGTGACGAGCAAGGTGCCCAAGCCTAACGACAGCGGAATCGTCCGCGCCGGTTGTCGCACTTCGCCGACGATGTAGGTCGTGGCGTTCCATCCGGAGTAGGCGTACATCACCCAAAAAAGACTGACCGCGAACGGCGTGCTCAAGAGCAAACCGCGATCGCCCGCGACCGGCGCGAAAGAGACCGGCTGCGTCCGCCGGACATAAAACCCGGCGCCGATGATCGCGAGAATGAGCGCGACCTTGAGGAGCGTCGAGCTGTCCTGAAAATGTCCCCCGAGCCGCAGTCCGCGGAGCAAAACAAAAGTCGTCAGCCAGACCACCCCTAACGATAAGAAAAGCGGATTCAGACCCGCAAAAACGGCCGCGAGATAAGTCCCAAATGGGATCGCCGCGATCGCCACCGGCGCGGCAAAACCAACCGTGACGGAAATCCAGCCGGCCATGAATCCCACCGCCGGGTGATAAATTTCCCGGAGGAAATGATACTCGCCACCGGAGCGTGGAAGCGCCGCGCCGAGCTCCGCATAAGAGAGCGCACCGCAGAGCGCGCAGAGTCCGCCGATCGCCCAGAGCGCCATCAGCGCAAAACCCGAGGGCAGATCGCCGACCTGAAATCCCAGGCTGGTGAAAATCCCGGTGCCGACCATGTTCGCGACCACGAGACAAGTCGCGGTCAGGAGCGAGATCGTGGCCGGGGACGATGACGAAGCGCGCACTGCGCTGCGTATACTCCTCGCGACCGACCGAGCAATAAAACAAAACATGAACGTGCTGGTATTTGGGCAGGGAAAAAGCGGGACGACGGTGATCGCGAAAACGATCCAGCATTCCCTGCCCGGCGCCGTTTTTCTGATGGAGCCGAGAACGGAAACGGCCCTCACGCGGCCTGGCGCGGCGCATACGGTGGTGAAAATTCTCCACGGCCAGTGGCAGGAAAATCTCCCTGGCCTAACGAGCGTGTTGCGCAACGAAAGCAGCGCGCGCTTCGATCGGATCGTGAAGATCATCCGCGATCCGCGCGACCAGGCGATCAGCTCCTTCCTCTACAATTTCTACAGCCTCGCCCAACCCGGCGGCGCGAGCGAAGCGCAGCTCGACGCAGTGATCGAGCTCCTGCAGGCGAAAGAGGAAAGCCCACAAACAATCTCTTTCTCGAGCCTTTGCGACGGCGTGAACCGGATCATGCGCTGGCACGGCTATTCCAGCGCCTGGCTGATGACCGAGAGCGGCCAGGTGACGAATCGCGCGTTTTGGAATTACCTCGGCTCGTTAGGCAAGTTCGGTTACCTGCTGAAGTATGAGAGTTTCATCCAGGGCGATCTCGCCGGCCTCGAGTCGTATTTCGGCTTCGCCCTCTCGCCGCGGCGGGAGGTCGGCGAATATGGGCGCACCCGGCGTTCCGCCGCCGCGGAAAACTGGCGGGAATTCCTGACCCCGGAAGACGTCGCGATCCTGCGTCCGCTGACCGCGGAGCTGCTCACGGAAATGGGCTATCCGGATTGGGAACTGCGGCCGGCCGAGCGTTTGCCGCCGGAGCATTTCTCGGCCTATCTCCGGCGGCTCCGGCGCGAAGCGCGTCCTCGTTAGGCAAGATGGTCGAGGGCTGCGGGAGACTCCGCAGCCCTCGCCAAACCTCATCTACGATTACTCTGGCCCTGGGCCCCCGACGTGCGCGGCGCGCAGCGTCTCGATGGCGTCGAGCTTCTTCGCCTGCTCCGCGGACAGGAGCGGGCGGATCTGGGTGTTGAGCTGCTTCAGCACGGCGTCGGCCTGGGTGCGCGTCTGTTGGTGAATCGCCTCGAGCTGCGGCTGCGCTGTGGCGACGTAGGTCTGAACCTGGGTCTTCTGCGTGTCAGTCAGGTCGAGTGTGCGTGTGAGCATCTCGGTCAGGTTCGGCGGTCCGTGATGGTGCGGCGGACCCGCCTCGTTATCATCGGGACCCTGCGCGCGGACGAGTTGTCCGAAGACAAGTGCCGCCGCGGCGCAGAGCGCGAATGGAATTAGTTTCTTTATTTTCATGTTCGTGTTTCCTTTTTTGCACAGCGATATCGCTGCGAAGCTGGAGACGCCGAATTGCAGCGGCGGTTACAACCGCCTCACGCATCTTCTTCGCTGCCAGGAAAACCAGAGGCAATGGCTGTAACCACGGAGCACGGACGGCGTCTTTAACCCCGATGTGGACTCCGCTCGCGACCGCTCATGCCGGATGAAGATTTTGATGAGCAGGACCACCTCCGCCGGATCGCCGCGGGGGAAGAACAGGCCGCGCGCGAGCTCCTGCATCACTTCCATCCTTTCGTGCTCAAGCTGGTGCGGGCGCATCTTCCGCGGCGGGTCAGCGAGGAGGATCTGACGCAAATGGTGTTCATCAAGATTTTCCAAAACCTCCACCGCTACAGCGCCAAGGCTCCGCTCGCGCATTGGATCTCGCGCGTGACCGTGAACACCTGCCTGAACGAGCTGCGCGCGGAAAAGCGCCGGCCGGAATGGCGCCTCGCCGATTTCGACGCGGAGACTTCGGCGACGATCGAAAAGATCGCGCGGACCGAGAGCGACGTCGGCGCCGAGGACGACACGCGCGAAGCGAAAGCGCTCCTCGAACGGATGCTCCGGAAACTGCCGCCGGACGATCGCCTGCTCATTACGCTCCTGCATCTGGAGGAGCGCTCGGTCGAAGAAATCCACGGGCTCACCGGCTGGAGCCATGCCTCGATCAAGGTGCGCGCTTTCCGGGCACGAGCCCGGATGAAAAAAATGATCCCGCACCTCGGCTTGCCCGATCTCATTCTCGCCCGATGAACCGCGACCAATTACTCGACCGCATCTACGCGCTTGCCCGCCGTGCGCCCGCGCCGGAGAGCGCGGAAATTCCGTTCGGCATGGAGTCCGCCGTGCTCGCGCATTGGCGCTCCGCGACGGAACGCTCGACGGGCGGATTGCTGCGCGGCCTGCGCTGGGCGGCGCTCGCCGCGTGCGTCGTCGCGCTCGTCGTCGGGACGGTGCAAAACGACGAGCTGAGCGCGTGGCGCAGCAGCTTCGATCCCACCGCGCGCGTAGCTGATTCCGCGATCTTCACCGGCCTCGATTATGAGTAATCCGCGGACGGCCAAAATTGTTCTCTACGCCTCGCTGATTTTCCTGGCCGGCGCGGCGACCGGCGCGCTGCTCGCGCCAAGGATCGGGCGTCCTTTCATGCGACCGCCGGATTCCCGGCAGATGTCGGAACATATGCTCCGTGATCTCCAGGAGGGCCTCGGCCTAACGACCGCGCAGATGGCCCAGGTGCGTCCGCTGGTGGAAAAGACGGGCCGCGATCTGGACGCCATCCGCCAGGAAACCGTGCGCCGGGTCGTGCAGCGAATCGAGGCATCGCACACGGAGATTTCGAATCTTCTCACCCCCGAGCAGCGGATTAAATTTACGAAAATGGAAGCCGAACATCGCGCTCACCGGCGCCGTGGCCATCCGGTAGGCGAGCCGCCGGGGCCTCCTCCTCGCCGCCGCCTAACGATCCCTAACTTCGATCTCCAGGTAGCACGCGGTGAGCGGCGGAACTACTGCGACGGTTACTCCTTCCGCCAGGCCAGCAAGCGTGAAGCTGGACGGTTCGACCGCGAGACGATCGGTTAACTTCAGCGGCGCCTCTGCGGGCAGGCGGAGGAAATCCAGCGCGGCCGGCGGGAGATCGACGCGCACTTCCCGCAGCGTTTCCTGCGGATGCAGATTCACCGCCACGAGGAAACGCTGCCTCGTGGCGACGTCGTGGCGAAGGAAGGCGTAGCACCAATGCCCGCTCGCCCCTTCGTCTCCTAACCGGCCAAACTGCGGGTTCTCGCGATTCGCCGAGTTGAGCGGGAAGAGCCCGCCGGCGCGAAAAGCCGGCTGATTGTTCAGCCTAACGAGTCGACGATAAAAGGCGCGCAGGTCCCGCTGCTCGGCGGTCAATTTCGCGCCGTCGTATTTGTGATCGTTCACCCAGCCGACCAGCGCGGGCATCGACCAGTAATCGAAAATCGTCGTCCGCGAATCGTCGCCGCCGAAGCCTTCCGCGCCCGCGGCCGGCTCGCCCACTTCCTGGCCATTGTAGAGCATCAACGGTCCGCGCGAGAGCCCGTAAAGAATCGCCGCGACCGGCCGGCCGACGTTCATTCCGACGCCGCCCCATTGACTCGGCGAAGCCAGCCGCACCTCGTCGTGATTCTCCGCGTAACGCAGCGAATTCTCGAAAATGTAGGGATCGCGCGCCATGAGATCGAGATCGTTCGCCCAGCAGCCGCCCTCGTAAATTTCCTTGAGCACCCGATAAGTCGGGTCGTCGTAGACGCCGTTGAAACCGGCTTCGAGCAGGTCGCACATCACGTTGCCGCCGCCGCCGTGCAGCTGTGAAAGGACCGGATCGCTACCCGGCACTTTGGCCGGATCGTTGTCGTAGGCTTCGGCGAGAAAAGTCACTTCCGGGAAGCGCGTGCGCGCGCGGTGAATGAGCCATTTCCAAAACTCCGGCGGCTCCATGTGCGCCATGTCGCAGCGAAAACCATCCACGCCTAACGACTGCCAATAGGCGATCACCTGGTCCATTTTTTCCCAGGTGTCCGGGACCGCCTTCTCCGGCGTGCGCGCGTTTGGATATTCGCGCCGGTTCTTCTGCGGGTCGGTAAAGTCGAAGCCGTAGTTGAGCTTCACCGTTTCATACCAGTCGTGCAGGCCCGGCTGCCAGCTCACGACGTTGTTCCCGGTGACGCGCCCGTGTTCCATCTCACCGGCGAAAAGGCCGTCGCACTGCATCCCTTTGAGCTGACAGGTTGGACTGAGCGCCACCCCGTCGCGCCAGGTCGGCAAGCGCAGCGGCGGGCCCTGTTCGTTAGGCGGGAGATGGAAAAAATTGTTGTGCCGATCGAAAAACTTCGAGCGGTCATCGCCCACGCCGAAGTTGATCTCCGGTTTGATCTCGGAGTGATAACAGCGCGCGACGTGATTCGGGACGAAATCGATCAGCGCCTTCATCCCGTGCGCGTGAATCCGCTGAAGGAGGGCCTGGAATTCTGCGAGCCGTTTCTCCGGTTCGACCGCATATTCGGCGGAAACGTCGAAATAATCCTCGATCGCGTAGGGACTCCCGGCGAGTCCTTTGAGCAGGTCGGGATCCGCCGGCGGCTGGCCCGCAGCGGAATGATCCGTCGCGGAAGCCTGCTGCAGCACGCCGGTGAGCCAGACATGCGAGAAGCCCATCTCCGCGATCGCAGCGAGCGCGGCGTCGTTGAGGTCGTTGAATTTGCCGACACCGTTCTCGGCCAGGGTGCCGTTCGGCCGGCGAGTTTCATTAATGTTACCGAATAGCCTAACGAAAAGCTGGTAGACCCGGAGGCGCGCCGCGTCGCCGTCCAAACGTCCGTGCGTCGTAACCGTCGGGCCGTCTTCCTGCCGAGGGTCGATCTCGAAATAGTGCGGAATGTATTTGTCTCCTTCGCCGCCGGTGACCGCGGGATCGGAGCAGCCGAAAAACCAGCCCCACGGTTTCGCGTGGGAAAAATCTTTCGCATAAACAACCGCCTCGATTTTTTGACCGGCGGCCGGCAAAGAGAAGAGCGTCAGATTCATCCGGCAAACGCCGCCGTCGATCGCGGCGTTGAGTTCGTTAGGCTGGAAGAGCGGCTCACTCCAGCGCCAGTCCCGCCAAATTCGCTGCCAGACTTTGGCTGAGTTTTCCTGCCACTGAATCACGAAAACTCGCTCCGCCTGAAACGGCAGGAAAACCGTGGAGCCCTCAAAGTTTTCCGTGAAAGGGAGCACCGCCGAGCCGAGCCCGTCGCCGGTGCGCAAGGCGAGGAAAAGCGTCCGCGGACCGCGCACTTCACCGCAGCGGTAATCAATCTGCAGCTCTTTGTGCGTGACCGAAAAAGTGAGCGACGCCGAGTCGCTGCCGAGGAGCGTCGCGCTCAAGAAATCTCCGGCTCAAGCGCTCGAGCGCGGCCGAAGAGCCAAAGCCCGAGACCGAACAGAAGCGCGCCCAGCAGCACGCCGAGCGAGTAGAGACTCCAGCTCGCAGGCGGCGGAGATTGCGTCGTGAGCCCGAGCACAAAGTAATCATTCCACACGACCGCGAAGGAGAAGAGCGCCGTCAGGAACAGGGCGGGCGCGACCGCGGGCAGAAAAACAGAATAGAAAATCTGCCAGTCGCCGGAGCCGTCAATCGCAGCGGCTTCGTCCACGGATGGCGAAATACGCTCGTAAGCGCGCTTCAGTTGCCATGAGAAAACCGGCAAAGCGGTCACCAAATAGACCGCGCCAACCCAGAGAAACGCGCGGAGCAAACCGCTTCTGAAAAGAACAAAAACCAACGGCAGGGCGACGAGGATGCCGGGTATAATTTGCGGAAGCGGCGTGCGCACGACCGCATCACTGCGCGGGCGGACGCGCCAGCGCGCGAGCGAAAAGCCGATCGCTGAACTCAGCGCCACCCCGGCCAGTGTGACCGCGAGCGCAACCAGCGCTGCCCGGCCCGCGCTCTCGACAAAAGGCGCGTTCGTTAGGCCGAGGTCCTCCACCGGAACGAGCTCGGCCTTACCTCCGGCGACCGCCAAGGCGTGCAGGATCGGACTGAGCGCGAAGAGACTAAAGACGAGCAGCGCGAGATAGCTCAGCGTCATCCGCAAATTGCCCGGGAGCGATGAGCGCGCGACGAGAGTGCGACGATTGAGGCGAGACATCTCCCGCAAGATCAGGGCCATTTCGGCCGCGGAGTCAAGAGCCTCTCAAACGACTGGCCGCGCCAGGGCGGACATGGCCCGCGCGAAGCGCGGAGGCCGACGCCACCGAGCGCCAGGAGTCCGAGGGAACTCTGGGAAATGTGCGCGCTTTCCGCCGAGCGTCCTCCACGAGTCTGACCCACTTTGATCCGGTCGCCGACATCCCCCCAGGCGTAATCCAGCACAATGTATTGCACCTCCGGCGCGCCCCTCAGCTTGATGCGCGCCCAACCGTAATGAGGTCCGCCGCCGGCGTAGAAAACAAAGCCGAGGAAGGCTACCCCGGGATCCTTGAAGTTGCCTGCACCGAAGAGGCTCTGAATGTTTCCACCGTAGGAATAATAGGTGAAAGGACCCTGCGAAACCTTGTCTTTCAACGACAGGCGCGAAGCTAAGG
This sequence comes from uncultured Verrucomicrobiae bacterium, assembly GCA_963831805.1. GTDB lineage: Bacteria > Verrucomicrobiota > Verrucomicrobiia > Chthoniobacterales > UBA10450 > Palsa-1392. Next base: position 398,927 of record CAWHRN010000009.1, on the reverse strand, counting down.
AACCCTGCCCCCGGACGGAGCCGAAATAGGTCGGCCCGACCACCTCCAAGCCTGCGCGGTTGAAATAGGGGAAACTGGGGTTCGAGAATTCAAAGAAGCTCAGGAAGGCGCCGTTGCTCAGGGGAAAAGTTTCGCGCTGCGAGCTGTTCTCACTGTCGAGCGCGGTATCGACCGGACCGGAGTAATGAATCCGCGCTTCCGCGCAGGGAACTGCCATCAGGCTCGTGGCTGTGCCGGCGGCTGCGTAGGCGATCCATCGGCCGGGGGGCACGGAAAGAGATTGCGGCAGGTGTTTCTTCACGGCTTCGATTTTGGTGAAACTGAGAAACGCCGGTCAAGCCCTCTCGTTAGGTCGCCGCGATTCCTTTCACCACCACACGCATGCCATCGGTCGCGACCACAGTCAGAGCGACCTCCGGGGCGATGAATTCCCCTTCCGTTACCACGTCGACGACGCGGTCGTCGAACTGCGCTTTGCCGCTCGGGCGCAGGATGGTGAGACTGCGGCCGCGCATGCCCGGCGCGATCGGCGTCGCCGGAATAAAAGCGCGCGCCGGTTCGCCTAACGACGGCCCGGGAGGTTCACCGTGGAAAGAATGAAGCGACGGTAGATGCTGGTTTTTGGCAGGAATTTCGCGAGCACGGCGATCGCAATCGCGGCGAGGACGAGCGTGATGAAAAGATTCATCACCGGCACGCGAAGCATGCCCCCGCTCGGGAAAATCCCCTGCCCCGGGTAGCGATCGATCATCGCCCAGAGGAGCGATGCCAGCATCAAGAGCACGCCGACCACGCCGAAGACGATCGTGGAATGCCCGAAGAACAAAACTTCCACGAGGACAAAAATGAACCCGACGACAAAGAGCGCGACCACTTCCCAACCGGCGAGACCGGCGAAATAATGACCGAGGAAAAAGAGCGCAAAGCAGATGATGGAAACAATCCCGGCGAGACCGAACCCCGGAATCTTGAACTCGAGATAAGCGCCGAGGATTCCGCCTAACAATAAGAGCGGGGCGAGCGTCGTGAGCCAAAAGGCAAGTTGTTCGAACCCGCTCGGCTCAAATTGCACGAACTCGCCTTTCAAACCCGCCTGCTTCGCGAGGTCGGCGACCGAGTCGGCGATGCCGTCGGCGAAAAGCGGCCGGCCGTTGATCTTCTCGGTCGCTTCCTGCGCGTTCAAGGTCAGGAGCGTCCCTTTCGCGTGCAGCACGCGATTGCCGATTTTCACCTCCTTCTCCTTGTTCATGAAGGCCTCGCCGATCTCCGGATTGTGGCCGTTGCGCTGCGCCGTGCTTCGGATCACCGCCGACCAATAGGAAATCGTCTTCTCCTTCAGCGTCGGCGAGAGATCCTCGCCGGTCTCCGAGATGGGCGCGGCGGCGCCGATCGCGCTCACCGGCGCCATATAAATGTGCCGCGTGGCAAGCGCGATGAGCGCGCCCGCGGAACCGGCATTCGCGTTGATATAAGCGTAGGTCGGGATCGTGGCGTGATTGAGAATGCCGGTGATTTCCTCCGCGGCATCGAGCGCGCCGCCGTAGGTATCCATGTCGAAAATGATCGCGACCGCGCCGGCGCTCTCGGCGGTCTTCTCCGCCCGGCGCAGAAAGATCGCGAGCGATTTGGTGATCTCGCCGTGGATCGGCACGACCACGACATCGCCGCGGCTGACCGTTTCCCGCGCGTTCGCATTGCCTAACGACAAGACAAGAACGAGCAGAAAAGCAAAAACGCGGGGCGCGTGCCGGAACATGCGTTAATCTGACATCGCTGCGCATGGGCACAATCCCCGACCACATCCTCGAGCAGGTCGCCGCCGCGAACGACATCGTGGAGGTGATCGGTTCCTATTTCCCGCTGAAGCGCGCGGGCTCGACCTGGAAGGCGCTCTGCCCTTTTCACCAGGAAAAATCGCCCTCCTTCACGGTGAATCCGCAGCGGCAGATTTTTAAATGTTTCGGCTGCGGCGAAGGCGGCGGCGTTTTCAAGTTCGTCGGGCTCTACGAGCACATCAGTTTTCCCGAGGCGGTGAAGAAACTCGCGACCCGCGCCGGCATTCCGATCGTCGAGGAACGCGGGAGCAGCAGCGAAGACGATCGCCAGCACGAAGCGCGCCGGACTCTGCTCAAGCTTCACGCCGAAGCGGCGGAATGGTTCCAGGAAAATCTGCTGAAGCGCGAACTGGCAAAGCCCGCGCGCGACTACCTGAAACAGCGCGGCCTAACGAACGAAATCGCGAAGTCGTGGCAGCTCGGTTTTGCGCCGGAAAGCTGGGACGCGTTTTTGAACTGGGCGCTCGAACACGGCTACAAACGGAGCACGCTCCTCCAAAGCGGACTGGTGAAACTGCGCGATGAAGAGCGGCCGGAGAGCGAAGTCTACGACCGGTTTCGCGGCCGGCTGATGTTCCCGATCTGCAACGACCTCGGCGAGGTCGTGGCGTTTAGCGGACGCATTTTGCGCGGGCGACGTGCAGAGCGCGAAATACCTGAACTCGCCGGAAACGCCGCTCTTTCGCAAGGGCAAAATCCTCTTCGGCCTGCACAAGACAAAGCGTGGATTGATCGAGGCCGGCTGCGCGATCGTCTGCGAAGGTCAGCTCGACCTGATCACGCTCTTCGAGGCTGGCCTAACGAATGTGGTCGCGCCGCAGGGGACAGCTTTTACCGAAGACCAGGCGCGAATTTTGAAGCGTTACGTGAGCGAAGTAGTGCTTTGCTTCGACGCCGACGCCGCGGGAGAGAAGGCCGCCGAGCGTTCACTCGAGCCGCTGCTCCAGCACGATCTCATCGTCCGCGTCGCAGAGATGCCGCCGGGCGAAGATCCGGATTCGTTAGTCCGGAAGGATGGCGCGGAAAGTTTCAGCGCGCGGATCAGTGCCGCCCGCGACTTCTTCGATTTCTGGATCGAGCGCGCGGCGGGCTCGGCAGACCTGGCGAACTTGAGCGCGAAGATGCAGCTCGCGCGCGAACTCGCCGAGACGGTCGGCCGAGTGCACGACCCACTGATGCGCAACGAGGTGATCAGCAAAGTGACCGCGCGGCTCGGCGTCGCTCCGTCGGATTTCGCGAATCTCCTCCCGCGGGCTGCGCGCAGCCGCTCGCCTAACGAGCAGCGGCCGCGCACGGTCGCGCCCGCGCCGCGGCACGAGATCGCGATGCTCTGCCTGCTCGCCTTGCGCGACGGCGAGGCGCGGAATTTCCTCCTCGCGCAGGACTGGCGCGAAGTGCTGGAGGAAACGCCGGGGACGGAGATGCTCGGCAAAATTCTCAAGAGTGATCTCCGGCCTAACGATCCGGCTTCGCTCAACCTTTTTCTCGCGGAACTGGCGCCCGAGGAAGAATCGCTCGTCTCCGGCTGGCTGATGCAAAGAATGCCGGCGAACGCCGAAACCGTGGCGCGCGAATGGTGGCAGGGTTTGCGCACGCCTGCTTTGCGCCGCCGGTTGCAGGCCGCGGAAAGCCGTTTGAAGCTGCCGCAAATCACTGCCGGCGAAGTGGTCACGCTCCAGAAACAAGTGGTTGACCTCCGTGGACAGCTCGACGAATTTTTGCAGTTTTCGCCGGACCACCAGCTCGACGCTTAATGGTCGTCCACGGAATGGCTCCTGCTCGGTTCCGTTTTAAGACTTAAACCACCTTCGACTTGGCAAAAAAATCCAAACCCCGCGGCCGCCCGAAAAAGCCGTCCAAACCTGTCGCCGCCGCGCCCCGCAAACGTGGGCGTCCGCCCGGTTCGACCAAAAAGACGACTGGCACGGTGGAGAAACCGAAGCGTTCGCGCGGTCGGCCCCGGAAAAGTCCGGCGCCGGAAGCAACCATCGTGAAGCGCGGCCGTGGTCGCCCGGCCGGAAAGAAAACGGAAGTCGCGCGAGCGAAACCGGATCGTTTCGCGGCGGTCGTTGCGCCAGGCAGCGTCAACGGAAACGGCATCGCCCTAACGAATGGAGCGAGCCAAACCCAGGCGCGCATTCGCGAGTTGATCAAGCTGGCCAAGGAGCAGGGCTATCTCACTTTCGACGATCTCAACGAAGCGCTGCCCGAGGAGCTGACCGATCCGGACGAGCTCGATGACATCCTGATGCGGCTGCGCAAGCTCGAGATCGACATCATCGAGGCGTCGGAGGTCGATCGTTTCAAGGACGGCAAGAAAGACACCGACGAAGAGGAGGAGAAGCCCGAGCCGAAGCTCGACATCCTCGACGATCCGGTGCGGATGTATCTCAAGCAGATGGGCCAGGTGCCGCTGCTCACCCGCGAGCAGGAAGTGGAGATTTCCAAGCGCATCGAAGAAGCGGAAGAGATGGTGCAGAAGCACATCAACCGTTTCGGCTTCGTGGCGCAGGCGCACCTCGATCTCGCGGCCAAGCTTTCCGAGGGCGGCGAGCGTTTCGACCGCGTCATCCTCGACAAGAAAATCGAGAGCCGCGAGCGCTACATGAAGCAGCTGCCGGGGCTCTGCCGGAAGGTGCAAAAAATGAGCGCCGAGCTGGCCCGACATTATGGACAAATCGCCCAGCGGGCGCAGCGCGACTCCGCGCAGACGAAGAAATTTCGAGAAGGCCGCACGACGCAATTGCAGGCGCTTTACCCGAAGTTCTTTTTCAAGCAGAAGGTGACCGAGGAATTCGTGCACCTCGCCGACGAATCCCATTTCACGCTGCTCCGCAGCATCGCAGGAAGAGATCGAAAAACGCGCGCGCCTGAAGACGCGGGCAAAGACGCGGTGCAGAGCAAACTGCGCGCAACTCGAGGTGCGCGCTCTGGCTGTCGATCGCGAGGAATTCTGAAGAGCGATACCAGGAGCTGCACAGATTGGCTGCAGAAGGCGCTCCAGGCCAAGACCGAGATGGTCGAGGCCAACCTGCGTCTCGTCATTTCCATCGCGAAGAAATACACCAACCGCGGCCTCTCCTTCCTCGACCTGATCCAGGAAGGCAACATGGGCCTGATGAAGGCGGTCGAGAAATTCGAGTATCGCCGCGGCTACAAATTTTCGACCTACGCCACGTGGTGGATCCGCCAGGCGATCACCCGCTCCATCGCCGACCAGGCGCGCACCATCCGCATCCCGGTGCACATGATCGAGACGATCAACAAGCTGATGCGGGTGCAGAAGCAGCTGCGTCCAGGAATACGGCCGCGAGCCCACGCCCGAGGAGGTGGCCGAGGAAATTCAGCTCCCGGTCGAGCGCGTCCGCGCCGTCCTGAAGATGGCGCAGCAGCCGATCTCGCTGCAGTCGCCGGTCGGCGAAAGCGACGACACCAACTTCGGCGATTTCATCGAAGACAAGGCGGCCGAAAACCCGAGCGACATGACGGCGATCGCGCTCCTGAAGGAGAAGATCAAGGACGTGCTCGAGACGCTCACCGAGCGCGAGCGCCAGGTGCTCGAGCAGCGCTTCGGCCTGGTCGACGGCTACAGCCGCACGCTCGAGGAAGTTGGCCGGCAGTTCAAGGTCACCCGCGAACGCATCCGCCAGATCGAAGCCAAGGCGCTGCGCAAGATGCGGCATCCGACGCGCATTCGGCAGCTCGAGGGCTTCCTCGAAGCTGCCGATCTCGAGCCGATCCGAACACCGCAATCAACAGCCTAGCGACGGTAGTAAGGGTGATGGCCGTAGGGTGTGACCACCGGCCGCCGATAAATCGGGTGCCGATGATAATACACCGGACGCCCATAACCGTAGTAGCCGTAGGACGCATACGCCGGATACCCGTAAGGATATCCGTACCCGTAGCCATATCCATACGGAGCGCAGCCGCCGTAGAAACCGACGGGAAACGCGACCGGCAGGCCGATCCCAATGCCGACCGCAACCCCCGCCTCAGATTTCGGAGCGGAGACAAATGCGAATGCGCCGACGACCGCTGCGATGATCAGAAGTTTTTTCCAATTCATGAACCTCACCTCCTTTCCCTGAAGAATTAATCTATTTAGGACGCGGGGCGTTGCCAACTATTCACGGGCTTTTTCAGCCCCACCGCGGATAACCCGTGAGACACAGATCAGATCCAATCTGCTCGGTACTTGATCTTGGCGAGTTGCGCGCCAGCCGGCGTTGCCGCCGCCCCCTTGCCGGCCACGGCTGGAACCGGTCCGCCCGTAAGCAGGGGCGCGAGATAGAACTGCACTTTGTCCACCAATCGCGCGTCGAAGGCCTGGCCCAGAATGTCACCGCCGCCTTCGATCAAGACGCTCGTGATCTCCTTCCGGCCGAGATCGGCCAAGACCGAGGCGAGGCTTTTCCCTCGATAGACGAGAGTGCGGCCCGCGAACCGGTCGGTGAATAGATGCGCGTCGCGCGGCAGGTTGCCGGACCGGGAGAGCACCACTCGCCAGGGCTGCCGCGCGCCCGCGATTCCGCGAGTCGTTAGGCGCGGATTGTCCCGGCGGACGGTTTCGGCGCCGACCAGGATCGCGTCCACTTCGGAGCGCAAGGCGTGTGCGGAATGGCGCGAAGCTGCATTGGTGAGCCAGCGGTTCTCGTTAGGCGGACGCGTCAACCGCCCATCGAGACTCATCCCACATTTCGCGATCACGAAGGGTCGTCCGCTTACGATCCATCTATTAAACGCCTCGTTCAGCCGGCTGCACTCATTGTCCAGCACGCCGCGCGTCACCTCGATGCCGGCGGCTTCCAATTGCCGCAGGCCGCGTCCCTGGTGCGCGGGGTTCAAATCCGTGGCGCCCACCACGACGCGCTGCAGGCCGGCGCGGATAATCGCATCCGTGCATGGCGGCGTGCGGCCGGTGGTCGAGCAGGGTTCGAGGGTGACATACAGCGTGGCTGCGCCGAGCGAGCGCGGTTTCGCCGCGGCCAGACATTCGATCTCGGCATGCGGCAGCCCGCTGGCGCGATGGAAGCCGGTCGCAAGCACACGCCCCTTTTTCACGAGCACGGCGCCTACGGCAGGATTTGGACTGGCCTTCCCGATTCCCTTTCGCGCCTCGATGAGAGCAAGCCGCATGAATTTTTCATCGGCGTTTGCCGGCATACCGAGAGAATTAAGCGAACGGATGGTAGCCTGCAATGACCTTCCTTGGTTCATCAAATCTGACCGAACTTTTAAGTTACCTTTTGTCTCATATGCCGCGATCGAAACATGAAGTGTTATGTGACATAATGGCGCTTAATCGCTGGAGGTAACAATGAGATTGCGCCCCACTTAATCTCGGTAAACCGCATTTTTTAAACATGATATGAATCATATCTTTCCCGCTCGACGTCGTGGCATTCGAGTAGCTTTAGCGGAAGGCACAAATCGGTCGGCAACTCCTAACAACTGACTCAAATAAACTTATGAACATAATCCGTTATCAATCACCTGAACTCACCGGCTGGCAGTCGTTGGACCGCTGGGCCAATCTCCGCGACGAGATGAACCGTCTTTTCGAGCTGCCGACCGCGGCCGCTTCCGGTCGCCAGACGCAGCTCTTTAATGGTTGGACGCCGGCGCTCGATATCTACCAGAACGCCGACAATGTCGTGGCCGCACTCGAGCTTCCCGGCATGCGCAAAGAAGAGATCGAAATCTCGCTCCACGATGGCGACCTCACGATCTCGGGCGAGCGCAAAGCCAGTTCCAGCGAAGGCGAAAAAGCCGACCGGACAGAGCGCTTCGTCGGCAAGTTCCGCCGCACGATCACGCTTCCGACCCAGGTCGACGCGGGCAAGGTGACCGCCTCCTACAAGGACGGCATTCTCACCGTCACCCTGCCGAAGGCCGAGGAAGCAAAACCGAAAAAAATCTCAGTCAGCATCGAATAATTCAGTTCCGCGAAAGGAAAAAACTTATGAGCAACAATTTAACCCGCGAAAATAATGGCAGCGCCGCCGCGCATACCCAAACCGAGAAATTCATCATGCCGGTGGCGAGCGTAAATGAGACGCCGGAAGGCTACACGCTGGAGCTGGAAATGCCCGGCGTGAGCAAAGACGGCCTCGAGATCGCGATTGAGAACAACGAACTCTCGATCGTCGGCCGCAAGCAGAGTGCCGAGCCGGATGGCACGGTCGTGCATCGCGAAAGCCGGCCGCATCATTACCATCGGGCGTTTGAGATCGATCCGTCGATCGACACCGCGCGGATCAGCGCCCGCATCAGCCAAGGCGTGGTTATGCTCACCCTTCCGAAAGCGGAAGAGGTGAAGCCGCGCCGCATCGCCGTTTCCTGATTTTCTGATTGGTTAGGTGATGAAGAAGCCGCAGGCCGCAAGGTCTGCGGCTTTTTGCCTGTAAACGTGGCTGTTCTTGGAGAAGCTGTAATTATGGAGATTTATTTGGCTCGGCAGGGAGGATTAGCCATTTGATGTTCCGGCGCTGCAGCGCTTCTTCAATCCGGCGGCGATCAGCGACCCGGGCATCGAGTGCTACCTCCGCGGTCTGGCCAGCCAAGTCCCGCAGGAGGTCGACTGCTATCTCGTCGATGGCGTGCGCAACTTCCTTTTCGGTCCTCCGGGAGCTGGCGGTTTCGATCTCGCTTCGCTGAACATCCAGCGCGCGCCGCGATCACGGTCTGCCTCGGTATAACCAGATGCGTCAGGACTTCGGTCTCGCGCCGCGGACGACCTTTGCGGCGATCACTTCCGATCCCGTCCTGCAGGAAAAGCTCGCCTCCGTTTACGCCACACCGGACGACCTCGACGCGTGGCTCGGAGGGCTCGCGGAGGATCACGTGAACGGCGGTCTTTGCGGCGAACTATTCTTCACCATCCTCAAGGATCAATTCACCCGGGTGCGCGATGGCGACCGGTTCTGGTATCAATCCTATCTCCCGCGCACGCTCGTCCGGCAGTTGGAACACCTGACGCTGGCCAACATCATCCGCCGCAACACACCCATCCGGTCGGAGATCCAGAACAACGTCTTCTACGTCCCGGATCATTCCTGATCCGGGTTCTCGTCCTCGCTGCCAAGCGTTTCCACCACGCGCTCCGCTTTTCTGCTTGGCGGGGCGCGTGGTGTGACGTACGTCAGAGCCGCTTATGGCCTCCAAAACTGCTGAAGAAAAACCGACCGAAGACAAACTCGTCGCCGCCCGCAACAAGAACCTCGATCTCGCCATCCAGCAGATCGCGAAAGACTACGGCGACGGTGCGATCATGCGCCTGGGCGATGGCAACATTGCCGACATCGACGTCATCCCCACCGGAAATATTTTAATCGATCGCGCGCTCGGTGTCGGCGGCGTGCCGCGCGGACGGATCGTGGAGGTCTACGGACCGGAATCCTCCGGCAAAACGACGCTCACGCTCACGATCATCGCGCAGGCGCAAAAGCGCGGTGGCCTGGCCGCTTTCGTCGATGTCGAGCACGCGCTCGATCCGCAATACGCCCGCAAACTCGGCGTCGATCTCGACGATCTGCTCGTCTCCCAACCCGGTTCCGGCGAAGAAGCGCTGCGGATTGTCGAGACGCTCGTGAGATCAAACGCGCTCGACGTGATCGTGCTCGATTCCGTTGCGGCGCTGGTCACGAAACAGGAACTCGAAGGCGAGATCGGCGATTCCACGGTCGGCGCGCAGGCGCGGCTGATGAGCGCGGCGTTGCGCAAGCTCACCTCGCTCATTTCCAAGGCGCGGACCTGCTGCATTTTCACCAACCAGATCCGCGAGAAGATCGGCGTGATGTTTGGCAATCCCGAAACCACGCCGGGCGGCCGCGCACTGAAATTTTACTCCAGCGTCCGGATGGATATCCGCCGCATCGGCGCGATCAAGCAGACCGACGGCGTCGTCACCGGCAACCGCACCCGGATCAAAGTGGTGAAAAACAAAGTCGCGCCGCCGTTCACCGAGGCCGAGTTCGACATCATGTATAACGAAGGCATTTCCACCACCGGCTCGCTCCTCGACCTGGCCCTGGAAAAACAGATCGTCGAGAAGCGCGGCTCCTGGCTCAGCTACAAAGGCGCGCAGCTCGCGCAGGGTCGCGACGCCGCGAAAGAAGTGCTGAAAAACGATCCTGCGCTCTACGCCGAAATCGAGACCGCGGTGAAAGCGAAGCTCGACGAAGACAAGAAATAGAGCGCGAAATTCTCAGGACCGCCGACACGGTTGCCAGCCTAACGAGGAAGACCGTAGGCCCGCAGATAATTATCCGGACCGGCAAGATACAGGATGCCGTTGGCGATGACCGGAGTGCTATTCGTGCAGGTTCCGCCACAGACATTAGCGGGAGTCACCGACCATAATAACGCGCCGCTACGCGCGTCAAACGCGTCCCATTCGCCGTTGAGCGATGAAGCGTAAACGACCCCATTTGCGACCGATGGGCCCCAACTGCTCGCAGCCGGTGCTTCCCAGATAAGTGCGCCGGTGGCGGAGTCGAGGGCCATGAGCGTCGATTGCGTAATAAAGACACGGCGGTTGGCCACCGCGGGCGCGCCGGTTGTGGCCCCCGTGACCAGAGGAACTGTCCAAACCTCTTTGCCAGTGGCCGTGTTCAACGCAACGACGTTCGGGTAATGGTTGAAGAACGCCATCCCATAAGCGGCTGCCTGTGTCCCGACCGAAAACTCTGGTTTGCGCCAAATTCGTTCGCCACTTTGCGCGTCGTACGCCGTCAGCGTGCCGTTGGTTCGCATTTGCAGAACCCGACCACCATCAACGACCGGTGCTTGATCGTAGACGCAACAACCTCCCTTGGTCGACGACCACTTGGTCGTGCCGGTCTCTGCATCCAAGGCGAAGAGTGTCCCGTCGAGACTGCCGACATAAACCGTCTGCCCATCGATGGTCGGAGACGCCCGCACCTGCGTGATTTCGGAGGTCCAGGCGATTTCGCCGGTGTCCGCCTTGTAGGCGAGGAATTTTTGATATAGCGAACTGGCGAAGACCAATCCGTTGCCGGCCGCGGCAGAATCGACAAAAAATGCAGTTTGCTGCGGACCGACCCACAATGTTGCGCCGGTGGCGGCATCGAATGCATACATGCGGCCATCACCACCGCCGATGAAGACTTTGCCGTTGCATACCACCGGCGAGGCATACAGAAACCCCCCCACGCCGACCTGCGCCGCCCAAAGCTGAGTCAGGTTCCCGACATTTTTGCTGCTGAGCTTGGTCTCGAACCGATTGAACCCGGAATGCCCCGAATCGAAACCCGCCTGCACCCAGTCTCCAGTCGCCGTTGGACTCGTCGAACCGCCGGAACCGAGGGTCTTCGGTAGATCACCGGCAACAACGAATGAGACCGCGAGGAATGAAAGCAACAACAGCGGAATGATTTCAACCCACGGGCGGCCAACATTCCTTGGATTGAAATGGAATTCGTTCATTGGTTGGTTGTAGTCATGCGGCAGCGGAAATGTCGAGCTGGAATGGTTTCTTTGCCCAATGGCTTTACCCGTTCGACGACCGAGCTAACCTGATCGCCGCCATGACGAGCACTGAAATCCGCGAGAGCTTTCTCGATTTTTTTCACGAGAAGAATCACACCATCGTGCCGTCGGGGTCGCTCCTGCCCGATTCCCCCAACCTCCTGTTTACCAACGCCGGCATGAACCAGTTCGTGCCGATTTTCCTCGGCCAGCAGACCGTGCCCTACGATCCGCCGCGCGCGCGTCGACACCCAGAAATGCATCCGCGCCGGCGGCAAGCATAACGACCTCGACGACGTCGGGCTCGACACCTACCACCACACCTTTTTCGAGATGCTCGGGAACTGGAGCTTCGGCGATTATTTCAAGAAAGAAGCGATCGAGTGGGCGTGGGAACTGGTCGTTAGGCGCTGGGGTTTTCCGGCCGAGCGCCTCTACGCCACCGTTTACCGGCCGGGCCTGAGCGAGCCGGCGGATTTCGATCAGGAAGCGCACGACCATTGGCATCGGCTCTTCACCGCCGCCGGTCTCGACGCCGCCGTCCACATCGTCGACGGCAACAAGAAGGATAACTTCTGGATGATGGGCGACACCGGCCCGTGCGGTCCCTGCTCCGAGCTGCACGTCGATCTGACGCCGTCAGGTGACACGCGCGGTGCGCTGGTCAACGCCGGCGACCCGCGCTGCATCGAGATTTGGAACCTGGTTTTCATCCAATTCAACGCCAATCCCGATGGAACTTTTGTTCCTCTGCCCGCGCGCCATGTCGATACCGGCATGGGCTTCGAGCGAGTCACCTCGATCATTCAAGGGACGAAAGATTTTACCGATTTCACCGGGACGATCTCGAACTACGAGACGGACGTTTTTCGTCCGATCTTCGACGAGATCGAGAGACTGAGCGGGAAGAATTACGGCGCGACGTTGCCGAGCGCGGCCACCGCCGGTGAGTCCGAACAGGAGAAAATCGACATCGCCTTTCGCGTCATCGCCGATCACATCCGCACGCTCAGTTTCGCGATCGCCGACGGCATTCAGCCGAGCAATGAAGGCCGCGGCTACGTCCTTCGGCGGATCCTGCGCCGCGCGGTCCGCTACGGCCGCATCGTTAGGCTTCCACGAGCCGTTCTTCTCGAAACTGGTCGACGTCCTGGGCCGAACGATGGGCGACGTTTTCCCCGAAGTCCGGACGAAAGCACCGAAAATCATCGAGACGATCCAGCGCGAGGAGGAGTCGTTCAATAAGACGCTCGATCGCGGGATCGAACTCTTCGAGCGCGAGGCCGCCGAAAACTCGAGCATCTCCGGTCCGTTCGCTTTTCGGCTTTATGACGAGCAGGGCTTCCCGCTCGATCTCACGGAACTGATGGCGCGCGAGCGCGGGCTCGCCGTCGACACGGAAGGCTTCGAAACGCTGATGGCGGAACAGCGCGAGCGGGCGCGGAAAGCGCAGAAAAAAAGCGTGATCACGATCAGCGACGACTCGGTGCAGAACGCTACGCATTTCCTTGGCTACGAGCACGATCGTACGGGCGCGGATGTCGAGAGCGTAGTCGAATTGGGGGACCAACGCGGAGTCATCGTGAACAATTCCGTTCTCTACGCGGAGATGGGCGGCCAAGTCGGCGATCACGGCGAGATCGTTGGCGAAAACAAGACTTGGAAAGTCATCGACACCCGCAAATCGGGTGCGGCATTCGTTCACGTTATCGCCGGCGATGACGCGCCGCAAATCGGCGAGCACGTCACGGTGCGGATCGATCGCGAGCGCCGGTCGGCGATCGAGCGACATCATAGCGTGACCCATCTGCTGCATTGGGCACTCCATGAAATCGTCAATCGCGACGCGACGCAGAAGGGCAGCTACGTCGGGCCGGAAAAGTTGACCTTCGATTTCTCGAGCGCGGCCCTGACGAAGCCGCAGGTCCGCGAAGTCGAGAAACTGGTGAACGAAAAGATCGCGGAGAACAGCGCGGTCTCGTGGCGGGAAATTCCCTACGCCGAAGCGAAGCAGCGCACCGACATCATGCAGTTCTTCGGTGACAAATATGGCGACCTCGTCCGCGTGGTGCAGATCGGCGGCGCGCCTAACGAATTAAACGGCTACTCCATGGAACTCTGCGGCGGCACGCACGTGCGCGCGACCGGCGACATTGGGCACTTCCGGATTCTGAGCGAGTCGGCGATCGCCGCGGGCATTCGCCGGATCGAGGCGGTCGCCGGCGCCGCACTCGACGCCTGGGCGAAGACGGAAGCGGCGCAGCAGGACGAGAAGTTTGCTGGCCTAACGAGAAGAAAAGCCGATCTTCCGTCGCTTCCCACGTTCACCGATTACTCGTCGATCGACACGCGCGCGGTGCAGCTCGAGCAGGCGGAGCGCGATCTGCGCGATTGGGAAAAAGAAAACGCCAAGGCAGCCGGTGCGGAAATACAAAAACGCGCCGCGTCTCTCGCGCAGGAATTGGCGGCGGAAGCGGGATCGGAGAATTTCATCGTCCGCGAAATTCCGGAGGCGAACGGCGCGCTGCTCCAGGCCGTCGCTGACGCGCTCAAGACGCAATTTAGCGGACCGATTTTTCTCGCTGGCGCGAGCGACGGCCGGGTCGACCTCGTCGCCTCGGTCCCTCCCAGCCTAACGAACACAGTGCAGGCTGGCGCGGTCATTCAGCGGGTCGCACCAATCGTCGGCGGCAAGGGTGGCGGACGCCCGGAGAACGCGCGCGGCGCGGGCAAGAACGCCGCCAGATTGCCGGAAGCGCTCGCGCGGGCGCGCGAAATTTTCGCGGTCGCCTAACGAACCAAGGGCAGAACCTTGCCCATGGCGAAGCGACGCAGGGAAGCGCCACGACATTCGATATTCTCTTCCTCCTCGACCTGGAAACCCTGACGCTCGAAGAAAGCGCGGGCGGCGAGACTGGCGTGAGTGGTGGCGCGGGTGAGTCCGGCGTGGCGCCAAGCCGATTCCGCGAGCCGATAAAGCTGAGTCGCGACGCCCCGTCTCCCGAACTTGGGATTAATGAAGAGAAGGTCGAGATAGCCTTTGTCGTTGTAGGAAACAAAGCCCGCTAACTCTCCGTCGGACGCAGCCACGAGTGTGTGAAGAGTAGCCAGCCGTTCCTTCCATAGCGTAAGGTCGGGAGAAGGTGGTCCCCAGGCGTCTAACTGCTCGCGCGAATAGTAAGGCGCAGCCAACGAATGGATCGACGCGATATAAGTGTCGACCACATCCTGCAGGTCGCGCGTCTCGTATGGTCTTATCTCAAAGGAGTCAGCGTTCAACGGCGAGGGCGTGAGCCTGAATCTTGTCGCCGCTACTTCAGCGCGGCCCAGACGCGGTGGACGTCGTCGTGGTCTTCGAGCGTTTGCAGGAATTCGCCCACTTGCTGGCGATCTTCCTCGTTCAGCTCGGGATAATTTTTGGCGACGTAGCCGAGCTCGCTCGTGACGATGGTCCAGCCGTTTTGGCCGAGCCATTGAGAGACGGCGTGGAGATCAGTCGCCTCGGTCGTGAACCGCGCCCCGGTCGTGCCCTCGGGAATTTCCGGATCGTCGGCATGCGTCAACGGGATGAAATCCTGCGCACCGGCTTCGATCGCAGCCGCTTCGGGATCGGCCGCGGCATCGGGATGATGCGCCTCGACCAAGCCGACGTGATCGAAGAGGAATTTGTTACTTCCCGGCGCGCCGAGCTGACCGCGTTTGAAAAGGACACGAATCTCCGGCGCGGTGCGGTTCTTATTGTCGGTCTGCACTTCGACGATGACCGGGATCTTGTTTGGCGCGTAGCCTTCAAAAACTACGTGCTCGAGCTCGAGTTTTTCGCCGCCGATGCCCGCGCCTTTCTTGATCGCGCGCTCGATCACGTCCCGCGAAACGCTGGCGCGACGCGCTTTTTCGACGACCGCGAAAAGCCGCGCGTTGCCGGCCGGATCGGCTCCGCCGAGCTTGGCCGCGACCATGATTTCCTTTACCAGTTTGCCGGTCACCTGGCCTTTTTTCAGGCCGGCGACTTCGCGTTTGGCGTGCAGCCATTGACGTCCCATGCCGCCGACTTAACCGCCGAGTTCCGCCTCTGGCAAGTCATCGCGCGACGCGCAAAGCACCGTCGGCAGACGAACTGATCGCAGATGACTTGGACATCGATCGGCATCCTCGGCCTTTGGATCGCGCTTACGTTCGTCGCGCCGGCGATCGGCTTTCGGGCGAAGCCAGACAGCTGGTTCCGCAGCCTGGCGAAACCACCCTTCAATCCTCCCTCGTGGGTTTTCGCGCCGGTCTGGACGCTGCTTTACCTGCTCATGGCGATCGCCGCCTGGCTCATCTGGCGGCAGGGCGGCTGGGAACGCCAGATCTTTCCGCTCTCGCTTTATCTTATCCAATTGGCGCTTAACGCAGCTTGGACGCCGCTCTTTTTCGGAGCCCACCGGATCGGGCTCGCGCTAATCGACATCACGCTGCAATGGCTCGCGATCGCGGCGACGCTTCTGGCTTTCGGCGGGGTTAGCGTGGTCGCGGCATTGCTCTTCGCGCCATATCTCGCGTGGGTCAGCTTTGCGTCGGTCTTGAACTTCGAGTTTTGGCGAAGAAATGCTGGAAGCGCGTAGTGGCCGGTGAAAGGGAACTGAATGGATTTAGAACTGAAGGGCAAAAAGGCTTTCGTGAGCGGCTCGACCGCGGGGATTGGTCTGGCGATTGCCAGCCGGTTGGCGGAGGAAGGCGCGGAGGTGTGGGTCAACGGCCGGACGCAGGAGCGGGTCGACGAAGCGATCGGGCAGCTCGGGAAAGAGGTGCAAGTCCGCGGCATCGCGGCCGATCTCGGCACGGCGGAAGGTTGCGCCGAAGTCGTTAGGCAACTGCCGCAGCTCGACATCCTGGTGAACAATGTCGGCATCTTCGAACCGAAGCCATTCGCGCAAATCAGCGATGACGAATGGCAGAAATTTTTCACCGTAAACGTGCTCTCGGGCGTGCGGCTGAGCCGGGCTTATCTCGGCGGGATGAAGGAGCGGAACTGGGGCCGGATCATTTTCATCTCGAGCGAATCCGCGCTCCAGATTCCGTCGGAAATGATCCACTACGGCACGACGAAAACGGCGCAGCTCGCGATCGCGCGCGGACTCGCGGAGACCTGCAGCGGCACTGCGGTGACGGTGAACTCGGTGCTACCCGGTCCGACCGCCTCGGAAGGAGTGAGCGAATTCGTCGGCCAGCTCGCGCAGGAAAACGAGATGAGCCGCGACGAGTTCGAGAAAGATTTTTTCAAGAACGCGCGCCCGACTTCGCTGCTCAAGCGCTTCATCGAGCCGGCGGAGATCGCCAGCGTGGTCGCGTTCGTCTGCAGTCCGCTCGCCTCGGCGATCAACGGCGCCTCGGTCCGGGCCGACGGCGGCGTGATCAAATCGATCGCCTAACGAATAACCTTCAGGGGAGCAAAAGAGTGACGAACGCGGTCACGCCGAAAGCCAAGCTCAGCATGACGACGTAAATGACGCTGCCGAGGAAAAACTTGAAGATGGTCGCGAACCAGTTCTGCCGATAGACCCGCCGGATGGCGATGAGCAGTTCCACGAAAACGGCGAAGCCGAGAAAGGTGCAAACAACGGCGGTAAGCGCCGGCGACCTGAGCGCGAGGAGAAAGCCGACGCCGATGATGATGAGCGTGCTCAGGAAAACGAACGCGTGGGTATGGAGCGCGAAGATCAGGTGATCGACGTAAAAGCGGCGCTTGAAGATATAGAGAATTTTCAGGACGAGCGCAAAGAGTGGGATACAGCAGAGGACCATCGGCGCGATGTTTTGGATGAGCGCCTTGAGAAAGAGATCGCCGCGATCGCCGGTCGGCCCGAGCTTTCTTTTGGCCTGCTCTTCGATCCATTTGGCCCATGGCGGCAGGTTGGCCTGCTTGTCCATTTCCTCGAAGAAAACCTTGTGATCAGGCATGACGGCCGGGGACGGCTCTTCGGAATTATTCCAGGAGAACTTCTTCTCGGGGACGCCGGCCGGTTTCTCCGGCGAAACGCCAAAGACCACCGTGGATTTGGACGGCGCAGCCGGCGGAGGTAACGGTCCGATGAAGTCCGGCCGAGGCGTGGGCGTGGCCTTTTCCAGGGCAATGAAGGATTCCTTCCCGTTCTGATGCGACTGCATGTGGGTATCGCGCGAGAGGAAATTGATCACGAGGAAAAAGAGCACACTCGCGATCAGGTAAACGCGCAGCGGATGGACGTGCCGCGCGCGCTTGCCTTCGATGAATTCATTCGTTAGGCGCCACGGTTTGATGAGCAGGAGTCCGAACGACTGGAAGAAACGCGCGTCGAAATTAAAAAACGCGTCCGCGGCATCGACGAGGAGCGACCCGATCGAGCGCCGGTAATCGATCGCCGGCTGACCGCATTGCGCGCAGTAGGGGCCGGAGAGCGCGGTCCCGCAGTTCTCACAGTGGGTCAGCGGCGGTCGCTGTTTTTTGCCGCGAAACCACCGCCGGCGCCGCGACGGCCGATCGAGCTCCGCCGCGACGGCGTCGCCCAGGATCAACGGCGTTTCGTCAGACATCGCCGCACGTTATGCAACCGGCCGCGCGAAGTCCATGCCGCCGCGCGCGGCCGCCTAGTCGCGGAAGAAAAAGAGCGCCGCCGTCCCCGCCACCCCGATGGCGCAAAGCACCGCTCGTGTTCTCGATGAAGTAGGGATAAGCCATCAGCGCGATGCCAATGAAGAGCGGCTTCCAGAGGTTCATCTTCTTGCCGTAGACGAAACCGATGAAGCCGATGCTGCTGAAGATGAGCCCGGCGAAAAGGTTGAGGCCGGAGATGGCGGGCAGCGCGGGCATGCCGCAATGGAAGCCAGAACCGCGCCATGCGCTCGTTCTCTCGGATTCGTTAGGCGGACGGCGTTTCGTCAAACTAAGCATTGACCGTTAGGCGGAGCCGATGAGACGATGCCCGCGCTTTCGATAAAAATCGCAGCGCAACAACCGGAGATTCTTCGTGGACGCCAACTTATTTCGAACCAAGAGCCCTGAACTGCTGATCCACGAATCCGAAGCCGCCGACCGGAAGATGAAGCGCTCGCTGAACGCGTTTGATCTGACCTGTCTCGGGATTGGCGCGATCATCGGCACCGGCATCTTTGCGCTCGCCGGCACTGCGGCGGCCGGGGAAACGGTCCACGTCGGCGGTTCGATCGTGAAGACGCCGGTCCTGAATTTCATCATCGCGTTCGTCAATCACACCGACCTGGTTTTCGGACGTCCGGCGGCGGGTCCGGCGGTCGCGTTGTCCTTTGTCGTCGCCGCGATCGCCTGCGGGTTTGCAGCGCTTTGTTACAGCGAGCTCGCCTCGATGATTCCGGTTTCGGGTTCGGCTTACACTTATTCCTACGCGACGCTGGGCGAGATCATCGCCTGGATCATCGGCTGGGATTTGATCCTGGAATATGCGGTCGGCAACATGGCCGTCGCGGTCGGCTGGTCCGGTTATTTTGTGCAGCTGTTCGGCAACTTGCCTTTCGGTTTGCACTTCAAGTTCCCGCTTTGGCTGGTCAGCGATTACACCACGGCGAGCGCGATGATCGCGAAGGGCGGCGCTGCGCTGGGGAATTATTCCTCGACTACGCTCCCCGTGATTATGGGTCACCCGATCGCCTTGAACGTCCCGGCATTTCTCATCGTCGCCGCCGTCACCGTGCTCCTGATTTACGGCATCCGGGAAAGCGCGACCGCGAACACCACCATCGTCATGATCAAACTTTTCGTGGTCGTCTTCGTGATTTCGTTTGGGTCGTTCATGGTCAATCCGACGAACTGGCACCCGTTCATGCCGAGCGGCTTCGGCGGGGTGATGAGCGGCGCAGCGATCGTGTTTTTTGCCTTCATCGGTTTCGACGCGGTCTCGACCACGGCAGAAGAAACGAAGAATCCGCGGCGCGATTTGCCAATCGGGATGATGGCCAGCCTGATCGTCTGCACCATTCTTTACGTCGCGATGTCGCTCGTCCTCACCGGGATGAAAAAATACACGACCTTTCTCGGCGACTCCGCGGCGGTCGCGACCGCGTTCGCGGCCAAGCCGTGGGCGCAGGCGTTGATCAGCGCGGGCGCGCTCGCCGGGCTCACCTCGGTCCTGCTCGTCTTCCAACTCGGTCAGCCCCGTATCTTCATGGCGATGGCGCGCGATGGTTTGCTCCCGCAATACTTCGCGCGGATTCATCCGCGATATCGCACGCCTTACATCACCACGATTTGGACCGGCGTGGTCGTCGGCGGCGTCGCCATGTTAACCGACATCGGTTCGTTGGCCGACCTGACGAATATCGGAACGCTCTTCGCTTTCTGCCTCGTCTGCGCCGGCGTGATCGTGCTCCGTCGCAAGGACCCGAGCCGGCCGCGCCCGTTCCGGGTGCCGTTGGTTCCCTGGTTCCCGATCCTCGGCGTGCTTTTCTGCGGCGCGCTCATGCTCAGCCTGCCGATCGAGACCTGGATTCGGTTCTTCGTTTGGCTGGTGATCGGCCTGGTGATTTATTTCCTCTACAGCATCAACCATAGCCGGCTCCGGCAGGGCATCGATACCGGCGATACGGAGCGCGATCTGCCGCCGATCGAGCCCTAACGAATAAAGGACTACCGTGGCCTAAAAGAGCGCGGCGCCGTCGGGCCGCTGAAGCGCGGGCGCGAGCTGGCGGATGAAGTCCTCGGTCATCCGCGCGGTTTCTTCTTCGGAGCGGCCGTTACGGGCCCAGCCTTCGGTCACAATCGAGGCGACCGTGAGATAGGCCCAGCGCTGGTTGTAGCCATGGAGGATGCGGTCGCGCAGATCCATCCCGGTGCGCTCGAGATGCGACGGCGTCATCTCGTGGTAGCCGATGAACCAGTAATAATTCAGCCCGTGCAGGCGGCGGGCGCTCGCCCCGTTTTCCTGTTCCACCATGCGGACGTCGCGCAGTTGTGTGACTGCTAGTTTCTTCCCGTCCTCGATCGGTAGCACACGCCGGTCGCTCGACTGCAAACTCCAACCCTGCGCCGGCAGGCAGCGTTCGGGTCGATGAATGCTGTTCGTCATGTCATCGCCGGAGAGGACGATCGACACGAAAATCTTGTCGCCCTGGAGGCTGGTGTAAGTCTTGCGCGCGAACTGCGTGTCGGGCGCGAGAATCTCCCGTTCGCGCTGCGTCACCTCAGCATCTTCGCCGATCCAGTTTCCGACAAAAATCGGCAGCTTCATCGCGATCCCAGCCGGGCTCGTCACCGAGCTGTGCGGCAAAAAGGCGACGCTGCTGAGACCGGCGAGCAACACCACGGTGAGGATCGCGAGGCGTTTCGTCATCATAGTGAAACCGGCTCCGGTAACGTCACCGGCTCTTTCGGCTGGCGGCGCCCGAGATTGAGCAATTTCCCGAAGAGAATCATCGCCGCGATCGCGAACGGGAACGACAGATAGCCGGACATGGCGTGGAAAGTTCCGCCGGCAACTTCCTGCCCGAAGAGCCGTGCCACGATCATGATCGAGACGAGGCGACCGGCGTTTCCGATGATCGCGAAGACGATCGCCGCGGCGAAGATAAGGAGCTTTTTCCAAAGCCGATCCTGCGTCAGATGGCCGTAAATCGCCGAGAGCATCGAGATCGCCATGAGCGAACGGATGCCGCTGCAACCTTCATCCACCTGGAAGTGGAACGCCTCATTTGCGGCATTGATCGTGGTGCCGACGCTGTAAACGTGGATCCCGATGAGGTTGCAGATCGCGGTCGCGGCGCCGGTCTCCATGAACTGCAAATTCGAGGTCGCCTGCTCGAGGAAATTCAGCGGCACCATGAAAAGCAGAAACGCGATCGGAAACAGCAGGATGCGCGCAACTTTCCGGCCCCAGAGATAAAGAACGATGCCGAAGAGCAAAAACGGCAGCGCCGTCAACGCGATGCGCGCCTGCAAAGTGCGCGCCGCGGCGAAAAAGAGAAATAGCCCAAACCCGAGAAAAGCCCAACCCCAGCGCGAGCTGCCGATCTGTGCGACGCGCAGTTGGTCGCGACTGAGCCAGATGAGGAAGAGCGCGATCAGCGGGATAAGCCGCGCGTGTTCATAGTTCGTCTCCGGCGTCCAGGCCTGCCAGCCCCAGCGAAAAGTCGAAAGCGTCTCGCCGGAGAAGAGCGGCAGGAACCCGAAGAAATAAACCAGGATCGCGAGAATGACCGCGAAAAGAAAACCGCCGAGCGGATGACGCTGGGTCCACTCCAGGCAACGAGTCCAGACCGGCGGAGGAAGAGCCGACGGCGATTCGCTTTTCATTCGGCGGTGAGGGTATAGCGTTTGCCCGCGTGACGCAATCGACCCGCATCTTCGATCTGCTCGGCACGCCGCTGCTCGCGACCACTTACGAGGAACTGATCGAGCATTGTCACGACCTCGCGCACCTCGGCGAGACTTACGCGATCGATTTTACCAATACACACATCGTCACGCTGCGCCGAGCCGACCCATATTTTCGCGCCCTCACGAGCGATGTGGACCACTTCGTGCCCGACGGGATGCCGCTGATCTGGTGTTTGAACGCCCGCGGCGCTGCGCTGCGGGACCGGGTTTACGGGCCGACTTTCATGCGCCGCTGCCTGGAAGCGAGCCCGGCGCCGTGGACGCACTACTTGTTAGGCGGCTCGGTGGAATGCCTCGCAGCTTTGCAACAGCGCTTTGCCGATCTCCAGATCGTCGGCGCGCACCACGGCTATTTTTCGCCTGACGACGAGCCGGCGATCCTCGAGGAAATTAACCGGCTCGCGCCCGACTTCATCTGGGTCGGTCTCGGCACGCCGAAACAGCAGGATTGGATTCACCGGCATAAAACCAAAATCCGCCGCGGCCTCCTGCTCGCGGTCGGCTTCGCCTTCGACGTCAATGCCGGGACGAAAAAAGACGCGCCCGCCTGGATGCAGCGCGCCGGGCTGACGTGGGCCTTTCGGGCATTCTCAGAGCCACGCCGGCTCTTCAGGCGTTACCTCCACTACAACTCACTCTTCCTGTATTACCTTGCGCACGATGCACTCCGGCCGCCGCGTTCTTCCTAGATTTCTTTGCGCCCTCACGCTCCTCGGCGCCACGCAAATCGCGCTCGCGAAGGAGGACTTCGTCAAAGGCGTGACCGTTTCCTGCCAGACCTCCGGCTGGGAATGGGGCACCCCGGAAATGGCGAAGACGCTCGACGAATTGAAGTCGTTAGGCGTGAACAGCTTTTCGATTCATCCCTACGCGCAGATCGAGAACGACGGCCACGTCCGCTTCCGCGTGATGGATGACAACCGCTCGATCACTGTGCCGCTCGACTGGGCGCGGGAGCGCGGAATGTCGGTCATGCTCATCCCGCATATCGCCTACTGGGGCACGAAATTTCTCTGGCGCGGCGAGATCAATTTCCAGACGACCGCGGAATGGGATCGGTTCTTTGGCGATTACGAAACTTGGATCGTCGAGATGGCGAAGCTGGCCGAGGCGCACGGAGCCGGCACTTTCTGCGTCGGACTGGAATTCACCGAGGCGCAAAAATTCGAAGCGCGCTGGCGGAAGATAATCGCCGCAGTCCGCGCGGTTTATCACGGGAAGGTCACCTACGGCGGGAACTGGGATAGCTTCGACCAGGTGAAATTCTGGGACGCGCTCGATTACATCGGCGTGCTCGCCTATTTTCCCCTAACGAAAAGCGTCGATCCCTCCGAGGCGGAAATTCGCGCCGCCTGGGATGCGCGCTGCCAGCAGCTCGAAGCCTTCTCCGCCGCGCACGGGAACAAGAAATTCCTCTTCGTCGAGATCGGCTACAACGAGAGCGCACGCGCCGCGGCCGAGCCGTGGGCCTTCAAGACCGGGGGCGAACATGCCGAGGAAATCCAGCAGCGCTGCATCGAAGTGGCGCTCGACCTGCCGGTCCGCTGCCCGGTGATCGCCGGGATGTATTGGTGGAAATGGTTTCCGGATTTGCCGAGCCACGAAGAGGAAAATTACCGGCTGCAGACGCCCGCGATCAAAGCCTTGATCGCGAAACACTGGCGCTAGCAGTCCGTCATGCCTAACGAAAAGAGGCCGCCCGCCGACCGGCTAACGGCTCGTCTGACCGTCCTCATGGCTTTCGCCTGCGGGGCGATGGTCGCGAATCTTTACTACGCGCAGACCTTGATCGACGAGATCGCGCCCGCGATCGGACTCTCCAAGGGACTGGGCGGCACGATCACGACTCTGACCCAGCTCGGCTACGGAATCGGGCTCTTCGCTTTGGTTCCGTTAGGCGATCTTTTCGAGAACCGCCGACTCGCGCTCCTCCTGACCGGAGGCACCTTTCTCGGCAGTCTCGGGATCGCGCTCTCGCAGGGGCCGGTCACTTTTCTCGGCGCATCGCTGGTCACCGGCGTCTGCGCCACCGGCGCCCAGGTGCTCCTCCCGCTCGCCTCGCATTTAAGCCCGAAAGATCGGCAGGGCCGAATCATCGGCCAAATCATGAGCGGCCTGCTCACCGGGATCATGCTGGCGCGGCCGATCGCGAGTTTCATGGCGGAATGGCGTGGCTGGCGCTCGGTCTTTTTCTTCTCGGCCGGCCTGATGGCACTGCTCGAGCTTGCCCTTTTCCTCACGCTCCCGCGCCGCGCGCCGGAAGGCGGTAAAAGCTACGGCGCGATTCTCCGCTCGATGGTTACCCTAACGAAAAGACACCGCCGCCTCCGCTTGCGGGCGTTTTATCAGGGCGCGTTGTTCGCCGCCTTCAATCTTTTCTGGACCGCGGCGCCGCTGCTCCTGTTGCGGCAATTCCACTTCAGCCAAAACGGCGTCGCGCTCTTCGCGCTCGCTGGCGCGGGCGGCGCCTTGGCCGCTCCGCTCGCCGGGTGGATGGCCGATCGCGGCTGGACGCGCCTAACGACTTTGCTCGCCCACGGCTTGCTCGTGGTGAGCTTTCTCGCCACTGGTTTCGCGGTCGCGGCCCTGAGCGTGGTCGCCTTTGCCGCGACGGCATTTCTCATCGATGCCGCGACTCAGCTCAATCAGATCACCGGCCAGAAAATCATCTTCGAAATCTCCGAGGAGGCGCGCAGCCGGGTGAACTCGATCTACATGACTTCGATGTTCGTCATCGGGGCGAGCGGCTCGCTCATCGGCTCGGCGACGTTTGCCGCCGGCGGCTGGAACCTGAGCGCGGGCGTCGGCGCCGCGATCGGCGCGCTCTCGTTAGGCGTTTTCCTCCTTTGCGATCGTCCCGCAGAGCACTGAGGCCGGCGCGCGAAAGAATTTGGGAACCGCTCGTGCACGAGCGACTGTCCCAATCTTATGGGTAACAGCCAAGGCAGAGATAACGTCAAGAAACGCGCGGCGCGCCGGAAGAAATCAGATCGGATCGTGAAGTCGGCGAAGAAAAAAACGGGCAAGTAACCCCGTTTATTTCCATGCCGAGAAAAGACGCGGCGGCGATACCGCGACGGGCGCGACTGCTCGTGCTCGTCGATGAGTCGAACGTCGGCAGCTCCGTCCGGACCGCGGGGCGCGGTCTCGATTGGCTCCGGCTGCGCGACTTTCTCGCCGGAGCGGAGAGCGGTCGTGAACTGATCGAGATGGTAGTTTACGCCGGTTTGCCGCCGGCGATCCCGCTCTGGCAGGAGGAGCGGGACAAAAAAAACAAGTTCGTCCATTGGCTGCGCTCAAATGGTTTCCTCGTGGTGACCAAGGACGGCGCGCCGGCCGAGGAAGGTCATTACAAGGCGAACGTCGACGTGATGATGGCGATCGACGCGCTCGAACTCGCGGCGGCGATGAAGCCGGAGATCATTGTGCTGGTGACGGGCGACGCGGACTTCGCCTATCTCGCGACGAAGTTGCGCCGGCAAGGTATTCGCGTGGAGGTGGCGTCGGTCGCGCAGAATTTGGGGAACGTCTTGAAAGCCTCGGCGCACGCGACGATCGATCTCGCGCCGCTCTTTCGGACCTTCGATCTGCTGCCGATCGCCGACAGCCCCAGCCCGGCCACTCGCCGCAAGCGGCCGTAAAAGACGGCTCAGTCTGTGGCCGTCGCGGAGATTCGGAATTCGAAAGCTCCTTTGCTCGCGTGCATGTCCTGCGCGACGGCGGTCCAGCTCACTTTGTATTTTCCGGGGCCGAGGTTCTTCAGCAGGGTGAGGCGCACGAGCGACCTCTCCTTTTGATCGGCGTGCAGATCTTTCTGGTCGACCTGATGTCCTTTTTCGTCCCGAACTTCAATGGTACTCAGGCTGACTTTGATCGGCTCAGTAAACCATATCCTTAATTCGTTAGGCGCGACTTTGAGGACCGCGCCAGCTTTCGGCTCGGAGTGTTCGAGGGTTGAGTGCGCTCGCGCCGAAGTCGGCACGAAGAGGAGCGCGAGGGCCGCGGGAGCGAGAACAGCCAGTTTCATTTGCCGAGGAGCACGATCGGGCCTTCGGCCTTGGTCACGCCGCCCTTGCGCTCGAGGCTGATCGCAAAGCCTTTCGCGTCACGCACCGGCGAGATCGGCTGAAACGGGAAGCGAACGTCGCCGGTGTTTGAGACATGGAAGACGCCGCCCGCGATCGGGTCCTTGTAGCGCGGGTCGACCAGCCAGAGCTGGTAGTCACGGTTCGCCTCGTTCCGCGGGAGCTGGGTCACTTTCAGGATGCCCTTTTGTTTGTTCTCGTCCCAGACCACGACCGCGTTGGCGTCAGGCGCACTTTTTAGCTTGGAGCTCAGCGAGGCGATCTGAATTTGCGCCAGGAAATCGCGCTGTTCGAGCGCGGCAACGCGATTGTGCAGACCGACGCGTTCCGCCACGAGATAGGAACAGGCCAGCGCCAGACACGCGGCGATCGCCCACGGCAGCCATGCGGTCCGGCGCGGGAACGCGACGGTCTTGCCGCGATTGATTTCGCCGATCACCCGCTCGCGCAAACCGGCAGGCAGCGGACGCGTCGGCGCGCCATGCGCCATTGCGGCGGCGGCTTCATCGAGCTCATCGACGAAAGTCTGGAGCGCGGGGTCGCTCTCCAGTTGCTTCTCAAACTGCGCGGCTTCCGCGCCCTCGAGCAGACCGAGAACGTAAAGCGAAGCCTGTTCTTCGAGTTGCTCGTTCACGATGAGACCTTTCCGAGCACGTCGCGCAAAGCGAGAAGTCCGCGCCGAATGCGCGCCTTCACGGTGCCTAACGGCGTCCCGAGTTTCTCCGAAATCTGGGTTTGGGTGAGCCCGGCGAAGAACGCGAGATCGATCGCTTCGCGTTGCGCGGTCCCCAGTTGTGCGAGCGCGGCGCGGACCCGTTCGCGTTCGTCGCTCCGGGCGAGCAGGTCGTCGGCTCCTTCAACGGGCGCGGAAGCGGTGATGTCGTCGGGTTCGTTAGCGACCGCCTCGGCGAGGCGCGAATGGCGCTGGCGCGAGCGCAGCCGATCGATCGCCTTGTGGCGTGAGATCATCACCGCCCAGGTGAAGAGGCTGCTTCGTTTCGCGTCGTAGGTGGAAGCGCGCTTCCACATCTGGACGAACGCCTCCTGGAGCACGTCTTCGGATTCCGCCTGGTCGCGCAGGATCGCGTAGATCATCGAGAAAAGTCCGGGCGCAAAACGGTCGTAGAAAGTGGTGAAGGCGTTGGCGTCGCCGCGGTTCATCTGGCGGACGAGTTCGGCATCGGCCTCGTTCGGCGGACGCCGTCCTTTCCCTGGCGCGGGCGGGTCCGATGGGAGGCTGTGAGGTTCCATCGCCAAGAGGAACGAAACAGACCGACATTTTGCGTGTAAGCAAACGCGGAACGGCGGGCCAGCCGCGGGAGCGCCGCAATCTTCGGGACTGCGGCCGGCGGCCGATTGTTCGCGCTCATGCAATTAAGACGCGGGTGCGCACCGCTCAGATGCAATCGTCACGCGATCTCCGCGGGACCGACTGGTTGACAAGGATGAAGCGGTGCGGTTCAATTGGCCGTCGGTTTGCTGCTTCGTTGGTCTTCTCCCGCGCGGCGCACCAGTTCCGCTCCCCCGCGCAACCAGGGTCTCTCCGGCAATCGTTTTTCTTTCCCTTAACCATGTCGGGACATAGCAAGTGGTCGAAGGTCAAGCGCGCCAAGGGTGCGCTCGACGTGAAGCGCGGCGCGATCTTCAGCAAGTTCGCGAAGGAGATCAGTGTCGCCGCCCGGCTCGGGGGCGGCGATCCCGAGGGGAATCCCCGGCTCCGCAGCGTCATCCAGATGGCGCGCGCCCAGAGCATGCCTAACGACAACATCGACCGCGCAATCAAGCGCGGGACCGGCGAAGGCACGGACGCGGCGCAGATCGACGAGATCATTTACGAAGGCTACGGCCCGGGCGGCGTGGCCCTGATCGTGGAAGCGGCCACGGATAACAAGAACCGGACGGCGGCGGAGATGCGCCACATCTTCAGCAAGAACGAAGGGCACCTCGCGACCAGCGGCAGCGTCTCCTACATGTTTCACAAAAAAGGCCGGATCACGGTCGCGAAAGATACGATCAGCGAGGAGCGGCTCTTCGAATTAGCCCTCGAAGCCGGGGCCGAAGAGTTGACATCCGAGGAGGGGGAGTATGTTGTCCTCACTTCCCACGATCAGCTCTACGCCGTAGCTGAAGCGCTCGCACACGCGGGCGTCACCACCGATGGGCCAAAGTTTACTTTCATTCCCGACACGACTGTCCCCGTCACTGACGAGGCTGCTGCGCTCCAGGTTTTGCGCCTCTGCGACAGCCTCGAAGAGGATGACGACGTGCAGAACGTCTACTCCAATTTAGATATCCCTGATGAGTTGCTGGCGAAGTTGCCAGCCTAAGCCAGTGCGCGCCCGCTACGTCCGACGCGCCGCCACCGGGCAAGCCGGTTACCAATTATGAGCGAAGAAAATTCCAATCCTCCAGCACAGACGGAGAACGCCCCGTATCGCCGGCGACGGCCATCCCGGCGTCGTCCGCAACGCCGGCGCAACGACTCCGGCGGCGGCAATAGCGGAAACGACTCTGTCGGCAATACAGCGCCACGCGGCGACGGTACCGAGATCTCGCACGACGATCACTCGAACGAAACCGAGCTGCGGCGCCAGGACGCAGCGCAGTTTGCCGACGTGGCGCAGGATCCCGGGGAAAACCAGCTTCGCGATGAACAATCCGGCGACGACCGCCGCGACCGCGGGCAGGGAAATCGCGAGAACGGTGCGGAGCTGCCGCGCGACCCAGAATTTGGCGACGGGATCATCGAGATTTCCGGCAAAGGCTTCGGTTTCCTGCGCGATGCGAAACGCAATTTTGTCCAGACGCCCAACGATATTTTCGTCACTCCGGAAATCGTCCGGCGTTTTCAGCTCCGCGACGGCATGTGGATTTCCGGTGAAATCCGCAAAGGCAATCGCGGCCCGCAGCTGACTCGCCTGCTGAAGATCAACGACGAAGAGCCGACCAAGTATCAGGACCTCCGCCCGTTCGAGGAGTTGACCACGATCAACCCGAACAAGCGGATCAAACTCGAGACCGTGCCCGATCGTTACACGACGCGGATCATGGATCTGATGACGCCGTTAGGCATGGGCCAGCGCGGACTCATCGTCGCCCCCCCGCGCACCGGCAAGACGACGCTGCTTCAGCACATCGCCGACGCCGTGGTGAAAAATCATCCGGAGATGAAACTGATCATTCTGCTCGTCGATGAGCGCCCGGAAGAAGTGACTGAGATTCGCCGCACCGTTCCCACCGCCGAGCTCATGGCGAGTTCGAACGACAGCGACATCAAGAGTCACACCCGCATCGCGCAGCTCGCGGTCGAACGCGCCAAGCGTCTCGTCGAAGCGGGCAAAGACGTTTTCATTCTGCTCGACTCGATCACCCGCATCGCGCCGCGCTTTCAACAACGCGACCGGCGGCGGTGGACGCACCATGAGCGGCGGCATCGACGCCCGCGCGATGGAAATCCCGCGCAAACTTTTCGCGGCCGCGCGCAACACCGAAGAGGCCGGCTGCCTAACGATCGTCGCGACCGCGCTGATCGAAACTGGCAGCCGCATGGACGAGCTGATTTTCCAGGAGTTCAAGGGCACCGGCAACATGGAGCTCGTGCTCGATCGCAAGATCAGCGATCAGCGCACCTACCCGGCGATCGATATTTTCCTCTCCGGCACGCGGCGCGAGGAGTTGCTCCTGTCGCAGTTTGAGCTGGACAAGATCAATCTCATCCGTCGCGGTCTGGCCGGCCACAAGCCGGTCGAAGCGATCGAGCGCCTGCTCATGTTCGTGAAGAAATTCCCGACCAACGCGCAGATGCTCAAAGAGATTCCGGGTTAAACCCAAACAGAACGGCAACGCTGCGGCCACTTGTCCCGAGCGCAGCGAGGGACCTCACAAGTTCGGCGTGCCACCTGCAACCAAAACCTCAAGACGCTCGCCAGGTCCTTAGCTCCGCTCAGGATGACAAACCGGGATTCACGCGCTCCGATCGACGCTGAGTGGGAAGTCCTCCCGCCGGAGGAAAAAAAGAGGCGCCAGGAAGTCGAGCCGCTCTTCCGCTGGCTCGCGCTCGTGATGGACAACCTGCTCCGGTTACCCGGCACGAAATTCCGCTTCGGGCTCGACCCGCTCATCGGCCTCATCCCCGGCCTCGGCGACACCGGTTCCACCGTCATCTCCGCGATGGCGCTACTCGCCGCCGCGCGTCGCGGCCTGCCGAAAATCTTGCTCGCCCGGATGTCGCTCAATATCCTGATCAACGAATTCGTCGGCATCGTTCCGATCGTCGGCGACGCCTTTTCGTTCTGGTTCAAATCGAACGCGCGGAATTACGATTTGCTTCGCCAGCACACGGCCGCGCCACGCGCTTCCACGAAGAGCGATTGGATTTTCGTCGCGTTCGTCCTCTTTGCGCTCGCGCTTATCCTCCTCGTTAGTCTGGCGGTCAGTTTCTGGCTGCTCTCACAGATTGCGCGCGCCTTCGGTTTCTCGCCTCAGTCGACCAGATAACGCAGCCGCAGGGAATTAATCTCTTCCCGGGCTTTTCCGTACGGTAACCGGAACTCGTCGATTGATCGACACTTCATCCGGCGCGCGAAAATCTCTTCTTCCTCCGGCGTGACCGGTAGCCGCGAAACGCTCCGGTTCTGCCAGCGGCGCAGGACTGATTCGCAGCGGCGCAGAAAGTTGTAGGCGTTGCGCAAATTCACCGCATCAGTGCGCTCGAGGATTTTTTTCTCCGCCAGTTTCTCGATCGCGAGGAGGAAGTTCGGTTCCCAGATCGCGTTCCGCATCTGCAGGCCTTGGACGAGAAATTCCGCCTCGATCATTCCGCCGATGCCGGTTTTGAAATCGTAGAAATCGTTCCCGCTCCCGCGATCGTTCGCGATCCGCACGAGCATGTTCTCGATTTGCCTAACGAGATCTGGACGCCGGCCCGCCTCGCGCCAGAGCTCCTGCGCAAGCGCGACGAAATCGCGTCCGAGCGGGCCGCTGATCGCGCGCGCTCTCGTGAGGGCCTGCAGCTCCCAAAATTGCGCCCGTTTCTCGTAATAGCCGCGGAGGCTTTCGAGCGAACAGACGAGCGGCCCCTTCTCTCCTTCCGGCCGGAGCCGCGGATCGACTTGCGCGAGACTGCCTTCCGCGGTCGAGAGCGCAAGCTCGCCGATCAATTGCTGGGCGACCCGCGGATCGTCGCCGATGAACATGACGTCGAGATCCGCGCCGTACCCGATCTCGCGTCCGCCAAATTTCCCCAGGCCGACAATCGTTAGGCTCTTCTCCGGATCGAGCAACTGATGGACGAAACGGAGACATGCCTCGGCGAGGTCGTTCTGCTCGGCGAGCAGCACCGGGAGCGGCGCGAGGTCGAGCACTTCGCGCAGGAGAATCCGGAGCAGCTCGCGCCGCCGATAACTTCGCACCGGATCGAGCTTGAGCGCGCTCGCGCCTAACGACTCTAAGCGTGTCAGGTGCAACGCAACGGTACGCGAGCCGTCGAGGGTTTCGCTGCGCGTCAGTTCCTCCAGCAGCTGCGGGCGACGAATCAGCAACGTGCCGGCGGCCTCGCTCGCGTCGAAGGTTTTCGCGAGCAGCTCGAGCAGCCTTGGATTCGTCACCAGCAATTCGAAGAGCAAACTGCGGAGTCCGTAGGCTTCGACAAAGCGAACGAACTGGTTGAGCGCGCCGTCGGGATCTGCCGTCTGCGCAAGCCCCTCGAGCAGCAGCGGCTTGAGCTTGCGAGAAATCTGCCGGGTCCGCGGTGAAACATGGAAGCCGGCAGCGCCGCGGCCGAGTTGCTCCATCATTTTCTCCGCCCGTGGACGATCCCGGAAGATGCTGAAATCAGCGACCGCCGACTCGTTAGGCGAAGCTGCTTCCACGACCCGCAGGAAGATCGCGCGGACCGCCTGCATCTCCCGGCGCAAAGCGGCCAGAAGTTGGTTTTCCTCCGTGAAACCGAGACTCTGCGCGAGCAACTGCAGGGCCGGACCGGGTTCGGGGACGGTGTGTGTTTGCTGCTCGCCTTCGATCTGGAGCCGATGCTCGACCCGCCGGAAAAAGCGGTAGGCGGCTTCCAATTTCTGCGCGTCCTCCTGCGGAAGAAACTCGAGCTCCGCGATCCCGCGCAACGCTTTCAAGGTGCTCGTCTCCTGCAGGAACGGATGACGCGCGCCGTGGAGCAGCTGCAGCGCCTGGACCACAAATTCGATCTCGCGGATTCCCCCAACCCCGAGCTTCACATTCCGCTCGAGATTCTCGTGACCGACGATGTCGCGCTCGATCCGACGCTTGATCAGCGCGATCTCGTCGAGCAGATCGGGCGTCGGGTTACGGGGAAAAATGAAGGTCTGATGCTGGCGGAGAAATTCGTAAGCCAGCTCGCGGTCACCGCAGATCCAGCGCGCTTTGATCAAGGCCAGGCGCTCCCAGGTTTCGCCAAAACCGGCGTAGTAATTCTCCATGCTTTCGAGCGACCTGACCAGTGGCCCGGCGCTCCCTTCCGGCCGCAGTCGCAGATCGACGCGGAAGAGCGAGCCGGCCGGATCGGAGCTGGCGAAGGTCTCGATAATCTTGTTCCCGAGCCGGGTGAACCACTCGTGATAACTGAAGTTCGCGGTCAGGTTACCCTCTTCGCTGTAGACGAAAATCAGATCGACGTCGGAACTGTGGTTCAGCTCGCGCCCGCCAAGTTTCCCGAGCCCGAAGATGGCCAGCTCACTTTCCGGTGCGCCCCAGCGTTTCCGGAATTCCTCATCCCAGTGCTCGAAGACGGTCGTTAGGCAAATATCCGCAAGCTGCGAGAGCTCGACCAGCGTCTCCTCGAGCGGCGCGGCGCCAGCCACTTCGCGCAACGCGATCCGCACCATTTCCCGGCCCTTCCAGAAGCGGAGGAGGCGAAAATTATTCGCCGCGACCTGCTCGCGGCTCCCGAGGTTGCGCAGGTCGGTAATCATCCGTCCGTAGCCGCGCCGATCGGCCGCCACATCCGGATGCGCCAACCAGAGGAGGATCTCCGGCTGCTGCAAAAGCCGCGCCCGGCAAACACTCGAAACCGCGAGGAGATGGGCAAGCGCTTCTTCGCCTAACGGAAAGCGCGCAATCGTCTCGCCTAACGACGGGGCTTCCACGGGCCAGCGGTCGGCGAGCGCTTCGAGCGTGGAAGCGAAGGAGCCGTGGCGAAAACTCGTGGCCGCCCTTTCGCCTAACGAATCCGCCAGCGCCATCGCGGAGCGTGCAGGTCCTGGCTCGGAAATCTCAGTTCTCCCCGGCCCCGGCCATTTTTTCGCGGACCTCGGCGAGCAGGCGGCGCTCGCTCCGGGTGAGGCTGGCCATACCAGAACGGGAAATTTTCTCGAGGAGCGGATTGATTTCCTCGGCCATGAAATCCTCGACCGACATCTGCCGCCGGCGATCGCGCCGCTCCTTTTTCTCGCGAAGCCGGCGCTGCATCCAAGACGGCCGACCGAAACCGAGGAGATGCGCATAGAGCCAGCCGGCGCCGCAACCGCCGAGCCACGCGCTATGCGTGACGACGCCGTGGCGATCGACCATGAGCAGGAGCACGGCGAGACCGGAGAGCGCGGCGGCAAAATGTTTCGCCTTCACCTTCACCGGCACGAGAAAGAAAATCGACCCGGCCAGCTCGAGCTCCGGGAGAATCGTGCCAAAGGCCACGATCACCGCCGCGACGCCGCCGGAAGCCGCCAGGAGGACTGTCGCGGTCGGCATCAGGAGCAAATGCCCCAGTTCTCCCCCGATCGCGCCGGCGAGATAGAGATAAAGGAAATGGCGCTGACCAATGATCGACTCGACATCGCGACCGACGAAGTAGAGCGCGAACAGGTTGACGCTGAACTGGAAGACATTTCCCGGCAGGAACATCGCGCTGAAAAATTGCCAGGCGAAGGCCTCATCGATCCCGCGATAGCTCAGGCCGAGATACTCGGGAATCACCGAGGGTGCATATCTTTGCAGCACGAGCTCGCCGATGAAGGCGAGGAAGTTAACGCCGAGGATGGAGAAAAGAACGACCCGTTGCCTCGCAGCCCAGCGAGGCGCGTAGGACGAAGCTTTTCGGCCGGAAAGGCGCATGCCAAAATTTATCGCATTCGCTTTCGCTTGTCATTGGGAAAGCAAGCTTCGCGCGGCAAACGCGCCCGATTTTTCTTACCGGGCCGGGGCCAGAACCCGGAGCCGCCGGGCGGCCGCGGTGAACTCCACCGGACAACCCTCGACCAGCTCGCCATCGAGCTCCACCGGGACGTCTTCCGCGCTGCTCACCCGCAGCCGCCGCGTCTGGAAATATTCCACTTCTCGCGTCGTGATGTCGGAAGTGAAGATGACGTTCTGGAGATACTTGAGCAGATCGAGGTAGCCGATCTGCTTGAAGACGAGCACGTCGAGCAGGCCGTCATCGATCACAGCACGCTTGAAGAATGGAAACGGCCCGCCGTAGAGCCGGCCGTTGCCGACGAGGACAAAGGAGCCTTCCTCAGTCTTCGCTTCTTCGGCCTCGATGACCAAACGCGGCGGCCGCCGGCTGGCGATCTGCGCGGCCGAGACGAGGTAACTCAGCGGCCCGAAATTTCGTTTGAAGGCGAGACTGGTTTCCTTCACCACCTGCGCGTCGAGACCGACGCCCGCGAGTTGCACGAAATGTTTGCCGTTCGCGCCCGGGAGATCAACCAACCGCGTGCGCTCCGCGCCGATGATCTCCCAGCAGCGGGCGAGATCGTTCGCGGGCAGCCCAAGCTCGGTCGCGAAAACGTTCATCGTGCCCATCGGAAGCAATCCCAGGGCCACATCGGCGCCCGCGATTCCATTAACCACTTCGTGAACCGTCCCGTCGCCGCCCGCGGCCACGATTTGCTCGTAGCCTTCCGCGACCGCGCGGCGCGCGAGCTCCTCGGCCTCGCCCGCGCGGGCGGTCGCGCAGAAATGAGCGTCAGCGCAGAGAGCGCGCAGCCGATCCAGGCCCCGGGCCGCGCGGTCGCCTCGGGCGCTTGGATTTAAAATGACGCAGGTTTTTTCCATCCGATTTCTCTAACTCTTCCTCTCCCTCGCCAACCGATTAAGAGGAAGCGGAAGATTGGTGTGGGCATACTTGTTAGGCGGCTTTCACCTTTTCTTCAATCTCGCGATGCGTAACCTTCCCGCGGTGAAAAAAATCGGGCGCGTTTTGCTATGGCTCCTCGGCGGGGCGCTGGTCCTGGCGTGCATCATTTTGTTGGGCGTGAACCTCTACGTTCAATCGCAAGGCACGCACCATCGCATCCAGCAGGAACTCAGCCAACGGCTCGGCACGCCGCTTACTTTGCATCGCATCAGCGTGACGCCCTGGAGCGGGTTGAAGCTCAACGGAATCGTCATCCCACAGGAACCGGGCAAGGTCAGCGGCGATTTTCTCCATGCGCAGACCTTTCAACTGCGGGTGCAATTCTGGTCGCTCTTTTCCGATCGGCTGGTCATCCGCCAGGTCTCGCTGATCAAACCGGAAGTGGTCTGGGCGCAGAACTCCGCGGGGAAGTGGCGCCTGCCCGCACTGCCGCCGGAGCCCCGCCCGCCAGAGCCGACGCCGGCACCGCCAGCGGTCGCGAGCGCGCCAGTCGCCGCTCCCTCCGCGCCCGCCAACCTTGCTCTTCCGCCCGCCACCCTTTCGCCTAACGAAAAGAAGACTCCGGTGCCTCTGGTCGAACCGCCGGCCGCGTTTACCCCGGAAGTGCGCCGGGTCAGTCTGCGCGATGGAGACTTCACTTTTCTCGACTCCGCGGGCCGCATCGTCGCGAAATTCAGCGGGCTTGATTTCACCTCCAGCTTTCGCACCGCGAGCGCACTGAAAGGGAGCACGCAAATCGAAAAGATTTCGCTGCGCGATCGCTTTTTCATCGAGCACCTCGATTCCCCGCTGCACTACGACCCGGCGCTCCTGGCTTTCTCAAATATCTCCGCCGATTCTGCCGGCGGAAAGTTGACCGGCAGTTTCGACATGCGCCTCCTCGAGCAGGATTCGCCTTTTCATGCCAGCGTGAAATTTCACGATCTCCAGGCGGCGAAGCTGCTGGCGAACGCGGGCGGTCCTCCGGAAATGCTGGAAGGCCGGCTCGAAGGTTCGCTCGAAGCGAGCGGCTCGACCGCCGACAGCGACACGATCACCGGTCGCGGCGAAATTTTTCTGCGCGATGGAAAAGTCCAGCAATACAGCCTGCTCGTCGCGCTCGGCCAGATCCTGCAGATCGACGAACTCATGCAACTGCACCTGGAGCAGGCCGAGGTGCATTTTCATATCAGCCCCGGGATCGTGACGATTGATCAACTGCTCTTGCGCTCGCCTAACATTCGCCTTTCTGCGATCGGTACGATCAACTTCGACGGGAAACTGCACCTCAATTCGCAGCTGGCTTTGAACGACAAGATCCGGCGCCAGCTCTTCGAGCCGATCCGGGTGAACTTCGTCCCGGTCAATCAACCACCGGGTTATGCTGCGATAGATTTTCACGTCAGCGGGACGGTCGAGCGGCCGAAGACCGACCTGATGGATAAGGTCGTCGGCCACGACCTGCGCGATCTCGGCGGAGTCATCAGTAGCCTCTTCGGTCGTGCGAAAAAGAAGGCAACGCCGGCTCCGACGGCCACGCCCACGCCGACCGCGACGCCGGAGTTTCCGCCTAACGAGGCTAGGCCTGAAACAAGTCTTAGTCCCTCGCCCACGCCATGAGAGTGATCGCCGGCAGCGCCGGCGGCATCCGGCTCGACGTCCCGAAAAACGACATTCGGCCGACGATGGACCGGGTGAAGGCCGCGATTTTCTCCAGCCTCGGTGAAAGAGTCATCGGCGCGCACGTGCTCGATCTTTTCGCCGGCACCGGCGCGCTCGGCCTCGAGGCGCTCAGCCGCGGCGCGGCTTCGGCGATGTTTGTCGAAAGCAATCGTAGTTCCGTGCGGACGATTGAGAGTAATCTCGTAAAGACCGGCCTGACCGGGCGAATCCGCCACCAGGACGTCTTCGACTTTCTCACCCAAAGCAGCACGGCCGAGACTTATGACCTGATCTTTGCCGATCCGCCCTATGACAAGTCGAAACTGGGCGATGCCTTTACCAAGCTCCTCCTGCGCAACGATCGCCTGCCCGAACGCCTAACGAGTGAAGGAGTGTTCGTACTCGAAAAGCGGCCGACGGAACGTTTGCCGACGACTGATTTTTGGGCCGTGACCCGGCGCCGGACTTACGGCGCGACGGAAACGATTTTTCTCCAACCGATCCCGCCGTCGTCGTGATCCGCTTTCTTTACAATCTCCTTTTCCCGCTCGCCCTGCTTCTCTTTCTGCCGGGCTACGCGCTTAAAATGCTCCGGCGCGGGAATTACCGCGACAAGTTTGGCCAGCGGCTCGGGCTTTATGACCACGAGACCCGGCGGCGTGTCGGCGCCGCTCGCCACACCTGGGTGCACGCCGTGAGTGTCGGAGAAGTGATGATCGCCTTGAAGCTCATCACTGCGATGAAATGCCGCGAGCCCGCCCTCCGTGTCGTGCTCACGACCACGACGACGACCGGCTTCGCGTTCGCGCAACGACAGGCGCCGGAATGGATGGAAGTGATGTATACGCCGCTCGATTTCTGGCCGGTGATGCGTGCGGCGTTCGCCCTGATTCGGCCGGTCCGAATCGTGCTCGTGGAAGCGGAGGTCTGGCCGAATCTGGCCGCGTTCGCGCACCGGAGGAAGATCCCGCTCGCGCTTGTGAATGCGCGCCTTTCGCCGCGCTCGGAACGCCGTTTTCAACGCTTCCGATCGATCGTCAGTCCATTTTTTCAGATGCTCGATCTGGTCTGCGTGCAGGAACCGGAGGACGTTGCGCGCTGGGAATCGTTAGGCGTCGCGAGAACCCGGATTCACCATGTGGGCAGCATCAAGTTTGATCCGGAGAATCTCCCGCCCAGCCCATTGCAGCCGCGCGTGGTCTTGGAAAAACTTGGAATCGATCCGGTGCGGCCGATCCTGCTCGGCGGCAGCACGCATCCGGGCGAGGAAGAAATCCTTGGCCGCGTTTTCGTCGAACTGCGGCGCGAGTTTGGAGATCTCTTTTTGATCATCGCGCCGCGCCACGTCGAGCGCACCAAAGCAGTGGCGCAGCAGTTGCAACGGCTCGGTTTGCAGCCGGCTTATCGCAGTGAGACCGAGGCGATAACCGAGTCGTCGGACTGCCTGCTTCTCGATACCACCGGGGAACTGCGCGATTGGTTTTCCGTCGCGACGATTGTTTTCATGGGCAAAAGCCTGACCGCGCACGGCGGCCAGAATCCGGTCGAAGCGATCTTCGCGGAGCGACCGGTGCTCTTCGGTCCGCACATGGAAAACTTCGCGCGCCTCGCGCATTCCCTCGTGGAAGAGGGCGGCGCGTTGCAGCCCGCCGATGAAGCCGACCTAACGAACGCAGCATCTCGCCTGCTCCGCGAGGGCGCGCTCCGCGCCCGCTTGGTCGAGCGCGCCCGGACCGTGCTCGACCCGCACCGCGGTGCGACCCAGCGGACGGCCGATCTGCTCGCATCTCTCCGTGCGTCTGGCTGAAATCCCTTGCCAGATGGAGGCTCGCTCCAGATATTGGGCGCTCTCCAGACCCTATCGTCCAGTGGCCTAGGACACCGCCCTTTCACGGCGGTAACACGGGTTCGAATCCCGTTAGGGTCGCCATTTTCTACAGCAGAAAGCGGGAGGAGAATTGCCGCCCTGACGGAAGAGCAGCCATTTCAGCCTAACAAGTCTAAGAAGCCGCGGCTTGGGCGCGAAAATTCGCCAGGGCCGTTTGCATTCCAGCGATCATCTGGGCGCGCGCTTTGTCGCGGTCCGCGCGCTCCTTGGGCGCTGCTTTCGCCGCCGCCGCCGCCTGGCTGAAAACTTCCTTCAAGCCCGCCGTGCTCCGCGCCAGCTTCTTCGCCTGATCGCTTTTCAACCAGCCGCGCACGCGTTCGGCCTGTGCGGTCGATTGCGCGGCGTGCTCTTCCAGCAGTTCACGCAAACTCGTTAGGCCGGCTTCACTTTGCCGGAGCAAGGCCTCGGTCATGGCGTGAAGCGGTTTGACCGATTGGTCGGGGGCGAGGGAAAATTCCTCGGGCACGATTATCGGCGTTCCCTTCGGCAGATCGCTGATCTGGGCGAGGTGCGGATTCAATCTCAGGAGCGCTGTTTCCATTTCGGCCTGGGTGGTCTGCGGGGTCTCCTTGACCACTTCGGCGAGCAAATGTTTCGCCAGAGTGTGGATCGTCTTTTCCCCTTTTAGTTCTGCTATTTTCATAGGTTTTCTTTCGTTGTTCGATTCGTTAGGGCACGACGTTCAAGGGCTGCCAGGGTGTCCCCGCCAGGCTCGTGCCATTCACCAGGATGGACCCGCCGACGATGTTCCCGACGACGGTGAAAGTGGTTTTCCCGTCAGCCTTCAGGTCGAGCGCGCGGGTCTCCCGTCCGCACTCGACGCGATTGGCCGAGGCGATGATCGTCTCCGCGGTGATCTGGACGGCCGCGACCACTTTTTTGCCGACCACGCTCACTTCGTTGTCGCTAAACCGGCAGCTCCCGCTGATCACCACCTCCGTCGCCGCAGACCCGCCGTAGCTGTCGAGCGCGTTCCCGTGAATACCGGCGCGCTCGGGGATTTTCGTTCCCACCGCCGCGAGTTGATCGACCGCGCCGACCTGCTGGCCGACGGAGAGCTGATTAAATCCGGCAAACGCGACCGGTAACGCGCCTTCCGTCGCGCCGAGAATCCGAATGGCCTGCCAGTTCGACTGGTCGTCGTCGGCCGGCTCCTGTTGCTGCCGGCGAATCCGGTTGTCGGCGATCTCCACTTCGGTCAGCGGGCCCATCACGAGCACGCCGGCCGCGAGATTCGGAAACCCGGCGGCGGCACCGATGTTCACGATCGTGTTGTCGCTGATCCGCATTTCCAGGCAGCTATCGGCGCGGATGCCGGCGACGATTTCGGGGCG
The DNA here is from genome assembly GCA_963831805.1 of uncultured Verrucomicrobiae bacterium. Taxonomy (GTDB): domain Bacteria; phylum Verrucomicrobiota; class Verrucomicrobiia; order Chthoniobacterales; family UBA10450; genus Palsa-1392. Next base: position 359,183 of record CAWHRN010000009.1, on the reverse strand, counting down.
CTCCAGTTTCGTGCCGATCTGGCTGATCGTGTTGTCGCAGATCGCGCCGGTGAAGACGTGTTGCAGGTAGATCGCAGCGAACTCGAACTGATCTTTTCCGGTGGTCGCCGAGCCGATGTTGATCAGCTCATTCCGCAGGACGACGACGCTGCCGGCAACGCTGCCCGCGGTCGTGGTAATGCCGTTGCCTTCAATCGCGTTAAGCACATTATCCTCAATCCTCGCAGAGATGAGCAGCTTCTCGATTGAGATGCCGTTCCCGCGCAAACCCTGCAGACGATTCCCGCGCACGACGAGCGGGAAAAGCGACAGCGCGACCGTGCCCGGCACGATGCGAATCCCGTTCTGCGCGTCGTGGTCGAAGTTCGTGATCTGGTTATCAGCAATCCGCGAACTGCCGCAGCCGATGATGACGCCGTCGCCTTTTTGCGGCGCGATCGCGTTGCCCGTGATCTCCAGTTCGCCGGCAGCGAAACCGGTCACGGAAATTCCCGCGACTTCCGAGTCGTAAACCAGATTCCGGGCGATCACGGTCGCGTTCAGGTAAAAGCTGCCGGCACCGAGATCCACGCCGGTGTCGCTGCAGCGCATGGTGTTGTCCTCGCAATAGAAAGCGCTGAGCACGAGCGCCGGTTCGGCAGGTGGCGGGGGCGGCGGGGCGGTTCCGATGGTGCCGCCTGCGGCGGGGGGCGCAGCGGGAGTCGGTGGAATGAACGTGCCAAGTTGCCCTCCGCTCGCCGTCGCCGTGGCCGTCGTTCCCGCTCCGCCGCTGATCCTCGTGGCGTCGGTTATTTTGATCGCGGTTCCGGGATTGGACGCCAGAATTTTGGCGGTTCCCGTCGCCTTCAGCGTGGTCGCGGAGGAGGCGGGCGCGGCTGTGACTGTGCCGGGCGCGGGGACAGGCGCCGCGCCGCCCGCAACCTTCGGCGGCGAACCATCCGCCGGCGCGGTCGTGGTCGCGTCGGGGGCGAACTGCACTCCAGTCTGCGCCCAAATGAAGTTATCGCGGATCTTGGTCATCGTGAGAAAACCGTTGCCTAACGAAATCCCGGTTTTCGGTCCGTTCCCGTCCGTCGTCGGCGGGCCCACGATCAGGCGTTCGATCGTGATGCCGACCGAATTGCTCAGGCGGATGCTGGGCCCGACCGCTGTGCCTCCAACGGTGTGGATCGTGAAGTAATCGAGCACGCACCATTGCGCCTGCTCGATGATGAACGCGGCTTCCGCCCGCGGCTGGATCAGGACCGTCGCCGCACCCTGCCCGCGAATGCGCACGGCAAAGGCACCCTGCAGCTGCACCGGCGTCTGCTGCAAATTGAAGATGCCCGGCCCGAGGCAAATCGTCCCGCCGGTCTTCGCAATCTGCGCGACCGCCTGGTAAATCGTGAAGGTGCCCTGATTATGTTCCTCCGCGGTCACGCAAATCGTGCAATCGCAGCTCTCCCCTTCACCCATCGGCGGCGGCCAGAAATGGCGGCAATCCAGAACGTCGTTAGGCAGAGTGACGAGAGCGAGCCGGCAGTAGTGATGATGGATTCCGCGCGGAGGCGCGGCGTCGAGTTCCTCCACCGACGCGTCCGCGGTGCGCGCCGCGAACACCCAGTAATCTCCCGGCCGAAACGCGCCGCCATTCGTCGCGGTCGTGAAAGTCACTTCGACGCCATTTTCCAGGAGCAGCGAACTCCCGGCCGGCGGGACCTCGATCAGCCCGGTGCCATCGGCCGCGTCGAGATCGACATAGGTATCGCCGTTGCTTTGCCTAACGATCCCGGTTTGATCCCAGCGCTTGATCCGGGTCGCGCGTTCCGGGCTGGTCAGATTCTGTCCGTTGACGGGAAAGTCGGCCGCCGGCAACGCCACGTTAAGCGTGATCCGGCGGGTGCCGTCCTCCACTTCGTTGGCGATTTGCCGCAGCTCGCCTGCCGCGCCCGAGAGCTCGCGCACGTTGTCGGTGATCTCGACCCAATCGCCTTTCTTAAAGCGTCGCACCGAATCCCAAAGCGTGCGGTCGACCGTGAGAGTGAGATTGTTTTCGATCGCGCTCACCCCGGTCGCGAGCGAAGCGTTGTCGCGCGACCACTTGAAGGTCGCCTTCCCGACCTTGCCGCCATCGTGGATTTCGACGCGATAGGTGCGGTTATCGAGCCCGCGATAGCCGCCGCTCGGCGGGATCAGGCACGGATCTTTTTCCGACGCGACGCCGACCGCGCGAGTCGTTAGGCGACCCAACGAGGGCGCGATCACCTCGGGCCAGCCTTTCAAATCCGCATCCGGCGTGGAGCAGGTCGCGCCGGCGCCGACATCCGGCAACACGCGAACCTGCCACGCCGTCTCCACCCGCGACGTGGTATCGGGCCCGCCGAGCGCCACTTCGCGCAAATCGGGATCCTCGACCGCGGTCACTTCGCGCTCCCAGACGTCGAGATAAACGAGGTGCGGTCCGCCGGTTTTCGGCAGCGTTCCGTCATACGGGAGCGAATCGACGCCGCGCGATTCCGCGAGGATGGCGTCAAATTCCAGGTCGCCCGCGCCGTGATTTTCCGCCTGCAAACCGTCGATGTAGATCCGCCCGCGGCCGATCGTTAGGCTGCCGCCGCTCAGCTTGATCTCGAAACCCTCGGGCGTCTCCAGCGGCACCACGCCGCGTCCGATGATGTCGATCGTTTCGGACCGCCAACGACGATCGAGAATTTCGTTCCACTCGTTCCAATCCGCGTCCAACTGCACCCGGCCTTGTTGCATCAACACGCCGCTGAAGTTGTTAGTAGGATTAAAGCGCTGCCGGCTGATGTCTGAGCTCATAATTTTGGTTCGTTAGGTTTGATAAAAAATCCCGGCCTCGAGACCGAAACGCAGATATTCGTCGAGCCGCGCGCGCACATTGCTGGCGCGTTGCGGCGCGAAGACATCGTGGAACGCGCCCATCTCTGACTCGTCATCAGCGCCGGTCTGGATTTGTTCCGGCGCGGAAAGCTGGAGTTGGCCGTAGCCGGGATCGGCCACGCGAAGCGAGGTGAACGCCGGCACCAGCCTAACGACGATGGCGTCTCGAATCGCCTGGCGTTCCGGATCGCTGATTTTCCCCAGACTCGATTTCTTGATCGCGGCGTCGATCTGCCGCGCGATCTCCAGATCCGGCTGGCAGCGATAGCGCCGCGGCACTCGCGACTCGAGCGGGAGCCAGGAAAAGCGGACGCAGCCGCTTTGCTGACGCTCCGAGCGAATGGGCGCTTCGGTCGCCTTCGGCCGCGCGAGGAAAATGCTGTTCGAGGCGAGCTTGAGGAGCGCCGTGTGCACCCGGCCGATGATCGTGCTGTTGATCACCGTCAGGGTGCCGCCGGCGTCCTCACCACCCAGCGTGGAGTAAGCCATCTCTGCCTCGTCCTGCGCGTCCACGATGCTGTGCCGGATCGTGACCTTGGCGTTCAGCGGCGCGCGCACGCCGCCGAGAATGCAATGATCGATCTCGACTTCGAGCGGGCTTTCAGTTTGTTCGATCAAAAGTGAAGGCGTGCCCGTCGGCGCGGTCGGCGTGCCATCGATGCCTAACGAAATTCCCGGGACCAACGTGCAATGGACCAGCCGCAATTTGCGGAGCGCGTCGCCGAGCGCGCTGTGCACCCGGATCTGTCCGCCCGCGATGAGAAGACCGTTCAAAGTCACCTCCGCGTCCGCGCCACCGCTGATGTCGATCGGGTTGGCCGCGATCAAAGTCGGGCGATGCTCGTTTGCGCCACGCACTTCCAGCCGCGCGCCGGCCTGGACCGAGATCGACGGCGTCTCGATAAAACGCCCACTGTCCGTTACCTCGACCACACCGCCACCCGAGCGCGCGTCGAGCGCCGCCTGCAGCGGCCCTGGTGAAGCGACCTGATCGACCGGGGCGAGTCCCGCGTCGAAAGTCGCTTTGCGTTCGTATTCGCCACCGCCGAGCGGCGCGCTGAACCCGTAATGAAAAGTCACCTGCGGCGTCTCCGACGGCGCGACCGCGAACGAAATCCGCCCGAGCACCGGATCGATCGCGACCGGTTTGTTAGGCGGCGAGTGCGCCCAGGTCGCTCCCGTGTCGGAGAGGTCGCAGATGCAGACGTCATCCAACTCGACACCGTCGATCGCCACGCTTAGCTCCGGTCCATAATAGTCGGCACGCGCGGCATCGAACACCCGACGGCTGATCGGCTCCGGGACGTTGATCGGCTCCGCCAGATGCGTGATCGATTCCTCGGTTTTCGGCCGGGTGAAAAGCGGTATGTTCGCGCCTAACGGGCTGAAGAGGAACCGTTGATCATCCACCCGTACCGCCGGCGAACCGCGCAGCCGGAAGGCATCGAGCCGCCAGAGAAAAATGCCGATGTTCGGGATGTTGTATTTCCCCTCGCCCTGCTCGACGTGCCGCACATCGATCGTGCGCGCGGTCGTTTCGAAGGCGCCGCCGAGTCGCTCGAGCGGCTCCCATTGCCGCAGATCCGGCGCATAGCAGTTCGTTAGGCGGACGTGATTCATGAACTGCGTGGTCGCGAGCAGTTGGAAGAATTCGACCGCGCGGGCGTTCCAGGCGGAGACGTCGCGCGCCAGTTGTTCGAGGACCGACGCGGTCCCCTTGCGGCGGCGATAACCGATCGTGTTCGCCACTTCCGCCCGCGGGGTGAACTGGTCCGGCCCGATCGGATGCAGCGAGCGATACCCGATGAGATCGCCGATATACGGCAGCACCCACGGCGCGCAGGTCTCGATGAATTGGTTGTCGTAGAGCTGTTCAAGATCCTCCTCGAGGATCGCCACCTGCCGCGTGATCAGCGCGAGCAATTCGCGGAGCGGCTCGCCCTGCTCCGCGTCGCGCACCCGGTGAATCGCCGGAAGCAAATTGTAAAGCCGATCGGGATCGAGACTCATGCCGATACCTCCAGGTCGACGGGTGCCGGATCGAGAAGGAGAAGCTCGGCCGCGCCTAACGAATTCGGATCGCCCCCGTTGGGCAGGTTCGCTTCCAGGCGCATGTTCAGTTTCGCGGCCGCGCCGGCCAGACTCAGCGTTTTCAGATTCACCGCGACCACGCCGGGCACCTGCTGGATGAGCGCAATCACTTCGCTCAGCTCGACCGCCTGACCGAACCGGCGTTTTTCAAATGAGAACTCCGCGCGCAGAGCCGCGATCGCCGCCGCCAGAACTTTCTCCGCTTCGTAATCGGGGTCGACCACGATCTGGCCCGACAAAGTGAAACGGGCTTCGTCGTAGGAGACGACCCGCACCGGCACGAACGGATCGCCCGCGAGATGAATCGCCGTGGTCAGATCGGTCGCGAGCGCGTCCGCCACCGCCGCGCCGAGCGGGCCGGCCACGGTAATGAAAACCCCGCGCGTCCGTCCGTCCCACGTCCAGGTGGCGAGCGCCTTGCCGATCCCGGCGTAACCGCGCGCAAAATTCTCGTAGTCCTCGAGCGAGACCACGCGATCGAGGGTGAGAACGGTGACCGGGGCGTTCTCGCGCGCGTTCGCGAGTGTTTCCGGTTCGTCCGCCCCTTCCGCGGCGAGCGAGTTGCTGGCTGATTTCAAACCCGGCGGCCGGGTCAGGAGCGTGCTCAACTGCCCTGCCCTAACGAGTCCTTCGAGCCCGATCCCGCGGCGATAGGTCGCCTTGACGTTTTGAGCGCCCGAAGGAATCCGCGCCCCGCGAATTCCGTCGCCGAAACGGACCGTGACCGACCCGTCGTCGGCCAGCTCGGTCGTGAAGATCCGCTCGCGCGCGGCGTGTTCGAAGAGGGTCGGCGCTTCATGCCAGAGCAGGTCGTTCACCCGCACCTGCAGAGTCGACTCGGCGCCGCCAGGACCGGTCGAACGCACATAAGTAAGCGGTGTTTGCCGGAGCTTGAAACTCTGGTTGGCCTGCGCGCCGTCGCCGCTCCCGAGCACTTCACTGACGGTTTCGCCATGGGTCGAGTCGGCAACATTGGCGGCGATCGTGACCGTGGCGCGATCGTAAATTTGCCGGAGCGAGCCATTCAGCGTCAGCACGCTCGGTTCACCGGTGCATTTCTGAATCGTCGCCAGTTCGCTCAACGTCGGATCATCTTCGAGCGCGGGAACAATCAGGAGATTGCTCAGGCTCGTCGTCAGCGTGCCGAGGAAGCCTTCGTCGGTTTGCAGCGTCCACTTGGCCGAGTTGCCGGCGAGAAGCAGCGGCGGCGCGACCACGACTAACGATTGACCGTGCATGGCCGTAGTCGTTAGGCCGTCGGTCGCGGTGAGCTTGAGCAAGGTCGAAAGCACTCGCGCACGCAGCAGCTTTCCGGTGACGATGAGCTTGCGGCCGGCTTCGAGTGTGGGAACGACCCGATCGAGCATGATGACCGAGCCTTCGAGCGGCGCAAGCAACTCGGGATCGCGGGTCAGCGCAAAGCCGACCGACCCGCTGGTCGGCGCAATCAAGGGACCGCTCGTGATTTCGAGCAGTTCGCTCTGCGCATGCACGAGCGTCTCGCGGATCGGAAAGAGATTCAGGTTCAAGGTCGTGTCGGGCACGATCCGGGTAACCTTGCCGCTCAAGCCGAAGGCGGCGCGCGATGGGAAGGAAACGCTGCTGCAGTTATAGAGCTCGACGTAATCCTCGGCGTTCGTTAGGGCAAGCCAGCTACCGCTGATGATTTTCGCGTATGAATTATCGAGATCGAGGTCAGTCAAGGCGGTGGTCAGATTCGGCCAGTCGTGCGCGATCTCCTCGAAGATGGGCGACTTCGCTTCCAGATCCGTCACCTTGATTTTCTTGGTCGCCGCCACCTTCGTCGTTAGGCTGATCCCGCTGCTCAATTGCGCGCCGGTGATCAGGCTCGGGTCGGGTGCGTTGTGGCCGAAGAACGCGGCCCGCTGACGCAGTGCATAGATTTTGACGTTGCTCGCCGCGGGCAAGATCGACGCTTTGCCGAGACCTTTTAACCAGGTCACCTGGGTGCGGTTATTTATATAATCAGGCGTGACGGTCTGGAGAATGCGCAGGTCCCAGCGCTCGCGGTCGGGCAGGGTCGTGGGATGAAGGAGACGTTCGTCGCCCACGATGAGGAGCGCGTCGCCGGGATTGAGCTGGGTCGCGGTTCCCTTGAGATAAATGCCGTGCAGGCCGGCGGCGATGATCGCCGGCGTCGTTAGGGCAGGCTGCAGGTGGTTCCATTCCACCCGCGCGTCGAGCGCTTCGATCGTTTCGAAGGTTTGCGCTTTTTCATTCGCGCCGGGAACGCTTTGCACCTTCGTCCCGATCGCGACCGTCACTTCGGTCGGAGCGCCGGGCGTTTCATCGAGGAGAAAACTGAGCGGCGTTTCCGCAGCCACGCCCGGCTTCAGTCGGTAGCCGATCAGCTGCGCCAGGCGCACGATCGAGTCGCGCTCGGTCGCGGTCCGGAGCCACGATTCGTTTGCGATTCGCTCCTGATAAAAGGTGAAGACGTCCGCCAGCGTGGCCCAGCCATCGAGCAGCGCGATCGTAAAATCGTCGGAATCGCGCGTCGTTAGGCTGCGGAGCGCAGGATACTGCGGATCGGAGAGCGCGGCGAGCGCGCTATCGAGGAAATCGCCGTGCCGGCCCACGCGATAGGCCACCGCGGAAAGCCCGGGCCGGTTTTCCAGCGGCTCCGGCACGAGCGCGGTCACTCCCGCGCAGCAGCCGCAATCGTTTGGTTGCGTCGCCATTACCGGCCACCTCCCAGGGTCAAAGTGAAAAGGCCGCGCTCGGCAAAATTCGGATCGTTATCGAGGCGTGCGATCTCGAGGCGGTCCATCGCGAGGAAGCCGTTCGTTAGGCCACTCGTCTCCGGCAATCCCTGCCGCTGGAAGGTCGTGATCTGCACCGAGGCGACGCCCGCGATTGCCTGCGCCGCGGCATAAAGCGCGCTCAGGTAAACCGTCTGCCCGAAAGTGAAAAAGTCCGGCTGGAACAAGCCGCGCCGTCCATCCGCGAGCGTGCGGTTGCTGAAGACATCGAGCAATGCCGCCTCGACGTCGCTCCGGAAATAATCCGGTTTCACGCAGACAAACATCGCGATTTCCAGCGGCACGTAGCGCGGCGTGTCGACCTCCAGATCGTGCCCGGCCATGCGGAATTCCTCGATCTCGCCGAGCAGTTGCACTTCGAATTCGTCCGTCAGCGCGAGCCCGTCGAAACGATCGACCGTGATGAAAACGGTGTGCCAGCTTCCGGTCCAGCGCAGCGTCGCCGCGGCGCGCTGGACCGACGAATCGCGCTCCGCCGTGCGCGCATAATCCGCTTCCGTGACCGCGCGCCGCTGCGTCCGAAACGCCTGCGGCGCGTCGCGCCGAATCTCCGCCATCGTCTCGGGATCGATGCCGCCGGCGGCCGGCAGCGGATTGCGCACGCCGATGATTCCGTCCACGGCGCTGACAATATGCGCGAGGCTGTCCGCGCCGACGTTGCCCGCGCGGCCGTTGCCCACCCGGTAGGTCGCTTCGAACGCCGTGCCGACTTCCGGTTCCCGCCCGTTCGCGGCGTCGCCGAAACGGAGCGCAGCGACGCCGTCGCTCTCGATCTCGACCACGAATTCCGCCTTATCCGCTTCGCTGCCTAACAAGTCGCGCTGCGGCGTCCAATCCGCCGCGTCCATGCCTAACGAACTGTGGAGGGAGATCGCGGGGAGCGCGGCGTGCGGGTCGACCACCAGGCTGGCGGAGGCGGGCAGCGACGGATCGTAGATTCGTCCCCAGCTCAGCGGGCTCGCCTGGAGGGTGGGCCGAAAACGGCGGCGACGAAAATTCGCGCGACGGGAGCGTCGCAGCGATCCGCGCCGGGCGTGGGCGGCAGTTCGATCGGCGATTCTTCGACCACGCCTAACGACTCTCCTTCGATCGTCATGCCGTGATCGGCGAGGACGATATTTCCCCGGGCGATGCTGATATCGTCCTGAAATTTCGCGCCATGATCCTCGTCGGTGAAACCGGACAGACAGAAGGGAAAAGGAAGCGCGTCTTCCGCGCGCCACTCGATGTTCACGATCTGCGCCGGCGGGTTCGGCAGCGGATCGACGAGCGGTTGCACGCTCGTTAGGCGAACGGCGTGTCGCCGGGTGCGATCGGCATCCTCCGCGAGACCCGAGTGCGCGCCGTATTGCTCTTCGAAAATGAGCACCGCGCCCACCTGCAAGTTGGCGAGCGGTCCGACGAGCGTCGCACGGGTGGCGCCTGTCGGCAGGCAACATTCGCGATCGCCCCAGGTGTAAAACGAGATCGTGTCGAGCTCCGCGAAGAGCTCGGCCTCATGGAGCGTTTCAAAAATAACCGGACGCTGGCGCAGCGCTTCCACGAGTGCGGTCGAGCCCGGCGCGAGTCGCACATCGACTCGATCGAGCCGGCTGAGGATCTGCGTTTTCGGCGGGACAATCACGTTGTTCGCCTCCGTCGTGAGCTGCACCCAGACCCGCGCACTCGTCCCGTCGTGCACGAAATAATCGACCAGCCGCGCGTGTCGGCGGAGCGAAACACGTTTCCGCGCGGAGCCGAGATACGCCTCAGTTGCGATCGCGTCCTGCTGATAGCTCAACTGGTCGCCGACATAGGCGAGCAACTCGACCAGCGTGATCCCGAGATCGGCTGGATTGCGTTCGCGCCAGTCGGGCAAGAGCAGCGCCATCCGGTCGAGGAGCAGCTTGCGGAAACTGCCGTAATCCTTCGCGAGATAATTGATCTCCGGCTGCTCGCGCGGCTCCGGCGGACAGACGTGGCGCGGCGCGCAATCGAAGTCGGACGGGCACTCGACCTTGAAGGAAAACTCGACCAGCGCGAGGCGCGGATCGATTCCGTCCGGCGCCGCGGGGTTGTCCGGACCGCTCACAATCGTGAGCGTGTAGATCGAAAAATCGCCCGGCTCTTCCACCTCGATCGTGAGCACGTCGGCATCGGGCGCCGTGCCGATCGTCGCGTCGAGAATCACGATCGGCCGGATGCGTTCGCCACCGGAGATGTGGAGGTTGCTTTTGCCTAACGACGCCGGCGCGAGGTCGTTGACGAAATGGACGCGCAGAAAACGCTGACGATCGCCGTCGAACGGCGGGCCGTGACCGGTGAGTTCCTGGAGCAGGTCCGCATCGTGATCGACCACCTCGAGATAATCGATACCGTTGAGCGCGCTCCCGCGCACGGCATCGCGACGCCGTTCATCGCAGCAAAAATAGAGCTGCGGAAAGGGTGGCGGCTCGAGCGGATCACTCATGCGGCGGCGCCTCCATTTGTGAACTCGGCCGTCTGCATGGTCTGCGTTCGCCTAACGAGATAGCGAACGAGCACGCGGAGGGTAGAATCTTCGCTCGCGACTTCGACTGCATCCACCTGGATGAGATCGCCGAGATATTGCTGGAGCGAGCCCTGGACGAGGTATTGCGTGGTCGCGGCGAGCTGGTCGCTGTTCGGCGCGAAGACCAGCCGGAGGAGGCCGCTGCCGAATTCGGGGCGATTCACCCTTTCACCCGGCGCGGTGAAAAGCACCTGCTCGATCAGGTCGCGAATGTGCGCGTCGTAGTCCGCCTCCGCAGTGCGGCCGCGCGAATTGAAGTGATAGGGAAAGTCGATGTTCATGTGGCCATGACGCGCGGTTGCGTGGTGATGACGAGCAATCCTTGACCGGTCGGAATGCAGACGGCTGTGCTGCGTTTGCGTGATGACCGGCGCGCCGCCGGCGAGCACGCGCGTCGCGCCGACGACCCATTGCGCGGTCACGCACGGCGGAGTCGAGGTCGTGGAAAGCGCGCAACCGGTGACGACATACGGGGTAAGCAAAGTCACGACCGGTTGCCCGCTCACGAGCACGCGCGGGAACGGTGCAGTCGGCTGCGCCGGTCCCGCGTGCATGCAGGTAACGACCGCGCCAACGTGAACAATGGGTCCGGGCATAGTTAAATGATCGTTAGGGCGCTGGCGTTGATGTCGGTGGTGGGGCCGAGCATGGTGATGGCGGCGCCTTTGCCGTTGGAAATAATGATGCCGGTGTCGCTCACGGAGATCATCGCGCCGGTGGTGGTCTTGATCAGGATGCCACCGGTCGGACCCGGGCACGTCGCTGATCGTTAGGCCATTCTGCAGCGGGGTCTGCAAGGTGATGCCCGGCACGCCCGGGGGAACGATCAACGCCATCGCCGGAACCTCCGCCGCGCTGCCGTAAAAGCAGCCGGTCCAAATCGGGTAATCGGGATCGCCGTGTTCGAATTCAATCCAGACTGCGGAGCCGATGATCGGCACGGTAAAAACGCCGTTCTGAATGCCGGCGACCTGAAAACAGGGCATGCACCAGCTCGAAGGAATGAGCCCGCTGACGTCCGGCACGATCGCCTGGATTCGGCCCATCATCATTGGGTCGATGTTGTTCAGCACCGTGCCGCGATATTTGCCGAAGAATTGTTTGTCGCTCATACCGGGACGTTCGGAATGGTGGAGATGAGGCCGTTGCGGGAAAGGGTGAACGATTGTTTGAACTCGCCGCGCTTGATCGTGCTCGTGACGCTCTTGACGTAGTAGAGACCGTCGAAGGCCTCCCCCACTCCGCGCAACCCGACAAGGCGCCGCGCTTTCAGAACTCCGCCGTAGCGGACCACGTTGAGGCTGCCGGTGGCGGTGACGGCTTCGGCGCCCTTCGCCGCTTTCGTTAGGCCGAGAACGGCGGCGCGGATGGGCGAGTAGTTCGCGGTCTCGGGGATTGGTTCAAAATTCAGCGGAATCGGCGGGATTAGGCCGAGCGGCGGATTGAGCGGCGAGATATCCGGGATCGGAATGGGAACCGGCACATGGGTCTGCTGATTCTGGATGTAAACGATCGGGACGACCGCGCCCTGCGAACGAAAACTGCATGAGACGCTCTCGATGTTGCTGGCGAAATCCATGTTGATGCTGAGCGCCTTTTGCGGCACGCCCACTTTTATCTCAGGCCCCCAATAGGCGACGCTCATCCCGGGCTCCGGACCGGGCTCGACATAGAAAACGTAGCCGACCTCGTCGGCCAGCGACCGGATGTAGGCGAGGTCTTTTCCCTTCTGCACCGGGATGCGATCGGTCGGGATCGGGATGTCGATCAGGATGCTCGGGATGACCATCGGGACGATCCCGAGAAAGGCGTACTTCAGCAGGATCAAACCGACTCGCGCTTCCGGCGGCATCGCCGGGAAACGGAAACCCGCTGAAGTCGATGTAATCCATCACCCGGCTCAGATCTTCGCCGGTGATCGTGAGCACGGAATGCGACGAATCCGCGCCGGGGCGGATCTCGTGATTGGTCATCACGCCGTCCATCAGGATCTCGGCGTTGCCGCCGATCGTGACGATGATCACCACCCTGACGAGTGGAATCGAAGCGCCGCCGGCGAGCAGGAAGATGGTTTGCAGCGGCGAGCGATTGCTCAGGGTAAACTCGAGCTGGAACCCGCTCCCGCTCTCGCTGTTCGTGGTCACGCTCAGAGAGGTGAGGGCGTCAAGGACGTCCTGGGAGACCGGCACCGGGACGACCGGTCCGATCATGAGCGTGAGATTGAAACCGTTAACCATTTTGCGCTCCGGGAATGTTCTCCGGCAAAGTGATCCGAATGGTGCGACCGAGCGGCTCGAGCAATTCGTTAGGCCGGACCGCGCCGTTGGCGTCGCAGATTTTCCAGAACTGCTCGGGATCGCCGAGATATTTGGCCGCGATCTGATCGAGCCGCTCGCCTTCGGTCACGGTGTGCTCCTGGAGAAGGGCGAAATTTTCCGGCGGCGGAACGAAGCGGCGCTTCAGGTAAGTGACCTCGGTCCCATCCGGCATCGTGAGGCTGGCGAGCGGCGTCTTGGCGTAGCGGCTGTTCTGCGGAAAGGCCGGAGTCGTCACGCCGGTTTGCTGGAGCAGAGCCTGGAGTTGATCGTTCATGATTCGTTCGTTAGGGCGCCGGCGTCGGGCATCTTGTCGCCCTGAACGGAGCGCAGCGGAGTCGAAGGACCTCGCAAGCGTTGTCCGGCACGATTCCTGGCGACCGGCGCCAAGTGACGCTTGCGAGGTCCCTCGTTGCACTCGGGATGACAAATGGAGCGCGCGAGCTTTTCATGAGATTCCCTTGATCCCGAAATTGGCGAACGACCCGTTAGGCGCGAGCCCGGCGAGCCGCTCCTTTTGCTGCTGATAAATCATGTAAAGACTCCCGGCCTTCGCATCGAAGCCGACGTCGTTCACGCTCAGCACCCGCATCCCGAGGCTGACCTTGGCCCGGATCGGATTGAGATTCGGATCAAACGCTTCCTCGGTGATGCTGAAATCCGTCAGGCGCACCGGGATGATCCGGTTCTTGCTCCAGATGAAAAGCGTCAGGGCTGACTGCATCGGGATGATCTCGAGCGTGCCCGCTTTCGAGAGCGTGTTGTTGGATTGCAGCTGCTGGCTGGTCGGATAAACGATCGCCTCGAGCGCGGCGAGCTGCGGATGAATCCCGACTTCGATCGCATTCGGGTTTTGATCCGGAAACTCAAGCTGATCCGTCGCGTCGATCTCGGCGTCGAGCTTGATCGTTTCGACCGGCGGACCCTTCAGCCGCAACACCTCCGAGCGATCGCCGCCACCGCCATCCGCGTTCACGCCCTGGATCTGGAGCGACCGCGTGAGCGTGTCGGGATTGTATTGCAACGCGATAATCCGCTGCACCGCTCCCGAGGTCGGGTCGAGCAAAACGATGCCGCCCTTGAGCAGTCGTGGTGAATTCAGGAAAAGTGCTCATTCCATTACTTCGGGGGCCACCGCGACGGATCGAGATAAACCTGGTTGTCGTAGATGAAAGCCGGCGGTGAGTCGCCATGGCCACCGAGCCGCTGCCAGGCTTGTTGATGAGCCGCGTGATCCGTCGTGTAGTTCACGTTACTCCCCCGGCCTTTCTGTGGCGCGCCGGCCGTCGCCGGCCGATTGCGCATATTCTCCACCACCTTCGCGCTGATCGGCTGCGGCGGATCGATCTGACCGCGCTGAGCCACTGGCCGCTGCGACTCTGGGGCGGCCGCCCCCGGTCGGCGCCCGGCGCAACGGCCTTCGCCGGAGGCGTCGGCGGCGCGGGCGCGGCCGGTGTTTTCGCACTGGGATTGACCGCAGGTTTCGCGGCGGGCGGAGCCGGCGCCTGACCTGTATCGTCCAATCCGATGTTGGGCGCGCTGCGCGTCGAAACGTGGTGGGGGCTGTTGCGGCGCCGCGGGCGGGCGGGCGGGACTGGCGAGGTCCGCCAGGAGAAACGGGCGGAATCCCGCCTTTGCCCGGACTCCCCATGAGCGGGTGATCGCTGCTGACGTGACATGTTCCCCTGGCCGTCGCGGAAGGCACCGGGCGCGGTCCCGCGTCCGCCGCTCGCGTTCCAATCATTTTGGTGCGCAGCCGGCGACCGGGGTTGAATTGAACCCGGCGAATTGACGTTGGTCTTCACCACCTCGACGTCGGTGACCGGCGTTGGCCCGCCGGGCCGCGCAGCTTGTGGTGGCGGCGGCGGTGACGCCTCGATGGTCTTGGCCGGAGGGCGAGCCGGCGAGCAACTTGTTCGGCGGGCCAACGTGTGGGGTTGGAACATTCGGCTCATTGATCTCGACCAAATCAGCCTTGGCCGGCGCGAGCATTTCCGCGCTTTGCCCGACAATGCGAAACATTCCGCGATTCAGGGCTTCCTCGCGCGACATCCCGCTTTCGCGGCATCGGCGGCGGATTGCCGACAAGTGTATCGGAGCGCGTCGGCCCAGAACGACCACCGACCGCCGCCGCCTCCGCCACCCGAAGGAACTTCACTGGCTTCGATCGCCGGCCCGACCCGCGGCGCGCCTCCCGGTTTGCCTGAAAGACCGCCGCCGGGCACAAACATTCCCGACGCGGCCACCATGTTTTCATGAAAGCCTTCAAGCTGAAGCGCCGCGTCGTTGACCTCATCGAGCCGTCAGGGGATTTGTTCTTCTTCCTCCACGGCAATCGGAACTCCTACGAGCGAGCCGAGCATCGACGCTGCAATCTCGAACCCGGCTCCTCGCTCGGCCAACTTCTTTTTGCCGCCTCGGTCCTTGCTCCGCCGCCCGCCAGCCGATTGCCGGTTCGGCAATCTCTCGATACGAGCTATTTCCCGCGCCGACCTTCCACCGCTTGTCTCCCCACTCGATTGCAATCTTCCACGCTGATCTCGAAGATCTGTTGGCGCTATCGTTGATCCGCCGTAGGCGCGATCCGCGAGGAATTCTCGGTCGCGTCGTCCCGCTGGTCATCCATCTGGCCGAAGATTATGTGCCGGCCGACGGTGTAAACTTCGCGTCCGGGCCGCCTGACCGCCGCTCTTCGGATTGGCGTGTGCTCGCAATGCCGCCATTCTCATAATCGCTCTCCTTGAACGCCCGCGGCCCGCTCTCGAGCGGCTGCCCCTTATCCGACACGACCTCCTTCACGAGCCGCGACGAAACCCAACCAACACCCCGTTATGTTCTCACCTGAGTCGTCGGCTTTTCGGCGTGGATTCAAGGCATTCATTGGTCCGTCAAACTTCATGGACACGCCAGCACCGCTCCTCGAATGGATCATCTTGGCGCGCGCGCCGCTCGAAAGCTTGCGTTTGTCGCTGCGCACCCGGCCGCGCATTCGCCATCGCTTCGGTTGTCTTTCCAGTTGCCCGCGATAACGGGCCGCGTCCACGCTGGTCTTCCAGCGAGCGTCCGAGTCCGGTTTGCGCTGAACTTGCGGGCTCGAGGCGGAACCGCGTGAATCCGCGGAGGACAGCGGCCGCGGGCGTCGCGCTGTTGAATGGTGTGCGCCAGTTCGTGGGCCAGCAATCGCCGCCCGTCGGCTGTCGTCGGCGCGAAGCGGCCCGGAGCAAACGCAATGTGCGCCCCGACTGTATAAGCATGGGCATTCACCGCCCGCGCCGATTCCGCTGCGCGCGCGTCCGCGTGAATGCGCACCCGGCCGAAGTCGTGCCCGAAGCGCGCTTCCATGAAAGAGCGCGTTTGCCGGTCGAGCGGCTGACCACCCGCCGACAAGACTTCGTCCACGATCGGCGGTGCCGTGGCCGGGCCATGGCCGCCTCCTGCCGCGCTCCGCATGAGCAACGAGTCTTCCTTTTTTTTCGGAGGCACGACCGGGTTGAGCGGATCGTTCGCTTTGAAACGGAGATAGGATTTCATGAAATCCTCGTCCGCTTTTTTCTCGGCCGGCGTTTTCATCGCCTCGCGCAGCTTCGTTTGTTCGGCCTGTAGTTGCGCCGTCTCGGCGCCGATCTTCTCGGAATCTGACGGCGCGGATTTTTTCTTCGGCGCCGAGCCGCCTAACGGAATGCTCAATGCCACGCCAGCCTTTTCCTCGGACGGTTTTCCCGGCGTCGCCGTCGTCTTGGTATATCCAGCGGAGAGACTCACACCGCTCTGACTCGTGAGGGTGAGACCGACGTTGGTCGGTTTCTGCATTGGTCCTTCGTAGGTGATTTTTGCCTTCAGTCCCGGCTTGATGAAATCGAGCGGCACTTCGGGAAGCGGCACGGGCAGCTCGGAATTGGTCGCGATCAGCGACGTGAGCGTCCCGCCGAGCACGCTGCCCGCGATCACTTTGCCCTCGACCGAGGAGAGGAATTCCTGGCCCAGCTCTTCTGCTTTCGCTTTCAACTGTTTCCCGGCTGCGGTTTCCTGGAGGGCGTCGCCCACCTTCTTCGCGGCCTCGCCGTAGTTGTCCGGCGCGGGCGGCTTTTTCTCGTGCTCCTCGCGCCGCAAGGAATCGTTAGGCGCACGGCTCGCCGGTCCGACCGCGGCTGCGCGCAGGACGCGCTCCGCCATCTGCTCGGCCTCCTGCTCGAAGCGGTCGTTAGGCTGATTGATCGCCAGCCCGCCGCCGGAGCTCTTGCGCTGCAAACGCGGACGGGCGGTGGAGATGGTCGGTTCGACCGGCGCTCGCGTTGTCGCCTGGAAAATCATCGGACGTTTCCCCCGTGAATCGCGCCGGCGATTTCCCGGCCGGTTGCTCCCGGATTCGTTAGGCGCACCGTCCCGACATCGATTTTCGCCGGGCTCTCCCGCCAGCTCGCGGGCACGCCCTCGGTCATCAGCAGTCGCCGGAGCTCGTTTTCCAGCGCCTCGCCGATCGTCCAGCGCGCGCGCGGATCGAAGCCGTGCAAAACCAACTCCTCGATGTGGACTTCGATCGCGCGGGGGGAATCCGCCGACGACGCCGAGGAACGCGGATGATTCTTTCGGACTTCGTTAGGCTGGAGAGAATTCATGACCAGCCTCCGATCTCGGCTTTGGTGAGCGGTTTTTGCAGTTTCTCGTATTCCAGCCGCGTCGCACCTAACAAATGCGGCATCCGCACCGGCTCCTTCGCCTCCGCCGCGGCGAAGGCGGCGTTCAGCGCGATGCTGCGAATGTTCCCGCCCGAGATGGAAAGGCGCGAGAGCGCTTCGAGGTCGAGCGCCTCGGTCGGAGTTTTTGCGGGGAAAATCCGGCGCCAGATTTCCGCCCGCTGCGCCTGGTCGGGAAAGGGAAACTGCACCACGAAACGCAGCCGGCGCAGGAACGCCGGGTCGAGCGCTTCCTTCATGTTGGTCGTGAGAATCGCGAGTCCGCGGTACGCTTCCATCCGTTGCAGCAAGTAGCTGATCTCGACGTTGGCGTAGCGATCGTGGCTGTCCTTCACCTCGCTGCGTTTCCCGAAAAGCGCGTCGGCTTCGTCGAAAAGCAGGATCGCGCCGCCCTCGTCGGCGGCGTCGAAAACGCGCCGCAGATTTTTCTCGGTCTCGCCGATGTATTTGCTCACGACCGCGCTCAGGTCGATCCGGAAAAGGTCGAGCCGAAGTTCGTGCGCGAGGATTTCCGCGGCCAGCGTTTTGCCGGTGCCGCTCGGTCCGGCAAAGAGCGCGCTCAGACCGAGGCCGCGCTCCGATTTCCCGGCAAAACCCCAGTCGTCGCAAACGGTCACGCGATGACGCACCTGCCGCCCGATCGTCTGCAGGGTGCGCAATTGCGTCTCCGGCAAAACGAGGTCGGCCCAACTCGCGCTCGCGGAAATGGGTTGCGCCAAATCCTGCAATCGCGGCCGGGCGCGCAGCCGGCTGGCTTCCCAGAGATTGCTCTCCGATTTTTCGCCTAACGAACCAACGGTCGCGTGGATCGCGTCCGTGCTGAAGTTGAACTGCGAGACGAGCCGATCGAGCTGGCCATTCCAATTCTGCGCGCTCTCGCCGATCGCCGCGCGCCAGGCGGCGCGCTGCTCGCCGCTCGTCGGTTTGCGGATTTCGACCGTGAGCAGCGGTCGCTCAATTTCCCGCCGTGGTTCGCGCGCCGCGATGAGCAACGGCGTAGTGGTCAGCTCGATCCAGCGATCGATCGCCGCGTCGTGCGCCGGGCTCGAGACTTCGCCGCGCTCGCAATCCAGGAGCAGAGCCGCGTTCTGGAGAATCGCCTCGCGCTCCCAAAGCCGGTGCAGCGTTTCCAGTTCCGCAATGCTGGCCGGCAAAAACGCGGCGGAAAGACGAAACAGGTTCATCGTTAGGCGACCCGTTAACGCGGCGGCGAGCTGGCGTTTCGCGCCCGGATCGGTCCCGCAAAGTTGCAAGGCGGGCAGCGCTTTTTGCGCGGCCCACGCTGCGCGCCAGCCTTCCTCCAGGAAAGCGAGGGCCGCTCGTTGCGAAGCGGCGATCTCTGGCGTTTCCGTGACCCGCTCGACCAGACTAACGAGTCGTTCATCCAGTTGGCCGACACCGGTGAGAAAGAAGAGAATCCGCTCGTCGATTTGGAGGCGGTTGGTGACGAGCGATCCGTTGCCGACCAGTCCGATTAATCGCCAATGACGCAGGGCGCGGTGCGGGGCGAGTGCGTCCCAATGCCCCCCGGGGAAAGCCGCGAGCGCGAGACCGAACGACGGCCACGGATTGCCACCGGAACCCGCGGCTGTCGCGCAGCGCCGCGCGAACTCACCTTCCAGTTCGACGCCCGCACAGAGAAGGACGATGCGCCGTTCAAATTCCGAGAGTCGAAACATCGCGCAAAGCGCGTCCAGCGCCGGCGCAGCCTGTGCGGTGTCGTTAGGCTGACCGCGCAGGAGCGAGCTGATTCCCGCCAGCTCCGCCATCAGCGCGCGCTGGTTGGTCGCTCCCCAACTTTCGGTTTTTGCCTCGACCGTCATGTGATCGTGACCTTGGGCGCGACATATTCGCCGCCTGCGTCCACCTCCAGCGGGCTCTCCGCGCCGTCGACTTGCAGCCGCAGTAACCGCTTGCCTAACGGAAAGTCGGCGGGTATAGGAAAATCGAGCGTGTCGCTCTCGAGCGGCCCGGCCGCGTCCCTTGCCGGGATCGAAATAGTCCGGTCGCCAATCAGCAACGCCACTTTTTGCGCGCGGCCGACGGGCGAAGTCACGGCTAGCGTGAGCGTGCTCTCGGTCGCCGTGTTCGGAATTGGATCGGTCTTGATTTTCGGCGCGAGGACGAAGGGCGCGATGTTCGATTCGACTCCCGCGCGAATGAGCGGGTCGCTGATCGTGCCGAAGTTTGTCGGGTGCGCCACCTGCACGGAATGCAATCCCGGATGAAGCCCGGCCGGCAACGCGACGGTGATGCGCGCAGCGGTGACGCGATCGTCGGCCACCGGCACTTCGGCGCCATCGACGAAGACTTGCGTGGTCTCGCCGCGCAGCCGGCGCCCATCGAGCACAAGGTTGTAGCCGGCGAGAATCGGCTGGTCGGGCACGACGTCGGCGGCGTCGGTCGCCTGCGATTGGATGAGATCGATCACCGGCTGCGCGAAGGGCAGCGCGACCAGATTGCGCGTCCGCACCGGCAGCGTTGGCCGGACGGATTTCTCGCTCTCGATCAGGACGACGGAGACTTTGTAAACCGCGGTCGGCCGATACTGCGACTGAAGCGCCGACCAGATTTTCGAGAGTTCCTCGACCGACATGTTTTGCGGAATGATTTTTATCTGCTCAATCTGGTCGGCCAAGGTTGAACTCGTTAGGCCGTTAGGCAAGGTCGCTGGCGGCGGCGCTGGGATCGCCGCGCGGATGGCGTCCCGGGTCAGGATCGGCATCTCGTGAAAGACAAACATGGCGTGCCCGAGGAGCGTTTCGGCGTGGAAATCGCCCGAGCCGTAAGCCGTGAGGAGGTAGCTGAGATCAAGCGCGAGCGGCGGATTGGAAATGCGCTCGCCGCTGCCGTTGCGCGTCGGCAAGCCGACGTTTCGCCAGCCCTGGTTTTCGTTCGCCTGGAAGAGAAAAAGATTGAGCCGGTCAGGCGAAGCCGCGCCGATATCGATGCGATCGGGCGGCTCCGAAGAAACGGTCACGTCGCCGCCGAGAATCGCGGCGAGATCGTGCTCGATCACGCTGTTCTGCAGGAAGCTCCGCAGGACCGCGCTGACCGCGGCGATGGCAAGCGGGCTGCTCATCGCGCGCCCTCCCGTCGGGATTTCAAATAGGCGTCGAGGCTCAACGCCGGTTGCGCTTCTTTTGCCGCCCGCCGAGGAGCGGCGGCGGGAGCCGGAGCGGCGCGGACTTCGATCCGGCCGATCGTCACCCGGACGATCGGGCGTTTGCCGGCCGGCTGTTCGTTAGGCAAATCCGCGGGCCGCAACGGCGGTGCGGGCCGGGAGCGAGCGCGGACCGGCGCGGGACGATTGGAGGAGGATGGCGCCGCCGGTTTCGAATCGGGATTCCTCTCGTGCTCGGCGGTTCCCGGTCGCCTAACGACTAACGACAGCGACGCCGTCGGAACCGTCGGCGGGACGAGGAGCCGTTCGCGGACGACTTTGATCTGGCCTTCCGTCGGCTCGAAGAGTTGCGGAATTTCTTCCCCTTCATTGCGCAACTCGGCCGGCCGTTCCGAGAATTCAGTTTTCGTTACGAGTGGCTGCGCGGCCGTCTTGCCGGCCTCGACCGCGGCCCGAACCTGCGGGGCCGCTACCTCCGGTTCGACCGGCAATTCCGGCCCCGGCGCGGGCGCGAAGCGCGAGGCGATCAACGGCTCGACCCGCGCGGCCGTTCCGCGAGTGCGCTCCACCAGTCGCGCGAGAAAATGCGTCATGCCGCGGCGAGCTCCAAGTAGGTCTGCCGTCGCTGCGCCGAGAGGCGGAGAATTTCGCGCTCGGTCCAGCCGTAGGCGCGCGCGAGGGCGTCGATCTCACGCAGGAGTCGCTCGGCCTGGGCGGAGATTTCGCTCCAGAAAAAATCGGCCACGTCGAAGAGAGCGTCCCAACGATGGCGACACGCCGGGCAGGTCAGTTGCAGGCTGATCTCGGCCTGCGGATCGGCTGCGAGCATCGCCCGGCTGACGGCCGCGACCGTCTCGTTAGGCAAGTTTTGCTGCCCGAGGCAGCGCTCGGTCAGCGCCGCCAGCGCGTCGGTCGAATCAATGGCGGCGACGACTGCGGCAAGATCGCGGCTGTTTGGCAGGCGGAAGCGGACGATAGTTCCGTCCACTTCGATTTCGCGCTCCGATTCGCTCACCTCCTGCGGCTGCACAAAGGCGCCGGTATCGAGGGGAAACTCCACCCGCTCCGCGCAGCGCGGGCATTCCGCGAAACCCTCGGCGCGCTGCCCGAGCAGGAGCGTGCGCAGTTGGAGCAAACGCGCGTCGCGCTCGCCGATGGTCAGCTCCGCGAGCGCGTCACGACCCGTCCCGGGTGTGGCCGCGGCGAGCAACGTGAGCGCGCGATCGAGCGGATGTTGCGCGCGGCCGGTTTCCCAGACGGCGAGCAATTTCTCGGCAGAGAGACTTTGCATCGGTTGTTCCATGACCGAAGGCGCCTAACGAACTGCGCTGGCTCAGGCTGGTTCGACAAAGGAGGGTTCGCTCGGCTCCAGGACCTCGTAGTCACGTTCCCAGCCTTCATTCTCCAGCTTGATGTGCTGGATGGCGACGGCGTTGGCGTTGGCGTCGAGATCGGAGAGGGCCTGGAATTCCGAGACCCACGCGCGATAAACTTTGTAGCTGATGACGAGCTGGCCGGCTTCGTTATAGAGATCGATGATGATGTCCTTGCGGAAATCCTTCAGCGACACCTCCGCGCCGAGGCCGGAGCCGTAGTTCCAGACCTTGTTCGCCCACTTCTCAAACTCGGTGTCGTGAGTGACACCGCGCTCGAGAGTGATCGCCTCGTATTCGGTGCGACCGGGCGATTTGCGGGTGCTGCTCGGGTCGCCGCCTTCGCGGTGTTTTACTACCTCGGTGGTGCGCTTGAGCATGCCGACTTTGCTCACACCGGCGACGTAGCGACCATCCCATTTCACCCGGAACTTGAAGTTCTTATAGGGATCGAACCGCTGTGGATTAACGCTAAACTGGGCCATCGGATTCTCCTTTCGTTAGGTATCGATTTGTCCAGCGAGCTGCTGGATTTGGATGATGACAAATTCGGCCGGCTTGAGCGGGGCGAAGCCGACGAGGATGTTGACCACGCCGCGGTTGATGTCGTCCTGCGTGGTCGTCTCCTTGTCGCATTTGACGAGGTAGGCTTCCTTCGGGGTTTTCCCCTGGAAAGCGCCCTGCCGGAAAAGGCTTTGCATGAACGCGCCGAGGTTGAGACGGATCTGTGCCCAGAGCGGCTCGTCGTTAGGCTCAAACACGACCCACTGCGTCCCGCGATAGAGGCTTTCCTCGAGGAAGAGCGCGGTCCGCCGCACCGGGACGTATTTGTATTCGTCCGCCAACTGATCCGCACCGCGCAGCGTACGACTGCCCCAGACGACGCGTCCCGCCGCCGGAAAAGTGCGCAGGCAATTGATGCCTAACGGATTCAAGATCCCGTTCTCGGCGTCGTTCAGATTAGCCTGGAGACCGGCCGTCCCGCTCACGCTCGCGTCCAGTCCGGCAGGCGCTTTCCAGACCCCGCGCTGGGTGTCGGTCCGCGCCATCACGCCCGCGATGATGCCGCACGGGACGAAGGTATCGAGTTGGCCGTCAAGCGCCGGATCGGGCTGGATGACGCGCGGAAAATACAGGGCCGCGTTGCGCGCCGCGGTGCCGGTCAGGCCGAGATCGACGAGATGATCCCGGGCCGTCGCCGCCGCGGTGTCCTTGTTCGCACCCCACGAGATCGGCGAGTCGACGATCAGCATCGCCCGACGGCGGACGCAGTAGGCCATCGCTCCCTGGTAAACCGCCCCGCTGGTGTCCCCGTCGCGAGCATCGGGCGGAATGCAGAGCAGGTTAAAGAGGTCCGCTTTGGCGAGTGCAAACATGCCGGTCTTGGCGTCTTCGTCGCCGAGCACGTCGTCGTCATTCGCCAGGTCATCGCTGTCTGCGCCGCCGGTGAAGAAATTAAACTTCGTCTCGTCGGCCGTGGGATCGGCCGGATCTTCGTCCGCGTCGGAATCAGCCGGCCGCGTCCCAATGAGATCGGGCGTCCCATCGGCCTTCAACTGCACCCGCACGAGACTGGATTCCGAGGTCAGCACACGATCGAGTCGACGCGAACCCGCCGTCTCCGCGACCGCGACATTGAGGAATTTCTCCATCGTTCCCGTGCCGGGATCGTCGTAGATTGTGAGGTTGAACAGGTCGGCCTTATCGACCCCGAAACGGTCGGCGACATCGTCCGTGATCCCCTTGGAATCGACGACATAGACCAGCGAATTCCCCCACTCCCCGGGACTCGATGCCTCCAGCCGGACGTCGGCTCGCTGCGCCCGCGCGGAGTTCTTTTCCAATCGTACGATCAACGCCTGGCTCCCGCCATTGAGATAGAAATCACGCACCGAATAACTCATCGGGTAGTCCGCGCCGAGCCCACCAAACTGTCGCTGAAAATCGCCGAAGCTGTTGGTCGTGGTCGGCTCGTTGATCGGCCCGCGGGCGGCTCGCCCGAGGAACGCCGTGATCGACGTGGCGACACCGGTGATGGTGTGCACGCCGCTGGAAATCTCTTCAATATAAACGCCGGGATAGCTGGTCAGGACTGGCATGGATAACCTCCGTGGAATGTGGAACCGACAAAAAAGAAGGGGGCGCGGCCGGCTGAAAACGGGCGAAGAAGGACCGCGAATATTCGGGCAGAACTCATGGCGAGCGTCCGGAGGTCTCTGAGTTTTTCGGGATTCAGCGAAAAGGTGTCAAGGGTTAATTGCGAAAGCCTGTTCCAACTCGGGCGCAGTGATAAAGGCCCTGTCATAGGCGGAAAATTTCATCGTTTCCCTTGGGCGATTACCGGCTCCTCCGAGGAATTTTTTCCTCGGTGAGAACAGACTGGCCCTCATCGGCCAGAGCGACGCTCAGCACTCGCCCGGAGTAGCAGATTTACCGGTTCTTTTTCGCGGCAGCAGAAAAGCGCGCGACGATGCGGCTCCGCGGTAATGGAGAGCGCCTCGACTTATGCTGAGGCGGCCACCTGTCGCCAGCTTCGCCTGGTCTAACTCTTACTTACAGCCGCCTGCGCCGCCGCCAGCCGCGCGACCGGCACGCGGAAAGGGCGGCAACTCACGTAATCGAGGCCGAGGCGATGGCAGAATTTCACGGAATCGGGATCGCCGCCGTGTTCGCCGCAGATGCCGAGCTTGATGTCGGGACGGGTGCTTGCGGCCTTTCTCGACGGCGATCTCCATGAGCTGGCCGACGCCGGTCTGGTCGATCGAGGCGAACGGATTCTTCTTGATGATCTCGTTCTCGGTATAGGGCACGAGGAAGGTGCCGATGTCGTCGCGGCTGATGCCGAGCGCGGTCTGCGTGAGGTCGTTCGTGCCGAAGCTGAAGAACTCGGCGGTCTGCGCGATCTCGTCGGCGGTGAGCGCGCCGCGCGGCACTTCGATCATCGTGCCGACGAGGTAGTTGAACTTCACTTTCTTTTCCTTCTGCACCTCCGCGGCGACGCGTGGACGATCGCGACCTGGAGATCCAGTTCCTTCTTGAAGCCGACGAGCGGAATCATGATTTCGGGTTTGGCCTTGATGCCCTTCTTCGTCGACATCGGCGGCGGCTTCGAAGACGGCGCGCGCCTGCATCTCGGTGATCTCGGGATACGTGATGCCGAGACGGCAGCCGCGGAGACCGAGCATCGGATTGAACTCGTGCAGTTCGTGGACGCGGTGCGTGATTTTCTCGGCGGTGATGCTGAGCTTCTGCGCGAGGTCCATCTGCGATCCTTGGCTCGTGCGGCAGGAACTCGTGCAGCGGCGGATCGAGGAAACGGATCGTGGCCGGAAAGCCTTTCAGCGCCTTGAAGATGCCGAAGAAGTCTTCGCGCTGATACGGCAGCAACTTCGCGAGCGCAGTCTTCGCGGTCGGCGACGTTGTCGGCGAGGATCATCTCGCGCATCGCGTCGATGCGATCGCCTTCGAAGAACATGTGCTCGGTGCGGGTGAGGCCGATGCCGGTCGCGCCGAACGCGACGGCGTTTTCGGTCTGCTCCGGCGTGTCGGCATTGCGTGCGGACGTGCAGGCGCGTGGCCTGCGAGCACCATTTCATGAGCTGGTTGAAGTTCTTGAACTTCTCGGTCTTCTGCGCGGCCTTGTCGCCGTGCAGCATGCCGGTGATGATTTCGCGACGGCGCGGTCTTGATCTGGCCGGCGTAAACCGTGCCGGCCGTGCCGTCGATCGAAAGGAAGTCGCCTTCCTTGAAGGTCTGGCCGCTGATGGTGACGGTCTTCTTGTCGTAATCGATCTGCGACGCCGCTGGCGCCGCAGACGCAAACCTTGCCCATCTGGCGGGCGACGAGCGCCGCGTGCGAGCAGACGCCGCCGCGGCGGTGAGAATGCCTTCCGCCGCGATCATGCCGCGCAAATCTTCCGGGCGACGTTTCGATGCGGACGAGCAGAACTTTTTCGCCCTTGCTCGGCGCCGCGGCGGCGCGGTCGGCGTTGAGATAAATTTTGCCGGAAGCCGCGCCGGGACCGGCGGGCAGACCGGTGGCGATGACGTTGGCCTTCTTCACTTCGGCGAGATCGAAGATCGGCGCGAGCAGCTGTTCGAGCTGGTCGGCCGGATTGCGCAGCACGGCGGTCTCCCAGTCGATCAGCTTTTCCTTCACCATGTCGATGGAGAACTTGAGCGCGGCGGCGGCGGTGCGCTTGCCGTTGCGCGTCTGGAGCATGAACAGCTTGCCGTCCTGGACGGTGAACTCGATGTCCTGCACGTCCTTGAAATGTTTTTCGAGCGTCTGCGCGGACCTTCAGCAGTTCGGCGTAGGACTTCGGCATCTGCGTCCTTCAGCTTCGACACCGGCTCGGGCGTGCGCACGCCGGCGACGACGTCTTCGCCCTGGGCGTTGATGAGAAATTCGCCGTAGAATTCGTTCGTGCCGTTCGCCGGATTGCGCGTGAACGCGACGCCGGAGCCGGAGTTGTCGCCGGTGTTGCCGTACACCATCGCCTGCACGTTGACGGCGGTGCCCCATTCGGCGGGAATGTTGTATTTGCGGCGATAAACGATCGCGCGATCGTTCATCCAGGAACCGAACACCGCGCCGGCGGCGCCGCGGAGCTGTTCCCACGGATCGTTCGGGAAACCTTTGCCGGTGCGTTCCTTGACGAGCGCCTTGAAGCGCTTGACGAGTTCCTGCTGATCGGCGGCGGTCAGTTCGGAGTCCACGATGTCCTTGTGATACTTCTCGTGCTTGAACTCGTGGATGACGGTTTCGAACGGTTCGTGATCTTCGCCTTCGCGCTTCTGCACGCCGAGCACGACGTCGCCATACATCTGGATGAAACGGCGGTAACAATCCCACGCGAAACGCTCATTCTTGGTCGCGTTGGCCAGCGCGATGACGGTCTGGTCGTTCAGGCCGAGGTTCAGAATCGTGTCCATCATGCCGGGCATGGAATCGCGCGCGCCGGAGCGGACGGCGACGAGCAGCGGCATCTCCGTCGTGTCGCCGAACTTCGTGCCCATGATCTTTTCCATGTTCGCGACGCCGGCTTCCATCTGCGCCTGGAGTTCCTGCGGATAGGTCTTCTTGTGCGCGTAGAAATAGGTGCAGACTTCCGTGGTGATGGTGAAACCGGGAGGCACCGGCAGACCGATGCGGGTCATCTCCGCGAGGTTC
The DNA here is from genome assembly GCA_963831805.1 of uncultured Verrucomicrobiae bacterium. GTDB lineage: Bacteria > Verrucomicrobiota > Verrucomicrobiia > Chthoniobacterales > UBA10450 > Palsa-1392. The sequence goes on along the minus strand of CAWHRN010000009.1, from coordinate 332,217 downwards.
GCGCCCTTGCCGCCGAGCAGCGGCTTCATGGAGCCGTCGCCGTCCGCTTTGCCGTCGCCAAAATAATAAACATGCCGGACCGCTTTCCGCTTGGATTTGCCGGACCTGGCGGTTTTGGATTTGGATTTAGCGGGAGTTTTCGCCGGAGTCTTAGAGCGCGTTGATCTGGTTTTTGTAGCCATGAAAAGTGAAAAAAAGAGTCGCGAAATTAAGGAAAACGCAAGCTAAGGGACGAGTCCGATGTGTCAACGCATCGCGACCGTCGCGCGCCTCATCCCGCGACTGAAGGGAACGAAACTGAGGCCCGCTCAGTTCTGACCGGCCGGCTCTGCGGCGAGCACGTCGTCGATCGCATCCGCGAAATCGTCGACTCCCGAGATCGGCACAATGATCACATTGCGGTGACCCTGGCTCTCCTCGGTGATGCGGAGAAATCTCCCGCGGCCGTTCTCGCGCAGATCAATCGCGAAAATCTTTCGCTCGATCTCCAACTCTCTTGTTTCAAGGATGCTGTCCATTTGAGAAGGCGCCGATGTTACAATAACGCACGTCTTAAATGGAAGGAGAATTTTTGCCGCCGGGCTCCGCCAGACGAGGCGCAAACCGGACGACGGGAAGAATCTAGCGACCGCGACCGCGCGAGCCGGATCGTGACGCGGAGTTGCGCACCGGTTTGTCACTCACGATCGCGAAGTCGGCCTGCTGCTTGAAAATGTCGATCCGCGCGACCACAACTTTTAGGATTTCGCCGGTAGCCAGAGTGCGCTTCGATTGCCGGCCGATCAGGCGGCGCCGCGCGCCGTCGAAGACATAGAAATCGTCAGCCAGCGAGGAGATGTGGATGAGGCCGGTAAGCAGCACATCGGGCAACTCGATGAGCAGGCCGTAATTTCGGACATCGATCACAACCGAGCGGAAGATTTGCGGTTCCTTCGCGCCGACCTGCGCCTGGAGGAACTCCAGTTTCTTCATCTTCACCGACTCGTTCTCAGCCTCGGCGGCGACGCGTTCCGTCGTCGAGATGTGCTCGGCGATGCCGTTCAATTCGCTCGCGCCACGACGATCGTTCTTCTTCCCGCCGCGGTCGGCCAAGCTGCGGTGTACGACCAGATCGGCGTATCGCCGAATCGGGCTGGTGAAGTGCGTGTAGTTGTTCTTCGCGAGACCGAAATGGCCGAGTGGCTGCGTGGCATAGCGGGCGCGCTTGAGACTTTTCAGAAGTCCGATTTTCAGCGCCTGCTCTTCCGGCTTCCCGCGAAAGAGCGCGGTCAGCCGCTGCAATTCTCGGCGATTCGTCAGGTCGCCAACCTGGAAGCCGTAGCTCAAGACCAGTTCCCGATATTCCGCGAGCTTCTCCGGATCCGGCTGTTCGTGGACGCGATAAATCGTCGGGGACGAGCCGGTTTTTTAGCTCGAGCGCGACCGCTTCGTTGGCCGCGAGCATGAATTCCTCGACCAGTTGATGCGACTCGTCGTTCTCGATCCGATCGAGCCGAAGCGGCTTCCCGGTTTTGCGATCGACGATCACTTTTACCTCCGGGAAATCGAGATCGAGCGAGCCGTTTGCGAAACGCCTTTTCCGGAGGATCGAGGCCAGCGACCAGGCGGTGTGCAGCCGTTCACTCAGCTTATCGTTAGGCGGCTTTTGCAGGATCGCATAGGCTTCCTTGTAGGTGAGCCGGTGCGCGCTCTGGATGATCGTGCGGCCAAAACGCGCGCTCTTCGGCGCGCCGTTTTTCGCGAAGCGAATGAAGGCGGAATGAGTCAGCCTAACGACATGCGGATTGAGACTGCAGACGCCGTTGCTCAGGCGTTCTGGGAGCATCGGGATGACGCGGTCGGCGAGGTAAACGCTGTTCCCGCGCTGCAACGCTTCGCGGTCGAGCGCGCTCCCCGGCGTGACGTAAGCAGAGACATCGGCGATGTGCACGCCGAGTTCCCAATCTCCGCCGGGCAGCTTCTCGACATGGATCGCGTCGTCGAAATCGCGCGCGTCGTCGGGGTCGATCGTGACGATGAAACGCGCGCGTAAATCCTCGCGCGGACCGTAGCCGTTGGGATCAACGCTTTCCGGGACGCGCTCCGCTTCGGCGAGGACGTTCTCGGGAAATTCCGTCGGCAGATGATGCTTCCGGATGATCGAAAGCATGTCCACGCCCGGGTCGGTGGCGCGGCCGAGCACCTCGACGATCTCGCCCTCCGGATTGACGTGGCGCGATTCCCAGGCCTCCAGCCTAACGACGACTTTGTCGCCCGGAGCCGGCGCGCGCTTCGCCCCGGGAAGAGGCTGCGGCCGGGTGTATACGTTGTGCACCATCCGCGGATCGTCCGGCACGACGTAGGAGAAATTCCGGGTCTGCTGCAGCGTGCCGACGATCGTCGCGTGCGCGCGCTCGAGAATGCGGATGACGCGGCCTTCGGGCCGGCTCGATCCGCTCCGCGCGCGGGTGTAAGCGGCGTCGCGCGTGATCCGCGCCACGACCCGGTCGCCGTTCATCGCGGTGCCGGTGTTTTCCGCGGAAATGAAGATATCGCCCTCGGTGGAATTTTCCCGAACGAGAAAGCCGAACCCGGATTGGTGAATCTGCAATTTGCCAGTCACCAAATCCGCCTCGGCCGGGAGGACGTAGCGGTTCTTGCGAATGCGCGCGATGTCGCCGGCGCGCTCGAGATCGCGCAGCGCCTGCTTGAGCGCGCCGCGGTGGTCGCTCTTCATTCCGAGCGCGCGGGTGAACTCAATTTTATCGAGCGGCCGATATTTCGGCGCGCGCATCAGGGTCAGGATTCTTGGTTTGAGGTCGCTCTCTTTTTTCATCGCGGCTGCCCCGAGCATCCGAGAAAGCGAGGCGATTGAAAGCGGACATTTCGATCCGTTAGGCAGCGGTCGAATAAAACGCGGGCTGTGATAGTCTCTTAAGAGATGACCGCGGCGAGTTGGAAAGTGGATGGAAACGTCATCGACCTAACGAGTCGCGGCATGATCATGGGCGTGCTCAACGTCACGCCCGATTCGTTCTCTGATGGCGGGGAATTCCTCGCCACTGAGGCGGCGCTGGAACACGGCATCGCGATGACGCAGAACGGCGCCGACATCATCGACATTGGCGGCGAATCGACCCGCCCCGGCGCGGAACCGGTTCCGCCTGACGAAGAACTCGAGCGCGTGTTGCCGGTGATACAGGGTCTCGCGCAGTCCGCGCAGGTCCGGCTTTCGATCGATACTGCGAAGGCGACGGTGGCACGCGCCGCGCTCGACGCCGGCGCGGTGATCATCAATGACGTGACCGGCGGGCGCGGCGACGCGGAGATGTTTGCGCTCGCGGCGGAGAAGGATGCGGCGCTCATCATCATGCACATGCAAGGCACGCCCCGAACGATGCAGATGAACCCGACTTACCAGAACGTGGTCGCGGAGGTGGCTGATTTTTTTCGACAGCAATATGAGCTGGCCGTACGATTTGGGATCGATCCGACGTGCCTTGCATTTGACCCTGGGATTGGCTTTGGCAAAACCGTGGCGCACAACCTCGAGCTGCTCACTCATCTCGAACAATTGCGGATCGACGATCGCCCGCTCGTCGTCGGCGTTTCGCGCAAATCGTTTCTCGGCAAGCTCTCTTCCGCGCCCTTGGAAAAAGCGACCGCGACGGTCGCGCTGACCTCGCTCCTGCGCGAACGCGGGGCGCAGATTTTGCGGGTCCACGATGTGACAGAAAATGCGGACGCGCTCCGGACCACGGAAGCGCTTCTCGCCGCCAGCCGATGATCCACCAGTTTACGCAGATCTTCTTCGATCGCTGGCGGGACGCGTTCGAGATCGTGCTTCTGAGCGTCGGGATTTACTACGGCTATCTCTATTTCAAGGGCACGCGCGGGGCGAAAGTGCTGACCGGTCTCGCGATCGTTTTTCTCACCCTCACGCTCATCTCCCAACTCCTGAACCTGGTCGTGATCAGTTTTATCATCCGGAGTTTCTCGGTCTTCATCGCGGTCGCGCTGGTGGTTATTTTCCAGCCGGAACTGCGGCGTGGTCTCGCGGAGCTCGGCGGCCATCCGATTTTTTCACTGACGAGTGAGAAACGCGAAACCGTGCACGATCTCGCCGATGTCGTGACGCAGCTTGCGAACAAGCAGTTCGGCGCGCTCATCGCGATCGAGCGCGACACGTCGATCAAGGTCTACGAAGAGACCGGCGTGATCGTGGATGCGGCTTTTTCGACCGAGCTTTTGTTGACGCTTTTCCATCCGAAATCAGCGCTTCACGACGGCGGCGTGATCGTGCGCAACGGCCGGATCGCCGCCGCCGCCTGCATCTTTCCGGTGAGCCAGCGCGAGACGCTCGATCGCAGCCTCGGCCTGCGCCATCGCGCGGCGCTCGGGATCACGGAAGAATCCGACGCGGTTGCGATCGTGGTCTCGGAAGAGACGGGCGGGATCTCGATTTGCTATCGCCGGCGGATCGAGCGCAATTTCACCCCGGAAAGCTTCCGACAGCGGCTCGGCGAGGTCTTGCTCCATCGCAATTATGAAGAAGAAGATCCTGAACAACTGGCGCGCGAAGTTGATCTCGCTCCTGCTCGCGACCGCGCTCTGGTACCTCATCAAAAAGAACACCACAACGACTCCCTTGCCGTCTGATTTCGACGGTCGGCCGGCGGCAGAAGACGTTCGTTAGGTCGATTCCTTCGGCGCGGCTCAGGATGACAGCGTTCGAGGACTACTAGCGCAGAAAGCGCGCGAGATTCTCTTCTTCCCAGCGACGGGCGCGGCGATAACGCGGGAAAGCTCGTTCCCGGCGTTGGAATTCCTCCGTATGCACGCGGCGACGACCCGCAGAGTCCACTTCTTCCGGCACCACGGAATGGAGCATCTCGTGGTAAAGGATGTATTCCAAAAACCACCGCGGCACGAACGGCTGATCGAGCAACGGGTGAATCCGGATCACGCGGTCTTCTTCCTGGATCGTCCCAAAGATGAAATACTCCTTCGGCCTCTGTTTCCGCCGCCGGCCCCAAACGACCTTGTAACCACGCAAACGGCCGCGAAAATGCTTTCGGTTCAGCCGATCGAAGATCTCGCGCAAATCGAAACAGCGGCCTTCGTGCTGCAACGGCAGGTGCCGCTGCATCGGCAGCGTCGGGCGCGATAATTTGCGTTTTGCTTTCTTCGGCATCGTGAAGGTTTCGTGGCGGGACTGAAAATTTAGTGGGCTTTCACCGGCTGACAAGCTTTGGCATTGAGAGAACAATCTAAAATAGATGTAAGCTACTCATATCAAGTAACTTAAAATTGTAACATTAGCTGATCGAGATTCCGGCGCTGGACTTCCCGCCTGGCTTGATCATCTTACGTTTGCCGGGGTGAAATAACCCTTCCGATGAACCCGTTTCTCCGCAAATTGCTTGGCCTTAACTGGCTCCTGTTGATCAACATGCTGGCGCTGGCCATTTTCGGCATCATCGCCATTTACAGCGCGACCTACATGCGGCAGGACCCAACCGCGGCAGAGTTTTGGCGCAAACAGGCAAACTGGGTCGCGGTCGGCTTTTTCGCCTTCATCGCCACGAGCCTGATCGATTACCGCTGGGTGAAATGGGGCGCGCTCCCGATGTACGTCGCGGGGATCTGCTTTCTCTTCCTCACCCGATTCATCGGGACAAAGGTCTACGGCTCCCGGAGCTGGTTGCATCTCGGGCCGATTAATTTCCAGCCCGCCCAGCTCGCGGTCGTGGCTGGCATCATGGTCCTCGCGCTTTTTCTCAGCCAGTTCCGGCAGATGCATCCGATGCTCCGACTCACGCTCTGCGGCGCGATTGTCGGCGCGCCCTGCCTGCTCATCCTGATGCAGCCCGATCTCGGCGAATGCATCATCTGGGGTCCGGTAATTCTGGCTTTGCTCTACGTCGGCGGCCTGCCGCTGCGCTATCTCGTTTGCATCGTGCTCATCGTGCTCGCGATGCTGCCCCTCGCCTACACCGTGGTGTTGAAGCCGTATCAACAGGAACGGATCACTGCGTTCATCAACCCCGATATCGACCGGCAGGGCTCGGCTTGGGCGATCAATCAATCGCTCATCGCGATCGGCTCAGGCGGCTGGGCCGGCAAAGGGTTCAAGGCGCCGAATACCCAGATCGAGCTTGGCTTCCTGCCGGCCACGGCGGTGCATAACGACTACATTTTTTCGGCCATCGGCGAGCAATGGGGTTTCGTCGGCGGCATTCTTCTGCTCAGCGCCTTCGCGCTCCTGCTCGTGACCTGTCTTTTCGTGGCGTTCACTGCGGGTGATCTGTTTGGAACGCTGCTTGTGGTTGGGATCACCACCCTTGTCTTCACGCATATTTTCCAGAACATCGGAATGACAATTTCCGTGCTCCCGATCACCGGCGTGCCGCTCCCGCTGATCAGCTACAGCGGGTCGTTTGCGTTGATGATCATGTTCGGCCTCGGGCTGGTGAACAGCGTCTGGGTGCACCGCAAAGTGCCCGTGCGGTAACTGGCTCTCGCCGTTTTACAAACCGCCCGGTTTCGACATATTGCCCGTCCCGATGAACATCCTGATCAATTCCTTGCTCGTTTTCGAAGCGCTCGTCGCGCTGCTCATGATGTTCGTCATCCTGATGCAGCGTCCGAAAAGTGAAGGCCTCGGCGCAGCTTTCGGCGGCGGCGTCACCGAAAACATTTTCGGCGCGCAAACAACGAACGTCCTGACGACCGCCACGACCTGGCTCGCGAGCATTTTCTTCATCACTATCCTGCTCCTCTCGGTGCTTTACGCGCACAAGGGCGTTTCCAATTCCGATGTCCGCCGCGAGTTGATGAAGACTTCCGCCGGCCAAAAAGCAACGCAACCGCTTCCGGCCAAGGCCGCCGCCCAAGGCGCCGCCGCCGATGCGAAAGCGCAGCTCAATCCCGTGCCGAAGGGCGCGAGCGTTCCGACCGGAACCGCTTCTTCGCCCGGTCCCGAGGACGCTGCGGTCGGCGTCGTGCCTGCGGGCGCGCCGGTCGCTCCTTCACCCGCGGCCAGCCCAGCCGCCACGCCCTAACGGGTCCGCGCGAAGCGCTCGCGAATCTGGCCTAACGACGGGCTGAAAGTTTGACGCCCCGACGCAACCGATTAGCCTGCGGGCCATGGTTGCTGACTCGATCGAGCGCTTACGTGGCGCGGTACGCGACGTCCCGAATTTTCCCAAACACGGCGTCATTTTCAAAGACATCACGCCGATCCTAGTAGATGCCGATCTCTTCCGCGAATCGATCGATTGTTTTCTTGAACGCTGTCGCGCGCTGCCCGTGGACAAGGTCGTAGGGATCGACGCGCGCGGCTTCCTTTTCGGGTCCGCGGTCGCCTACGCGCTTGGCGTTGGTTTCGTGCCGATCCGCAAGAAAGGGAAGCTCCCGTTCAAGACTGAGAGCGCCGCCTATTCGCTCGAATACGGCGACGCCGAGATGGAGATGCACATCGACAGCATCGAGCCGGGGGAAAAAATCGTTCTGATCGACGACCTCCTCGCGACCGGCGGCACCTCCGCCGCCGCGGCCGCGCTCATCCGCAAAGCCGGTGGCGAACTGCTCGAAGCGCAGTTTTTGATTGAGCTCGAATTCCTCGAGGGTCGGCCGAGGCTCCATCCGACGCCGGTCGTTTCATTCCTAAAATACTAAGCGCTAACGTTGGCGCCGCTCAGCGTTTGGCGTTCTGCACGCTCAACTCCCAGCGATAGCCGTCCGGATCGTGAAACCAGATCCCCATGTGCTTCGAGCCGGGTGATTCCGGTCCGATCTCCTCGCCCGGATCCTCCACTTTCACCTTCACCTTTTTCAGATGGGCGAGCGCCTTCCGCAACGCGGCCATGTTCGCGAGGTGAAACGACATGTGACCGAGAGTCTTCGGCCGTGATTTTCCTTTGTGCAGGGCAATCGTAATGTTCCGATTCCCGACCAGGACGCCTTCGTCGAACTCGAAGAGCGGCTTAAACCCGAGCGCGCGCTCGAACCATTTTGCGCTCTTCTTTGGCGCCTTCACTGAGAGACCGAAGTGACCGACTGTGCCCACCGTGAACGGAACTTTCATAGGGCAAGTCTAGCTCATTTTCAGTCACTCTCACCCATGACAGGTGCAGCCGCTCCCGCAGCTGCCTTCGCTTCCCGCGATTACTTCCACGTCGATCTCCTGGAGCGTCAACTGATCGTGAATCATCGTGAGCAGATCGAGCGCGCGCCCTTCCGGCATGGTCGCGCAACGCACTTCGATCCGCGCTTTTTTCCCGGCTAATTCCGGATGCGCCTCAGCCAGTTCGCCGTCGAGGAGAAAGGAGACATAGGCATTAAATTTTTCCTGTAACTGAAACAGTTGCAGTTCGGAATCGTCCCACGGGCGGTCCTCAAACATCGCGAGCACGACCTCGTCGCGCTGCGCATCGTAGGCAAAAAAATCGATCACGCCGGCCTGCGCGATACCGCTTGGTTTGGGAATTTCGTCCGCCATCGGTGGCAAGCTTCCAGCTTGCCATCATCGGGGCAAGCCGGAAGCTCGCGCATGAGATTCGCCTGCCTGCTCGCCCTTTTCGCCGCTGGCCTAACGAGTGCGCGCGCCCAGTTTTCTCCGGTCTTCATCCAAAACAGCAGCTACTGGAACGACGGCAAAGCCGAGTTCGACATCTACGACGCGCAACTCGTGCGCGAAGGAGAACCGCGTCACGACGAAGCGCTGCACATTCTCGTGCGCGAACCGTTCGATCTAAAGCAACTCGTCAAAGCCGACGACTGGCAGCGCGACGGCGTCGTGCCGGTTTTGAAGATGAACCAAATCCTGCACGCCCAGACCGGCCTTTATGTCGTCCAGCAGATGCACTCGACTTTCTGGCGCGCCGATAACGGCCGCCTCGCGAAGTGGAGCCTAACGAGTAACGACAGTTGCGGAAACAGCTTCCAGGAAGGCCGCCGCAGCGGCGAGCAATTCACTCACGAATGGCACACCTACTGGGACGGCATGGCCGACGGCCGCGAGCGGGTGACCCTCCCGCCTGACGGATTTTTCTACGACGAGCTGCCGCTGCGCGTGCGCACGATCGACTTCGCCAAAAAGCCAAACGGCGAATTCGAAATCCAACTCGCGCCCACCGTCATCGGTTCAAGAAAGACCGCGCTCGTCTGGCAATCGGCGCAGGTGAAATACGCGACGGGCGAGAAGTTCATCAACGTCAGCGTGGAGCACGCTGGCGGACACGACGAGTTCGTGCTCGACCGCGATTTTCCACATCTCCTGCGCGAGTGGACGATGGCCGACGGCAGCCATCTCAAACTCAAGCGCACCCTAAAAGTCGCCTACTGGAAATACGGCAAACCGGGCGATCGCGAGCGCGCGCTAAACGACCCTATGCTGCGTCCGCCGGACTGACGTTGTAGCCGCTTCGCTGTGCGAAGCGTGCGTCTCGACTGGCTTGCAATCCAAGTCAGGTCTCAACCCTCGCGTCTCCCACAGGGAGACGGCTACAGTTGCCGCCAGGTCAGCAAACCTTACCTTTCACAGTGGCGAAGAAAAAACAGCGCAAGCGCCTGACGCTTCTCGGCAAGAGCGAAACCAAAGTACCAACCAGCCCCTCGGCCGGGATTCTCGAAACCTTTCCGAATCCAGCTGATCGCCCTTATTGGATCCAATTTCACTCCGCCGATTTCACCTCGCTCTGCCCGATCACCGGCCAGGCCGATTTCGCGGAGCTGACAATCGACTACGTGCCTAACGAGCGTTGCATCGAGACCAAGTCGCTCAAGTTTTACCTCGCCTCCTACCGGAACGAGAAAGCCTTCAACGAGAAAGTGACGAACCGAATTCTCGACGATCTCGTTAAGGCCTGCGCGCCGCGGAAGATGCTGATCAAAGCCGAGTTTGCTTCGCGCGGCGGAATCGCGCTCACCGTGACCGCGATGTTCCCCGACGCCGAGGAATGAAGCGAGTCGTCGTGCTGCTAAGCGGCGGTCTCGATTCGGCGACCACGCTCGCGCTCGCGCGCGCAGAGGGCTTCGCGACTTACGCGCTTTCATTTCGCTACGGTCAGCGTCACGCACAGGAACTGGCAGCCGCAGAGCTGGTCGCGAAGTCGTTAGGCGCAACCGAGCATCGCATCGCCGAGATCGACCTGCGCTTCTTCGGCGGCTCGGCCCTGACCGCCAAGATCGATGTCCCGAAAAATCGCAAGGCTAACGATATGACGACCGGGATTCCGATCACCTACGTCCCGGCGCGGAACACGATCTTCCTTTCCTACGCGCTCGCCTGGGCGGAGGTGCTCGCGGCGACCGATATTTTCATCGGAGTCAACGCGGTCGATTACAGCGGCTATCCCGATTGCCGGCCGGAATTCATCCGCGCCTTCGAACAACTCGCCAATCTCGCCACTCGGGCCGGCGTAGAAGGCTCGCAGTTTCGAATTCACACTCCGCTGATCAGCCTGACGAAGGCGGAAATTATCCGCCGCGGAAATTCGTTAGGCGTCGATTACTCGCTGACCCATAGTTGCTACGATCCGACGCCGGATGGCCGCGCCTGCGGAGAATGCGATTCCTGCCAGCTGCGGTTGAAGGGTTTTCGCGAAGCCAGCCTCACAGATCCGATTGCTTACGCCCAATGAGTTTCCGCAATCGCCTCGGCATTTTCGTGCTCACGAGACAGGAGCAGCGCACGATTGCCTTCATCGTCCTCGTGTTCGTCCTCGGCCTCGCGACTAAACACTACCGCGCAACGCATCCTCCGGTGCCGGTGCCTAACGAACAGGGACAGCCTGCCGCGTCGCCCAAGGTTTCGAACGCCACCGAATAGCAGTTCAGTTTTCCTGCGGGCTCGGGGCCGCTTTTCCCAAACCGGGTATTCGACCGTAGCCGACAAAGCGCGGGTGGCGCCCGGAGCTCGTGGCCTGCTTCGACGAGGTCTTGAAATCGAAGACGCTCACGCCCGACATGCGTTTTCCTTCGAAACTGCGGCCGTCGCTCGCCCCGAGCATGACCGGTTTGCCGTCTTCCTTTTTCGTCCCGAGATAAATCATCGTGTGCGTGACCGGCGGGTCCTTTTCCACGTCGTAAGTGCCGGTCCAAAAGAGCAGGTCGCCGGGCTTCAACTCGTCGAGCTCGAACGAGTCGAGATCGCTGCTCAGGACCGCGCGGAAGTTCCCGGCTTTGCGTACCCAGACGTATTGGCCGCTGGCGTCGCGGGGGACGTCTTTCACGCCATTCTCGCGCAGCACGTAGTAGATGAAGCCGGAGCAATCGAGCCCGCCATTTTTCGGCTCGGCCGAGCCGTAGGTGTATTTCAAATCCTGATTCGTCAGGCCAAGCGCGGTCTCGAGAACCTTCCGAATCTCCGGCGGATTGTTGTCGTAACCCTTGATTTCGTTAGGCGAGACTGTGGCGACGACGGACTTCTTTTCCGGCGAGGCGGAGGGCGATTCTTCCGGAGTCGGCGTCGGGGTTTCGCTCGGGCTCGGAGTTGCCGTCGGGGTTTCGGTTGGAGTCGGCGTCGGTGATTTCTTCTTCTTTTTCTTCTTCGGAGTGGAGGTCGGCGAAGGCTCGGGCGTGCTCTTCTCTTTCTTCTTCGGCGTCGCGGTCGGCGACGGCTCCGGCGTGCTCTTTTTCGTGGTTGTCGACGACGATGACGAGTGATGCCGCCGATGCGGGGTCGGCGTCGGCGTGGCGAAGACTTTTTTGATCTTCTCGCCTAACGACTCCTCTGCGGCGTTCGCCCGGCCCGCGGGACCGAAGACGAAACCGAGGGCGAACGCGAACAGGAGAACGCGCCGCACAGGATCAGGAACCGAGTTCCTGCAAGATCGCCTTGTTCATCTTGATCCCGGCCTCAAAGTTTTCGACCGGGAAGTTCTCGTTAGGCGAATGCGCCCGACAATCGGGCAGCGCGAGACCGAGGAGGAGCGTCTCGGCGCCGAGGATTTCGCGGAACGAGGAAACGATCGGGATGCTCCCGCCTTCGCGAATCAACGCCGGGGTTTTGCCGAACGCTGCTTGCAACGCCTTCTGCGCGGCCTTGCCGACTCTCGAGTGTGGGTCGGTCAAATACCACGGACCGCTATGGCCATCGACGATCTCCATCGTTACGCCCGGAGGCAGGTGTTTCTCGAGATGTTTGTGCGCGAGCTTGAGAATTTTGTCGCCGTCCTGATTCGGTACGAGCCGGAAGGTGATCTTCGCCATCGCGTGGCTCGCGATCACCGTCTTCGTTCCCTTGCCCTGGTAGCCGCCGCCGATGCCGTTGATCTCCGCCGTGGGGCGCGCCCAGATGCGCTCGAGCGTGCTGAAACCTTCCTCGCCGAAAAGCGCCGGCGCGCCGGTCTCATTGAGGATTTCCTTGTCGCCATCGATCGGCAATTTGCGCCAGGCTTCGCGCTCCCATTCCTCCAGCGGTTTGACGTCGTCGTAAAAGCCTTCGATCGCAACGTGCCCGTTTTCGTCATGCAAAGTCGCAAGCAAACGCGCCAGCGCCGTCACCGGATTCGCCACCGAGCCGCCGAAAACGCCCGAGTGCAAATCCATCTTCGCTCCGGTGATTTTGATCTCGAGCGCGGTCACGCCGCGGAGCCCGTAGCTCAAGGTCGGCACGCCGCGCGCGACCATTCCGGTATCGGAAACGACCGCGACGTCGCAGGCTAACGAATCGCGATTCTCCTCCAGGAAGCCCGGTAAGTTACCGCTCCCGATCTCCTCTTCGCCTTCGATAATGAGATTGAGATTCACGGGCAGGTCACCCTTTTCCGCCATCGTCTCCTGGATGCCGAGGATGTGGGCCAGGATCTGGCCTTTGTTGTCCGTCGCGCCACGAGCGAAGACGAAGCCGTTTTTCAAGACCGGATCGAAGGGCGGCGAGTCCCAAAGCTCGAGCGGATCGGGCGGCTGCACATCGTAGTGGCCATAAAGCAGGACGGTCCGACGGCCAGGTTGATGTTTGTTTTTCGCCCAGACGATCGGATGACCCTTCGTCGAAACGAGCTTCGTCTCGAGACCGATATCGGTGAGTTTTTTCACCAGCCAATGGGCGCACTCGCCGACGTTTTCGTTATAGGCGTCGTCGGTCGAGATGCTGGGGAAGCGGAGAAACGTGAAGTAGTCGTCGAGATAATCCTGGCGCATGCGGGCAGCTTAGCGACGCCCGGGGTGCGAGCAAAGATTTTGCGGCGATCTGGCACGCGCTAGTTTCGCCAGATGAATCTGCGGGGAATTTTCGCAGTGAGCGGCGCGCTTCTCGCCGCCACGGTTTGCACCGCCACGTCTCTTGCTCCGGAGCGGGCCGGCTCCCTCGCGATCGAGAATGTCACCATCATCGATGTCGAACGCGGTCAGCGCCTGGGCGCACGCACTGTCCTGATAATTGGTGACCGGATCGCCCGGATCGACGAGTCACCGGCGGCGCGGCTCCCACCAGGCTGCACCACGCTCGACGGCCGCGGACTTTTCCTGGTCCCGGGGCTCGTCGACATGCACGTGCACCTTTTCAATAATTCCTCCCACCGCTCGCCTAACGAATGGGCGTTTCCACTCTTCATCGCGAACGGCGTGACCGCCGTGCGTGAGATGCGCACCGACCCGGCCCGGATCGCGACAGTGAACCGCTGGCGCGAAGCGGTGGCGGAGGGGCAATTAATTGCGCCGCGCGTCCTCGCCGCCGGGGTTGCCGTGAAAGGCACTTCTCCGCCGGAGGCGCGACGGGAAGTCCGCGCGGCGAAAATGGCGGGCGCGGATTTTATCAAGGTGTTCTCGGATGTCCCGGAGACGCACTGGCGGGCGATTCTCGACGAAGCACGACGATCCGGCACGACGGTTTGTGGGCACGTGCCGGAACAGGTGAGTTTGCTCACCGCGGCCCGCGCGGGCCAGCGGACTAACGAGCATCTCACGCAGGTGTATGAAGCCTGCTCTTCCCGCGAAAAAGCGCTCCTCGCGGCGCGTCAGAAGGTCTCCGGAAATGCGCTAATTGAATTATGCGACGCGCAAGAACGTGAAGTGCTCGAAACTTTCGAACCGCGAATCTGCGCGCAGGTGGCCGGAGCACTCGCCCGCACCAGACAAGTGCAGGTGCCCACTCTCGTCCTGCCATATTTCGAAGCGCGAAAGGCGGAGAGCGATTTTCGCGACGATCCGCGCTGGCGCTTTCTGCGCGCGGATGAGCGGAAACGCTGGGCGAGAATTCTCGCCCGCGTAACTGCCGGTGACCGGGCGCTGGCGGCGAAGCGATGGGAAGTCTCGCGCCAAATCTTCGCGGCCCTGATCGCGGCGAAGGTTCCCATTTTAGCGGGAACGGACACGCCGATGCCGCGCGACTATCCGGGATTTTCCTTGCACGATGAGCTCGAGCTTTTCGTGGCGTGCGGCATGACTCCGGCCGAGGCGCTGCGGTCGGCCACGATCGGGCCGGCACAGTTTCTCGGCCTAACGAAAAGCAGCGGCTCGATCGCGATCGGCAAGCGGGCGGACCTTTTGTTAGTCGAAGCCGATCCGCTGCGCCGGATCGACAACCTCCGGCGCATTCGAGCAGTCGTTCTCGCCGGCCGCCTGTTGCGAAAGTCCGATCTCAAGGCGCTGCTCCGGGACACTACGAATTGATCCTGCACGGCGATTTCGCGGAAGGCGAGACGCGCGTTATCATGCGCGATGAAATTTCGCGCGTTGCTTCTCTTTGTCGTCTTGTCGTTAGGCGGAAGCGCCGCGGTTAATGGGCAGATCGACCGGATCACGGGGAAAACCTGGGCGACGCGTTCAGAAGTGCTGGCGCGACACGGAATGGTTTGCACGAGCGTGCCGGCGGCGACGCAGGTTGGGCTCGATGTGCTGAAGCGCGGCGGGAGCGCGGTCGACGCCGCAATCGCGGCGAACGTCACCCTCGGCCTGATGGAGCCGGTCTCGAACGGGATCGGCGGCGATCTTTTCGCGATCGTTTACAGCGCGAAGGACCACAAACTTTATGGACTAAACGGGAGCGGCCGCTCGCCGCGCGGGCTCAGCTACGAGCAGATGAAGAGCGAGCTCGCCAAGCTCCATCGCGAGTTCATTCCGCCGACCGGGATGCTCCCGATCAGTGTGCCGGGAGCGGTCGATGCTTGGTCGGAGCTGCACAAAAAATTCGGCAAGCTCTCGTTAGGTGACGATCTCTCCGGCGCGATTCATTACGCGGAAGAGGGCTTTCCGGTGACGGAATTGATCGCGTATTACTGGGGCCGGAGCGTGCCGATTTACAAAGATCTGCCCGGCGCATTTCTCGAGACTTACACGCTCGATGGCAAAGGCCGCGCGCCCGCGAAAGGCGACATCTTCAAGAATCCCGGGCTTGCCCATAGTCTGCGTTTGATCGGCGAGAAAGGACGCGAGGCTTATTATAAAGGCGAGATCGCGGACAAGATCGACGCATTCATGAAAGCGAACGGCGGCTATCTCCGGAAAGCCGATTTCGAGGCGCACAAGTCAGAATGGGTCGAGCCGGTTTCGGTGAACTACCGCGGCTATGATGTCTTCGAATTGCCGCCTAACGGGCAGGGTCTGGCCACGCTCGAGATGCTGACCTTGCTCGAGGGCTACGACCTGAAATCGTGGGGGTTCAATTCTCCCGAAACACTCCACGCGATGATTGAAGCGAAGAAGCTCGCCTTCGCCGATCGCGCGAAATATTACGCCGACCCGGATTTCGCGAAGGCGCCGATCGCCGGGCTGATCTCGAAGAAATATGCGGACGAGCGCCGCAAGTTGATCGATCCCGACCACGCGGCGAAGAGCGTCGAGGCGGGGAACCCATCGTTAGGCCAGAGTGACACGATCTACATGTGCACCGCGGATGACGAAGGCAACATGGTGAGTTTGATCCAGAGTAATTTCCGCGGGATGGGCAGCGGAATTGTGGTCCCGGGGCTCGGGTTCATGTTCCAGGATCGCGGGCAGCTTTTCTCCATGGAGCCGGGGCACGCAAATGTCTACGCGCCGGGGAAACGGCCGTTCCAGACGATCATTCCGGGCTTCGTGATGAAAGACCAGAAGCCGTGGCTCGCCTTCGGGGTGATGGGCGGCGACATGCAGCCGCAGGGTCACGTGCAGGTGCTAACGAACATGATCGATTTCGGGATGACTGTGCAGGAGGCAGGCGACGCCGCGCGCTGGCAGCACGAAGGCGATAACGAACCGACCGGCGAAAAAATGACGCCTAACGGCGGCGACGTTGAGGTCGAGAGCGGCGTGCCTTACGCGACCGTGCGCGCTTTGAAAATGAAGGGACACGATGTGCGGTTCGACGTCGGCGGGTATGGCGGCTACCAGGCGATCAAAGTCGAGATGCACGACGGTCAACGCGTCTATGTCGGCGCGAGCGAAAGCCGGAAGGATGGGCAAGCCGCGGGGTACTGATTCCTAATCCTGCTCCTGCTCCTAATCCCCGTCCCAAAAGATTAGGAGCAAGAGGAGGATTAGGAGGAGTTTTCGATCTTGTTTCGCTGCGACTGTTCCCGCACGGTGCGCGCGTGGCGGATTTGCCGGCAAATTCTCAGCGCGTCGATGCGCAGCTTCTCCGTGCGATCGGCGTCCTCGGGCTGACCGCGAATATCGTCAACACCACCGTCGGCGCGAGCATCTTCAAGTTGCCGGCCGACATGTCGAAGCAGCTCGGCGCGGCCGCTCCCCTCGCCTTCGTCGTCTGCGCGATCGCGATGGCACTCTTCGTCACCAGCTTCGCGCTCGCGGGCAGCCGGGTTTCGCTGACCGGCGGACTTTACGCCTATGCGGAGATCGCCTTCGGCAAATACGTCGGTTTCATCACCGGGCTTTTCTACTACACGACCGCGGTCCTGAGCGTCGCGGCGGTGGTCAACTTTTTTGCTGGCACCGTGGTAGCGCTCATCCCGGCACTCGCTGGACCCGTTGGACATTTTGCCATCCTGCTCGTCATCTACGGCGGTCTCGCGGCGATAAATGTCCGCGGGGTGCGCGAAGGCACGAGCGCAGTTGGCATCGTGACGGTCGCCAAACTAGTCCCGCTCCTCATCCTCGTCGCGGTTGGCGTCTTCTTCGTCCATCCGGCGAACCTCGCGTGGCCCGGCTGGCCCGGAACCGGCGCACTCGGCAAATCCGTTTTGCTTTTGCTCTTCGCTTTTTTCGGGATTGAAGTCGCGCTCATCCCGAGCGGCGAAGTGAAAAATCCGGCGCGCACGGTGCCGCGCGCGATCTATCTCGCGCTCACGATCACGACCGTGCTCTACCTGCTGATCCAGTTTGTCGCACAGGGTTCGTTAGGCCCGCGCCTTGCGGAAGAGACGAACGCGCCGCTCGCTGCGACCGCGGCCACCTTTCTCGGAAACGCCGGGCGGATGCTCTTGTTAGGCGGCGCGACCATCTCTTCGTTCGGTTTCATCGCGAGCGATATCCTCAGTTCGCCCCGAATTCTTTTTGCGCTCGGTCGCGACGGCATTCTGCCGCGGAGCCTCACGCATGTGCATCCGCGCTTCCGCACGCCCGACGTCGCAATCATCGTGTACGCGCTGCTCGCGTTTCTATTTTCGCTCAGCTCGACTTTTGAAGCACTCGCGGTGATGGCGAATGTCGCCGCCCTTTTGCTTTATCTGGTGTGTTGCGCTGCCGCTTTCGTCCTGATGCGGCGCGATGTTCAGACCGACGAGAAGCCATTCAACTTTCCCGGCGCTCCCGTCGTGCCGTTGATCTCGATTGTGCTCATCATCTGGATTCTGGCGCAGGCGACCTCGCGGGAATTCAAGATCGCCGGCGCCGTGTTTCTGGTCGGCACGCTTCTTTATTTGGTACGAGTGGCGCTTCCGAGCCGGCAAAGCTGATTCGAAGCCGCCACCATATTTTGTGGCCACTGACGGCCCGGCGTCCCGCATTTGGTAGGATTTTGCTTGCGGTCGGTTGTTAGGGTGCGGTTAATCCCTTAGGCACCCGCCGCAAATCATGCACCTCCAATCGCTCGAACTCTTTGGGTTCAAATCCTTCGCGGACAAGACCGCTCTTAACTTCCACGCCGGCGTCACCGCCATCGTCGGCCCGAACGGCTGCGGCAAATCCAACGTCTCTCGACGCCATCCGCTGGGTGCTCGGCGAGCAATCGGCCAAGGCGTTGCGCGGCGGCGAAATGGCCGACGTGATCTTCAACGGCACCGACTGGCGCAAACCGATCGGCATGCGCGAAGTCTCGCTCACGCTTCGGCGAAGTGCGCGCAGGAACTCGGAGTCGACTGGCACGACGTGCGCGGTCACGCGCCGGATTTTTCGCGACGGCAACGCGAATATTTCCTCAACAAAACGCCGTGCCGGCTCAAGGACATCCAGCAACTCTTCATGGGCACGGGCGTCGGGCCGCACGAGCTACAGCATCATGGCGCAGGGCCACATCACGCAGATTCTTTCTCAGCAAGCCGGAAGATCGCCGGATGATTTTCGAGGAAGCCGCCGGCATCACGAAATTCAAGGCGCAGAAAAAGGAATCGCTCCGCAAACTGGAATACACCGAGCAAAATCTTCTTGCGCGTCGCCGACATCATCAAGGAAGTGAAGCGGCAGATCGGCTCGCTCCAGCGCCAGGCCGGCAAGGCGCGCCGCTACCAGGCGCTGATGGCCGACCTCCAAGTCCTCGACACCCACCATTCGCGCGCCCAACTCGACTCGTTAGGCAAAGAACTCGAAACTTCCCGCGGCGCGACGGGGAAATTCGACGAGCAGCAGCGCACTACCGAGCAGGCGATCGAGGAACAGGAAAACACCGTCGCCACTCAACGCGCGAAGCTCGAAGAAGTCGACGCCCGGATTAACGAAGCGCGGACCGAAGTCCAGCGCCTGCAAAACCAGATCGCCTCGCATCGCAACCGAATCGCCTTTAACCAGGAGCGCGCCCAGGAATTGGGCGCGCTGATCGAGCGCTACGAAGCGGACATCGCCGCGGCCGAGGCCAAGCTCGCGCAACAGGAGAGCGAGATTCACAGCACCGACGCGCTCCTCGCCGAGACCGAGCGCCTGCTCGAATCGAAAAAGAGCGAACTCTCCGAAGCGACCGAGCACGCCGCGGAAGTTCGTCGTGAGCGCGAGGCACAGGACCAGGCGCTGCAGGCGCTGGAGCTTTCGATTTCCAAAGCCGAGAACCGGCTCGCCGATCTCGAGGCGGAAATCACCGGGACAAGCGAACGCCGGGCCGCAACCGCACCGCGCTTGTCGGAACTGGAAGTGTCGTTAGGCGAAGCGCACGACGCGCGCGATGAGACCTCCGGCCGGGTCGAGGCGATTCGCGCCACCGCGACCGAGCAAAGCCAAAATCTGCAGGAATTGGCGACGAAAATTCCGCACGCTGAAGAGTCCGTCGCAAACGAACAACAGGCTTTGCGCGACGCCGACGCCGCGCTCCTCGCGAGCGAACGCGCGGTCGCGGAACGCCAGTCGCGGCTGGAGATTTTGCAGCAGCTCAACGACGAGGGCGAAGGACTCGCCCAAGGGTCGCAGGCGCTGCTCAAAGGCCTCGATGAACCGGAGCGAATCCTGCCGGCGCTGACCGGCGCGCTCGCGTCGCTCATCGAGGTGGATGAAAAATTCATCGCCGCGATCGAGGTGGCGCTCGGTCGCAACCTGCACGCGATCGTGCTCCAGAGCGACGAGCTCGCGGCAGAGATCATCGGCAAATTGTCCGCCCAAAAGCTCGGCCAGACCGCGCTCATCGCGCCGGAATTGCTGAAGGCTGCGAACGCCGAAAATCGGGATCTGCCCGAAGGCGCGCTGGCTTGGGCGACCGACCAAGTTAAGGCGCCCGAGTATTTGCTCGGAATCGTTAGGCGTTTGTTAGGCGACATCGCCGTGGTGGAAAACCTGGAACAAGCGCGCGCCCGAAAGCGGCAGCACCCAGAGCTGGGCTTCGCCACCCTCACCGGCGAAATGATTTCGACCCAGGGCGTGATCTACGGCGGGCGGGTGAGCGAGGAGAGCAGTTCGGTTTTCGCGCGGAAGGCGCAGATTGGTTCGTTAGGCAAAGAATTGCGCGGCCTGCTCGAAACGCGGGAAGAGCTGCGTCGCGGACGTGCGGCGAGTGAACAGGCGCACCTCCGCGCGGTGGAGCGCCTGGAAGAAATTCGCGAGCAGTTGCAGCAGGCGCGCGCCGAGCATTCCGCGACCGCGCAGGAAGTGGCCGCGCGCGAGCGCGAGCTGCACGAGGCGAATCGCAAGGCCGACGCGATCGAATGGGAAAAGACCACGCTCGATCAGCAACTGGCCACTTCGGCCGAGCGTGTTTCGCAGCTGGAAACGGAGGCCGCCGAATTGCGCGGTCATTGCGAGACCGAGCACACGCGACGCGCCGAGACACAGTCCGCTGCCGAAGCCGCCCGCCTGCGCGACCGCGAGTTGACCGAACAATTGAACGAACTTCGCCTCGCCGTCGCGACCGAGCGTCAGCGTCACGAAGGTCTGCGCACGCAGCGCCAGCCGATGACTGCGCGCCAGGCGGAACTGGCCGAACTGATCGCCACCCGCCGCGGCGACATCGTTGCCTACCAATCACGCCGCGAACAGCAGGCGCTCGAAACCGCCGCCGCGGAAGAATCGATCGCCGCCGACGGCGCCGAACTCACGATTGCGGAGGCAGCCGTGCATGAAGTCACCGCGGCCCGAGCCACCCACCTCGCCGAGGTGAACGCGCTCGAAGCAGATCTGCGAACGCACCGAAAAGCACTGAGCGACCTGCACGACGCGCGCGGCAAGGAGGAAGTCCGCCAGACGCAATTGCAGCTCAAGATCGAGAACATCGCGGAGCACACAATGCGCCGTTATCAGATCGATCTGCGCGAATTTTCTCCCGACCATTACGCCTTTACCAAGACGCTGCGTGCGCAGGTAAAACGTGGCGGAACGCCGGAAGACGAACAGGTCGACGAGGCGCAACTGACCGCGATCATCGCCGAACTGACCCGTCAGCTCGACGCGATGGGCCCGGTGAATCTCGACGCCGTCCA
Source organism: uncultured Verrucomicrobiae bacterium (assembly GCA_963831805.1). Lineage (GTDB taxonomy): Bacteria > Verrucomicrobiota > Verrucomicrobiia > Chthoniobacterales > UBA10450 > Palsa-1392. Next base: position 311,242 of record CAWHRN010000009.1, on the reverse strand, counting down.
CGAATACGACGAGCTCGAGGAGCGCCACACGTTTCTCGAAACTCAGAACACCGACCTGACGAACTCGCGCCGCGAACTGCTCGACGTGATCGCGCGGATCAACCAGACGACCGAGAAACTTTTCTCGGAAACCTTTGCGCAGGTCCGGATCAACTTCCGCGAAATGTTCGCCGAGCTCTTCGGCGGCGGCCGCGCCGATCTTGCGCTCCTCGACGAAGCGGACGCGCTCGACAGCGGCATCGACATCGTCGCGAAGCCGCCGGGCAAACAACTGCAAAGCGTCTCGCTCCTCTCCGGCGGCGAGCAGACGATGACCGCGGTGGCGCTGCTCTTCTCGATCTACATGGTGAAGCCGAGCCCGTTCTGCGTGCTCGACGAAATGGACGCGCCGCTCGACGAATCGAACATCAACCGGTTCATCAAAATGCTCGATCGCTTCGTGGAGCAGAGCCAGTTCGTCATCATCACGCACAACAAACGCACGATCGCCATGGCCGACGTGCTCTACGGCGTGACGATGGAAGAACGCGGCGTGAGCAAGCTCGTCGGGATGCGGTTGAGCGCGGCGCAGCCAGAGGCAAACTCGCCGGCGAAACAGGAGCGACTCGCGCAGGAACAGCGCCCGCTGGAGCTCGAAGAATCGACGACGGAAGAGGTCGCGGCGGCCCGTTAGGCGCTTGCTTTCTTGTTGTCATCCCGAGCGAGAGCGAGGGATCTCCCAATCGTGTCGCGAGCTCGGTCTCTCAAAACGCTTGGGAGGTCCCTCGCTCCGCTCGGGATGACAACGGGGGGTTCCGCGTCTTAGTTTCACGCCGACCAGCCTGTCGGCCGCTCGTTAGGCATGCCTCATGAAAAAATATCTGCTCATTCTCGCCCTGGCGCTCGTCGCGATTCCGCCAGCTCGTGCCTACGGCCCCGAAGGCCATCAACTGATCGGCGCGATCGCCGACCGGCTGCTCGCCGGTACCCCGACCGGCGCGAAAGTTTCCGAGTTGCTCGATGGCTACACGTTGCGCGAAGTCGCGATCATTCCCGACACGATCAAACAGTGGGACACGAAAGGCGTCGATGATCCGATGGTGCAGCTTTACTTCTCCTCGCACCCGAGGATCGCCGCCCAGCTCCGCGCCTTTTGGCAGGCGAATCCGCCGACCTACGACGAGAAATCTGCGATCCCGTCGCATCATTGGTTTCACTACACCGATGTGCCGCTGGCCGATCCGCTGGAAAAATACGGCGACGGCAAAGTGGGCCGCTCGCCGTGGGACATCGTGCACATGATGCGTTACTGCATTGCGGTCCTGCGCGGCGATGAACCGGAAAACAACGCGCGCGCGATTACGAAACCGATCGCGATCATCCTACTCGCCCATTTCGTCGGCGACATTCATCAGCCGCTTCATGTCGGCGCGGAATATTTCGACGCGAGTGGGAGACCAACCAACCCGGATCGGCCGGGCCAGTTTTTCCCCGATGAAGGCGGGAACTCGCTTCACCTGGAGTTGGACGGCACTCCGCCGCCAAACGCGTCGAAGCATCCAAAGCTCCACGGCTTCTGGGACAGCGACGCGGTCTCCGCGAATCTGCCGGAGCTTCCGCCGACGATGCCGAAAGAAGAGCGTCGCGCGCAGACCGACGCCGCCGAAACCAGCCTCGCGCAAACCCTCGCCCAAGGGGAGCCGATGCATTGGAAACTGGGAGCGGAAGTCGCCTTGGAGAAATATCCGGAAGCGTGGGCCAATGAGATTCTGCCAGTCGCGCAGGCGGCGCACCGGCGGCTGAACTTCGAGCACGTCCAGCCAAAGTTAGATCACGAAACCATGGTCGCCGAAGGCATCGCCCGCGAGCGGGCGATGCCCGACAAGCTGTCCTATCGGAGGTGGTCGGCGCTGGTTGTGCGCCGCGAAATCCAGCGCGCCGGCTGGCGCCTGGCCGATTTGCTCAAGCAAGCGCTGACGCCGAAGCCCGGAACAACCGCTTCGCCTGACGAATCCGCGGCGCCGGCGGCGAGCCCGGCCGCCGCAGGAGTCGCGCCCTAACGAGAAACGCGCAGCGGCCCGCCGGCATCGCCCACCGGCAGGTTGGCCGCTTTCCAATCCATCGCCATCCGGATGCGCGCGCGGCCGCTGGGATGATCGAAGAAGATGAATTCCTCCCACGGCCCGGGATTGAGCTTGCGATAAGTGCCGAGCTTCAGCGCCACCTTCGCAAAGCCGTCAGCCTCGCGGGCGGTGTTGATCCCGAACTGATCCGCTTCGCGTTCAGTCACGCGGACCGCGGTGTTTTGCAGCGGCGTGAGCAGGAAAGAATAGGTCGAGAAGATCAGCGCGAGGAGCGGCAGACCAGCTGGATCGGCGATCCCGCGCACACCCCATTTCGCGCCCCAGCGTTGCACGCAGCGATCGAAGAAGAGGTTCACGAGGGCGAAGCCAACGAGGATGAAAACGCTGGCATAGAGAATCAGCTTCATCGCGTGGTTGAGCACGTAATGTCCCATCTCATGCGCCATCACCGCGCGGATTTCCGGGAGCGTGCATTGCTTGAGCAGGTTGTCGTTGAGCGCGATCCGCGCCGTCCCGAAAATGCCCGCGACGTTCGCGCTCACGCGGTTGCTTTGTCGCGACGCGTCGACCTCGAAGACCTGCTTCACCGGAATTTCGTTCGCCGCGGCCATCGCCAGGATCGGCTCGCTAATCTTCGGATCGCTTAACGGTTTGTAGGTGTTAAAAAGTGGCTCGATGAAGATCGGCGCGATCAACATCGCGAGCACGCTGAAAAGAATCCCGACTCCAGTTCCCCAGATCCACCAGGTGCGCGGCGCGCGGCGAAAAACCGCGTAGAGCACCATGAGCAAAATCGGCCCGAGGATCAGCGCGATGATCAACCCTTTCGCCTGGTCACCCATCCAGCCGGGAAAATTCTGGGTCGCGAGGCCGTATTGATGTTCGCGGAAATAGCCGGTGTAAACATCGAGCGGAAACGAAAGCAGGGTCACGAGCAGGATGTAGGCGATCGCGTAGATCGCGCACCTGGAGCGACCGAAAGCGCGTCGTGCGTTCCGCGAAGTCACGCAGCCGCGCGGAGAGCCCGCTCATCAAAAGCAGCAACGCGATCGCTGCGCTGACGAGATAATTCCAAAGGATCAGCCAGTAGCCGCCTTCGAAATAAGCATCGGACTTTTCGCGTTTATCCGCGGGCACGGTGTCGAGCCAGGCCTGGGTCGCGGCCGCCGGGTCCGCTGCCGCGGTGACGGGCGCGGGCGTCGTTAGGCTGGAGGACGATGGTTGGGCAAAAGCCGGGACGAGCGCGCCGACAAAGAACGAACCGGTCAGCAACAGGATGAGGAGATTTCGCATGCGCCATCCATAAGGAAGATCGCTCCGCGGCGGAAGCTCATTCTCCGGCGCTCGACATCGCGGGCGAGGCCGTTAACCTGCACGAATGCGACGCGCCGCCGGCTTCTTCCTGCTGATCCTCGCCCTCGGCGCTGCCCTGCCGCTCGCGGTCCCGGCGCAAACTCCGACTCCGGATTCGCAGATCTACGGAGCGTATCCGGAGAATTACCAGGAAATCGTGACGGCCTGGCTGGATGCGAGCCTGGTCGATCCAGCGAGCGTGAAGCTGAAGTTCCTCGGGCCGCCTCGGCCGGGCAAGTTGCCGGTCGGCAAGGGCCAGGAGGTCGCCGGTTATCTGGTCGATTTCACGGTCAACGCGCGCAACGTTTTCGGTGCCTTCACCGGCGCGCAAAAACACACCGCGCTGGTGCGCGACGGCAAGGTGGTCACGGCCACGGGTTTTCTTTCGCACTGAGCGAAAGGCCGAAATCCGGCGCAACCGGCGGGGGCGCGACGACCTGCAGGAAGAGTGCGTCCGGCGCAAGGGAGGCCGGCCTGTCATTGATAGCTAGGCGAAGATCCGCGCCGTCGAGCGCACCGCGCAGGGTGATTTTTTCCAGCCGCGCCGGCGCGCTCGGCCAGAGCGTGAGGGCAAAGCGCGGGAGACTGATCGTGAGACGACCACTACCGGCCAGCGCCTCGCCCTGCGCGCGGCAGCGCCAGCTCTCGATCGTGGCAGCATGGTCCGCAAACCGGATGCTGGCTGCGAGTTCGCTCAGCGGCGGCGCCGCAATCTTCGCGTCGAGGAGTTGCGCGGTACCGTCGATCTTCGGTTCCGCGATCGTATTCGCGTAATTGATCTGCCCGTAAACAATCCCGCTGCTCGCGCCGAGCGGCCGCCATTTCGCCGGCATCATCGCAGGAAAGAGCGCCGGACAATCGACCCGGAGCCAGAAGGGCGCCGTTCGGTTGACCCATGAGCCGTCGGCCAGACGGCGCTTCTCGAGGCGCAGCGGCACGGAGCCTTCCGCGGTCACGGGCGACGACACCCCAAAGGTCGCGCGGAGATCCGCATCGGCCCGGCCGTTCTGGTAGCGGAGGTCGAGATTGAGTTCGTTAGGCGAAGCGGAACCGCCGAGATTTTGCAGCCGCCAGTTTGTCGTCACCTGCAAGGCCGCGAGCGAACCGTAGGCCGCGAGCTTGCCGCTGAGCGATCCGCTGGCCGAGAATTGCTCGCTGAGCGCCTTCGCGAACTGCCCGAGATCGAGCTGATCGACCGCCAGATCGACATCGAATTTTTGCCGCTCATCCAACGCCTCGAGGAATCTGCCCGTGCGATGCCAGGCCGCCACGCTCCAAGGCAGAAAAAGCGTCCCCTGCGCTCGCAACACACCATCGAGCGTCAACTCCAGCGCCTGCAATTCCACGAAGTTGCTCCCAAGCATGAGAAAGCCGCCTAACGACGCCCGGTCGTCCGCCAGCCGGAAGGTGCGGAAAAAAACATCCTGCGGCGAATAGGTGCCCTCGAGTGTCACGTCGAGCGGCGCGCGCAGCGGCGCCACCGGGAGCTGCAAGCCGTGCGCGAAGAGCTGCATCGTGCCGGAATGCGCGCTCGGCGTGCCGTCGCCCGACCAGTCGAAAGTGACGCCGCCGCCGATCCTTCCGGCGCTCCAGCTCGAAGGCAAAAGCGGCGCGTAATCGCCGAGATTATCGATCGCGCCGGTGAATCGCGCCGCGTAATGATGCGGCGCCTGCAGATTGAAATTGCCGTGTCCCCGCAGAAAATCATTGGCGTGCCGGATCTCGAGATTACCCAGCGTCGCCTCGGCGCCGGCGAGCGCGATCGTTCCACCTAACGAATCCAGGGAGACGCCGCGGAAGCGCACCCCCTCGCCCTTAAAAGCCAGCTGCCCATGCGCGGAAGGATCGAACAGATTGACGTCGCCGCGCACGGAGAGAGCGCCCGAAAAATCGCCTGCGGCCGCCCCGAAAAGTTGTGCGAAAGAATCCGCGTCGGGAATCGCAGCGGTCACTTGGCCGCGGAAGGGAAGCGCCGTCCAACTCGGTCGCTTTTTCGGCCAGAGCAGCTCGCCGTTCACGGTCAGCTCGTTCTGCTCCTGCTGGACGTAGAGTTGCTCCACTTGGAGCCGCCGATCGTAATAAGTCGCGCCGAAGACCAGATGGTCGCCGCGCCGCGACCGCCAGGCGAAATCCGAGACCTCGATCCAGATAGAAGCGGTGGCGTCGAGAAATTCGCCGGGATTCCCGCGGAAGGTGAACTTCGACGCGCGGACGGAGCCGGTCACCGGCTCGAGAAAACCGGCCGCCGAAGAAATCTGCGCGAGCGAAACGTTGGTCGCCGAGCCGGCGAGATCAATCGCGAACTTCGTCCCCTCGCCGTGCCCCTGGAAACTGGCCCGGAGCACGCCGCCAAAAGCGTCGAGCTGGGAATCGAGACCGACCCGTCTATTCGTTAGACTGGCGAGGTCGATGGTCAGCGCCTCGAGATCGAGCCCGCGCACGAGCGACACGCCGGCGACGGTCAGGCGGTCGCTTTCCCACGAGGTGGCGCCGCGCAAGTCGCGAAAGGTCTGTCGCAGGATCGGCGAGGTGACGAAAATCTCGCGCGCGAAGAATTGCCCGGCTTCGATCTCACTGGCGTTTAGATTCACTCCGCGAAAGGCAAACTTCGTCGCGACGGTCGTGACCTCGAGATCAACGTCGGTAAAATGAAATTCATCCGGCAACAGGCGCGCGAGATTTTTCCAGTCGAGCTTCTCCGCGCCGCGTTGTTTTCTTTGGCCAATGCTGCCGCGGAGATGCTCCACCGTGACCGCGTGAACGAACCGCGCATGTTTCGAGAAGAGCCAGCCGCGAAAATCGAAATCGACCGTCGCGCGCGCGGCCTCCAGCCAAACGGCGCGACCTTTCTCCGGCGCGGGCCGCACCTTTAGACCGTCGATCGTCACCGGGTGAAGAAAAGGCGCGTCGATTTTCCCGATCTCGACCTGCATTCCCTTGTGCCGCGCCGCCCAGGAAAGCCACGCCCGCAATCCGTGCGCGACCGCGAACGGCGAGAGCAGCGCGCTGAGCCCGCCGAGGACGAGCAGAGCCGCGAGAAAAATGAGGAGACGTTTGCGCAACGACATCGGGATGGAAAAGGCCGCGAACCGCCTAACGAATGCTTCAACCGGCCGGCGACGGCGCGGGAAAGATGACACGCACCGGCTGGGGCGGGTGAAATTTTTCCAGAAACTGACGGGTGAAGGTCTGCTCGGCGGCGGCGGGAAGATCGGCCTCCCTGGTTCGCGCAAGGTCGGAGAGCGCCGTTAGCTCGTGCTCGACGTCGTTAGGCGAGATACGATTCCAAAGCCCGTTCTCGAGCGCGAGGACCTCGATTTTTTTCTGCTCGACCGAGAGGATTTCGGCGTGCGGCAATTCCAGGAGCACTTCCTGCGGCCGGATGTTGACACTGAATTTCCGGCGCAAATCGAAACCGGCCTTGACCGCAAAAGTGCCGTGGAGCCGGATGCGTTTCCTGCTTCCGGCCCAGGTTTGCTCGGTCTCGTGCTCGACCTCGACCTGGCGCTCGAGCACGGCGAACTGCGCGATGGTGGTGGTTTGCTCGAGATAGACCCGGTCGTTGATCGTAACCTGCGGCTGGAGGTGCGCCAGCTTGACGAACTCCTCACGCGCTTCGCGCCCGACCCGTTCGAGCGCGCTGAGGCTGTCGCTGGCGGTGCGGGCGGGCCAGCTCTCGATCCGGTAAAAAACGAACGCGGCGAGGAGCGCAAGAATGAGAACGATGAGGGCGAGAGCGAGGGGAAGACCGACTCGTTTGGTGAAGGTCGGGGCCGGGTCCGATGACGATCGCATACCCCTAAAAAGGTACCGCCCCCCACACCCGAAGGGTATGAAGGGCGGCTGTTCCCCCCAGAACAATCTTCAAATCTGCGGAAGGGATAATCGACGCGGCGCGCGCGTGCAAGAAAATAATTTAGGGTTCGCTAAGAAATTAATTACAGACCGCTTTAGCCTCTCCCGGTGAAGCTCGGAGTCCGCTACGAAACGACCTATCGTTATGCTGCGCCGGTGCGCCTGGCCCGGCATGAACTGCGCCTCTTCCCGCGCGGCGACGTTTTCACCCAACTGCTCCGGGTGAACTTCGAGACGAATGAAGGCGGGACCGTGCGTTTCGGGCGCGATGTCTTCGACAATTGCGTCGCGGCCTGCACCTACGAGGAGCCGGTGAGCGAGCTGCGCTTCGCACTCGAGCTCGATCTCGCGCTCGAAAAAAGAAACCCGTTCGATTTCATCCTCACGCCCGAAGCGACGACGCTGCCGTTTTCCTATCCGGCGGAAATGGAACGCGTCCTCGCGCCTTTCCGGGCGAACGCGGTCGCCGCTCCGCTTCCGATCCCGGGCTGGAAGGCGCCCTCACGTAGCGAACCGCAGTCGACCGTTTCCGCGCTCGTGCAGTTGAACGAGCGACTGCCCGAATGCGTCCGCTACGAGCGGCGCGAGGAAGGACCGGCGCGATCGCCTAACGAAACTTTGCGCCTCGGCCAGGGCGCCTGCCGCGATGTCGCGCTGCTGCTCGCGGCGGTGTTGCGGCAGCAGGGACTGGCCGCGCGCCTAACGAGTGGTTACCTGCGCGAGGCGGATGCAAAAACGAAGCGTGCGGAAGGTTCACTCCATGCCTGGACCGAGGTCTATCTTCCGGGCGCGGGCTGGGTCGGGATGGACCCGACGAACGGCATTTTTTGCAATCACAACTTTATCGCTGCTGCCGTCGGAATCGAGCCGGCCGACGTTACCCCGATCGACGGCTATTATTACGAGCGCGGGACGACGGCCGCCGAGATGACGAGCCGGCTGGAACTCGTTAGTCTGTGAAATTCCCACCGCATGCTTCGCGACCTGCAACTGCGCAACTTCCGTTGTTTCGAATCGTTCGCGGCGGAATTCAGCGGCGGTTTTAACTACATCGTGGGCGCCAACGGCCGCGGGAAAACGACGCTTCTGGAAGCGTCCTGCGTCCTCCTGCGGCTTCAGTCGCAGCGCGCCGCGACCCTCGCGCCGGCGGTGCGCGCGGGCGGGCGCTCGTTCGTGATCAGCGGACATCTCGACGGGCATCTCCTGCAATTTTATTACAGCGCGCTCCGGCGGAAGGCGGCGTTCGACGGCGCGGAACAGCGCGACCTCGCGGAATACCTTGCCCTCGCGCGGGTGGTTTCGTTCGCGAACCACGATCTCGACCTGGTGCGCGGGCCGGCGGAAACGCGGCGGCGTTTTCTGGATTTCATCGGGACGCAGGTGGAAGCCCAGTATCGGCCGGCTTTGCGGGCCTACGAACGGGCGCTCCGGGCGCGCAACGCGCTCCTGAAATCGCCTCAGCCACGGCCGCGCGAGCTCGCGGCCTACACCGAACCTCTGGTGCAGGCAGGGCGCTCGTTAGGCGAAATGCGGGCCGCCCTCGTTAGACGGCTCGCTCCCGCCGCGGTCGCGGGGCAGCGCGCGATCGGCGCGGGCGAAACGCTCGTGGTCACTTATTTGCCGGGGAATGAGGAGGATTTTGCCGCGCACCTCGAGCGGGTGCAGTCGGAAGATGCGCGGCTTCGCCTCACCACAGTCGGCCCGCATCGCGACGATCTCCGGCTGGAGGTGCGAGGCCTGGCCGCGGCGCAATTTGCCTCGGAAGGTCAGCAGCGGACGGCCGCGCTCGCCTTGAAGCTGGCGCAAGCTCAACTCTTCGCGGAGGCCGCGGAAACGCCGCCGTTGTTGCTGATTGACGACATCTTCGGCGAACTGGATGCGGACCGGCGCAACGCGCTGCTGGCGGCTTTGCCTAACGACTCGCAGAAATTGATCACTGCCACGAGTCTCGCCTGGCGCGAAGAAAACTGGGACGGCCCGGTCCTGCATTTGTGACCCACCGCGCCGAACCGGGGGCGCTTGCAAGGTCTCGGCGCGGGCCTTCTATTTTCTCATGCGCGAGTCATCGGAAAAATCGGGAAGCTTCGCCGGCCAGCTGCTGGTCGCGCACCCGAACATGCTCGATCCGAATTTTCGCCGAAGCGTCCTTTTTATTTCCGCGCACGACGAGGAGGAAGGCGCGATGGGGGTGATCATCAACCGGCCGCTGGACAAGCACGTCTCCGATCTGGTGGCTGATCACACGCCCGAGGCGCTCGCGGACGTGCCGGTGTTCCTCGGCGGACCGGTCGGGACGGATCAGCTCATGTTCGCGACTTTCGATTGGGAGGGAATCGATTCGTTGCGTTTGAACCAGGAGGGCGCGCTCGACGCGGCGGGTTCGCCGTCGCTGCGCGCGTTTGTCGGCTATGCGGGTTGGACCGCCGGCCAACTCGAGAAGGAACTCGCCCAACACGCCTGGCTCCTGCAAAAACCCGTGCGCGCCGCGCTCGCGCCGGAGCGGTTGCCGCGACTTTGGTTCGAGATCATGCGCGGGCTGGGACCCTGGTTTCGGATGCTGGCGGCGGCGCCGGACGATCCCTCTTTGAACTAGCTTCGCGCGACGTTCGGTGCGATGACGTGAAGATATGATCATCGGCATCCCGAAAGAGATTAAGCAGCAGGAAAATCGCGTCAGTCTGCTGCCCTCGGCGGCTTATCAGCTCACCAAACGCGGCCACACCGTTCTCGTGCAAAAAAACGCCGGCGTCGGCACCGGCTATCCCGATTCCGATTACTCTGCGGCCGGCGCCGAGATCATCGAGAGCGCCCCCGAGATTTTCAAACGCGCGGACATGATCGTGAAAGTGAAGGAGCCACTTCCCGCCGAATACGAGTTGCTGCGCAAAGGCCAGATTCTTTTCACCTACCTGCATCTCGCGGCGAGCCGTCCGCTCACCGAGGCGCTTTTGAAATCGGGCGTGACCGGCGTGGCCTACGAGACCATCCAGGTGGGAAATCGCCTGCCGCTGCTCGAGCCGATGAGCGAGATCGCGGGGCGCATGTCGGTGGTGATGGGCGCTTATTTTCTCGCGAAGCATAATGGCGGCAATGGCGTGCTCCTCGGTGGCGTGCCGGGAGTTTTGCCCGGTCGCGTGGTCGTCCTCGGCGGTGGCACCTCCGGCGTCAACGCCGCGCGGATGGCGACCGGTCTTGGTGCGGATGTCACGATTCTGGACGTCGACCTGGAGCGGATGCGTTTCCTCGACATCACGATGCACTCGGCGCACACGCTTTATTCGAGCGAAGCGCATTTGCAGGAGCTGATGCCGTCGGTCGACCTCCTCATCGGCGCGGTCCTCGTGCCCGGAGCGAAAGCGCCGAAGCTGATCACGCGCGAAATGTTGCGCGCGATGCGCCCCGGCAGCGTGGTCGTGGACATCGCGATCGACCAAGGCGGCTGTGTGGAAACGTCCCGCCCGACCACCCACCTTGACCCGGTTTATGTCGAGGAAGGCGTGATCCATTATTGCGTCGCGAACATGCCGGCGGCCTATGCGCGGACGGCGACGCAGGCCCTAACGAACATAACTTACCGCTATGTCGAGCTTCTCGCGGATCTCGGTTTGAAGGAAGCGTGCGAACGTCAGCCCACACTCGTCGGCGGGATCAACACGATGGATGGCCGGCTGACGCATCGCGCGGTGGCTGGGGCGCACGGAATGTCGTATGAGCCGCCCTTCGGGGTCGAGGAAGCTGGCGCATCTCCTTCCTAACGAAAGTAACGTCGCGGCGGCGCAAAAGTGCATCTGCGTGGGGAAATTAAATTCCACAGGGCCAAAAACTTCTCTTGCCCCGAATCCATTGTTAACCCAACGTGGGCGGTCATCCAAAATCCTATGAAGAAATACATCTGCATCCTGGCCAGCGCTGCGCTCCTCGTGGCGTGCGAACAAAAAACCGAAACCGCAGCTCCCGCTGCTTCACCCGCCGAGAAGACGGAGAATAACACCACGGTGGTAAATCCCGCCACCTCTCCAGCGACTTCGACCGATACGACGACGAATACCACGGTGACGACGAGTCCGGCCGCGGAAGCGACCGCGACGCCGGCCGCCGAGACCAGCACGACGACGGAAACGACGACGACCACGTCGCCGACTCCGTAATTCGCTTTTAGCCTTTTAATCGCAACGCCTTCCTCCGGGTATTTCCCGGAGGGAGGTTTTTGCTGTACTCATGTCGCGGCGAAGGCGCGCCACGAACAACGAACAACGGAAGGCGGCCGTCCCGCTGCCGCGAGCAGGCAACCTGCTAAGTCAGCCGGCCAACGGCGGCCGAAGTCGCAAGCGCTCCGTCCTTTACTCGTTAGGCGCGGGCCCACTCCGTGCGCGTGCGGACGAAACGCCCGCGCGGCCGGGCGACGAATTGACGGCGCGCCGGTTCCCAGAGATAGGCTTCAATTTCAATCGCCGCGGGCTCGATCCGGATGAAGTTGAAGGAATTCGCCTCCCCTCGTCCGCGAGTCGAAATCGTCGTCCCGGTCTGCGCGACGAGGGCGGAATGCCCTTCGATCCGGTAGCGCTTCGCAGTCAGTCCGGTGTGTTGGAGATGGAGGTGTCCGGAGAGAATCAGATCGACCCCGGCCGCGGCGAGTCCCCGCATCGCCATCGCGGAACGGCCGACCAGCCGATGGTGCGTGCCTGGCGGCAAGTCGAAGGGATGATGAGTGACCACCACTTTGGTCAAGCCAGTTCCAGCCTCCGCGAAGACTGCCCGGGCGTGCGCGATTTGTCGCTCATTGATCCGCCCGTATTTTCGCGTTAGCGAACGCGCGGTGTTGATCCCGAGCACAGCGATTTCCTCGTCCCGAAAGAAAGGCGCGAGATCGCCGGTGATGTAACGACGGTAGCGGCCTAACGGGCTAGCGAACCGGCGAATCACGTCCCAGAGCGGGATGTCGTGGTTCCCCGGCACGACCAGGCGCGGCTTCGTCAGGCGCGCGAGAAAAGCCTGCGCCGCCTTGTATTCCAGCCGGCGCGCGCGCTGGGTGAAATCGCCCGAGATTACCGTGAGATCGGGCGCGAGCCGCTGCGCCACCTCGAGCAGCGGGTTGACCAGGGCACTGTTCACCCTTCCAAAATGCAAGTCGGACAAATGCAGCAGTGTCCTCACTTTTGCGCCGGCTCCTCGGGCGCCAGGACGCAAAGTGTTTCCGAGCCGACACGAAAACGGAGAGGACTCTCCAGCCTTTCGAGGTCGCCATCGACCGCTGCGCGAAACCGGCGATGTCGCAAAGTGTCAATCGTCACATCGGATGTGCAGATGACCTCGTAATCGATCCCCGGGCGCAGCCGTTTCAGGAGTGTCCTCCAGCCATGCCGCAGGATTGTCATCCGTCCCGCCATCCGCGCGACGTAGAGTGCGAAGTCGCCCCGCTCCAGGCATTCCTGCCCGGCGAGGCCGAAGGCTTCCATCTGGAAAGCGTTGGAGCACACCATGACCAGCGGGGTCTCCCGCGTCGTCTCGCCTTCGTCGGTCGCGAGCCGCACCCGGAGCCGCGGAGGTGGCTGGAAAGCCGTCATGACCACAGAAAGATAGGCGCTGAGCTGATTGCGGCCCCAACGGCGATACATCTGTCTCCGTTTCAAAAGCACCGCCGGGTGGATGCCGATGCTGGTGTTGTTTAAAATAAGGCGACCATCAAGATCGAGCACCGGTGCGCGGACCGTTTTCCCTCCCAAAATCACTTGCGCCGCCTCCGCCGGCTCCAGCGGGATGCCGAGGTTCTTCGCAAAATAGTTAAAGGTCCCCAGCGGGATAACTCCCAAGGTCTTCCGGTGCTTCAGCGCCGCCGCCGCGACACAACAAATCGTGCCATCCCCACCAGCTGCGACCAGCACTTCGCAGTCATTCGCCGCTTGCGCTTCTGTGATTCGTCCTAACTCATCCCCCGTCGCAGTCGTGATATGATACGCCCGACCGGCTTCCCGAAATACCTCCTCGATCGCCGCGCCGGCTTTCTGACTCTTTTGTGAACCCGATTTGGCATTCAGGATAATTTCGATTTTGCCAGGCATCGGCTTTTTAGGGGTTGGCGACCTGTAACTCTTCGTCCTCCGCCGGCAGATATTGATAAGGCGCCGCGGTCACGATCGGCACTTCCTCGAAGTTATGCTTCGGCGGCGGCGATGCTGTTTGCCATTCCAGGCCGGTCGCACGCCAAGGGTTAGGACCCGCCGCGCGGCCGCGTTTCAGTGACCAGAGAAAGTAACACAGTGGCAGCGCATAACCTACGCCCAGAATGGAAGCGCCCGCCGTCGAGAGCACGTGGAAAATCTGAAACTCCGGCGGATAAGCATGATAACGCCGCGGCATCCCCAGATAACCAAGGAGAAACTGCGGAAAAAAGGTCAGGTTAAAGCCGATGAAAGTAATGATCGCTGCCATCTTTCCCCAAAATTCGGGATAGAGTCGGCCGGTCATCTTCGGCCACCAATAGTGCAGACCGCCCATGAAAGCCATCACCATCCCGCCCACCATGATGTAATGGAAATGCGCGACAACAAAATAAGTGTCAGTGACGTGCACATCCACCGCGAGCGCTGCCAGGAAGAGACCGGTCAAGCCGCCGATCGTGAAAAGCCCGATGAACCCCAGCGCGTAGAGCATAGGTGTCTGAAAGGTGATTGATCCTTTGTGCAGCGTAGCCGTCCAGTTAAAGACCTTGATTCCCGACGGGACGGCCACGATGAAGCTTAGGACTGAAAAGACCATCCCCGCATAGATCGATTGCGAGCTCACAAACATGTGATGTCCCCAGACCAGGAAACCCAGGATCGCGATCGCCATGCTCGCGCAGGCGATCCAGGTATAACCAAAGATCTGCTTTCGGGAGAAACAGGTGATTAACTCACTGATCACTCCCATCCCCGGAAGAATCATGATGTAAACCGCCGGGTGCGAGTAGAACCAAAAGAGGTGCTGGAAAAGGACCGGGTCGCCACCAAGCTTTGGATCAAAGACTCCCACTCCCCAAAGCCTCTCCACGGACATCAAAGCGAGCGTAATCGCGAGCACCGGCGTCGCCAGGACCATGATCAGGCTCGTGGCATACATCGACCAGATAAAAAGCGGTAGCCGGAACCAGGTCAACCCTGGAGCGCGCATCTTATGGATCGTGACAATGAAGTTCAGCCCAGTCGCGATCGAAGAAAAGCCCGCGATAAAAATTCCCGCCGCCATCGAGATAACGTGGGAGTTAGCGTAGGTCGCTGCTGTAAGGGGTGTAAAAGGTCCAGCCGGTATCCACTCCGCCATGAATGAGGGACCAAAGTGCGAGCGCTCCGCCCGTTATAAAGATATACCAGCTCAATGAGATTGAGCTTCGGGAAAGCCACATCGCGTGCGCCGATCATCATCGGAATCAGGAAATTCCCCAGGACTGTGGGGATTGAAGGGATCAGGAAAAACCAGACCATCAGAACGCCGTGGATGGTGAAAAGTTTATTGTAAGTCTCCGAAGTCACCAGGTCGCCCTGCGGTGTGAGAAGCTCGATTCGCATCAACGCCGCCGCGATGCTCGCGATGGTAAAGAAGAGAATAATCGTCCAGAGATAGAGCATCGCCGATCCGCTTGTGATCGGTCGTCAGCAGCCACGAGGAGACCCCGTGCGCTCGGCTCAGATAGTTGTCGGGCGCCATCTCCCCAGGGGTCCGGATCGTGACGGCCGTAGCCGACTCGGCGGTGACTGACCTTGGTCCACTCATGGGTTTGGTCCCGCGTCTCCGCTGGTCGACTTTAGGTACGCGATTATCTGCATGATCTCGGCTTCGCTAATGTGCCCGGTAAAACTCGGCATCAGGTTTTCGTAGCCGGCCGAGATTTGTTTCCCCGGCAGCAAGATCGAGTCGCGGAGATATTCGTCATCCGCGGTTACGATCTGACCCGAAGCCAGCGGCACCTGCTTCCCGTAAATTCCCTCGAGCGGCGGCGCATGGACTGCGTTACTTCCGACATGGCATCCGCTGCAGCCTTTCTCATGGAACAGCCGTCGGCCCTCCAACACGATCGACTTACCGGTATCACCCGTGGCCAGCCATTTCTGATAATCAGCCGGACGCATCACCGTGACCTTGCCGATCATCGCCGAGTGATTCGTGCCGCAATACTCCGCGCAAAAAAGATGATACTCCCCAAGTCGGGTCGGTCGGAACCATTCGGTCGTATACCTACCCGGCACGACATCCTGTTTTACCCGGAAAGCCGGCACAAAGAAGCTATGGATCACGTCCTGGGATGTCATCGTCAGATTGACCGTCTGACCGAGCGGGACATGTAACTCATCAATCTCGCGCTTCCCTTCTGCGTGCTGCAGCTTCCACATCCATTGCTTGGCCACCACCTGCATTTGGAGCGCGTTCCGTGGCGGACGCTCGATGTGGAAATAGACCAGCGCACCCCAGGCGAAGAACCCGAGGGAGATGATCAGCGGAAGAACCGTCCAGCCCGTTTCGAGGAGGTTGGAGCCGGTCGCGGGGTTAGATCTATCGGCCGAGGAGCCGCGACGATAGCGAATAGCGAAGTAAGTGATCGGAAGAAAGACGACCGCGACGAAGAACAGGGACATCAGGACCAACCCAAAAAAGAGCCAGTCGATCTGGGCCGCGCCCGACGAGGCTTCGAGCGGAAAAAGATGAAAATCGTTCATCGTCAACTAGCCTCGGTCGCGGCGATGCTTTTCGGCGGGCGCCGACAGAGCCAGGCGATCCAACCGCCCAATGCCAGCACCGTTCCTACACTAAGTACCCGCAAGACCGTTAAGACCAGAGCGCCGTATTTCCCCGTAATCGGGTTGTAGTGGTAGCAAAGCAGAATCAGCTGCTTAATGACGGAGCCGTTTTGTCCGTTTGAGGCCGCAATGATCGCGCTCCGAAGTTCTTTCGGATCATAGTTCACACCGAAGAAATAGCGGGAGATTCTTCCTGCCGGCGTGAGCACGAGGAAGCCGCTCGGATGCGCGTATTCGCGAGAGCCGGGATCATAGGCATAACGAAAGCCGGCCTCGTTTGTCAGTTGGACAATCGATTGCTGATCGCCGGTGAGAAAGCGCCAGCCGTTTTCCGCCCCGGTTCTTCCGTAGCGCTTGAGATATTCCTTTTTCTTCGCAGCCGCCACTTCCGGTGTCTCGTTCGGATCGATACTCACATTGATGACGTTGAAGTCTTTGCCGACGTCGAAGCGCAACTCTTGCAGCGATTCGATCAGGCCGTCATTGATCAATGTGCAAAGCATCGGGCAGTGATAGTAACCGAGAACAAGCAGCGTCGGCATGCCATTGCGCATTTCTCCCAGCGAGACAGTGCGCTTGTTGGCATCCTGAAAAGTCAGGTTGGCCGAAATCGACTGACCGATATGTTGGTCGTAGCCAAGACGGGTAAGCTCCTTAGGCGACAACGCCCAAGCGTTAAGACTCGAGGTGAACCCGAGACACAGAACCAGGAACCATACTTTCATGGCGAAACCGTCCTTTCGGGAGCCGGCAAACCTAACGGCGGTTTGGGTTGTATGTCGGTCGTTGGTCTCGCCTCCATAAGTTGTAAACGCGTCTGCCCGCCTCCCACGTCCGGCAATCCCCGCTCCAGAAGCAGGCTCATTGCGCGATCGATCGGGATGTGCGCCACCCTTGCCTTGCGATCGACCCAGCCATAGGAGTCTAACTCCTTCTCCGACTTCGCCGCGCTCGCGGCGAGACCCGCCGCCGGGTGCGGCTCGAGTCGAGGCTCAGGAAACTGTTCAACTGGGGAGGCTGACCGGGCTGGCTTTTCGCGATCACCGGAGAAACGGATCACTCCCCGCACCGTAAGCAGACTTACCGCAACAATCAGCAGCACGAGAGCCGCCACCAAGGCGACACCCAGCACGTCGGCGTCCTTGTGCTCATGTCCTTTCTCCGCTCTTTGTCGACCTTGGGGAATCATGACTTAACAATCATGCCGAAACGTGGATCATTCCCTGGGATCAAAGGCTGGGCGACCAAGTTTCGGGCAAAGAAAAATAGCCACACGCCTCCGACTCCTACAAAGGCCGCAAGATCAACCCAGCTTGCGTGCAGGCCATGTGGGTAAAAGGTCGGCACGATCATCCACCAGACGTCGACCACATGCGCGACGAACATCGCACCGGCGATCGCAGCCAGAGCCAGTCGGGTCTGTTTCATCTGCCGCGAGAGCAGAAGGAAGAACGGACCAAAGAAATGGAAGAGAACAAGAAAGACCAAGACCCAGCGCCACCCTCCCGCGATGCGGTGGAGATACCACGATATCTCGTGTGGAAGATCGCCCGACCAGATAATCAATAGCTGCGAGAACGCCATGTAAGCCCAGAGCATGGTGAAGGCGAGCAACAGGCTGCCGAGGTGATGGAAGTTTTCCTTCCCGATGATCTCCGCGAGCGAGGTTCGCGGTCCGATCCAAGCCAAGAGCAAAATCACAAACGCCAGTCCGCTTAACATTTGTCCGATACAGATCAAAATGGGAAACATGGTCGAGAACCAGTCCGGCTCGAGCGACATCACCCAGTCGACAAAGACCACCGTAACAGTCAACGGATAGACGACCAGACACGGGCCACTGAACTTTCGGAGTCGCTTCATCGGCTCGGGATCGCGCGTTGTATCCTGTTCGTGCGACCACTTGTTCAGAAGGTGGGCGATGACGCTCCAGATGACGAAAGCGAACGCGGACCGAGCAGTGAAAAACGGAACACTCAGATAGGGATGTTTGTGCCGCAGAATTTCGTCGGCGGCGACGCGCGCCGGCATTGCCCACGGATAGAGGTAATGAATCCCGAAAAGGAGCGGGATGAAGAGCAGTCCGAGCAACGGCAAAGTCCTGGCCGCTGCTTCAAAGAAACGCCGGATCGGCCAACCCCATTTGCCTCCGGTTAGATAGTGAATCATTAGGAAGGCCATGCAGCCGAGTGCCACTCCGACCCAGACCATCTCGGCGAAGAGATAGGAAATGAAAAATTGTCGCGGCTCCAGGAACCAGCCCAACCCAGAAAGCGCGAGTCCAAGGATTCCCACGCCCAGCGCCAACCGGCTCCGGCCGCCCACGAGCGCGTTAAGCTTCTCTTCGCTCACGGCGTTCCCTCCAGCGTCTTTTGCTCGTCAGGCGAGAGATCGGTCTCCTTCGCCTGCTGACTCAACTGCAGAGCCCGGATATAGGCCGCGATCGCCCAACGATCCGACGGCTCGACCCGTTGCGCGTAGGAATACATAATCCCATAGCCATTGGTGATGACGTCGTAAAAATGGCCGATCGGCGCGTTGCGCAGCCTGTCACTATAATAGGTCGGAGGCGGCGGGAAACCGCGTTGCACCACCCGGCCGTTGCCGGCCCCGCTCAAGCCGTGACAGACCGCACAGTAGATATCATAGCGTTCGCGGCCGCGATGCAGCAGCTCCGGAGTGAGCGTGAGCGGCGCCGGAAGCTGGGCGAGTAAGACACCATCTTTGCTCAGAGCTGTATAAAACTCCTCATTCTGATGAGCGCCATGATATTGCACGGTGTGGGCCGGGAGCGGACGCGCGCTGGTCCCATCCTTGAAAAACTCGCTCTTTGAATAGGCTTTGGCCTTTGGCTGGTTATACATGTCCTGGCGGCAGCCGCTCAGAGCAAGCGTAGCGCAGACCAGCCCCATGATAACGCGTTTCACCTGGCCACCTTTTTCACCAACACTGGGCTTAGACTCTCGAGGAACGAGCGCGTGCGGACGCCATCGAACTGCGGGTCATCCGTCTCGATGCAAAGGAAGAAGCGATCCTGCGAAGCCCGCTCAAATTCCGGCAGGTTAAACATTGGATGATACGGCTTTGGCAAGCCGCTCAGCACAAAAACCGAGACAAAAGCAGTCAGCGCCGCGCCCAGCACCGTGAGCTCGAACGTAATCGGAATGAAAGCCGGCCAACTATGCAAAGGTCGGCCGCCGATGTTCAGCGGGTAACTAACGACGTTGGCGAACCATTCCATGAAGTAGGCGCTGCAACCGCCCAGGATCCCGGCGAGCAAGACGAGCAACGGAATGCGATTCGTCTTCCCCATCGCCCGGGCCAGGCCTTCAACCGGAAAAGGCGCGAAGCCATCCATCTTCCGATAACCCTTCGCGTAAGCCTCCTCCGCGGCGCGCATCAGCTCCGCGTCGGTCTTGAATTCCGCGACCAGCCCGTAAAGCCCATCACGATTCATAGCGCGTTAGCCTTTTCTGGTTCCGCGACCAGCTCGCGGGATTCAGAGATCGAGATCATGGGGAAGAAGCGGACGAAAAGAAATAGCAAGGTGAGGAACAGACCTACGCTGCCGAAGAGAACCGCCCAATCCCAGACGGTCGGAAAGAACATTCCCCAAGCAGAAGGCATGAAATCACGATGCAGACTTGTGATGACAATGACAAAGCGTTCCACCCACATGCCGACGTTGATAAAGAATGCGACAATGAAAAGCGTGAGCGGGTTACGCCGAATCCGCGCGGACCAGAGCGCCTGCGGCACGAGGACGTTGCATAACATCAGACACCAGAAGATCCAGCCATAAGGTCCGAACGCGCGGTTTAGCATCATGTATTGCTCGAAGATGTCGCCGCTATACCACGACATGAAGGCCTCAATGACATAGCCGTAAGAGACCATCAGACCAGTCACAAACATGACATTCGCCATGTTATTCAGATAACGTTCCGTAATGAGGTTTTCTAGGTGGTAGAGCTTGCGCACCGGGATGATAATGTTGAGGACCATGGCAAAGCCCGAGTAAATCGCACCGGCAACGAAGTAGGGCGGGAAAATCGTCGAGTGCCAGCCAGGCACGATGGCAACGGCGAAGTCAAAACTGACCACGCTATGAACCGAAAGGACTAGGGGCGTAGCGAGACCGGCTAATAGCAGGTAAGCGATCTGATGCCGTTGCCAGTGCGCAGCAGAGTTCCGCCAGCCCATCGCGAGCACGCCGTAAAACTTCTTCTGCCATCTCTTCGTCGCCCGGTCGCGCAGTGTGGCCACATCCGGGACGAGGCCGAGATACCAAAACAAAAGTGAGACAATAAAGTAAGTGCTAACCGCGAAGACATCCCAGACCAACGGGCTGCGAAACTGCGGCCAGAGACCCATGGTGTCGGGATAGGGAAAGAGATAGTAGAAGAGCCACGGCCGCCCGAGATGGAGCAGCGGCATAAGCCCGGCGCAGGCGACCGCGAAGAGAGTCATGGCCTCGGCGAACCGGTTAATTGCTGTGCGCCAATGCTGAAACATCAGGAGGAGAATGGCCGAAATAAAAGTGCCGGCGTGCCCGATCCCGACCCACCAGACGAAATTCACAATCGCGAAACCCCACGCGACCGGAATGTTGATCCCCCAGATGCCGACACCCCGAATGAAGAGCCAGGCGAGGGCGAAGAAGAACATCATCAGCAGCGCAAAGGCGACCACAAAGCCCACCCACCAAGTGGCAGGCTGCCGGTCCTGCAATACGATTGAACCGATGGTTTCGTTGACCGTCTCGTAGGTCTGGCCAGGCGCGAGCAGGTTGGACGGATAGCCGAGCGGCGACATCCGCGTATTCTTTTGTTCGTTAGGCGGGATCGTCTCCCGCTTTTCCGGGGAGACGTTCATGCTTTCAACTGCGGATTCGGGTTACGCAACTTTGCGGAGTAACTCGTGCGCGGTCGGGTATTCAGTTCCGCGAGCATGCCGTAGTCGAGCGGGTGTTGTTTCCATTGGGAAACCCGGCTCTTCGGGTCGTGCAAGTCGCCAAAAACGATCGCTTCCGCAGGACAGACCTGGGCGCAGGCCGGAGTTACTTCGCCGTCGCGGATCTTGCGGCGCGCCAACTCGGCGATGATGCGGGCGCTGTTGATCCTTTGCAGGCAATAGGTGCACTTCTCCATCACGCCGCGGGAGCGCACGGTGACATCCGGATTTTTCACCAGCTTCTCGCTCTCGCTAAGCGCGCCGTTGTATTCCAGGAAATTAAAGCGCCGTACTTTGTAGGGGCAGTTATTCGAGCAATAGCGAGTCCCGACGCAGCGATTATAGACTTGGAGGTTGAGTCCTTCATCGTCGGTCACCGTCGCCGCAACTGGACAGACCAGCTCACAGGGTGCGTGCTGGCAATGCATGCAGGGCACGGGTTGATGATGGAACTCCGGCGCTTCGGGCGATTCAGAATGATAGGTGTCCACTCGAATCCAATGCATTTCGCGACCGCCCATCACTTGGGATTTGCCGACGACGGGAATATTATTCTCGGCCTGGCAGGCGATGGTGCAGGCGTTGCAGCCGATGCAGGTGCCGAGATCGATCACCATCGCCCAGGCGTAACCACTGTTCTTGTATTCGTCGGGGTTATAAAGTGTCTCGTCCTCCTTCGGCACCTCCCTCATCTCGACGGCGAATCCTGGCTGCCGGATAAATTGCGCCAAGGTGCCGGCGCGATACATAGCGCGACCCTCGATCGTAAAGTGGTTCTGTGTGGTGGCGAACGGTTCGTGCCGCGCGAGTTTCTTGATCGTGAGGCCGACGCCGTTCCAGAGCGCGTCGGAAGTGCGCAAAGTGTAGGCGTTATAACCCTTGTTCGTGCCGACGCGGCCAGCCTTTTGGCGGCCGTAGCCGAGGTGTAACGTCACGGAGCTTTCCGCCTGGCCGGGCAGGATCCAAACCGGCGCGCCGAGTTTGCGACCCTGATAAGTAAGTTCGAGATAGTCACCGTTCTCGAGCTTCTCGCGCCGGGCGAGCGCCGGACTAACGAGTGCAGCATTATCCCAGGTAATCTTGGAGAACGGATGCGGTAGCTCTTGGAGCCAGCCGTTATTCGCATAGCGGCCGTCGAGCATGTTTGGATCGGCGCGGAAAAGAATCTCGAGGCCGTTATCCAAAGCCGGCGGCGCCGGAGTCTCGGCGGCAGGCGCCGATTGGCCTGCGGCGGATGGTTGACCTCCTGCACCCAGTCCGTCGCTCAGCATTTTGGCCCACTGCTTCTCGAAACCAGGTCCGGCAGCTCCCGCCAGCTGGGTCGCGCGCACGATTTCGTAGGCGCCGCGAGCGGAGCCGGAGACGAAAACGTCGAGTAACTCGTGCGCCGAAACGCCTTCGTAAAGTGGCGCGATCAGCGGTTGGACGATCGTGACCGAGCCATCACAGGCCCAGACGTCACTCCAGCTCTCGAGGAAATGCGTCGCGGGCAGCTGCCAATCGCAACGCGCGGAGGTCTCATTGATCTGCAGGGTGTGATGAACCCGCCGCTTCACCTTTTGCAGCGCCGCGCCGAAATCGAGATCGACCGGCGCGTCGTAAACTGGATTGCCGCCAAGAATGACGAGCAGCTCCACGGCGCCATTGCGCATTTCTTCGACCAAGGTCTTAAGCGAGGCTAGTTGATCGATCGGGTTCGCCACAACCGGCGGGTGTTCGGTCACGGTCACGCCGGTATTGCCTAACGACGTGTTGATTTGTGCGACGAGCGCGTGGACTTCCGGCGGTTGGGTGTCGCCCACGATCACAATACTCGTTCCGGCGTGCGCGCGGAGATCCTGCGCCGCCGCCCAAATCCATTCATTCGCCGCTGCCGGGACATCCGCCCCGGCGGCGCCAGTGCCAATCAAAGCCGCCAACGCTGCGGTGAGCGCGGGAATAGCGTGAGCCGCAATCGCGATCCGATGATCCGCGTTGGAACCGGTGATGCTCGGCGTCGGCTCGGCCGCATAGAAGCGGCTCATGCTCGCGCCCTCGGGTTGGGAAACGCGACGGCCGGTGGCGAAATCACGCGCGTGGCGCAAAGCCGCCGGATGCAGATAAAGAAAATCCGAGTCGAGGGCGACGATCACTTTAGCCTTGGTGAAATCGTAAAGCGTTTCGCCGCCGTAAACGCCACCGGCTCGCGCGGCGCGCACGTGATCGCGAGTGAGCGGATCCCATTGATGCCAGCGCGCTTCGGGGAATTTTTTCGCGATCGCCTGCATCTGCGCGGCGAAAGTCGGCGAGGTAATCGTCTGGGTGAGAAACCGAATCCCGGCACCGCCATTAGTCGCCGCGCCGGCGAGCGCATGCTGCAGCTGACCCTGAAAATCGCCCCAGGTCGCGCCGTTGTTTCCATTCGTTAGGCTCTTCGCGCGATCCGGATCGTAGAAATCGAGGACGTCGGCCTGCGCCCAGATCGTGGTCGCGCCGAGGCTCATGGGATGATCGGGATTTCCCTCGAGCTTCGTTGGCCGGCCTTCGTGGCTCGTGGCGACGATCCCCTGGCCGTAGCCGCCGAAAGTGGTCGCGGTCGCGAAATAGAGCGGCTGGCCGGGGACGATTTGTTCCGGCTGATCCACATAGGGGACGATCTTTTCGATCCGCTGCTTGGTGCAGGCGCCAAGGCCGGCGAGCGCGAGCGACGCGCCCATCAGCCGAAGAAAATCGCGCCGATGGACGCGGTCGTTCCACTCGGAAGCGCCGCGGGGAAATTCCCGATGCAGCCAGTCTTCGAACTCCGGCGTCTGCGCCAGTTCCTCGAGGCTGCGCCAATATTTTGCCGGCTCGGCGCTCATCGGTGACAGGTCGAGCAATTCGTTAGGCGACCGCTCGTGTCGATCTGGTTTTGCCTAACGAGTAATCGCCCCTGCTCTTGTTGGTCCGAAGGCGGCCGCCAGTGCAGGTTGTAGATCTCCGAGTGCGGGCGGACGTAATTCTCCGGGGCGCGATGGCACTCGAGGCACCACTTCATGTAAAGCGTCTGCGTGCGCCAGGTGAGCGGCATTTTATCCAGCTCGCCGTGGCAGGTGGAACAGCCGATGCCTTTCGAGATGTGGATGCTATGATTGAAATAGGCGAAGTCCGGGAGGTCGTCGATGCGGTTCCATTGGATCGGAATATTTGTCGCGAGACTCTGCCGGACCGGCGCGAGGAGCGGCGCCTCACTCCAGAGCTGCGAGTGGCAGGTCATACAAATCTGCGTGCTCGGGATTCCGGCGAACGACGATTTCTCGACCGAGGTGTGGCAATAACGGCAATCGATCCCGTCGTCGCCGACGTGATGTTTGTGGCTGAACGGAACCGGCTGATCGAACGGCACGTCGACATAAGTGGTGTAGGGCGACCAGAAGACCGCGTAGGTCGTGCAGCCGAGTCCGATGACGAGTGCGATGACCGCGAAGACAATGACCCGCGCGTGGACATTCGCGGCGCGGGAGAAAATCTGGGCCATGAAAACGATCGCCTAGCCCGCGCGGAAGAGCTCGATGAAGCGGCCGAGCAAGAGCGGAAACGCAGAGCGGACCATGCAAGAAGATCGTAACGGGATGAGCCGATTTCGCCATCCGATTTCAGAGCGCGCCGAGATTAAGTTTTCGCAAGAAAAGCCCTGGAGCATTTGAGATCACCGCGGCGTCGCCGCCGCTCCCGCATTACTTCGCCGGCGAGGAAGCAAAAGGATGCCGCGAACTTCAGCGCTGGCGGGTGGCGGCGGCCGCGTCCGGATTTTCCGAAAGCGCCTGCGCGCTGTTCACGAGGCCCACGTGGGTGAAGGCCTGCGGGAAATTACCGAGCATCCGCTTCGCCTTTGGGTCGTACTCCTCGGAGAGGAGGCCGAGATCGTTGCGCAACGAGAGCAGCCGCTCGAAAAGCAGACGCGCCTCCTGTTTTCGGCCGATCAGATGATAACAATCGGCCAGCCAAAACGAGCAGGGCAGGAAAACGCCTTCGGAACCGGGCAGGCCATCGACCCTTTTCTCGCTCGGCCGGTAGCGCAGGACGAGTCCGTTTTCGAGCAACTCGCGCTCGACCGCTTCGATCGTGCCGATCACTCGCCTATCGTTAGGCGGGAGGAAACCAACGAGCGGGAGCATGAGAATGCTCGCGTCCATCGCATTTGAGCCGTAGGACTGCGTGAAAGCGTTCTTCTTTTTGTCGAAGCCTTTGCGGCAGACTTCGCGATGGATTTTATCGCGCAGTTTTTCCCAACGCGCGAGGCTGCTGTTGGCCGCGCAATTGCAATCTCGCACCAGCCTGACCGCGCGATCAAACGCGACCCAGGCCATCACTTTCGAATGCGTGAAATGCCGGCGCGGTCCGCGCACTTCCCAGATGCCTTCATCGGGCTCCTGCCATTTCGTTTCGAGGAAATGCATCAGCGCGACCTGCAGCCGCCAGTCCGCATCGCTCGACTCCAGGCCGGCGCGATGCGCCTGATACATCGCGTCCATCACCTCGCCGAAAACGTCGAGTTGGAACTGGCCGGAAGCGGCGTTCCCAATGCGAACCGGCCCGGATTTTTCGTAGCCGCTGAGCCAGGGAAGCTGATGCTCGTCGAGTCGGCGCTCGCCTCGGACGGCGTACATGATTTGCAATTGCGATGGGCTGCCGGCGATCGCCCGCAGCAGCCATTCGCGCCACGCTTTCGCTTCGTCGGTGTAACCCGCGCCGAGCAGCGCGAAGAGGGTAAAGGTCGCGTCGCGCAGCCAGCAGAAGCGGTAATCCCAGTTGCGCACGCCACCGATTTTCTCGGGCAGCGAAGTCGTGAGGGCGGCAACGATCCCGCCGGTTGGCGCGTAGGTCAGGCCTTTGAGCGTGATCAGCGAACGCATGATCGCGTCCTGCCACGGCCCGCTCCGCTCGTAGTGGCGCGCCCATTCCCGCCAGTAATTTTCCGTTTCGCGCAGCGCGCGCTCCGGCTTCACTTCTTTCGGCGGCCGCTCGTGCGAAGGATACCAAGTGAGGACAAACGGCACCCGTTCGCCTTTCGCGACCGTGAACTCGGCGAGCGTCCGCAAATCTTCGCCGTGGGTCTCGATCGGCGTGTGAAGAATGAGCGCGTCCGGTCCCGCGATCGCTTCCAGCCCGCCGTAGCGCCGCCGCACCCAAGGCACGACCGAGCCGTAATCGAAGCGGACGATCAACTCCATCCGCAGCGTCACCTTGCCGGCGAGGCCTTCGACGATCCGGACGATGTCGGGATTCGTCCCACGCGGCGGCATGAAATCGATCAGGCGCACGGTCCCTTCCGCGGTCGTCAGTTCCGTCTCCAGGATCATCGTGTCGCCGCGATAACGACGCGCGCGCTGTTTGATTTTGCCCTTGGGTGTGAAACGCCAGCAGCCGTTTTTCTCCTCGCCTAACAATGCTGCAAAACAGGCGCCCGAATCGAACCGCGGCAGGCACATCCAGTCAACCGAACCGTCGCGACTAACGAGCGCGCCGCTCTGAGTGTCGCTGAGAAATGCGTAATCCTCGATCCGCGGGGTTTTGGTTTTCGTCTTCGGTTTCGTCATCGCGGGCGGAGCGGGCAAAATTTGAACGAGCCGCCGGAAAGGCGCGTCCCAAATAAGGAAGCCATGAAAACAAAACTCATTCGCAACCTATTCGTTTGTGCGGTCGCGATGGCGTTTGCCACGCCTGTTTTATTATCGGCCGCAACGACTTCGCCCGCACCTTCCGCCACGGCCGCCCCTTCGCCCACGCCGCCGCTCGGCCAGCGGATGCAGCAACTCGACGAGCAGCTCGACTCCGTTTTTGCCGACACCTTCCGCGGCTTTGGCCAGCTGTTTTCTAACTCCGCCTTCGCGCGGTCGATCGATCTCCGCGATCAGAAGGACAAATACGTCGTGCGCGTTTTCGTGCCCGACGCGAACACTTCAAAAGTCGAGGCGAAAGTCGAAGGCAACACGCTGCATGTCACTGCGAGCGGTGAGGAGAATTCGAAAAACAGCAACGCCAGCTCGCGCTATGAACAGATGATTTCGCTGCCCGGCCCGGTGCAGAGCGACAAGATGCAGATCGAGCGCAAACCGAATCTGGTCGTTGTTAGTCTGCCGAAAGCGCCCGGCGCGGTGGCGAATGCTTCGGCCGCCACGAGTTCGAATGCTTCCGCATTCCCGAATAATCCCGCGGCCTTCGACCAAAATATCATCCGGCAGATGGCGCAGATGCAGCAGCGGATGAATCAAATGTTCGCGAACGCCTTTCCTGACGACGAGGAGAGCGGCCTAACGAATGATTGGGACGACATGGAGTTCGGCTCCGCGGTTCATCTCGACGACCTGAAGGACCGGTACGTCGTTCATTTCAACCTGCCGGATAAGGATCTGCAGAACGTGCAGGTGAAGCTCGAGAACGGCCAGCTGCGCCTGACAGCTTCCGAAGCCAACCAGGAAAAGAGCAAGGGCGCGACGGAGACAGCAGCCGGTAACTACGAACAGCTCTTCACTCTTCCCGGTCCGGTGAAAGAGAAAGGGATGAAGGTGGAACGCGGCAACGGCACGATCCTCGTGACGGTGCCGAAGGCCTGAGTTTTCAGCGGGAGGAGCAAGCGGGCGCCTTGCGATGGGGCGTCCGCACATTCCTAGGCCCCGGCATCCGCGAGATTCGCAATGCCGTCGCGAGTGAGGCGAAAAATCGTCCACTCGTCGTTAGGCCGGGCGCCGAGTTTCCGGTAGAACTGGATCGCCGGTTCGTTCCAGTCGAGCACTGCCCATTCCATCCGGCCGCAACCGCGCTCGTGCGCGATTGCCGCCAACCTAACGAGTAAAGCACGACCATAGCCCTTCCCGCGCACTTCCGGCCGGACAAAGAGGTCTTCGAGATAAAGCCCGCGACGCCCGATCCAGGTGGAGAAATTGTGGAAGAAGAGCGCGAAGCAAACCGGCGCGTCGGCCTCTTCGCCGATCAGGACTTCGGCGGCGGGATGCTCGCCGAAGAGCGCTTCGGCCAGGCCCGATTCGGTCGCGACGACGTCGTTAGGCGCGCGCTCATATTCCGCGAGCTCGCGGATCAGCGAGAGAATCGTGGGAACATCCTCGCGCGACGCGAGACGGATCTGAAAATCGGATGTTGGGTTGGAGCTCATAAGCGGGGTCGCTGCACTCTTCTGTCATCCTGAGCGGAGCGAAGGACCTCGCAACTGCAATCTGCGGCACAAAGGCGAAGGTGCGCGGATTTCAACGAGAGGTCCCTCGCCGTCTGCGCGGCTCAGGATGACAACATGAGCGCGTCAGTTTCGTTAGGCAGAAGCCTTGCTCTTCGCCTCCAGCCGTTCCTGCAGAAAGGTCAGGACCGCCGCTTCCTCCGAGCGCAGACGCGCAAACGATTTCTCGAGCGTCCGCTCCGTCTGCTTTTTCAAGCCTTCGATCAGGCTGCCATCGAGATACGTCTCCAGCACCGCCGGATGGACATAGCATTTCCGGCA
The DNA here is from genome assembly GCA_963831805.1 of uncultured Verrucomicrobiae bacterium. Lineage (GTDB taxonomy): Bacteria > Verrucomicrobiota > Verrucomicrobiia > Chthoniobacterales > UBA10450 > Palsa-1392. Next base: position 282,776 of record CAWHRN010000009.1, on the reverse strand, counting down.
AACCGCCGGCGTGTTTCCCAAAACTCGGGCGACGGCGGTGATTGCCGCCTTCACGTTCTTCTTCGCCTGCGACGTATTCTCGAAAGCTTCCTGCGCCTGCAAGGCCATCGCGGCCATCACGGTCCCCGCCCAGGTGCGAAAATCCTTCGCGGTAAATTCCTCGCCGGTGATCTCGTGCAGGTAATGGTTCACGTCGTCGGAGCTGACGTTGTGACGCTCGCCGGCCTCGTCGACGTATTGGAAAACTTCCTGTCCGGGAAGTTCCTGGAGCTTCTTCACGACCTTCGCCACGCGTCGATCATCGACGTCAATGTCGTGCTCGACGCCGCTCTTCCCACGGAACCGGAAACGCACCTTTCCGCCCTTCACGTCGACGTGCCGGTTGCGCATCGTCGTTAGGCCAAACGATTTGTTTTCCTTCGCGTATTCCTCGTTCCCGATCCGGATGAAAGTCCGCTCGAGCAGCTCGACGACGGTCGCGAGCACCTTTTCCCGCGGCAGGCCGCGCTGTTTCAAGTCGCGGGTGAGCCGGCGCCGGATCTTCGGCAGAGTCCGACCGAAGAGGATCATCTTTTCGTATTTGTTCTCGTCGCGTTGTTCCCGCCAGCGCTCGTGATAGCGATATTGTTTCCGCCCGCGATCGTCGATGCCGGTGGCTTGGAGGTGGCCGTTCGGCGAAGGGCAAATCCAGACATCCTGGTAGGCCGGCGGAATCGCCAGCCGGTTCAGCCGCAGGACTCGGATCTCGTCCTTGATCTCTTTCCCAGCGGTATCGAAATAAGTGAACGTTTTCCCGCGCTTCTTCCGCGTGTAACCGGGTGAGTTATCGCTGACGTAACGCAGCCCCGCTTCCTCCGCGACCTCTTCCGGATTGCTGACGACCTCCAGTTCCGCGGCCTTATTTTTCTCCTGACGCAGCTGACGAGCAGATAACGGCACGCAGAGAATACGAACGATCGCAGCCCAGAGGTCGCATGAAACGGCGTGCCCGCTTGTCATCCCGATCCGGCGAAGCGCGGAGAGGGACCTCACAGGCGGTTTGCGGCGTCGTAAGGCCAAGGCGGCCGAATGCGAGGCTGGGAAAGTCCTTCGCCGCCTGCGCGGCTCAGATGACAGGGCGGAGAGCTACTCGTAGCGCAGCGCTTCGATCGGATCGAGCCGGGAGGCTTCGCGCGCGGGATAGAAGCCGAAGAAAATGCCGACCGCGGCGCTGACGAAAAACGCCGCGACGATCGACGGGATGGAAATCAGCGTCGGCCAATGCGCGACGATCGAGAGCAGGTGCGAGGTCCCGAGGCCTAGCAAAATGCCGATGATCCCGCCGATCGCGCTCAGGGTGACGGCTTCGATCAAAAACTGCGTGAGAATATCGCGCCCGTGCGCACCAACCGCGAGGCGGACGCCGATCTCGCGCGTCCGCTCGGTCACACTCACGAGCATGATGTTCATGATCCCGATCCCGCCGACGATGAGCGAGACGCCGGCGATCGAGCCTAACAATGCGGTCATGACTCGCGAGGTGGCGGTCGCGGTCTCGGCGATCTCCTGCTGATTGCGCACAGTGAAATCGTCGTCGCGGCCGGGGCGGATGTTATGACGCTGGCGGAGGAGCGCGGTGATCTGCTGTTGCGCGGGCGCGAGGTCGTTAGGCGTGGCGACCTGCACGTTGATCCCGCGCAGGGTGGTGCCGCCGACGACGCGTTTCATCGCGCTGGTGTAGGGCATGATCACGATGTCGTCCTGGTCGGTGCCCTGCGGGCTGAGCCCCTTCGCCATGAGCACGCCGGTGACGAGGAACGGCACGCCTTTGACGCGCAATGTTTGCCCCACGGCGCTCACCGAACCAAAGATTTGCTTCGCGGTGGTTTGGCCAATCACACAGACCTTGTTCGCGCTCCGCACGTCCTGTTCGGTGAAACCGGCGCCGTCGTCGAGCGGCCACTTGCGAATGTCGAAATACTCCGGCGATTCGCCATAAATGCGGGTGAACCAGTTCTGGTTGCCGGCGCCGACCTGGCCGGTGGAAATCACTTCGTCGCTGACCGCGATCACGCCCGGGACCTCGCGTCGGATCGCTTCCGCATCTTCGATTTTCAACGTACCGGCGCTCCCCCATCCGGTGTGCACGCCACTCGCAGTGACGCTGCCGGAGAAGATCAGAATCACGTTCTCGCCCAGGCTCGCGATTTGCGCTTCGACCTGCGATTTCGCGCCGTTGCCGATGCTGACCATCGCGATGACCGCGCCGACGCCGATGATGATGCCGAGCGCGGTGAGCACGGAGCGCAGCTTGTTCCGGCGCAGCGCGCGGAAGGCGATCTTGAGCGTGGAGTAAACCTTCATGCCGGAATGGCCGCCGCCTCTACTTCCGCGATCTCTGAGAGTTTCTCCGCTTCCACTTTCGCCGAGAGCCGCTGCTTCACCGGCCGATCGTATTGCACGAGGCCGTCGCGCATCACGATGTTGCGTTGCGCATACGAAGCGATGTCGGCCTCGTGGGTCACCATGATGATGGTGATCCCGCGCTCGTTCAGCTCCTGGAAAATGCCCATGATCTCGACGCTCGTCCGGCTGTCGAGATTGCCGGTCGGCTCGTCGGCGAGGAGCACCTCCGGTTTGTTGATCAACGCGCGCGCGATCGCGACCCGCTGCTGCTGACCGCCGGAGAGCTGGCTCGGGTGATGATCTTCGCGCCCGGCCAGGCCGACCGCGGCGAGGACTTCGTCGGCGCGCGCGGTTAATTCCGCACTCGTTAGGCGATGCGCGCCGTAGAGCAGCGGCAGCTCGACGTTTTCCCGCGCCGAGGTGCGGGCGAGGAGATTAAAGCTCTGGAAAACGAACCCGAGTTTGCGGTTGCGGATGTCGGCCAGCTGATCGCGCTCGAGCCCGGAAACGTCCACGCCATCGAGCAGGTAACGGCCGCGCGTAGGCCGATCGAGGCAGCCGAGGATATTCATGAGCGTCGATTTGCCGGAACCGCTCGAGCCCATAAAAGCGACGAATTCGCCCTTGCCAATTTCGAGCGAAACCCCGCGAACGGCGTGCACCTCCACTTCGCCGGTGTGGTAAACCTTGTGGACGTTTTCCAGCCTAACGACTGCTTGTGCGGCCATCGCGCGCTTCCTAAAATCGCCGCCCGCCACCGGCAAACGGATTGTTCGTTTCCCCGGAGCTGGCTGCTTTGCCGATCGCGGCGGTGACGGCCTGATCGCCTTCTTTCAGGCCGTCGGTCACCTCAGTGAAAATACCGTCGCTGATTCCGGTTTTGATTTTAACCGGCTGCGGCGTGCTCGATCCTTTGGCGAGCAGGTAAATTGTTTTCTCGACCGAATGCGCACCGCCGCCTTTGCCTTTACCAGCGTGGTGCTGACCGGCCGGTGCGCCGCCACTCGCGGGCGCGGCCGCCGCTTCTTCCGGTGGATGATAACGCAGCGCGGCGTTGCTCAGCTTCAGGACATTCTCGCGCTTCGCGACCACGATCGAGACGTTCGCGGTCATGCCCGGTTTCAACTTTAGATCGGCATTGTTCACGCCAATCACGGTGTCGTAGGTGACCACGTTTTGCACCGTGGTCGGAGCGTTGCGCACCTGCACGACCTTGCCGTGGAAGGTGCGAGTTGGAAAAGCGTCGACCGTGAATTCGACGTCCTGGTCTTTCTCGATCACGCCGACGTCGGCTTCCGCGACGTTGGTGTCGATCTGCATTTTCGTGAGGTCATTCGCGATCGTGAAAATAACCGGCGCCGACAAACTCGCGGCCACGGTCTGGCCAACGTCGACGCTGCGCGAGATGACCATGCCGTCGATCGGCGAAGTGATCGTGCAATGATCGAGATCGGTTTTCGCGCGATCGAGCGCGCCTTGTTTGATCATCACGTTCGCCTCGGACTGATGGAGCGTGGCGACTGCTGAATCCAGCTCCGATTGCGAGGTGGTTTGCTTCTTCACCAGGTCTTCCATGCGTGCGGCGCTGAGCTTCGCGAGCTCGAGGCCGGCCTGGGCGCTTTGCAGGTCGCCCTGCGCTTGCGTGACCGCGGCCTTGAAAATCGCCGGTTCGATCTCGGCGACGACCTGACCGGCCTTCACGGCGGAATTGTAATCGACGTAGAGCTTCGAGACGTTGCCCGAAATCTGGCTCCCGACCTGCACGTTGACCACCGGGTTGAGCGTTCCTGTCGCAGTCACCGCCTGAGTGATGGCGCCGCGCGTGACCTCGGCGGTGCGGTAACTGACATCGCCCGAGCCGCCGCGGCGAAACCACCAGACCGCGGCGAAAACGAGCAGAATGCCGATAACCAGAAGGATGGAGCGTTTCATCGGCTTGCGCGTTGCATGGACTGAAGCGGGGCGGACGTCAACCGCACCGGCCAGCGCACCCGATCCGTTAGGGAGATTCGGCGCGATCCCGCGCCGCGTTTGACTGATCATACAAATAGATGACAACAGACAGGCATGCGCCGTTACCTCGAAATTTACGGGATCATGCTGCGCAACTCGCTCATTCGCGAGCTGAGCTTCAAGGCGAACTTCCTCCTCTGGATGCTGGTGGAGGTGCTTTGGTTCCTCGGGCAGATCCTGTTCTTCAGCATCATCTTCGGGCAGGTCGACCAGATCGGCGATTGGACGAAATGGGAAGTCGTCCTGCTCGTCGGGACGCACCAGATCATCGCGCAGCTTTTCCAGGCGTTCTTTTTTGTGAATGTCGCGAACATTCCGGAGCTGGTCCGGACCGGGAAACTCGACTCGCTCCTCGTGCTTCCGCTCGACAGCCAGTTCGTCGTCTCGACGAAGCAGTTCGGGCTCGACAGCATTGTCAACGCCCTCGTCGGCGTCTTCGTGGTCGTGCTTTCGCTCGTCAGGCTGGGCGTCACTCCCGGGCCGGTGGCGGTCGCACTCTATCTCGTCGCACTCGCGTTTGGGGTCGCGATTCACTACTCGATCATGCTCACGCTCGCGGCGGTGAGCTTTTGGATCGTGCGCGCACAGGGGCTGGTTTACGGCTACTTCAATTTCCTCAACATTGCGCGTTACCCGGATGTGATCTTTCCGCAGGTCTTCCGCTGGGTCTTCGGCTGGATCATCCCGGTGATCATCGTGGCAAACATTCCGGCCCGGCTGTTGATCAAGTCGTTAGGCGAGCCGGGCTGGCTGATGTTTCACCTCGTTGTGGCCGGATCGATCGCGGCCTTTTTGAGCCGGCTTTTTTGGCGCTGGGCGCTGCAGCATTACTCCAGCGCGAGCTCGTGACCGGGATGCCTCCAGCACTCAGGCTTTACCGAGAAAATAAGCGGTCGGAATCGCCCCGAAACCGCTTGCGCCAAAATTGAATTGCCCTTAATTAAGCCTCCCATTTCTCCGGCGGGTTACGCGGCCGGACTTACTTCCACGAATTTTATGGCCAGTTCCAAGAAATCTTCCGCTGCAAAGAAGCCCGCCAAGAAGGCGCCGGCGAAGAAGGCCGCTGCTCCGAAAAAAGCGCCTGCCGCGAAGAAAAAATCACCCGCTCCCAAAGCGAAGCCCGTCGCGAAGAAAGCAAAATCCGCCGCGCCGTCGAAAGCCGCCAAACCGGCGAAAAAGGCTTCGCCCGCCGTCGTGAAATCGAAACCGGCCAAAGCCGCGAAGCCCCAAAAGCGCACGGCAGGAATGGCAGCGAAACACAGCAGATCATCGGTAATCACCACAAGGACAACGGACGCCGGCTCGACCCGTTCACCAAGGCACAGAAGGATCGCCTCCTCCAGTTGCGCGACGCGATGGTCGATTCCATGGCCGGCGTAGCCCAGGACACCCTGCGCGCCCGCGCCGAAGGCAGCGAAGCGTCCGCCTTCGGAATGCACCAGGCCGACGCCGGGAGCGACGCCTACGATCGCGATTTCGCGCTCAGCCTTTTGTCGCAGGAACAGGACGCCCTTTACGAAATCGACGAAGCGCTCAAACGCATCGAGCTCGGCACCTACGGCAAATGCGAGATGTCCGGCAAACCGATCATGCACGCGCGGCTCGAGGCGATTCCGTTTGCCCGCTTCACCGTCGAGTGCCAGTCGCAGCTCGAGAAACAGAACAAGGCTTCGCGCGTTCGCCAATCCGTCACCTCGCTCTTCGGCCTGACCGATGACGAAGCGCGCGAGGGCGAAGAAGAAGAGAAGTCCGAAGACACGAAGGAATAATCAACATGGCCCAGGAAATCATCACTCTCGAATGCACGGAAGCGAAAGCCGCCGGCATGCCCGTTTCGCGTTACATGACCACGCGCAACAAGAAGAGCCCGCAAACCCCGAACCGGCTCGAGAAGAAGAAATACAATCCGTTCTTGAAACGGCACACGCTCCACCGGGAGACCAAGTAACCATGCAACCGAAGACCGCCAAACGCCGTTCCGCTTTTCGCCGTGCCAATCGCACGATGCCGCGCCGCCGCATCGACATCGCCGCCGAAGCCATCGATTACAAAAACCCGGATCTGCTCAAGAAATTCGTCACCGAGAGCGGCAAGATCCTTCCCCGCCGCGTCACCGGGATGCCGGCGCACATGCACCGCAAGATCACGCGCGAGATCAAGCGCAGCCGGTCGGTGCTCTTGATGAAGTAGCGGGTCCTGCCGCTTACGTTTCGTTAGGCGCGAGACGCGCGCTACTTCTGCTCCGTCTCATGCGCGATCGCCGGCGGACTGGTCGCCTCCACCGCGGTGAAGCTCTCGAGGATCTTGTAGGTGTGCTCCGCGCCTTTCGGCACGGCGTAGGAATCACCCGCGTTTAGGATCAGGATTTGGCCTTCGAGGTGCAACTCGGCCTTTCCCTTGATCACGTAGCCGACCACTTCGTAGTCGTGCTTTGAGGTCGGCTTTTTATCGTTAGGCCGCTCGTTTTCCCAGAGCCGCATCGCAATGTGAACACCGGAGGCGAGATACTTTTCTCCTTCCGGGCCGTGGGGTGAGAACTCTGAGGTGACCTTGGTTACGCTGGTGTCTTTCATCACCATAGATTCGCGCGCGCGGCTCGCGGAGGCTGTGCGGACTGCCACGGGCTCCCCAGATCGCGTCTGCGACGTCGTCATCCCGATCCGGCGAAGCGCGGAGAGGGACCTCGCGAGCGTCTCTCAGCGTCGTTAGGCAAACATCGCCTCGAAGCCAGTTTGTGAGGTCCTTTCGCCGTCTGCGCGGCTCAGGATGACAATGGCGAGAAGACCGCCATGCGCCTAGGATTTTCGCGTCCGCTCGCCCTGTTCGATCAACTTCCAGAACTCTCTCGTCTTCCCGAGTTGGTCGTCCTCCGCCATCGGCAGTTTGCTGCGGTAAAGGAAATCCCGGAGCGTGTTCTTATGTAGCACCCGATGGACGGTAACGCCTTCCGGGCTGCGCTCGAAATAGATCCGGTAATCCTTCGCGCGGTAGCGATGGAGCTTTTTCCCTTCCCGCTCGATCACGCCGAAACGCGACGCGTCGAGATTATCCAGGTCCTCGGGCAGAATCTGAAACTCGGAGAGCAACTCGAGCTGCAGGAGCTTCGGGAGGGCGGCCATTTCCGCGGCGCTGAGCTCGTTGAAGATAATCTGGAACATTGGGGTCCGTGAATCGTTGAATCGAGATTCGTTACATCGTCGGATTCGCACCCGACTCACGATTCACCATTCTCGATTCCCGGATCAGAGATACACCCGCCGCACCCGACCGCCAATCCCGGTGAAAATCTCCCACGCAATCATCCCCGCGCGCTCGGCGACTTCCGAGGCGAGAATCTCCTCGTCGCCCTGCCGTCCGATCAACACGACCTCGTCGCCGAGCGCCGCCTCCGGCACGGCGGAAACATCGACCATCATCAGGTCCATCGTGATCCGCCCGAGCACAGGACAACGGTTGCCGCCGATGAGCACCGCGGCGCCTCGCCCGGAGAGCGAGCGCGGATAACCGTCCGCGTAGCCGGCGCTGACCGTAGCGACGCGCATCTTCTTCCCGGTCGTAAAGGTGCGCCCGTAACTCACGGTTCGACCCGCGGGCAGATCGCGGAGGAGCGCGACGTGGGTCTTCAAGGTCATCACCGGCTTGAGGAATTGCTGCGCATTCGGCAGCGGCGAGCTGCCATAGAGCATGAGTCCGGCGCGCGCGATCTCGAACCGATGTTTCTCGAAACCGAGAATTCCGGCACTGAGCAGAACGTGCACTTTGTAGCTTCCCGGAACCCGCGCGCGCATTTGCCTAACGAGTTCCTCGAAATGGGCGAGCTCGTTTTCCGTGAATGCTGCGTCTTCATCGGCGACCGGGAGATGAGTCGAGACGCTGTGCAGCGTGAGCCCGGGAAGCGCGGCGATTTTTCCTAGCTCCGCCACGGCTTCGTCCTGCCAGCAGCCCATCCGCCCCATCCCGGTATCGATCGTGAAATTCACCTGCACGCCCGGACCGAAAGCCTGCGCTTCGGCGAGACTGGAAATCGAGGCGATGAAACCCGCGCGACGGATTTCCCGGCGTTCGTTAGGCAAAGCTGGACCGAGAAGAACAATCGGCTGGGTGACCCCGCTCGCCCGCAGCTCGCTCGCTTCGTGCAGATTCGCGACCCCGAAAAGCGCGGCTTCGTCCCGCAAGGCGCGCGCGATTTCCACCATCCCGTGGCCGTAGCCGTTAGCCTTCACGACCGCGAGCAGCTCGGTCTGCGGACCCAGTCGCTGGCGCGCGACCTCCGCGTTGTGGCGCACCGCCGCGAGATCGATCTCCGCCCAGCAGCGTTCCGCGCCTAACGAGTCCATGGCGTCATCTTCGGCGTCGTGATGTAGGGAGCGCGAAGGTAAATCGGCTCGAGGGATTCGACCGAGCCGGCGGCGTTTTCCGCGAGACTGGCCAGCAGCTCTGCGGACGGGTGAACAAGCGTGGCCTCGGGAAAGGCTGCCAGCTTTTCCGCGGACAAAAAAGGCAAGTGCGCATGCTTGTTCACTTTCGCGCGCACGTCCTCTTCGCCGACTAACACCGGTCCTTCCAAGAGCTTTCCTTTCTGCACGTGCGCAAAGTAGTAGCTGCCACGTCGCGCGTCACCGATGAAGCCATACTCTGGTTGATCGATCGCGCAGATCGACGGCAGGCCAACCAGCTCGGCGCCGGAAGCGGCCCGCAGGCCGAGTGCGGTCGCGATCGCGATTCGGGTGCCGGCATAAGAGCCGGGTCCGAGGCCGACGACGATCTTTGTTGGGAGACCGCATTCCTGCCTAACGACGCTGAGGTTTTCGAAAAACATCCCGGAATGCTGACGGTCCGCCGGAAATTGCCTAACGACGCTCGTCCCGTCGTCGTGCCGGAACGCGATGCTCCCGACGGCGGTGGAAAGTTCCAGGGCGAGGATCGTCATGATGAGATGGTGCGTTCGGTCCCCTCCCCCGTCGCGAGCCGGACCCAGCGCGTGCGCGCTGGGAGCAGTTCCGGAAACCGGTCGGCCCACTCGATCACCGCGACGCCGCGTTCCTCGAGGCGATCTTCGAAACCCATTCGCTCCGCTTCCGTGCGACTCTCGAGCCGGTAAAAATCGAAATGAAAAACCGGCAGGCGCCCGCCGCGATATTCGTGCAGGAGGGTGAAGGTCGGGCTGGTGACCGCGGCGTCGCTGCCGCAACCGGCCACCACGCCTTTCACGAAGTGCGTCTTGCCCGCGCCGAGGTCGCCGATCAGCGCGACGACGTCGTTAGGCTGGAGGTCGGCGGCCCAGGCGCGCGCGTATTCGACCGTCTCGGTCACGCTATGCGAAGTGAACGTAGCCACGGGGCCAATGCGGATTGCGGATCGCGGATTGCGGAATTAAAGAGCCGACGCGGGTGAGCGGCAGTCGCGGAAATTTTCGGCGCCATTTCTTTTGCAGCGTGGCGGCATCGTCAGGCGAAATCGCCAACAGCAGTTCGTAGTCTTCGCCGTCGCTGATCGCCTGCTCGATCGTGCAGCCGCGATTGCGCGGCAAGGCCAGTTCGTCGACCTCGAAGCCGGTGCCGCTGGCTCGCGCGAGACGTGGAAGGTCGGCGCCGAGGCCGTCGCTCAGGTCCATCATCGCGTGGATGGAAAAATGCGCGGTGAGCCAGCGGGCTTCGACGATCCGCGGCGTGAAATCGAGATGCTTGCGGCGGAGCGAGCCGCCGAGCCGGCCGGTCACGAAAAGTGCGTCGTTAGGCTGTCCGTCCGCGCGCGAAACCCATCGATCCTTTTCCACGCTGCCAACCGCGCTGATCGAAATCATGGCCGGCCCCTTCGTCCCGCTCGTCTCGCCGCCCACGATCGCGACCTCGAAACGATCCGCGACCTTGCGCAAGCCTCGATAGAACTCGCGCGTCCAGCGCACCGCGCGTTCCGGCGGCGCAACCAGCGTGATGAGGGCGAACTGCGGCAGGCCCGACATCGCAGCGAAGTCGCTCAACGTCCGCGCCATCGCCTTCGCTCCCACGGCCGACGGCTTTTCGTTAGGCAAAAAATGGACGCCCTCGACCACGCAATCGGTTTTCAAGAGGAGCAGACTGTTCGACTCCGGCGCAGCGACCACCGCGCAGTCATCGCCCGGGCCGGCGACCACGTCGGGACGCGATTTCAGGCCGGCGACGAGGTCCGCGATCAGCCGGTCTTCGCCCAGCTCCCGCAGGTTCATTGCGGCAGGAGGTTGGGGAAGGCGAGCGCGCTGAGCGAGAGGAAATTAAAGAGCGCGTGCATCGTCATCGAGACCAGGATCGACCCGCTCCATTCATAGGCCAAAGTGAGACAGCAGCCGAGGGTGAAGAGCGGCAGAAAGCTCGGCAGGTGCATGTGCACGGCAGCGAAAAGGGCCGCATTCAGGACGAGCGCGGCGTCGCGACCGAGGTAGCGTTTGCCGACGCCGTAAAGGAAAAACCGGAAGATGAATTCCTCAGAGAGCGGCGCGATCGCGATCGCGAGCACGATGATCAGGACTCTTTGCTGCAAAGTCTCGGAGCCGGTAAACATCTCGACGATCTGCTGCCGGCTCGAGCCCGCGCCGATAAACCAATGCGAGATCTTATCGGCGACGAAGAGCAGCGGGTAGGCGGCGAAGAGCAGGACCGCCGCGGTGCTGACGATCCGCCCGAAACCAAGGCGGGAAAATCCGCCTAACGACAGCACATTAAAGCCGCGCAACTGCAGAAGCGAGGCCAGGACGAACAGGACCGCGAGAGAAAAAATGACGTTGGCAACGAGATCGAGCGTGGTCAGCGAGACCTCGCCGCGTCCGAGCGAGAGCTTGAGACTCCAGCCAAACCAGCCGAGCAGGCAAAGCGCGGCGATCACCTCGGGGAAGCCGAAACGCTTCTCCGCGATCGCGGCGGCGCCATTCTGCCGGACCGCGATCTGCCGGGCGAGCGAGATGTAAACGTAGAACGCCGCGACGACGAGCAGCGTGTTCAGCAGGCTGTCGAACATCGCACAGCCGCGCCGCTACGGGGCGTAAAAACTGGGTAGAAAATAGGCTCTTCCGCTCTGCAATTGCGGGGTGATCTGGCCCGGAAGAGTCAGTTCGATCTTCGTATCGCCAGCCTTGGTGAGCAGGCGGAAGACGCGACCAAGGCTAAAGGGAGGTCCATATTTGACCACTTTCGCATCGGGCGCGCGTCCGAGCTCTTTCGCTTTCGCGAAGGCGTCCTCGATCTGGCCGAGGCCGTCGATCAATTTGTTATCGAGCGCGTCGCGACCGGAGAGGATGCGACCGTCGGCGATGCCGTTGCGAAGCACGTCGGCCGGGACGTTGCGTTCCTTCGCGACGATGCCGAGGAACTGCTCGTAGGTTTTCATCACGAAGCCCTGGACGTAATCGCGCTCCTCCGGCGTGATCGGTCGTGCGCCGTTCAGCATGTCCTTGAATTTCCCGCTCTTAAACACCACCGAAGCGAGCCCGATTTTGTTAAAGAGCTGCTCGTAGTTCAGCGTCTGGATGATCACGCCGATGCTGCCCGTGATGCTCGTCTCGTTCGCCATTAGATATTTGCCGCCGCAGGAAACGTAATAGCCGCCAGAGGCCGCGAGCGATTCCATGTAGACGACGACCGGCTTGCGCGCGCGCGTCTGCACCACCGCGTGGTAAATCATGTCGGACGCAGTCACCTCGCCGCCGGGCGAATCAACCTCGAGCACGACCGCGCGGACGTTGGCGTCGTCGCGCGCCTGTTCCAGTTGCCAGCGCAAATCGTCCACCATCGAGTCTCCGACATTCCCGGCGACGCCGGTGCTGATGAGCCCGCGCAGGGTGATCACCGCGATTTTGTTCCGGCTCTGGCGGTCGCCTTTCTGCAGGATCATCTCCTGGAAACGCGGGCGGTTTTCCACCTCGCCGCCCGCGCCATCGAAACCGCGGAGCGCGATCGCGGCCAGCCCGAGATTTAGCAGCACGCTGGCACAGAGCGCGACAAACAAAAAAATACTGAGGCATCCCAGTTTCCGGTTCGCGGCCATGACCGCATGAAATCGCCGAAGAACCGCAGAGGCACAAGCGCTTTTCCGCGTCCGAAAAAGCATCTGATCCCGCCTCAGCAACGGATGTGGCAGGGAAGCTGCTCGTTTAAGGCAATAACAAAAAATATGGGACCGCTAACTACAGGGGGAGATCTAAAGGTGGGGGAAGCAACTGCGCGCCGGCTGCCGAAACAGAAGGTGCAAAAGAAAACCAAACGCAGCCCGAAAGCAGTCGACAAGCATGGCGCGGACGACATCGTGCGGCCCGCCGTCGGCACTCTCATGCGGACCAAGAGTCTGCTCCTTGCGGCTTTGCGCGTCTGGGAGTTGAAGCAGGGCATTCGCGAATAGCGGACTTTCACGGCGGACGCCCGGCCGTTTGAAAAGGGCCGCGTTCGCTGTTCATTTGGGCGATCCAACGCCGAGACGTCGCAGGCTTTCGCTTGGCGAGACTCGGCTGGCGGTCTCTCTGATGGTTTTCTGCTCCAAGGCGACGACCGCGCACACGCTGCTTTTTCTTCTCGCCTTCTTTTTTCTCGGGCCGCGTTCCCTTCTCGCGCAGACTGCCGTCGACCAGTCGGCCGCGCAAAATGACATCGTGGTCACCGGCGCTCCGCTCGAAGAAACGAGCCTCACTAATCCGGATATAAACGCTGCCACCGCGCGTCTTCAGGTTATCCCGGGCGCCGTCAGCGTCGTCGGAACGGAAGATTTCGAGCGCGGGCGCGGGGCGCATCTGGAGGACTTCATTCGTTATCAGCCCGGGCTGGTTATCCAATCGGCGCAAGATGCGAAGACACGAAGGTCTCGATTCGCGGCTCCGGCGTGCAGAACGATGACCTGAGCGGTCTCGCCATTCTGCTCGACGCGATTCCGCTCAATCAAGCTGATGGCGAGGCCTATCTCTACGACCTTGATCTCCAGTCAGTGAAATACGCCGAAGTCTATCGTGGCGCGGACGTGCTTCGCTACGGCGGTGTCATGCCCGGTGGCGCGATCAATCTGGTCACCCTGACCGGGCGCGAGGCGGCTCCGCTTTCCCTCCGCGCCTCCTTTGGGAGCTTCGGTTTGTTCGAGCAAGAGGCGACCGCCGGCGGGAGCGAGGGGCCGTCGGACGTTTATCTTTCGATGATGAACCACCAGCTCGAAGGTTTTTCGCGAACACAGTCAGGAGAATTAATCAAAAGGCCTATCTAAGAGTCGGGGAAAGAATCAGCGACACCAAGTAGGGTGAGTGATCCTTCCTTTCACTGGTAGGCCGCGCCGAGCTTTGGATTGAAGGCCCAGTAACGATCGTCATGCGGTTTCTACGCCGGCGTAAACGTCGAGTTGAATCCCGTCGAATATCCGGTCGACGAAGCAAACACTCTCTTCGCCGATCCTTACGCGCTGCTCGGATTTCGCGTCGGCTATCGCACGAGTCGGGGTTTGCAGTTTTTCCTCGAAGCGAAAAATCTCATCAACGAGATTTACGCCGCGACCGTCGAACCGATCGCCGACGTGCGGGTCGGCGACGACACCGCGCCATTCAATCCCGGAAACGGCCGCGCTTTTTACGGCGGCTTTTCATGGACCTGATGAACGAAACCGCAGGACTGCAGAGAATCGCGCTTGCCATCGCAAGAAGAGTGCACCATCATGCAACTCACATGAAACCGACCGAGAAAAAGCAGTGGGTAAAGCCGGTGATGAAGGACGTGCCGATTTTCTTCGAGTGCACGTGTTACGCCGCGGCAGTTTAAGCTTTCGTTAGGAGCGCACGATTCGCGTTCGACTCCTCGGGACGGCCGCGGGTGGTGGTCTCCCGCAATGGAATTGCGCCTGCGCTGGTTGTCGCGCCGCGCGGGCCGGGGAAATTCCGGCGCGCACACAGTCGAGTATCGCTGTCAGCGTGGACGGCGACGCTTGGTTTCTCGTCAATACTTCGCCGGACTTGCGCGCACAGATCGAAGCCTTTCCGCCGTTACAGCCGCGCGCGGCCGCGGGCCGGCAAAGTCCGCTCCGTGACGTCCTGCTCACGAACGCCGACCTTGACCATGTGCTCGGCCTTTTTCTGCTTCGCGAGCTCGGGGAACCGTTGCGCGTGCACTGTACGGCTGCGGTGCGTGAAACGCTGCAACGCGCCCTTCGGATTGATGAATTGCTGGAACCTTTCTGCAAACTCGAGTGGCATGAGTTACCCTGTCGCGTGATTGAGTTAGGCAGCGAGCCGCCGCGCTATGATAGGATTTCTGCGCCATCGCGCGGCCAAAGCGTAGCCCTGGAATTCACAGATAAAACTAACGATACCCGGCTGCTCGTGGCGCCCGATGTTGCAATGATTACTCCAGAGTTACAATCGGCCATGGAAGCTGCCGACGTTGTTCTCTTCGATGGAACCTTTTGGTCCGAGAACGAACTGCAGCAAGTCGATCTCAGGGCACGCACCGCGACGGAGATGGGTCATCTGCCAATATCCGACGGCAGCCTCGATCTTCTGCGTCAGTTGCCCTCCCGGCACCGCGTTTACCTTCACCTTAATAACACCAACCCGATCCTCCTTCCTGGCTCGCCCGAACGTGCGGCGGTTGAGGCGGCCGGGATTGCCATCGGCGACGACGGCATGGAGTTTGAGCTATGACGGGTCACGCGCCGTGGGACGAAGAGACCTTCACTACGCGACTTCGCGAAGCCGGCGCGGGCGCTTACCATGATAAGCATCCCTTTCACTTGCTCATGAACGAGGGGAAACTCTCACACGCAGCGATCCGCGGATGGGTGGCAAATCGGTTTTACTATCAGCTCAACATTCCGCGCAAAGACGCCGCCATCATCGCTAACTGTCCCATTCGCGAAGTGCGCCGCACCTGGCTGCATCGAGTAATTGATCACGACGGCACCGAGGGCACGGAAGGCGGGATTGAAGCATGGATTCATCTCGGCGAGGCCTGTGGCATGTCGCGCGAAGAATTACTCACGGAACACGAAGTTGCACCCGGGGTGCGCTTCGCCGTCGACGCTTATCTTAACTTCGCACGCAATCAGCCCTGGCCGGTCGCGATTTCTTCCTCGCTGACCGAACTTTTCGCACCTGATCTGATGGCGACGCGGCTGGCAGCTTTCGAGAAATATTACACCTGGGTCCAGCCATGGGGTTTTGACTATTTCAAGCGCCGCCTTACTCAGGCACGACGCGACTCAAAAGAAGGACTCGCGCTTACAATTACTTATTGTAACACTCTCGAAATGCAGGAGACCGCGGTCCGCGCGATGGCTTTCAAGTGCGACGTGCTCTGGGCGATTCTCGATGCCATCCATGCGAAGTACAGACATTGACCTGCAAAGCCGACCCGCTCTCGCCGCCCGGGTGCGCCTGCAGATCGACCCGGTAAACGGCGAGCCTGTGCTGCTCTACCCGGAAGGCCTCTTGCGGCTTAACCCGACCGCGCACGAAGTGGTCGCACGGTGCGACGGGCAAAACACGATCACGGCCATCCTTTATTCGTTAGGACAGGAATTCTCAGTCGATGCGGAGACGTTGCAGAGCGATGTCCTGACCTGTCTCGGTGAGCTCGTGCAGCGGCAGTTGCTGACTCTGAATACATGAACGCGCCCCGGCCCTACGCGCTACTCGCGGAGCTGACTTATCGCTGTCCGCTGCACTGTCCTTATTGCTCGAATCCGACGACTTATCCGAAGACCAGCGATCTTTCAACCGGCGATTGGCAGCGGGTTCTAGGCGAAGCCGCGGCGCTCGGCGTTCTTCATGTCGGTTTCTCCGGCGGCGAACCGCTGCTGCGTCGCGACCTCAGAGACCTCATCCAAACCGCCCGCGCCGCCGGGCTTTACACGAATCTCATCACCAGCGGAGTCGGCCTCGACGAACGGCGTGCCGCCGAGTTACGCGCGGCCGGTCTCGACTCCGCGCAGGTAAGTTTGCAGGCGGATACGGCGGACCTCGCGGATCAAGTGGCCGGCGCCAAGGCGCACGAGCGAAAGCTGGCGGCGGTCCGTTTTATCCGCGAAAGCGGGATCGCACTTAGTCTCAACGTCGTCCTGCACCGCGCGACGATCGCACGGCTGCCAGAGATCATTGACTTCGCGGCGTCGTTAGGCACGGAGCGGCTTGAGCTGGCCAACGTGCAATACTACGGTTGGGGTTTTGACAATCGCGCGCAGTTACTTCCTACCCGCGATCAGAGTCGAGACAGCGTATCAAGTCGCCACCGAGGCCAAGACGCGTTTCGCCGGGAAGATGGAAATATTCTATGTCCTTCCGGATTACTATGAGACTTACCCGAAGCCCTGTCTGAATGGTTGGGGTCAGCGCTATCTCACAATCAATCCCGCGGGCGACGTACTTCCCTGCCCGACTGCGACGAGCATTCCCGGGCTTCGGTTTGAGAACGTCCAGTCGCGTTCGCTGGCCTGGATCTGGAATGAATCGGACAGCTTCAACTGTTTCCGTGGAACCGATTGGATGGCCGAGCCATGCCGCGAATGTCCGCGGCGCGAGGTCGATTTCGGCGGATGCAGGTGTCAGGCCGCTTTGCTCACGGGCGACGCTGCGCGGACCGATCCTGTTTGTGCGCTTGCGCCGGATCGACCGCTGGTCGATCGCATCCTGGCTGAGCTGCCGGCCGGAGCTGACACGGGAGCGTGGACGTTCCGGCAAAATCCAGCCGTGCTTACCTCATGAAAGTAACCTGCCTCAGCACACTTCTCTTTGTCTGCGCGGCGCCCTTTTGCCTAGGGCAGAATCAGCCTAACGAGACTAAGACTGCGTATGTTCAGTATCTCCGTGCGCTTAATCTTGCGGAGGAAGGAAGCAAAACTGAAGCGCTCCGCGTGCTCGCCGAAAGTCTTCGCCTCCAACCCGCAAACAATCCGGCCGCCGCACTCACTTTCCAGCTCCTGACCGAGCTGCGGACAAACAGCAGCCTGGAACTGCGCGGCCATACCGGCGCGGTCCTCGATGCAGCCTACAGCCCGGATGGGCGGAAGATTATCACTGCGTCGGAAGATAAGACCGCGCGCATCTGGGATGCGGAAACCGGGCGTCAACTAGTGCCCCCCTTGCGCCACAAAGAGGAAGTGGTAACGGCGGAGTTTAGCCCGGATGGCAAACGAGTCGTGACTGCTTCCGAAGATATGACCGCGCAGGTATGGGACGCCGCCACGGGCAAGCCAATCGGAGCGCCGATTGTGGAACCGCATGAGTTGATCTGCGCGCGCTTTAGTCCGGACGGAAAGCTGATCGCGACGGGCGCGGACGAAGGCGCGGGCGGGATCTGGGACGCGACGACGGGCAAGCTACGGGGCGCGCCCTTTCATTATCACGGCAGCGTGTTCTCCGTGCGGTTCAGTCCTGATGGCTCACGCCTCGTGGTCGCAAACGCAGACGGCCGCGCGGATGTTTTCGACGTTTCCACGGGCAAGCCGCTGCTGACAAATATCCGGCACCAGAATAATATCTTTACCGCTCGCTATAGCCCCGATGGCGCGCGCATCCTGACCGCTTCCGCTGACCGAAGCGCTCGGATTTGGAATGCGACGAATGGGCAACCGGCGGGTCCGGTGTTCCAACATGGTTACTGGGTTTGGTCGGCAGTTTTCAATGCCGATGCATCACGCGTCGCGACGGCTTCCTGGGATCACACCGCGCGGGTTTGGGACGCGCAAACCGGCCGCGCAATCACGGCTGCGCTGCAACATGCCGACGCCGTTTACACCGCGGATTTCAGCCCGAACGGCACCTTCGTCGCGACCGGTTCGCGCGATCGCACCGCGCGGCTCTGGGACGCGACGACAGGGAATCCACTCACTCTTCCTTTGCCCGCGGAAGGCGAAGTGACGGCGACCCGGTTTAACACCCCGGGCTCGCGGCTGCTCGTCGCGTCGAAAAACTCCATCGTCCGCTTCTGGGATACACCGCCAACCGAGGCGGCGCCGCCTTGGCTCGCCGATCTCGCGGAGTTTGCGTCCACGCAGGTGAGATACGACGTCACCCGGGTCGGTCAGACGACGGCGATTCGTGAGCTGCGAGCGAAGTTGCTCGCGGCAAAAACACCTGGAGCTTGGGAGAAATTTGGCCGCTGGTATTTCCTCGAGAACGAGGCCCGGCCGATCTCTCCGTGGAGCCAAGTGACGCTGAAGGACTACGTCGATGGACTGATCGCCGCCGGGGATCGGGATTCGATCGACTACGCGATCGCTCTTTCCAAAGACATTCCCGCCTGGACGGTGAAACTCACTGCCCTGCGGTCCAAGTTGCCCACGGCGAAGGAAACACCCGCGGCAGCGGCGGACGGAGACCGATTGCCTAACGAGTGAAGCACTCTCCGCCTAACGACTGCGCTGGCTCAGAGCCATGGCCTGCGCGTCGTTCCGGCCCAGGGTCGACAGCAAACGGGCGGCCTCGCGATAATCGGCTTCGGGACCGACGAGGGCGAAATGCCCCATCTCGATAAAATGGGTGAGCCAGTTGCGCTGCTCGCAATCGCACGGGCCCTGCTCCAACCGTTCGGCTACGAGGAGCGCCTGTTTCCAGCGCTCCTTATCAGGGCGGTGGCTCGTCGCGTTCGGGAGGTCGACCGCTTGCGCTAAGGCAAGCAGGTCCCGGTCGGGCACCGCGGTGGCGTTGGGCGGGAGCGGCGGGATCGTCTCCGCGACCGAGATCAGCTCGGTCTGGTTCGCGCTTTCAGCCGGTGCAATCTTCTTCAACTCCGTCCCCGATTGCGGACGAGGCGGAATTTCCAGCGACGGCGCGATCGCCTGAGGCGCCACTTGTTTCTGCGCGTTGCGCTGCGGAATCGCGTAGCCGAGGAGGCCGATGAAAAGAATCGCGACAATCGCGATCGTCGCTCCAATCAGGTATTTACCAGCGTTTCCCATGGATAAAGAACGTTTCATCATAAGACGAAGGTGCCGGATTCGCCAAGCCAAATAAAAGAGTTGCTACGGCGAGGCCATTTCGTGCAAAATTGCGCAACCATTTCGCGCGCCATGTTTTCCATTAAGCCGCTCTCACTCCTCGCCCTTTCGCTTTTTCTCATCAGCCGCCTTTCGGCGCAGGTGAACATCACCACCTGGCAGGTCGATCTCCAACACACCGGAAATAACGCGAATGAGACGATCCTTTCGCCGGGCATCGTCAGCTCCCCGGGCAACTTCGGGCTGCTTTTCTCGCAGACAATGGACGGGCAGACCTACGGGCAACCGCTCTTCATGAGCGGGGTGACGATCGCCGGCGTTCCCCATAATGTGGTTTACGCCGCGACCGAGCATTGCAGCCTCTACGCTTTCGACGGCGATAATAACACGGGTGGGGACGCCAATCCGTTATGGCACGTCTCGCTGCTTCCGGCTGGGACGTTGCCGGTTCCACAGAGTGTGGTCGGGTCAGGAGATATCCCGGTTGAGTTAGGGATTACAACAACGCCGGTGATCGATCCGGCAACCAACACCATCTATGTTGTTTCGAAGGTCCAGCGCACCGCGGATACGACCTATCACCAATACCTCTACGCGCTCGACCTCGCAACCGGTGCGACCAAGTTCAATAGCCCGGTCGAGCTCAATCCTACTTTCCCGGGAACTTCCACGCCTGACTCCGTCGGCGGAGTCATTCCCTTCAATCCGCTGCGCGAGCATCTGCGGAGCGCGATGATCCTGCATAGCGGGATCATTTACCTGGCCTTCGCTTCGCACAGTGACACTACCCCCTACCATGGCGAAATTGTCGGATACGACGCGAGCAACCTGCAGTTAGTCAAGACCTTCGTCGCCACGCCGAATGGCGGTACGCCCAAAGGTGGCATCTGGCAATCCGGCGCCGGCCCGGCCGTCGATCCGAATGGAAACATGTATGTCGCCATCGGCAACGGCGCCTGGGATCAGAATAACTCATCGTATGGGACAAACTGGGGTGAGAGCATGCTCAAGCTGCCGACTACGGGACCGTTTACCGTCGACTTTAATACCCCCCTGAACTGGTTCACCCCCAATAACTATCAGAACCTCAACAACGGCGATCTCGATCTGGGTTCCGGTGGTCTTCTTCTCCTGCCCGATCAGTCGGGACCACACCAGCACATCATGGTCGGCGGAGGGAAAGGCGCGGTTCTGTATGTCGTCGATCGTGATAACCTTGGTGGTCTCCACACTCCCGACAGCGCCATCCAGGAAATCCCAGAACCCGGCGGCAAGTGGCTCTTTGTCACGCCCGCCTATTACAATGGCTATGTCTATTACTCGGCTTCCGGTGGGCAGTTGGAACAACGCGCCGTCGGCTACGATCCGGTGGATGGCAGTTATATCTCGCCGACGCCGATTACTTCCAGCGACACCTTTAATAACAAGGGGTCGGGCTGCTTCATCTCTTCCCACGGGACGACCAACGGAATTGTCTGGCTGCTCACCGGCGATGGGATCAAGGCCTACGACGCGATCAACGTTTCCGGCGCGCCGATCTTTACCGCCAAGGCCACCCTACCGGGTAACATTTCCTGCAGCACGACCAAATTCAGCCTGCCGATGGTGGCCAACGGCAAAGTCTATTTCACCGGCTACAACAACACCAACGTCGGTCATCTCCTGGTTTACGGTTTGCTTCCCACTGGCGACGGCACGCCGGCGGGGCCGACCGATGCCGTCGCCAGCGCCACTTCCGCCAAGACCGTGACCGTAAGTTGGACCAGTCATTCCGACAATGAGTCCGGTTTCAAGATCAAGCGTTCGACCTCGCCCACAGGCACATTCACTCAGGTCGGCACGACCGGCGCCGGGGTTACCAGCTACGATGATAGCGCGCTAACTCCCCAGACCACTTATTACTATCAGATCGTCGCGACGAACGCGAATGGCGACTCAAGTGCCAGCAATGTCGCTGCTGTGACTACCTTTCCTGTCTATACCGAGAATGGCCTCGTCGCCTATTGGAGTCTCGATGAATCGAGCGGCACTAGCGTCAGTGATGCGACCGCTAACGCTCATACCGGAACGGTTAGCGGCGAGGCCGACCTCGAGACGGCATTCATCAATAACGGGATCAACCTTCACGGCACCGGTCAGGCTACTTCCAATATCAGCGTCCCCAACAAGAGTGACCTGCAATTCACTGCCGGCCAAAGCTTCACCCTTTCGGCTTGGGTGTTCCCGGCGGCTTTGCGCGGCAGCGAGGAAGCAGTCATCGCCAAGTCTCGCGACCAAGGAAATTACTACGGTATCTGGATTAACGCGGCGAACCAATGGGTCTTCCGCGGTCCTGGTGGCGACGTCGCCGGACCGGTCGCAGCGGAGAGCACCTGGACTCACGTCGCCGTCGTCCAGAACGGCCCGGCAAATACCCGAACGATTTATATTAACGGAATAGCTTCCGGAAGCGGAGTGGCGAGGGCCGCGGATGGCGCGGGCCAGCTCTGGATCGGCCAGCAAAACATCGCCGGTAATTTCGAATCTTTCCCGGGGAACGTGGATGAGGTCCGCCTCTACAATCGCGCCTTGAACGGCAGCGAGATCACTAGTCTCATGGGGCCGCCAATCTTGAAAGGAACCTCCAACCAGACCCAGGGAAGCTCAGGCAACTTCGGGCTGATTGTCTGGCCCGCCACGCCCGGCCAGACTGAACCGCGAAAGGGTTCCATCGCCGGTCAGGTACAGCCTGGCGCTGAACTTCTCGACCCCGGTCTCCGGCCTCCACGCGACTCTGCGTCGACAGGACGGCACTACCGAAGTGGGCGGCGTGACCGCTCTAAGCTATGACTCTACAGGTCGCATTGTTACAGTTACCCTTAGCGGCGTGGGTAATGCCCAAGCGCTCCTCCTCCATCTTTCCGGCATCAATCCCGGAAATGCTACGGCCGATATTCCTTTCAACATCCTGTGGGGTGACGTGAACTCGGATAATATCGTGAACAACCTCGACTTATCGATCGTCCAGAAGACGCACACCACGCTCGTGAACGGCGCGAGCGCCTTCTATGATATTAATGCTGACGGCGCGGTGAACGCGACCGATGACTCTCTCGTCTCCGATGCTCTCGGCACCGGATTGGGACCGCAACTGGAGACAAACCTTGCGATCTTTCAACCGCCCACAGCCTCGACCGAAAATGGCGGTAACCTTGCGCCCCTGGCTTTCGATATGGATCTCCTGAGTCGCTGGGAAAGCGTCCAAAAGGTGGATCCGCAATGGCTCTACGTGAATCTTGGTTCCGTTTGCGCGATTCATACGGTGGTCTTGAACTGGGAAAACGCTGCCGGCCAAAACTATAACATCGACGTCAGCAACGATGCTTCCAACTGGAACACGGTGAAGCAGGTTACCGGGAATAGTACCGCCGGCATTCACACCTATTCGGGTCTGAACGCCAACGGACAATACGTCCGCATGTACGGCTTCACTCGCGATGGGCCCTACGGTTACTCGCTCTACGACTTCCAGGTGCTCGGCTTGTCCGGAAATCCTTCGGCCAACGCGCCGACGATTAACAGCGCGGTCTCCGTCACGGCGCTGACCGCCAGTCCGTTCACCTATCAAATTACCGCGACCAACAATCCTACGACCTACAATGCAACCGGCCTGCCCGCCGGGGTAACCTTGGATCACGCCACTGGCGTCATCTCTGGCACGCTGGGCCAGTCCGGCGTTTTCACCCCCACGATCAGCGCCACCAACGCCAGCGGCACCGCCAGCGCGAGCCTCACCATCGACGTCCAGACGTCCTTCCTGGCTTACGAGAATTTTTGGTTCACCAACTCGGAACTCTACGATGACAGCATCAGCGGTCCCCTGGCGACGCCGGCGAACGACGGGATCACGAACCTGATGAAATACGCGCTCAACCTTGAGCCCAAAGTCAACGGCACCGTCGGATTGCCGGCCACGTCCATAACCGCTACCGGCGGCCAGAGCTATCTTACTCTTACTTACACCAAAGTGATTGCCGCGACCGACATCACTTATACACCTCAGGTCTCCGGCGACATGCAGGGCTGGGCTTCGGGCGTCGGCGCCACCACGACGGTCAGCGTGACGAACAATCCCGACGGGCGAACCCAGACCGTCGTCGAGCGAGATCTCACGCCCGCGAGCGGGAGCGCGAAGCGTTTCATGCGGTTGAAAGTGACTCGCCCCTAGCGGAGTTCAGCGTTGCGACTAGGCGCCCATAGCTCAGCCGGATAGAGCACCGGATGGCGGCTGAAATCTGGAAGTGACACGCTCGGACCGTGCAATCATTCGAGGTGCGCCCAGTCGCGAAGAGCGTCGAGTTGAGGCGCGGGAAGCTGGAGAAACCGACGGTTTTCGCCGCGTCGGACGAAGACTGTGCAATCCAATTGGTTGGATTCCTGACTCAGCGCGCAAGCGGGAGTTTGCGGGGTTTCGATTTGGACGGGAATGTGCGACCAACGCGCGAGTCACCCAGACGAACGCCTTCGTCACTCGGACTCAGGTCTTCTCAGCGACAAAGCGGTAGCCGATCCCGGACTCGGTTTTGATCAGCGATGGCCGAGCCGGGTCTGGCTCAATTTTTCTGCGCAGGTGAGTGACGTAAACCCGAAGGTATTGCCGATGTTCCTCCGATTTGGGTCCCCAGATCTCCCGCAGGATATGGCGATGAGTGAGCACGCGGCCGCTGTGCCTAACGAGTAAACGAAGGAGGGCGTACTCGGTCGCGGTCAGTTTGATTTCGACTCCGGCGCGGGTGACGACGCGGGCCGCGAGGTCGATGGCGAGGTCGCCGTATTGGAAGACCGAGACCTCGTCCGCGGGCCGCAGTTTTCGTTGGGCCGCGCGCAGGCGAGCGAGCAGCTCGGCGGTGCTGAAGGGCTTGGTAACGTAATCCTCCGCGCCGGCATCGAGCGCGGCGACCTTGCGCGCTTCGTCGTCGCGCACGGAAAGGATGAGGACCGGCGTGGTGCTCCACTCGCGCAATCGTTGCAAAACCTCGAGGCCGTCCATGTCGGGCAAACCCAGATCGAGGAGAATGATTTCCGGCGGGCGGGCCGCGGCTTCGGCCAGGCCTAACGAGCCGGTTTCGGCTTCGCGCACTTCGTAGCCGTTGGTTTCGAGGACGACGCGGAGGAGGCGACGAATCTGTTTCTCGTCGTCGATGATCAGCGCGGTCGGTTTCATGCGGTTGCTTCCGGGGGCAACTTCATCGCGGGGCCGAGGGGGAGGCGAATGAAAAAGCGCGCGCCGCCGCCCGGACGATTCTCGCAGGTGATTTTGCCTTCGTGCGCTTCGATCAGTTGCCGCGCGATGGAGAGGCCGAGGCCAAGCCCGCCCGCGGGTTTGCCCGGGCCGCGATAGAATTTCTCGAACACCTTCGCCTCTTCGCCCGGCGCGAGCCCGGCCCCGCGGTCGCCGACAGCGAAGACAACCGCGTCTTCTTCCCTAGCGACACTGGCTTCGATCGGTTCCCGCGCCGGGCTGTAGCTGGCGGCATTGGCGAGCAGCGCGACCAGCGCCTGCTCGATCAAACCCGCGTCGACCGAGATCTCCGGCAAATTCTGGCCCACGCTCACCTGCACTGGCCATTCCTCGAGCCCGGCTTGCTCGACCGCTTCGCGCAACAGCTCGGCCGGGTCGCACCATTCGCGCACCGGCTGGAGCAGGCCGGATTCCAGGCGGGTGGCATCGAGCAGGTTGTCCACCGTTCTCGTTAGGCGACGCGTCGCCTGGCGCATTTCGGCGAGGTCGGGTTGCGCCTGTTGCAACGTGGTGGAGAGAGCGGCCAGCGGCGTTTTTAATTCATGCGAGACGGAATCGAAGAGCGTCTTCTGCAACTGCTGCGATTGCGTCGCGACCTGCGCCGCGCGCTTCTCCGCCACCGCGCGTTCCTTGTTCAAAAAAAGCGCGAGCTGCGCGGCGAAGGCGTCGAGCAATTCCCGCCGCGCCACCGAGAGCGCCGCGGGCAGGCGAATCGCCAAAACCCCTTCAGCGCGATCCGCCGCGAGCAGCGGCAAATGGAGTGCGCGCGATTCCGGCAGCGTGTCGGTGGAGAGCCCGGCCGGCTGCTTTTTTTGAAAAGCCCAGGCCGCCACGCTTTCATCTTTTTCCGTGACCGCCAGCGAGCTCGCGGGATGGGGCGCGAGGCCGTTTTCTCCGCGCAAATAAATCGCGGTTTCCGCCGCGAAGGTTTCCGCGATCAGGCGCACTGTCGCGCCTAACGCCTCGGCCAAATCGCGGCTCGCGGCGAGCGCGCGCGTCAGTCGATAGAGGGTGGTCGCGCGCGCCTCACGCTGCCGTTCCACCTCTTCGCGTTCGCGCAACTGCGCCGCCTGTTGCGCGATGACCAGCGCGATCACGAAATATGCGCCGAACATCATGAAATCCGGCACCCGCCCAATGTAAAACGTGAAGCGCGGCGGAATGAAAAGAAAATCCCAGAGCGCCGCGCTCAGCGCGGTCAGGAACAAAGCCGGTCCGCGATGGAAGCGGAGCGCGCCCACGGTGACCGTGAGAAGGTAAAGCAAAGCGACCGCCCAATAATCGATCACTGGATAAACGGAGAGCCCGAGCGCGGTCGTCGCCGCGACGGACCCGAGAGCAAAGGCGTATTCGCGGAAAAGAAAATCGGGCGGACCGACCCGCTCCGGCGGCTCCGGATTCTCGTCGGAACGAATCATGTGGATGTCGATTTCGCCGCTGTGCCTAACGAGCCAATCGACCGGCGAAGCGCGCCGCCAGGGCCACCGGGTGCGCGGCGGTTTGCCGAGGACGAACTGGGTCACGTTGTGCTGCTGCGCGAGCTGGAGGAGCGCTTCGCCCACGTGCGTGCCGGGTGTGGAAATGACCTCGGCGCCGAGCTGGCGCGCGAGCGCGAGATCGCGGTTGAGCCGGGCCTGTTCGCGCTCGCCTAACGTTCGTCCGTTATCGACGTTGGCCACGATCCACGATGCTTCCATCGAGGCGGCGAGGCGCCGCGTGTAACGAATCAGTTTCTCCGCGTTCGGGCCGCCGCGCAAAGCGACGAGGAGGCGATCGCCGCTCTTCCATGGGCCGGCGATCCGTTGCGCCTGCATCAGATCGCGCAGACTGCGATCGACGTGCTCGGCCACGATCCGCAACGCCATTTCCCGGAGC
Source organism: uncultured Verrucomicrobiae bacterium (assembly GCA_963831805.1). Taxonomy (GTDB): domain Bacteria; phylum Verrucomicrobiota; class Verrucomicrobiia; order Chthoniobacterales; family UBA10450; genus Palsa-1392. The sequence goes on along the minus strand of CAWHRN010000009.1, from coordinate 256,294 downwards.
GCGGTCAGGTTGCTCGCCCGGAAAAAATTCTCCGCCGCCGTGGCCGCGCGCTCGCCGAGATAGACTTTGCCTTCGCTCAAACGCGCCCGCAGCGCCTCCGGGGTGAGATCGATCAGGACGATGTCGTCCGCCTGATCGAGCACGGAATCAGGGATGGTTTCCCTAACGAAAACGCCAGTGATCTGTTGCACCGTGTCGCGCCGACTCTCGATGTGCTGGACGTTCACCGTGGTGAAAACGTCGATGCCGGCCGCGAGCATTTCGAGCACGTCCTGGTAGCGCTTCGGGTGACGCGAGCCGGGCGCGTTGGTGTGCGCCAGCTCGTCGATGATCGCGATCTGCGGATGCCAGAGCAGGATCGCGTCCAGGTCCATTTCGCCAAACTCCGCGCCGCGATGCGCGAGCTGCAGGCGGGGCACGATCGGCAGGCCTTCGAGGAGCGCTTCCGTCTCCACCCGGGCATGCGTCTCGACAATCCCGAGGACCACTTCGCGGCCTTCCTTTTGCGCCTGCCGCGCCGCCTGCAGCATCGCAAAAGTTTTACCCACGCCGGGGCACATTCCGAAAAAAATCCGCAGCTGCCCGCGCGTCGCTTTCTCGTCCGCGCGCTTGATCCGCGAGAGGATTTCGTCCGGACTCGGTCTCGCGGCTTCGGCCATTTCGTTAGTCTAGAGGGACAGGTGATCTAGCGCGAGATTGAGCTGGAGGACGTTGACCCGCGGTTCGCCGAGGAAGCCGAATTGCGGCGACTCGATCGCCCGCTCGACTAGTTCGGCCACGGTCGCAGTCGTTAGGCGGCGCGCCTGCGCGACGCGTGCGATCTGGAAGCGGGCCGCTTCCGGCGAGAGGTGCGGGTCGAGGCCGCTGCCGGATGCGGTGAGCAGATCGACGGGCGCGTTTGGCCCGAATTTTACCCGGCGTTCTCCGATCGATTTCCTGAGCGCGGCGGAGGTCGGACCCTGGTTGCTCGCGCCCGAAGGAACGGTGGCGAAATCAGCCGCCGACGGGCGCGGCCAGAAGTAACGCGGCGACTCGAATTTCTGCGCGAGCAATTTTGAGCCCGCTAATTTTCGCCCCGTGAAAACGAGTGAGCCGTTGGCTTGGTCGGGAAAAACCGCCTCGGCCAAGCCGGTGAAGGCGAGCGGATAAACGATCCCGGTGAGGAGCGTGAGCACGAGATAAAGACGGAGCGATTGCAGGAAGATTTTCATGGTTAGGCGAGATGCAGCGCGACGAGCGCGAGGTCGATCAGTTTGATCCCGAGGAACGGCGCGACCAGGCCGCCGAGTCCGTAAATGAGAAGGTTGCGCACGAGCACCTGGGCGGCGCCGACCGCGCGGTATTTCACCCCGGCGAGCGCGAGCGGGATGAGGGCGACGATGATGAGCGCGTTGAAGATGACCGCGCTCAGGATCGCGCTCTCCGGTGAGTGCAGGCGCATGATGTTGAGCGCGTCGAGCGGGCCGCGCTTGGTTATACTCGTTAGGTAGAGCGCGCCGAACATGGCCGGGAGAATGGCGAAGTATTTCGCGACATCGTTGGCGATGCTGAAGGTGGTCAGCGCGCCGCGGGTCATGAGCAGTTGTTTCCCGATCTCGACGATCTGGATCAACTTGGTCGGGTTGCTGTCGAGGTCGACCATGTTGCCGGCTTCGCGCGCGGCCTGCGTGCCGGTGTTCATGGCCACGCCCACGTCCGCCTGGGCGAGGGCGGGCGCGTCGTTCGTGCCGTCGCCGGTCATGGCGACGAGCCGGCCCTGCGCCTGCTCGTCGCGAATGCGCTGGAGTTTGTCCTCCGGCGTGGCTTGGGCCATGAAATCGTCCACGCCCGATTCGGCCGCGATCGCGCCGGCCGTGATCGGGTTGTCGCCCGTGATCATGACCGTGCGAATGCCCATCTTGCGGAGCTGCGCGAAACGCTCCTTGATCCCGCCTTTGACCACGTCCTTCAGCTCGATCACGCCGAGCGTTTGTGCGCCTTCCGCCACGACCAACGGCGTGCCGCCACCGCGCGCGATCTGCTCGACGATCTGGCTGGCGGCTTCGGGAAAGAGGCCGCCGTTTTCAAGCGCATAACCGCGGATCGCTTCGGCCGCGCCTTTGCGGATGTGACGGGCTTTGGGCTCGTGCAAATCGATCCCGCTCATCCGCGTCTGCGCGGTGAAAGGGATGAACGTCGCTTGCAGCTCCTGCATTTCGCGACCGCGAATGCCGAACTTTTCCTTGGCCAGCACGACGACGGAACGGCCTTCCGGAGTTTCATCGGCGAGGGAAGCGAGTTGCGCGGCGTCGGCGAGATGCGCGGGCTCGACGCCCGGCGCGGGGTGGAATTCCACCGCCATGCGATTGCCGAGGGTGATGGTGCCGGTTTTGTCGAGCAGGAGAACGTCGATGTCGCCCGCGGCCTCGACCGCGCGTCCGCTCGTCGCGAGAACGTTATGCCTAACGAGTCGATCGATCCCGCTGATTCCGATCGCGCTGAGCAGCCCGCCGATCGTCGTCGGAATGAGGCAGACGAGGAGAGAAATGAGCACGGGCAAGCTGACGTTGACCGCGTTCTTCTGCCCGGCCGCGGCCTCGCTGTAATGGGCGAAGGCGGGCAGGGTGAAAACCGCCAGAACGAAAAGCGCGGTCAGGCTGAGCAGCAAAATGCCGAGCGCGATCTCGTTAGGCGTTTTCTGCCGGCGCGCGCCTTCCACCAGCCCGATCATGCGATCGATGAAAGTGTTGCCCGGATCGCTGGTGATGCGGACGAGAATGCGATCGCTCAGGACGCGGGTGCCGCCGGTGACCGCGCTGCGATCGCCGCCGCTCTCGCGGATGACCGGCGCGGATTCACCGGTGATGGCCGATTCATCGACGCTGGCGATTCCTTCCACCACCTCGCCGTCGCCCGGGATGAAATCGTTCGCTTCGCAGACCACGAGGTGGCCTTTGCGCAAATCGGAGGCGGGAACTTTCTTTTCTTCGCCGTTCGTTAGGCGGCGCGCCATCGTGGTCGTGCGCAGGCGGCGCAACGTCTCGGCCTGCGCTTTGCCGCGGCCTTCGGCCATCGCTTCGGCAAAGTTGGCGAAGAGCAAAGTGAACCAGAGCCAGAGCGAGATCTGGAGATGGAAACTGCTGAAGTGCAGGCAGGTGATCGCGCTGGTCACGACCGCGCCGACGAGCACGACGAACATCACCGGGCTGCGCCATTGCACCCGCGGATCGAGTTTCTTGAAGGACTCAAGAATCGCTGGCCTAACGAGTAAAGGATCGAACAGAGAAGTGGGTTGGCTCATGAGGTTAGAAAGTGCGGCCGGCCTGCATCAGGAGGTGCTCGACGATCGGGCCGAGCGAGAGCACCGGGAAAAAGGTCAGCGCGCCCACGATCAGGACCACGCTGAGGAGCAGGATGGTGAAGACCGGGCCGTGGGTCGGGAACGTGCCGCTGGAGGGCGGCGCAGTTTTCTTGCGCGCGAGGCTGCCCGCGATGGCGAGCGCCGGAATGATCACGGCGAAACGCCCGACGAACATGCAAAACGCGAGCCAGTAGTTGTACCAGGCGGTGTTCGCGTTCAGCCCGGCGAAGGCGCTCCCGTTATTCGCGGCGGCCGAAGTGAAAGCATAAATCACTTCGCTCAGGCCGTGCGGGCCGGCGTTGTTCAGACTCCGCAACGCCGCGGGATAGAGCATCGTGAGCGCGCTCCCCAGGAGAATGACCACGGCCGGACTGAGCACCGCGATCACCGCCAGCGTCACCTCGCGCGCCTCGATTTTTTTCCCGAGATATTCCGGCGTGCGCCCGACCATCAGGCCGGCGATAAAAACCGTCAGGAGCACGAACATCAGCATCCCGTAAAAGCCCGCGCCGACGCCGCCGAAAACGATCTCGCCGAGCATCATGTTGACCAGCGCGACCAACCCGCTCAGCGGGCTCAGGCTGTCATGCATAACATTGACCGCGCCGCAGGAGGCATCGGTCGTGACCGTGGCGAAGAGCGCGCTGTTGAATTGCCCGAAGCGCACTTCCTTCCCTTCCAGCGAAGTCGTTAGGCCAAGCGCGTGGTTGGGTTGCAGCTCCGCCCACCACATGACCGCGAAGCCGGCGAGGAAAAGCGCGAACATCGCCGCCCAAATGGCCCAGCCCTGGCGGCGATCACGCGCCATCAGCCCAAACATGTAGACCAGCGCCGAGCCGAGCCAGAAGATGACGAAGACCTCGAGGAAGTTCGTTAGGGGCGTCGGATTCTCGAAGGGATGGGTGCTGTTCTGGCCGAAGAAACCGCCGCCGTTGGTGCCGAGTTGCTTGATGGCGACCTGCGACGCGGCGGGGCCGAGCGGGATCTGCTGGGTGGCGCCTTCGAGCGTGGTCGCGGTCGCGGAAGCGTGCAGGGTTTGCACCACGCCCTGCTGCGCGAGCACCACCGCGAGGAACAGAGAGAGCGGGAGCAAAATGTAAAGCGTGCCGCGGGTCAGGTCGGTCCAGAAATTTCCGATCGTCCCGCACTGCTTGCGGATAAGTCCGCGCGCCAACGCCACGGCCACCGCGATGCCGGTCGCAGCGCTGACGAAATTGTGCACCGCGAGCCCGGCCATCTGGGTGAAATTGCTCATGACCGCTTCGCCGGAGTAGGCCTGCCAGTTGGTGTTGGTGACGAAGCTAACCGCGGTGTTGCAGGCGAGCGCGAAAGGAACGTTAGGCAAATGCTGCGGATTGAACGGCAGCCACGCCTGGGTCAGCTCGAGCGCGAGCAGAAGCGCGCCGCCCAGGACGTTGAAGACGATGACCGCGACCGCGTATTGCCGCCACGACATTTCCTCCGCGGGATCGATCCCGCCGAGCCGGTATATGCCGCGCTCAATCGGTCCGAGGATTGGGCTGAGGAAGTTCCGTTCCCCCGTAAAGACGCGAGCGAGCAAATGCCCGAGCGGCGGCGTCACCGCGACCAGCCCGAAAATGAAGAGCCCCAATTGCAACCAATCCCGTGGATTCACGAGACCAGCTTCGAACCGGCGGGGCCAGAGCGTTAGTTAAACGAAGCCCGAAATGATTAAGAAATGATTAACCCGTTAGGCGACACTTTCCGGCCGAATACTCCGCCATGCGCGCCAGCCGCCGACCCGTTCATCGACGGCCCCCTCCGACGAGTAACCACTGAAGCTATAAGCGCGGCAAACCGACCCGCGCGCAGCGTCCGCATGGCAACCCTACCTGGGGCGCGTCGACCTGAGTGTGACAGCCAAGCGTTAGTCACGCGGCGGACGACAGAAGAAGCGACGCGCATAACGATTGGTAGCACCAGGTCAACTGAAGCCACTAGCCGAGAACGCAATCCAACCGTCGGCAGCGCCGTTCGAACTTGTCTAGCCCAATCTCGGGAGACGACTGCTTTTGGTTTGTTCAGGACGGTGTAGAATCACTGCTCATGAGCCGCGGATTAATGCGCGAAGAGTGGGATTGGAAGCGATGGGCCTGCCGCGATCCTCGAAGACGCGCGGAACATCGAGCACCTCGATCGGGTGGCGCGCCGAAAATTCGGTTTAGATGATCGTGCGTCCTCTGGGGGTCTGATAAACATGCACATCCTAACGAATCGGGCGCTGGTCCAAGTTGCGCCGCCTGCGGCCTAACAGTGTGAGAGTTGGCAAATGTTGACGAATAGTCCGGTTATCCACGCGTTTTCGTGCGTAACCTTGCGGAATACGACCTTGGACGGAATAGCCCGATTTCCCCTCGTAGAAGCGATCTTCCCAGCGGAAAGCGCCCATAGCTCAGCCGGATAGAGCAACGGATTTCTAATCCGTCGGTCGGAGGTTCGAGTCCTCCTGGGCGCGCTCTGCCGAGATCTGAATCGCGATTCGTTGGGCGTGGTCTTCGGTTTCGTGACTCACAATCACGCCGCGCACTTCCGCTCGTGCTCGAGGAGCCACTTCTTCCGCCACAGGCCGCCGCCGTAACCACAGAGCGTGCCGTCCGCGCGGATCACGCGGTGACACGGGATGATGATGCAGAGCATGTTCTCGCCGTTGGCGCGACCGACGGCGCGGCGCATTTCCTTGTCGCCGAGTTGCTCCGCCATCCAGGAATAGGAGCGCGTTTCGCCTAACGGAATTTTCTGCAGCATCTCCCAGTCGCGCAGTTGAAAGGGCGATCCGACTGGCGCCAGTGGGACGCTGAACTCCAGATTCTTCCCGGCAAAGTAATCGGCCAGTTGTTTCCGCACGGCTCGGAGGTGCCGGTGTTCCCCGGGCACGACATTCGTCTTCAAACGCGTCCGCAAAATGGACAACTCGCGCTCGAGCGCGCGACGATCGACAAACTCGAGCAGGCGCAGGCCGGCGTCGTCGGCAATCGCCAGCATCGAGCCTAACGGCGTCTCGATTCGCTCGGCGAACAGGCCGCCCTGGTTTTTCGCCGCAGGTCGGCGATTCGCCGAAAATCTTCGTAAAGGCGTCGCGAAATCCGCTCTGCGATTCGAAACCGCTGCCGTTGCGCGCTTCCTCCACCCGGCTCGCCTTTGCGCACTTCGCGCAAGGCGCGAGCCCATCCGTCGGGCGCGGTGATAAGCCTGGAAGGTCATTCCGTAATGCCGTTTGAAACTGCCGTCGCGCGGTCGAAGGATCAATCGTGAGCGCGGTGAGTTCCTTGTCCGTCAGGCGACCGTCAGGCGCCCTCTCCACTTCGGCGCGGAGTCGCTCGATCAGCTCCGGCGGTCGCTGCACCGGATCCATCGGCCGGCAGCGCAGGCACGGGCGATAGCCGCCGAGCAGAGCCTCGTTAGGCGAGGGGAAGAATTCCACGTTTTGCCGGTGCCGGCTTTTTCGCGCGTGCAGGTCGGCCGGCAGAAAATCCCGGTGGTGCGCACCCCGACGAAGAAGATGCCTTCGAAACTGGTGTCGCGATTCACCAGCGCGCGATACATGGTGTCGTTAGGCGGAAGTAATTCGAGGGTTTTCATGAGCGTTCGATTCTAAAAGTGTAGCAACCGCGGCTCGCGCTCCGGACCTGGAGAAACGCGACCTGCGGATCCGCGAGCAATTGTTCGACAACCGCTTCCGGTCCGTTTCCGTTGACGACTTCGCCGGCGATCATGTTCTCCGCCGCATCGTAACCGCGAATCGCTCGGCCCTCACGGAAATCTCCCGGGAATTCGTCGGTCGCGCGATAGCGGGCGCACGCCTCGGCGTGCACGAAGACCGGGCCGGTCTCTGCATAAGGCTTTCCCGCCGGAATTGACGCGAATGGGAAGAGGACCAGCGTCTCGCCGGGTTGCGCCCAGCGCAGGCAATGCCGGCACGGATAACATTCCGGCGCGTCGGCCCTCACGAGCGCATGATCCGCGGCACCGACCCGGGCCGCGACCCGCGCGCGCCTCTGCGATGGCGGTAGAGAGCGGCACAATTCGATAATTGATTTCGTTCATGCCCGGAGCCTAAACGCGCGGATCGCCTCCGCGCATCGGCGAAATTCAGGCAGGGAATTCCGAGCCTCGTTTTGCCTAACGATCAGGCGCGTCGGCATCCGTCGCGCGCCGCGCGATTTGCGCGATTACCTTGCCTTGGGCGTCGTTCGTCGCTCCCGGCTGGAACGTGTAGATCGCGAGAAAAATCGGCGCGTGCCCGGGCGGGCGGAGGATGGCGATGTCGTTGACCGCGCCGTCGCCGCTCCGACCGGTTTTGTCGCCAACTTTCCAGTCGTTAGGCACGAGCCGCGCGGATCATCCCGGCGCCCGTCGTGTTGCCGGCGATCCAAGTTTCGAGCTGCGCGCGCGACTTCTCGAAAAGCACCTTGCCGGTGAGCAAGCGCTGCAGATCGGCGCACATCGCCGCGGGCGTGGTCGTGTCTCGCTCGTCGCCGGGCGCGCCGCGGTTTAGCTCGGGCTCGAGGCGATCGAGTCGCGTCACGGGATCGCCGATCGCGCGCAGAAACTTCGTTAGGCCAGCCGGGCCTCCGATTTGGCGGAGAAGCAGGTTGCCGGCTGTGTTGTCGCTCTGCTGCAACGCCGCGGCACAGAGCGCACCGAGTTTCATTCCGCCCTCGTTCACATGCGCGCGCGTGACCGGCGCGTATTCGAGCAGGTCTTCTTTCCCATAAGTGACGAACCGGTCGAGCTGGTCTTTGCCCTCGTCGATTTTCTCCAGGACCGCCGCCGCGGCGAGAAACTTAAACGTGCTGCAAAGACGGAAACGTTCGTTAGGCCGATGCTCGATCCGCTTCCCGCTGGCCACATCGAAGGCGGCGACGCCAATCCGTCCGCCGCTTTGTTTTTCCAGCGCGGAAATCTGATCCGTGGCGCTGCTCGCGGAAAGCAAAGCCGCCACCGCGAGTGCCGCTACCATCGATGATAAGCGGGATGACCTTCGGTGACTGCGACAAACGTCCCACGGCAGGTCGCGCAGACTTTGCCGCCGCCGCTGAGCGTGCCTTCGATCGTCGCCCGATCCGGTTTGATCTCGACCACTTTCGCAGAGAGAAAAACCGAGTCGTTAGTCGGCGTCGGACGGAGCAACTTGATCGCGTAATCGGCCGTCACCGTGCAGGGCGGATGATCTTCGCCGGCCTGTTTCATGAGGAAATAGGAAGCGGTCCAGTTGCAATGGCAGTCGAGCAGGCTGCCGATGATTCCGCCGTTCAGGACGCCGGGGAACGCCTCGTACTTCTGCTCCGGCCTCCACTCCGCGACGACCTCCTCGTCCCCCTGCGGGAAGCTGCGAATGCGCAGGCCTTCCGTGTTCGCCGGACCGCAGCCCCAGCAGGCGTTCTTCGGCGCGTATTTTTCCTGGAGTGAAAGGTTGTCGTTAGGCGCCATTCGATGCCCCGGCTGTTTTGTAGGGACGCGCGGCCGGTCCGGTGTAAAGCGAACGCGGGCGGATCAGCCGGTTGTGATCCTGCTGCTCGATCACGTGCGCGCACCAGCCGGCGACGCGCGACGCGGCGAAGATCGGCGTGTTCAGCGCGGGATCGAATTCCAGCATGGTGAAGACCGGCGCGGCATAAAGATCGACGTTCGCGCAGAGATGCTTTTCGCGATCCATCGTCGCCTCGAGCGTCTCGCAGATCGGCACCCAGTCTTCCTTGCCAACGCGTTTCCCGAGATCACGCGCGATCTCGCGCATGATCGGCACCCGCGAGTCGCCCGCTTTGTAAACGCGATGACCGAAGCCCATGATTTTCGCCTTTTTCGCGAGCGCATCCATCATCCAAGCCTCGGCGCGATCGGACGTGCCGATGTCGTCGAGCATCTTCATCGACTCCTCATTAGCGCCGCCGTGGAGCGGGCCTTTGAGCGTGCCGCAGGCACTCGTCACCGCCGCATACATGTCGGCGAGCGTCGCCGCTGTGACGCGCGCGGCGAAAGTCGAGGCGTTGAATTCGTGATCGGCGTAAAGAATGAAAATCGTGTCCATCATCCGGATTTTCCAATCCTGCGGGACCTCGCCGCTCAGCTTGTAGAAGAGGTTTCCCGCCATCGTTAGATCAGGGCGTTCCGGCAACGGATTTTGCCCGTGTTGAATCCGGAAGCCGTCGGCGATCAGCGTTGTCGTCTTCGCGATCAGGCGCATCGCCTTGCGCACGTTCGCATCGTGCGAGTGATCGTTCAGGTCGGGATCGAACGGCGCGAGCATCGAATAGCCGGTCCGGAGCATGTCCATCGGATGCGTGTTTTTCGGGAGGAGCCGCATCATCTCGAGCACCTCCTTCGGGAGCGAACGCTCGGCCGCGAGCGCCTGCGAAAATTCCTCGCGTTGCGCGGTCGTCGGCAGCTCGCCATTCAGGAGCAGATAGGCGACCTCCTCGAAGTTCGCTTTCTCCGCCATCTCGTGAATGTCGTAGCCGCGATACATCAGGCCGGCGTTGGGATCGACCCAGCAGATCTCGGTTTCGCCCGCGATGACGCCGGCGAGGCCGGGGCTGTAGGCAGATTTTTCAGCGGCTGGTTTGGTTTCTGTGCTCATAGGTTTTGCTTCTCGTTAGGCAAGAGCTCGTTCCTAATCCTGCTCTTGCTCGTGCTCCTAATCTTCGGAGAGAGCAGAAGCCGGAGCAAGACCAGGATTCGCTGGCGGATTCGTTAGGCGGAACGGTAGCCGTCCCACATTTCCGCGGCCGGATCGTAGTCCAGCGTCTGGTAAAGTTCTTTGCGCGTCTGCATTTTGTCGAGCCAGTCGTTTTGCGTGCCCGCTTTTTTCAGCGCCTGGAAAAATTCCCCGGTCGCTTTCATGGAAATACGAAAAGCGCTCTGCGGGAAAATCACCATCCGATAACCGAGCTCGCCCAGCTCTTCGACACTCAGGAGCGGGCTCTTGCCGAACTCGGTCATGTTCGCGAGGAGCGGCACTTTCACCTCCTTCGCGAAATCGCGGAACTCTTCCTTCGTCTGCAGCGCCTCGGGAAAAATCGCGTCCGCCCCCGCGGCGACATAGGCGTTCGCGCGCGCGACCGCGCCGTCGAAGTCTTCGAGCGCGCGCGAATCGGTCCGCGCGATGAGGAGAAAATCGGGATCCCTTTTCGCCGCCACGGCGGCGCGAATTTTTGCCTCCATCTCGTCGGTCGGGACGAGCCGCTTGCCGGCGAGATGACCGCAGCGTTTCGGAAATTCCTGGTCCTCGAGATGACAACCGGCCAATCCGGCGCGCTCCAATTCATAGATCGTGCGCGCCGCATTTTCCGCTCCGCCGAAGCCTGTGTCGGCATCGACGATCGCGGGGATTTTTACCGCCCGCGCGACGAAACCGGCGAGAGTCGCGACTTCGTTGAGCGTGAGCAAACCGACATCCGGGAGACCGCCGGTGGAGTTCGCCAGACCCGCGCCGCTGATGTAAACCGCGTCGAAGCCCGCCTGCTCGACTTGCCGCGCCATCGAGGCGTTCGGCACGCCGGGCATCGCGACGATGCCCCGGTCGACTAGTTCGCGCAGTTTTCGGCTTTTCGAAATTTTGTCCGCCATCCGGATAACCTAATGGCTCTCCTCTGTCTTGCACGCTCGGTTACCGTTTTCCGCATCCGGGTAGCGCACTCGTCTCGAGTGCTGCCGACGGCGTCCCGCCGTCGCGAACTTTTCGTGACGCGTGGAAGATTCACCGCGCTTTAGCGGGAGGAGGAAGTTCATCGCGGTGGGACACCGCGAGCAGCACTCGCGACGAGTGCGCTACCCGGAAAAAGGCATCCCCATCCAAGCCGCAATCACGCGCGCCGCCGATTACGCCGGCATCTTCGCCAGCTTCATCAACTCGTTAGGCGATTTTGCTTCATCGAGCTTCCAGCCGGCGTCGATGATCTTCTGCGCGCCTTCCTCGCCGAGCGCGGGGACGACGAGCGCGTTGAATTTCCCTTCGAGCTGCTCATCGGTCACCGGATTGAAGGCGTTGCCCAGCGGATAATCGACCCGCTTCGAGTGCACGCTGCCGTCCTGCAACGTCACGTGGACGATATTCGCCACCGCCTTCGCGTAGAGCGACGAGAGCTCGTCGTTCCGCTGCACGGTCACTTCCTCGAGGAACTTCCAGATCGCCGGATCGGTGAAACGCTCGGGCTGAAATTGTTTGTCGGTCACCTCGCCGTCGATCAGCGCGATCGCCGTGATGTAGGGCAGGCTGTGATCGGCCGTCTCGCGCGTTTCCGGTTTCCATTTCTCCGGCTCGCTCCCGATGATGTCGACCGAGGCGTCGTGACTCTCGATCCGCACCGATTGGATCTTCGCCGGATCGCCGATCTCCTTCCGCAGGAACATCGCCGCCTCGATCGCGCTCTGGCTGTGATATTCCGCCGGCCAATACTTGATGCTCGTGTTGAGAATCATCGCCGCGGTGCCCTCGTTCACGTTCTTCTCGTTAGGCCGCTTCACGAAAATCTCGCCGACGTCGCCTAACGAAACGCCAAGTTCCTTCTCGAAACCCATCTGTCCTTCAAAGATCGGCGCCGGCCCGGTCATCCCGGCGCGCGCGAGCAGCGCCGCGTAGACACCGCAACGCGCCGCATTCGCGAAAGCGACGCCTTTCCAATGCGACAACTCGCCGACCCGCGCCTGCCGGAAAGCAGCGCAGTTCACACCTGCGATGTTGACCGCGTGGCGCGTCTTCTCCGCGTCGAGCTTCATCAACCGCGCCGCCGCCAGCGCGGTCGAGAACGCGCCGTAAGTCGGATGATCCCAGCCGCGCGCGCGAATGCTCGCGGCATCGCAGAAACGGCATTGCACCTCGTAAGCGAGCGCGATCGCCGTGATCAGCTCGCGCCCACTCGCGCCCACGCTCTCCGCGACCGCGAGACACGCGGCGATGTTATCGCTCGGGTGCGCCGGCTCCTTCGAGAGATAAGTGTCGTTGTAATCGAAATAGCGAATGCAGCACCCGGTCGCGAACGCCGCCCAATCCGGCGGCGCCTGATGATCTGTGCCGATGATGGTCGCGCCATTCTTCGCCGAGAAATCCGTCGCGACGGTGCGCGCGATCACGCACGGCTCTTCGTTCCACGCGCCGAGGGCGCAGCCAAAGGAATCAATCACCCGGCGTTTCACCTCATGCACGACCTCCGGCGAGAGATCTTCGAAGGAAAGTGAAGTGGCGTATTCAGCGAGGCGATGGGCGAGTGACTTGGACATATTAAAGAGCCAGCAATCTGCCGACGGATCGCAGCCGGGCAAATCCCTTTGCGGCCAATCTCGCGCCGGCTGTCGATTTTCGCCGCGCCCGTTCGACTCTTTGGTGGAACAGAAACAACCAACCATCAAAATAAGGAGACGAAAATCATGAAATATCTGTGTTTGATCTACGACGACGAGAAGCGCTGGGCCGGGGGCTACGACCCGGTCGAGATGCAGGCCTACCGAGCGTTTGGTGAAAAGCATCGCGCGGCGATCGAGGGCGGCCACGCCTTGCAACCGAGCAGCGCGGCGACCTCGGTTCGCCTGCGCGACGGCCAGCGACTCATCACCGACGGGCCGTTCGCGGAGACGAAGGAGCAACTGAGCGGCTATTACCTGGTCGAGGCGAGTGATCTCGACGGCGCGCTCGCGATCGCCGGGGAGATTCCCGCGGCGAAGTTCGGGACGATCGAGGTGCGGCCGATCATCACCTTTGCGTGACCGAGCTGGAGCACCTTTTTCGCACGGAATGGGGGCGCATCCTGGCGGCGCTGATCAAATCCGTCGGCGATTTCGACCTCGCCGAGGATGCGCTCCAGGATGCGTTCTCGGCCGCGGTCGGGCAGTGGGAGAAAGGCGCTCCGCGGAATCCGCGAGCCTGGCTTTATGGCACGGCGAAGCATAAGGCGATCGACACCATTCGACGGCGCGTTCGGTTCGCAGAGAAACAACCGGAGGTGCTCGCGGAACTCGAGAAAACCAGCGCGGCCGAGCTGGACGAGGAGTGCGCGGTGCCAGACGAACGTTTGCGCCTGATGTTTACCTGCTGCCACCCGGCGCTGAGCGCCGAGTCGCAAGTCGCCCTAACCCTGCGCACGGTCTGCGGCCTAACGACAGAAGAAATCGCGCGGGCCTTTCTGCTCCCGCCTGCCACCATGGCGCAGCGCCTGGTCCGCGCGAAAGCCAAGATCCGCCGCGCCGGTATTCCCTACCGCGTTCCCGCGGAGACAGAGTTACCCGCTCGGCTGACTACCGTGATGGCGGTGGTCTATCTCGTTTTCAACGAAGGTTACTCCGCCGGGAAAAGCGACCTGCCGATCCGGTCCGATCTCTGTGGGGAAGCTGTTCGGCTCGCGCGCCTGCTCCGCCACCTCCTCCCCGTGCTGGAGCCGGAGCTCGACGGGCTCCTGGCGCTGATGTTACTCCACGATGCCCGGCGTGCGGCCCGGATCGATCGCGCGGGCGAGTTCATCCTGCTCCCGGATCAGGATCGCAAACTCTGGGATCGCGCACAGATGGACGAAGGGCGCGCGCTTGTCCGGAATGCGCTGCGCGCGCGGCCGCCCGGCAGTTATGCTTTGGAAGCCGCCATCGCCGCGGTCCATGCCGACGCCGGTCGCGCGGAGGAGACTGACTGGCCGCAAATCGTCTGCCTTTACGATCACTTATACGACTTACACCCATCGCCGATCGTGGCACTCAATCGAGCCGTCGCTATCTCCATGGCGAGCGGACCGGAAGCCGCCTTGCCGCTGGTCGAGAGCCTGGAGGTAGGTTTGGCGCATTACTCCCACTGGCATGCCGCCCGCGCGGACTTACTCCGCCGACTAGGTCGGAAGACCGAGGCGATCACCGCCTACCAACAGGCACATTCCCTTACTGCCAGCGAAGCCGAAAAGCGGTTTTTCGCGCGCCGCCTCGCCGAGCTGGATCCTTCTCGTTAGATAACCAACCCCATCTATTACACGATGAAGACAACCCTACCCCGGTGGCTGCTGGCGATTGCTGCGCTCCTGCTCCTCTTATGCGCGACGCTGCACACTTCCGTGTTCCCGCGGGCGTCGTCTGGAGTGGCTGCTTCTAACCTAACCATCTTTCTCAGCCAGGCGCTCAAAGCGCTCTGGCTCATCGACTCAGTTACATTGTCCGTCCTGGCGGTCGTGTTTGGCCTTGTTACCGCCAGGCCCGCGCTGGCTTCCGGCCTGGTGGTCGCTTTCCTGGCCTTGGTGCCGGCGGGCACGGCGATATTGCTCTACTGCTTCCTCGGGGGCAGTTTTCGACCCGGCCATTTCCTGTTGCTCGCTGCCGCCCTGGCCTTTAGCGCCGGCGTGCTGCGGATCCCCGCCTAAGCCCTTTCTGCTTCCACTTACTGTCTGAAGAAACAACGCGAGCCCAGACCGACCGATTTCCCATACCCAAGCCTACAAAATGAAAGACCCAGGAGGCGCCAGCTCGGGCGCACTCCTGGGTCTCAGCGAAGGCAACTACTACGGCGCGAGTGTGTTGATCACTCCCGCTCCGTTCGGACTACCCCATCCGGTGACCAGGTCATACTTGGCCACACAGGAGAACGCTCCGTTGTTCCCCGTGAGGATGTCGTGGAAGTTAGTCGCGTAAGCGCGGCCGGTGCCGATGGTGTAGACCGCCGGGTTAATGAACCCGACCGTGGCGTGACCGTGAGCCACCGCCTGTTGGTTCGCCAGCGCGATGTAGCCAGCCCACTCCGGGGCCGCGAAGCTGGTGCCACCCCAGCCACCACTGCAGGTGCCGTCGTAGCAGATGTAATTCTGGAAGTCCCCTTCCAACGAGACATCCGGGCCATTGCGATAAACGCGGGAGGCCTTGTTCGCCGCGGTAATGACTTTCTTATTCCGCTGCCAGCTCGGGATCGGAATGTGATCTGGCGAGATGCCGCCGCCACTGTCAGACCAACCGGTCTCGGAGACATAGGCGCCGCCGGGGCCATTCGTCACGAGGTGAGTGGCGCCCACGCTCAGCACGTTGGCGCTCTCCTGCGGCCAGTTGAACAGATCCGCCGCGTCCCAGCTTCCGCTATCACCAGAAGCGGCCGCAAAGGTCTGACCCTGCGCAGCCATCTGCATGAAGATCGGATCGTCGATCTGCGGATCAGCCGGTCGCCACGACCAGGAGCAGCTCAGGGACTTGGCGGTATTATCAGTAACCATCCGGTTCAGCATCGACTGATCACTGCTGCCCACATACACGATGCACTGGCTAATCCCTGGAGCCATGGAGATGGCATACTCGATATCGAGCGCCTGCTCGGCGTCATCGCAGCCGGTGCAGATCGCCGCCGTGCCGTCGGTGGAAATCGGAACGACCGTGGCCGTCAGCGGCGGTCCATAGGTGGAGAAGTACTTGGTGATGTCTGCCGGGTTATATCCGACATACTCGAGCATGCCGATGTTCTGGCCGGCGCCGGTCAGCGTACCCGTCGTGCCATAGAAGGCCTTGCGCAGGTCGCTGCCGAGGAAGAAGCCGCCGGGTCCGGAGCCGGTGTTGGCATTCGGAGCGGTCAGGCTTTGCTTCACGTTCGGGCGCGGGATGGAGTAGTTATCCAGCCCGTTTACATTCCAGAGGCGGGTCGAGACGTCGACCGTCGGCTCCCGGTCCGGCGCATAGAACGTCCGGTTCTCGGTCGGATGCTGATACACATTCATCGTCACGTGGAACGCCTTCTCGATGTTCGCGACGCTCGCATCGACCTCCAGGATCAGCCGATTGTCCGCGGTATTGTAAATCTGGAAGCCATTGGCTTCCGCGAATCGCATCACCCTGTCGTACTGCGCCTCAGTCGGCCCGAAGAGGTCGGTAAATTGTTTCGGCGTGAGATACTGCTGATAGTTAGGGCTGTTTGGATTGTAGAGGTTATCGAGAAACGTATTCAGCCCCTCCTGATCTCGCACCGGCAACCCGATCACCAGACGCAGAGTCTGCGCGGGGTCGAGATGTTTGATCATCGCCGCCCGCCCCTGCACCACCGCGTCACGGGTTGCTCGAGTCAAGAGAGCCTGAGGTTGCGCCAAAGCGCCCGACACTCCCACGGAGAAGAGCGCTGTCACGGAGGCAGCCACTCGCATGTTCATCTTCAGATAATCAATTAACATATTTTGTGTATTGGTTGGCTCGGAAAACATTTTCCGCCCGTTTTGTTTTAGGACCCGCGGCGGGCAAGTCAACCGGAAATATGACAATTCCGTAAGTTTCGCCGCAGCGGTGCGATTACAGCCGGCGCCCGGGCCAAACGGCGAGCGCCGCGTTTGCGCGCCCGGCCTAGACCCGGCCGCGCAGGGCCTTGTTACGCAGGGCGATCGCCTCGGCGTAGGCTTCGACCTCTTCCTCCGGCGCCCTCCAGGAGAAGGCGCGGGTGCGTTTGCGGCCGGTGCGGTCGGTGTAAGTGACGGAGTAATGCCCGCGCCCGCGTGGCCGGAAGACGCCGACGACAGGCTCGGAAAGACCGAGCGCCTGAAGCACGCGCCGCGGCACCGGGTTCAGACGCTTGCTCGGGAGCTGGCGCAACATCCGGTCGCGACAGCGCTGAGCGGCGCGCAGACTCTCGTCCGTGTGACCGGCGAAGTAGGCGGTCAGTTCCTGCCCTGCCCGGCTGATGACAACCTGAAACCCGTCGTTGGTCACCCGGATATTACTGAATTCCTTGATCGCCCGATTTTTAGCCATGGCTGCAAGTGGTTGGCGAGTGTCCGGCAGCTCGCGGGGTCAGCTCTGGAAGCTCGCTCATTTCCTGAATGCCAGCTTTGCTTACCGCATCGGAACTCCAAATCCAAGATCAATCGACGCGGGAGCGAATCGGGGGAATCGCGCCCGCTCGGCGCGGATGACCTTTTCGAGGCGCCCTTAAGACGCCCGAATCCACAGCCCGCAGAGCACGGGTAACGTCGTAACTTCGGCCTCGGGGATAGCAGCCTGAGAAATGAGATGCTTCTGCCTCGAGAATCAGGGCACCACCGAATAACCCACGACCTGACCAGAGCTGTTCACTCCGACACCATAACTCTGGGTACCGCCGGGCAGGACTCCCAGATCCTGCGGCGCACTGGTGTAGTCATTCCACAAGGCAGCATGAGTCTGCTCGGACGCGTTGCTACTCCAGCCGGCGATCGTTCCGGTCTGGTTGATATGGAGGCCCGCCCCGACGCTGCCGCCGAGAGTTTGCATCACCACGATGCCGGTAGAGCGCGACCAATAGAACGCGCTGGTATTGCTCGCGAGATAGCCGATCCCGGTGACCTGATCTCGATCATTGATGCCGTGAGCCAGCGTCGTCGAGGCGCCGGGCACTTCCCCGATATCGATCGTTCCCTGTCCCTGTATCCAGACGATCGCATCCCACAGAAAGTCTGGATAAGTCAGCGCGTTCCCGGCGATGTGATTGCGATTATTAATGCCGTAACCGACGACGAAATTGTAATCGGTATACAAGCCTGGGAAAGATCGAAGCTTTCCAGCGTTGGTATTCCACAAAAGCCCGTAGAGTATGTCGCGGCCGAGATAGGCTTGGCCGGTCACCGCCCCGGCATCATTAATACCGAAGCCATAAGCCCCGGAACCGTTTTCAAAAGGCCCGGGAGCGGGCACGAAGCCGGTGCCGGGTGACCAAAAGACGGGGACCTGGGTGCCGCTGCTATTGACCGCTTCGCCGCAAATCTCGCCCGCCGCATTGATCCCCTCCCCTTGAGACCAGGCGCCGCCCGGGAGTGTCCCGAGATCGACCATCCCGTTTGCGGCGCTCCAGATAAAGGCGTGGCGGGTCACGTTATCGGCCAGATACGAATAACCCACGACCTGGCCACTGTCGTTTATCCCCGTCGCATAGCTGGTGTTTCCACCGAGAGTACCCAGATCCGTCATCCCGCTGCCACTATTCCAGATAAAGGCGTGGTACTTCTGCCCGTTCGCCCATGGTGCCAGGATAAGACAGGCGCAACTTACCAGGATTAGCTGAATTGTTTTCATATTATTCCTTTCGTCTTATTTCGTATTTTTTGCTTCCCAAGATAGTCGCGCGAGATCTTCACGAGGCTGGCCTGTGCGTATCAAAGCGCCAGATCGAGTCAAGCCAAAAAAATGGCCCGATAGAAAACCCGTGCCACCTTCCGGCGACACGGGCTTTCGCTCGTTAGTTATGGGTCGAGTTAGCCCAGCCGGCTCACGGCGTAACTACCGTTGCCGTTACCCTTGCCATTAGCCTTCCCATTCCCATTGCTGCTCCCCTGCGCCGCCGGTGCCACTTCCGGCGCCGCCGGAGTCTTGGCTTCCGCCGCCACGAGGGCGTGATCACCGTGATCGGATCGCTCGCGACACTTTGTGCGGAGCCATTGACCGCCTGCACGATGTAGGACGAGACCAATCCCGGCGCCACGGCATCCACCGCCGCCATCGGCGTCGGCGAGCTGCCTACCAGCCTATAGTCAGCATCCACGCCCTCCACCTTGCGGCGGAAACGGTAACGCGTCGCCAGAGCCGTCGCGTCACATTCCAATAACACCTGCGCATCCACGATCGTCGCGCGCAGACCGGTCGGCGCGGCCGGCGTCCTCGGGATCGACGGCATGGTTAAGCCAAAGCGCTCCCAGCGCGCATCATCCGGCGCCAGCGTACCGCTCAGGATCTTGATCAGGAAACGCATCTTCGCCACCAGCGCAGCCTGCGCGGTTTCGAGCGTCCCCAGCGTCGCCTTCAGCTCCGTATTCGCCTGCAGGAGCGGATCCTCCGCCTCATCCACCGCATCGCCCAGCGCGACCGCCTTCGCCGCCGTCACCTCGCGATCCGGCACTTCCATGTCCGGGTTAGCCGTAAAGAACTGACCCAGCTTACCCGCCAGCGCCACCCGGTCCGCCTGGCGGCTCGGGATCGCCGTGCTCGGCTGCACGAAACCGGCCGAAGCCCAGTCCGCGCTCCAACGATTCCCGAAGTCACCCACGAGGATACCGCGGACCACCGTCAGCCAGCTCGTCAGCGCCGTTTCCGTCGTGAGATACAACGTCGTGGCCGCCTTTTGTTTACCGCGCGCAGAGTTATACCCCCCGAGCGCGGCCTTGAACGCATCGAGCAAAGCCTTAAAGGCGCTCGCAGTTATCTGAGTTATCCCGAGCAGGACGCCGAGAGCCACGAGGCCCATCTGCATCTTTTCTGCCAGGCTTTTGATTTGTCCCCGATCGCGGGGAATAGGTTGTAGCATAGTAATGCTCTCCAGTTAGGTTAAACCGCACGGCCATCATTCGGCCGAGGCCTCCCGGCATTTTTGCCAGGAACAGATGATTACTTAGCAAGGACTATGCCAACCGGAACGTGAGTAATAAGACCGCCTGGCGCAGCCAGTAAGTCCTACAAAACCAGGAGCCCGTTAGACGCCTTCAGCCGATCGCTTGTCCAATGGGTCGCTTCGTCGACGAAGACCGGGTTGACCTTTTTCATCGCATAGCTGTGACCGTTTCAGTCTTTCTCGAAAGGAAACTCAAGCTCCCATTCCAGTCGGCCTTTTTCGGCGGGTTGCCACGTCGCAGAGCGGATCGCCTCCTCCACCTCGTCCTTGGTGAATCCCCGACGCTCGAAGTAACCCTGGGCGTGCTTCGTTAAGCGAACCGGTTTCATGTCAACGATTTCGCACTTGTGGGCCGATTCGCCCAAAGAGACAGAAAATGCGGGCGGTTTTACACCCCTCCGTTTACTTTCTCAGCTTGCCTCCGGTCGAAAAGACGAACTCGCGAAAGACGCGAGTCATGTTGTCGGCCGCCCGCCTCGCAGCCTCGACGCGGTTGGTATCGGAGATGGGTCGTTTTGATTCCGGGGAGAAGGAACTTGAACGCGCTGATCGCTCTCCAGTCGGTCGCGCGGAGGGATGCGGTCAACAGAGCCGAAGAGCTCTCGAAGTTGCAGAGGTGGGCGGAGGGCGCGCGTTCCGGAACGATGTGGCTCCAGTAGCCGAAGGCTTGGTCGCAATGAATTCGACTCGTTGATCTGTTGCTCGCCCCAGAGAGCCGTTTCGGAGAGGATTACCGGGCTTAGCGGTGAACGTGGCTGCTGGCTCGGCTGAGTTTTCCCCGCGCCGAGGTTGTAGGGATTGCAGCGGGGCTGGTTTGGTTGGCCGGCGGGCGGGGAATGATCTTTTGGGCTTTGTCCGACCGTACAAGGGGCGGAAAATTATTTTGCGGCCTCGGTAAAGTCGTTCCGGGGCTGGAAAATTATCCTGCGGCCTCGGTTCGGTGGTCCGCGGCCGGGCGAGAACTGGCGCAGGCTCCGGGAGCATTTCCTCCGTGCCCATCCCGGCATTCCGTGGTTAGGTTTCCTCCCTCATGAGCAAAGTTTTTCCCAATGCCGAGGCCGCGCTCGCGGGCCTGCTCCACGATGACATGACGATCGCCGCCGGCGGTTTCGGGCTCTGCGGCATCCCGGAGAATCTCATCGCGGCGCTGCACGACAGCGGGGTGAAAGGCCTCACCATCGTGGGGAATAATGCGGGCGTGGATGGCTTCGGGATGGGCGTGCTCCTGACCACGCGGCAGGTGAAAAAGGTGATGGCTTCCTATGTGGGCGAGAACAAGGAGTTCGAGCGGCAGGTGCTGGCGGGGGAGCTGGAGCTGGAGCTGATCCCGCAGGGGACGCTCGCCGAAAGGTTGCGCGCGGGCGGCGCGGGGATTCCCGGTTTTTACACCCGCACGGGCTTTGCGACGAAGCTGACCGAGGGGAAGGAGACGAAGGAATTCGACGGCCAGGAGTATGTGCTCGAGCCGGGGATCAAGGCCGAGCTCTCGCTGGTGAAGGCGTGGAAGGGCGACAAGTCGGGCAACCTCATTTTCCGCAAAACGGCGCGCAATTTTAACCCGATGATCGCAAGCTGCGGCGCGGTCTGCGTGGCCGAAGTGGAGGAGCTGGTGGAGATCGGCGAGCTGGAGCCGGATGCGATTCATACGCCGGGGATTTTCGTGGATCGGATCATCCAGGGGGTGAACTACGAGAAGCGGATCGAGTTCCGCACCGTCCAGGGCGCGACTGCGGGGAAAAAGGAAAACCCGACGCGCGCACTGATGGCGCAGCGGGCCGCGCAGGAGTTGCGCGATGGGTATTACGTGAATCTCGGGATCGGCATTCCGACGCTGGTGGCGAATTTCATCCCGGCCGGGATGAGTGTGACGCTGCAATCGGAGAACGGGTTGCTCGGGATCGGGCCGTTCCCGACCGACGACGCGGTCGACGCCGATCTGATTAATGCCGGCAAGCAGACGATCACGACGATGCCGGGCTCGGCGTTTTTCTCGAGCGCGGATTCGTTCACGATGATCCGCGGCGGGCACATCGATCTCGCGATCCTGGGCGCGCTCGAGGTGACCGACCAGGGCGATATCGCAAACTGGATGGTGCCGGGCAAGATGGTAAAGGGGCCGGGCGGCGCGATGGATTTGGTGGCCGGAGTGAAGCGGGTGGTGGCGGTGATGGAGCACTGCGCGCGCGACGGGAGCCCGAAGATCCTGGAGAAATGCACGCTGCCGATCACAGGGCTGGGCGTGGTGAATTTGATCATCACGGATCTCTGCGTGTTTGAGGTGAAGGCCGGCGGCGGGCTGGTGCTGACGGAGATTCACTCCGACGCGAGCGTCGAGGAGATCCGGGCGAAGACCGGGGCGCCGTTTGCGGTGGCGCTGAAGAGCTAACGCGCCCGATCCGCGGGACCGGCACACCGCGCCAAAATCTCCGGGGAGCACAGGCGGCTCGCCTGTCGCGGCCGGCGGCTCGCCGGACGCCCGCGCGCAGGAACGGTCCGGTGATTTCTTTGGCGGGTGGTGCGGACGAGTGGCGTGTCACAAGAATTCCCCTAGCCGGGTGCGCTCCGCGAGTTGCGCTGCGCGCAAAGTGCAGTCGGCGAGCCGCCGGCTGCGACAGGCCAGCGGCCTCTGCTCCCCAGGATGAAGTCGCACCGCCGCTTTATTTCGCGCGCTTTTCGCCGCGCAGGCGCCGGACCTTCACTCCAAACTCACGCTGCGCGATGGCGCGCGGCCGTTTTCTCACCATTGTTTCAATCCGGTAAATCCGGTCCAACTTCCCAAATCCTATGATGACACTCGACCACCCACTCGACGACGAATCCCGCGCTTTCCTCGCTTCCGTGGAGGAATTCAACCGCACCGAAGTGGCGCCGCACGCCGACCAATGGGATCACGACGAACAACTGCCGCGCGAGATTTTTACCAAGGCCGGAAAGCTCGGCATCATGGGGATGGTCGCGCCGAAGAAATACGGCGGCCGCGGCCTGAGCTACGTCACCTCCGCGCTCGCGGTGAAGGAGCTGGGCAAAACCTGCGCGTCGCTCGCGATGGATATCGCGGCGCACAACGCGCTCTCCGTCGGCCAGATCAATCTCTTCGGGAGCGAAGAGCAACGGCAGAAATATCTCCCGCGCCTAACGAGTGGCGAATGGATCGGCGGCTGGGGCCTGACCGAGCCAAACGCGGGCAGCGACACCGGCGGGATCGAGACGAAGGCGGAAGAGCACGAGGACCATTGGCACATCAACGGGATGAAACATTTCATCACCAGCGGGCGGGTGGCGGATCTGCTCATCGTCATCGCCACGACCGGGCGCACGGAGAAGGGCAAGAACGAGATCAGCGCCTTCATCACGATGAAGGATCAGGTGACGCCGGTGCGGAAAATCCACACCTACGGGATGCGCGCGAGCGAGACTTCGGAGCTGCGTTTCACCGATGCGAAAGCGGAGATCCTCGGCGAGCGCGGCCGCGGGCGGGAGCAGGCGCTCACGGTTTTGGATCGCGGGCGCATCAGCATCGCGGCGCTCGCGGTGGGGATCGCGGAGGCGGCTTTTGATCGCGCGAATTCCTACGCGAACGAGCGGAAACAGTTCGGGCACGCGATCGGGAACTTCCAGGCGATCCAATGGATGCTGGTCGATTCCGCGATGGAACTGGAGGCGTCCGAAGTGATGACGCTGCACGCCGCATCGCTCCAGGACAAGGGCGAGAACACGACCAAGGAATCGGCGATGGCAAAGCTCTTCGCGTCGGAATCGGCGGTGAAGATTTGCGATCGCTCGATGCAGATCCACGGCGGCTATGGCTACAGCCGCGATCTGCCGATCGAGCGTTACCTGCGCGACGCGAAGCTCTGCACGATCGGCGAAGGCACTTCCGAAGTGCAGCGGCTGGTGATCGCGCGGCATGTCCTGAAAGAGGCGAAGCCGCTCGCGCTCGCCCATCGCGAGCCGCGGCAGCCGAATCGTTAGGCGAGGTGGCGTCGTCAGGCGCGATGACGTCGTTAGGCGAGGTCGCGTCGTCAGGCGAAGGCGCGCGCAAGCACATCTGTCATCCCGAGCGCAGCGAGGGACCTCGCAGGCATCGTGCAGCGCTCCATCTGAGATCGAAGTCGCACGACGATTGCGAGGTCCTGCGCTGCGCTCAGGATGACAAAATTAACCCCTGCGCTCCGGGCCGGGCCGGCCCGCAAACGCAGGGCGAGAAACGAAGGAGAAGCAATGAGGTCGAGATGAGCGAACCAATCTTCACCTGCGACGGCGCGGCGGCCGGGACAGCTTTTCCGCATTTCTGGGAGCACACGGTCGGAAGTGGTCACGCCACCCTCGCGCTCCGCGCCGACTGGCAGGCGCAGCTCCGGCGCTGCCACACGGAGCTCGGATTCCACCGCGTCCGGTTCCACGGAATCCTCGATGACGACATGGGCACGTTCCTCATCGTCAACGGCGAGCCGCTCTATTCCTTTTTTAACGCGGATCAGATTTTTGATTTCCTCCGCTCGATCGACATGCAGCCGCTGGTCGAGCTGAGTTTCATGCCGAGCGGCCTCTCGTCCGGGAGCAAGACGGTTTTCCATTACGCCGGCAATGTCACGGCTCCGCGCGACTACGATGCCTGGGCGACGCTAATCGGAAAGCTGGCCGCGCATTGGGTCGAACGCTACGGCCTGGCCGAGGTGAGCCAGTGGTTTTTCGAGGTCTGGAACGAGCCGAACCTGGACTATTTCGGCACGGGCAGGCAGGAGGATTATTTCAAGCTCTACCGCGTCACCGCCCAGGCTCTGAAAGAGGTCGATCCCTCGCTGCAAGTGGGCGGGCCGGTGACGGCGAAGAATGCCTGGATTCCCGATTTTCTCGATTTTTGCACGGAACAGAAGGTGCCGGCGGATTTCGTGAGCACGCATCATTACCCGACCGATGCCTTCGGCAGTCCGGGCGACGATACCGAGACGCAGCTCGCCCAGAGCACCCGCAGCGTCCTGCGCCAGGAGGCTGCGACGGCGCGGGAACAGGCCCGTGGGAAGCCGCTTTTTTACACCGAATGGAGCACCTCTTCGAATCCCCGCGACCGGTTGCACGACGATCCCTACGCCGCCTCCTTCATCATCAAGACAGTCATGGAAGCTCAGGGATTGGTCGAGTGTTACAGTTATTGGACCTTCTCCGATATCTTCGAGGAGAACTACTTTCCTTCCCAGCCTTTTCAAGGCGGCTTCGGCCTGTTGACAATCAACGGCATCGCCAAGCCGGCCTATCGCGCCTGGCAACTCTTACATTCGCTAGGCACCCGCGCGCTTCTCGTGCGCGGCGAGCATCCGACGGTCGATGTCTGGGCCGTGCGCAGTGAGGAAACACTCACCCTCCTGATCACGAATTTCATTTTGCCGCGCCATCCCGGCACGGCTGAAACCGTGCAGGTAAGACTGGAGAACCTAACGAACCCGCCGGCCGCCCGGCTCCGCCGGATCGATCACGACCACGCCAATCCCCGGCGGCATTGGGAAGAAGCCAGGTCGCCCGAGTATCCGTCGGCGGCGGAGCTGGCCGCGCTCCAGGAAGCGTCCGAGATGATCGTGGAAGACCTGGAATGCAGAAACGAGGAGGGTCAGCTCATCCTGACCGTTACGGTCCCGCCGCTGGGAGTCGCGGCGATCGAGTTGAAACTCTGAAAGATGGCCGGCCGCGAATCCGATCTCGATCACCTGCAGCGGGCCGCGTTCGACTATTTCCTGCTCCGCGCCAACCCGGCTAACGGGCTGATCCCAGATACCTCTCGCCTCGGTTCGCCGGCCAGCATCGCCGCGGTGGGTTTCGCTCTTTCGGCCTATCCCGGCGCGGTTGAACGCGGCTGGATCACGCGGACAGAAGCACGGCAGCGCTCCCTCGCGACGCTGCGCTTTTTTGTGCAAGGTCCGGCGGACGCGACTTTCGAAGCGATCGGTCATCGCGGCTTTTGCTACCACTTCCTGGATGTCCAGACCGGTCATCGCGCCTGGGAATGCGAGGTCTCTTTTATCGATACGGCGCTCCTCCTCGCCGGCATGTTCGTCGCCGGCACTTACTTTGGCGAAAAGACGAAGGACGAGACGGAACTCCGCGCGCTCGTCGACCAGTTCTATCGCCGGATCGAATGGACCTGGGCGCTTAACGGCGGCGCCACTCTCGCCCTTTCCTGGAAACCGGGCGAGGGCTTCGCGCCAAATCGCTGGAACGGCTACAACGAAGGACTCATCCTTTACTTGTTAGGCCTCGCTTCTCCCACTTATCCGCTGACGCCTGCGGACTACGAAGCCTGGGCCGGGAGTTATGAATGGCGCACGCTCTACGGCATTAGCTTCCTTTTCGCCGGTCCGCTTTTCGTTCATCATTTCTCGCATGCCTGGATCGATTTCCGCGGCATTCGCGATCGTTTCATGCGCGAGCATCGATCTGACTATTTTGAAAATACCTGCCGGGCTACCCAGGTGCAGCGGCAGTATGCGATCGACAATCCACGCGGGTTTGCCGGCTACGGGCCGGACTGCTGGGGCCTAAGCGCCGGCGACGGCCCCTGTAACCGTTACGTCCAAGGCGCGCACAAACGCTACCGCGCCCTGGGTTATGCCGCGCGCGGCGTGCCCTGGGGACCGGATGACGGGACCCTCATGCCATCGGCGGCCATCTCCTCGCTGCCTTTCGCGCCCGGTCTGGCGCGGCAGGCTTTCCGGCACCTGCGGCGAGTCTATCCCCGCGTCCTCCTGAACTATCATCTGCCCAGCGGCTTCAACCCGAGTCTGCGCGATCGCGACGGCGGGATGTGGATCTCCGATGGTTACTACGGGCTCGACCAGGGAATCATGACTCTGATGATTGAGAACCATCGTTCGCAACTGATCTGGAAGCTGCTGCGCGAAAATCGGCACGTGAGAAAAGGTCTGCGCCGCGCCGGCTTCGAAGGCGGCTGGCTGCGGAACGCTCGTTAGGCCGATCCGCGCACAATAACTTTGTCATCTCGCGCGCAGCGAGGGATGACAACTTGCCCGGCTCTCTATTTTCCAACAGGCTTCCAGACCGGCTCCCCGAGCCAGCCCGGATTTGCGACGCCTTTGCGATACGCGTCGAGCGCTTCGACTGACGAGTTTACCCGCAAGTTACTGTAGGTGTTATCGTCGTTCTGCCAGCGCTCGTGCCAGTAGATCGCGGCTTTGATCCGCGGATATTGGGTGCGCAAAAGAGTCAGCCCGTCGGCGATGAACTTCGCCTTATCGCCTTTCTGCGGGAACTCCCCTACTCCCCATTCCGCGACCATGATCGGCTTCGTCGGATCGACCGTGCACATCTGGTCATAGGGCCAGGTAATCAGCGGCTCGATCGGCGACCAGTCATCGCCGCCGACCTGCTGCCCGTAAATGCTCAACCCGAGCCAGTCGACGTAATCCGGGCCGGGATAATAGGCGGGCGCATAATTCCAGGTCTCGTTAGGTTCGGCGTAGTTATTGGTGTGGAAAACCCACTGGATGTTCTTCGCCCCGCGTGCCCGGACGCGATCGACCACATGGCGATAAGCCTTTTTGAAAGTCTCGGGTCCCTGCCATTCGTTAGGCTTACCCGGCACCGGTTTGTTCGCGCCGTAGAACCAGCCCGACCAGGGAAACCATTCGCCGTTCATCTCGTTCGCGAAGGAGACGAGCATCGGCTGGCCGAAAGCGCGCGCGGAGTCCGCCCAGCGATCGATGTAACCATCCCACGTGCCCTTGATAATTTCCGTCAGGCTGAAGCGGTCCGGGCCGCGATCCTGCAGATACGGTCTGTCCCACGGCGACCAGAAGACCAGCGGGATCGAGCCGTGGCGCGAAATGATCTCGAGATTGCGCGTCGGAAAACTCTGCTCTCCCCAATAGCTGGACGATGCGACGATCGCCTGGTGTTTGCCGACCATGGTCTCGAAATCCTCGATCGCCTCAAGGCTGACGTTGTCCTCGGTATCGCCAAAATCGATGAACGCGCCGGTGTATTTCCCCTGCCCCGGCACGGCGAGCTGGACCGGCTGCTTCGATTCGTTAGGCAAGGCGGCCGTCGGCCGATGGCAACCGCCTAACGACAGCGCCAGGACCAGGCCAAGGCCGGTGATTTTGCCTAACGAAATCACGTGCGCGCCGGCACGGACGCGGTCCGCTCCAGCTTGGCCCAACTCACCCAAACGCCGCGGAGCGCGCGGAAACCGGCTTTCCAGATCACGTAGCTGAGGAGCGGCCGGTAAATCAGGCGCATCGGCAAAATCCGCCAGGCGCGAATGACCGGTTCGCCCTCGAGCAGGCAGGCGATGACGGCGATGAAAAGATCGATCGCGAGAAAGATGATGACGAACGGCAGGACCGCGCTCCAGATCCCAAACGGGAGCGAAGCGAGGAGCAGGAAATCCACCAGCGGCGAGATCGCGACGAGGATGATCTGGAAAAACCAGACGCTCGGGAGGCTGAAGAAACCGAGCGCGCGGTAACGCCAGTTGAAGGTGAGGTCGCGATGTTTCCAGAGGCATTGCATCGTCCCATAAGCCCAGCGGAAACGCTGGCGCGCGAGCGCGCGAACGGTTTCCGGCGCCTCCGTCCAGGCGATGGCGTCGGGCGCGTATTCCACGCGGTAGCCTTTGCGATGGAGCGAAAGGGTGAGGTCGGTGTCTTCCGCGAGCGTGTCGAGACTGAGCCAGCCGGCGGCCGCGACCGCGGTTTTGCGCGCGGCGCCGATCGCGCCCGGCACGACGGTGACGCAATCCCAGCGGGTATAAGCGCGCCGATCGAGGTTGAAGCCGCAGGTGTATTCGAGCGACTGACACCGCGCCAAAAACGAGCGCAAGTTCCCCACTTTCGCATGACCCGAAACGGCACCGACCTCGGCATCCGCGAACGGCCGGGTGAGATATTTCAGCGTGTCCGGCTGCACGTGCGTATCGGCGTCGAGGAACGCCACGATCCCGTGCGCGGCGGTGGCGAGCCCGCGACTGAGCGCCGCGGCCTTGCCGCAATTTGTCTGCCGCAGAAGACGCACGCGGTCGTCATCGCACGCGATCGCTTCCACCGCGGCGGCGGTGTCGTCGTTCGAGCCGTCGTCGATCACGATCACTTCGAGCGCGGCAGCGTACTGGCTCGCGAGCACGGAACGGAGCGTCGCCGCGATCACTTTTCCCTCGTTGTAGGCGGCGATGATCACGCTCACCGGCTCGGCAAAATCATTCGTCCGCCGCCGAAAACGCGTCGCGAGCCAAACGACTAATCCGGTGCGCACGACCGTGAGTGCCGTCGCTACGATCATGAAGGCCCAGAGCAGTTCCTCAACGTTCCGAAGCACGCGAAAACCCGTTCCGCCAACGACCCGCTCCAGCGCGCGCGAACCGGCCTGCGACGGCGGCATGACCGCGTCCCGGGTCGTCCCCATGAGCGTACTCAACGGCACGACCGTATCGCCGCGCGTCGCGAGGTAATCGAGAATCTTGGGCAGCGCCGCGACCGTCTGTGAGCGATCGCCGCCGCCGTCGTGGAGCAGGATGATGTTGCCGTCGCGCCGCTGTTGTTTCACGCGGCTTACGATTACGTCCGTGCCGGGTCGCGCCCAATCCTGCGGGTCGATGTTCTCGAGCACGACGAGGTAATTCAGATCCTGCGCGATCTTCAGCGGGAGCAATTCGCTGAGGCTACTCGGGCTCGTGTCCGCGCCGTAGGGTGGACGGAAAAGCGTCGTCGAACGGCCGGTGATCGTCTCGAGGAGCAACTGCGTCGCGTTCAATTCCAACCGGATGTGCTCCGGCCAGCAGGCGCCGAGATTCGGGTGGTAATAAGTGTGATTCCCGATCTCGTGGCCTTCGGCGACGATGCGCCTAACGAGATCGGGATAACGCTCCGCGTTCACGCCGACGAGGAAAAAAGCCGCCTTCACGTTAGCCGCTTTCAGGAGATCGAGAATCAGCGGCGTCCAGGTCGGATCCGGGCCGTCGTCGAAGGTGAGCGAGACCTCGTTAGGCTTGCCGCCGCCCTGGTGATAGAGCGTCGGGAATTCCGGAAACTGTTCGTAGGCCGCGACCAGGTTGCGCTGCGCATCGACGCGAATCTTGCGGCGGCCGTCGGCGCGGCTTTCGTCCACAGTCACGATCTCGCCGTCCCCGATGTCGGCGATGGTGTCGCTGCTCTTGAGCGTGCTCAGTTCCTCCTGCGTTTTCGGGGTGAGCGCGGCGGCGGCCGGGGCGTTGATCACGTCCCAGATGGCCGAGTCCTCGAGGCCGAGGCGGAAGACCGCGAAGCCGCCGACTTTTTTCCGGCGCGCACTCTGCAGCTCGTTATAAAAAGTCGTCGCGTCGAGAAACGAAACCGTGTGTTCGTCCGCACCGTCGTCGTAGGAAAACGTCGGGTTGTAATCCGGCGCGCCCGCTTCAAAACCCGGCGCCTCCGCGTAGCTCGCGCGGCTCATCGCTTCCGCGAAACTGATCTGGTCCGCCTTCGGCTGGCCCTTCGTCCAGTCGTAACCGTAGCTGCCGAGACCGATGATCCATTGTCCCGGGTCGGCATCCACGAGGAGCGTGTCGAGCCAGCCCTCGAACCACGGCCGCGAAGAGAGCGCGCCGGGCGCTTCGTCCTCCGAGGTTTCATCGTAGAGCAGCGCAACAAAGCGATCGGTTTTCTCGATCACCTTATCGGAATCGCTGAGGTCGAGCGGCTCGCCCGGGTTCACGCAAATCCAAAGCTCACGCCCGTCGTGGTGCAAGGTGTCCGCGAGGCCGCCGACGAGGTCCGCGATCTTGTCGGTGTAGGCTGGGTCCACGTCCTGCCAGTCGAGGACCACGCCGGCCGCACCCGCGCTGCGCAGGGCGCCGAGGACATTCTGGAAAAAGCGCTGCTGTCGCGGGCCGGGCGCGTTCGCGAGGTTCTCGATCGCCTCCGGTTGCCAGGTGTCGCCGGACAAATTCGTGAGCAGCGGCAGGAGTGCGATGCCGTGCGCGGCGGTCAATTTCGGGAGGCGATTATCGGCGTCGATCTGCAAGTCGCCCATCCCGTTTACCACTGCCATCCACTCCGGGCAGAGATGCGTGATTTGGGCCGCGTGCTGCTCGAGCGAGCCGTAACTGTAAGGATCACCGTTACGGTAAAACGCCAGGTGCACTTCGTGGCCCGCGATCGCTTTCCGCGGCGCCGCGGGGATCGGCGTGGCCGCAGTTTTCTTGCTCGCTTTGCGCGCGGCGCCGAATTTTTCCCAGAGCGGGACCGTCGTTGGAGCAGGCTTGAGGGCGGAAGCGGGGTTGACCTTTTGGAGGGATTTAAGCTGGCCTTTTAACTGACGCAGCGTGAGCGGCAGCCGCAGTTGGGGCGTGACGAAGAGGGTCCGCGCAAAGAGGACCACCCCGACGAAAACGATCGCGAGCGCGAAAAGCAGAATGCGGCGCAGGCGCGGCCAACGGCGACCTGAGGGGTCGGAGAAAATAAAGGAAGTGCGATCGGAAGGATCGGACATTTTCGGCTGCGTATCTTCGCTGGAGTTGGGAAAACTGCAATCTGCAGCCGGCTGCTCATTTAGGCGTGCGCCATCACCTCTTGTCATCCCGAGCGAAGCGAGCGACGTCGCAAGCGTTCCTCGACGCTCAATGACAGGATCGACGCCAGGGCCAGCTTGCGAGGTCCCTCGCCGTCTACGCGTGGCTGACTCGCCGAGTCGTCGGCGTTACACCATCGGGCGGAAATGACCGACCACTTCCTGCAAGCGGCCGGTGATCTGGCCTAACGAGCAAACTTCCACCGTTTCGATCAAGGTCGGAAAGCAGTTCTTCCCGCTCTCGACCACCTCGGTCAACTTATCGAGCGCACGCTCGGCTTTGGCCGCGTTGCGCTTTTTGAATTTGGCGAGGCGATCAACCTGCAACTGCTTCTTCGCCCTTGGCGTGCGCACCATTTTCACTTCCGGCATCTCGTCCTTCATGTCGTTGTATTTGGTCAACGCGATGATCGGGCGGGTCCCGTTGTAGATTTGTTCTTCGTAACGATGCGCCGCGTTTTGAATCTGGCTGCGCTGATAGCGATGCTCGATCGCCGGCAGGACGCCGCCGAATTCCTCGATCTGCCGGAACTCTTCGAGCATTCCTTCCTCGACCGCGCGCTCGACCGCTTTCATGCCGGGCGA
The DNA here is from genome assembly GCA_963831805.1 of uncultured Verrucomicrobiae bacterium. Taxonomy (GTDB): domain Bacteria; phylum Verrucomicrobiota; class Verrucomicrobiia; order Chthoniobacterales; family UBA10450; genus Palsa-1392. The sequence continues at coordinate 224,513 of CAWHRN010000009.1, read as the reverse complement.
ACCGCTCAGCATGTTCATGGTGTGTTTAAAAATGCCCGATTCATCGAGCAGGATCGCCTGGCCATGAGCGGCGAGGCGGATCCATTCTTCGCTCGGCGTGGTGAACGGCTCGTCCGCGCTGTTCGAGTGGCAACTGTTCGTGCCGTTCATGTAGGCGAGCATGAGCTCGGCGGCGGTTCTCGTTAGGTTGTTTTTGAACTCGGCCGCGACGAGCGAGCGACCGCTCGTTTGCGTGTGCAATTTGAACATCTGCCCTTTCGGCCCCGCGCCGAAAACGTCGCGCATGCCGATCGCCCAGATGCGTCGCGATACGCGCGCGAGCGCGATGTATTCGACATCGAGTCCGCAATCCAGGAAGAAGGAAAGGCGCGGCGCGAATTGGTCGACCGGAATCCCGCGCGCGGCCAGCATTTCCGCATAAGCAAACCCGTTCGAAACGGTGTAAGCCGCCTGCTGCACCGGTGTCGATCCAGCCTCGCCGATGTGATAGCCGCTGATCGAAACCGGATACCAGCGCGGCATCTCGGCGCGAGGTCCATTCGATCATATCGCAGAGAAAACGAAGCGACGCCTCGGTCGGGAAAATCGTTTCGTTCTGCGCCTGCACTTCCTTGAAAATGTCGGCCTGAATCGTGCCGCGCAGATTTGGAACAACGTCCGCGCCGAAGCGTTTTTTCGCCGCTGCGATGTACATCGCCATGATGATCGGCGCCGGACCGCTGATCGTCATCGACGCCGAAAACGCGGGCGAACCCATATCGAATCCGTCGTAAAGCCGGATCATGTCTTCGTAGGTATCGATCGCGAGACCGCCTTCGCCGATCTTGCCGAAGACGCCTTCCGCATCGCTGTCGATCCCGTAAAGCGTCGGCCCGTCGAACGCCGTACTCAGCCGCGCGCTGCGCTGGTGGCCGGTAAGAAAATGAAAGCGCGCGTTCGTATCTTCGGCCAATCCGAGACCGGAGAAAAGACGCGTCGGTTCTTCGACCTCGACCGGCTTCGGCGTCGCGACCTTGGCGGCGTTCTTGCCATTCTTCGCGTGGCCATTTTTACCGTGACCGTTCTTGCCGTTGCTGCCGTAGCTGCCCGCTTCCAATTCACGCAGCGGCTCGAGATACATCTCGCGATAAGCGCCCGCGGTGTAGGGAAATTCCCCGGGCAGACCTTCGCCTAACAAATAACGCGTGATCTCGCCCGGCTCGTCGATTTCCGGCAAGGCGAGACGCGGCAATTTCAGACCCGTCGGCGCCGCGCCCATTTTGACGCGGCTCTTGATCTCGTTCCAGCGATCGAGCATCTGCTGACCGAACTCGGCATCGGTCCGCGCCCGCTTCACTTCATCGAGAACGAAATCGTTGTAGTTCTCGACTGCCTCGACCACCTGTCCCAGTTTGCTCATAGATTTTCCTCCGTCAGTAAGTCGCACAATTCATCCACGCCCGGATCGCGATGACGATTCGCCACCGTCGAGATGAGCTGTTGTGATTTCTTGTTCTGATCGAGACGCCGGCCGATCTCCGAGCTGGCCGTGCGCGCGCGTTCCTGGTCGCTCTTGTTCACGACGACGATGTCCGCCAGGTCGAGCATGACGATCTTCTGCAACTGCAGCCGGCTGCCGTAGTCGGGATTCATCACCAGCACGCGCTTGTGCACGAGGCCGCTCTCGAACGGCATGGCTTCCTGGCCCGTGCCGACCGTCTCGATGATCACATAATTGAAATCCGAATTCGCCAGCAAAGTGAGACAATCCTCGGTCGCGGGCGACAACCCGCCGGCCTGTCCGCGCGTCGCCATGCTGCGCATAAAAACGCGTTCGTTTTGTGAGTTGATCATGGTCGCGCGATCGCCCAGCAGCGCGCCCGCGCCGACCACGCTCGGGTCGTGCGACAGGATCGCGATGCGCGCTTTCGGTTCGCGATGGAGCAGGCGTAAAACGAGCTCGTCGATCAGCGTGGTTTTGCCCGCGCCGCCCGGACCGGTGAAGCCGAAGACGCGCGTCTTGCCCGGCTTCGCTTTCGTCGCGCGCTTTTTCTTCGGCGCTTTCTTGCCCGCGTAAGCGTCCTCGATTTCGGTCAACTTCCGCGCCAACTGCATATCAGCGCTCGGCTTGCGGCCCCGAAACGCCTTGTGCGTTCCGCCATAATGCTGGTGCACGTAATCGACCATGTCGCCTAACGACGTCCCGGCAAAAAAAATCTTATCGACCCCGTTGCGCCGCATGATTTCGTCATCCTTGCCGGTGATCGTGCCGCCGCCCCCGCCGAAAACCTTGATGTAATCCGCGCCCTGTTTTTTCAGCAACCGCGCGACCTCGGAGAAAAACTCCACGTGCCCACCGTTGTAACTGGAGATGCCCAAGGCTTTCACATCTTCCTGAATGGCGGCCCGCACCATGTCGGTGGCATAGCGGTGATAGCCGAGGTAAACGACCTCGATGCCGTGACGAATGAACTCGAGATTGATCGTGTTGATCGCGCTGTCGTGCCCGTCGCAAATCGGGACGGCGGTGAGAATGCGGATGGGTGAAGCCATGCGAGCGCCAAACCTAACGATAATCGATGCGCGGGCAAGAAAGCGAGCTGTCGCGCAGGTCTCCGACCCGCGAAGGGAAAAGCTCCGCCTACTCTCCTACTCGTCGTCTTCCTGCTCGGGTTGAAGCTCGACCGGCGGTTGAAGGTTGACCGCGCGCACGCACCTTGCGCGATGAATGATCCTCTCGATTTCAGCGGTAAAGTGGTCCTCGTCACCGGCAGCTCGCGAGGTCTCGGCTCGGGCATGATCCAAGCCTTCGGCGAGCGCGGCGCGCAGTGCATCGTGAACTTCATCAGCGACCCGGAAGGCCGGAACAAGGCGGACGCCGACGAAGTCGCGAGCCGGCTGCAGAATCCCCTAACGATCGATTGCGACGTGACGAAACCAGAGCAGGTCGAGGCGATGATGAAAACGATCGCGGAGAAGTTTGGCGGGCTCGACGTGCTCGTGAACAACTCCGGGATCATCCGCGACCGCACGATCAAGAAGCTCACGCTCGAGGATTTCGAAAGCGTCGTCCGGGTCAATCTCGCCGGGACGTTCAACGTCACGCAAAAGGCCGCGGCCGTCCTGCGCAGCGGCGGACGCGTGATCAACCTCTCCTCCGTCAGCGGGCAGATGGGTCTTTTCGGCCAGGCGAATTATTCCTCCAGCAAAGCCGCCATCATTGCCCTGACGAAGGTTTCGGCGCGCGAGCTCGCCCGCCAGCAAATCACGGTGAACGCGATCGCGCCCGGCTTCATCGACGTCGGGATGAGCAAAGGCATGCCGGATGAAGTGACGGAGAATTTCAAGAAGCAGATTCCGCTGGGCCGGCTCGGCGACGCACACGAGATCGTCGATGCCGCGCTCTTCCTCGCCTCGCCGATGGCGAGCTATATCACGGGACAGGTCTTGAACGTGAATGGCGGCTACTACATGGGCTAACTTTTTCGACAAACCAGGCGACGCTTTTCCCCTGTTGTCATCCTGAGCCGCGCAGACCGCGAAGGACCTCCCAAGCGATGAGGTGCATCGCCATTGCCTAACGACGCCCCGCAAAGGCGCAAGCCGCTTTCGTCATCGCGGCTCCCAGGAAAAAACATCCCAAATTCGGTCCCGCCAAATCCCGTTTCCGGGAAAACTGTTTCGTTAGGCGAACAACATCCCAATTCATAACTCTCTCACCGGCGATCCTTTCCGACTCGTCATTTGCAGTGGCATGGGCCTTGCATAAGGCTGGCGCACGGTTCGTAGCTCGAACCGCGCACTCGATCTAACTATGAAGCGAACTCTCTCACTGTTCTCACTCGTCAGCTTCCTCCTCCTGCCGATAGTCCACGCGCAAAGCCCTTCGCCGACGCCGACGGTCGACGACCTGGTCGCGCAGAACCTGAAAGCCAAAGGCGGCTCGGAAGCGCTCAACGCCATCCAGACGATCCGTTTCGAAGGCCGGATGCTCGTAAACCAAGGCCAGTTGGAGCTGAAATTTACCCAGACGAAAAAGCGACCGAACAAGTCACGCACCGATGCGTCGCTCCAAGGCATGGCGCTCGTCCAATCCTACGATGGCTCGGAGGGTTGGAAGATTTTCCCATTCCAAGGCCGAAAGGACCCTGAGAAAATGTCGGGCGACGAGACGAAGTCTCTGGTCGAGGACGCTGAGATCGGCGGTCCGCTCGAAAATTGGAAGGAAGAGGGCAAGACCATCAGCTATCTCGGCACCGAGGATGTCGAAGGCACCGCGGCGCACAAGCTCAAGGTCACGCGCAAGAATGGCGACGTGACCTATGTCTATCTCGACCCCGATTATTTTCTTGAAATTCGCGAGATAAGTCAGCGCACCGAGCAGGGCGCGATGGTCGAGACGGAAACCGATCTCGGCGACTACGAAAAGGTGAACAACGTCTACTTCCCTTTCTCGATCGAAGCCGGCCCCAGGGGCGCCAGCGATAAACAAAAGATCATTATCGAAAAAGGCGAGGCCAATATTCCGGTCGAAGACTCGTTCTTCGCCTTTCCGAAGCCCGCCGCGAAATAACTTATCCACTTACTTATGATGCGTTTTCTACTTCTATCTCTCGCCGTTTTCGCTTTTGCCGGCGCTGCTTTCGGTCAGCAGACTTCCTACAGCTCCGCGACGATCTCCGGACTCGGCGCGCGCAACATCGGGTCCGCCACGATGAGTGGTCGTATCTCCGCCCTCGCGGCCGAGCGCGAGCCTTCCGGTAAACTCACCATCTTCGTTGGCGCGGCCAGTGGCGGCGTCTGGAAATCGGAAGACAGCGGCACCACTTTCCGCCCGGTCTTTGACGAGCAACCCGTCCAGTCAATCGGCGCTCTCGCGATTGACCCGAAGAACTCGAAGAACATCTGGGCTGGAACCGGCGAACCCTGGACCCGGAACAGTGTCTCCATCGGCGACGGAATCTATAAGTCGACCGACGGCGGCGAGACTTGGGATAAGTCTGGTCTGCCTAACTCGGAGCGGATTTCGCAGATCATTGTCAGCCCGAAAAATAGTGACACGGTCTTCGCGGCCGTGCCGGGTGCGCTCTGGAGCGACTCCCCCGATCGCGGCCTCTATAAGACGACCGATGGCGGTAAGACTTGGAATCTTATCCTCAAGGGATCGAACCTTTCCACCGGCGCTTCCACCATCGCGCTGGATCCGACCAACCCGGACATCATGTTCGCCGGCCTTTGGGATTTCCGCCGCAAAGGCTGGACGTTCCGCTCTGGCGGCGACGGGCCAAACGACGTTTCGGGCAGCGGACTTTTCCGCACAAGCGACGGTGGCGCGACCTGGCAAGAGATCACGCCGGAGAACAGCAAGGGCTTTCCCAAAAAGCCTTACGGCCGCCTGGCGGTCGCGATCGCTCCTTCGAACGCGAAGCGCGTCTACTGCTTTGTCGAATCAACCGATAGCGCACTCTTCGTATCCGATGACGGCGGCGCGACTTGGGCGAAGCGCGATAAAAGTAACTGGATGGTCTGGCGTCCCTTCTATTTCGCAAACCTCATCGTTGACCCGAAGAATCCGGACCGCGTCTTCAAAACAGACGGCGCGCTGATTCTTAGTCAGGACGGCGGTAAAAGCTTCGCGACGGTCGGCGGCTTCCAGGGCGCGCATGGCGACGTTCATGCGGTCTGGATCGATCCGACTAATCCGCAAACCGTCCTGAACGGCGACGATGGCGGCCTGTGGTATGCCTACGACGGCGGGAATAAGTGGTGGAAGGCGAACAACCTTCCAATCTCCCAGTTCTATCACGTGAGTGTGGACGACGCCGATCCCTACCAGGTCTACGGTGGATTGCAGGATAACAGTTGCTGGATTGGCCAGTCAGAATATCCCGGCGGCATCACCAATGCCCAGTGGGAAAACATCCTGGGCGGCGACGGCTTTTGCACCTTCGTCGATCAGGCTGACTTCAACTACGTGTATGCCGAATACCAGGGCGGAACGGTGAGCCGGATCAATCGCCACACCCTGGAGGCGCGCACGATTCAGCCGAAGGCGAACTACAAGGAAAAGCTCCGGTTCAACTGGAACACGCCGCTGGTGCCTTCGCCTAACGAAAAAGGGACGATTTACATCGGTGCCCAGTTCCTCTTCCGTTCGCGCGATCATGGTCAGTCCTGGGAGCGAATTTCGCCGGACCTGACCACGAACGATCCGGAAAGGCAGAAACAGGAACAATCCGGTGGCGTCACGGTCGATAACTCTGCCGCGGAAATGTATACCACGATTTACACGATCAGTGAGTCACCCAAGGACAAGAACCTGATCTGGGTCGGCACGGACGACGGCAACCTTCAGTTGACCCGCGATGGCGGAAAGACTTGGAACAACGTCGTCGCAAATGTTCCTAATCTCCCGAAGAGCTCATGGGTGAACTGGGTGCAGGCGAGCAACTTCGATCCCGGCACGGCTTACGCGGCCTTTGACCGCCACACCTTTGGCGACTTCGCGCCCTATCTTTATAAGACGACGGACTACGGGCAGACTTGGACACCGCTCGTGACTTCCGCTGATGTCAAAGGCATCCGCGGTTACGCCCACGTGATCAAGGAAGATCTCCAGCAAAAGAACCTGCTCTTTCTGGGCACGGAGTTCGGGCTCTATGTCTCGATCGATGGCGGTCAGACTTGGGCGCAGTTCAAAGGCAGTCATTTCCCGAATGTGCCGGTCGATGACCTAGCGATTCAGCCGCGCACGAATGATCTCGTGCTCGCCACACACGGTCGCGGCATCTGGATCATCGATGACATCACGCCGCTCCGCTCACTCACGCCGGACTTGATCAGTAAGGAAGCCAGCTTCGTCACCTCGCGCACGATCCAACAACGCATCGAAGCGAATGGCGGCTGGTCAAACGGCGCGGCCGTCTTCGTCGGCGATAACCCGCCGGATGCCGCGGTTATTACTTACTACCAGAAGTCGCGGCATCTTTTCGGAAAACTGAAGATCGAAGTGTTGGATCCTGCTGGCAAAGTCATTGACACGCTTCCAGCGAGCAAGCGTCCCGGACTCAACCGGGTCACCTGGAGCATGCACAGTAAGCCGCCGCGCGTCCCACCGGCGGTGCAGATCGCCTTCGCCGGGACGCAAGGCCCGCGCTATCTCCCGGGGACTTATACGATCCGGATGACTAAGGATAACAAACCTTATGAAACCAAGATCACGATCGCGCTGGATCGACGAAGCAAATTCAGTGCAGCCGATCGCCAGGCGCAATTCGACGCGGCTTCCAAGGTGCGCGACTTATTCGGCGACGAAAGTGCGCTGATGGATCGCATCATCGCTCTTCGGACTGAGCTGACGAAGAGCGCGCCGGCCATGCCGAAGGATGAGGCTTTGCAGAAAACTGTGACTGACTTCAGCAACAAGGTGGACGCCGTTCGCAAGCAGATCGTCGCAACGACGGAAGGCGGCGCGATTACCGGCGAGGAACGGCTGCGCGAACACACCGATCAGCTTTACGGAGCGATCCTGAGTTATGAAGGAAAACCCGCCGATTATCAGGTCGCGCGGATCGACTCGCTGCGGAAAGAGCTGGGGGACGCGAACAAGGATTTCGACCAACTGCTCGCGAACGATTTGCCGAAGGTAAATGAACAGCTGAAAGCCAAGGGTCAGCCCGCGATCGAACCGCCACCGGCGAAGGTGGCGGTGGAAGACGATGGACCGAGCGTCGGCGGAGGAATCCGCGCCGCGGTGGATCGTGATATGCCGGCGGACAACGTTTTAACTCTGCCGGTCGATTTCCGGTTTTGGTATTGAGCGCGAACTATCTCTAACGCATCGGCTTCTTCAGGAGACAGGCCTGGCCGACCCAGGCGATGAAGAGCAGTTGAAAGGGCAGGCGCGCCCAGAGCACCCACTCGGGCACGCGCCATCCTTCGACGGTCATGCCGGTGGCGATCGCGTGGACGTTCGCCGGGAAAACAGCGACGAGGAGCGCAATCAATCCCCAGCCCGCCGCTCTCCGCGTGCGGGGAATCAGCTGTCCGACTCCGCCGAGGATTTCCGCGGCGCCGCTGAGCGCGACCAAGGCGGCCGGCCACGGCAGAGCCGGCGGCATGATTGCGAGATAAGGCGCCGGGCGGATAAAATGCAGCGAGCCTGCGAGGACGAAGAACGCGGCCAGCAGGCCACGGGAGAAGCTTTGCCGTTGCCTAACGATCTGCCGGGCGTGGGTGCGAGCGCGTCTCGGTTCGTCGCTTCCGGTCACGCGCGAATCTGAGCGCGGCGGCCAGGCTAAGCAATCACGCTTAGATTTTCCTCCCGCGAGATAAATCCACGGTTAGTTTCGACTAGTGCGCACGGCGAAATCTTCGGGGCAAAGCCAGTGGCACCGCGTCGTTGACTACGCCGGACCGATGATTCTTTTCATCCTCCTGCTCGCACTCGGGAATGCGTTAAAAGAACCGGGCGCCGGCTTCTGGCGGGCCGCGCCGGAGTTTTGGATCTTTCCGCTGCAGACGCTGCTCTGCGCAGCGCTGCTTTTTTATTTTTGGCGCGAATATGTCTTCGGGCCGGTGCGCCGCCCGTTTTTTACGGTGCTGTTGGCGCTCGCGGTTTTCGTGCTCTGGATTGCACCGCAACAATTCCTGCATTTCCCGCCACGGCTCGTCGGTTTCAATCCGGACACGCTCGCGAGTTCGCCCGGTCTCTACTGGTCTACGCTCGGGCTTCGATTCGTTAGGCTGGTGCTCGTCGTTCCGCTAGTGGAGGAGATTTTCTGGCGCGGATTTCTCCTGCGTTACCTGATCGCGGAGCGCTTCGAGTCCGTCGCTTTCGGCACTTTCAGCTGGCTCTCGTTCACGGTGGTCGCGCTCGCCTTTTGCTTTTCGCATTCGAAGCCGGACTGGCCGGCGGCGCTGGTCACCGGCGCACTCTACAATCTGGTCGCCTATCGCGCAAAAAGCCTGAGCTCCTGCGTCCTGGCCCATGCGCTGACCAACCTCGCCCTGGGCCTCTGGATCGTCGCGACGAAGCAGTGGGGCTTCTGGTAAAACGATGGCACCGCTCCTGCTCTCTATCTCCCCGCAATGCGCTCCACTTTTATCCAAAAAGTCATTATCTGCATGATCGCGGGCTTCTTTGCAGCCTGCCTGATTCAGTGGGGAAAAGTCTTCGTCGAAGGCGCTGACGACGCGCTTAATGGCGGCTACAAAAAAGACCGCGCTGTCCTCGTCGATCATTAGACGGGAAAGCCGTTGCTCCGGCCGGGCGCGCAGGTACGCTGCCCTCGAAGCATGAAAATCGGCGTCGCGCAGATCAATCCCACGGTCGGCGATCTGCGCGGGAATTTTGAGAAAATCCTCGCCGCTTACCATCGCCTCGCGGCCGCCGGCGCGGAGTTGGTCCTGACCCCAGAGCTGGCCGTGACCGGTTACCCGCCGCAGGACTTGGTTTACAAATCGCGCTTCGTCCCGCAGACGCTTGAGGTGGTCGCGCGACTGCACGAATCGGTCGGCGAAGTGCCCTTGCTCGTCGGCTACGTCGATCGGAACGACGGGCGCGGGAAGCCGTTCCATAACGCCGCCGCGTTGCTCACGCGCGGGGAACCGATCCGCAAAAGCTTCAAGACACTGCTGCCGACCTACGATGTTTTCGATGAGGACCGTTATTTCGAACCGGGAACTGGGGGCGAAGTTTTCACCGTCTCGGGTCGTCGGATTGGCGTCACGATTTGCGAAGATATCTGGACCGAGTCCTATCTGCCGCGCGCGCTTTACGAGGTTGAGATCGTGCGGGGACTGGTCGAGCGCGGCGCCGAGATCATCGTGAATCTCAGCGCGTCGCCGTTCACTCTCGGCAAGCCCGCGACGCGTCGGGAGATGGTTGGCGCGGTCGCGCGCGCGAATCGCCGCCCGATCGTTTATTGCAACGTCGTCGGCGGGAACGATCAGCTGGTTTTCGACGGCAACTCGATCGCCTTCAACGCCGCCGGCGAGCCGATCGCGCAGCTCCCCGCATTCGCCTCCGGCGAAGCGATCGTCGAGACCGACGCGAATGCGAGGCTCGTGTCGCCGAGGCCCGACGACATGGCGGAGCTGCACGGCGCCTTGTCGTTAGGCCTGCGCGATTATCTGGCGAAGTGCAATTTCAAATCCGCCGTCCTCGGGCTGAGCGGCGGAATCGATTCCGCGGTGGTCGCGGCGCTCGCGGTGGATTCGTTAGGCAAGGAAAACGTGGTCGGCGTTTCCATGCCCAGCCCCTATTCTTCACCCGGGAGCATCGAGGACGCGCATGCGCTCGCGCGCAATCTCGGCATCCGCTGTCTCGACGTGCCGATCGGCGACGCCTTCTCCGCGTTCAAGGCGCAGTTCGCGAAAATCTTCGCCGGTCTTCCGGAAGATGCGACCGAGGAAAATATGCAGTCGCGCCTCCGCGGGATGATCCTGATGTCGCTCTCGAATAAGTTCGGCCATCTCCTTCTCACCACCGGCAACAAGAGCGAGCTGGCGGTCGGTTATTGCACGATCTACGGCGACATGGCCGGCGGGCTGGCAGTCATCAGCGACGTGCCGAAGACGCTCGTTTACCGGCTCGCCGATTGGATCAACCGCGAGCGCGAAATCATCCCGCGCGCCACGATCACGAAGCCGCCCAGCGCCGAGTTGAAACCGGGCCAGGTCGATCAGGATTCCCTCCCTCCCTACGATGTGCTCGACCAGATTCTCCAGCTCTACGTCGAGGAAAACGCGAGCGCGGCCGATATCGTCGTGCGCGGTTTCGATGAGGAAACGGTCCGCTGGATTCAACGCCGTGTGGACCTAAACGAATATAAACGCGCCCAGGCCGCGCCCGGGCTGAAGGTGACGAGCCGCGCCTTCGGCGTCGGCCGCCGGATGCCGATCGCGCAGCAGTACGCGGACGCCGATCTTTTTTGAAGCGGCGCCCGACTCGTTAGGCCGGGATCACGACTTCGGTTTCTCCGTGTCGAGATATTTGTGCAGAAAAGCGAGCGCGTGATCTTTCACCTCCGGCCAATAGGCGAAGGCGTGTGCGCGGCTGTCGCGGAGCAGGACTTTCTCGAAATTGGTCGCGCCGACCGCGTTCAGTTTTTTGATCAAATCGTTGTATTGCTCGGGCGGCATCGCTTCGTGATCGGAGGCGGCGATGAAAAGCGGCGCGATTTTCGCGTCGACGTAAGTGATCGGCGAGGCCTTCTCCAGCGCCGCCTTCTCGGAGGAGCCGACGTAGTTCGTCACCAGCCGATGGAATGCCCGCTGGGCGTCTGCGCTGTCGTCGTTGAAATCGTAGGCGCCCGAGAGCGTCACCGCGGCATCGAGCCGGTCGTCGCCCGGCGTGCCGGTGGCTGCGAGATAGACATCGTGCGCGCCGCCGGCCGAGCCGCCGATCGCGCCGACCTTGCCGTTCCCGCCCGCATATTTCCGCGCGGCGCGGACCGCGAGCTTAAGGTCATTCGTCTGGTCGGGATAGTGGCCGTCGGATTTCTGCCCCGGAATTCCGTCGCGCGAAGCGAGCCGATACTCGACATGGAAAGCGTTGAAGCCGGCCGCCGCAGCGTCCTCCGCAGACTGGATCGTCTTCGGGCTGTTTGGCTCCGCCTTGAAGCCGCCGCCGTGAATCACCAGCACCGCGGGATGCGGCCCCGGGCCAGCCGCCGGATAAACCGTCCAGCGTAGCGACGTGCCATCATCGGCGGTGGCGAACACCGTGCTGTTCGCCATTTCCGCGCGGCGCCGGGCGCGCCGTTGCTCGCGCTGGTCATCCTGGGCAAAGAGAGGTGGAACGAGAAGCAACAAAAGCAATCCGAGGAGCGCCGCCTTTTTCATGGTGAAGTGTCTTTAGCCTAACGAATACAAGACTCGCAAGCTGCACCGCGTTGGAATCGAACCAACAACCCGCTGATTAAGAGTCAGCTGCTCTGCCAATTGAGCTAGCGGTGCGTGTTTTGCGGGGAGGAATTCGAAAACTACACATCCCATTCCGCTGCACAACGTGGAAGTTTGGACGACCGACGGCTTCGATCGCGGAAATTAAAGGCCCGGCGCCGCATCCGGTCGCGCGCCCCTGCTTTTTGCCGCGCGATGGTTTCGGGCGGGGGGCGCGTCGGCTGGCGGCAATGCGCCGTGATCGTTGTTTGCGCGGAGGTTGAGGAGGGATTCCATCAGCGATTCGTCGGGGCTCGAACAAATGCAAAGAACCACCGCCTCGGCACAACCCTCCCCGGCGAGATAGGCATGGCCCATGTTCGAATCGATGTAGACCGACTCGCCCACTTCCATCACTTTCGGGTCGTAAAACTCGGTGTGGAGCACGACCCGCCCTTTCACGACATAGGTGAATTCTTCGCCGGAATGGCGGACCAGTTCGCCAAATTCGTCCAGGCTTTTGGCCCGGACGTGCGCGAGAACGGGGATCATCCGTTTCCGGCGCAGTTCCGGACACAGATAATAATAGTCGTAGTTCGGCGTCTCGACCCGCACCGCATCGTCGATGCGGCCAATACTGCGCCGCGCGGTGACAGCGGGCTCGGGTGAGTTGTCCGGCTCGGCGAAGAGCTCGGACATCGTCATGTTCAAGCGTTGGCTGAGCGTTTGCAGCTTGTCGTAGGTAAGCGTCAACCGGTCATGCTCGACCTTAGACAGGGTGGAGAGCGGGATGCCGGAGCGGGCGCTCATTTCCTTCAGGGTCCAGCCATTGCGGGCGCGTAAGCCGCGAAGGAGGCTGCCGATGGTTGGTTGATTTGCTTTCACGATGGCGGTTCTCGCACTCTAAGTTCGTGCTTGCTGTCCTGATTCGAGCATCACGGCGGGCTCGCGGGTTGTCAAAAAAGGCGACCCGCAACGGATCAGTAAAACCCAAACCGTTAATGGTAACTTGACATTTTTCTGATCAGAATACTTCATGTCCTGATCAGGATACATATTATGAAGCTATTTTCGATTGCGGTCACTTTCCTCGTTCTTCTGGCCACGCCGCGCCTCGCCCCCGGACAGGTTCCGAGCGCGTCGGCGCCTGCGATCGTCGCGGCGGCCGAGCCAACTCCGGCGAGCGCGACGGTTTCGGAGTCTCCCAAGGAGGCACACACTCTAACCAAGGAAGACGGGGAAGCCTGGCTGGACGGGTTTATGCCCTATGCCCTGGGACGCGGCGATATCGCCGGCGCCGTCGTCACGGTGGTTAAGGATGGCGCGATTCTTTTCCAGAAAGGCTATGGCTACGCCGACGTGGCGGCGCGCAAGCCGGTCGATCCCGCGCACACGCTTTTCCGGGCGGGATCGGTTTCGAAATTGTTCACTTGGACTGCGGTGATGCAGTTGGTCGAACAAGGCAAAGTCGACCTTGACGCCGACGTTAACACCTATCTCGATTTCAAGATTCCGCCGCGGAATGGGAAGCCGATCACCGTGCGCAACCTCATGACTCACACACCCGGTTTCGACGAGGTCGTGCGATCCCTGCTTCTCACCAACCCGAAAGATCTCCCTACGCTCGGGCAAGCCTTGAAGCATTGGGTTCCACCGCGGGTCACCGATGCGGGTAGCACGCCCGCCTACTCCAACTATGGCGCGGCCGTCGCCGGCTACATCGTCCAGCGCCTCTCCGGGTTATCCTTTGAGGATTACATCGAGCAGAAACTCTTCGCACCGCTCGGAATGCAATACGCGACGTTTCGGCAGCCGTTGCCGGAACGCCTCCTTCCCTACATGTCGAAAGGCTACAAGGTCGGCTCGGGGGAACCGCAGCCGTTCGAACTCGTCGACGTCGCTCCGGCCGGTTCGCTCTCCATCAGCGGCCAGGACATGGCTTCATTCATGATCGCACACCTGCAGAAGGGCGTCTTCGGATCGACCCGCATCCTCCAGGAGGCGACGGCCGTGAAAATGCACGGGACGCGCTCAGTCATCATCCCGCCGCTTAATTCCATGTTACTGGGATTCTACGAGAGTAACACCAACGGCCACCGAGTTATCTCCCACGGCGGGGACACGGAGTTGTTTCACAGTGACCTCAACCTCCTGCCGGACGACGGCGTCGGGCTCTTCCTCTCGGTCAACAGCGCTGGTAAGGATGGGTCTGCGCACGTGCTCCGCAGCGAATTCTTGACTCAATTTATGGATCGTTATTTTCCGGGCTCCACTCAACCAGAGAATGTCACTCCGGAAATGGCGAAGAAGCACGCGCAGTTAATCGCCGGTCGCTACACCATGACCCGGCGAGTGCATACCAGTTTCCTCTCCCTGCTGAACTTCCTGGGCGAGATCCCGGTAGTAGCTAACTCTGACGGCACGATCACGGTCACGATGCTGAAGGGAATGAACGACCAGCCCTTGAAATTCAAGGAAATCGCTCCCTTCGTCTGGCGCGATGTAGCCGGCGGCAGCCGCCTTGCGGCAGAAATGAAGAATGGACAAGTGGTGCGCTTCGGCTACGACCCCTATCCTTTCATGCTCTTTGAGCCGGTCCCGTGGTGGTGGTCATCGGGATGGTTGCTTCCGTTGTGGGTAGCTTCTCTAGCCACGCTTGCACTCACCGTCTTAGCCTGGCCGATTTCGGCGCTGATTCGGCGCCGGTATGGAGTCCCCTACGGATTAACCGGTGCGGATGCCAGAGCCCATCGTCTCGTGCGGATCGCTTCGCTCGCGATGCTTGCCGTCATGATAAGCTGGGCGGGTGCAGTTGTCCTGATGGCCAGCAATCTCAAATGGACGGCACCAGGGATGGATGGCTGGATTATCTTTCTCCGACTGCTCACTGTAGTTATTTTCTTTGGCGGAACCCTGGTCGCGCTTTGGAACACCATGGCGGTCCTGCGGAGTAAACGCCGAGTCCTGGCAAAGATCTGGAGTGTTGTCCTAGCCCTATCCTGTCTGACGATCCTCTATGTGAGCGTTATCTTTCACCTAATTGGTTACACAGCGAATTACTGACCCTAAATTACCAGGAAGAAAGCCATGAGCGACTCACGCCTGACTCTCGAGGTTCGCAACGATAATCTTCACCTGAAGGAGCCTTTCCGGATTTCCGGTTACATCTTTCATGAATCTCCCATAACTCTCGTCACTCTGCGCGATGAGGAATTTGCGGGCATCGGCGAAGCCGCGGGCGTTTACTATCTCGGCGATACGCCAGAGAAAATGCGGTCCACCATTGAGTCAAAGCGCGACGCGATCGAAGCGGGTGTAAGCCGGGAAGAATTACGCCACCTACTCCCAGTCGGAGGAGCGCGCAACGCGCTCGATTGCGCGCTCTGGGGGCTGGAGGCCGCCCGGGCTGGCCGGCCCGTCTGGCAACTAGCGGGTGTGGAAAGTCCCCACGCCTTACTCACCACCTTCACCGTGAGTGCCAAGGCGCCAGAGGAAATGGCCGCGGGAGCGAAGGCCTATGGTCAGGCGCGAGCGGTCAAATTGAAACTCACCGGCGAGCTAGAGATAGATAGCGCGCGAGTCCGCGCCGTCCGCGCGGCCCGGCCCGATGTCTGGCTGGGAGTGGATGCCAACCAAGGCTACGCCCGCGCGTCGCTCGAACAGCTATTACCGGTGCTGGTGGAAACGCGCGTTTCTTTACTTGAACAACCATGCGCGCGCGGCGAAGAAGCAATCCTCGACGGGATTGAGCATGTGATTCCGATCGCGGCGGATGAGAGTGTCCAGGGTTTGGACGAGGTCGAAGCCTTGGCCGGCCGCTTCGACGTCGTCAATATCAAGCTCGATAAGTGTGGCGGGTTGACTGAAGGACTCATGATCGGGGAACGGGCGCGCGCCTTGGGAATGAAAGTCATGGTTGGCAATATGATCGGCACGAGCCTGGCCATGGCGCCTGCCTTCGTTCTTGGCCAACAGTGTGACGTGGTCGATCTCGACGGTCCGATTTTTCTCGCTCGCGATCACACTCCTGGCGTGACCTACGAGGAAGGCCTGATCCGATGTGACGACGCGGTCTGGGGCTCCGGGCGGCAAGCGTCCGCATGACCAACGCGCTGGAGAAGACCTGGTTTGGCCAGCCGCGTGGCCTAACGATCCTGTTCCTGACCGAGATGTGGGAGTTCTTCTCCTACTACGGGATGCGGACACTGCTGGTGTATTACATGACCAAGCACCTGCTTTTTGCGCAGGAAAAATCGTCCTTTATCTATGGCGCCTATACCGCCACGGCCTATCTCACACCTATCTTCGGGGGCATTATTGCCGATCGCCGGCTGGGCAAACGCAGGGCGGTAATCATTGGCGGCAGTGCGATGGCGCTGGGTCATTTCATGATGGCGTTCGAGCCGCTCTTCTATGTCGCACTGACGACGATCGCCCTCGGCAACGGGCTCTTCATGCCAAGTCTTCCCAGCCAGATTAACGACCTCTATGCGGCGGACGATCCCCGGCGCGGGCGTGCCTACAACATTTACTATGCGGGCATCAATCTCGGCGGCGTTCTCGCCCCTCTGATTTGCGGAACCTTGGGTGAAGTCTACGGCTGGCATTACGGCTTTGGCGCAGCCGGGATAGGTATGTTTGTCGGCCTGCTGATCTATCTGGCCGGTGGAAAGTGTCTCCCGGCGGAAACTCCGAAACGAGCGGCCCAAGAAGCGGGTGCCGCAGAAAGTCGCGGCCATCAGGGAAAGCTGTGGTTGCTGCTCTTGGGAGTAGGAATCGCGGCCACTATCTTCCGCGGCGCTTATGAGCAAATCGGCAACACTATTTCCCTCTGGACGGACGTCGGAGTGGATCGGGTGCTGGGTCGATTCACAATCCCAATGACGTGGTTCCAGTCCTTGAACCCGTTCCTCGTCATCACTCTCACGCCACCGTTGCTGCTCTACTGGCGCCGACAGGCGGATGCCGGACGAGACACGCCGCCGGCGCGAAGAATGGCGATCGGCGCGGTGATCGTGGCAGGCGCCTATTTGCTGTTGGCGGCGGTCTCGAGCGTCGCGGGCGCCAATCGGGCGAGCTGGCTCTGGCTGGTCCTGTTTTTTCTCATCTTTACCATTGGCGAACTCTACATCCTACCGACTGGGCTCGGCCTTTTCGCAAAACTGGCGCCACCCCGGCTCGGTGCCACGACGATCGCCGCCTGGTTTTTGGCCATCTTTAGCGGCAGCATGCTTGCTGGCGTTGTCGGAACCCTTTGGAGCCGGGCCAGCCATAGTAGATTCTTCGTTTTGCTGGCGGGTCTGGCCATCATTGCCGGCCTTCTGCTCTGGCTGCTCGACCCCGCGATCCGTCGCTGCGAGGCGAACTCCCCAATGATGCCGCGCGGGTGAACGGACCGGACAGAATGCTAAATATTCTCTAATCAGGATTGACAATTCTCTAAATAGGATATCAATAGCCTATGCCAACCCGTAGCACTCGTAGTGTTAGTTGAATATCATGAACAACCGCGCACTCCTTAGACCACTCCAGCAGACCAGGCTGATTATCAGCATTACCGGAATACTGTCGCTCTGGTCGGCCGGCATCGTTACCGCTCAGGTGCCCACTTCTTCGCCCGCGCAGCCGACAGCGTCCCCAACGGCCACGCCCGCCCCGGCCGCGCAATCGGAGACCGTCGACCGAATCGTCGTCACGGCGGAAAAACGTGAACAGAATATTCGCGAGGTGCCCGCGTCTATCACCGCCTTCAATGACGTGCAACTGGACAATTTACACGCGGATGACTTGGCCGATTACTCGGCCTACGTACCGAGCCTGCAAGTTAACTCGGCCGGCGCGCCCGGCCGAGTTTCGATTGCCTTGCGCGGTATCACTACGCTTTCGAGCGGCAGCACTGTCGGCACCTACATCGACGAGACTCCCGTCGGCTCCAGCGGTCTTTATCAGGCGGCCAGCGTCTTCCAACTGGACCTGCTGCCTTACGATATCCGCCGCGTGGAAATCCTGCGCGGACCGCAAGGCACACTCTATGGTGCAAATTCAATCGGAGGGTTGATCAAGTATGTGACGATGGAGCCATCGCTCACGGAGCGCGAGTTTCACCTGGGTGGCGGTTTGAGCGGGACCGAGAACGCGGACGATCCGGGTTGGGATGTGCACGCCGTTGCTAACTTACCCATTGTGCAGGATCACCTCGCCGTGCGCTTGAGCTATTCCCGCAACGAACTCCCCGGCTTCATCGATAATGTGGCGAATGGGCAAAAAGGTATCAATGATGCCACGCAACAGACTGGTCATTTCTCCCTCTTGTGGAAACCGATCGAGGAGATCACCGTCCGGTTGGACGCGTTCGGGCAAAGGATCGACAGCGACAACAACGCCATCGTTGCGCTCGATCCCGTGACCGAGCGTCCGCTCTATGGTGACTTGAAAAATCGAGTCGACGTCGACGAACCGTTCAAGAAAGACATCGGCCTCATCTCCCTGACGGTGGATTGGAACCTCGGCTGGGCCACCATCACCTCGGCCACCTCCTATTCAGACACAGACACCAAATCACGTTCCGACACGACCCTCTCTTATGGGCAGTATCCGGTGCTGCTCGGCCTGGGGCCCGCCGGGATTGCGCCTTTCGATGCGGGGCTGACTTTGCACAAGTTCACTCAGGAACTTCGTCTGACATCCGGTTCTGAGGGACCGTTCCTATGGCAACTCGGCGGCTTCTATACCCATGAAGATGCAAACCAGACTCAGTTTCTAACCCTCGATCAAGTGGACGGCACGCCGTATCCTGGTTTGGGACTTTTGGCCGATATTTCCATTCCCAGCACTTACGAAGAAGAAGCCGTCTTCGCGAATGCCACCTATAAGTTCACCCACTGGTTCAGCTTGGGCGCGGGTCTGCGCTATTCGCATAATGACCAGACCTTTTCGCAAGACTTCAACGGCGGCGCGGTAATCCCATTGGGCAAAACTCCCGGCAGCTCGTCGGAAGACATCGTGAATTTCATGGTCACGCCGCAGTTTCAATTGTGGGAGGATGGCCTTCTCTACGGGCGAATCGCGAGCGGCTATCAGCCCGGCGGCCCAAACGTCGCTCTTCCGGGGGTCCCACCGGCGGTCGACTCCTCTACACTCCTCAGTTACGAAGCCGGACTTAAGTCCGATTACCTCGACCACAGGGTCATATTCGACATCACAGGATATCATCTTGATTGGACGGACATTCAGGTCCCCTCAGTGGTCAACAACATCAGTGTGCTGGCCAACGGCGGGGAAGCGACGAGCAATGGCGTGGAGTTATCCCTGGGGGTGAGGCCGATCACTGGGCTGGAAATTGGTCTCAACGGCTCTTATACAGACTCGACCTTCGACACCGACGTCCCCTCTCTCAGCGCGACAGCTGGTGAGCGTCTGCCGAATATCCCGCAATGGCAGGGATCGATCACTGCGGATTATTATTTCCCGCTCTGGGGAGCACATAGTCAACCGGTCGCCACCAGCGGCAAAGACGCGAAGACGGTGGTGCCTGGAATCACTCAAAAGGCGGGCTGGAACGCCCACGTTGGCGCCGGCCTGCGGCTGGTGGGCGACAGGAGGTCGACTCCTACCTTCGGTCAGGACTTTCCTTTGGACAGTTACGCCGCGCTCGATTTGAATGCCGACATTTCCAACGACCACTGGACGATCCGCGTCTTCGCCAAGAACGTGACTGACGAGCGTGCCTACCAAAGCATTGACGCATTTTCGACCTTGCTCGGAACCATTGATCACCTCCAGGGAGTTCCGATTCAGCCCCGCACGATCGGCGCCGAGGTTGATTTTCGATTCTAAGTCCGCCCTTGCCAGCGCAGCCGTTGTTCTTTGATCGAGCGCTCGGATGCTAACGCCTTTGCCGCAGCCTTACCTCCTGTTTCTAGGGGACACGACTGAGGCGAGCTATGCCAAAACCGCGTTTGGCCTGCGCGACTGGGCGCCGGAGCTGTGCCTCGGGGAATACCGTTGCGCGGGCGCGACCGTAACCACTGGTTTGCCTGAACTCACTCCGGCAGAGGCGCGAGTGGAAGGCGCACGCGCCCTCGTCATCGGCGTGGCCAATGCCGGAGGCTTCATTCCCGAGAGCTGGCTTCCCCTATTGCTCGAGGCTTTGGCCGCCGGGCTCGACCTCATCGGCGGCATGCATACCCGCCTGGCAAGTATCCCCTCTCTCCAAAGCGCTGCTGCGCAGTCCGGGCGCAGTCTTATTGACGTTAGGCAACCGCCCGCCCATATCGCGATCGCCACCGGCCAGAAAAGGAGCGGCAAACGTTTGCTCACGATCGGGACGGATTGTGCTCTCGGTAAGAAATACACTGCGCTCGCCTTGGCGCGGGCTTTTGCCGCGCGCGACATCCCGGTCGATTTCCGAGCCACCGGCCAGACCGGTATTCTGATCGCCGGTCAGGGAATTCCCATCGATGCCGTCGTGGCCGATTTCGCCGCGGGCGCCGCGGAGATGCTCAGTCCGGCGGCGGCGGAAGATCATTGGGATGTGATCGAAGGTCAGGGCTCGCTCTCTCATCCCGCCTATGCCGGAGTGTCTCTGGCCCTTTTGCACGGCAGTCAGCCCGACGTAGTCGTGCTTTGTCATCAACCCGGTCGCGAATGCGTTGTCGGCCATCCCCAATACAAATTGCCCACGGTCGAAGAAACGATCGACCTGGCACTCCGCCTCGGTCGCCGCACCAATCCCGCAGTCCGTTGCGCCGGCGTCAGCCTGAACACTGCACACCTGGACGCTAAAGCGGCGAATCGTCTGCTCGCGGAAGAGAGCGCGCGGCTAGGACTCGCGGTGGCTGATCCGATCCGACAAGGCCCGGCCTTCGAGCGCCTCGTCGATGAATGTCTTTCCGGTCAATGAAAAGCCTATTCCTAACTCTTAGCGTGGCTCTTAGTCTAACTCTTTGCGCTGCTGCCCTGGCCTCTCCACCGGGTGATTTCGACGCGCGGGTCGAGACGCTGCGCAAACAGATCGGCGTTCCAGGAATGGCGATCGCCATCGTGGAAAACGGCCAGGTGACTCTGGCCAAGGGTTACGGCGTGAAAAAGCTCGGCTCGCCCGACCCGGTCGACGCCGATACGATTTTTCCCACCGGCTCGACCGGCAAGGCCTTCACCGTGGCCGATCTCGCTCTCCTCGTGGACGAGGGCAAGATTGGTTGGGACGACAAGGTCATTGATCACTTGCCGGACTTCCAGATGTATGACCCCTGGGTGACGCGCGAGATCACGATCCGTGATCTGCTCGTCCATCGCAGCGGACTGGGTCTGGGCGAAGGCGATCTCTTATTCGTGCCTCGGGGTAACCTAAGCCGGGCTGAAACCGTCAAACGGCTGCGCTATCTCAAGCCGGCCACGAGTTTTCGCTATGGTTTCGCCTACGACAACGTCCTCTACATGGTCGCCGGACAATTGATCGAAGCCGTGACCGGGAAAACGTGGGAGACGTTTACGACCGAAGAGCTCCTCAAACCCGCAGGCATGCTCCACGCTACGAGCGACGACGAGAGCCGTTTTCAAAATCCCAATCGCGCGCAACCGCACGCCCGCCTGAATGGCGCGCTCCGCGGTCTCGGCGAACAGGAAATGCTCGACGAGCGCGATGACCTTGGGCGGGCCGCGGCGCCCGCCGGCGGCCTTGCGATCAGCGCCCACGACATGGCGCGCTGGTTATTGATTCAGCTCGCACACGGCAAACTCCCGGAGAGCGACCAACGCCTCTTCAGCGAGGCGGCACACGAGGAAATGTGGAAGCCGGTGATTCTCCAGCCGAGCGGCCCGCTGCCGCCGGAGTTCGCCGCGACCCAGCCGATGTTCAACACCTATGCGCTCGGCTGGGACGTGCGTGATTACCGCGGCGCCAAACTCATCTGGCATGGCGGCGCCGTGCTTGGCTTCAAGACCGCAGTCGTTCTCCTGCCGGAAAAAAATGTCGGCTTCGCGATCGAGATCAACAGCGAGGATAGCGGCATCGTGCTCGGTCTGGTCGACGAATTGCTCGACCATTATCTCGGCCTTCCGCAGGCGAACTGGCCGGAAAAATTTCAGACCTATGTCAAAAAGAAGACGGCGGAGGGATTGAAAGCCTACCAAAAGACCGCGGCTAAACCGGCCGGAGTGGGACCGTCACTGCCCGTCGCGAGCTATGCCGGGACCTATGTCGATCCGTGGTATGGGAAGATCGTGATCGGCCAGGCTGATGGAAAACTCACGATCGACTTCAAGTCCACCCCGCGGATGGGCGGCCCGCTCGAGCATTGGCAATACGACACTTTTGTAACTCGCTTCACCGATAAGACGATCGAGCCCGCGTATGTCACCTTCAATCTTGATGCTGCTGGCAAAGTTGACCGCATCACGATGAAACCTGTTTCGCCACTGGCCGACTTCAGTTTCGACTATCAGGATCTGCTCTTTCAGCCAGTCGTAGAAAACAAATGAAAATACTCAGCCTCTTCCTCACCGCGACGATGGCGACTACGGCGGTCGCGGGGGACGCCTCTCCGGCGAAGGCGTTCGACGTCATCATCAGGAATGGCACGGTCTACGACGGCACGGGTGGCGAAGGCCGCAAAGCCGACATTGCCATCCGCGGCGACCGCATCGCCGTTGTAGGCGATTTCCAAAATGGAAAAGCGCAAAACGTGATCGACGCCAGTGGCCTCGCAGTCGCGCCGGGGTTCATCAACATGCTCTCCTGGTCGACCGAATCGCTCATCCAGGATGGGCGTTCGCAGAGCGAAATTCGACAGGGCGTCACGACCGAAATCATGGGCGAAGGCGAGTCGATGGGGCCGCTGAATGAGCGGATGAAGAAGCGCATGCTCTCCCAGCAGAAGGACATCAAATACGAGATCAAATGGAACACGCTCGCAGAGTATCTGCGCTATCTCGAAACGCGCGGCGTCTCCTGCAATGTCGCCTCCTTCCTCGGCGCGACCACAGTGCGTGAACACGTCATCGGCCTGGAGGACAAACCACCGACGCCCGCGCAGCTCGAGGAAATGCGCGCACTCGTTAGGCAGGAAATGGCCGCGGGCGCGCTCGGCATCGGCACCTCGCTGATTTATCCGCCGGCCTTTTATGCGAAAACCCCGGAGCTGATCGCGCTCTGCGAGGAAGCGGCGAAATATCGCGGGAAATACATCTCGCACATGCGGAGCGAAGGAAACCATCTCCTCGAAGCGCTCGACGAACTGATCCAGATCAGCCGGGAAGCGAAAATTCCGGCGGAGGTTTACCACCTGAAAGCAGCCGGCAAACAAAACTGGCCGAAGGAAGATCAACTCCTCGCCCGGATTGAAGCGGCGCAGAAAGAAGGACTGAAAATCACCGCCGACATGTACACCTACACCGCGGGCGGGACCGGCCTCGATGCCTGCCTCCCGCCCTGGACGGAGGACGGCGGCTATCCTGCGCTTTTTCAGCGGCTGCGGGATCCGGCGACGCGCGCAAAAATCGCCGCGGAAGTGAAGACGCCCTCCGACGCCTGGGAAAATCTTTATCTCGCCGCCGGATCGCCGGACAGAATTCTCCTGATGGGTTTCAAGTCGGCCAAACTGAAACCCCTCACCGGAAAATCTCTCACCGAGGTGGCAAAAATGCGCGGCAAAGATCCGATTGAAACAGTGATGGATCTGCTCAGCGAAGACGAGTCGCGGATCGACGCCGTTTACTTCCTCATGTCGGAAGAGAACGTCCGCAAACAGATGGCGAAACCATGGATTTCATTTGGCTCGGACGAAGCTTCCCAGGCGCCGGAGGGTCCGTTCCTGAAGTCGAACCCGCACCCGCGCGCCTATGGGAATTTCGCGCGGGTTCTCGGTCAGTATGTGCGGGACGAAAAGATCATCTCGTTAGGCGAAGCAGTCCGCCGGCTCAGCGCCCTGCCCGCCGCCAATCTCGGACTCGACCACCGCGGTCTCCTGCGGGAGGGAATGTTTGCCGACGTCGTCGTCTTCGATCCGGCGACCATTGCCGATCGCGCCACCTACGAAAAACCCGCCGTCTATGCCGTCGGGATGAAAGACGTTTTCGTCAACGGCCGGCAGGTGCTGAAAGATGGCGAGCATACCGGAGCCACCCCGGGCCGTGCTCTCTGGGGGCCGGGGAAAGTTCGTTAGGCTGAGGATCCAGTCGGCGCCACCGCGTCCGGATTCCCGGTCTCGGCGACCGGCACGAGGTAGCGATAGGTCGCGATCGCCTGCGAGACATGCTTGAACTGCATCGGTTCCGTTCGCTCGAAAGTTGTCCGGATTTTCTCCGGAAGCATTTCGTAGAACGGCTCGGTCACCAGGATCTGCCACTTCTCGGCGCGGTCACATAGCCGCGAAGCCAGATTGACCGTGTGACCGATCGCCGTGAAATCGCGCCGCGTTGCCGAACCGATCGACCCGACGACCGCGCGACCGAGATGAATCCCCACCCCGACGGCGAGCGGCCATCCCTCCGCTTCCACTTCCTGCCGAATCGCAGCGATCAGTTCCTGCGCGCAATGGACCACCCGCTCCGCCGCCTGCTCGCCACCGAGAAAAACCGCCATCACCGCGTCACCGATGAACTTGTCCACATCGCCACCGGCCGAGACGACCGCATCGGCCTGGACCGCGAGGAGGCGGTTCAGTTCCCGCACGAGAAAAGCCGCCTCACGCGTCTCGCACCAACTGGTAAACCCGCGCAGATCCGCAAAGAGCACAATCACATCCTGCTCCATCCCGGCGAGCCATTGGGGATCTTCGCGACTGCGCCGCACCGCCTCCGCGGTGAAGCGCGAGACATAGGGCAGGAGCGCGAGCTTTTCGCCTAACGACACGATCATCTCGTTAAAAACCGTGCCGAGCTGTTGCACTTCGTCGCCCGTGGTCACGGTCACCTGGACGTCGTGTTCGCCGGATTGGAAACGGCGAATGCCGGCGGAAAGATGATTCAGTCCCCGCGTGATGCTGCGCGCGAGCAAGAGGCCCGGAATCATCGCGACCAGAAATGCTCCGCCGCCGATCGCGAGCGCCAGCCACAACTCCTCGCGCTGGCGTTCGATGAAGCGGGTGATCCGCGCATCCGCCTCGACGATCGCCACCGGGCGGCCCGCGCGGTTGAAAATCGGCGCGTAGCCGCTGATCCAGCGTCCGTTTTCGTCCTCGTAAATATCGCTGCTGGTCGGCTGTTTGGAGTTCCAGGCGTCAAGAAATCTTTCCCAGTTTTCCACCGGCACGCTGTAACGACTGCCGATAAAAGTCTTCGCCTGCAGCATGACCACGAACTCGGTGTCGAAGGGTGACGCCCCGGTCGGGCGCAGGATATAAAGTTCGTTTTCCGCCAGTCCGTTGATCTGACGGGAACGAAGCAGCAGCGCGCGCGCCTTTTGAAAAGCCGGGGAAGTGGCGTCGTGAGGCGAACGGATCGTGCTGATCTCCTCGCCGTCGAGTGCGAGCGCCGTCGTCCCGGCCACGCCGCGGACAAAGGCCTGAAATTCTTGGAGCAACTGCGCCCGCCGAAAATGAAAATTCGTCGCCAGAATCGCCGTCACGACCAGCGCCGCGACCGTCGCCATCGCCAGGACGATCTTCGCGCGCAACGAAATGCGCTGCCTGGGCGAGGTCTGGTTATTCATCTTTCGACGGATTCGATGATTCGTTAGGCAGAATCGATCCGCGCATTCTAGCGAGCGACGCCCTCGGCCGTGCAAGCAGATTCCTCCCCGCGCGGCACGCTGTGCTATTTTAGAGGACCTCGACCATGACGGATTATTCCTCTTCGACCGCGGCGGCCAGCGGCGATTTTACTTTCGGCGACGATCTAACGGTTCATCGGCTCGGTTTCGGCGCAATGCGGATTACCGGCCAGGGAATCTGGGGCGAGCCTGACGATCCCGCGGCCGCAACGAAGTTGCTCCGCCGCGTCGTTGAGCTTGGGATTAACTTCATCGACACCGCCGACAGCTACGGCCCGGAAGTGAGCGAACGGCTGATCGCGGAAGCGCTCCATCCGTATCCGGAAGGCTTGGTCATCGCGATCAAAGGCGGCTTCACGCGCCAGGGACCTAACAAATGGCAGGTGGTCGGACGCCCCGAATACATCCGGCAATGCGTGGAGATGAGTCTGCGCCGCCTGCGAGTCGAGCGGATCGACCTTTATCAACTCCATCGGATCGATCCCGAAGTGCCGGCGGAGGAAACGCTTGGCGCTCTCGCCGATTTGCAGCAGGCCGGGCAAATCCGCCACGTCGGTTTGTCGGAAGTGCAGCCGGACGAAATCGCCAACGCCCGGAAAATCCTTCCGATCGTAAGCGTGCAAAACGAGTACAACCTCGGCAACCGCAAGAGCGAAGAGGCGCTGCAGTATTGCGAGGCAAATCATCTCGGCTTCATCCCGTGGTTCCCGGTCGCCGCTGGCGATCTCGCCAAACCGGGCGGCCCGCTCGACGCGGCCGCGAGGCGGCACGATGCGACCGTGGCCCAGCTCGCGTTAGCCTGGCTGCTCCATCGTTCACCAGTGGTGTTACCGATTCCGGGGACCTCTTCGATCGAGCATCTCGAGGAAAACACCGCCGCGGCGCAGGTGAAATTATCCGACGACGAGTGGGCCGAGCTCGAAGAGAGTATTCGTTAGGCTGCACCGCGCCCATTCTTGACCGCGCAATATTTCCTCCTCTTCCGCTGGCAGGTTTTGCGCTATCTGCGGCGACATCCGCTCCTTGCCACGCTCAACGTCGCGACCGTCGCGCTCGGGGTCGCACTTTACCTCGCGATCCAGATAGCCAACCAGAGCGCGAACAACGCCTTCGAGGCGAGCGTGGACGTAGTCGCGGGCAAGGCGCAGCTCGAAGTGAACGCTCCGGCCGGCGACCTGCCCGATACGCTCCTTCCGAAAATCGCCGCCCAGCCCGGGGTGGCTGCGGCTACGCCGATCGTTAGGGGATATGTCACGCTGCCGCAGTTTCCCGGGGAATATCTGGATCTGCTCGGGATCGACGTCTTCAGCAACGAACCGTTTCGAACTTTTCAGCTGTCCGGTTTTGGTCAGGAAACCTTCGATCCGCAAAAGTGGTTGCGTGGTCCTCGGGTGATTGCGCTCAGCGAAGAATTCGCGCACCGGCATCAGCTGAAGGCGGGTGACGAAATCGCTGCGCAATCAAATGGGAAGACCATTCGTCTAACGATTGGGTTTCTGCTCCGGAGCAAGGATTCCGCGGTTGTCCCGGATGAGCACTTCGCGGCGATCGACATCGGCTGGGCGCAGGAACTTCTCGGGCACAGCGGGACGCTCGATTCCCTTTCGCTTCGCCTAACGAAAGGCGCGGACGCGGAAAGAGTCAGCCAGGAGCTGCGCGCGATCGTGCCCGCGGACGCGACCGTCGCCGCGCCCGCGCAACGCGGCGCAGAGGTGGGGAAAATGCTCGCCGGCTTTCAGCTCAATCTCGCCGCCATGAGCTTGGTCTCGCTCCTCGTCGGGATGTTTCTGATCTACAACACGATCGAGGCTTCGGTCGTTCGGCGGCGAACCGAAATTGGGATCTTGCGCTCGTTAGGCGCAACCCGGAACGAAGTCCGCTGGCTCTTTCTCGGCGAAGCCGCCGCGCTTGGCTTGGTTGGAATCGTCGTTGGCTTGCTCGGCGGTTATTTCCTCGCCCGACTGCTCGTCGGCGCGGTCGCGGAAACAATTTCGTCACTCTACGTCCTGATCCACGTGCAACAGCTCGCGATCGCGCCGTGGATTTGGGTGAGCGCGTTTTGCCTCGGTCTGCTCTCGGTTTTGGTCGCCGCCTGGCTCCCGGCGCAGAGCGCGGCCGCGATCGATCCGGTGCAGGCTTTGCATGGCGGATTACGAATCGAGAAATCCGTTCGGCTATCGCGCGGCTGGATCTTCGGTGCGGCGATCTCGCTTCTGCTCGCGGTCCTGTTTTCCTTCCTCGCACTGCGCACCGGACCGCCGTGGCTCGGTTTCGGCGCGGCGTTTTTCGTGCTCGCCGGTTTCTCTCTGCTCGCGCCGGAAGTGATCTCGCGTTTTGCCCGTGCCTGGAAATGGCGCGCCGTCGAGCCGCGGCTCGCGGCACAAAATCTCGGCCGCTCGCTTCTTCGCAATTCGATCACGATCGCGTCGCTCGCCGCCGCCGTCGCGATGACCGTCGGCGTAGCGGTGATGGTTTTTTCTTTTCGTCAGACGGTTGGCAACTGGATCGACCAAACGCTGGTGGCCGATCTTTTCATCGGTCCGGCGGCGAACGAAATCGCCGGTCCCAATTCTTTCATGCTACCGGAGACGATCCGTTTTCTTGAGCAAAATCCGGCGGTCGAGACGATCGATACATTCCGCGCGCTCGAATTGCCGTTTCGCGACCAGACGATTTCGATCGCGATCGTACGCGGAAGCGCGCGGCGCAATTTTCGGTTCATCGCAGGACGCGGCGACGCGATCATGCAGCGGTTTTACGAGCAGCGATGCGTCCTCGTTTCGGAGAGTTTCGCGCGGCGTTTTCACGTCGCGGCCGGCGACATGCTGGATCTGCCGACGCCGTCGGGTCGCCAGGCGTTTCCGATCGCGGGCGTTTTTTACAACTATTCCAACGACCAAGGCCTCGTCTTTCTCAGCGAGAAAAATTTCCAATCGCTCTGGCACGACGACCGGGTGAACAGCGTCGCGGTTTATCTGAAAGCGAGCGCCTCGTCCGAAGCCGTCGCGAACGATTTTCGACAGCGCTTCAGCGGCCGCGGCGAATTTTCGATCTATTCGAACCGCGCGCTGCGGACGCGGATTTTCGAAATCTTCGATCAAACTTTTGCCGTCACCTATGTGTTGCGGACGATCGCAGTCGTGGTCGCGGTGGTCGGGATTTTTCTTGGCCTAACGACACTGGTCGCGGAGCGCGCGCAGGAACTCGGCGTGCTCCGCTCGATTGGCGGCTCAGCCGGGCAGGTGCAGCGGCTGTTGCTCTGGGAAAGCGGGATGATCGGGCTGCTCGCGAGCGGGCTCGGAATTGCGGCCGGACTTTGTCTTGCGGTTGTGCTGACCGGCGTGATCAACCGCGCGTTTTTCGGCTGGACGATTCAGCTGGCGTTTCCGTGGACGTCGTTGGCATGGACGCCGCTCTGGATCGTGGCCGCGGCGCTGCTCGCGGGCTGGATCCCGGCGTGGCGCGCGGGCCGACTGAATGTCGCGGAGGCGTTGCGGAGCGAATGAAAAAGCGGCTGCTGCTTTGCGCGCTCGCGCTCGCCTGCATGGCAGCGGATTGGGAGATCGCCAAGCCCGGTTTGCGCTACGAATTCCCGCGGGATCATCACGTGCATGAGAATTTCAAAACCGAGTGGTGGTATTTCACCGGCAATCTCACGACCGCGAGCGGCGGCCGTTACGGCTACGAACTGACTTTTTTCCGGCAGGGAATCAGGCCGCCTAACGAACGCTCCGACACCACTTCCCGCTTCGTGGTCAACGACCTGAAGTTCGCGCATTTCACCGTGACCGATCCCGGCGGTCGGAAATTTCTCTTCGATCAGAAAACCAGTCGCGGCAGTTTTGGCGAAGCCGGTTTCGGCGCGGGCGAGCGGCTGGCATGGATCGATGAGTGGGATTTGAAAATGCAGGCGGACGGCTCGTTTGATCTTGCCGCGCAGATGGCCGGCGCGAACCTGAAACTGCATCTGGTGCCGCTAAAAGCCCCGGTGATTCATGGTTCGAAGGGGGTTAGCGAAAAGGCCGTTGGGGCGGGTCACGCCTCCCATTATTACTCGATTAACCGGCTGCGCACGACGGGCGAGCTGCGGCTCGGCGACGATCGCCTAACGACAACAGGCGAGAGCTGGTTCGACCACGAATGGGCAACGAATCAACTGGCTCCGGGCCAAGCCGGCTGGAACTGGGTTTCGGCACAATTCGACGACGGGTGCGAGCTGATGCTCTACGAAATGCGCCTAACGAATGGAAAAATCGATCCAGTCTCGAGCGGAACGTTCATCCGTGCGGACGGCAGCTCGGTCAGCCTAACGAGTTCCGATTTCAAGATGACACCGACCGCGTTTTGGAAAAGCCAAGCCACGCTGGCGAATTACCCGATCAGCTGGCAGGTCGCGGTGCCGCGCGAGCAGCTCGCGTTCACGATCGCGCCTGTGCTTTCGAACCAGGAGCTGGTGCTCGCACCGATCATCTATTGGGAGGGGGCGTTCGACATCGAAGGTTCGCACACCGGCCAAAGTGTCGGCGGACACGGATACCTTGAGCTGACGGGCTACGCCACGCCGCTGACCGAGCTAAATCGTTAGGCCGGAAAGGCCGCGACTACGCCTGCGTGTGCCGCGCGAAGGACACTTCCGCGCCCTTCGGCAGGAGGCGCTTGCGGCCGCGTTGGCGGCGCCGGGCGAGAGTTGCACGGCCACCCTTGGTGCTCATGCGCGCGCGGAAACCGTGCTGCTGTTTCCGGGTTCGCTTCGATCGCTGTAAGGTGCGCTTCATAGGTAAAAGTTGGCCGCCGGGGAGAACGGGGAGCGCTACCTTAAAAGGCAGCCGCCGGTTGTCAATGCCCCTCGATTGTGGAATATCGACCCGCATGAGCGAAGTCGCCATCGAACCCGCAATCGTCGAAGACTTGGACGAATTGTCCAGTTTGCTCGGCGAACTCTTCAGCGAGGAGAGCGACTTCCGGCCGGATAAACAGAAGCAGCTCCGCGGGCTCCGGTTGATTTTCGAGCAGCCAAATCGCGGGCGCGTTTTCGTCCTGCGGCGCGATCGCGCGATCGTCGGGATGATCAATCTGCTCTTCACCATCAGCACGGCGGAGGGCGGATTTGTCCTGCTCCTCGAGGATCTCGTGATTCATCGGGAATATCGCGGCCACGGCTACGGCACGATGCTGCTCGAGCATGCGATTGAGTTTGCGAAGCAGAAGAACTTCCTCCGCATCACTCTGCTGACCGATCGGCCGGAGCTGCGCTCGCAGACTTTCTTCCGCAAGCACGGCTTCTACGAATCGCCCATGCTTCCGATGCGCCTGCTTCTTTCCTCGCCGTCGGACGACGCGGCGACACTCTGAGCCGCATGGCGGACGATTCGGCTTTCGTCGATCTCGGCTTCGCGCGGGTCGATACCGATCGGCGTCGGCGGACCGGTTTTCCGGAGGTGATCTTCGGCCAGGGGAAAACTCCAGAGGAAGTGGCGCAGATCGCCGCGGTCATCCTCGAACGCGAACCGGTGGTGCTCGCGACCCGTATTTCGCGAGAACAGGCCGAGGCGGTGCGGGCGCAATTTCCCGCGGCGGTTTACCACGAGCGCGCGCGTTGCCTAACGATCGAACGCGAGCCGCTCCCGAAACGTCCGCGCGCTGTCGGTGTGATCGCCGCGGGCACGTCGGATTTACCTGTCGCGGAAGAGGCTGCGGTGACGCTCGAGATTTTCGGGAACACGGTCGAGCGGATCTACGATGCAGGCGTGGCCGGAATTCATCGGTTGCTCGTGGAGACGGATCGAATGCGCGAATGCGGGGCGCTGGTCGTGGTCGCGGGCATGGAAGGGGCGTTGCCGAGCGTGGTCGCCGGGCTGGTCGATAAACCGGTCATCGCCGTGCCGACGAGCACCGGTTATGGCGCGAGTTTCGGCGGATTGGCGGCCTTGTTAGGCATGCTCAACAGCTGCGGCAGCGGCGTCACGGTGGTGAACATCGACAACGGCTTCGGGGCCGCCTACGCCGCGGCGACGATCAATCGGCTGCTCGCCTGATGCAGCCGCGGCCCGGCCGCGCTACCTTCTCGCACGTTCATGCAAAGCGGCGTCTTCAAACTTTTTCGCTTCGCCGGGATCACGGTCTATCTGCACTGGTCGTGGTTTTTGATCGCGGTCTACGAAGTCCAGATCATGCGCAGCCGCTACCATTCGCCGGTCTGGGCGGTCTTCGAATATCTCGGGCTGTTCGCAATCGTAACCATGCATGAGTTCGGCCACGCCCTGGCCTGCCGGCAGACCGGCGGTTATGCCGATCGGATTGTTCTCTGGCCGCTCGGCGGCGTCGCATTTGTGCAGCCGCCGCCGCGCGCCGGCGCCTATCTCTGGAGCATCGCCGCCGGTCCGCTCGTCAATGTTTTTCTCTTTCCCCTTTTCAGCGCCGCTCTCCTCATCGCCGGGCGGATGGATCTGCGGCTGACTCATCCCGATTTCTACGTTTATCTGCACGCGCTCTGGCAGATCGATACCATCCTGCTCATTTTTAATCTTCTGCCGATCTATCCGCTCGATGGCGGGCAGCTTGTCCGCGGTCTGCTCTGGCTGGCGGTCGGACCGATTCGCAGTTTGAAAATCGCGAGCGTGATCGGATTCGTCGGCGCGATCGCGTTTGCCGGGTTCGCCTACTACGTCGGCTCGCTCTGGCTTGGCGTGATCGCGCTATTCATCTTCAGCCAGGCGCAGGCAGGCTGGCGCGCCGCGCAAGCGCTCGACCTGGAATCGGCGGCCGCCGCGCGCGCCGACTCCACCGTCTCGCCGCCCGCGACCGAGCCGCGGCCCTGATGTCGGTTATTTGTTAGGCGCGCTTCGCTGGTCGATCCACGCCTTCAATTCTGGGACGAGCCGTTGCTTGGACTCGGCGCGAAAGCCGATCTCGTCGACCGCTTTCGCGACGGACTCGGCGGCCGACTTGGGCAGGTTTGTCTTCGCGTAGGTTTCCAGCGTCTCGGCGTCCTTCGGGTCGGAGTAGAAACTGAAAAGGCTCGCGGCAAAGCTGTTGATCCCGAGCGCATCCTGTTTCGCGAGGAGCGCTTTCATGTGCGCCTTGGCGAAATCCCAGACCAGGTCGGGATGCTCGCCGTAGCGCGCGGAATAGCCAAGGACGGCGGCGGCCCGGCTGGTCGGCAATTCATCGCCTAACGAGATCTCAAGGTAACGCGCGACGAGCGCGGGATTGGTCGTCTGGCCGACCGCGTCATAAAAGGCCCCCTTCTCTTCCGTGCTCGTCGTTTTCTCGCCCAGCCGGTGCAGTTTTTCCCACGTCTGGCTGTCGGCATAACGACCAACGACCTCGAAAACCGTCGGCCGCAAGTCGGGCGGGAGCGAGCTGGGATCATCGAGGAATTGATCAAAGCGCGAACGGCAGCTCGCGATGATGTCGGAGTCATTCAAAGTCCCAAGCCCGCGAATGAGCGAGACGCGGAGCAGCGCGGTCGGGAGCGGCTCGCCTTTTTTCGGTTCCCAGCCGATGCGATCGAAGGCCGGCCGAAGCACGCCGCGCGCGTATTGCTGGAATCGCGCGCGCAAGGGATCGCCGACCAGCAACCGGTTGATCGTGACGAAGCTGTCGATGATCTGGTCGAAGACGTTGAGCTGATCCTTGTCGGTCAGCTTTTCCGCGAGCCCGAGATAGTGCGCGAGCGGCCGGTCGCCGGCCTCCACCATCGCCCAGGCATCGCAGAGCAGGTTCAGCCGATCGGCCTCGGACATGCCGCCGACGACCTTGAGGAGCAGTTGCCAGGAAGCGTCGTCGTAGGCGACGCGATAGTAGCCGGCGTCGGCGACGTTCAGCTTCACCGCGCGATCGTTAGGCACTTCGGTGGGGAGATTCGCGCTCTCATCGCGCAGGAGAAAACTGTTCGGCGTCGACTGGCCTTCGACGCCGTAGGTCAGCGGGATCTGCCATTGCAACGGCGGCGGATTCTCGAAGTGCACCGTGAAGCGCTGCTGCGTGAGTTTCAGTGTGCTCTCGTCGCGCTCAAATTTCACGACCGGAAAACCCGGCTGCTCCGTCCACGCCGGCGCGATTTCGCCGACCGGTTTGCCCGAAACTTCGGTCAGCGCATCCCAGAGATCTGCGGTCGTGGTGTTCGAATATTTGTGCAGCGCGATGTATTTGCGGATGCCGTCGCGAAAGACGTCGGCGCCGAGAAAACTCTCGAGCATGCGGATGATCGATTGCCCTTTGCGATAGGTGATCTCATCAAACGCGCTGCCGGCTTCCGCCTCGGTTTTGATCGCGCGTTGCACCGGATGCGTGGTCGAGCGCGCGTCCGATTGCATCGCGATATCTTTCGGCGAACCAACGCGGCGCGTGGCCGCGCGCGGCACGCTCCGGCGCATCCACTCCGACCACTCGGGATTGAAATGGTCGGTGCACTTCGAGCCCATCCACGAGGCGAAACCTTCGTTCAGCCAGAGATTATCCCACCACGCCATCGTCACCAGATCGCCAAACCATTGGTGCGCCATCTCGTGCGCGATGACCGCGAAGACGTCCTGCTTCGTGCTCGTCGCGGAAGTTTTCGGATCGAAGAGGAGGACGCTCTCGTAGTAAGTGATGCCGCCCCAGTTCTCCATCGCGCCGCCGAAACCGCCGGGCAGCGCGATCAGATCGAGCTTCGGTAACGGATAGGGCACGCCGAAGTAGTCGTTGTAGTAATGGAGAATTTTCCCGGCGCTTTCGAGCGCGTAGCGACCGGTCTCGGCTTTCCCTTTCGTCGTCACGACGCGCAGCTTCACGCCATCCTGTTCGCCTTCGATCGCGTCGAATTCGCCCGCGCAGAGCACCACGAGATAACTCGACATCGCCGGGGTCAGCCCGAAGCGCACTTCCTTGCCGTTAGCGGTCTTGTTCTCCTGCTCGATCGGCATGTTCGAGACCGCCATGAAGTCGTTAGGCACGACTGCGGTGAGCTGAAAACGGGCGCGAAAACTCGGCTCGTCCCAACAGGGAAACATCCGCCGCGCATCGGTCGCCTCGAACTGCGTCCCGAGCAGAATCTTCTTCGCGTCGCTCCCCGCGTCCTGGTAGCGAGCATAGAAAAGTCCCTGGCCCTGCGGGTTGATCTTGCCGGTGAACTTGAGCGCGAGTTCGTGCGCGCCCGCCGGAAGTTCGTTAGGCAACGTCAGGGTCAGGGTTTGCTCGCCGGGGTCGAGCGCGATCGACTTTTTCGGCAACGCCTGGCCGTCCACCGCGACGGAACTGATTTCCATCTCGAGTGCATTCAGGACCAGTTTTTTGACCGGCGTTTTGGCTTCGAGCCGAACCGTTTCCGAACCGGTAAAGGTCAGCTTGTCGAGATTCGGCGCGATCCGGATCGCGTATTGCGAAGGGACGACATCCTTCGGCAATTTCCCGGGCGTTTTTGCGAAATCGAATTTTTCTTCCGCATACATCGGAGAGAGGAAAAGCAGGGAAAAGACGACCGGGAGAAGATAACGCATAAAGGGATTTAAGGCGGCGCGCGAACCCGCGCTACATCACTGGACGATGATCAGGAGCAATAACTGACCAGAGCCGATCTGCGGACCTCTGATCACGAGCGGGCTGCTTTTCGTGAGTGTGGCATCGGTTTCGAGCAGGACGGAGTGATCCTGAAAGAGCTGCAGGTTGAGCCGGTAGCCGTCGCCGGTCGCGCCGCGCGCGTCGACGTGGAGCGAGAAATGTTTGCTCGCGGCCATCCAGTTTTCCTCGCCGCTGCGCAGGGTTTTCGACGACTGCCCGATGAGGTTGAATTGGTTGTAGCCGAAAGTGCGGCTGAGCGTCCCCGCGATGTGGCGCATTTCCAGCGGCGGCTGTGGCGGCCGGAGCGCATTCGTGGCCACGACGAGGCCGCTCCAGACGTTCTCGCTCGCCCGCGCGCTCGTCGCGAGGACGAGAACGAGCGTGAGCAAGAGGACGACGGAAAAGGCCGGGCGAAGCATCGGCTATTTCGCGGCGTATTCGCTCGGGAGCGATTTCAGGCCATCAACCCAAAGAACCGTCACCTTGTCTTCCCTAGTCTGGAAAGTGGAGACGCTGGCGTCCGGATTCACGTTCGGGTCGACCCGCGAATTCAGGATCTGCGTGAGGTATTGCGACTGGCTCTGGACTGGCTCCTGCCGCATCACGAAAAAGGTGCAGACGGCAAAAACCGCGAGCGAGCCGGCGCCGAGCCAGAGGAGCCGGCGGACCGACCACCAAGTCTCGCGCAGAACCGGCGTGCGGTCAGGCGCGGATTCCTCCGGCCCACTCTCGCGCGCGATGCGCTCGCGAAGCTGGTGATGGAAAAACTCTTCGTTCCCCATCGCGCGCGGCTGCAGTTGCCCCTTGAGCAGGGCGCCCAGTTTGCGCGCCTGGTTCTTCTCCGCTTCCGCAGCGGCGCGATCTTCCAGCGTGGCTTCAAAGGCCGTGCGCTCGTCCCCGGTCAGCTCATCATCGAGCCAGGCAGTCCAGTTTTCCTCAAACGTTTTCATAAACATCCCGCAGCAGTCCTTGTAATTTTTTGCGTGCATAAAACAAGCGCGACATCACCGTCCCGATGGAACAGCCTAACGACTCCGCGATCTCGTGATATTGCATCCCTTCGATTTCCTTCATTAAAATCACCGCCCGATGTTCCGGCGTGAGCTCGGCGATCGCGGCATCAATCCGGACGCGGATCTCGTCGTTTTCCAGGTTTTCGTGCGGCAACGCGTCGGCATGCGGCACAGTGCGCGACGCGGGATCGATCTCCCGGAGCTGGATCGCGTCGTCGAATTCCGCCGCACCGCGCACCTGCTTTTTGCGCAGCGAGTCGATCGTGACGTTCATCACGATCCGATAAATCCAAGTGTAAAACGAAGACTGCCCGCGAAAACGCGCGATCGATTTCCACGCTTTCACGAAGCTGTCCTGAGCGAGATCCCAGGCGTCCTGCTCGTTGTGCACCATGTTGTAGATCATCCCGAAAATCCGGCTGCGGTAGCGGCCGACAAGCTGATCGAAGGCCGCCGTATCGCCGGACTGGGCTTGGCGCACCAGCTCCGCGTCGGGGACATCGGCTTCAGCCGGAGTCGCTTCCGTATCCATGGTTTGACGGGAGACGGCCCGATTCATTCAACGGCTAGAGACTGCCGTAACGCCGGAGCCATTCGCCGCGGAATTCGCCCATGAGCAGGATGATTCCATCGCGCACCTGGAAGAGTCGCTGCTGCAGCGCGCTGTGTTGGGTGCGGGAGAGCGATTTCTCCGCCAGGAGCTGGGCCGCCGCTTCCATCGCGACGGTAATGGCTTTTAACGAACGCTTCAGATACGCGATCGTCATGCCGAGCTCCTCGGCTTCCTCATCGCTCAAGGCCGCGGCCAGTTTCGCCGCCGCCAAAGCCGCGTGCGTGGCCAGCCGCACCGCCGCGGGATCGTTTTGCAGGACTGCGTTTGATTCAAACATCCGGTCGATCCAGATCGTTAGGTTAAATGAAGCGCGGTAGAGCACGTGTTGCTCGAAGCTCTCGCTGACGTCATTGCCCGGCTCGAACTCGGCCAGTTGTTCTTCTTCGCTCTCCGGCTCCTGCCATTCGCCAGTCAGATCTTCGGCAGCATGATACCACCCCATCTCGCGGGCCACGATCTCATCGCGGTTCGGGTCGTCGATAAATTTCTCGAGGAGCTCCATGTATTTCTCCGTCTTCTGATCCTGCTGCTGGAGAAACCGCTCCCACTCGTATTCATCCCAAGCCCGGTCTGAGTCGTGCTCGGCCATGATTCTAGTATGGGCGGCTCCCGGGGCTGCGCAAAAATTTTCCAGCGATCTTGGCCACAACGGCTTTCAGCAACTAAGCTGCCACGCGATGAGCGAAACCGAGGCGGATGAGCAGTTCTATCGCGACACGGAGAGCGTCGCCTTTCGGAAAATCGACGACGCGCAGCTCGCGCTCCTCGATCCGTTAGGCGAACGGCGGACGCTGCGGCACGGCGAGATGATTTATCGCGCCGGCGAGCGCGATCTCCCGCTGACCGTTGTCCTTCGTGGCGAAATCGAGGTTTACGAGGATCGCGAAGGCACGGTGCAGATCCTGGCCACGCCGGGTCCGCGGGATTTCATCGGCGACGTCGCGATGCTGCAGGGCACCTCCGCGCTCTCCAGTGCGCGGGTGAAATCCGAGGAGGCCGAGCTGCTGCGCGTGCCGGCGGAAAAATTCCGACGCGCCCTCGCCGAGCTGCCGGGCCTCGGCGAGCCGATCGTGAATGCGTTCATCATGCGCCGGCGGCGTTTGCAGCGCGATCACGAGTTCGCCGGGCTGCGGATTCTCTCGCCGCGCGAAGATCGGGACGGACGGAATCTCCATGATTTCCTGACCAAAAATCACGTACCCCATCGCTTCGTCCGCTTCGAGGAGGAAGCCGGCCAGCAACTCGCGGAGCGCTATCGCCTCACCGGTCGCAATCTGCCGGCCTTGATCACGCCGCGCGGGATCCCGTTGCGTCGTCCCTCGCTCCGCGAAGCGGCGCAGGAGGCGGGACTACTCCAACCGCTCGCGCGCGGCGACGAGACGGAAAAGTATGCCGACCTAACGATCGTCGGCGCCGGTCCGGCCGGACTGGCCGCGGCGGTTTACGCCGCCTCGGAAGGCCTGAAAACCGTCGTGCTCGAAAGTTATGCGCCCGGCGGACAGGCTGGCTCCTCCTCGCTGATCGAGAATTTCTTTGGCTTCCCGACCGGAATCAGCGGCGGCGATCTCACTTATCTCGCGCAGCTGCAGGCTTATCGCTTCGGCGCGAACTTTTCCACTCCCGCGGAGGCGCTTCGCCTGCAATTTCACGAGGGAGAGGAATACGGTAACAGCCTTCAGATCGAAGGTTGTCACGCGACCCTTTTCTCGAAATGCATCCTCATTTCCACCGGCGCCGATTACCGCCGGATCGAGGCGGAAGGCCGCGAGGAATTCGAGAGCACTGGCGTTTACTACGCCGCAACCGCTTTCGAGGGCCAGCTCTGTCGCGGCGCGACCGTGATCGTCGCCGGAGCCGGAAATTCCGCCGGACAGGCCGCGATGTTTCTCTCCGTCGGCGCCGAGAAAGTCTTGCTCGTCGTGCGCGGCGATGACCTGAGGAAAAGCATGTCCGACTACCTCTCGCGCCGCGTCCTGGCCTGCGGCAACATCGAGGTGCTCTACGAAACGGAGATCCGCAAAATGCACGGCGGCAAGCTGCTCGACTCGGTCGAGCTCGAGAACACCGCGACGAAGGAATGGCGCAAAGTCGAAACGCCGGCGGTCTTCTCCATGATCGGCGCGAATCCGTGCACGAGCTGGCTCCCGCCGGAGATCGCGCGCGATGAAAAAGGGTTCATCAAGACGGGCGCCGCGGTCGCCGGGGAACCGCTCTGGCAAACTTGCGGACGTGCGCCCAGCCCGCTCGAGACCAGCGTCCCCGGAGTTTTCGCCGCAGGCGACGTTCGTTCCGGCTCGGTCAAACGCTGCGCCGCCGCTGTCGGCGAAGGCGGCATGGCGATCGCCGGCGTGCAGGAATCGTTAGCGGCCTCATCCTCCAGATGACGACCGAGCTTCGCTTCCTCGCCGCGAGTGTGATTCTGGGCCTCGTCCACCTGATTGCCGATTCGCATCTGATCAGTTTTCAATACGGCTATCGCTGGACTGCGAGCACGCGCGAGACGCCGGTGCCGCCGCTCAGCGGCTTGGCGAATCGCGTGGACCAGGCCTATACGAATTTCATGGAGACGTTCCCGTTCTTCGCCGCGCTCTTGCTGGCGGCACATTTCGTCGGGCGACACAACGCGCTCACACTCTGGGGCGCGCAACTTTATTTCTGGGGCCGGCTCGGCTACGTGCTCGCCGCGGCCGCCGGCTACAGTCTGTTGCGCTCGACGGTTTTCTTCAACTCCGCGACCCTCGGCATCGTGTTCTTCCTCATCGCGCTTCTGCGCTAGCCGGCGTTTCGGCGCGCTTGGTTTGCAGGCGGAGCTGGCCGCAGGCCGCGGCGATATCGTGGCCTTTCTCACGGCGCAAAGTCGCGACCGCACCGTGATCGCGCAGAATGTGCAGGAAGGTTTCCTGGCGATTGCGCGAAGGGCGCGACCACTCGAGTCCCTCGACCGTGTTGTAAGGGATGAGATTGATTTTCGCGGAAAGCCGGAGCGCGTGGCGCGCGAGCGTGTGCGCCTGTTCGTCGGTGTCGTTCACGCCGGCGATGAGGATGTACTCGAACATCAGCCGCTTCTTTTGCCGGACGTATTCGTCGCAGGCTTCGAGCAAGGTCGCGAGCGGGTACTT
The DNA here is from genome assembly GCA_963831805.1 of uncultured Verrucomicrobiae bacterium. Taxonomy (GTDB): domain Bacteria; phylum Verrucomicrobiota; class Verrucomicrobiia; order Chthoniobacterales; family UBA10450; genus Palsa-1392. The sequence continues at coordinate 184,649 of CAWHRN010000009.1, read as the reverse complement.
CCGGTTCACTGGCATGATCTGGTCGCGGACCGCGTCGGTCGCGCCATGAAGGGAAATGGCGAGGCGGAACTGCGTTGGTTCGTCCGCCAGTTTGCGGATCTGCGGGGCAAGTCCGCTCGTCGAGATGGTGATGTGGCGCGCGCCGATTTCGAGGCCCCACGGCGCGTTGATGATCCGGATGGCGCGAAGCAAATTCGTGAGGTTGGCGAGTGGTTCGCCCATTCCCATGAAAACAATGTTGTCGATCCGCTCTCCGCTTTCCCGTTCGATCGCGAGCAGTTGATCGACGATCTCGCCGGCGTCGAGATTGCGGGTGAAACCGTCGAGCCCGCTCGCGCAAAATTTGCAGCCATAAGCACAGCCGATTTGGGTCGAAACGCAGGCAGTCCGGCGATCGGAAGTTTCGCCATAGAGCGCGGGCGATGCCGGGATGAGCACGGATTCGATCAGGTTGCCGTCGGCGAACCGGAAAAGGAATTTGCGGGTCGTGTCCTTCGAGCCGAGCACGCGGACGACCTCCGGCCTAACGAATGCGAAGTCCTCGGCGAGCCGCTCGCGGATAGCGGCCGGAAGATCGGTCATCGCGGCAAAGGAATCGACCCGCTTTTTGTAAAGCCAGTCCGCGATCTGCTTCGCCCGATAACCCGGCTGATTTTGCGCCGCGAGATGCTGCGCCAGCTCGTCGAGCGGGAGCGATTTGATGGACGGCTGTGGCACAGAAGCCCAGCCTAACGAGTAAAGATCGTCGAGCTCTTCTTCTTCGCACTCGCCATCTCGCCATCGTCTTTGCGCGCGTTGATGACGAAGGTGTTGTTGTCGCCGTGTTTCGTCCACGGACCCGGCGGAACGTCCTTGAAATCGACGAATTTCCAGTCGGTCACGTCGGTTTCCTGCATCCCAAGATAATCGCGGACCGCCGGCGAGACATCGAGGCCGGCGCCTTGGTTCAGGTTCGGTTTTGGCCGCTCGTTGCCGAAGACGTACTGCCAGTGATCGGTACGAAACGGACCCGCGTCTTCCCACTGCGCGTAAACGGTGCGGTTGCCTTTGCGGATCGCGATCCAGCGATCTTTGCAGACCGAGACAGCAGGACCTTTGTAGGCTTCCTTGAACCACGGGATGACCTTCGGCGCTTCCGGCCGATGCCCTTCGCGCATCTTGTCGTTGTAGGGCAGCGCGCAGTAGAACGGGTTCTGCCGCGGGGTGAAATCGACCGGCAGATAATCGCGCCGGGCGGCCCGGTTCGGGTTGTCGTAGCCGCCGTAGTTTTTCGCCCAGGAAGAATCCCAACTGCTCGCGTGATTCGGCACCGGGTTGTTCGCGCTCGGGTTTTCCCCAATCCAAAAGACGGTCGTGACGATTTGTTTTTTCCAGGGATACCGACTTTGCGCATCCTGGCCCGGCGTGATCTCGATGCTGGGCGGCCGGTCGCCGACCGGGTCGACTTTCAGCAGCAGATCGTCGTTGAGAAGATTGCCCTGCTTTTTGCTGTGTTTCATCTTCGCGGGGGGAGTCTGCGCGGACGCGGATGGGACGAAGAACGCAGAGAGCGAGGAGAGGCAAACTGCGATGGTGTGAGTGATTGATCCTGGTTTCATCGGAAGGCAAGAACTGCCGCTCTCGTCGTGAGAAGAGGGCGCCCCATTTATGGTTCGGTCAGCGGACCGGAAGTGCGCGTAAAGTGGGTTCGCACTATGCCACAGATGGCCGCCGGTTCAACCGCGGACGCGCGCTCGGGTAAGCTTGGGAGGAATTGCGATTTTGCTCCTTGCCGGCGACCGATCGGCGCGATTTCAGCCCAGGAACTTCCCGGGATTGAGAATCCCCTCGGGATCGAGCGCCTGCTTCAGGCGCCGGTGCACCGCGCGTGAAACTTCGCTGGTCGCTTCCGGCCACCAGCGCATCTTCGCGAGGCCGATGCCGTGCTCACCAGTGATCACGCCACCCCAGGCAAGCACCTGCGCGAAAAGCTCGTCCAATGCCTGCTCCACCCGCGCCTGCACGGCCGGATCTTCGAAATTCGCGGCCATGATGTTGACGTGAATGTTGCCGTCGCCGGCGTGACCAAAGGTGGCGACCGAAAAACCATGGCACGCCTGGAGCCGGCCCGCGAACTCGACCAGATCGACGAGTCGGCTCCGCGGCACGACGATGTCCTGGTTCAATTTCGTCAGGCCGGTGGCCCGGAGCGAGTTGCTGAATTCGCGCCGGAGCGCCCAAAGTTTCTCCGAGCCTTCCTCGGTCGTCGCGATGGTGAGCGAATTCGGTTGGCGCGCGGCAATCAGTTTTTCCAGCGACGCGGCTTCGCTCCGCACCGTTTCTTCCTGGCCATCGACGTCGACGAGCAGGTGGGCGTTCCCTTCCGGGATCACGCCGTGGCCGTGATCGGCGCGCGCGGCTTCGAGGGTGAATTGGTCGGCGATCTCCAAAGACGACGGCAAAAAACCGGCCGCAAAAATCGCCTGCACGGTCGCCGCCGCCCCCGACATCGTCCCGAACGAAGCCGACAAAGTCGCGCGGGCGGGCGGAAGCGGGAGCAGCCGCACGGTGATTTCCGTGATCACGCCGAGCATGCCCTCCGAGCCGACAAAGAGCCCGATCAGGTCGAACCCGGTTTTGTTTTTGTGCACCCGGCCGCCCGTTCGCAGGATCTCGCCGCTCGCCAGCACGACCTCGAGCCCGACGATGTAGTGGCGGGTCACGCCGTACTTCAGGCAACGCGGACCACCGGCGTTCGTGGCGACGTTTCCGCCGATGCTGCAATGCGCGAGACTCGCCGGATCGGGCGGGTAAAATAGCTTTTGCGCGCGAACCGCGGCTTGGAGCTCGCCGGTGATCACGCCCGGTTCTACGATCGCGACGGCATCGTTGAAATTGATTTCCTTGATCCGATTCATCCGCTCGAGGGAGAGCGAAATGCCGCCGCGCATCGGGACGCAGCCGCCGACGTAGCCGTAACCGGCGCCGCGGGCGGTGACGGCAATTTTGTGCTCCGAGGCGAACCGCAAAAGCCGGCTGACCTGCTCGGTGTTTTCAGCAAGGACGACAGCGTCCGGATCCTGCTCCGCGAACCATTTATCGCCGCCATGAGCGCGCCGGGTCGGCTCATCGACCGCGACGCAATCCTCGCCGAGCAGCCCGCGAAGTTCCTCGATCCAGCTCATGGCGCAGCAGGCTCGATCACTTCGACGCGGTTAAAGGCGCGAGTTTGGGGCCGTCTCATGGAAGGCGACTTTAACGAGCGACGAGGTTGCGCACAACTTCGCGGCCCGTTCCGGTTCGCGAGTTCTCCCTCGTCGCGGCGCGAAGTCGCGTCGATCATCTCGCGATGGAATTTCCGCGTTGCGCCAGCTCCCCGAATTGCGTCTCCACCGAAGCGACCGACGCGCGCCACGCCGTCGCGCCGCTCCAGCTCGCGCGCGAAGATGCGTGGCCCGAAATTCGCACCACGGTCCTCGCGCTCCCACGTACGACTTTGGCGGCGGAGGGCGCAAATTTCCTGCGCGCGGAATGCCGCTCGGCGCTCTTCGGCTTTGTCGACGATCTCACGGTCGAGCTGTGCCGCGGCTCGCGCACGCTTGCGGTTCATTCCGCGGCGCGGCGCGGCTACTACGATTTCGGGGTGAACCGCCGCCGGGTCGAGGAACTCCGTCGCACGCTTCACGTCCGCGGGATCATTCGTTAGGCGGCTGTGGTTTTTCGCGCAACCCGGCGGGGTCGCTCTGGCGTTCGACCGGCTTCCGCGATACAACTTCCAGCGGTGAGCGCAGAAACAGGTGTCCAGACCATCTCTTCCGGGAGCGAGCAACGGATGAATGTGCCCGTGATCACGGTGGGGGGTTTCTTTAAGGAGCACGCGAAAAACTTGCAGTTGAAGCTTGAAAGCGAGCCGGTCGGCTTCGAGCGACGCATTCGCGAGCCGACGATCAATCGCCCCGGGCTCGCGCTCGCCGGTTTCTACACTTACTTCGCCGATAAACGGGTGCAGGTGCTCGGCGCGGCCGAACAGGCGTACCTTAAGGACCTTTCCGTCCGCCAGCGTCAGGCGCGCTTTCGCGCTCTTTGCGCGCAGAAAATTCCCTGCCTCGTGATCTCGCGCGGATTCCATCTTTCGCCCGAACTCCTCGAGATCGCGCAGGCGCAGGAGATCGCGGTTTTTCGCACGCCGATGATCACGATGAAGTTCATCAACGCCGCGACGATCGCGCTGGAGCTGGCTTTTTCGCCGACGGTCACGGAGTTCGGCAGCATGGTGGATATCCTCGGCGTCGGCGTCCTCATCCGCGGCGCGAGCGGCATCGGCAAAAGCGAGTGCGTCCTCGGCCTGATCGAACGCGGCTACAGCCTCGTGGCCGACGATGTGACCCGGGTGAAATCGCTCGAAGGTCGCGAGCTGATGGCGACCGCGCCGGATTTAACCCGCTACCACATGGAAGTGCGCGGCATCGGGATCATCAACGTGGTTTCCATCTTCGGGATCGGCGCAATCCGGATCGAAAAACGGCTCGATCTGGTGGTGACGTTAAAGGATTGGCAGGAGCTGGAAGAAGTGGATAGAATCGGGCTGGACCGCGAGCTTTACGAGATTCTGAAGATCGAGATTCCCCACGTCACCATTCCGGTGCGGCCAGGTCGCGATATCGCGCGCCTGATCGAAGTGGCCGCGATGGATCAAAAGTTGAAGGGCCTGGGGATGAATAGCGCTCTGGAATTTAATGAACGGCTGCTCGGTCTGATGCAGACGAAGGAAAGCTAATGGGATTATTGAATCGACGCGCGGCTCCCGGGCCCAGCGAAAAGGTGGAGAAGGAACTCACGATCGTGAACCGTCTCGGCCTGCACGCGCGTCCCTCGGCCATGTTTGTGCGCGTGGCGAGCCGGTTCCGCTGCGAGATCTGGGTCGCGAAAGAAGGCGAAGAGATCAACGGCAAAAGCATCATGGGTCTGATGATGCTCGCGGCCGGCCAGGGCTCGAAACTCCAAGTCCGCGCGGAAGGGCCGGACGCGGCCGAAGCGATGCGTGAGATCGAGGCGCTGGTGGAATCGCGTTTTAATGAAGAATAATTGACGTTCTGGTTCATGTTTTGCCGGAATGAGTAGCGCGAACCAGGAACAGCGTTTCCAAGGACTGGCCGCGGCGCCCGGTATTGCCTTCGGCCAGGCGTACGTCTTCACCATGGAGACGGACGATGTGCCGCGCTATCACATCGAGCCGGGGCAGATCACCGATGAGATCGCCCGCTTCGAGACGGCGCTCATTCAGACCCGGGTGCAGATCCTCGAGATGCAGCAGCAGATCGCGGAAGCGATCGGGGCGAAGGACGCGGGCATCTTCGACGCGCACCTCCTTGTGGTCGAGGACCAGACCCTGATCGACGAAGTCCTGCGCAAGCTCGAAGCGGAGCTTTGCAACGTCGAGTTCGTCTTCCAGGAAGTGGCCGGCCGCTACGTCGAATCGCTCAGCAAAATCGACGATCCCTACCTGCGGGAACGCGCGCTCGACATTCAGGACGTGACCCGGCGCGTTATCCGCAATCTCCAAGGCAAAGCGCCGCGACCGTTTCTCTCGATGGATTCACCGCATGTCCTGATCGCGCATAACCTTACCCCCTCCGACACCGCGACGATGAATCGCGAAAAGGTCATCGGCCTCGCCCTCGAGCTCGGGAGCAAGACCTCGCATACCTCGATCATGGCGCGGTCGTTAGGCATCCCCTCGGTCGTCGGCCTGCACGACGCGACCGAGATGCTGGCCTCCGGCGCGGAGGTTCTGATCGATGGCTACCACGGCCTCCTGATCTTCCAGCCTAACGAGGAGACGCTGCGGGAATATCGCGAGCTCGAGCGCCGCCAAGGCGCGCTCACCGAGCAGCTCACGGAATTGCGCGAGACTAAATCCACCACGCGCGACGGCCGGCACATTGTCCTCTCCGCGAACATCGAGCTGCCCGAAGAAGTTCCCTCGGTCCTCGATAACGGCGCCGAGGGCGTCGGCCTCTACCGCACGGAATTCCTCTACCTCAACCAGCGCACCCTCCCGAGCGAAGAGGAGCAACTCGAAGTCTATCGCGCCGTCGCGCTGCGCCTCGCGCCGCATCCGCTGATCATCCGCACCTTCGATCTCGGTGGCGACAAACTGGCGAATGCGGTCGACTGCGGCGATGAGCTGAACCCGTTTCTCGGCTGGCGCGCGATCCGGTTTTGCCTGGAGAACATCGAGATTTTCAAGACGCAGTTGCGCGCCATTCTTCGGGCGAGCGCGAGCGGCAACGTCAAGATGATGTTCCCGATGATCTCCGGCCTCGACGAAGTCCGGCGCGGGCTCGAAGTGGTCGCCGGCTGCAAGGACGAACTGCGCCGCGAAGGACTCGAGTTTGCCGAGAACCTGGAAATTGGCGCGATGATCGAAGTCCCGACTGCCGCGATCGGCGCCGACCTGCTCGCGCGCGAAGTCGATTTCTTCAGCATCGGCACGAACGACCTGATCCAATACGCGGTCGCGATCGACCGGACGAACGAGCGCGTCGCGCACCTCTACGAGCCAAGCCATCCCGGAGTCGTTAGGCTGTTGAAGATGGTCGCCGACGCCGCGCACGCGAATGGGATCTGGGTCGGCGTCTGCGGCGAGATGGCCGGTGAAGTTTTGTTCACCCCGCTTTTGCTCGGACTCGGCATGGATGAGCTGAGTGTCGGCTCGACCCTCGTGCCGCGGGTGAAAAGCGCCGTACAACGCCTCTCCGCCGGAGAATGTCGCGAGCTTCTGGCTGAAGTGCTCGAGCTCGACACGCCTTCCGCAGTGCTCGCGCGCTGCGTCGCCATGGCGGAAGAGAAATATCCCGAGCTGCTGCGTTAAAGGCCGCCGTAGCGACGCTGCCGCCGGCCGTATTCCTGGACCGCGGCGAAGAGATCTTCCTTCCGGAAATCCGGCCAGAATTTCGGGGTCACATACATCTCCGTGTAGGACAACTGCCAGAGCAGGAAATTCGAAATCCGCATCTCGCCGGAAGTGCGAATGAGCAAGTCCGGGTCCGGATAATAGCGGGTGTAAAGATGTTTGCTGAACATCTCCACATCGATCATCGCGGGATCGATGTGCCCGAGCTTTACCGCGCGGAGCAGGCTCTTGATGCCGTCGATGATCTCCAGCCGGCCGCCATAACTGAGTGCGAGGATGAGCGTGAGCCCGTCGTTCCCCGCAGTCTGCTCGATGGATTTGTGCAACTGCTTCTGGCAAGCCGCCGGCAAATCCGTGAGTCGACCGATCGCCTGCAGCTTGACGTTTTTTTCCAACAACTCGGGCGTTTTCTCCTTCAAAAACCGCTCCAGCAAATGCATCAGCGCCGCGACCTCGGCTTTCGGCCGCTGCCAGTTCTCGGCCGAGAAAGCGTAGAGCGTGAGATACTCGATCCGCAGGTCGCCGCAGCCCTCCACGCAGGAGCGGACTGCTTCCGCCCCCTGCTCGTGACCCTTGATTCGCGGCTGGCCACGCTCCTTCGCCCAACGGCCATTCCCGTCCATGATGATCGCGACGTGGCGGGGAATCGCTTGCGCTGGCGCGGCCATAATTCTTCGCGGCGCTAAAGGATAAGCGTCTGTCCGCGGGAGGGTCCGACGCTCACGATCGAAAGTCGGGCCCCGGTTAACTCTGCGATCTTGTCCACATAGGCGCGCGCCTCGTTAGGCAAATCCGTTATTTTGCGCGCCCGCTCGGTCGAGCGTTTCCAGCCCGGCAACGAAATGTAAACCGGTTCACAGCGTGTAAGCTGCGCCGCATCGCTCGGCGGCACTTCGAGCTTCTTGCCGTCGAGCCGGTAGCCGACACAGACCTTGATCGGATCGAGCGAGTCGAGGCCGTCGAGATTCGTGATCGCGAGCTCGTCGATTCCGTTAATCATCGTGGCATAACGAGTCGCGACCGCGTCGAACCAGCCGCAGCGCCGAGCGCGCCCGGTCGTCGCGCCGAACTCGCGCCCCATCTCGTGCAGCATGTCGGCGATCTCCGGATCCTCGGTCGGCAACGAGCCTTCGCCGACGCGCGTGGTGTAGGCCTTCATCACGCCGAGCACGCGATCCATTCGGTGCGGCGGCACGCCCGAGCCGGTGCAAGCGCCGCCCGCGGTCGTGTTCGAGGAAGTGACATACGGATAAGTCCCGTGGTCGATGTCGAGGAAAGTTCCCTGCGCGCCTTCGAAGAGAATTTCTTTCCCGGCTTTCAACGCCTCGTGCAGATAGACCACCGTGTTCGCGACGAAGGGCCGAAGCCGCTCACCAGCCTGGAGAAAGTCCTTGTTCACCTGCGCGCACGAGATCGGTTTCGCACCGAGCGCTTTCAGGATGCTGTTATTCTCGCGCATCTTCGCCGCCAACTTTCTCGAGAACAATTCCGGCTGCATCAGGTCGGCCATCCGCAACCCGGTCCGCGCGGCTTTGTCGCCGTAGGCCGGACCGATGCCGCGCTTGGTCGTGCCGATTTTGCCGCGGCCTTTGAGCAGCTCGCGTTGCTCGTCCAGTGCACGGTGATACGGGAGGACGAGGTGCGCGCAATCGCTGATCAGCAGGTTGCGCCCGATCTTCACCCCAAGCTTGCGCAGCCCGTCGATTTCCCTAACGAGTGCGACCGGGTCGATCACGACGCCGTTGCCGATCACGCAGATTTTCCGCGCGCGCAAAATGCCCGACGGAATCAGATGGAGGACGAACTTTTTTCCGCCGTGAATGACGGTGTGGCCGGCGTTGTTTCCGCCCTGGCTGCGGACCACGATGTCAGCATTGCCGGTCAGGACATCGATGATTTTGCCTTTGCCTTCATCGCCCCATTGCGCGCCGACGAGAATCGTATTTGCCATCTGACTTTCGCCGAGTTGAGGAGTGGTCCGCGCGGAAATTTACCGAATGTCCGCGCCAAACGCGCCCGAACGATAGGGTGTGACCCGACGCGCGCAAGCGCCTTTTAGATTCATCCGACCACGCTGCTCCCGGCGTGCGAAATCTGGATTGCCAACCAATCACCGACTTAGTTATCTCACCTTATGCGTACCATCCTCATCATCATCCTCATCCTCCTTCTGATCGGCGCCTTTCCCGCCTGGCCGTACAGTTCGGGCTGGGGTTACTACCCCGCGGGTGGCATCGGCCTTGTCCTCCTCATCCTGATCATCCTCGCGATCGTCGGTTGACGCGGCGCGGGGGCCGCGAAGCTTCTCGTTAGGCAGGATCAATAGACCCAATGCCGGCGACCGGTTGAGCATTCAACCCGGAATGCCCCGAGGCGTCGTTAGGCGTTAGGCGGCTTGACCTCGAGCACCGGGAGCGGGAAGCGCAGCCGCAGCTCGTCGCCGAGATAAATTTCCACGTGATGCATTCCAAACTGCTGGAACTGCACCCCGCCAAAATAATGGACGTTCGTCGCGTGTCCCTCCATCTCCCTGAGCACGAATTCCACCTCCGCCTGCGCGATCGTCTGGGTGTCGTCCGGGCCGATAATTTTTGAGCGCTGCCGGAATTTTCCCGAACCGCTGCACCAGCGCGTCCAGATGCAGAGCCGCAGGTAATTCACCGGCAGCTTCGGCGTGGGGATGACGTTGAGCACGCCGACGAGCGTCTGCATCCCGTTGAATTCGCAACGCACATCCTCGCAGAGCACGCTGCTCTGGAGATCGGGTAAAATCGTTTGTTCAGGCACGGTGGAAAGACTTTAGCCGGTTTGCCGTCAGCGGCCAATCAGCCCACGGCTCAACGCCACGAGGAGCACGATCCCCAGCGCGATTCGGTAAATCGCAAAGGGCGTGAAGCCATGCCGGCGGACCCAGCGCAGGAACCAGGCGACCACGCCCAGCGCCACGACAAAGGCGATCGCGACGCCAATCGCGAGGACGATCCAGAGATGCGGCGTCATCGTGAGAGGCGCGATCGCGTCGGTCGTCTGGTGCGGCTTCAATGTCTTCAACAGGTCGTAGCCGGTCGCCGCGAACATCGTCGGGATCGAGAGAAAAAAGGAAAACTCCAGCGCCGCTTCCCGCGACATCCCGGCGACCTGCCCGGCCGCGATCGTGCACATCGAGCGTGAGGTGCCGGGGAAAACCGCCGAGAGCGTCTGCACCGCGCCGATCCAGATCGCGGTCGGCAGCGACATTTCCTCCATCCGCGCGATTTTCGGCCTAACGAAAAGCGCATCGACCACCCACATGATGATCCCGCCAATGAGGAGCGCGAGCGCCATCGCGTAGAGGTTCTCAAGATTCTTCCCGATCAGCTTCGTCAGCAAAAAAGCCGGGATCGCGGTCACGATAAAAGCAATTAGCACCAGGCTGAGCGGATGCGTTACGATCGTCCGATCTCCCTGCGCACCGCGCGGGAAGGTGTGCAGGAAGCGCAGAATGCGCCGCCAAAAGAAAGCAGTCAGCGCGAGGATGGCGCCGAGCTGAATGACGATGCTGTACATTTTCCAGAACCCGCTCTGAAGATCGACCCCGAGCAGCGCCTCCGCGATACGCAGGTGCGCGGTCGAGCTAATCGGGACAAATTCGGTCAGCCCTTCGACCACGCCGAGGATGACCGAGAGGAGATAGTCGTGCATGCGGAGCGACGCTGGGAGTTGATTCCGAAGCGCGGGCTAAACTGCTTCTGCGCCGCGTTCGTCGGTCCGAATCCGGACGACCTGTTCGACCTCGGAGACAAAGACCTTCCCGTCGCCGATCTTGCCGGTGTGCGCCGCCCGGGTGATCACTTCCACCGCGCGCGGCGTCCGATCGTCCGTCAGCACGACCTCGATTTTGACTTTGGGCAGAAAATCGACCGTGTACTCGCTTCCGCGGTAAATCTCGGTGTGACCCTTTTGCCGGCCGAAGCCTTTCACTTCACTCACAGTCATGCCTTCGACCCCGATCTCGGCGAGCGCTTCCTTCACGTCCTCCATCTTGAATGGCTTGATGATCGCCTCGATCTTTTTCACCCGAAGAAACTAGAACTCGTGAATTAAAGCGCAACCACGGCCTAAACCTCCCGCGGCCTCGACCTAATGGAACGTCGGACGCCACAGATCCCATGAAGAGACAACTGCTGCGCACACCCTTCGAGAAGCTGGTCCCGCTGGCCGCGCGGTGGGCGGAAGCACTCGAAGCGCGCATCCTGCATGCCGGCGTGCCGCTCACGGAGGAAGAATTATCCGACGCGCGATCGCTCGGTGTGCGCGATCCGGCGCGGGTGCGTCTGCTCTGCCTCGCGAATGCGTCACAACCCGAAGATCTGGCTCTCAGAATGGCGGTCGCGGCGATTCGGCTTCTTACTCAGGCGACTCGCGGTCTGGCGTTGCGTTACGGTATTTTCGTCCGGGGCGATTGCTGGCGCGACCGCTCTCTCATCGCGCACGAACTGGTCCATACGGTGCAATACGAGCGGCTCGGCGGGATCGAGCCGTTCCTTCGGGAGTATCTCTGGGAATGCCTGACCGTTGGCTATCCCCACGCGCCGCTCGAGCAGGCAGCCATTCTCGCCGCCGCAAAGCGCGCGACCGAAATCGCGGCCCTCGGAGAGCAACCCATTTCCGCGTCCTAGTAGAGAAAAGGAATAATCCGCGCGGTGCACTTGGCGTAGGCTTGATAGCTCTGACCAAAAGCCGCCCGGAGCGCCGCTTCTTCCACCTGGACTCGCCAGAGAAAGGCCGCGCAGATCGGGACGAAGATGACCCCGAGTGAGTAGAAGTTCAGCGTGCAAAGACCGAACCCGAGAAAGATCAAAAGCGATCCGGTGTAGGAAGGATGGCGCACATAACGATACGGCCCGGTGGTGATCAGGCGGTGGTCATCGCAATCGCCACACTGACGGTAAAGAAGCGGCCAAGGTGAATGATCGCGATCCAGCGAATGACCAGGCCAAGAAGAAAGAGGGCGAGACCAAGGAGATAACACGGCCGCGGGAACGGGACGCGGCCCGCAGGGACCCGCGCCTGCAGGATAAAGCCTGCGCTGATACTTAGGCCGATCACCAGCCAGAGCAGGCCCAGGCTGCGGCGATCTTTGTCTGCGCCGGCTTTTGCACCGGCGCGTTTCGAGACGACGAGCGCGAACTCCGACGCGAGGAGCACGACACTTATACTCGTTAGGCTGGGCAGAGTCATGCCGAACGATTGGACAACCGTCTGCTAACTCTGCAGGGCCTGGTCGATCCGGTGCAGCTCTTCCGCAGAGAAAGTGGGCTTCTCCAGTGCCTTCACGTTTTCCTCGATCTGCTCCACTGCGGAGGCGCCGACGATTGCGCTCGTCACCTCCGGCCAACGCAAGGTCCAGGCCAGCGCCATTTGCGCGAGAGTCTGACCGCGGCTTTGCGCGATTTCATTCAAGTTGCGCACCTGCGCGAGTCGGCGCTCCGGAAGATTCTCCCGGCGCTGTCCTTCCGTCCAAAGCTTCGCCGCGCGAGACTCTTCCGGCACGCCCGCGAGATACTTATCGCTGAGCAACCCCTGGGCGAGCGGCGAGTAGGCCACCACGCCAGCTCCAGCCGTCTGCGCGGCGGCGAGTCCTCCGCCTTCAATCCCGCGATCGAAAAGGTTGTAGGCGCATTGATGGAGCACGATCGGCGCCCACTCTCTTTGCGCGACGATCCTGGCGGCGGCGGCGAACTGGTCGGCCGGATAGTTACTCAAGCCGGCGTAGAGCGCTTTTCCTTGCCGGACGAGCTGGTCGAGCGCGCCGAGGGTTTCCTCCAGCGGCGTCTCCGGGTCGAACCGATGAGAGTAATAGATATCGACGTGGTCGATCCCGAGTCGGTGGAGCGATTGCTCGAGACTGGCAATGAGATATTTGCGTGAGCCGCCGTCGCCATAAGGACCCGGCCACATCCGATAACCGGCCTTCGTGGAGATAATGAGTTCCTCCCGCGGCATCTCCCGCAGAATGCGCCCAACGATCGTCTCAGCCCGGCCGGCCGGGTGACCATAGTTATTCGCGAAATCGAAATGAGTAATCCCCAGATTGAAAGCCCGAAAGATACATTCACGGGTTATCTCCGGCCCACGATAACCACCGAAAGTCTCCCACGCGCCTAACGAGATCGCCGGGAGCCGCAAACCCGCCGCGCCACAACGGCGATAAGGCATGGAGTCATAGCGGGTTGTGGCAGCCGTGAACTGATGCCAGCTCAGTCGGTCGCGCTGGACCGGACGCAGATTGCGCGGAGACGCCTTCTTGAATTCAGCCACGGGCGGTGGTCGCAGGTTGGTTTTGAGTGGAGGAACTTTTCCCCCGGAGCGCGTGCCGGACAAAGTTATTGCCTATCTCCCACATCGGTCCGGGGAACTTGCGGCAGTCAGTCAGGGTGGCATCGAGCGCGTTGACAAATTGGTCCACTTCGCGTTCGCCGATGATGAGCGGCGGAAGAATCTTTACCACATCCATCGCGTGGCCGGCGACCTGAGTGAGAATGCGATGCTGCGCCAGCATCTGAGTCACGACCATCTGCGCGAAGAGGACCTTGTCGACCTTGTGCAGGAGTTTCCAGGCCATCTTCAACTTAAACTCGTTAGGTTCATGGAACTCGATCGCAATCATGAGTCCTTTGCCGCGCACTTCCTTGATGAAGGAATGTTTGGTCTTCAATGCGTCCAGTTTCTCGACCAGCAGTGCGCCCATGCGCGCGGAATTCTCGATCAGCTTCTCGTCATCCAGCACCTCGAGCGCGGCGAGGCCGCAGGCCATCGCGAGGTTATTGCGGCCGAAGGTCGTCGAATGCACGACGCAACGATCCATCCGGCTAAAGGTCTTCTGATAAATCTCACGCCGCGTCACGATCGCGCCGCAAGGGACGTAACCGCCGCTCAGGGTCTTCGCGAGAGTGATGATATCCGGTTCCAGGTTCCAATGTTCGAAGCCAAACATTTTACCGGTCCGTCCCAGTCCGGTCTGGATCTCATCAGCGATGAGAAGCGTGCCGTATTTCCGGCAAAGCTCCTGCGCCCGAACGAAGAAATCTCCGCGCGGAAAGTTGACGCCTTTGCCCTGGACCGGCTCGATCACAAAAGCCGCCACATCTTTTTTCGCCAGCTCCCGTTCCAGCGTCGCGCTGTCGTCCAGCGGGATGCGGCCATCGAAGCCAGCCATGAGCGGGCCAAAGCCTTCGGTAAAACTCTCGCAGCCCATGAGCGAGAGCGAGCCGAGGCTGAGCCCATGAAAAGCGCCGCCTAACGACAAGACGCGCGGACGCTGGGTCGCGGCGCGGGCAAACTTAAGCGCGCCTTCCATCGCTTCGGTGCCGGAGTTACAAAAGAAAACCGCGTCGAGATGCTTCGGCGTTCGTTTGGTCAGCGCCTCGGCGAGGAGCCCGCTGAGGAGCGAACAATCCATCTGCACCATGTTTGGCAGATCGAGATCGAGGACGTCGCGGATCGCCTTCTGCACCGCGGGATGATTGCGCCCGATATTGAAGACGCTGTAGCCGCTGAGAAAATCGAGATAGGCGGCGTTATCCATGTCGTAGAGATAGGCGCCTTCCGCCCGCGCATAGACCTTGTCGAAGCCGATCACGCGCTGGGCCGCGACGAGGGTGCGATTGAGATGCCGCTCGTGCAGGTCGTAGTTCTCCCCCATCCGGGCAGCGATCATCTCCTTCAAATCCAGCGGCATAAGGGAAAAGCTTGGCGGAATGGTTGGGAAAAGCAAACCTGGGGACGCGGCCCGCATTGGTCGTCCGCCGCCCCGCTCAGCGCCCGACCTTCGCTATTGAATCTCCGGCAGCGGCGGCGCAGGTTCGCTTTCATGAAAATCGTGACCATCATCGCGCGGATCCTTCTCGGGCTCATCTTCCTCGTCTTTGGCTGTAATGGTTTCCTCCATTTCATCCACCCGCCGCCGCCGGCGAACCCGCTCGCGGTCCAGTATTTCACCGCGCTCGCCGCGACCGGCTACCTGAGCGTAGTCTTCGCCTTCCAGATTCTCGGCGGACTCCTCGTGCTCATCGGCTTCGTGCCGCTCGGTCTGGTGATTCTCTGCCCGATCATCGTCAACATCGTGCTCTTTCACGGCTGCATGGCGCCGGAAGGGCTGCCGCTCGCGCTCGTTTGCGCGCTGCTCGCGCTCTTCCTCATCTGGCGCTACTGGGCGAATTTCGCCGGGATCGTGCGGGCGCAGCCGTGATCATTTTTCACGATCCCCGCTGCGCGGAATATTCCGCCGCCGGCCATCCGGAGCGGCCGGCGCGGGTGACGGCGAGCGCGGCCTGTTTGCGGCAACAGCATCCGGGCTGGGAATGGCGCCAGCCGGACGAGGCCACGGAGGAAGCCCTGCTCCGCGCGCATACCCCGGAGCATGTGCAGCGGGTGCGGATGGCGCGGCAGGATTTCGATCATGACACGCCGGCTTATCCGGGAATTTACGGGCACGCGGCGCGCGCATCCGGCGCGTCCTGCGCGGTCGCGCGGGAATCGTTAGGCGGCACGCCGGCCTTCAGTTTGATGCGGCCGCCCGGGCATCACGCGACGCGCGAGCAGGCGATGGGATTTTGCTTTTTCAATCATCTCGCCGTCGCCGCGCTCGACGCCCTCGCGCAGGGCGCGGCCCGGGTCGCGCTCTGGGATTTCGACGCGCACCATGGCAACGGCACCGAGGCGATCGTCGCCGGTCATGCGCAGATCGCGTTTGCCTCCATCCATCAATTTCCCGGTTATCCCGGGACCGGGATTCGTTCGTTAGGCAACGTTCATAATTTCACCGTCCGGCCGTATGCCGACCGGGCGGTGCATCGCGACGCAGTCGAGAAGGCGCTGGGCAAATTGCTGGAATTCCGGCCCGACCTGCTCCTCGTCTCGGCGGGTTTCGACGCCGCCGCCGGCGATCCGATCACCCAGATGACGCTCGAGCGGGAAGACTTCGCGCTTTTCGGGAAATGGCTGCGCGAGAGTGGCGTCCGCGCCGGGGCGATCCTTGAGGGCGGTTATAGCGACGAGCTCCCGCAACTCATCGACGCCTTCCTCACCGCTTGGACAGCGTAGCGCGGGTCACCGACCCGCGAAGCAGCCAAGTCAGGGTCGATTAAAAATACGACGCCGGGGTCTTCGCGGGAAGAGACCCGCGCCAAAAGCCTCCACGAGGCGCGAGCCAATAAAACGTTTGGCAACCGCGAGCGCCGCGGCGAATAGTGCGCCTGAGGTCGGGCCGTAGCACAGCTTGGTAGTGCGCTTGAATGGGGTTCAAGAGGTCGCTGGTTCGAATCCAGTCGGCCCGATTTCTTTTCTTTCCCTTGCTCGCACCATCGTGCAAGGAACCCTAAACCTAACGGACCCGGTTCAAGCCGATGTAGGCGCTCCCATCGATGTAGTAATCGACCCGCTGGCCATGCGCATAAAACGAACGGACCGGCGTGCCGCGCACGAGGCCGAGCTCCTGGCGTTCGATGATGTCCTGCGCGGAGCTGCGCTCCGGGTGGGCAATCTCGTGGCGTGGTTTTTCCTTCTCCTCCCGCTTCGGGTCGCCGCCGTGGGCGGTTAGAGCCGAGAGGCCGAGCGCGAGCGCAATCAAGGTTTTCGTGATCATGGTTTGGGTCCTTCTTTGATCCGGCCAGCGCAACTCGCGGTGATCGGCAAATCTCCGACGCCTTCTGCGGCCAATTAATTCATTGAGCGCGGCGCAGCTTGTGTTGACGCGGCGCCAAAGGCGGCTGCCAGGGTAGCGAATCAACGAATTCACGCAATCCGAGAAGCCGCGAGGCAAAGACCGACGTTTCACCGCCATACAAGGACCAGCGGATTCGCTAACATCGTCAGGCCGCACGGCGCGGTCGCGATCGCCCCCTTTCCCCTTGGCTAAAAACGGAAAATGGGCATGAAGACGGTCAAACCCGTGCGAATAGCCGGGCGGTCGTCTATTTGCTCAACTCGTCCGGAAATGGTGGCGCGCGATTGCGACGGTCGGTGACTGGCCTTACCCTCCGCGCCTATGTTGAGCGCCGGAATCGTCGGTCTGCCTAACGTCGGCAAATCCACCCTCTTTAACGCCGTCACCCGCACCCAAAAGGCGCAGGCGGCTAATTATCCCTTCTGCACGATCGATCCGAACCTCGGCGTCGTCACCGTCCCCGACCCGCGGCTCCAGGTGCTCTCGCAGCTTTCCCATTCGCAAAAAATCATCCCGGCCGCGATCGAGTTCGTCGACATCGCCGGGCTGGTGAAAGGCGCGAGCGCCGGCGAAGGCCTCGGCAACCAGTTCCTCAGCCACATCCGCGAAGTGAACGCGATCGTGCAGGTCGTGCGCTGTTTCGAGAGCGGCGACATTCATCACGTCAGCGGCTCGATCGATCCGGTGCGCGACATCGAGGTGATCAACACCGAGCTCATCCTCGCCGATCTCGCCTCGCTCCAAAAACGGCGCGACCGGTTGCAAAAGGAAGTGCGCGATGGGCTCGAAGACGGCCAAGGCCGAAATCGCGTTGATCGAAAAACTCCTCCCGCATCTCGACTCCGGAAAACCGGCGATCACGCTCGAGTTGACCGACGAGGAAAAAATCGTCGCGCGCGAATTTTTCCTCCTCACCTCCAAGCCGACGATCTTCGCCTGCAACGTCGCCGAGAGCGATCTCGCCGCGATCGCGCAACGGGATGAAACGAACGCCGCCGCGAAACATGTGCGCGCCGTCGAAGCTTATGCGAAGGCGCATTTCGCGACCGAAGCCGTCGTCATCAGCGCGCAGATCGAGAGCGAGCTGGTCGATCTCCCGCGAAGCCGAAGCGCAGGAATACCTGCGCGATCTCGGCGTGGAGAGCAGCGGCGTCGGCGCGCTCATCCGCGCGGTCTATCACCTGCTCGGCCTGCGCACTTACCTCACCACCGGCGAAAAGGAAACGCGCGCCTGGACCATCCACGCCGGCGACAAAGCCCCCGCGGCCGCCGGCGTGATTCACAGCGATTTCGAGCGCGGCTTCATCGCCGCGGAGACGGTCCACTTCGACGATCTGGTCGCGCTCGGCTCCTTCGCCAAGGCGCGCGAAGCCGGCAAACTGCGGATCGAAGGCAAGGAATACGTCGTCAAAGACGGCGACGTGGTCGAGTTCCGCTTCAACGTTTGAGCGGACGCCGCCGTCTTGTCATCCCGAGCGAAGCGCAGCGCAGTCGAGGGACCTCGCAAGCGTTGTTAGGCATGGTTGGTCAAACGACGCTTGTGAGGTCCCTCGTCGCTCCCGCTCGGGATGACAAGCCGGTGGCGGCGGATGTTCCGCAGACTGACAAGACGCCAAAAGGCCAGCTACTCGGCGACGTAGAGAATCCGGCCGCACTGCTCGCAGTTCACGATCTCGCGGCCGCCTTTCGCGCGGACCGCGGTTTGCGTGGTCACTTTCATGTGGCAGCCGGTGCAGAAATCATGCTCCAGCGCGACCACCGCGGCGTCGCCTTTGCTCGCGAAGAGCCGGTTAAAAAGATCGAGCAAATCTTCGTCGACCTTCGCCGCGAGATCGTCGCGGTCCTTCCGCAAATCGGTTAGGCGCGTGTTCAACGTCGTTTCCTTCGAATCCAGATTCGCGACCTGCCGGTCGATCGATTCCTTCGCCAGCGCCGTTTCCTTTTCCTCGGAACCGATCTGTGCTTTGAGCACGTCCGCCTGCTCCATTAACTCCAGCTCGCGATCCTCGATCGCGCTGATCTCGCCCTGGTAACGCTCGATCTCGCGACCCATCGCGGAGAATTCGTCGTTCTTCCGCGTCTCATACTGCTGGGTTTTCAGCCGCGCGATGCTTTCGCTCCGCGTGCCGATATCGAGCTCGAGGCTTTTCTTGTCGACCTCGAGCTGGCGCGCGTTTTTTTTCAGCAATTCCAAATGCGCCGCGGCCGCAGTCATCTGGTCGTCGAGCGACTTGCGTTCCTGGGGCAACGTGCGGAGTTCCGCTTCCACCTGCCGGATTTTCTGAGCGCGATCCTGCAGGATAAGGAGCTGCTCCAACTCGGGTTGCACGCGCGCACGTTAGGAGCGCCCGCGAGTGGCGTCAACGCTGGCCTCTCCGGGCGCGACAGAGAGGATAAGTTTGTCATCCCGAGCCGGCGCAGTGCGGCGAAGGACCTCACATGCGCCGTGCGGTCCTCCACTTGCCTGACGACTCCGAACAACGCCTTGCGAGGTCCCTCGCTCCGCTCGGGATGACAGGTGGAACGAATCAGTCCCGCACCCGGCCGAGGACGATGCAGGCGTTGATCCCGCCGAACCCGAAAGAGTTGCTCAGCACATAATCGAGCTTCGCTTCGCGACCGTGTTGCGGCACGACGTCGAGGTCGCAGGCGGGATCGGGATTTTCCCAGTTCAAAGTCGGTGGAACCCAATCGCGATCGATCGCGAGCGCGCAGATCGCCGCCTCGATCGCCCCGGTCGCGCCCAGCGGATGACCGGTAAACGGCTTCGTCCCGCTCACCGGGATCGCCGCGGCGTGCGCGCCGAAGACTTCTTTGATCGCCATCGTCTCGGTGCTGTCGTTGAGCTGGGTCGAGCTGGCATGCGCGTTGATGTAATCGATGTCGTTAGGCGAAAGCGCCGCGTCCGCGAGCGTTTCGCGGATCGCGCGGATGCACGACTCACCACTCGGCAGCGGCGAGGTCATGTGAAACGCGTCGTTGTTTAAACTGTAGCCGAGCACCTCCGCGTAGATGTGCGCGCCACGCGCGCGGGCGTGCTCGAGCTCCTCGACGACGAGCGACGCGGCCCCCTCGCCCATCACGAAGCCATCGCGCAGCCGATCGAACGGCCGGCAGGCTTCCGCCGGGTCGCCCGCGTGCTGGCTCATCGTCTTGATGAACGCGAAGGCGCCGTAAGTGAGCTGGCTGAGCGGCGACTCGGCGCCGCCGGCCACGATCACATCGGCGAAATCATCGCGGATATAACGGAGCGCTTCGCCGACCGCGATCGTGCCGCTGGCGCAACTGTTGGAGTTCGTCGTCCCCGCCCCGCGGAAACCGAATTCGATCGCGATATTCGTGTGCGCGGAGCCGCCGAAGACCTGGAGCGCGAGCGTCTGGTTCACCGCGCGACTTCCTTTTTTCAAGAAATGCGCGTGCTCGGATTCCGCGTTCGCGATCCCGCCGAGCGCGGTGCCGAAGCTCACGCCGACGCGATGCTGCGGCTCCTCCTTCGACCATTTTATCCCCGCGTCCTCGAGCGCGAGCTGCGCTGAGCCGACGGAAAACTGCGCATAGCGATCGAGCCGCTTCAGCCGATGCGGCGGGAAGAATTTCTCCGGCGCCCAGGCTGGAATCTCCGCGGCGCAATGCGCGTTGAAGATGGAACTGTCGAACATCGTGACGGTGCCCACGCCGCTCTTTTCGGCGCGCAGCCCATTCCAGAATTCCTCCCGGCCAATCCCGATCGCGGTGATCGGGCCCAGTCCGGTAATGACGGCGCGGCGTTTAGTCTCGGGCATAAGTTTGATTCGTTAGGCTCGCGCTTCCAGATGCGCCTTCATACAGCGCAGGGTCTGATTCGCGACATGATGGATGAAGAATCCGCCGATGATCGGCTCGGCCAGCGGCGCGAGCACCGGGATTCGAAAACGGAGCGCGTGCATGATCTCCACGAGCACACCGGCGGGCGTTTCCTTGAAAGTCCAGACCACGTGCATCCCGCGGGTGAAAGCCTTCAGATGATCGAAGCGCAACTCCATCCGCTCGCGGTCGACCGCAAACTCCGAGGTCCACGAAATCGGAATACCGGACCGAGTCGCGGCCATCTCCACGATGCTGCTCTGCGGCCGGCGCTCGAGGACCTTGATGTAGCGATAATGCGGCAGAATCCGCGGCCAGTTTTCCAGGTCGGCGGCGGTCTCGAAAATCGTCTCGCGCGGGGCGTTCATAATGATCGAGTTGCCAGTCTGCATGAGTCGCGTGGAAAGCGCGCGACAGGATAAACGGAGCCGCGAGCCGCGCAATGAATGGACGCGGGACCGCCTGGAAAATTCGGTAACAAAATCGTCAGTTCAGCGAGTCGTCCGCGCCCGCCGGAGATCAGGGGGGCGATGGACAGGCCGCGGTTTCTCTGCGCCAGTGCCCATACGGTAAGGTGATAAAGATGCACAACCCCGTCGAGACGAAGATGACTGACAAAATCCATCCGGAGGTGCGCATCGGGCACGTGCACCTGAAGGTTTCCGATCTGGATCGCGCCCTTCGGTTCTACCGCGACGTGCTCGGGTTCGAGCTCACGCAGCGCTACGGCAATCAAGCGGCCTTCCTTTCGGCCGGCGGCTATCATCACCACATCGGGCTCAATACCTGGGAGAGCGCGGGCGGCACCTCGCCCCCACAGGGCTCGACCGGGCTGTATCATCTCGCGATTGTCTACCCGACGCGTGCCGAGCTCGCGGATGCGCTTCGACGCGTCTTACGCGCTGGACTTCCCCTGGAAGGCGCGTCCGACCATGGCGTCAGCGAAGCTATCTATCTGCGCGACCCCGATAGGAACGGTGTCGAGCTTTACTGGGATCGCCCGCCGGAACAGTGGCCGCGCACCGCTCAAGGAGAACTCGCCATGGGGACCGCGGCCCTCGATCTGGATGAGTTGCTAAAAGAGTAACCTGGCAGCGAGTCAGGTCTGCGCCTGTCATGGGGTTGCAGGCGCTTTCGCCACGTTAATAATGGATCGCGGCGAGTTTCTGAAGTTGACCCCGGTTCCGCCCTGTGGACGTCTTCTGCGCTCCCACCGATCTGTGTCGATAGTGAGCTCTGACTCCTTCTCGCCTCCACCGACCGTCAAATCAGGGTAACCCCACCCTGACCCCATTGGACCCATTAAACTCCCACAAGATTTAAGACCTGACCCGTCCTGATTTCCTCGCCGTAGGTTAGCAAGACGACGGTTCATTGGGCGCTCAAGTCCTATGCTTGACTTCGGTGAACGTTTTCACTTCTCTCTCGCCATGCGCGCAATAAAACTCATCGCTAGCGCAGCCTGCCTGGTCGCTGGTTGCAGCCTGACTCTCTCCTCCATGTCGGCTGCGGTGGAGGCCGCTCTCGAGAGGGTGCTCTACAGCTTCGGGGCGGCCAAAAGCGGGACCTTCCCTATCGGTCGCCTGACTTCTACCGCAAAGGGGCGCTACGGTGTCACTCAACTAGGTGGCGGCAGCCAGAATTGCCGTGGCGGTTGCGGCTCGGTCTACCGGTTCTCTGGTAGAACAGTCACAGTGATCCACAGCTTCACCAGCGGGGCAGACGGCGATACACCCAGAGCTGACCTGGCGGCCGATCTCGCCGGCAATCTCTACGGCGCGACGGGTTACGGCGGGATCGTAAACACCGCTTGCGTCTTGGGTTGCGGCACCATCTATAAGATCACCCCGACGGGCGAGAAGACCACTCTCTACTCCTTCACCGGTGGCAGCGACGGCCTGTACTCCTAATGGCAACCTGCTGCTGGATGCCGCCGGCAACGTTTATGGCACCACCCAGCTCGGTGGCTCGTCTCATGTCGAGGGATGGGGAACCGTCTTCCAGATTTCTCCCGACGGCCAGGAAACTCAGCTCCACATTTTCCTGGGGCCGTCGAATGATGGTGGGTTCCCCTACGGAGGGCTCATCGCCGATGCTGCCGGCAATCTCTACGGCACGACCAACGTGGGCGGCACGGGCTGTCGCGATAACATCGGGTGCGGCACCATCTACCGGGTCGCCCCGGACGGTCAGGAAACGGTCCTCTATTCTTTCCAGAACGGGACCGATGGCGCGAGCCCGTATTGTCGTCTGCTCGCCGATGCCGAGGGTAATTTCTACGGCACGACCAACGCCGGTGGCGCGAACAGCCGGGGCACCGTATTTAAGCTGGCTCCAGATGGCACTGAAACCATTCTCTATTCCTTCGGCGGCGACGCGAATCCCTTCGGTGAACTGGTCGCCGATGCGACCGGCAATCTCTACGGCACACTGAACGGGGGCGCGTTTGGGGCGGGGCTGATCTATAAGATCACGCCCAGCGGCCTCTACAGCAGCGTCTACGATTTTGGCAGCTACGACGGCGACGGGACCAGCCCGACCGATAGCCTGACGATCGACCGAAAGGGCAATTTCTCCGGCACCACCCTTGATGGCGGCACGCTGGACAAAGGCACCATCTTCACGCTGAGACCCTGAGCGGAATAGGGGTCGGCTCGTGAATCTTGTTAAAAAGCCCGGACGACCGGCGGAAAGTCAAGGAGGCTGGAGCGATCGCACGCGAGACACGAGTTGAATTTGCCGCGCGGTTTATCACCCTGCTCGGCCGGATCTGCGCGACCTGGGTCCGCGCGACATGATCGACATCCAGTCATTTCTCTGGGAACAAGCTCAGATGAGTACGCCGACTAGATTTCCCGCCGATGACCGATCGCGAGCAAATGGATCCGCGGCGCAAGACGGTCGCGCAGCTAGCGAGTCTCTGTTAGATAACGTTTAATCATTCGTTACCACGCGCGGCTGGCCGGCCTCTGTTTGAAGCTGCGCGTTCACCTTCTGGATTTGCGCCGCCTGCGCTTTGAGTGCCGTTTGTAGCTGTGTAACAGTTTCTTCGAGCTGTTCAATCTTACGATCCTGCTGTTCACCCTTGCGATGCTCTTTGAGAAACTCGTTGAGCAGCATCGCATTCACTTCGTCGTAGCGGACGGTGAAAGGCTTACCCTCCGCATCGGAGGCCACCAAGTCAGGATTGACCTTGGCCACCTCTTCGGCAACGAGGCCAAACTGTGGCAGAGCCGAAGGATCGAGCGCCTTTTTATAGCGGAAAGTGACAGGTTGAAGTGAGAAAATGGCCTCGCTCACCTTATCCATCGGCTTGATCGCCTCCTTGAATCGCGCCGAGGAACCTCTCACCCCAAGTTGGCCGTTGGCATCGACGCCAATTGCCATAGCTCCTGCGAGTGGCACTCCGCGAATACCAGCGATAAACGTGGCTGTCTGGGTTCCGGCAGTGCCAAGACGAATCGTACCCGATTCGCCCGCAACCCCCGCATTGCCGAAGTCGATATTGTTACTGCCGGTCGTCAGCTGGACACCTGCATTGGAGCCGAGTGCGATGTTGCTCGAGCCGCTCGTATTGCTCTTAAGGGCGTTCTGACCGACGGCGGTGTTGTCGCTGCCCGTGTTATTAGCATAGAGCGCGCTGCGACCGGAGGCCGTATTGTTTGCTCCGGTTCTATTGGTAAAGAGTGCGCTGGCTCCATCAGCGACGTTGTTTACGCCAACGGTTATGTTTTGCATCGCGGCATCACCCGTCGCGGTATTGTAACTACCGGACGATATAATTTCATCGTCCCCACCCAGCGCATTATATCCGGTGGCCGTGTTATGCGCCCCGGTTGTGTTACCACCAAGCGCAAAAGCTCCCGTCGCAGTGTTGTTGCTGCCGGAAAAATTGTTCTGGAGTGCGCTGTTGCCGACGCCGACGTTATAAGTGCCACTATCGTTCTGCCATAGCGCCTCGAATCCTGCAGCGGTATTGCTGCTGCCTGTAGTGTTGAACAACAGCGCACTATCACCGATGGCGGTGTTCACAATACCGGTTGTATTGTAGTTCATGGTGTACTTACCGACAGCGACGTTACCGAAACCGGTCGTGTTGGCGGAGAGCGATGCCCAACCCATGGCCGTGTTGCCCTCGCCGGTCGTGTTGCTATAGAGCGAATGAAAACCAGTTGCCGTATTATACGAGCCGGTGCTTAGACTGAACAGCGCATCTTCGCCCTCAGCCGTGTTCCCGTTGGGATAGCCGCCATCGGGCGGCGGATCGACTGCGAGCGCGACGGAGGCGAGGCTGACAACGGAAAGAAGAATCAACTGGGTTGTTTTCACGACCCGTTTGTATCAAGTCGGTGCCCTCATGACGAGCCAAAAGCATTCGTTATTGATAATGGGAAACGGGAGTAGCGGGTAAGCGGGAGGTAGGGTCAGTAGGCGGAGGTAGGTCAGCGTGAGAGGGAAAATAGAGACGGGGCAGTCGGGGGTCAGTCTGTGAATGTTGCAGACACTTCTGCGGAGTTTGGTAATGCTTTCTCCCGCTGGCAAGCCCACCACAGCCGACACGGGATCCGGAGCGAGTTAAGGTCCCTCATGGGCAGGAGTCCGTCGAGCGGTCGTCCGACGGGCGAGCGTGCTGCTTCGCCGCCCTGTGACTGAATCCACTCTTGACCCGCATGTCGATTGGCGCGAACACGAGCGCAGGCTCGCATTTTCACTTGCCCGGGCACTTTTGTGGCGAGGCGGCTGGTATTTTCAGCTCTCGAACGCCGTTCACGGCCCGTCCGGTTTCAGTTTCCGTTCGGCGGGAGGTTTTCGGCTGGTTTTGCTCTAGTTTCGGCGGCCGGAGACGGAACTGGGCCGGCGGCGCTCGCATCTCGGGCGCGGTGATGACAACTCGGCCGACTCCTCTCTCCTTTCCACGTCGCGAGGAATTTCAGCGGCCGTTTGTCTCTTAACTTGGCGTCTCAGGGGCTATCTGTAGGAAGTTGTCTCTCATCGTGGCCTTGCGAGTTCTATCTGTGGGAAGTTGTCTCTCATCTCGGCCTTGCGAGTCCTATCTGTGGGAAGTTGTCTCTCATCTTGGCCTTGCGAGTCCTATCTGTGGGAAGTTGTCTCTCATTTTGAAGTGGTGAGGACAAAATACAGGGAAATGAGAGACGAATTCCCCATGTGCGGAGTATTTCGGGTCAGATGAGAGACGAATTGCCCGTGGACGGGGGATCCCGGGTCAGATGAGAGACAAATTACCCGTGGACGGGGGATCTCGCGTCAGCTGAGAGACGAGTTTCCCCTGTGCGGGGTATTTCGAGTCAGGTGAGAGACAGCTTCCCCGCGTGCGGAGCATTTCGAGCGAGATGCGATCAATCTTCATCGCTGCAGCCACGCCGCGAACAATTTCTTACGCGCAGCGCCCCGGAACGGCCCGCGGGGCCCGGAAAAGGATTTCTTTTACCCGCGGATGGGCGGGTGCACAGGCGCGGCGAGTTGCGGGCCCGCCGTTCTGCACGTGGATGAGCCGGGGCGAGGCGAATGGGCGACGGCAGCGGGCGGGTAATCACCCGCCCGTTAGACGAGGATGGCGGCGCCCGGGGGCAATGGCTCGGCGCGAAATATCGACGGCGCGCGCCCGCGGCCGTTCCGGGTCCGGGTGATCTCGCGCGCGCTCATCATGCGACTGAGAACCACGGAGATTTTCGGCAGCGGAATCGGGCAGCCCTCATTCCGCAGGGCCGCGGCGACGTCGCGGAGGGTAAATTCGCCGGTTGTCCGTTGCAGGACCCACCTGATCGCCCTCCCGGTTCCAGCCCACCCTTCGCTGAGGGCTCGGAGCTGCAGGTTCACGTGCGGCGGCGCGACCGACGCGCCGCTCGGCACGGGGTCGGCCACAGGGACGAGGTCGACCTCCGGTGC
The DNA here is from genome assembly GCA_963831805.1 of uncultured Verrucomicrobiae bacterium. Taxonomy (GTDB): domain Bacteria; phylum Verrucomicrobiota; class Verrucomicrobiia; order Chthoniobacterales; family UBA10450; genus Palsa-1392. The sequence goes on along the minus strand of CAWHRN010000009.1, from coordinate 158,298 downwards.
GGCGGGCGCCGGGGCCGCGGCGGCGGGAGATCTGTCGCATTCGGCGCGGATGAGCTGGTAGGCAGCGAGGAGGCGTTTGCATTCGGCGATCTGGTCCAGGAGCTGGCCTTCGCGGGCAGTAATTTCTTCGAGTGTCATCGGCATGCTCTGGATGAAAGCAATTGCAATGCGAGAGGGCGCGCCGGCTTTGCTTTTGTTGCAATTTTGCCCGGCGCGCCCTCGGATAATGCGCAGGAGGTGGACGCGGACGGCGGCAACCTGCTCACGTCGGCGAAAAAGATGGCGTGAGACTCGCTGGCTCAGTTCCGACCGCCGTGCTGGCCTACGCGGGATACCTCAGCCGGTAACTGACGAAACATTCGTCCTCGACGGTGCGCATTTCCTGGAGTGTACAGCGCACGCTCGCGGGCAGGAACTCGGTCCCGCGACCGGTTAAGGTCGGCGCCGTTTTGCCCCCGAAAACGTAGGGCGCGATCGTGAGGTTGAGCTGATCGACGAGCTGCCGCTCGAGCAATCCGCGGAACAGCTTCGCGCCGCCTTCGCACGCGACCCGGCGCACGCCATACTCACTGCGCAGGAGTTGGAGCATCCGCGCGAGGTCGACGCTGCGGGTGTCGCTCAGGCGGAGGGTCGCTTTTTCGCGGAGCGCGAGCTGGTATTTCCGCGGCATCCGCGTGGTCGAGAAGATGACGATCTTCGAAAAATCGGTCTGGAAAATATTCAACGCGGGATCGATCCGGCCTTCGTTGGAAACGATCACGCGCAGCGGGTAAGCCGCCTGCCCGCGCGCTTCGCGCTCGGCGCGCATCGCCGGGTCGGGCAGGCCGAGCCGGACGTTGTCGTGCGTGAGGGTGCTCCGGCCGATGAGGACGGCGTCGCCTAACGAACGTTGGCGGAGGAGGTGGCGCTTGTCTTCGCGCGAGGTGAAATCGACCGGCGTAAAGGCGCGGGTGGTGATCTTGCCATCGGCCGTCATCGCGAAAGTGGCGGCGACGAAGGGGCGCGGCGGCGGGCGCTTCGGCTTACTCGTTTTCCGCGATTTCATGCTCGAGCGTGGCCACTTCCTCGCGCATCTCCCTTAACTTCACGTGGCCGGTTTGCCCGCTGGGCCGGTAGAAGAGATAAACCAATCCGCCCGGCGAACAGGAGATGAGCATGACGAGGAAGCTGATCGATCCGATCAGCACCGCGACGTCTTCGGGCACGCCGCACAAACCGTGGAGCATGACCTGGAAGATTTTCTCGCGCAAACCGACGCCGGCGAAGCTGATCGGCAACGACGAGATCGTGCGCTCGATCGGCATGATCGCGAAGAAATTCACCACCTGCACCTGCGCACGGAAGGCGTAGGCGACGCAGAGGAAGGTCGCAAACGTGGCGAGGTGCGCGATGATCGAGGCGCCGAAGGCGACCAGGGTCGCGCGCCAATGATGCGCGTAGAGATGATAGGAGGCAGAGAGCTCGATCAACTTTTCGCGCGCCGGGAAACGCGGCGGGAGCGAGTGCGCGAGATTGAAGCCGCTGACCACAAACGAGGTGGCGAGCATGAGCACGGCGCTCCCCAGAATGGCGATGAGCAACCAGACGAGGTGCTTGGTTTCCTGATGCTGCGTGAGCCAGTCGTAACGCAGCGCGATCAAGGTGCCGGTGATGCTGATGAGCGCGATCAGGCCAATCATGCGATCGAAGACCACGGCGAGGAGCGCGCCGGTGGCTTTGCCCGGCGTTTCCTTGAGGAGCAGATAGCTTTTAACCAGGTCGCCGCCGGTGCCGCCGGGCAGGAACTGATTAAAGAACATCCCGATGAGGAAAAGCCCCGAGACCCGCGAGATGCTGAGGTAAATCTTCTGCACCCGAAGCAGGATGTACCAGCGAATCGCGGCGACGAACTCGACCAGGCAGTAGGCGAAAAGTGCGGCGACGATCCATTTGTAATCCGCCTGCCGGAGCGCGATCGCCATCTGGGCGCGCTTGTGCGGATCGTGGAATACCCAGTAAAGAAGGCCGAGCGTGACCGCGATCTGGAGAAGCGAGAGCAGGACCTTTTTCATTCGCGGCAGCGCACCTTAGTTTATGCGGCAGCGTCGGCAATTAAGGATGTCGGGGCGCGCCGAAGCGCTCCTGCCAGATCGCGACCGAGCGATTGATCTCCGCCGCGGTCTTGCGCGGACTCATCTCCCAGACGTAAAGGCAGTCGTCAGGTAAAAGCGGGACGAGCCGGTCGAAATCGATATCACCGGCGAACGGCGGCTGGTGATCCCGCGCCGGCCAGATGCAATCCTGCAAATGACAGCCAAGCGCGCGCGGGCCGATCGTGCGCAGCCATTCCGCGTGATCGAGAAAGCCGAGGTTTTCCTTGATCTGGATGTGCCCGAAATCATGCCAGTAGCCAACGTGCGGCGAAGCCAGCTCGTCGAGCAGCGCGGGCAGTTCGCGCTCGCTCGGGATTTCCTCGTAGCCGCGCCGGCCTTCGATCCCGAGCCGGATGTTTTTCTTCGCGGCGTGCTCCACGATCGGCTTCAGGCATTCGCGCACGCGGTCGAGGTAAACGGCGGCCCGCTGCTCGCGCTTCGCGACTGCGCTTACTTTCCGTTTCACGTATTCGCGCGAATACATTTTGCCGGCTTTGATCAGTTCGATCAGCGGATCGGTCACGTCCGAAATCGTCACGCGGCCGCAATGCAGGACGACAAACGGCGCGCCGAGCCGTTCCGCGAAATCGATCGTCTGCAGCGTCTGCTTCACCGCCCGTCGCCGTTCGTGCGCGGTGCGCGCGGAAAAGGTGTAGCAATCCGGCGACGCGCTCATCACATCGACCGGCAGCGGGCAGAAATTGTGCAGGCTGCAGAAGCGCACGAGGCCGCGCTCGAAGGCTTTCTGGATCCCCGGCATGAGCGAAATCCGGGTGCCGTGACTGAGCTCGATGAGGTCGAAGCCGAGCTTGTCCTTGATCTCGGCGAGCATCTGGTCGCCGGCGGTGTGGCGGCTGGAATTCCAACAGGTGGAAAACGCGATCATCTTTTGCCTAACGAATCTTCAGGAGACCGGCGCGCCTTCCGGCGCCGGCACCGGCGCCGGCTGGCCTTTCGGCGCTTCGTTCAAGGCGTTCCCGATCCAGAGGAGAACGGTGAGCGCGACCGCAGCGTAGGCGACCGAGGAAACCGCGAGCGCGGTCCGCATGCCAATCGCATCGGCGAGGCTGGTCACGCCTAGGCCGGCCACCGGCATGAGCCCGAAAAAGCTCAGACCCATCACCGCGGAGACGCGGCCGCGCAAAACCGAGGGCGCGCGTTCCTGCACGATTGTGTTCGAAAGCCCGAAGATCATCGATAAGCCTAACGAGATCACCGCCAGCGACCCCATCGCGTAGACGAACTCGTGCACTCGGCTGAGGACGAAAACCGCGACGCCGACCACGACCGCGCCAGCCATCATCCACCCAAGCCGTCGGGCGTGCGGGATGGTGATCAAACCAATCGCGCCAAAGACCGAGCCGATCCCCGCGGCCGCCATCAGGTAACCGAATTTATCCGGGCCGAAATGGAGCACGTCGCGCGAATAGAGCGGCATCATCACCGAGACCGTGGGGAAAATAAAAATCGTCATGGAGGCGATCATGCCGACCATCGCGAGGCTCGGTTTATCGGAGCGCATGTAGCGGAAGCCGTCCTTGATCCCGCTGGCGCGTTGCTCTTCCTCCTCCTTGCTGCCAAGTGCGCGCGGCGGGAGCGAGAGGAGGGCGATGATGAAGGCGATAAACGAAAAAGCGTTCGCGAAAAAAGCCGTCCCGGCGCCCCAGGCCGCCACGACCAAACCACCGATCGACGGGCCAACAAACCGCGCACAATGAAAGACTGCTCGATCGAGCGCGACCGCGGCGGCGATCTCGTCGCGCCGGACCAGTTCCGGCACGAGCGCGGAGAGCGACGGATGTTCAAAGGCAAAGGCCACGCCTAACAATCCGGCGACCATTATGATGTGCCAGATCTGAATCCGATGCGTGTAGATGAGCCAGCCGACGAGGAGCGCGAGGGCGATCTGCACGATCTGCGTCCAGATCAGGATTTTTCTCTTGTCGAAACGATCCGCCATCGAACCGCCAAACATGGTGAGAAAAATCATCGGCAAGCCGGCGGCGAAATTCACCATCCCGAGCATGATCGCCTTGTCGGTGAGCGTGCTCATCACCCAGCCCTGCGCCATCATCTGCATCCAGGTGCCAGTGTCGGAAATGGAAGTGCCGAGCAGATAGCGGCGAAACGGCCCGGCGCGGAGCAGCGCGAGCGTTTCGCGTCCCCAGGGTGATTTGCCGGGATTCATCGGACGCAACAAATACGCGGTGAAGCTCGGAGCCGCAACGAGCCCCAGCCGACCGGCGGCGCGAGGACCGCGAAAAAGTGCGGCGGCAGAAGAATTGTCATCCCGAGCGGCGAAGACGGCGAGGGACCTCACAAGCGTTGAGCGATCGCGATCCGCTGGGAACGTTTGCGCGGTCCCTCGCTTTGCTCGGGATGCCAGGGTGTGGCGCCGAAGGACTTTACCGTTCGTCGAGCGGGACGACTTTTTTGCCGACCGGCTCGCCGACGTATTCGCTTAGCGGCCGGTAAAGCCGGTTATCCTCGAGCTGCTCGAGGACGTGCGCGCACCAGCCGGAGCAACGCGCGATGGCGAAGACCGGGGTGAACAAATCAGTCGGGATGCCTAACGAGTAGTAAACCGTCGCGGAATAGAAATCGACGTTCGCGTTCAGGTTCTTCTTTTCCTTCATCAACTTCGCGATCCGCTCCGACATGTTGATCCACTTCGGATCGCCGAGTTGCGCGCTCAGTTTCACCGCCATCTTCTGGAGGTGGGGCGCGCGCGGGTCGAGCGTCTTGTAAACGCGGTGACCGATGCCCATGATCTTCTTCTTCTCGGCGAGCTGTTTCTCGATGTAGGCGTCGACTTTATCCTCGCTCCCGATTTCCTCGAGCATCTGGATCACACCTTCGTTGGCGCCGCCGTGTAGCGGGCCTTTGAGCGTGCCGATCGCGGAAGTGATCGCGGAATAAATGTCGCTCAAGGTCGCGATGGTGACGCGCGCGCTGAAGGTCGAGGCATTCATCCCGTGATCGGCGTGGAGCACAAACGCGACGTCGAGTGTGTCCGCCGCTTCCTGCGACGGCACTTCGCCGCTCATGAGGTAGAGAAAATGCGCGGCCTCGCCGAGATCGTCGCGGACCGGCGGCAACTCTTTGCCGTTCCGCGCGCGATGAAAATAGGCCGCGATCACGCCGATCTTCGCGGTGATGCTGCGCGCGCGCTCTTTGTTCAGGGCAGGCGTCGCTTCCTTGTCCATCCCCGGGTCGTAAACGCCGAGCATGGAAACGGCGGTTCGGATCACGTCCATCGGCGCCGCGTCTTTCGGCGCCTTCTTGAGAAAATCGATGATGTCCTGCGGGAGCTCGCGTTGGGCGCGCAACGTCTCCCGGCAGCTTTCCAGCTCGACCTTGTTCGGCAGTTTGCCGTTCCAAAGCAGGTAAACGACCTCCTCGTAGCTCACCTTCCCGGCGAGCTCGTTGATGTCGTAGCCGTTATAAATGAGCTGGCCTTTGTCGCCGATGACCGCGCTCAGGCGCGTGCTGTTGGCGATGATTCCCTCGAGTCCTTTGGCGGTAACTGGCATCGGATTATTTTCGTCCTTTCATCTGCTGAATCAAAGTGTCGGCCATGGTGGCGGGCGTGTCGGCGACGGCGATGCCGGCGGCTTTCAGCGCCTCGATTTTGCCGGCGGCAGTGCCTTTTCCGCCAGAGACAATCGCGCCGGCGTGACCCATTCGGCGTCCCGGCGGCGCGGTCGCGCCGGCGATGAATGCGGCAACCGGCTTCTTGTAGTTTTCCTGGATCCACGCAGCCGCTTCTTCTTCCGCAGTGCCGCCGATCTCGCCGATCAAAATCAACGCCTCGGTCTGCGGATCGTCGTTGAAAAGCTTCACTGCATCGAGGTGCGACATGCCGTTGATCGGGTCGCCGCCAATGCCGATGCAGGTCGACTGACCGTAACCGCGCGATGTGAGCTGCCAGACCGCTTCGTAGGTGAGTGTGCCGCTGCGTGAAATAACACCGACGTTCCCCGGCTTGTGAATGTAGCCGGGCATGATCCCGATTTTGCATTCGCCCGGGGTGATGATGCCGGGGCAATTCGGTCCGATCAGCCACGATTTTTTGCCGGCCATCTCGGCTTTCACCCGCATCATGTCGATCACAGGAATCCCTTCGGTGATGCAAATCACGAGTTCGACCCCGGCATCGACCGCTTCCAAAATTCCATCCGCCGCGCCGGACGCGGGAACGAAAATCACCGAGACATTGCAACCGGTTTCCTCGCGCGCTTCCCAGACCGTGTCGAAGACCGGAACCTTGTCGTCAAACTTCTGGCCGCCTTTCCCAGGCGTGACTCCGGCGACGACGTTGGTCCCGTATTCCATGCACTGCCGCGCGTGGAATCCGCCGGCGCTGCCGGTGATGCCCTGCACGCAAAGGCGAGTGTTTTTATCGACTAGGACGGACATCAGGAAAAATGCGGAATTCGGAATGTGGAATGTGGAATCGAAGACATTGCCGGTCTCCTGGCTTCGGAAATTTTTCCTGCTTTCCTGCTTTCCTGATTCATCATTGGTCGTTAGGCGGATTTGCGCTTGTGCACGACGAGCTTGTTCCCGTCCGGATCGCGGAACTGCGCCATCCAGCAAACCGGCGTTTCGGTTTTTTCCATGTCGAACGCGACTCCGCGCTCCTTCAGCGCCGCGATCGTCTGGTCCATGTCGTCCACTTCAAAAGCGACTGTCGTTCCGTCGCGCGAAGGCTGCCACGCCGGATGCTGGCCGACGCCGATCGTCGTCCCGCCCAGCGTGTACTCCGCCCATGGAAAATCGCCCGGCGCGGAGTCCAGCTTTAGTTCCAGCGTCTCCTCGTAGAATTTTCGCGCGCGTTTGAAATCGGAGACGGCGATAGCCACGAAGGCAATTTCCTTGATCATGATTTTCCTTTCGCCGCTTCCACGGCCTTTTGCGCGGCATCGCCGAGATCGTCGGCGGTGATGACCGGCAACCCAGAATCCGCGATAATCTTCTTTCCTTCAGCGACGTTCGTTCCTTCCAGCCTAACGACCAAAGGAACCGGCAGGTTCACCGCCCGGACCGCGTTCACGATTCCCTGCGCGATGATGTCGCACTTCATGATTCCGCCGAAAATATTGACCAGGATCGCTTTCACGTTCGCATCGGAAACGAGAAGCTTGAACGCTTCCGTGACCTGCTCCTCGGTCGCGCCGCCGCCGACATCGAGGAAGTTCGCCGGGCTGCCGCCATAAAATTTTATGATGTCCATCGTCGCCATCGCGAGGCCGGCGCCGTTCACGAGGCACGCGATGTTGCCGTCGAGGCCGATGTAGTTGAGCCCGCTCTTCGAGGCCTCGACTTCGCGCGGATCTTCCTCTGCGGTGTCGCGCATCGCGGCGATCTCCGGGTGCCGGTAGAGCGCGTTGTCGTCGAAATTGAATTTCGCGTCGAGCGCGAGGACTTCGCCGGTCTTGGTGACGACGAGCGGGTTCACCTCCACCATCGAGCAATCCGAAGCGACGAAGGTGCGATAAAGCGCGTCGAAAAGTTTTGCCGCCGGTTTGATCTCGTTCGATTTGAACCCGAGCTGCTTCGCCAATTTGCGCGTCTGAAACGGCTGCAAACCGGCGAGCGGATCAACCGGTTCGCGCATGATCTTCTCCGGCGATTTCTCGGCCACGGTTTCGATTTCCACGCCGCCTTCCGTACTTGCAACGATCAACGGCGCGGAAGTCGCGCGGTCGAGCAGCACGGCAAAGTAAACTTCCCGCTCGATGTCGGCAGATTCCGCGACGAGCACGTGATTGACGAGCCGGCCGGCCGGGCCGGTCTGGTGCGTGACCAGCGTTTGGCCGAGCATTTTGCCGGCGACTTCGCCCGCCTCCTCCGGCGTTTTTACGATATGGACGCCGCCCTTGAAGCCGTTCTGAAAAGTTCCTTTGCCGCGGCCGCCGGCATGCACCTGCGCCTTGACCACGATCTCCTGCGCGCCGATTTCGCGGGCGATTTTCTCGGCTTCTTCCGGCGTGGAGGCGACCTTTCCACGAGTCGTGGCCGCGCCAAATTTCTGCAGCAGTTCCTTGGCTTGATACTCGTGAATATTCATGAACGCGATCGCAACGGCAGACGTGGACTTAGCGCGCGATGCGAAAGCCAGCAACGGTTTTTTCCCCTTGCGCGCTGCCGCGCTCCCCGATGACCAATTTTGCTTTTCGTTAGGCTCCGCGAGCGCTGCGTCGCTTCACGGAGATCGGGGCGCGCGTCAGCCGCAAACTCGAGGAGCGCATGATGGGCGCGGATGCGGCGCGGCCGACTGCCCGGCGGAAGCGAGACTCGTCGCCGCGAAAAGCACCGGAGCTGGACGCAAAAAACGCGCTCGTTTTCGGAAAGTCTCCGAAACGCGGCGCGTTCTTCGCTTTTTGCCTAACGAACTATTTCTTAACGATCTCCGCGTTCTCCAGCATGGTCACGCCGCCGTTGTTGGCCATCTTGCCTTTCAAGGTGACGGTCTTGCCGGCGAGCGGGGCGAGCTCATCATTCATCGGCTTGTGCGCGCCGACCACGAGGTAGGCTTTGCCCTCGCTCACGATGCCGACCGGGCCGCCGCCCTTGATGCATTTATCCGCGCAGGCAGCGTGCTTGTCGCCCATCGCGTTGTGATCGACGTAGCACATCATGTCGACGATTTCGCCGGTGACTTCCCTGGTCGCCGAGGCGTCCATCCCGTCCTTGGCCGGCTCGGCGGCGAAGGCGAGGGGTGATGCGGTGAGCGCCGCCGTGAAAGCGACCGCGACGGCGATCTGCATGAATTTCGGAACTCTCGGGTTGCTTGAATACATGCCGACAAGGTCCGCCCCAAACGGGAGGCCGTCAATCCTTCGTCTGTGCGCGTCCGCCCATTTACGGCAGGTTGTAAACCTCGACCAACCCGACTCCGGTCGCCTCGCCGACTCCGCTCATCACCGCCGTGTAAGGAGCCGGACTGAGCGTGGCCAAAATCGCGGACTCCAAGGCATTTTTCGGCGCCAGGCCCGTTGCCTCAATCTCGGTCTCCTGCGAATCCTTCCAGTTGTTATTCGAGGCAATTTCGGTCCCGTTTGCATCGAAAAGACCGAGCAGCGGATCGGCCAACGGATCGGAAACTCCTTTCGCACCAAGTGACGGCCCGAGCGCACGCACCAGGATGGTCGCGTCGGCGGTCCCGTCGACGATCACGCCGCCGATCATCACCTTATCCGCCGCCATCACCTTGCCCCGGGTTGAGATATTGGCCAGGCGCGAAAGCCCGTTGCTGGGGGCCACGAATTCAGGGCCGAGCTTGCCGACGTCGTAGACTTCGGCAAGGCCGACGCCAGTGGTTCCATTCACGCCGCTGACAACTGCGGTGTATTCTCCCGGCGGGAGAATGTCGAAAAGCGCGGCTTCGGAAGAGTCCGCGGGTGCCAGACCGAAGTTCAGCAGCGCACCGGCCTCCGGGTTGTCCGACCAATCGTCGTTCGAGTCGATCACCCTGCCCGTCGAGTCCATCAACTGCAGAGTCGGATTCGCGAGCAAGCCCGGCAGCGGCTGGCCATTCACCTTAAGGCTGGGGCCGAGCGCGCGGACCACGATTTGTTCGTACTCTCCGCCCAGGAGGATAAAGCCCGCGATCCCCACATTATCGCCGGTTTGCACATCGAGCCGGGTGGAAATATTCAGCGCCTTTTCAGCCGGATAGAGCGTAAGTGTGAGGTTGATCGTTTCCGTGTTGCTCCCGCTGGTCGCCGTGATGACGATCGGGAAGACGCCGTCCACCGTCGCCGTGCCGCTGAGCAGCCGCGTGGTCGCATCGAACGTCAACCCCGCCGGCAATCCGGTGACGTCGAAAGTCGCGCTACCGAAGCTGGTCGACACCAAGTAGCTGAACTCCTCTCCTGCCGTGCCGTACACCGCCACCGTGCTGGTGGCCGGCCGCAGGTCGTAGACCTTGATCGCGGTCGGGTTGTCGGAAAAAAACAGAAAGCGCCCGGTGCTATCCGTGATCAGCGCGCGGCAGAAAATATTCGGGACGTAGATGCTGCCGATTTTGTCGAATGTCGCGGTGCTGAAAATGTCGACCATGTCCACGCTTGAGTCGTAGGCGTAGAGCACCTTGTCGTCGGGGCTGAAGGTGATGTAGGAAGGCGGGCTCGCGAGCTGGAACGCCCCGTAGCGGACGGTGAAATCCGCCGGGTCGATCTCGTCCACCTCGGGCTGCTCGCTGTTCCCGTCGAAAGTCGAGTAGCAGAGAAACTTCCCGTCGTGGCTGAGTTGCAGGTCGATCCCATCCATGCCGACCGTGTTGTCACTCAGGCTCTGCTTCAGCACCGGCGTCGCAGTCGCAACATTGAAACGCTCCAGGATCCCCGGGCCACTTCCACCGCCGACATAGAGCGTCTTGCGGTCCGGGCTGATTTGCAGCAACGCCCCGGCGTAAGTACGGGAATCGAGCACCGCCTCGGTCGCCCCCGTCGTCGCATTTACCTGGTACCCTCCCCCGATATCGGACGATCCGTAAAGCCGATTCCCCAACCCTGTCACGATGTTCACCAACGTCTGCTCCAGCGGTATATCATCCAGCCTCGTGAGCGTCTCCGTGTCGATGACCGAGAGCGCCGGCGGCGGGCGGTTCGATTCCGAACCGACGAGCGCGACGTAGAGCTTCGTCCCATCGACCGAGAGAGCCATCCCCGCGGGGCCGAGCCCTACCGGGATCGTCGCCACGATGGCCAACGTCTCGGTATCGATCGCCACCACCTGGTTCTTCGTCGGCGTAGTGGCATAAATGCGATGCCGGCCCGGGTCCGCCGTGAAATATTCCGCTGCCACGGCAAAGGACTTCGCCACCGGAGCGGGTGTGGGCACTTGCGCAGCCACTGGAAGCACGGCACCGGCCAGGAGAGCCGGCGCGAGAAAATAGTTGAGGAGGATTTTCATAATAGGATGGGGGTAGGCGAGACGTTCGGCCCGGCGCCTCGATGGCGGACTTTTTAGTGGGCCTTACAAAGGAACGTCAAGATTTACGTCCGCAGGAGTGGTAAGCCCGCTGGAACCGTCCGGGCAGCCCAGAAAAGTCGTAGCTTCCGGCCGCCGTCGGCTCCCGCTACCGGCCGCGCTCGATCAGCCGCGCGAAATCGGCGAAGAAATAGCCGGCGTCGTTAGGCCCAGGCGCCGCTTCGGGATGATATTGGACGCTGAAGATCGGCAACTCGCGGTGCCGCATCCCTTCCACCGTGCCGTCGTTCAGATTCACATGCGTCACTTCGATGTCGTTAGGCAAGGAGTCCGGGTCGACCGCAAAGCCGTGGTTCTGCGAAGTGATCGCCACCTTGCCGGTCGTCAGGTCTTTCACCGGTTGATTCCCCCCGCGATGGCCAAATTTCAGTTTGAAAGTGCGCCCGCCAAACGCGTAGCCGAGCACCTGGTGCCCGAGGCAGATCCCAAAAATCGGTGTCCGGCCCATCAAACCGCGCACCGCCTCGTGCGCGTACTCGAGCGCCGCCGGATCGCCCGGTCCGTTGGAAAGAAAAACGCCGTCGGGTTTCAGGGCGAGCGTTTCCTCCGCGGTCGTCTCCGCCGGCACCACCGTCACGCCGAAGCCGTTCTGCCGCAGCCGGCGCAGGATGTTTTCCTTGATCCCGTAATCGTAGGCCACGATCCGATGCCGGACCGGTGGCAACTTCGCGCCGCCAAGGCTGCTACTCGACCAGACCGGACTCGACTCGTCGGCCGGATCCCATTGGTAGGCAGCGGGCGTGGTCACTTCGCGGACGTAATCCATCCCGATCACCCCGACTCCTTCCGCCGCGCGCCGGACCGCTTCTTCCGGGGAAATTTCTTCGGTCGTTAGGCAGGCTTTCATCGCGCCGCGGGTGCGCAGGTGGCGGGTGAGCGCACGAGTGTCGATACCTTGCACGCCGGGGATTTTCCAGTGGCGTAGGTAATCATCGAGCGACATCTCGTTCCGCCAATTGCTCGCGACTTCACTCAGCTCCTCGATCACGAAACCGCGGACATGCGGCGAGCGGCTCTCGGCGTCGGCGGCATTCGTGCCGTAGTTGCCGATCAGCGGATAGGTCATCGCCACGATCTGCCCGCGGTACGACGGATCGGTTAACACTTCCTGGTAGCCGGTCATGGAAGTATTGAAGCAAATCTCGCCGACACAATTTCCCGCGTCGCACCGAAAGACTCGCCTTCGAAAATCCGTCCATCCTCAAGGGCGAGAAGCGCGCGCATGCTGGCGCGGAATCTGTGCGCAGGTATCGAGATTGTCGAATCCTTCGAGACGCGGCCGCGTGCGCCGAACGTGCGGCTGGCTGTGCGCGGGTCTCCGACTCGCGTCGCACGTCGCGACGTCCCGGCTCGCCACAACGTGCCTCGCCGGTCAGAGACCCGCGCTACAACTGCGTGCATTTTTTAGGACGAAAAAAAACGCCCGCTTCATCCCGAAGCGGGCGCCAAATTATTACCCCACGCGTGCCGTTTAGGCGGGGTTCCCGTTCCCTTCTGGTAACGGGCGGGTGACCGCCGCGGGGTCATCTGACTTCCAATTAAGGCATGCCATCTTTCCTCGCGACCAAGCCCCCTGAGCTAACAAACATCGGTCCGGGATTCCCACCTGTAATCTCGTACACCGCAGGGTAAATTTTCCCCCGAGGCCTCGGGGCTGTGAAAGTCGTCGATAGAGAGCTGAAAGTAGACGCAAATAGGTCTTTGAACCTTCAACTCTCAATCGGCGTCTCTCGTTTTTTCCAAAGAACTATTCGCGCAGTTCCACTTTCAACTCGCGCTGTAACCGCTGGCGAATCCGATCGTGGGCCGCGTTAACTTCGTCGTGAGTGAGTGTCCGATTTTTGTCCTGATATGTCAACGAATAGGCGAGCGATTTCCGCCCGTCGCCGAGGTTGGCCGCGTCGGCGCCGCTGAACAAATCGAAGAGCTGCACCTCGACGAGAAGCGGCTCTTCCACACTCGTTAGGCTGTGCGTGATCTCGGCGTGGGTGAGTCGCTCCGACGCCAGCAACGCGATGTCGCGGGTGATCGCCGGGAAGCGTTGCAACTCCTGAAACCGTCGGGTTCTTTGCGCGACTTCGAGTTCGTTAGGCAGACTCAATTCCGCGACAAATACCGGAGCGGCCGTGCCGGCCCGGGCGGCCGCAAGCTGGCCGCCCATTCCGAGCAAGGTCGTGTCAAAATAAATCCCGGCGGCGAGGGCAAAGTTTGGATTTTCCACTCGTTCCCAGCGCAGCGAACCGAGTCCGAGCGAATCGAGCGCGCCCTTCAGGTCGTAAAGGTCGAGCGGTCGCGCGCTACCGCCGCGCCAGTTGGCGGAGCCTTCGCTCGAACCAGAAAGTAAAAGCACGAGGCGGCGAACTTCCGCGGCATTTGGCGGCAGAAAAGCGCGGCCGATTTCAAAAAGGCGGATGCTCTTCGCGCTTGCCCGGATATTGCGCTCCAGTGCGCCTAACAATCCTGGAACCAGGCTTGGCCGGAGCGCGACATGATCTTCACTCAGCGGATTTCGCAGCTCGACCGCCTGTTCCGCGAAGCCGCCGCCTAACGAATCACGCCCGACCAGCGCCGAGGTCCGCGCTTCACAAAAGCCGCGGGCGACGAGGCGCTGTCGGAGCTTCGCCTCGAAGTCGTAGCGCCGATCCGCCACCGAAACCGCGGAGAAACAACTGCGCGCCGAACCGGGAATCCGCTCGATCCCGTAAACGCGCACGACCTCTTCGATCAGGTCCACTTCGCGGCGCAGGTCGGAGCGATGGCTGGGAATTTTCCAGGTCGATTGCGCAGCCGTGCCACCAAGTTTTTCGAGGCCGAAGCCTGTGAGAATCCGATCTACTTCCGTCGGCGAAACCGGAACGCCGAGGAGCGCGTCGCAGCGCGCGTAGCGCAACTCGAAGCCGACTGGCGGCGCGGGCAGCGTCCCGGCCACAATCGTTTCGCCAACCGCCGTTGCGCCGGCGATGTCGCCGAGCAGTTGCACCGCGCGGGCCGAAGCCCGCAGAATCATTCCCGGATCAACCCCGCGCTCGAAGCGGTAACTGGCATCGCTCGGCAGACTCAATTCGCGCGCGGTCCGGCGAATATTCGAGGGCAGAAAATACGCGCTCTCGAGCAGGATATTGCGCGTCATCGCGCTCACACCGCTCTCCTCGCCGCCCATCACGCCACCGATTGCGACCCCGCGTTCCGCATCTGCGATGAGCAGGTTTTTTGCATCCAACTGGTAGGTTCGGCCGTCCAGCGCGAGGAACTTCTCGTCAGGCTGCGCGAGTCGGACATTGATCCCACCGACGAGCTTCTCCGCATCGAAAGCGTGAAGCGGCTGGCCGAGCTCGAGCATCACAAAATTGGTCACGTCGACGACGTTGTTCAGGGAACGAAGACCGACCGCTTCGAGCTTGGCCCGAAGCCAGTCCGGGCTCGGGCCGACGCTGACATTTTCGAGGCGTTGCGCGGAATAAAATGGGCACTCGTTAGGCGAAGTAATCCGGACGCCGTCGCCTGTGCTCGTCGTCGGCTCGGCGATCTCGGGACGACCCAAGCGATTTGCCGGTGAGCGCGGCAATTTCGCGCGCGAGTCCATAATGGCTCAGCAGATCGGCGCGGTTGGGCGTGATCTCGACGTCGAGAATGGTGTCGTGAGGGAAAACCTCTGCGATCGGCGCACCGACCTTCGCTTCCGGCGAGAGGATGAGGAGACCGGCGCTTTCGTCGGAGAGCGCGAGTTCCTTCGCGCTGCAGAGCATGCCCTGCGAATCGACGCCGCGCAGCTTGCTCGCCTTGATCTTGAAATCGTTAGGCAAAATCGCGCCGGGCAGCGCGAGCGGCACTTTGTCGCCGACTTTGTAATTCTTCGCGCCGCAGACGATCTGGCGCGGCGTGCCGCTGCCGTCGTCCACCTGGCAGACGCTGAGGCGATCGGCATTCGGGTGCTGAGTTGACGACGTGATTTGCGCGACGACGACATGCTCGAAGTTGGCGCCGCGGTTTTCGATTCCCTCGATTTCCACGCCGGCGAGGGTGAGCAGATCAGCCAGCGTCGCAGTGTCGTTAGGCAAGTCGACGAATTCGCCGAGCCAGTTCAGGGAAAACTTCATGAGGCGAATTGGCGCAGAAAGCGCAGGTCGTTTCCGGCAAACAGCCGGATGTCGGGAATGTCGAACAGGATCATGGCGAGCCGGTCCATCCCGAGCCCAAAAGCGAAACCGGTCCAGTCTTCCGGGTCGTAGGCGGCGTCACCGCGCGCCCGATTCACTTCTTCGAAAACGGCCGGATGGACCATCCCGCAGCCGGCGACCTCGATCCATTTCTCGCCACTCTTCAGCGCCTTCGATTTCACATCGATCTCAAAGCTCGGCTCGGTGAACGGGAAGTAATGCGGCCGAAAACGAACCGCGGTATCGGACCCGAAAAGTTCGCGGAGGAAATACTCGAGCGTCCCCTTGAGGTCGGCCACGCTCACGCCGCGATCGACGTAAAGCCCCTCGATCTGGTGGAACTGCGCGCTGTGGGTCGCATCCACTTCATCGCGCCGAAAGGCCGCTCCCGGCGCGATCACGCGGATCGGCGGCGCGGCGTTTTCCATCGTCCGGATCTGCACCGTTGAAGTGTGGGTGCGCAGGAGCCGGCCATCCGGCAAATAAAAAGTGTCGGCTTCGTTGCGCGCCGGATGGTCGGGCGCGGTGTTGAGCGCGTCGAAACAATGCCACTCGTCTTCCACGTCCGGACCTTCCGCGAGCGCGAAACCCATTCGGCGAAAGAGCGCGATCGCGCGATCGAGCATCTGGGTCAGCGGATGAAGCGCGCCGAGTTCGTTAGGCGTGCCGGGCAGGGAAATGTCGAGACTGGCGAGCGCGCCCGTCTCCTGGGAGGCGCGGACCTTTTCACCGGCTTCCTCGAGCGCCGCGGTGACGGCGCTGCGAACCTGGTTGAGCAACTTCCCGACGACCGGCCGCTCCTCTTTCGCGAGCGTCTTCATCTGCTCGCCCCAGGCGGAAATGGTGCCGCTGCGCCCGAGGTAACGGACGCGGGCCGCGTCGAGCGCCTGTTCGTTAGGCGCAGCGCCGATCTCAGCGAGCGCGGCGTCGCGCAATTCTTCGAGCGGATGGGGCATGGATCCGTGAATCGTTAAATCGTGAAATCGTGAATCGGAAGATCCGAATCTCGATTCACGATTCTCGAATCACGCCGCGTCCTTTTTCTTCGCCTCGCTCGACTTCTTCTCGAGCGCGCTTTTCACCTGACCGATGATGTTCCTGAACCCGGCCTCATCCGTGATCGCGAGGTCGGAGAGAATCTTCCGGTCGAGGCCGATGCCGGCGGCTTTCAAGCCCTCGGCGAAACGGCTGTAGGTCAGGCCTTCGGCGCGGACGGCAGCGTTGAGGCGCTGAATCCAGAGCATACGGAAATTGCGTTTGCGGGTTTTGCGATCGCGATAGGCCCAGTATTTGCCCTTCATCGTCGCGTCTTTCGCGTAACGGAAGAGTTTGGACCGGCGTCCGCGATAACCCTTGGCGGAATCGATGACGCGTTTGCGGCGTTCCCGGCTGGCGGGCGCGTTAGTGGCTCTAGGCATGTTGTTATTCCCGCGGGGCGGGATCTCCTTTCAGCGAACTGTTATTTCGTTAGGCGCAGCCCGACCTCATTCGCTGAGTCGATCCAAATAGGATCAGGTGGGTTGCGCAACGGACGCTCCATTTTTGGAAACGTCGGGCTGGGAAAATAGCGGGAGTCGCGAGAATGACAACCGGTTTCTGCCGCGCTCCGGGTCGCGGCACGCTCTCGCGCAGATTCGGTTTGGCCGCCAGCGGAAGCTTTCCTACAATGCGCGCCATGCATTGGCTGCGCCGGCAACGTTTGCTCGTCCTCGCCGCGATCTGCGGATTCTTCACCGGGCTCGTGCTCTTGCTCCACTTTACGCCGGGCGTCCCGTTTTTCTCCGCGGTCTGGTCGGGCGAGGAGCGCTTCGAGGATTTCCTCCAGAAGGAAGGGCGCAAGACCGCGACGCGCGGCGATTTCGTCTTCCTCGGGATTGACCAGAGCACGCTCGAGCTGCCGGTCTTTTCGCCGGAGGAACTGCAGAATAATCAGGCCTTCCAGTTGATGACCGCGCGGCCGTTCCCCTGGTCGCGCGAAGTCTGGGCGCTGCTCCTCGACCGGCTCTTCGGGGCGGGCGCGCGACTGGTCATGTTCGATCTGGTCTTCAATCCGCCTAACGACGGCGACGCGGTCTTTCACGCGGCGCTCGATCGCTATCGCGATCGGGTCGTGCTCGCGGCCAATTTCGATCTTCAGACCATGGCGATGATTACGCCTAACGAGACCCTGATTCCGCCGCCGGCGATCGAGGATCCGCGGGTCGGTTACGTGAATTTCTTCCCGGACGAGCTTGACCAAAAAACACGCGCGATCCCGTTCACGATGACCGATCGACAGCTCGCGAATCAGTCGCCGCAGCCGAGCGAAGAGACGTTTTATTCGTTCGCCGCGCGCGGACTGCAGCAGCTCGGTCATCCCGAGGACGTGCCGCGCGATCGTTATGGACACCTGATTCGCTGGAGCTCGGACAGCGCGTATCCGCCGAATCCGCTTTACGAAGTTTTCGATCCGAAATTCTGGCACCTGAACTACAAGGACGGCGCGTTCTTCAAGGGCAAGGTCGTGGTCGTGGGCGCGTCGGCGCAGGTCCTGCACGACGTGGTGAATACCCCGCTCGAGCCGGCCCGGCCGGGTCCCAAGCTGCACCTCGAAGCGATGGCGGCAGCGCTCGGCCACCAGTTCCTCCATGTCACGCCG
The DNA here is from genome assembly GCA_963831805.1 of uncultured Verrucomicrobiae bacterium. Taxonomy (GTDB): domain Bacteria; phylum Verrucomicrobiota; class Verrucomicrobiia; order Chthoniobacterales; family UBA10450; genus Palsa-1392. The sequence continues at coordinate 140,371 of CAWHRN010000009.1, read as the reverse complement.
CTCTGGCTCGATTTCGTCCTCGTCGGCGCGGGCCGGCCTGCTCGCCTGGCTGCTCATTGCGTTCGTGAGGCGACCGCTCACCGAGTTCCTGTTGCTCGCGGGAGTCGCCGATCGTTTATCTGGCGGTCGCGCGCGTCGCCTACGATCGCGTTGGATTGCTTCTCCTGACCGTCCCGGTGCTCGCGGTCTTTCTGCTCAGCGGTCTCTTTTCGTTAGGCTACGAATACGCCATGGAGCGCCTGGAGAAGCTCCGCACCCGGCGCACCCTCGAGCGTTACGTCTCGAAGAACCTGGTGCAGGAAATTCTCGATAATCCCGGCGGCTTTTACAACTCGCTCAAGGGCGTCCGCATCCCGGCGACGATCCTCTTTTCCGACATCGTCGGCTTCACCAGCCTGACGGAAAATGCCGATCCGGAAGCGCTCGTCACCCAGCTCAACGAATACCTCAGTCAGATGACGAAAGCGGTCTTCGAGCATGGCGGCACCCTCGATAAATTCATCGGCGACGCGGTCATGGCGGTCTGGGGAAATGTGCGCAGCCAGGGCGAAGCGAACGATACGCGACTGGCCGCGCGCGCCGCGCTCACGATGCGCCGGGAGCTGAAGATTTTGAACGACGGCTGGTTCGCGCGCGGGATCGCGCCGTTCGCTATCGGGATCGGGATCAACCAGGGCGTGGTCGTCGGCGCGAACATCGGCTCGCAGGAAAAAGCCGACCCGACGGTGATCGGCGACTCGGTCAACCTCGCCTCGCGGCTTGAGAGCCTAACGAGAACTTACGGGACCGATATCCTGCTCGGCCCGACCGCGACCGCGCTGATTCGCGACCAGTTTCATGTCCGCAGCGTTGCCCGCGTACAGGTGAAAGGAAAAACCGAGCCGGTGGAGATCGCGACGTTGATCGGCGCGCGCGACGACCAGACGCTCGACCCCGAGCTGCTCCGCCATCTCGAGACTTACGAAGAGGCTTTTCAGAAATTCCGGCAACGCGATTTCCGCGCCGCGAAAATCCTGCTCTCGCAGTTTTTGGAATTTTATCCGAACGACTACCTGGCAAACATGTATCTGGAGCGCGCGCTGGAATACGAGGAGGCGCCGCCGGGCGAGGCGTGGAATGCAGTGGAGGTTTTCAAAAAGAAGTGATAATCAGGGCGCCGTATGCCGAAACTTTCGATCGCGCTGGAAGACGCCAAGTCCACCCACGAGCTCACCGACGAGAAAATCACGCTCGGTCGGGCGCCCGATAATCTCATCCAGATCGACGATCCGTCGGTCTCCAGCCGCCATGCGCAACTCCTGCTCGTGGGTGAGCGCTACCAGTTGGTGGATCTCAATTCCACCAACGGCACAAGGGTCAACGGCGAGAGCGTCACGGAAGTTTTTCTGAAGGTCGGCGATCGCCTGCGTTTCGGGAAAGTGGAAGCCCGCTACGAATCCGAGAAAACCGGCGAAGCACAGGCGTTGCCCGAGACCGATGAGATCGAAGCGCGCCCCGCCGAGACGAGCGAAAAGCCGGCGGACTTCGCGAATGCCTCGCCGTTTCCGAACCGGAAAAAGGAGAAAGATCCCGTGGGAATGGCGGTCCTCGCCGCCGGGGCGGTGGCGATCCTGGCGATGCTTCTGAGCCTGCTAAACCTCCTGCGAATGCAGGGGCCGCTGTAGTCGACCGGGCGATTCGTCTGTTATGTAGCGCAGGTCTCTGACCCGCGTTTCCCGGCGCAGAGAAAGCGGGTCAGAGAGCCGCGCTACAGGCGTGTTTCAGGACGTCGGCGGGCGCAAGACCGCGCGCGCGGAGAGCGCGTAGACTCAATGCATCGTGCCGCTTCGCGAGGCGTTTACCTAACGAATCAAGGACCAGCGGGACGTGGCAAAACTGCGGCGCCGGCAACTCGAGCGCGCGATAAAGCAGGAGCTGGCGAAACGTGGAAAGCAACAGGTCGGCGCCGCGCACCACTTCGGTGATCCCCATCGCGGCGTCGTCGACCACGACCGCGAGTTGATACGCCGGCACATCGTCTTTTCGCCAGACCACGAAATCGCCGAAGTCGCGCCCGGCGACCGCCCGCTGCGGTCCCGCGCAGGCATCCACGAATTCGAGCACCTCGCCTTCCGGCACCCGAAAACGCCAGTTCGCGCCCGCCGGCATCTGCTCGTTAGGCATCGTTAGGCGAACCGGACGGCAGGTGCCGGGATAAATCGGTTCCTCGTCCTCCACGTGCGGCGCGGCCACGGACTGGAGCAGGTCGCGCCGCGAACAACTGCACAGATAGATCAGCCCGGCGGCCCGCAACTTTCCCCAGGCTAGGCGATACCAATCCAGCCGCTCGCTTTGTCGGAAAGGCCCTTCCGCCCAGCGCAGGCCAAACCATTCCATGTCTTCGAGCAAAGCCGCGTCGAACTCCGGCAGCGACCGCGCCCGGTCCAAATCCTCGATCCGCAAAATCATCGTGCCGCCCGCGGCGCGACAGCGTTCCTGCGCGCGCCAGAAAGTCGCGGCGTGACCCGCGTGCAGATAACCGGTCGGCGACGGGGCCAGCCGGCCGCGATATGGGCGTGCGGTTTGCAAAATTCGTTTGCGCTATTTTTCGTTAGACAGGAAAGCCGGTCGCGAGAAAATGCCGCGGAAAAGTTGCCGCGGGCACGGAGCGAGAATAAGCGCAGTCCGGCATGACACCCAAGCGGCTCTTACTTTTCGACATCGACGGCACCCTCATCGACTCCGGCGGCGCGGGCGTCTATGCGCTACGCGAGGCGTTGCGCGAGCGGTGGGGGATCACTGATGATCTCCGGGGAATCGAGATCGCGGGCCGAACCGACGTCGGGATCGCGCGGCAGATTCTGCGCAGCCAGGGGCTTGCGGAGTCGGAGGAAAAGATCGCGACTTTTCTCGATCTCTACGCGCAGGGCCTGGTGCGCGAACTGCCGCGCCGCGCCGGACGGGTGTTGCCTGGGATCGGCGAGCTGCTGCCGCGGTTGCAGGCGCGCATGCAAAATGTGCTCGCGCTGCTCACCGGCAACATCGAGCGCGGCGCGAAGCTGAAGCTGGAGCATTACGGGCTCTGGCAGTTTTTCGAGTTTGGCGCTTTTGCGGATGATCATCACGACCGCAACGAGCTCGGGCCTTTTGCGCAAAAGCGGGCGCGGGAAATGCACGCGGTCGATTTCGCCGCGGATGCGATCGACGTGATTGGCGACACGCCGCACGACATCGCCTGCGGGAAGGCGATCGGCGCACACACGATCGCCGTCGCGACCGGCCAGTTTTCCCGGGACGAACTGGCGAAATACGAGCCGGATGAATTGCTCGAGGATTTCTCCGCGATCGACGCGCTGATCGAGCGATTCGGCTGGTAACGCAGCGCGGGCGATTGACGGACGACGCGCAAGTGACATCGTTGCACTCATCATGACCGACCAGTCGCCTAACGTTCTCCCGCTGGAAGGCGAAATCGATCTCCACGTTTCCCCGCAGATCGCGAACCGACTCGCAACTTTGGTCAAACAAGAGCCGGCGCATCTCGTGGTCGATCTTTCCAAGGTCACCTACATCGACAGCTCCGGGCTCGCAGTGCTGATCGAGGCGATGCAGAACGTCGGCCGGTATGGCGGAATTTTCGCACTCACCGGCATCCAGGACGGCGTGCGACCGATTTTTGAGATCGCGCGGCTCGATCAGGTCTTCCGCATTTTTCCCGATAACGCCTCGGCGCTTCGCGCCTGATTAAGGATGGCGAGCGTCCGGTTGACGTTTGCCGAGATATCAAAATGGCTGGCGCGCTCGAGGATCGCCGGTCGCGCCGCCGCCCGGCGCTCCGGGTCGGCCCAGAGATTCAGCGCAAGGCGAATGGGGAGCACTTCATCCGGATCGTCGAGGATGGAACCGTGGACGCCGTCCTCGATGATTTCGCTGAAGCCGTTGGCGCGGGTGGTGATCACCGGCAGGCCGGAAGCGAGCGCTTCGAGGCAGGCATTCGAGAAGGGATCGTAGCGGGTCGGGAGCAGGAAAATATCGGCCGCAGCGTAGAGCGAAGGCAGATCGCGGACGGCGCCGAGGACACGGACCTGCGCGCTGTTGCGGAGACGGCGCCGGCCGCGCCCGGCGACGAGGAGGCGGAAGTTTCCGCCTAACGAATCGACCGCGGCGCGCGCGGCGCCGAGTCCTTTCCGCTCCCAGCCGGAACCGACGAAGAGGACGGCGACATCCTCTTCTGCCAGGCCGAGATTCCGGCGCCAGGGGCTGCGGAGCGACTCATCGCAGCGAAATTCCGCGAGCGGCACGCCGTTCGGCACGACGTCGATATGGTCGGCCGGATAACGGTAAAATTCCTGCGCCTCTTTTTTCACCATCTCGGAATTGGCGATGACCCGGCCGGCGCCGCCGCTGAAAAGCGCCTGCTCGAGTTCGAGCGTGTCGCGATGGCTCCGGCCGAAGCGCCGGATGATCCGCCGCACGGCGGACGAGGAGGCGTCGCGGCGGAGGAGCCACGCCTGATGAATGCCGTCGCCGGCGCGATAAACATCGCAGCGCCAGACCCGCTCGAGACTCAGGAGAAGGTCGCAATGTTCGTGCGGCCGGGCCTTCTCCAGCTCGTCGGCAAAGCGTCGCGGGGTATCTCCACGCAGCCGGCTGATCGGCCCCCAGGGCCATTCGCTCGCGGGCCAGGTGGCGTCGGTGAAGAGCCGCGTTTCGTGTCCGGCGCGCTGCAGACCGGCGGCCAGCCTTTTCAAATAGGCCTCGGCCCCACCCGTCTCCGAATGGCCACGCCGGACCAGCCCGATGGTGAGGCGCGATGAACTCAGCGGCATCGGAGCTTTTCGGAAAACCGAGAGGTGTCGCCGCGGTCGTGGACTGGGCTTTGATCTTTACTTGGGAGCATTACAAATAATAGTGAGAGGCATGGTGGGTGAAACTCTTAACGCCCCGCCCCCGCGCGCGTCGAGTGGAACCGCCACGCGAATTTTGCCGAAGCGTTTGCTCTACTCGATCTTCGCGCGGATCGGCGGTTCGGGCTTGGATACGGATGCGTTCGAGACCTTGCGGGCCTCGAGCCGCGGCGGGTTCCTCGGGAAAGCAGTCGCATACGATAATCGGCAGACGGAAATCCCGGCCGCGCAGATCGAATCGCTGCGCTGGCATCCGGTGCGGCTGCTCTCGTTCCTCGACAGTCCGTACTACTACGGCGCGAAGAAAAAATATCTCGATTGGATCGCCGCGCGACAGCTCGCGACCGGGCGCTACGATCTCTTTCATTCCTGGTCGGGCGATTGCCTGCTCTCGCTCCGCGAAGCGAAGAAACGCAACATTCCCTCCATCTTGGAAATCCCGACCTGGCACCGCGACCGCGGCAAGATCAAATCGCCGCAGGCTCCGCCGCCGCCGGAACCGAAACTGTCCTGGCGGAAACGCTGGAAGGAAGACCTGCTCCTGCAGCGCGACCGGTTCATCGAGGAATACGATCTCGCGACGCTGATTCTTGTTCTCTCGGAAAAGGCCGCGGAGACTTTTCGGGTGCAGGGTTTTTCCGAGGAGAAGCTGTTTTATCTGCCGCGCGGCGTCGATATCGAGCGGTTCACGCCGGGGGAAAGGCCGTCGCATTTTCGCGCGATTTTTTCGGGCGCGCTGATCGAGCGCAAGGGCGTCCATCATTTGCTCGAAGCCTGGAATCATCTCGCCTTGAAAGACGCCGAGCTCTGGCTCGTTGGCTCGATCCACGACGAGATCAAGCCCTACCTCGAGAAGTATGCCGCGCCAAACGTGAAGGCGTTCGGTTTTGCGAAGGAACCGGAAAAATATTTGCGGCAGGCGACCGTTCACATCTTCCCGTCGCAATGCGAAGGCAGCGCCAAGGTCACCTACGAAGCGGCCGCGTGCGGTCTGCCGCAGATCATCACGCGCGAAGCCGGCGACGTGGTCGAGGACGGCGTGGAGGGAATTATCGTGCCACCGGCGAACGTTGACGCGCTGGCGGCCGCGATTCAACATCTCTACGATCATCCGGAGGTCGTGGCACGGATGAGTATCGCGGCGCGTAAACGGGTGGTGGAAAATTTCACCTGGGACCATTTCCGCACGCGCCTGCTCGAGGCTTATGGCGTCGCAATGACGATGGCTCGTTAGGTTGAACGTTCTCCTCATCCAACTCAAGCGGATCGGCGACCTGATCCAGACCGTTCCCGCGGTCGCGGCCGTGCGGCATAATTTTCCCGACGCGCACATCGCGTTGATCGCCGCGCACGGCTCGCGCGAATTGCTCCCGGCGATTCCCGGCCTCGATCGCACGCTCACGACGCGCGGGCGCGCTTCCGATCTGGCCAAGTGGTTCGCGGTCGGCGCGGCGAAATTCGATTACTGCTTCGATTTTTCGCGCACGGATCGCTCGGCATTTCTCAGCCTGCTCTCTGGCGCGGGCAGCCGCGTGACTTACGACACGGCGCGGCGCGAACCGGTGCGGCAGTTGAGTTACAACCAATTCATTCCTTCGCAGGTGCGAACCGTGCACACGGTCGATCATCACCTGGCGCTTCTCGCGCCGCTGGGCGTGCACGACGTGTCGCGGGAGATTCATCTGGAGCTGCCGGCGTGGGCGACCGAGAAAGCCGCCCAGATCGCCTTCGCCCACGGACTCGAGGACGACTTCGTCGTCCTTCACCCGGGCTCGGCGCGCGCGGAGAAATTCTGGGTCGCCAGCCGCTGGGCGGAAGTAGTCGATCAGTTTCCGGGCAAAGCTTTGCCGCGCTTCGTCCTCACGGGCGGCTCCTCGGCGATGGAACAAAAACACATCGCAGAGATCAAGGCGCAGGCGCGGCATCCTATCCTCGATCTTTCCGGCCAGATCGATCTGCTCACCGCCGCCGCGCTGCTCGCGCGCGCGCGGCTCCTCGTCACGATCGATTCCGCGCCGATGCACCTCGCCGCCGCGCTCGGCACGCCGCAGGTCGCGCTCTTCGGGCCGACCAATCCCTTCCATTGGCGGCCGCGCTCTTCGCCCGCGGTGATTTTGCAGGGCAACGGGTCGGGAGGGGTGGTCGAATTTACCCCGAAACAGACGCCCGCCACGATGAAGGAAATCTCGACGTCACAGGTGATCGATGCTATGCAGTCGCTGCTGTCGCAGCCGGCCGCGCGGATCGCATGAGCGAGAACAAATCTCCCAAACAAAAGCAGTCTTTTTGGACCACCGTGCGGATCGGCTGGCGGCCTTATCGCCGGCTCTATTCCTACGTCATGCCCTACAAGGGCCGATTCGTCCTTGGACTGGTTTTCGGTTTTCTTGCCGGCGGCGTGACTTCGCTTCTGCCGCTGGTCATCGCCAATGTCACGACGATTGTTTTCAAGGGGCACGCGGTGAACCCTGCGGCGCTCGCGACGCATCCGGAATTGATCAATGCCGGCCCGCAATTCGCCGGCATGGGGAACTTGCGCAACCTCCTCATTCTCTGCCTCGCCATCCCGGCGGTGATGACCGCGCGCAGCGCCTTGTCCTTCGCGAACACCTATTATACCTCTTGGGTCAGCGCCAAGGTCCTGACCGATATTCGCACCCAGCTCTTCGGGAAAATGATGAGCCACTCGATGGACTTCTTTAACAAGGCGCAGTCCGGCTTTCTCATGTCCAGGATCACGAACGACACGAACATGATGCAGGCCGCGCTCTCGAGCGTGAGCAGCGACCTGTTCAAACAGCCGATCACCATCATCGGCGGCGTCGCGGTGCTGCTTTACATGGATTGGAAGTTCACGGTCGTGACCCTGATCCTTTTCCCGAGCTGCATCGTGCCCCTGAGCATGTATGGCAAACGGGCGCGCAAGGCAGTTAAGAACGAGCAGTTCGGCCTCGCCAAGATGGTCGTGACGATGCAGGAGAGTTTTGCCGGCATCCGGGTGATCAAAGCGTTCGCGCGCGAAGGCCTGCAGGAAAAACTTTTCCGCAAGAGCAACGACGCGCAGTTCTCCGCATCGATGCGGATCATCCGTTCGACTGAAGCCGTCGGCCCGCTGATTGAGACCATCGCGGCCATGGGCGTCGGGCTGGCGCTGCTTTACGTCTACATGGCGAACCTCCCGGCCGCGAAATTCATCGCGTTGATCGGCGGAATCTTCATCCTTTACGAGCCGATCAAGACCCTCAGCCGCATCCACGTCATCATGCAGCGCTCGATTCAGGCGACGGTGGAAATTTTTCGCATCCTCGATTCCAAACCGTCGATCCAGGATCAACCCGGCGCCGAGAGTCTGCCTCCGGCGGACGGCCTGATCGAATTCGATCGGGCGACTTTTCGCTACGAAGGCGGGATCACCGACGCGATCCACGAAATCTCCCTCCGGATCGAACCGGGCAAGAGTTACGCCCTGGTCGGCGCGAGCGGGGCGGGAAAAAGCACGATTCTTTCGCTGATCCTCCGCCTCTACGATCCGACGGCGGGCGCGGTTCGAGTGGATGACCACGATCTGCGCAGCATCCGGCAAGCTTCCTTGCGCGAACAGATCGGGCTCGTTTCGCAGGATACCTTCCTCTTTCACGACACGATCTTTCAAAACATTCTGTTCGGCCGGCTGGATGCAAACCCAGAGGAAGTCTACGCCGCCGCCCAGACCGCTTACGCGCACGACTTCATCATGGCGCAGCCGCATGGTTACGAGACGGTGATCGGCGACAAAGGCTGCCTCCTTTCCGGCGGGCAGCAGCAACGGCTCGCGATCGCGCGCGCCTTGCTGAAGAACGCGCCGATCCTTCTCCTCGACGAAGCCACTTCCGCGCTCGACAGCGAGAGCGAACAGCAGATCCAGATCGCGCTCGAGCGTTTGGCCGAAGGCCGGACGGTGGTGGCGATTGCGCACCGTCTTTCGACCATCCTCTCCTCCGACCAGATCGTGGTGATGGAAAACGGCCGGATCAAAGAGATCGGCACCCACGCGGAGTTGCTCGACAAGAGCGGCTACTATCGCCGGCTTTACGACCTGCAGTTTAACCGCAACCCGGCGGATCCCGGAGCGGAAGTCGAGATGCTCGCAGTCGCGACGGCCTAACGCCTAACGATTCGCTAGACTTCCACGCGCGCGCCAAGTTCCACCACGCCATTCGGCGGCAGGCAGAAATACGAGGTCACGTCGCCGGCGTTCCGCGTCATCCAGGCAAAAAGCGAGCCGCGCCACGTGGACAAGCCGAGCTTGCGCGTGGCCAGGATCGTTTCGCGTCCGATGAAATAAGTCGTCCGCATCGGCTCGAAATTCAATCCAAGGTGCCGCGCGCTTTCCAGCGCTGCGGGCACGTCCGGCTTTTCCATGAAACCGAAATGCACCTCCGCCCGGCAGAAACCCTCGCCCAGTTTCTCCAGGGAGAGGCGGTCCCGCGAATTCGCCAGATAGGGAATCTCCGCCGTCCGCACCGTCAGGAGGAGGACCTGTTCATGCACCACCTTGTTGTGCTTGAGATTGTGCAGCAAAGCGAGCGGCGTACCCGAGCCCTTGCCCGACATGTAAACGGCCAGCCCCGGGACGCGCCGGATGCTTTTCAGGTCGGGCAGAAAATCATCGAGCGGCAGACAAAGATCGTTCAGGTGCCCGCCAAGAATGCGACGTCCCTTGCGCCAGGTGAGCATGAGGAAAAGGATCAGGGCCGAGGCGAGAAGCGGGAACCAACCGCCATGCGCCACCTTCAGCATATTGGCGCTGAAAAAGGCCAAATCGATCACGATAAAAAACGCCGCCACCGGCAGAGCCGCCGCCCGCGGCCAGTGCCAGCGCCGGCGCGCCACGAGATAAAACAAAATCGTCGTGATCAGCATCGTCGTGGTAATGGCCACGCCGTAGGCCGCGGCCAGCCGGCTCGAGGTGCGGAAGCCGAGGACCAGCCCGATGCAGCAGAGCATCAGCACCCAATTCACCACCGGCACATAAATCTGCCCAATCACCCGCGCCGAGGTATAGCGCACCTGCAACCGCGGGCTATACCCAAGCTGGATCGCCTGCATCGTGAGCGAAAAAGCGCCGCTGATGATCGCCTGCGAAGCAATCACCGCAGCAGCCGTCGCCAGGATCACCATCGGGAAAAGCGCCCACGACGGCGCCATCCGATAGAAAGGATTCACCGCCGCATCCGGGTGCCGCAGGAGAAGCGCGCCCTGGCCGAAATAGTTGAGCGTCAAAGCCGGGAGCACCACGAAAAACCAAGTCAACCGGATCGGCGCGGTGCCGAAGTGGCCGATGTCCGCATAGAGCGCTTCTCCACCCGTGACCACGAGAAAGACCGCGCCGAGGACGACGAATCCCTGCGGTCCGTTGCGCACGAAGAATTCAAAGCCATGCAGCGGATTGATCGCTGCCAGCACGGCCGGCGCGCGCAGGATCTGGTGCAGCCCGAGCGCGCTGATGGTGACGAACCACAAGATCGTCACAGGCCCGAAGACCTTGCCCACGCCCGTCGTGCCGCGGGATTGAAAAAGGAAAAGGCCGATCAGGATCGCGACCGCTAGCGCCGTGACATAGGAATCGAAAAGCGGCGTCGCCACATGAAGCCCTTCGATCGCGCTCAGCACGGAGATCGCCGGGGTGATCATCCCGTCGGCGTAGAGCAGCGCGGCGCCGAACAGCCCAAGGAGCAAAACCATTTTACCCCGCCCCATCACGTCGCTCACCAGCGTGGCGAGGGCGAGAATGCCACCCTCCCCGCGGTTGTCCGCACGGAGGATGAGGATCAGGTATTTCACCGAGATCACGAGGACGAGCGACCAGAGGATGAGCGATAAAACCCCGAGGACATTGGCCGGCGTCGGGGCGACAGCGTGCTCGCCGTAAAAGCATTCGCGCAAAGCGTAGAGCGGGCTCGTCCCGATGTCGCCATAGACGATCCCGAGACTGGCCAGACAGAGCATCGCGAGCCGCCGCTTGTGCCGGAGAGCATCAGCCGCGGGAGCAGGCGCCGGTTGGTCGGACGCACCAACGGCCGGAATTAAAGTTGCGGAACAAGACCTCACCGTTTTCAAAACTTAAACTGAGCATCGACCCGGAATAGTTAAAACGGTACTAAAAGTGGCTCGCAGGCATACCCCAAGATTCAACGAAGGCTACACTAGCGCGATGAAGGAAATCTCCAGCGGCGGCGGTTCCGGCGAACCGATCGCGGCGCCTTCCTCGTTCACTCCGCTCCGCGAATATCTCATCGCGATCATCGGCGTGGCGGCGCTCACGGTCGCCTGCTGGCTCCTCACTTCGCTCACCGGTTACGGCGCCATTTCGCTCATCTTTCTCCTCGGCGTTCTGCTCGCCGGGATGGTGCTCGATCGCGGCCCTGTATTGCTCGTCGCGGCGCTCAGCGCGCTCTCCTGGAACTTCCTTTTCATCCCGCCGCTCTTCACTCTCCACATCGCGAAGTTCGAGGACGCGCTTACTTTCGCGACCTACTTCATCGTCGCGATCACGGTCGGCAGCCTGACCGCGCAGCTCAAGGCCCGCGAACATCTCGCCGCCCAAGTGCAGCTCGCGCACGAATCCGAGCGGCTGCGCAAGACGCTGCTCGATTGTGTTTCCCATGAATTAAAAACGCCCCTCGCCGCGATCGGCGCCGCCAGCCAGGAATTGGTCCGCGCCGCGCCGCACCTGCCAGCCGCGCGCGGCGCTGACCTGCAACAGCTCGCCGGCGAGATTCACCACGGCTCCCGACGCCTTCACCGCGTGGTCAACAATCTCCTCGATATGAATCGCCTCGAGAGCGGCGTCGTTAGGCCAAAACAGGAATGGTGCGACGTCCGCGAGCTCCTCCAGTCCGCGATCGAGACCGAGCGCGAATCGCTCAACGACCGCGAGCTGCACCTCGACCTGCCCGACGATCTGCCGCTCGTCCTGGTCGATTACACTTTGATCGAACAGGCCGTCGCCAAACTGCTCGCCAACGCCGCCAGCCACGCGCCGTCGCGTCTCCCGATCGAGCTCAACGCGGAATACCGGAACGGCCAGTTGATCATCTCCGTGAGCGACCGCGGCCCGGGCCTGCCCGAGGCCGTGATCGAGCGCGTCTTTGAAAAATTCTACCGCGGCGATGATCGCAAAGCCGGCGGACTCGGGCTCGGGCTTTCCATCGCCCGCGGCTTCGCCGAAGCGCACGGCGGAAAATTAACCGCCGAAAATCGCGACGGCGGCGGTGCCCGTTTCATCCTCACCCTGCCCGTCCGCGCCACCGACAGCCAAACTCTGGAAGCCAACTCATGAAACCCGCCCGCGTCGCGCTCATCATCGACGACGAAAAACAGATTCGCCGTCTTCTCCGGCTCGCGCTCGAACGCGCCGACTACCAGGTTTTCGAAGCCGAAACCGGCCAGGCCGGCCTCGACGAAATTGTCTATCGCAAGCCTGACATCGTCCTGCTCGATCTCGGCCTGCCCGACATGGACGGTGTCAAAGTTCTCCGTCGTCTGCGCGAATGGTCCGACGTGCCGGTCCTGATCCTCTCCGTGCGCGACGACGCCGAAGAAAAGGTCGAAGCGCTCGATGCCGGCGCCGATGATTACGTCACGAAACCGTTCGACACCGCCGAGCTGCTCGCGCGCATCCGCGCGACTCAGCGCCGCTCGCTGACCGAGACCGGCGATCCGGTTTTTAAATCCGGCGCGCTCTGTGTCGATTTCTCCGCGCGCCAGGTGAAGCTCAACGGCATCGAGATCAAGCTCACCCCGACCGAATATTCACTCCTCCGCGTGCTCGTGCAGAACGCGGGCAAGGTCGTCACCCATCGCCAGCTCCTCCGCACCGTCTGGGGCGAGAAAGCCGAAAGCCAGGCGCAATACCTCCGGGTTTACGTCACCCATCTGCGCAAGAAACTCGAAACTGACACCGCCGCGCCGAGCCTGATCAAGACCGAAGTCGGGATTGGTTACCGGCTCGCTGCCGAGAAGCCGTGAGCCGCCCGCGAGAACGCAGCGCGCGTTAACGAACTTTTAGCGTCGCGCGGCCATATTTTAATTATCCGCGCGACCGGTTTCGAGATCACTTTTGCGCATGAACGCGACTGTGGTGAGAAATTCGCCGCCTAACGAGAAAGTCATTGTCGAGCGCTGGAAAAGCTCCGCCCCTCGGGTCATTCGATTGGTTACCCGCAACGAAGCGCCACCGCTCCCGACTCCCTTCTGGACGTGGTTTATTGAAAATCCGCGCCGGCCGCGCGAAGCCTGATCTCGGACCGCGAAAGAGAAGACCGGCCACCTTTCCCGCGAGCATGAGACTCGCGGAAAAGCATGACCGGCCCCGGCTGGGCATCCTGGCTTTAAAACCAGCCCGCTACGAAATTGCGCCGTTCAAACCGTTCGGGAAGAACAGGCCACTGTGGGCACCGGGCGCTCCGTAGACAATTGCCAGCACCTGGTCGGTGGTACGCGCGTAAACGAGCGAGTTCTCGTCGGTCGGCACAATGTTGGCGCGCCGGCCCATCGTGATCCCCTGATCGTCGTCGCCGGCGCCGTCGAGAGCATCGCGCAGATCGGAGATCGCCCGCGCGGTCCGGGCGACCACGGGATTTGCGAGCGAGAGCAGACTCGTCCGCACGGTGGCGGCATGATACGCCTCGACGCCCAGGATGCCGGCCGCGGCGGAGACGACAGCCGGATCGGTCAGTAAACCCGCGCCGCCCCGATAAGCGGTCACGCCGACGTCTTCGAAAATGAAGGAGCCGAGAAGAAAATTCACTTCGTTCTCAAACGGGTCGAACGAACTCCCAATCCCGGCCGCCTGTGCGAGCGTGTTGAAGCTGTTGAGCAAGTCGAGCGCGGGCCGTGCGACCGGGGTGACGCCGAGCGAGGTCAGAGTCGCGCGCAGGTATTCCACATGATTTTTCTCGTCCGAAGCGATCTCGTTCGCGTAGTCGTCGAAGATTTGGGTCTGGAACGGCACCTTGGGATTGGCCTTGATGATCGTGTTGCCGAGCGTGCCGCTGCCTTCGATGTCGCCAGCAGGAAGACCGCGGCCAGTCGTGGCGTAGAGGTAAAACTCCGCCTCGAGATATTCGAGGTTCAACGCGAACTGGAGAACGTCGGTGTTTATGTCGTTAGGCGAGCTGGTTCGCACGGCACCGCGGGCCGAGCCGGTTAAAAGACGCAAACCGGCGAGGCCGACCGCGCCGGCGCCGAGACTTTTCAAGGCGGCGCGGCGGGTGGTGCCATGAGCCGCGAACGCTTCCGAGATCCGATCTAGTTTCATATGGTGTTCCTTTAGTTGGTGGAGTTGGATTGAGCGACACGCAGGATGCGTGACTCCCTTGATACGCCTCCGTCTCGATCTGAGATGCAGGTGCGGGAAATCCCGCGGAGCCGTCCGGCCCGGTAGACTTTCCAGTTGCGTCGCCTTCCCGGCTTCCCAGATTCGCGGACTGTGGATTTGCCGAGCTATCTCCGCGCGCGCCAGCAGGCGGTCGATCGCGCGCTCGATCGTTTTCTGCCGAAGGCCTCGAGCAAGCCCGCGACGATCCACAAGGCGATGCGCTACTCGCTTTTCGCGGGCGGGAAACGGCTGAGACCGATCCTGTGTCTCGCCGCCGGGGAAGCTTGCGGCGGAGAAACCAAGAGCGCGCTCCCGCTCGCCTGCGCGATGGAGTGCATTCACACCTACTCGCTGATCCACGACGACCTCCCGAGTATGGACAACGACGATTTCCGCCGCGGCCGCGCCACCTGTCACAAGGTCTTCGGTGACGGCATCGCGGTCCTCGCGGGCGACGCGCTGCTCACGATCGCATTCGAAATCGCGGCGCAAGCCGAATGCTGGCCGCGCTACGACATGCGCGCGATCGTTCAAGAGATTTCCGTCGCCGCCGGCAGTCGCAAGCTTATCGCCGGCCAGGTGGCCGACCTCGAAGGCGAAGGGAAACCGCACAGCCGCGCGCAGCTGCGTTACATTCACGAAAACAAAACCGCCGCGCTGCTCACGACCTCCGTCCGGCTCGGGGCGATGAGCGCCAACGCGACGCCGACGCAGCTCACTGCGATCAGCGATTTTGGGCGCGCACTTGGGCTGGCTTTCCAAGTGATCGACGACATTCTCGACGTAACTCAGACGAGCGAGAAACTCGGCAAGAGCGCCGGTAAGGACGCCGCCGCGCAGAAGGCGACGTATCCGGCCGTGATCGGCCTGGAGAAATCGCGGGTCGAAGCCGGCCGCCTAACGAAACTGGCGCACGACGCGCTGAAACCGTTAGGCAAAGAAAAAGCCGAGACGCTGCACGCTCTCGCGAATCATCTCTTGGCGCGGGAATATTAAACTGCGGTCGCATGACTCCGGGGAGCACGGGCGGCTCGCCGGCATCCCGGCGCAGACACGGCGCGTTTTACTGAGTGCACGCTACTCGTACGACCGACCTCAAAAACGTATTTCGACTCGCTCCGCGGTCGGGTTGAAGGCGAGCCGCCTGTGCTCCCCGGAAAACGGAAAAGAATCACGCCAGCGCGAGATTCGGATCGATCTCCGTCGTTAGGGGAGTCGTCGCTCCTCGCTCCAGCCGCTGCCTCGCGGCGAAGGCGATCATCGCCGCGTTATCGGTGCAGAGCCGCGGCGTAGCGAAACGCAATTCGAGTCCGGCGACTTCGCAGCCTAACGACATCCGCTGGCGCAACTCCTGGTTGCAGCTCACGCCGCCACTGACAGTGACGAGCGATTGTCCCGCACCGCGCGCGGCGGCGACGGTTTTCGCGACCAGCACGTCGACAACCGCGCGCTGAAAGGATGCACAAAGATCCGCGAGCGCTTCGCCTTTAACCTTCGGCAATAAATAGCGAATCGCCGTCTTGAGCCCGCTAAAACTGAAGTTGGCGTCGCCCGATCCGATCATGCTCCGCGGCAAATCGAACCGCGCCGGATCGCCGTCGCGCGCGCAACGCTCGATCTCCGGGCCGCCCGGATAATTGAGCCCGAGCATCTTCGCGACTTTGTCGAACGCTTCGCCGGCCGCGTCGTCGACCGTGCGGCCGAGGATTCGGTAGGCGCCGACTCCGCTCACTTCGACAAGGAGAGTGTGGCCGCCGCTCACGATCAGGGAAACGTTAGGCAGCACCCCTTCGGCGCGATCGAAAAAGGGTGAGAGCAGGTGACCTTCGAGGTGGTTGACCGCGAGGTATGGTTTTTCGAAACCAAGCGCGAGTCCCTTCGCGAGCGAGGCGCCGATCATGAGCGAACTGGCCAGGCCTGGTCCGCTCGTGGCCGCGAACGCGTCGACTTCGCCTAACGAAATCCCCGAGTCACTAAGCGCGCGCTCAAGCAGGCGCGGCGCGTGCAGGAGATGATTTCGCGAAGCCACTTCCGGCACGACGCCGCCGTATTGCTGGTGCTCGGCGACCTGCGACGCGACCTGGCTGGTGAGCAGCTCGTTTCTTCGCAAGACCGCGATCGCGGTTTCATCGCAGGAAGTTTCGATCGCGAGAATGGTCATCTTCTCCCCTTCGTGCTCCTAATCTTCCCCGCTTCGGCTTCGAAAGAGCAAAAGATTAGGAGCAAGCGCAGAATTAGGAAGGCGACGCCTTACTTCTTCACCGAGTCCACTTTCGGCGCGGTCTGCTCTGCGTAAATCATCACGCCCTTGAGCGCGTCGATCGCGCGCATCATTTGCAGGTCTTTCGCCTTAATCACCGCGGTCGCGTCGGCCGGCTGGATTTTGTCGTCGTTGCGCAAAGCGGCAACGGCTCGCTCTTGCTCGGGCGTGAGCGGCACCCGGATGTTTGGCACGACGCCGTTACCTTGGATCACCTGCTTGCTCGGAGTGAAATATTTCGCGGTGGTGAAGCGTAGCGCCGAGCCATCCGGCAACTGCATCACGTTTTGGACCGAGCCTTTGCCGAAGGTCGTCTCGCCGACCACGATCGCGCGGTGCAAATCCTTGAGCGCGCCGGCGACGATCTCCGAACCGCTCGCGCTTCCTTCGTTCACCAGGACGACGACCGGGAAATGCGGCCGCTCCTTCACCCCGGCGGGCGTGGAATATTCATGCTCCTGCGAGGCGGCGCGGCCCTGGGTGGAGACGACTTTGGTATTCGCCGGAAGAAATTGGGCGAGCACGTCGACGGCGCTGTTCAGCAGGCCACCGGGATTGTTGCGCAGGTCGAGCACGAGCGCCTGCATGCCTTGTTTCTGCAGGTCATCGAGCGCCTTGCCGAATTCTTCCGCGGTCGGCTCGTTGAATTGCACGAGCCGCACGTAGCCAACTTTGTAGGGACCGGTCAGCTCCGGCGAAAGCAGCCGCGCGCCCTTCACGCTTTGAACTTTGATCTCCTGCCGCTCGAGCGCGAAGTCTTTGATCTCCCGGTTTGCCGGGCGCAGAATCGTGAGCGTGATTTTCTGCCCGGGCTCGCCGCGGAGCACGTCGACCGCGTCCTGCAGGCTGAGCTTTTCCGTCGAGGTGCCGTTGATTTTCAAAATCTCGTCACCGGCGAGGATGCCGGCCTTCGCCGCCGGTGTGCCTTCCATCGGCGTGACCACCGTGAGGATGCCATCCTTCAACGCGACCTCGACCCCGAGGCCGTTGAACCGGCTCCGGGTGTCATCCTGCATATCCTTGAAGTCGCCCGGATCCATGAACTGACTGTGCGGGTCGAGCGAAGAGAGCATGCCTTTCATGGCCGCATAGATGAGGTCGTGATAGCTGACCTTTTCCCCATCCACGTAATCCTGGCGGATCAATTCGATCGCCTTCGCAAAGGTCGCGATCTCGCTGTAGCCGCTGTCATCCGTGCTCTGAGCGGGAGGCGGATCGGCCGCGAGGGCGAGGTGCGCCGGGCCGAGGAGAAATGCCGCCGTGGCGGAGCAAATCAACGTGCGGAAGAGCGAAGGACGCTTCATAAACATGGTGCTTGGACGCGAACGAGGCGATTGTCGTTCATTCTCCCGCGCTTGCCAACCGTCCCGGGTGACAACGCCGGGGAGCGCTTCTAAGCTGCGCCTTGTGAAACCGAACGGGGTCAGGCTTTTTCTTGTCCTCTTTTCGTTAGGCTGCGCCCTCGCAGTGGGTAAGCCGGCGCATAAGTCCACAAAAAGCCCGACGCCATCGCCAAGCGTCTCTCCGGCTCAGAGCGCCACGCCCGCGACCCCCGCCGACCCGGACGCGGAGTTCGACCTCGCGGCGCTCGATTACATCTCCGGCTATCTCAACGCGCGGCCGCTCACCGGCGTCGCCCTCGGGCTGCATCAATATGACGGCAAAATCGGCGACTTCAGCCGGCTCGCGCTCGATGCCGAAATCGAACGGTTGAAGCGTTTTCAGACTTACTTCGAAAAGATCGATGCGACCAAGTTGGGCAAGCGCGCCGACCTCGATCGCCGCCTCCTCCTTGCCTCGATCGCCGGCGAGCTCGCGCAATACGTGGAGATGAACGTGTTCGAGAAAAATCCGATGGTCTACGCCCGCGCGCTCGACGTGAACATCTACATCAAGCGCGACTTCAAACCGCTCGACGAACGCGTCCGCGACATCGTGAACATCGAGGATCAGGCCGGGAATGTGATGACCGCGGCGAAGACAAATCTCGCGCCGATCCTGCCAAAACCGTTCGTGCAACTGGCCATCCAAATCGCCAACGGCTCGGCGGATTTTCTCGAGAAGGATCTCACGACGGCAGTGAAGGGCCTGAGCGATGAGTCGCTCAACGCGGCGTTTGCTGACGCGAATAAAAAAGCAGTTGTGACCATGCGCGACTACGCCAAGTGGCTCACCAAGGAAAAGCTGCCCAAGGCGACGGCGGATTTCGCCCTCGGCGCGGATAAGTTCCAGCGCATCCTCGCCAGCACGGAACTGGTCGACCTGCCTCCAACGAAAATCCTCGAGTTCGGGATGCAGCGTTTGCAGGAGGAACAGTTAGCCTTCGCGGCTGCGGCGAACATCATCGATCCGAAGAAGCCGCCGATTCAGGTCTGGGCTGACGTGCAAAAGGATCACCCGAAAGCCGGTGACCTGATTCCCGAGGTCGCGAAAGACCTCGAGCAGATTCGCCAATACGTCCTCGATCATCACCTCGTCACGATCCCGTCAGACGTCCGCGCGCAGGTGACTGAGACGCCGTCGTTCGATCGCGCCACGACCTTTGCCTCGATGGACACGCCTGGACCTTTCGAGAAGAAGGCGACCCAAGCCTATTACTACGTTACTCCGGTCGACGATAACTGGACCGAGCAGCAAAAGAACGAATGGCTGACCGCGCTTAACTACTACGCCGCCGACGTGGTCTCGATTCACGAGGCTTATCCGGGTCACTATGTGCAGTTCCTGCATCTTAACGCCTCTTCCGCGAGTAAGATCGAGAAGGTCTTCGATAGTTATGCCTATGTCGAAGGCTGGGCGCATTACGCTGAGCAGATGATGCTCGACGAAGGCTACGGCAGCGTCCCGAACCCAACGCCCGAACAAAAAATACGCGCGGCCAAATTGCGCATGGCCCAGGCCGACGAGGCCCTCCTCCGACTTTGCCGGCTCTGCGTCTCAATCAAGATGCACACCCTGGGAATGTCGGTGGAGGATGGCGCGAAGTTCTTCCATGAGAACTGCTATTACGAGCCCAAGCCGGCCATGGCCGAAGCGATGCGCGGGACGTTCGATCCCGGCTATATGAACTACTCGTTAGGTAAGCTCGAAATTCTAAAACTGCGGGCTGATTATAAGACGCAGGAGGGCGCCGCCTTTTCGCTCGAGAAATTCCACGACGAAGTGCTGGATCACGGCATGCCGCCAATTCGCCTCCTGCGTGAGATCCTGCTCAAGGATCCCAAGCAGTGGGACGCGGTGCTCTAGCCAGCCGTAACTCAGGCCTTCCCGCCAAAGGTCACAAAGTCATCGAGGTCGAGCAGGTCCGACCAGCCTTTAATGTCTTCCCGAGTCTTCGTGAATTTCCCCACCGCGACCGAAAAGTAGCGCAGCGTCTCCGCGTCGCTGTCCGGTCCGCGGCGCAGCATGTAATCGCTCCATTGCTCGATCTCCCAGGGAGTGTGCTGATGCTTCGCATTCGTCTTCAGCCACTCGAGGATCTCTCCGTCGCCGCTACCCTTGGCCAGTTCGTCGCGCAGGGCTGCCGCGTCGAAGCCGAGGAAGTTCACGAGATGCTGATCGAGCGGGCAGTTATAGTTAAACTCACCGTTCTTACCCGCGATCTCAGCGCGACCTTTATCGAGCATGCGCGGAAGCAGGGCATAACCACCGAGCCGACAGCGTGAGCTCCGCGGCGGCCGCTGGGTCAAATCAGGAGCAGAGAGGTTCTTGTTATCCATAAGTCTTTTGTTTGTTAGGCAGCGGCGATTTTGCTTCCAAGGGATTCCAGCTTGTCGACGATCGCTTTCTTCGGGGCGACTCCGACGATTTGGTCGCGCAGCTCGCCGCCCTGGAAAAAGAGCAGGGCCGGCACGCCGCGAATGTTGTAACGCTGCATCAGCGCCGGATCGTCGTCGATGTTGACCTTCGCCACCCGAAAGCGGTCGGCATTTTCCTTCGCAATTTCATCCAGCACCGGAGCGATCATTTTGCACGGACCGCACCAGGCGGCCCAGAAATCCACCACCACCGGCAGCGGCGCCTGGAGGACGGCCTTCTCGAAACTGGCTTCATTAATGTTGATTGGTTCGTTCATTGTCTTTTATTCGTTAGGCTGTTGCTTTTGCGTAAATGAAGCGGCGGCAATTCGCGTGGCACGACCATCGCGAAGCGCTTCTCCGTTCCCCGAAGGAACATGATCGGCGACGGCACGCCGATCTCTTCGGCGGAAAGGTGTTTTTGCAGGTCGTCGATCGTCGCGATCGAGTGCCCCTTAAAGCCGACCACCGTGTCGCCGACGTGGACGCCGGCCAGTCCGGCCGGGCTGCTTGGTTCCACTTCCATCACGAGCACGCCGCGATCGGCTTCGAGTTTGTGAAAGCGCACGACGCGCGGATGCAGCGGCACGTTTTGGCCGGCGATGCCGATCGAGCTGCGACGGATGCGACCTTCCTTGATCAGCCAGCCGGCCACGAAATGCGCGGTGTTGCTGCCGATCGCAAAGCAAATGCCCTGCGCCGGCAGAATGACCGCGGTGTTCACGCCGATGACTTCGCCGGCGCTGTTCAGGAGCGGACCGCCGGAGTTGCCGGGATTGAGCGCGGCGTCGGTCTGGATGATTTCATCCATCAAACGGCCCGACTCGGAACGCATGGAACGTCCGAGCGCGCTGACGATTCCCGCGGTCACCGTCTGTTGAAATCCATAGGGCGAGCCGACCGCGATCGCGATCTGGCCGACGCGGATCGCCGACGAATCCGCGAGCCGCGCGTGCTGGATATCCGGCGCGTCGATCCGCACCACGCCGAGATCGGTCTCGGGATCGGTCCCGATCAAATCCGCGGGATAAACGCGCCCATCGTGCAGGGTGACTTCGAGCTCCTGCGCGCCATGGACGACGTGGCTATTCGTTAAAATGAATCCGTCCCGCGCGATGATGAAACCGGAGCCGCCGCCCGGACCGCGCTCCGCGCTGCGCACGCGAATGTTGACCACGCTCGGCGCGACGCGGTTGACCACCGCGGCGACGGTTTTCGAATAGCTGTCGAGCAGCAGCCCGTCGTCAGCCGGCTCGGGCCGCGGCTCCGGCGCAGGAACGCCGCTCTCGCCTAACGAGATGGGAAATGGAATGATTTGGCGCATCTTCAGGTTACCAGGGCAAGGGCTCGCCATCGTGCACGAAGGTCCCGTTCGGTCCATCGGCGCCGATCGTCGCGAGCTGCACGCTTGTTTTCGCTCCATCGGGAATTTCCATCTGCGCGCCGTCGCCACCCATGTCGGTTTTCACCCAGCCGGGATGCGCCGCGTTCACTTTCACCTTGGTGTCTTTCAACTCGTAGGCGAGCTGCACGGTGAAGGCGTTGACCGCAGATTTGGAAACGTTGTAAGCCGCGACTTTGTTGTCGTAGACCGGCGAACCGGGCGTCGCGTGATACGTGATCGAGCCGAGAATGCTGGAGAGATTCACGATCCGGCCGGCGTCGCTTTTGCGGAGCAGCGGCAGGAAGGCCTTGGTCGTTTCGATCAGGCCGAAGAAGTTCGTCTCGAAGGTGCCGCGCCAGTCTTCCATCGTCTGCTCGCTGACTTTTTTCTTCTGGTCGTCGAGCATGACGCCGGCGTTGTTGATCAACACATCGAGGTGTCCAAACTCCTTTTCCACCTGCGCGGCGGCCTGTTGGATGCTGGCCGATTTGCTCACGTCGATTTCGAGGACCTGTGCTTCGAGGTTGTCCCTGCGCAGTTCGGCGACGGCTTCTTCTCCCTTGCGGCGATCACGCGCGCCGATCAGGACAGTCATGCCTTTCTGCGCGAGCTGGCGGGCGGTTTCGAGTCCGATGCCTTTGTTCGCGCCGGTGATTAATGCGATTTTTTTGCTGCTCATGATTGGTGCTTTCTCTTTCTGTAATTAACACAATTACAGTTTAACGAACCGGGTCAAGCGGTCAACCCGGATTCGCCCGGCGCGGGCGATTCGTTAGGCGGGATAGTCGCCGTTCGACGGCTCGGGGGCGGCAAGGAGCTCGGGCGCCTGCAGCTCCCGCGCGATTTGTTCCACCGGTCCCAGCGCGTCGATCTCCATCCCGAGCGGTGCCGCACCCAGATCGCGGAATTTGCGCGCGCTCACCAAGACCCGGCTTTCGATATTGCCGGCCACCTTGTTGAACGCTTCCACCGAGCTGTTCAGGCTTTTCCCGAGCCGGCCGAAGTGCGCCGAGAGATCCGCGAAACGTTTGTAGAGCTCGCTCCCGAGCTGACTGATTTCGCGCGCGTTCTGCGCCAGTTTTTCCTGGCGCCAGCCGTAGCAGACGGCGCGCAGCAACGCGATCAGCGTCGTCGGCGTGGCGAGGATAATTTTCTTGTCGGCGCCGAATTCGATCAGCATCGGGTCGCGCTCGAGGGCGGCGCTGAAAAACATTTCGCCGGGGAGAAAGAGGATGACGAAATCGGGCGCGCTTTCGAATTGTTCCCAGTAGGCCTTGCGCGAAAGCTGCTCGATGTGCGTCCGCACCTGCGCCGCATGTCGCTCAAGTCGGTTGACCCGCGCGACGTCATCGGGCGCCTCGAGCGCTTCGAGATAAGCATTGAGCGAAGCCTTCGCATCGACCACCACGGTCTTGCCCGCGGGCAGGCGCACAATCATGTCGGGACGCAGCCTTCCCTCCTCGGTCTGCACGCTGGTTTGCTCGAGAAAATCGCAATGCTCGACCATGCCGGCGAGCTCGACGACGCGGCGCAATTGGATTTCTCCCCAGCGCCCCCGGACAATCGGGGAACGGAGCGCGCGGACCAGGTTGCTCGTCTCCGAGCGGAGGTAATTTTGCGTCTCGCCGAGCTGGCGGACCTGCGTCGTCAGGGATTCGTAGGCACCGGCGCGGACTTTCTCGAGATCGTGGATTTTCTCGTCGACCTTCTCGAGCGACTCGCGCATTGGCCTAACGAGGGCATCGATCGCCTGCTGGCGTTTATCGAGGTCGCCCTGCGCGCCGGCCTGGGTTTTCTCGAGGGTCGCGCGCGCCAGTTCGAGGAACGAGGCGTTGTTGTGCCGCAGGGCATCGGCCGAGAGCGCCTTGAAGACGTCGGAAAAACGCGCCTGCGCCTGGTCGAGGACGGCGAGCTTTTCCGCGGTCGCCTTGCGCTCCTCCTGGAGTTGGGTCTCCAGCGTTGCGACGCGCCGCGCGGCCTGCGCGTGATGTTCGCGATATTCATCGACCTGCTTTCCGCCGGCGACGATTTTTTCTTCCAGCTCCGGGATGCGCTGATTTTTCTCCTGCGAGGTCGCGAGCAAATGCGACAGCTCCAGAATCTGCGCGTCCTTCGCGTTTTCACAGGCCGCAAGGGCGAGTTGGTGTTTCTGGCGGGTGAGCAGGCTCGAGAGCCACCAGCCGAGGAAGAAGACGAACCCCGCCGCCACGACGCCGCCGAGAGAAATCAGAATCGTATTTACGGCGAAGGGAACGGTCGAAATCATGCGTGGCCGCAATCTAGCAAATCGCGCGATGAGTGACCAGCCCACGCGCAAGCCGCCGCACGTCGTGCGGCGGCCCAATGTCGCCTGGGAAGCCGTATCCCGTTTCAGCCACGTAACCACTCTCGATTTCCAACCGGATTTCTCGCGCCGTTCCACTGCGTAAACGCGCCAGAAACCGCCGCCGAACTAGCCGCTTGCGCTTGCCGACCCAACAACTATTTATGGCTCTCCTCCACCTCTTGTTTCGTTGTGAGCTCGATTGATCAAAACTTCCTCGTCACCGGCGGCGCCGGCTTTATCGGCTCCAACCTGGTTCTCGCCCTGCAGGAGAAATTTCCCACCGCGCGGCTGACCGTGATCGACGATTTTCGCTCGGGCGATTTCAAAAATCTGCGCGCCTATCGCGGCGACTTGGTCGCGAAAAATCTCGCGACCCTCGATTGGGGCGCGCAGTTCGGCGCCGAATCTTTTGATGCGATTTTTCATCTCGCCTCGATCACCGACACGACGAATCACGATCAGTTCGAGCAGGTGCACGACAACGTCGAAAGCTTCCGGCGCCTGCTCGATTTCGCCCGGCCGAACGACACCCGGATCATCTACGCGTCCTCCGCCGCGACCTACGGCGCGGCCAGCGCGATGAGCCGCGAAGCCGACGAAGCGGCGCCGGCCAACGTCTACGCATTCTCGAAGGCGATCATGGATAACCTCGCCCGCCGCGCTGCGGCCGACGCGCCGGATTGGAAGATCGTTGGGCTCCGCTACTTCAACGTTTACGGCCCGCGCGAAGCGCACAAAGGCGTGCCCGCGAGCATGATCCTCCATCTCTCGCGCCAGATGCGGGAGGGGAAACGCCCGCGCATTTTCAAGCATGGCGAACAACAGCGCGACTTCGTTTACGTGCAGGACATCGTGCAGGGAACGCTCCGGGCGCTCGCGGCGAAGGAGAGCGGCATCTACAATCTCGGCTCCGGCCAGCCGCGCTCGTTCAACGAGTTGATCGCAATCCTCAATGACTCGTTAAGCACGAAATTCGAGCCGGAGTATATCGACAACCCGCACGCTCATTACCAAAACTACACCGAGGCGGATCTGACCAACGTGCGGAAGTCGTTAGGCTACGAGCCGCAATTTTCCCTCGAAGCGGGCGTGGCCGATTACATGCGCTGGCTTTATTCCGTCTGACCGAAGTTGCCCAAGTCATGAAAGCCAAACGACGCTCCAAAAGCCCGGAAGAGATCAATGCGGCGCTCGCCGAAAAAAAAGGCCCGATCTCGAAATTCATCGCGCGGAATTATCGCCACTTTAATGCGGCCGCCTTACTCGACGCCGCCAAGGGCTACGAGACGCACCTCGCCGCCGGCGGGAAAATGCTGGTGACGCTCGCTGGCGCGATGTCGACCGCCGAGCTCGGCATCTCGCTGGCCGAAATGATCCGTCGCGACAAGGTGCACCTGATCGTCTGCACCGGTGCGAACCTCGAGGAGGACATTTTCAATCTGGTCGCGCACGACCACTACGAGCGAGTGCCGCATTACCGGCAACTGACACCGCAAGACGAGCAGCAACTTCTTTCCCGCCACATGAATCGCGTGACCGACACCTGCATTCCAGAAATGGAAGCGATGCGGCGAATCGAGAAGGCTGTCCTCGAAGAGTGGATCGCGGCCGACCGCGCCGGGGAACATTATTTCCCGCACGAGTTCATGTATAAAATTCTGCGCAGCGGGAAGCTGAAGAAGAGTTACCAGATCGACCCGAAGAATTCCTGGATGGTGGCGGCCTGCGAAAAAAATCTGCCGATCGTCGTGCCGGGCTGGGAAGACGCGACGCTCGGTAACATGTATGCGGCGGCAGTGATCCGCGGCGACGTGAAGGACGTGCACACCGTGCGCACCGGGATCGAATACATGACCTGGCTCGCGGAGCACTACACGAAGCACGCGAAGAAGCTGCGCAACCGCGAAGGCTCAATCGGATTCTTCCAGATCGGCGGCGGCATTGCCGGAGATTTCCCGATCTGCGTCGTGCCAATGCTGCACCAGGATCTGGAGCGAACCGGCGTGCCGCTCTGGGGTTATTTTTGCCAGATCAGCGATTCGACGACGAGCTATGGCAGCTACTCCGGCGCCGTGCCTAACGAGAAGATCACCTGGGGCAAGCTCGCGGCCTCGACGCCGAAATTTGTGGTCGAAAGCGACGCCACGATTTGCGCGCCCCTGCTCTTCGCCTGGGTGCTCGGGCAGTAGCGAACGAGCGTCGAGCCGAAACGCTTGTCCTCCCGAACCGGCTTAGCGCGGTGAGGGACCTCACAAGCAACGTGCGACGTCGTTTCCGATAGCAACGCCGGGCAAACGACTGGGAGATCCCTCTCCGCGCTTCGCCGGTTCGGGAGGATAAATTTATGCTTGTCTACCCTTCCCAGACAAACTCCGTCGGCCGCTCCATCTCGGCCGCGAGGCTCCGGTGGACCGGGCACCCGAGCGCCGCTTTTTCCAGCAGCTCGCGCTGCGGATGATTCGCCGGCAACGGGACATGCACCTCGGTCGTTAGGCGGCCAATCCGCCGGGGATCGCTCGCCATTTCTTTCCCCACCGACACCGTCAGTCCCTTGAGCTCCACGCCTTGGCGCTCCGCCACGATCGCCATCGTCGTCGCGATGCAGGTGCCAAGCGCGGACGCGACCAGATCGGTCGGCGAGAAGGCCTCTCCTTTCCCTTGATTATCGGCCGGCGCGTCGGTCGCGATCTTTGCCTGCGACGGTCCATGCACCGCGTCACAATGAAGTTGGCCCGTGTATTCGATCGAGATTTTGACCATGCCTCCAGTCTCGCCTCGCGCCGGCAAAATCTCCATTTGCAATCACCGCCACGGAGTACATCCATTGCGCCCTTGAAAAATGAAACCACCAGAGTGGTTGTCGTCGGAGCCTCGGGCTACGCGGGGGAAGAGCTCGTGCGCCTGCTCCTGCAGCATCCGCAGGCCGAACTGGTCGAGGTCACCTCGCGGCAGCATGCCGGGAAATCGTTAGGCGAAATTTTCCCGCGCTTCGCCCATCTCCCGCGGGCGCGCGAACTGCACTTTCACGCCACCGAGGAACGGGGCGACGCGGAAGTGGCCTTTCTCGCCGTCCCGCATGGCGCGGCCGCCGAACTGGCTCGCCCGCTGCTCGATCGCGGATTGCGCGTGATCGATCTGAGCGCGGATTTCCGGCTGCGCGACCCCGCCGTTTACCGCGAGTACTACGGCGCGGAACATCCCGCGCCCGATCTGCTCGAGCGCGCGGTTTATGGTCTGCCGGAAATTTATCGCGAGCGGCTGCGCGGCGCGGCTCTCGTCGCCTGCCCCGGTTGCTATCCCACGAGCATCCTCCTGCCGGTCCTGCCGCTCCTCCGCGCCGGACTCGTTAGGCCGGATTCGCTCGTCGCCGACAGCCTGAGCGGCGTCACCGGCGCCGGGCGCAAAGC
The DNA here is from genome assembly GCA_963831805.1 of uncultured Verrucomicrobiae bacterium. GTDB lineage: Bacteria > Verrucomicrobiota > Verrucomicrobiia > Chthoniobacterales > UBA10450 > Palsa-1392. Next base: position 112,950 of record CAWHRN010000009.1, on the reverse strand, counting down.
CGAGATTCCGTACCTCTTCGCGGAATGCAACGAAAGCCTCCGGCCTTACGGCGTCCCGCGGCATCGCCATCTTTCCGAGATCGAGCAGGAACTCTCCCGCGATCGGATGGCGCCGGTTACGATTCAATTCACGCCTCATCTCGTGCCGGTAAGTCGCGGTCTGTTGAGCACAATTTATTTTACGCCTAACGAACCGATCACCACGGAGAAAATCGCCGAGCTCTACGCCGCGAACTACGGCGACGAGCCATTTATCCGCCTGGCCGAGGGCGACGCGCTGCCCGACACGAAAAATGTCGTCGGCTCCAATTTCCTCGATCTCGGCTGGCGGGTCGATCCGCGGACCGGCCGGGTCATCCTCTTCAGCGCGATCGATAACGTGGTCAAAGGCACGAGCGGCCAGGCGATCCAGTGCTTCAACCTGATGCGCGGCGGAGCCGAGACCGACGGTCTGATCTGACTCAGCCTAACGAATGAAAACGCCTGCCTCCTTCCGCCCGATCGACGGCTCGGTGACCGCGCCGCAGGGCTTCACCGCAGCGGGAGTGCATTGCGAAATCAAGCGGCTCGGCACCGGTAAAGGCTCGAACAAGGGCCGCAAACGCGACCTCGCGCTGATCGTTTCAGAAAACCCAGCGACCGTAGCCGGCGTTTTCACGACGAACCGACTGCGCGCCGCGCCGGTCGACTTGTGCATCGAAGTTACGCACCGCGGAACCGCGCAGGCAATCGTTGCGAATTCCGGCAACGCCAATGCCTGCACCGGACCGCGAGGCCGGCGCGACGCCGCGACCATGGCGCGCCTGACGAGTCGCGCGCTCGGTTTGCCTAACGATCAAATCCTCGTCTGCTCGACCGGCCGGATCGGTTTGTTTTTGCCGATGAAACATGTTGCCGCTGGCATCGCAAGCGCCGCGAGCCGGCTGCGCGCGGATCGGCCGGGCGAAGTCGCCGAGGCGATCATGACGAGCGACACGCGCCCGAAGGAAATCGCGGTCGCGCTGCAACTCGGCGGGCTCGAAGTGCGGCTCGGCGGTGTCTGCAAAGGCGCTGGCATGATTCAGCCCGGCATGACTCGCGATGGGCTGCACGCAACGATGCTTTGTTTTCTCACCACTGACGCCGCGATCGCGCCGGCGCCGCTGCAGCGGATGCTCGAGCACGCGGTCGCGCAAAGCTTCAATGGCATTTCCATCGACGGCGACATGAGCACCAACGACACTGTCCTCCTGCTCGCGAACGGTGCGGTCGGAAATAAGACGCTCACTCAGCCTAACGAGTCCTTCCAGAACGCGCTGAATTTCGTCACCCGCGAGCTGGCGAAGATGATCGTTCTCGATGGCGAAGGCGTCACCAAACTGGTCCACCTCCGCGTCCACGGCGCGAAAAGCGCGGCCCAGGCCGACGCCGCCGCGCGCGCGATCGCCAACAGCGCGCTCGTGAAAACGAGCTGGTTCGGCGGCGACCCGAACTGGGGTCGCGTGCTCTGCGCGGCCGGTTATTCCACCGCGGAACTCTCGGCCGAGAAAATCGAAGTCGCCTATCGCACGGTGAGCCGCGGCCCGTTGCGTTACGCCTTTCGCCGCGGCCAGCCAACCAGCGCCTCCTTCGCGAGTCTGCTTCGGATTGTCGCCGCGCCGGAGTTCGAGCTGCACGTTTTCCTCCACGCTGGCCGCCACGACGCCGCGCTCCTGACCAGCGATCTCACTTCCGATTACGTCGAATTCAACAAGGGCGACGTGAGCGATCCCGACTCGTTAGGCGGCTAGGCGGCGATGGAAGAGATCATCACCAAGGCGGGCGTCCTGCTCGAGGCGCTGCCCTACATTCAGCGTTTCGAGAACCAGACTTTCGTCGTGAAATACGGCGGCAGTTTCATGGATGCGGACGATCTCACGACGCGCTACGGCGTCGCCGGTGACATCGTTTTTCTCGAGGCGGTCGGGATCAATCCGGTCGTGGTCCACGGCGGCGGCAAGGCGATTACCCGCGCGCTCGAAGCGCAGAATCTGCCCGCGCAATTCGTCGGCGGACAGCGCGTGACCGATGCCGCGACGGTGGAAGTAGTCGAGCAGGTTCTGTCCCGCGAGCTCAATCCTGAGATCGTTAGAGCGATTCGCAATCTCGGCGGCCAGGCGCGCGGGTTTGCCGGGTCGGATATTTTCACCTGCGAAAAACTGGACGACGCGCTCGGCTTCGTCGGCCGGGTCGTGGCGGTGAAGACGGAGCCGCTCCGCGAATGCATCCGCCTCGGCATCACACCGGTCGTTAGTCCCACCGCGCGCGACACCGCGGGCCAGCTCTACAACTGCAACGCCGACCTCGCTGCCGCGCAGATGGCGATCGCGCTCAGCGCGCGTCGGCTGGTTTTCATGAGCGATGTCGCGGGCTTGCTCCGCGATCCGGCCGACACTGCGTCGCTCGTTTCGCACCTCGCGGTCGACGAAGTGCCGGCGCTGAAAAAAGCCGGCGTGGTCGATCGCGGGATGATCCCGAAAGTCGACAGCGCAGTCGACGCCCTCCAGCGCGGAGTCGAGAAAGTGCAGTTCGTCGATGGCCGGATTCCGCACTCGATTTTGCTCGAGATTTTTACCGACGCGGGCATCGGCACGGAGGTGGTTCTGTGAACGGGGAAGAAGTCAAAGCCCTCTTCGCGCACTACGTCGCGCCGTCCTACGGGCGCTTCGATCTCGTGCTCGATCACGGACGCGGGAGCGAACTGTGGGATGTCGCCGGGAAACGATATCTCGACCTCGGCACCGGCATCGCGGTCTGCTCGTTAGGCCACGCGCATCCGGAGATTTCCGCGGCGCTGACCGAGCAGTCGCGCCGCCTGCTCCACGTCTCGAATCTTTACTACACCGAACTCCAGGGCCGACTCGCGGAGCAGCTTGTCCAGAGAATCGCGTCGGGCCGCTGTTTCTTTTGCAACAGCGGGACGGAAGCGAACGAGGGGCTCTATAAACTCGCGCGGAAATTCGGCGAGCCTAACGAGCGCTTCGAGATCATTACCACGCTGAACTCCTTTCACGGCCGCTCGCTCGCCGGCATCGCCGCCACCGGTCAGGAGAAGGTGAAGATAGGCTTTGCGCCGGCGGTGCCTGGGTTTGTTCATGTTCCCTTCAACGATCTCGAGGCGGCGCGCGGCGCGCTCACGCCGCAGACGGCCGCGATCCTGATCGAGCCGATCCAGGGTGAAAGCGGCGTGAAGCTGGCGACGCCGGAGTATCTGCTCGGTCTGCGCCGGCTCTGTGATGAGCACGATTTGCTTCTGCTCTTCGACGAGGTGCAGGCGGGGCATTTCCGCACCGGCGCTTTTCAAAGCTGGCAGTGCCTGCTCGAAAACGTGGAAGGCGCAGAGGGATTTCAGCCCGACGCAGTCTCGATGGCGAAATCGTTAGGCGGCGGTTTTCCGATCGGCGCGTTCTGGGTGCGGGAAAGCCTCGCGGAGATTTTTTCCGCGGGCACCCATGGCTCGACGTTCGGCGGCAATCCCCTCGGTTGCGCCGTCGCCCTGAAAATCATCGAAGTGATCGAGCGCGATGGACTCGCGGCGATCGCCCGGGAGCGAGGCGCTTTTTTGCTCGGTCAGCTGCGTGCACTGCAGGCGGAATTTCCCGAAGTGATCGCGGAAGTGCGCGGTCTTGGTCTGATGATTGGCCTCGAGTTTCGGCCCGACGCACCCGGTTTTCGCCGGGACCAGCAAGCGTCCTCCTTCCAGGCGACGAAATGGCTGCAAGCGCATGGCCTTCTCGTGGTCCCGGCCGGGACGGCGGTGATTCGGCTTCTGCCTGCGCTCAATCTCACGCAGGATGAAGCCACCGAAGCGCTGCAAATCGTCACCGAACTCGTCCGCGCCTTCGCCCAATGAAACACTTTCTTAGCTTCAACGATTTTTCGCCTAACGAGATTGCCCGGATCTTCGAGCGCGCGCGGACCCTGAAGGCGACGCGCGACGCTCCTGGCGACCCGCAGCCGCTAGGCGGCCAGACTTGGGCGATGATTTTCTCCAAGCCCTCCACCCGCACCCGCGTCTCGTTCGATGTCGGCATTCGCGAGCTTGGCGGCGCGACCATTTACCTCAATGCCGCCGACGCGCAGCTCGGTCGCGGCGAGCTGATCAAGGACACCGCGCGCGTGCTCGCCCGGATGGTGCACGGCGCGGTTATCCGCACTTTTGCTCAGGCGGACATCGAGGAGTTCGCGGAATTTTCCGGCATCCCGACGATCAACGCGCTGACCGACGAAGAGCACCCCTGCCAGATCATGAGCGACATTTTCACGATTGAGGAAAAGCGCGGCCCGATTGCCGGCCAGACCGTGGCTTTCATCGGCGACGGGCTGGCCAACACGGCGCGTTCCTGGGCGCTGGCGGCCGACCGGCTCGGCTTCAATTTGCGCATCGCGGCCCCGCCGCGCTATCAGCCTAACGAATCAAAGAACGTGATCTGTACGGACGACCCGTCGGCGGCGGCGCGCGACGCCGATGTGCTCTATACCGACATCTGGGTAGCGATGGGTCAGGAAGGCGAGGAGGCGCGCCGCGGGGCCGAGCTGGGGCCGTTCTGGATCAATCAGGCCCTCGTTAGGCAGGCGAAGCCGGACGCACTCGTGATGCATTGTCTCCCGGCGCATCGCGGGCAGGAAATCGAGGCGCAGGTATTCGAAGCGCATGCGCAAACCATTTTCGATCAATCGGAGAACCGGCTGCACGTGCAGAAGGCGATCCTCTGCGAACTGGCGAACGGCAATGCGACACGGGAGATTTAGCGGGAAAACGGCGGACGCGGCGCTGCGCTACAGCGAATCGGTTTCGTTCGACTGGCGGCTTTATCGCTATGACATCGCGGGCTCGCTCGCGCATGCCGCAGCGCTCGCGGCGGCGGGGATTATTTCGCCTAACGAACTCAGCGAAATCGAAGAAGGACTGCGCGCAATCGAGGCAGAGATCGACGCGGACAAGTTCGACTGGAAGGTCGAACTGGAAGACTTGCACATGAACATCGAGTCGGCCCTAACGACTCGAATCGGCGCGGCCGGCGCTAAGCTGCACACCGCGCGGAGCCGAAATGACCAGGTCGCGCTCGACCTGCGGCTCTTCGCGCGCGCCGAGACCGGCACCGTGCAAAGCGCGTTGCGGGAGCTGCAACGCGCGCTCCTCGAAGTCGCGGAGGCGCATCGCGACGCGATCATGCCGGGCTACACCCACACCCAGCGGGCGCAGCCGATATTTTTCGCGCATCATCTGCTCGCGCATCTCGAAGCGCTGGAGCGCGATCACGCGCGGCTGGAGGACGGGTTGGCCCGGATCAACGTGCTGCCGTTAGGCGCGGGTGCGCTGGCCGGCTCGACGATTGTGCTCGATCGACAATTGATCGCGGAGCGGCTCGGTTTTCCCGCTCTCAGCCGCAACAGCCTCGATACCGTGGGCGATCGCGATTTCGTTGCGGAGCTTCTCTTCGCGCTGGCGCTGCTCGGCGTTCATCTCTCGCGACTGAGCGAAGACATCATTCTCTGGACGACGGCGGAATTTGGCTTCGCGACCTTGAGCGACGCCTACAGCACCGGGAGCAGCCTGATGCCGCAGAAAAAAAATCCCGACATGGCCGAACTGACGCGCGGACGGACTGGTCGACTCACGGGAAACCTCGTCGCGCTCCTCACGACCTTGAAGGGTTTGCCGACTTCGTATCAACGCGATTTGCAGGAGGACAAAGAACCGCTCTTCGATTCGCTCGATACCGTAAAGGGAGCGCTCGCGGTGCTCGCCGGACTCGTCAGGGAAATCGGAATTCACGAGACAATAATGGAACGGGCGGCGACTGATCCGATGCTGCTTGCGACCGATCTCGCGGAGTATCTGGTGCGCAAAGGGATGCCGTTTCGCGAGGCGCACGATGTCGTCGGGCGGCTGGTAAAAGAGGCCAGCGGACCGCTCAATAAGCTTTCGCTCGAACAACTGCGCGCCGTGTCGCCGGTTTTCGACGCGGAGGTGGGGGATGTTTTCGATGTCCGAAAGTCGCTCGCGCTGCGCACGGCACCGGGCGCGCCGTCGGCGGAGAATGTCGCCGCCGAACTGAAACGCTGGCGAGAACAGCTGCGGGAAGAACACTTGTCGTCCTGAGCCGCGCAGACGGCGAAGGACCTCGCAAGCGTCTGAGCGCGCAACTGAAATCGGCGTCGGGCGACGATTGCGGGGTCCTTCGCCGCGCTTCGCCGACTCAGGATGACAAATCTTTAGCGAGCGCCGCTCGCACTTTCAGGCGAAGCGCGTTGAGGCGGATGAAGCCGGTCGCGTCGGTCTGGTCGTAAGTGCTGAGCGCGCTACCTTCCATCGTCGCGATGTGCGGATCGTAAAGGCTGCGCGGACTTTTCCGGCCGGCGACGATGATGTTCCCCTTGTAAAGTTTCAGCCTAACGACGCCGGTGACATTCTGCTGGGTGTTGCCGACCAGCGCCTGCAACGCCTCGCGCTCCGGGGCGAACCAAAAGCCGTTGTAAACCAGGGTGCTGTATTTCGGGATGAGGCTGTCGCGCAGGTGCATCACTTCACGGTCCATGGTCAGGCTTTCCATCTGGCGATGCGCGAAGTGGAGAAGGGCGCCGCCCGGCGTTTCGTAAACGCCACGGCTTTTCATCCCGACGAAACGATTCTCAACCAGGTCGACTCGGCCGATGCCGTTCCGGCCGCCCCGTTCGTTGAGCGTTTCCATCACGCCTAACGGCGAAAGCTGCTCGCCGTCGACCGCGACACAGTTGCCCTCGCGGAACTCCAGCTCGATGAACTCGGATTCGTCAGGCGCGTCCTTGGGCGCGACGCTCAATTTGTACATGTCGCGCGTTTCCGGTCCGCTGGCATCGAACCACGGATCTTCCAGAATCCCGCTCTCGAAGCTGATGTGGAGCAAATTGCGATCGCTGGAATACGGTTTCGCGGCGCTCGCTTCGACGGGGATTTTGTGCGCGGCGGCGTAGGCGATCATCTCGGCGCGGCCGGGAAATTCCTCCCGAAAACGCGCTTCCCGCCACGGCGCGATGACCTGCAATTCCGGCGCGAGTGAGGCGGCGGTGAGTTCGAAACGCACCTGGTCGTTCCCCTTCCCGGTCGCGCCATGCGCGATCGCCTCGGCGCCTTCGGCGCGCGCGATTTCGACCATCCGCTTCGCGATCAGCGGACGCGCGATGCTGGTCCCAAGGAAGTATTGCCCTTCGTAAATCGCCCCGGCCTGGAGCATCGGGAAGATGAAATCGCGGGCGAATTCTTCGCGGAGATCTTCGATCAGGCACTTCGTCGCGCCGGTCGCGAGCGCCTTCGCTTCGAGGCCGTCGAGCTCTTCACGCTGCCCGATGTCGGCACAGAAACAGACGATCTCGGCGTCGTAATTCTCCCGCAGCCAGCGCAGGATGACGGACGTATCCAGCCCGCCGGAATAGGCCAGGACGATTTTCATGGCGCGGAGCGTAGCGCGCGCGGCGGTCGGCGCAAGCACGCGCGGTCGCCGCCCAGCTTTTCGTTAGGCTAGAAAATAGAGACCGGCGAGCGCGACGATGAAGTAAGGCGTGAGCGCCGCCGCGCCCGGATATTCCTTCGCTATTCGTTGACCGAAAAAGAGCGCGAGGAGCGCCAGCGCCGAGAGGAGCAGGCCGTAAAAGGCGATTCCCGTGGTGTGGCGCACGAGCAGGGTCAGGCAGCCGATGGCAGAAAGCGCCCCGGCGGAGAGCTCGAGCACGGTGAGGATCGCGAAAAGGACCGGGACGAACCCGGCGAGCGGGCTTTTCGAAAAATGGCTGGTGAGAAAATCGAGGTTGCCGCGGCGATCGAGAATCTTATCGATGCCGGACTGGAGAAAACAGATCGCGAAGAAGGCGGAGATGAGGAGCTGGAGGAGAAGGATCGCGCCAAAGGGTGTGTGCAGAGTCGGCATGCGGGGACTCTAGCATGGCTGGTCAAGAGTCATCTGTTTCGCGCACTGGTGCTCATACTCGTAATCGTGCTCGTAATCGTTCCCATCCCGTGCGGCGAAACTGGTTCGGCGGCCGATTACGAGCATGAGCCCGAGGGGAGAAAAGGCGCTTGCGCGCCCGGGGGCACTGGACATTATTGCTGTCCGCCGAATCTGGCGGGCTGCGGGTGTAGCTCAGTGGTAGAGCACCTCCTTGCCAAGGAGGACGTCGCGAGTTCGAGTCTCGTCACCCGCTCCAGCCTTCGCTTGGAGCGCGGTGCTGAAGCCAAGTGCACACCGCCCGGTCTCATGGCTTGCGCCCTCAAGTCGCTCGCGCGCAATGCAGCGCGCAGTTTTCCCGAGGAAAGTTGAATCCAAAAACGCACCGGCTGCATCTCATAACCAAAGGATCATTATGAAAACCACCTTCCTCTGTCTTCTCACCTGCCTGCTCGCGTTCAGCGCGTCTGGGCAAACACCAGCCACCACTCCAATTCCCGGCGCGACCGCTTCTCCCTTCGCGGCGACTCCGGCGCCGGTCGTTACGCCCACAGTTCCGGTGGCACCGACCGCCCCGGTCGTGACTCCGATACCGACTCCAACCGTGACCCCGACCGCGACACCCGGGAGTTCCCTCACCCTGACCGTTTCCACTTCGGCCACCCCGAGCGCCGACGATGCGATCGACGACATGATCGAGAAGAAAATCCGCAGCCACTTCGACTTCTCGAGCGATCGCCATCATTCCAGCAGCAACAATGACGACGACATGGCCTGGATCGCGGTCCCGATCGTCTTCATCACCATGTTCGCGATTTTTGGGATGCCGGTGTTGATCGTCGCCGTGATCCTCTACTTCAGTTTCTCCAGGAACCGCGCGATGCACAAAACCGTCCGCCTGATGGTGGAAAAGGGACAGCCCGTGCCTGAGTCGCTGCTCAATCCGCCACCCGTCCTGAGACAACGCTCCGACCTGCGCCGCAGCATTAAGTGGATGGTGTGGGGCGTCGCTCTGATGATCTTCTTCGGGGCCTGCAGCGACTGGGACGGCGGCTCCTGGAGCCTCGGCATCATTCCGTTCATGATCGGGGTCGGTTACCTGATCTTCTGGAAGCTCGACCTCCGGCAGGAGCCGGTGATTCGCCAGGAACCGGTCGTCCGCCAGGAACCGCCCCCTTCCCCTCCGGTGTAGGGTGGGTGCGTGCCACTGACCGATGCAGACCTCGTCGCACGCGTCCTCGTCGATGACGACCACCACGCTTTCGCCGAACTGGTGCGCAATCACCAGTCGGCGATCCGTGGTCTGCTCCGGCAGCTCACCCGGAGCGATCTCGCGCTCGCCGACGACCTGGCGCAGGAGACTTTTCTCCGCGCCTACAAGCACATCCGCAGTTTTCGTGGCGAAGCGAAATTTTCCACCTGGCTGTATCGGATCGCCTACAACTGCTTTCGCGAGGACGCCCGGAAGCGGAAAGAGCTCGTGGGCATCGATGAAACAGTCCTCGAGGCGCAGGCCGATCCCCAAACCACTGATCCCGCTTTGAAACACGATCTCATGCAAGCCCTCCAACTACTGCCGCTCCACGAGCGTTCCGCGATCCTGCTCTGCTGCCAGAATGGCCTCTCGCACGAGGAAGCGGCCGGCGTGCTCGAGATCCCGCTCGGCACGGTGAAAACGAATGTGTTGCGCGGCCGGGAGAAATTGAAGAAACTACTAACCGGCTGGGCACCCGCCTAACGATGGACGAACAACTTCAGGAAGATTGGCTTGAGGCACGTTTCCGCGAGGAGGCGCCCTATATCGACGACGCCGGCTTTACTGCGCAGGTGGTGCAGAAATTACCGGCCCGGCGGGCGGCGCGGCTCTCCTTCCGCGGGATGATTCTTGTCTGTCTTACCCTTCTGGCCTCGGCGCTCACCTACTTCGTGTCGGGCGGCGGGCGTTTCGTGGAGACGGCGGTTAATTACCTCGCCGAGATTCCGAAGCTGTTCATCGCGCTGCCGTTCTGGATCACCGGGGTGGTGGTCTTTTGTGGACTGGCGCTCGCGACGCTCGTCGCGGTCGGAGCGGCGATCGCGCAGACACGCGAGACTCGTTAGGCAGCGGAGTCGAAAGCCCGCTGCGCCGCGAGGTACATCGCGCGCGATCTGTTCGCGGAGCGCGGCCAGGTTCTCGAATTTTTGCTCCGGCCGGAGGTAACGAAGGAAGCGCACCTCAATGTCGCGGCCGTAAATGTCGCGATCAAAATCGAAGAGATGCAACTCGAGGACGCGCGTCGGCGCGCCGCCTTCGACGGTCGGTCGCACGCCGAGGTTAATCACGCCGCGAAGCTTTTTGCCCTCGAGCTGCGCCTCTGCCGCGTAGACGCCATTGGGCGGAAATTGCTCGCTGTGCGCACTCAGGTTTGCAGTCGGAAAACCCAGGCTGCGGCCAAGCTGTTTCCCGCTCTCGACCGTCCCGAGAAGAGTGTACTCGCGGCCGAGCATCTGAGCGGCGAACGGGAAGTCGCCGGTCTCAACCGCCTGGCGAATCGCGGTGCTGCTAACCACGCGTCCCGCAAAGGTAACCGGCTCGACGCCGACGACGTGGAAGTCGAGCTCCGCGCCGAGCTTTTTCAGAAGGGCAAGATTACCGGCGCGGTTTTTCCCGAACGACCATTCCTCGCCGACACAGATTTCCCGGAGCGGTTTCGCGACGGCGGCGAGTTGCCTGACGAATTCGTCCGGCGGGGTGGCCGCGAAATCGCGGTCGAATTTCAGCACCAGCAAATGTGAAACGCCGAGCTCGCGGATGAGCGCAATCTTGTGCTGCGTCGCGGTCAGCAGGCGTTTGCTCTCGTTCGGCCGGAGGATTTTCGCCGGGTGCGGATCGAAGGTCACGACCACCGCCGTCCCGCCCGCCTCGGCGGCGTGCCGCGCGGCCGTCGAAATGACGGCCTGATGGCCGAGATGGACGCCGTCAAAGACGCCAATCGCGAGAAAAACCGGCCCGGGAATTTGCGCCAGCTCCGGAATCGATCGCAGGACGCGCATGGTCGTGAAGCGTTAAATCGTGAATCGTGAATCGGCTGCGTTAACGAGGTCGCGATTCTCGATTGAACGATTCACAGTGCGTTAGGCGCCGCGCATCCGGGAGACTTCCGGGAGCGTGAGGATTTTCTCCAGGATGTCGACCGGCGGCGAATTCTTGATTTCGTCCACCGTGACTGAACGCGCGAGATCAAACCGGCCCGAGCGCGTCCGCCGCAGCTCTTTCAGGTGCGCGCCGCAACCGAGCTCGGCGCCGATGTCGTGTGCGTAAGTGCGGACGTAAAAGCCTTTGCTGCAGAGGACGGTGAAATCGATCTCAGGCGAGGCGACACGGTCGATCCGGTAACGATAGACATGCACGAGACGCGGCTCGCGCTCCACCGTCTTGCCTTGGCGCGCCAGCTTGTAGAGCGGCACGCCGCCCTGCTTGATCGCCGAAACCATTGGCGGCATCTGGTAGAAATCGCCGCGAAACTTCTCGAAGGCCGCGTTCACCTTTTCGTCGGTTAGCTCCGGGACCGGCTTTTCTTCGATCACCTGGCCGGCGCGATCCTGCGTATCGGTGGTCGCGCCTAACGACAGTGTGCCGACGTATTCCTTGTCCTCGCTCATGATCAGGTCCTGGATTTTCGTCCCGCGACCCAGCGTCAGGATCAGGAGCCCGGTCGCGATCGGATCGAGCGTGCCGCAATGGCCGACCTTCTTGATCTGGAGCTGCCGCCTAACGAGCGCGACGACGTCATGCGAAGTCATCCCGGCGGCTTTATCGACGAGCAGAACACCGTCGGGCGTGGCGGTCAGCGACATGGCAAGAATCGAGCGAAAATTGACGAAGTGTGTTCAAACATTGTCATCCTGAGCGAAGCGAAGGACCTCGCAAGCTGCGCTCGGCGAGGGCTGGAATCGGCGCGTGGAAACGCTTGTGAGGTCCCTCGCGTTGCTCGGGATGACAAATATGGGACACGCATCGGAGGACGGCTAGGCGCTGATCTTCGCGACGGCGGCGACTGCAGCGGCCACGACTCGGTCGGCAACGTCGTCGAGGGGGCCGGCTACCCGCGCGCCGGCGGCGAGTTTGTGCCCGCCGCCCTTGAAGGTTTTGCAAATTTCACAGACATCCGCGCGATCGTCTTTCGAGCGCATGCTCACGCGCACTTTGCCGTCTTCCAGTTCCTCGAAAAACGCGGCGATGATCACGCCTTGGATCGCGCGCAGGTGATCGATCAGACCTTCGTTGTCCTCGGGAATGACGCCGATCTCGTGCGCGGTCGCGAGGGGAAGACTGAAATATGCGATCTTCCCGTCGCCGTCGAAATGCATCCGATCGAGAAGGACGCGGAGCAGCTCAATCCGGCGGCGCGGGTAGCTCTCGTAAAGTTTCTGGCTGAGTTCGCCGACCTTGATCCCGCAACGCAAAACATCCGCCGCGATCTCGAAGGTACGCGCAGTGGTGTTCGGATATTGGAAAGAGCCGGTGTCGGTCGAGATGGCTGCGAAAAGATTTTCCGCGATCGGCTCGTCGAGCGGCAGGTCCTGGCTCTGGAGCAGCTCGAACAAAATCTGGCCGGTCGCCGGCGCGATCGGATCGATATGCACGAGATCGCCGTAGCGCGGGTTGCTCGGGTGGTGATCGATGTTGATCCAGAGCTTGGCGTTGCCGACGGCGGCGAGGACGTTGTCGCCGAGGCGCTGCCGGGTCGCGGTATCGAGCGCGAGGACGACGTCGAAATCTTCCGGCTCGTTAGGCGGCAAGCTGACGAGTTCGCCACCGGGAAGGAAGGAAAACTTCTCGAGCAAACCTTCTTCATTCCAGACTTTGACCTTTTTGCCGAGCTTCTGAAGCGCGAGTCCCATCGCGATCTGGCTGCCGAGGGCGTCGCCATCGGGCCGGACATGGCTGAGGACGACGAAGGTTTCGTGCTCGCGCAAAGCGGCGGCGATTTCCGCGAAACTTGTGTTCGTTAGGCTGGTCTTTGATTCTGCAACGGTGGTGGCGTTCATTCGTCGTTAGGCTCAGTAGCGGGAGAAGGTTCCGGATCCGGGATTTGCTGCATAATCTCGAGCACGCGATCGCCGCGCGCGATGGAATCGTCGAGGTGGAAAACTAAATGCGGCGTGTATTTCAGGACGACGTGCTTCGAGAGATCGGCTTGGAGCGCGCTCCGGCTCGCCTCGAGCTTCGGGAGCACTTCCTTGCGGCCTTTCGAGCCGAGGACGCTGATGAAAACATGCGCATTTTTCAGGTCGGGCGTGACGTCGACTTGGTTGACGGTCACGAGCAGATTCGGGAACGACATTTCCCGGACGAGGAGCACGCTCAGCTCTCGTTTGAGCAGTTCGTTAACGCGCAGGAGTCGATGTTTCATGGTGTCCGGCGTGAATCAAGAGAATCGCTAAATCGTGAATCGGTTCACGATTCTCGACTCACGGTTCACAGTTTCTGCGCGACCTGTTCGAGCTGGTAGCACTCGATGATGTCGCCGACCTGATATTCGCTGAAATCTCCCAGCTTGATGCCGCACTCGAGTCCGACGCGGACTTCTTTCACGTCGTCCTGGAAACGGCGAAGCGTTGATAATCCGCCGTCGTAAACCGGCTGGCGGCGGCGCAAAACCCGGGCGCGCGCGGTCCGGCTGATCCGTCCGTCGGTCACGAGACAACCGGCGACGATGCCGCGGCTGAGCTGAAAGACCTGCTTCACTTCGGCGTGGCCGATGACGGTCTCGCGATGCTCGGGGTCGAGCATCTCGGCCATCGCATCCTTCATCTGATCGATGAGTTCGTAGATGATGCTGTAAAGTTTTACCTGCACACCTTCGCGCTTCGCGGCGGCGACGGCGTTGCTCTCGACCTTGATGTTAAACCCGACGACGACGGCGTTCGACGCGCTCGCGAGCAGGATGTCGGACTCGGAAATCGGGCCGACGCCGGAATGGATCATCTCGAGATCGATCTTCTTGCTCTCGATCTGGCCTAACGACGCGACGAGCGCTTCGAGCGAACCCTGCGCATCGCACTTCAGGACGAGGCGCAAAACCTTCTTGCCGTCGGCCGCTTCGAGCAGGCTTTCGAGCGTGGCGCGCTGCGGCGTGCTCAGCTTCTCGGTCCGCTTTTGCGCGAGGCGTTCTTCGCTCAGCGTCTTGGCGGATTTCTCCGATTCCATAACGAGAAATTCGTCGCCGGCGTTCGGCAAACCGGTGAAGCCTAGAACCTTTACTGGAGTCGAGGGCCCGGCTGATTTGATCGGCTTGCCGCGATCGTCGACGAGTGATTTCACCTTGCCGCCATAATCGCCGCAGATGAACGGCTCACCGATTTTCAACGTGCCCATTTGCACGATCACCGTCGCAGTCGGGCCGCGGCCGGCTTCGACCTGTGCTTCGATCACGGTGCCGCGCGGGATGGCTGTGGGCGAAGCTTTCAGCTCCATAATTTCCGCCTGCGCGACCATGTTTTCGAGGAGCTCGGGAATGCCCGTGCCCTTCGTTGCGGAGACCGGCACGACGATCGTGTCGCCGCCCCAGTCTTCCGGGGTGAGGCCGCGTTCCTGCAGTTGCTGTTTCAACCGGTCGAGATTCGCGCCCGGCAAATCCATCTTGTTCGCCGCGACCATGATCGTGACGTGCGGCGCGGCTTTGGCGTGATTGATCGCCTCGATCGTTTGCGGCATTAGGCCGTCATCGGCCGCGACCACGAGCACGACGATGTCGGTGACATGCGCGCCGCGCGCGCGCATCGAGGTGAAGGCCGCGTGACCCGGCGTGTCGAGAAAGGTGATCCGCGTCCCTTTGTGATCGACGGTGTAGGCGCCGATGTGCTGGGTGATGCCGCCGGCTTCGCCCGCCGCGACGCGCGTCTTGCGGATCGCGTCCATCAACGACGTTTTGCCGTGATCGACGTGGCCCATGAAAGTGATGATCGGCCCGCGCAGCTTCAGCTCTTCCTCGGTCTCGATGACCGGCGGTGGCGGCGCGACCACGACCTCGACTGTCTTGTGAACTCCGCCGCCTTTTTCGCGGCGCTCCATTTCAAAAGCGAAGCCGTGTTTGTCGCAAATCTTGGTCGCGACTTCCGGTTCGACGGTCAGGTTCGGGTTCGCGAAAATATTGAAGTCATCCATCAGCTCTTTGATGAGCTGGAAATTTTTCACCCCGAGCTGAGTCGCGAGATCCTTCACGATGATCGGCGGCTTGATGTGAATGATCGGCCGCCCGTCCTCGGAAATTTCCGTCTCCCCGGTTTCGACTTCAGCCGCGGGCGGCGCTGGCGGCGCGGGCGTCGGAGCGACCGTTTCAGGCGCGGGTTGCGGGTCGCGAATCTTGGAAATCGGCGGGAGGAACGAATGCTTCGTCGTCTGTTGTGAAACCGGGCGTTTCGGCTTTGGCGTTTGCGGATCAATCAGCGAGACCGCTTCCGTGACTGGCTTGGCCGGCTTTTCCGGAGCGGTCGGTGCGGAAGCGGGCTTTGTCGGCACGGGCTTGCGACCGGTGATCGGCGCAAACGCGGAACGAGTCGCGGTCACCGGCGCCGGCTTCGGTTTATCCGCCACGGGAGCCGGCGGCGGCGCGCTCGGCGACACGGGCTCGGGAGTCATCTCTTCCATCGGGGCGGCAGTAGACACAACAGGTTCCTCTGTTTTGCTCTTGGAGGTTTTGGCCGCTTTAGCGCCGGACTTGGCCGCAGCGGTGCGCGAACGCGAGGACGACGTGGCCGGCGCGGCGGCGCTCTTCGCCGTCTTCCGGGCAGGCGCTTTGCGCGCCGCAGTTTTGGTCGTCGTCGTTTTTGTAGGCATTTAAAATTTCAGTTCTGCTCATGGCCGTGAGCAATTCAGCGCGCAGCCATCTCAAGTCGCTTCCACGCTTCGATGGACCGCCTCATAAATCTCGCGCGCTTTCTCTTCGTCCACGCTCAGGATATCCACGAGGTCCGACATCTCGGCATCTTGCAAGCCTTCCAGATTGGTGAAACCGGTCTTCACCAGCGTCATCGCCTGGTCTTCGGTGATCGGCAGCGCATCGGAAAGGACCTGCGCAGCGTGGGCGACCTTCTGCTCGACCGCGGTCGTGCTCGGCGCTTCCTTTTCGATGTTGATTTCCCAGCCGGTCAACCGACTCGTTAGGCGCGCGTTCTGGCCTTTCTTGCCAATCGCGAGCGAGAGCTGGTCTTCATCGACCGAGATCGTCGCGCTCTTCTTCTCCACGTCGAAGACGAGATTTTTCACTTTCGCGGGCTTAAGCGCTTCGAGGACAAATTCCTTCGGGTCCGAGCTCCAGCGGATAATGTCGACCTTCTCGTTGTTCAATTCCCTCACGATATTCTTAACCCGCGAACCACGCATGCCGACGCAAGCGCCGACCGGATCCACTTTCGGGTTGTCGCTGAAAACCGCAATCTTCGTCCGATAACCGGCTTCCCGGGCGATGCCGCGGATTTCCACCGTGCCGTCGGCGATTTCACTCACTTCGAGCTCGAAAAGCCGCCTAACGAAATTCGGATGACTGCGCGAGATGATGATCTCCGGTCCGCGGATGCCGTTCTCGACCGCGACGACATAAGCGCGGAGTCGGTCGCCAACGTTGTAATCTTCCACCACGACGCGCTCACGCTGCGGCATGATCGCTTCGAATTTTCCGAGATCGAGGATGACGTCGGACCGATCGAAGCGCCGGACGGTGCCGCTGACGATCTCACCCGCGCGATCCTTGAACTCCTCGTAGATCATCTCCTTCTCGACCTGCCGGATGCGCTGCATCATTGCCTGCTTCGCGGTCTGCGCGGCGATGCGGCCGAAATTCTTCGGCGTCACTTCCACCTCGACGGCTTCGCCGACTTCGGCGTCGGCTTTGATCCGGCGCGCCTTATCGAGCGTGATCTCGTCGGCCGGGTTGGTGACTTTCTCGACCACGAGCAAATTCGCCAACGCGCGAATCTCGCCGGTCTTCGAGTTGATATCGATGTGCAGGTCGCGCGAGGCGCTGACGCTCTTTTTGGAGGCCGAGAGAAGGGCGTTCGAGACCGCCTCGATCAGGATTTCGCGTTTGATCCCGCGTTCCCGCTCCAGGTAGTCGAGCATGGCAATGAATTCGGCGTTCATGGAAAATTGGCGTCCACCGACAAAAAAGAGTGGGACACCGGCTCCCACTCCAATCCAGCAACGGACTAGGCGCAGACGATACTTTTGCGAGGGCGCGCCGTCAAGTTGCGGCAGGGACGGTGTTTGACCGCAGAGGACGCGGAGAGCGCAGAGGAAGAAGAGGAACTAAATTTGGAAGCCAGGAAACCAGGAAAAGAGTTCGGTTCGTTCTTCTTCTCGTTCCTGGCTTCCAAATTTTTCCCGCCTTTCTCTGCGCTCTCGGCGTTCTCTACGGTTAATATCCACGCGATGTCGCGCGGTCGGACTTTCTTTTTAGTGCTGTTGGTCTGGGCCGCGATCTATCTGCCGAGGCTCGGGACGCTGGAGATCAAAAGCGAGGAAGGCCGCCGCATTTTGCCGGCCGTGACCATGCTCGAGCGTGGGAACTACATCGTGCCGCAGGTCGGGAGCGAGCCCTACTTCCGCAAGCCGCCCCTCGTGAACTGGCTCGTCGCGGGTTCGTTCCAGCTTTTAGGCGCTCGGAATGAATGGACCGCGCGGCTGCCGTCCGTGCTTTGCGTCCTCGCGGTCGCGCTGGCGTTCGTCGGGATCGCGCGGCGGTCGTTAGGCGGGAACGGCGCAGTCGCCGCGGCGTTAATGTGGCTGACGAATTTCGGCCTGCTCGAAAAAGGCCGAATGATCGAGATCGAGGCGCTTTATGTTTCGCTAACCGCGCTCGCTTTCATTTGCTGGTTGAGCTGGTGGCCCGAACCGCGATCGCGTTCGCGAGCCTGGATCGCCGCGGGGATTTTTCTCGGGCTCGGACTCCTGGCGAAAGGACCACTCAATCTTCTGTTCTTTTACGCCGTCGTTATCGCGGTCCTCTGGCAACCGGGAGAGTTGAGACAACTGGTGAGCTGGCCGCATCTCGTCGGCGTCGTTTTGATGCTCGGGATTTTTGCGGCGTGGGCGATTCCCTGTCTCGAGATGATGCGCGCGGCGCAGGTCACCCATATCTGGTCGAGCCAGCTGACCGGACGGATGAGCGGCGACGATTCCAAATTCGGCTCCTGGATTCTGAACCTCCCGCGCGGCCTCGGCTACTTATTGCCGTGGGCGATCCTGCTGCCCTTCGCACGCCTCCGGCTGATCGAGAACGAAACCGAGCGACGGTTCTGCCGCGCCTTGTCGTTAGGCATGGCGATTCCGTTTGTGATCGTGAGCCTGATGCCGGGCGCGCTCCCGCGCTACAACATGCCGCTGCTCGCGCCGACGATCTGGCTGCTCGCCATCCTGATCAAGGAGCACGCATTCGTCTGGCCGAAGCCGTTGCGCAAAGCAATCACCTGGACTGTCGTCGCGACCATCGCGGCCATGCTTATTTACACCGTCGGCCTCATTCCGTTCCTCCAGCACCGGGAAAAAATCCGTCCCATCGGAGAAGCCATCAGCGCCGCCATTCCGCCTAACGAAACCCTTTACGCGGTCGATCCCGATTATCAGCCGTTTCTCTTCTACGTGCGACAGCCGATCGTCTACGTCGATCACGTTTCCGAGCTGCCGGCGCAGGCGCGTTACATCCTGGTGCAGCTGGGAAAAGAAGCGCAGGTGGAAAAATCGACTCGCTGGGCGCCCGCACGCGCGCAACCGATTTGGCGGAAAAAAGACTATCGCGGACTCAGCGTGGTGCTCCTGAAGGTAGCGCCGCCGGCCGCCGGGGCCGATTGACTTTTTAGTCAAACCGGGATTCGTTAGCACGCTAACGATGCCTAAAATCGATCCCGAAACCATCGGCCAGCTCATCCACCAGACCGCTCGCATCTGGCGCCAGCGCCTCGACCAGCGCCTGCACCCGCTCGGCCTGAGCCAGGCGAAATGGCGGACCCTTGCGCATCTCGCCGAAGGTCACCTGACCCAGTGTGAGCTCGCCGACCGCCTCGGCATCGAGGAGCCGACACTCGCCCGCTCGCTCACCAGCATGGAGCGGAGCGGCTGGATCAAACGCCAGAATGCCGAGCACGATCGGCGTTGCAAAACCGTCCATCTGCAACGCAAATCGAGTTCCCTCCTGCATCGCATTGAGGAGACCGCGCGGGATCTTCGCCGCGAACTGGTGGAAACGATTTCGCCGCAGGATTTGCAGACTTGCCTGCGAGTATTGAACGAAATCCGGCGCAAGGCTCTCGAAACTCCCGTTAACGGCAGCAACGGACACGGCGCTAAAGACAACTCGATGAAAAAACTCCGCCCGGCGAGAAAATGATTACCGCGCAAAAAATGAATGTGGCGGCCCGCGAAACGGTCGGGGATGTCGAACGCAAGGTCGGCCGCAAGGGCACTTATCTGATCGGCGCCATCATCCTCTTCGGAATCGCGTTCCTTCTTTACCGCGCCTTCACCGGTGGAAAAGAAACGCCGCCGCCGCTGCCGCCGCGTCCGGTCTCGACCGCGAAAGTGCTCACCAAAGATGTGCCGCTCTACCTCGACGAAATCGGCACCTGCGCGGCGAACGAAAGCGTCCAGGTGCAGGCGCAGGTCGCCGGCCAGATCGTCTCGCGCAATTTCAAGGATGGCGCCGACATCAA
Organism: uncultured Verrucomicrobiae bacterium; assembly: GCA_963831805.1. Taxonomy (GTDB): domain Bacteria; phylum Verrucomicrobiota; class Verrucomicrobiia; order Chthoniobacterales; family UBA10450; genus Palsa-1392. The sequence continues at coordinate 93,319 of CAWHRN010000009.1, read as the reverse complement.
AAAAGGCGACGTCCTTTTCATCATCGATAAGCGTCCCTACCAGGCGGCGCTCGACGCGGCGAAAGCCGACGACATGCTGGCGCAGGCCAATCTCAAGCGGCAGCAGGAGTTGAAAGCCAAGGGCGTGACCGCATCGCAGGATCTCGACACCGCGCAAGCCAATGCGATGCGCACTTCCGCGGCCGTCGCCGCCGCGCAGGTGAATCTCGACTACTGCACGATCACGTCGCCAATCAATGGGCGGGCCGGGCTGCGGCAGGTTGATGCGGGCAATACCGTAAGCGCGGGCAGTGGCAGCGCGGTTCTCGTGCAGATCGATAACCTCGATCCGATCTACACCGATTTCACGGTCGCGGAACCCGATCTCCCGCTCGTCCGCAAATACCTCGACGGTCCGAATCTGAAAGTCCTGAGCGACGCCGACAACGACGGCTTCGCCCCGCAGGAAGGCCGCCTTTATTTCATCGCGAACACCGTCCAACCGGGCACCGGCACGATCCAGGCGCGCGCAACTACGCCGAATCCAAAACATCAGCTCTGGCCTTCGCAGTTCGTGCATGTGCGGCTGATCCTCGATGTGCTGAAAGAAGCGAAGCTGGTCCCGAATAGCGCGATCCAGATCGGCGAAAAAGGTCCCTACGTTTTCGTGGTCAAAAAAGATTCCACCCTCGAGCTGCGCCAGGTGACACCGGGCCAGAAGCAGGACAACGATCTCACCGCGATCACCAAGGGCGTGGAGTCCGACGAGACCGTGGTCACGATCGGCCAGCTGCAACTCGCGCCCGGTGACAAGGTGGTGGTGAAAAATTTCACCGAATCCGCACCGAACGAGAAGAGCGCCAAAGGCACCGGCAGTTTCTAGCCAATGGCCACCTCGCACCAGGATGGGCGCAGCGGCGGGAACGGCCACGACCAGGACCACGGCGTGCCCCGCAACTTGCCGACGGATGGCGCAGCAGAGCAGACCCGGAGCTCGACCGCGCAAAAGCTGACCCAATTTTCCTCCGGCCTCTCGCGACCCTTCATCCAGCGGCCGGTGATGACGATGCTGCTGACGGCGTCGATCATCGTCTTCGGAATTCTCACCTACCAGCAGCTCGCGGTGAACGATCTGCCGGCGGTCGATTACCCCGTCATCCGGGTGCAGGCCTCCTATCCCGGCGCGAACCCGGAAACGATGGCGAACACCATCGCCACGCCGCTGGAAAAACAGTTCACGCAGATTCCCGGGCTCGAACTGACGACGAGCTCGAGCACGCAGGGCAGCACCTCGATTACCCTGCAATTCGATCTCTCAAAAAGCATCGATGCCGCCGCGACCGACGTGCAGTCCGCCATCCAAGCCGCGAGCGGACAGTTGCCTAACGATCTCCCGAGCCCGCCGACTTTCACCAAATCGAACCCGAACGATCAGCCCGTCATCTACATTGCCCTAACGAGCGCAACCCTGAGCAGCGGCGAGTTATATCGCTACGCCACGACCGAAGTGCAGCAGCGGATCAACATCCTGCCCGGCGTCTCGGAAGTGAACGTTTACGGCGTGAAGAGCGCCATCCGGATCAAGGTCGACCCCGGGGCGCTCACCGCGCGGAACATGACCTTCAACGACCTCAGCGCCGCGATTAGCGCGAGCACTTCCTACGCGGGCGCGGGCCAGTTCGACGGGACGAACAAATCGATCACGCTCCGTCCGCAGGGCCAGGTCGAGACCGCGGACGGTTATCGCAACATCATCGTCAAGCAGGGCACGAACGGCTCGCCCGTTTACCTGCGCGATGTCGCGAAGGTGATCGACGGCGTTTCCGACGAACGCTCGTCGCGGCATTTCTTCGCCCGCGGTTATGAACCGCCCGCGTCCGTGGTGGTTTTCGCGGTCTCGCGACAGGCTGGCGCGAACGCCGTCGCCGTCGCCAAATCCGTCCGCGATCTTCTTCCGGGTCTGCAACGCGAGTTGCCCGGTTCGATCCACCTCATTCCGGTGCACGATCGTTCGCAATCGATCGTTGATTCGCTCCACGACGTGCAGTTCACGCTCGCGATCGCTTTCATCCTGGTCATCGGCGTCATCTTCGTTTTCCTCGGCCGCGCCGGCGACACGCTCATCCCGATGGTCGCGCTGCCGATGTCGTTCTTCATCACTTTCGTCGCAATGTGGTGGCTCGATTACTCCGTGAACAACCTGACGCTGATGGCGCTCACGCTCGCGATCGGGTTCCTCGTCGATGACGCGATCGTCTTTCTCGAGAACGTCGTCAGACGCGCGGAAGCGGGTGAGTCGATCTACCGCGCGACCCTGAACAGCGCGGGCGAAATTTCCTTCACCATTCTTTCGATGACGCTTTCGCTCGCGGCGGTTTTCATTCCGCTCGCCTTCATGCCGGGATTGTTAGGCCGAATCTTTCGCGAGTTCGCGGTCACGATTATCGTCGCGATTTTTGCTTCCGGGCTGGTTTCATTAACGCTCACGCCGCTGATGTGTTCGCGGATTCTCGCCGAGCGCGGCGCGAATCATCGCGACAGTTGGATGCAGAATGTCGTGAACCAGTTCTTCATCCCGATTCGCGATTTCTACGGTCGCACGCTCGACAAGTTCCTCGACGTCGGCTGGATCGCGCTCCCGATCGTGATCGCCTGCGGCGTCGGCGTCTGGTTCTTCTTCAGCCATCTTTCGTTCACCCTCCTGCCGACCGGCGACAGCTCGACGATCCGCGGATTCTTCATCGTCAAAGAAGGCTCGTCTCCCGAGGCGCAGAAGGCTTTGCAGGACAAGCTCGACCCGATTCTGCAAGCGAATCCGTACGTCGATAAATATTTCACCGTCGCCGGCCGAACGGGGCAATCAGCAGGAATTTTTACCGTTCTTTTCCTGAAGGACGCGAGCCATCGGCCCGACATCGACACCGTCGCAGCGCAGCTCCGCAAAGCTTGCAGTGGGATTCCCGGCGTTTTCCCGACGCTCAATCCGCAGCCGGTTTTGCAGATCAATGTCGGCGGCACCGGGAGCTCGTTTGGCCGCTACACTTATGTGCTCAGCGGGATCAATCCGCAGGATGTCTACGAGGCGGCGGATAAACTCCAGAAAAAGCTCGCGGATTATCCGGGCTTCGCGAGCCCGCCGCGCTCCGATCTCTTCCGGAATAACCCGAACCTCGATATCCAGATCGATCGTTCTCGTGCCAGCGTCTACGGCATTTCCACGACGCAGATCGAGAGCCTGCTTCGCGCCGCTTATTCGCAGAACTACGTCTACCTGATCAAGCAGGCCGATGACCAGTATCAGGTGATTGTGGAAGCGCAGGACTCCGCGCGCTCCGGACCGGGCGACTTCCGCTGGCTCTATGTGAAACCCGATGCCGGCGGCAACAAACTCATTCCGGTGCGCACCGTGACCGACGCGAAGGAAACGCTCGGCCTGCAGTCGGTGAATCACGTCAACCAATTCACCGCCGTCACTTTCGGCTTCGACGTGAAGCAAGGGACCGCGCTCGGCGACGTGACGAAATATATCGATAAAGCCGCAGCCGAGGTTTTGCCCGGCACGGTCAAAGGCGAACTGCAGGGCGAAGGTCTCGTGCTCCAGCAACTCTTCAATGCGCTGCCGCTGCTCGTGATCGCCGCGATCTTCGTCATGTATGTGATTCTCGGGATCCTTTACGAGAGCTACGTCCACCCGATCACCGTGCTCTCGACGCTCTTCCCCGCGGTCGTCGGCGGCCTGATGACGCTCTGGCTTTTCGGCTCCACGCTTTCGCTCTACTCCGTCATCGGCCTCTTTCTCCTCATGGGTATTGTGAAAAAGAACGGCATCATGATTGTCGACTTCGCGCTCCATCGACTCGATGAAGGCTACGATCGCCGCGCGGCGATCCACGAAGCGAGCGTCGAGCGTTTTCGCCCGATCATCATGACGACGCTCGCCGCGCTGATGGGCGCGTTGCCGATCGCGCTCGGGTTCGGCGCGGATGGCTCTTCGCGACGGCCGCTTGGGCTGGTGATCGTCGGCGGGTTGATTGTCTCGCAGTTGATCACGCTCTACATCACGCCGGTGATCTATCTCGCGCTGGAGTGGTTTCAGGAAAGCGTGCTCGACCGCGTGCCGTTCCTGCGCAGCGCGCATAGCCACCACGAAGCCGATCTGGAGAAACACGGTACCCCCGGCTTGCCGGAGCCCGAGCCGGTCGGCGCGCGTTAGGTTTGGCCTAACGAAAAGCGGGGCGGGGGATTTTCCGGAGCACAGGCCGCTGGCCTGTTATTGAAGGGCGGCTTCGACCGGGCGTGATTGCGCCTTCGATAGAAAGAGATCCAGAAGCACAAGATCGGCGCGACCGGGTAAGGGCGCTCCGAAGCTATCTGGCGATGTAACATCCCGTCACGGGCGGTTGCCGGCGAGCGCCTGTGCTTCCCGAAGAAAACATGCGCCTAACGATTCGCAAGCCACGCGATCGCCTTCGTCGCAAGCGCGTCGAAGGCCCGCACCGCCAGCTCGAGGTGCTCTTCTTTCGTGTCCTCGATCTTGTTGTGGCTGATCCCGTGCAGGCTTTGCACGAACATCATCACGGTCGGCACGCCCGCGCGCGCGACTTCCGCGGCATCGTGGAGCGGGCCCGACGGCAACCGGTGTGATTTCCCGCAGGTCTCGTGAATCGCTGCGTCGCAAAAGCCGATTAGCGTTTCATCGAACAGGCATCGGCTCAATCTGCCAGAGTCGTTCCCACTCGACGGTGATGTCTCCTTCCCGCGCGAAGCTCTCGCTGGCGTCACGCGCCTCCGCGAGCATGCGCGCGAGCGCGGCGGCGTCGAGGTGTCGCTGGTCGAGCGTGATCCGGCATTCCTCGACCACGCTGGTGACGATTCCCGGCTTCGTCAGGCAAGTCCCGATCGTGCAGACGCCGCCGTGCCGCTCGGCGATCCGGTAGATTTCCGGGCTCATTTTCGCCGCGGCGAGGAACGCATCCTTGCGGCGATTCATCGGCGTGCTGCCGGAATGCGCCGCCTGCCCGTGAAAAGTAATCGCGTGCCGCTCGACTCCGAACGTTCCCAGCACCGCGCCTAACGGCAGACCGAGATCGAGCAGCACGGGTCCCTGCTCGATGTGCAGTTCGAGATAAGCTGCGGCCCGCGCGAGCTCGCGGCCGCAATCTTTCACCCGTTCGAAATCGATCCCCTGCTCCCTGAGGGCGTCGGGCAACGTGATGCCGTCGTGATCCGTGAGCACGCGCGCCTCGTCCATGTCGAGATTTCCGGAGCAGGCCGAGGAACCGAAGAGACTCTTGCCAAAACGCGCGCCTTCTTCATCCGCCCAATCGACCAGCCGCACGGTCACCGGCGGTTTGCCTTCGCTCTTGATCCGGCGCAAAATTTCCAGCCCGGCGAGCGTGTTGAGCGAGCCATCGAGCCAGCCGCCGTTCGGCACCGAATCGATGTGGCCGCCGATCAGCAAAGCCTGCTCCGATTCGCCGCGCAGCGTCATCCAGAGGTTGCCGGCTTCATCGCGCTCGACCTCCGCGCCGAGCGCGCGGGCCTTTGCTTCGAGCCAGCTCCGCGCCTGCGCCCAGGTGTTGGTAAAGGCAACGCGTTGCGCGCCGTTTTCGTCACTCGTTAGGCGACGCAGCTCTTTGAGCTCCGCGACCGTGCGACGCGGACTCAACTGACTCATGGCGACCTCCTGGAGCACATCCTCAGAGCTCGAAAATGCCGCGAGTTTCCCTGCCCCGACGCGACCCGGCGCGAAACGCCCGCAGCCGAATCTCGCTTATTGGAACTGAAGATTCTCGAGGTGAATCGGGTTGGCGTAAAAGGACGTGCCGCAGCCCCCGTCGATGATCGCGTAGGAATAGTAAAACGCGATACTGCCGGTGTTGTCCAAGGCCACGATATCGGTGGAAGAGAAGTTATGGGAGAGCGTGTAATCGATCAGGTAGTTATCGGTGGTGTCCTCGTAGACGCTGCTGCAAAAGGGGCTGAAATTCGGCGGATCGGCCAGGTAATGCCAGACCTCCGTCGCGGTATTATGAGCAATCGTGTACTTGCGCGGCGCGCTGTAAGTGCGCTCCTCGCCGGGCGGCATTTCGATCGCGCTTTGCTGGCCGTCATCGAAGAGTAAAAGGTCATCTCGCACGATGGAAGTGGCGTGTTGTCCGATCGGCGGAAGGGTATCCGGACCCAGGCTGAGCGCAAAGGCCCGGAGCGATGGGAAGTCATGCCAATGCTTGGTCGGGTCACCGAGAAGCCACTTGATCGCCGCGGTGTCATAATCGATCGCCATCACGAAATTCTCCCGACTCGAGATGATGAGGGAGTCATCGGAGGGCCGGTAAGCGGTGGCGTTGTTATGGAACCAGTCCTGTCCCGGGAGCACAAAGCCGGCCGGATTATCGCCGCCGGCGATCATCGCATTCGTGACGATTTGCTGCATGTCCCAGGTGTGGAGGACGGTCCCGGCGCCGTCCACTTCGAGGAGGGCGGCTTCCGGCTGGTTGGATTTATCGACTTCCATAATGATGCCGTCCCGGCCGTAGTCGAAGTTGTGGTGAATGCCGGTAATTCCCTGGCTGGCGGCGTAATCGGCGAGGGTTTGTTTCCGTCCGTCAAATTCGAGGCGGACAATAGAGGTTCCGCCCGCGACGTAGATGCCGTTGTTATAAAGGAGCGACTGCTGGCCACCGCGCGCGGCCGATCCGACCCAGCGCACTTCGCCATCGGAGTCGATGATCACCGGGGTGTCCGTGCCGATATAAGCCTTGAGCAAAACAAAGTCGAAGCTCAGGGTCGTATTCTGCAGCCGCGGCTGCACGATGGTCGGGTCGGTATAAGGCACATTCACGTAGTCCGGAGTGACGATCTTGGCGCTGTTCAGCTGGGTCGTGCCATTGGCGAAGGTGCTGACGAATTTTACCGAATTGCTGCGATTTTTATAAAGCCCAAAAACCGGCACCGTGACCTGGCCGGAACGGGAACGGAAATAGCCGGATCTGCGCAGGTAATCGGCCGAGTAAGTCGCCGCCACGTGCCGGGTGCGCGAGCCTTGTTTCGGGTGAATGTCGAAAGAGACGGAAGCCAAGTTGGCCGGGTCGCTGACCCGGAAGGTGACGAAGCTGATAAACGGGGTAGGGCCAGGGGCGATGGAGTCGATCGAGACGGCCGTTCGAACCGCGAAGGAATCCCCACTCAGGACGAGGGCGAGGATGGCACTGAGACAGAGAATTAGTTTCTTCATAGGCTTCATAATTTTAGCTGCAGTGAGAGGTTGAAGCTCTCGCGGGCCAAGGGGAAGCCCAATTCGGTTTTCGCGGTGAGAGTGAAAGATTCAGCCGGTTCAGTCAAGAACTTTAGAGTGACAACTTCCGCACTGAGGCGCTCGGCGGAGCAGCGCTCAGAGATCCGTGAACGGGTCCGGCTTCGTGATCGTGCCGCGGCTGCCCTGCTGCTGGATCAACTTGGCCACGAGTCCGGTCCAGCCGGTCTGATGATTCGCTCCCAACCCGGCGCCGGTGTCGCCGTGGAAATACTCGTGAAAGAGATAACGATCGCGATCCGACTCGTCGCCTAACGAACCTCCGAGGCTGCGGGTGAACGGCCGCTCGCCCTGCTCGTTGCGCAGCCAGAGCCGGATCATCCGGTTCGATAATTCGTTCGCCACCTCATCGAGCGACACGAATTTTCCCGAGCCGGTCGGACATTCCACCCGGAACTCGTCGCCGTAGTAATGATGAAACTTCTGCAGCGACTCGATAAGCAGATAGTTGATCGGAAACCAGACCGGCCCGCGCCAGTTCGAGTTGCCGCCAAAGATGTTCGTCTGCGACTCCGCCGGCTCGTAATCCACCACCTTCTGCTCCCCGCGAATGTCCAGCACGTAGGGATGATCGCGATGAAACTTGCTCATCGAGCGGACGCCGTAGTCGCTCAGGAATTCATCCGGGTCGAGCATCCGGCGCAGGAGACATTTCATCCGGTGACCGCGGGTCAGCGCGATCAGGCGTCGCGCGCCCGCACCCGGTTCCTGCCAGCGCGAGATGAGGCCGGCGAGGTCGGGGCGGTTCTCGAGATACCACTCGAGGCGGCCCTTGAATCCCGGCATCGCGTCGAGCAATTCCTGCTCGATCGTCTCCACCGCAAGCAGCGGCATCAGGCCGACGAGCGAGCGCACCCGCAACGGCAGGAAGCGATCGCCCGGTGTGTGCAGCACGTCATAGAAGAACTCATCCGCTTCGTCCCAGAGCCCGATGCCCGTGCCGCCGACGTTGTTCATCGCGCCGGCAATCCCGAGGAAATGCTCGAAGAACTTGGTCGCGATATTCTCGTAAACCGGATTCGCCCGCGCGAGTTCGAGCGCGGTCCGCATCATCGTCAGGCAATACATTCCCATCCAGCTCGTGCCGTCACTCTGCTCGAGCCGGCTGCCATCGGGGAACGGCGCGCTCCGGTCGAAGACGCCGATATTATCGAGGCCGAGAAAGCCGCCCTCGAAGATGTTCCGTCCGCCGGAATCCTTCCGGTTCACCCACCAGGTGAAATTGATCAGGAGCTTGTGAAAAATCGTCTCGAGAAAAGCACGATCCCCTTGCCCGGTCTTGTGCTGCTCGATCTTGTAAACCCGCCAGGCCGCCCAGCCGATCACCGGCGGATTGACGTCGCTGAAATTCCACTCATAGGCCGGGATTTGGCCGTTCGGGTGCTGGTACCATTCGCGCACGATCGCGTCGAGCTGCCCCTTCGCGAAGTGCGGATCGACCAAGGCGAGCGGGATGCAATGGAAGGCCAAGTCCCAGGCCGCATACCAGGGATATTCCCAGCCATCCGGCATCGACATCACCCGCTCGTTATAGAGATGACCCCAGGTGGAGTTACGGCCAGTCTTACGTTCGTTAGGTGGGAGCGGCTGCGCGGGATCGCCCTCGAGCCATTGCTCGACCACATAATAGTAGAACTGCTTCGTCCAAAGCATCCCGGCGAGCGCCTGGCGCTGGATCGCACACTGTTCCGCGCTCAGGCAGCGCGGCGCGAGCGCGGCGTGAAACTCATCGGCCTCCTGTCGCCGCCGCGCGAAAATTTGGTCGAAGTCGGAGAAGGAAGCCGCTCGGGTTGAAAGCCGCAGCCTAACGACGCGCGATTCACCGGGTCCCAGCTCCAGCCGGTAAACGGCCGCCGCCTTCGTGCCGGTCTGCTCCGGGCTGACCGCTTCCGCGTGGCCGTGCACCACTTTTTCGTGGAAGGCATCCTTCACAAACGGCACTTGGTTCGGCACGCCGTAAAGGAGTTGCAGGTTGCTCTCGTTCTCGGTGAAGAGCAGCTCATCCGGACGCTCGCAGACCAGGCGGTATTCGCCGAGCGCGTGGTGGCTCGCCTCGATCATTGCGAGCCCCTCGGGATGCGGTTTACCCACGCGCAGGTTTGGCCGGCGATCGTCGTTCCCCCAACTCCAGGTGTTACGAAACCAGAGCGTCGGCAGGAGATGAATCGTCGCCTTTTCCGGTCCGCGATTCGTTACCGTCGCATGGATGAGCTGATCGTCCGTCGCCTCTTTCGCGTATTCGAGCGTGATATCGAAAAAGCGGTTGTCCCGGAGCACACCGGTATCCCAAAGCTCGAACTCGCCCAGCTGCTTCGGGCGCCCGGCGTTTTGCCTAACGAGCGCTTCGTAAGGATAAGCCGCCTGTGGATAACGATAGGTCATCCGCATGTAGGAATGGGAGGGTGTGTTGTCTTCGTAGAAGAAAATTTCCTTCCCATCCTCGCCGCAGTTCCCCTGTGGACCGGTTAAGCCAAAGAGCCGTTCCTTCAGGATCGAGTCGCGCCCGTTCCAGAAGGCGAAGGCGAAGCAAAGCCGCTGCTTGAAATCCGAGATCCCGCCGATCCCATCCTCGCCCCAGCGATAGGCGCGCGAACGGGCGTGCTCGTGTGGAAAATAATTCCAGGCATCGCCGTTCGCGCTGTAATCCTCGCGCACCGTGCCCCATTGGCGATCGCTCAGATATGGCCCCCAGAGATGCCAGCGTTCGGAGCGACGATTGTTCTCGGCGAGGCGTTTTTCTTCGGCGTTCATGACAGGATGAGGCGAGAGCTGTGTTCGTTAGGCTGATTCGGGGCGGTTCAGTACCGGCTCGCTTGACGCGCGCCGAATTATACACGGCGATTGCGCATCGTCAGCCAGCCCGGTCGAGGCTAAAGGAAGACATGCGACGCTCCTATCTTGCTCTTGGGCTCCTTTTCCTCGTTCTCTACGGCGCGGGCGCGGCCGAGACCAGCCTAACGATTTATCACCAGGACTTCGCCGTCGTCCGCGACCGCGTGCCGTTCGATTTGCGCGCCGGGTTGAATGAAATCCGCTTCACCGATTTCGCGCGGCAACTTGAGCCCGCCTCGGTCGTGCTCCGCGACCCGGCCGAGGAGCACGACTTCCGCGTCGCGGAGCAGAGTTACCGCGCGGAGCCCGTGAATCAGACAACTTTGCTCCGCCAATTCGAGGGCCAGACGATCGACTTCCTCGTCCGCGAGCCACAGAGGCCGGACGCGATCGTTCCCGGGAAAATCCTCCGCGGCGGCGACGAACGCGGGAGCCAGGCGCCGCCGATCATCGAGGTCAACGGCAAGCTGCGGTTCGAGCTTCCCGGCACTCCGCTCTTCCCGAAGCTACCCGACGAAGTCTCGCTCAAACCGGCGCTCGACTGGAAAATCTCCAGCGAAAAGCCAGCTAAATTCGACGCCGAGATCAGCTACCTGACTGGTGGGTTGAATTGGACCGCGGACTACAACGCCATCATTCCCGAGAAGAGCGACGCGCTCGAGATCATCGGCTGGATCACGATCACGAATCAAAGCGGCCGGCGTTTCGAAAACGCGCGCACGAAACTGATCGCCGGCGATGTGAACAAACTGCAGCCGCCGGCGGTTTTGAAGAGAACGATGATGGTCGCCCAGGCGATGGACGCGCCCGCGCCGGTGCCGCAAACTGCGTTCGGCGACTACCATCTCTACACGCTGCCGAGCCCAGTGACGTTGCGTGACGGCGAGAGTAAGCAGATTGAGTTCACCCGTGCGGCAGGGGTCGATTCGAAACAGGGTTACGTGTTCGACGCGACCGGCTACGAAACCCCGAACGTTCCGCCCGACGGTCCGATCCTCGACCAAGGCTGGGGCGTCCAAGGCGAGACGAAGGTTGGGATCATCCGCGAATTCAAGAACAGCGAGCAGAACCACCTCGGGATTCCGCTGCCTCAAGGCCGCTGGCGTTTCTATCGCCGCGCCGGCGATCAGCAGCTCGAGTTTATCGGCGAGCACGAACAGGACCGGGTCGCGAAAGACGAGACGCTGCACATTTTTACCGGCACCGCTTTCGATCTCGTGGCGGAGCGGAAGCAAATCGATTTCGCCGTCGACCGCGCGAAGCACACAATGGACGAAGCCTTCACGGTAACTCTGCGAAACCACAAAGTGGAGCCGGTGGAGATTCGCGTCGTCGAGCACCTGCACCGCTGGCAAAGCTGGGAGATGGTCGAGCATTCCACCGAGTTCACGAAGCGCGACGCGCGCACGGTTGAGTTCGTTGTCAGGCTAAAGCCGGAGGAGGAAAAGAGCGTGAGCTATCGCGTCCGCTACACCCAGCTGCCCGCGCCGTAGCAGGCAGACCGCGCGAGGCTCGCCCACCTGGGCATCCTGAGCGGAGCGAAGCGGAGTCGAAGGATCCCGCCGGGTTTCCTTAAAGTTTCATAGCTCCCAGGGCTTCTCGCCCACGCCCGGGATCCTTCGGCGTCACTCCACTCCGCGCAGGATGACGCAGGGTTAAGATACAACTCGGCAGATTATCAAACGCCCGCTGGGCTCGGAAGGAAAGCGCAGCGAAACATCCCTGTCCATCCTGCCGCGTGGCGGCTCAAATCGGGCCAGAGACTTTCGCTGCGCTCAGAATGCGTGCTCTTACGTTGCCTCTTAGTTAAACTGCAGATTCTCGAGGTGGAGCGGGTTGGCGTTAAAGGCCGTGCCGCAGCCGTCGGCCACGTATTGATAGAAGAACGCGACCGCGCCGGTGTCATCCAGGCCAACGATGTCGCAATTCACCCCGTTATCCATCGCGTAGTCGATCAGATAATTATCCGTCGAGTCTTCATAAACGCTTCCGCAGAAGGAATCCTTGATCGCCGGATCCGCCAGATAGTGAAAGATCTCGGTCGCCTTGTTGCCATTGATCGAATACTTGCGCGGTGCGCTGTAAGTGCGGCCCATCCCGGTCGGCATCTGGGTTAAGCTGGCGGTGCCGTTGTCGAAGAGCAGGAGATTATCATCAAAGAAGGAGATCGCGTGCTGGCCCACCGGCGCCAGGGTGTCTGTGCCGAGCCGGAGCGCGAACTTCCGGAGCGAACGAAATTCATACCAGTGCTTGTCCGTGGCACCGAGAATCCACTTGATCGCCTGGGTGTCGTAATCGAGCGCGATGACGAAGTTCTCCCGGCTCGAGACCACGAAAGAGTTATCCGAAGGCCGATAAGTCGTCGCGTTGTTATGGAACCAATCGGACGGTGCCGGGAAGACAAACTGCGCCGGATCATCGCCGCCCGCGACCATCGCGGCACTCACGATATCTGCCAGGTTCCAGGTGTGAAGCACGTTACCTTGGCCATCCACTTCCATGTTGACCGATTCCACCCAGTCCGCCGTATCCACGTCGATCAGAATGCCGTCGCGACCGTAGTCGAAATTATGATGCATCCCCGTCACGCCCAGGCCCGCGTAGTCCGCGAGGGTCGTGCTTCGGCCATCAAACTCCAAACGAACCAGGGAGGTGAGTCCATTCGTCGTGTAGATCCCGTTCTGATAAAGAATTGACTGCTGGCCACCCCGGCCCGCAGAACCAACCCAGCGAACCTCCGCATCCGAGTCAATGATCACCGGCGTGTCATCCGTAGTGGACGCCTTCATCAGAATGAAGTCATAACTCAATGTGGTCGTCGTCGAGCGAGGCTGGACGATTGTCGGGCTGGTAAAAGTCCCGTCCACATAGGCTTCGGTCGTGATGTTCACCCGGGTCTGTAGCGTCGTGCCATCGGTAAAGCTGCTGCTGATGGCGACGGTGTTCTGGCGCCCCTGGTAAAGACCGAAAACCGGCAAATTCACCTTCATCGAGCCAGGACGAAAATAACCCGCTTTCTGCAAATAGGAGACCGAATAGGTCGCGGCGATCGGACGTGTCTTGGAACCTGACTTCGGCTTGATGCTGAAACTGACGCTGCTCAGATGAGCCGGATCACTGATCCGCAGACCCACGAAACTAATAAAGGGCGTGGGTCCCGGCGTCGTGGTGTCGAGCGAGACCACAGGACGGAAGGCAACGGACTCGCCGGCGAGTCCGAGAGAGAGCGTGAGGCTGACAATAAGGAGTAGTTTTTTCATAGAGTTGTGAAGACGTTGGCTGACTGTGCTTTGCCGAAGGGATCGGCTCGCGCACCCGGATATTTTCGGCCGAGCTTCTTGGGCCGTTTCGAAAATGTCGAGCTTTTTCCGACCGAAACTTTGCGATAGGCCGCTTTTTCTTCCCCCCACGCATCCCTGCCAGCGGAGGAAGCGGCAGCTGCCGATTTTGCAATTCAATGCAAATACCTCGCATACCACGCCAGATAACGCTGGTAGCGATCGAGCAGGTAACTCGGTGTCCGCAGGCCGTGGAATTGCCCGGGATAAATCACCAGCTCGGTCGGCACGCCTAACGAACGTAAGGCTTGATACATCTGCTGGCTGTTGGGCAGTGGGACGTTGAAGTCACTCTCACCGCAGAGGAAAAGCGTCGGCGTCTTGATCCGGTCGGCGTGCAGGAATGGATAGGAAACCCGCGACCAGACTTCCGGGTGCGACCAAGGCGTGCCCAGCTCGTTCTCGTAGTCGCGAACGTATTGGTCGGTCCCGTAGCCGGCGAGGATGTTAGAGATGGACGCGCCGCTCGTCGCCGCCTTGAACCGCGTCGTCGAGGCGATGAGATAATTGGTCGACATCCCGCCATAACTCCAGCCGCCGACCCCGAGTTTGTCCGGGTCGGCCAGGCCGCGTCCGACCGCATCATCGACTGCGGCGAGATCGTCCTCCACATCGACGCGACCCCAGTTCGCATAAATTCCCATCGCGTAATCGGTCCCGCGACCAGTCGAACCGCGCGGATTCGGCAGCACCACGAGATAACCGTTGGCGGCGAAGAGTTGTTTCTCGAAATCAAACTCGGCCGCGTACTGCGATTGCGGACCGCCGTGCGGCCGGAGTAGAGTCGGATTGCGCACGCCTTTCTTTTCGTTAGGTGGATGAACCAGGAAGCCGTGCACTTCGGTCCCGTCCTTGCTCTGGAATTTCGTCTCCTCGGCCGCGCCGATCTGGAACTGCGCCAGCCAGGCGTCGTTCTGTTTCGTCAGGCAACGCAGGTCGTTCGGATCGACTGCGAAGATTTCGTAGGGTCGTTCCGGCGTGCTCGTGCGCGCGATTACTTTGCCGTCGTGGCTTAAGTCATAGGCCGTCACTTTGCGACGGCCGCCCACGACCGGCACGGGCGCGCCGCCTTCCGCGGGAATGCGCACCAACGTCTCGCTGCCGTCGTCTTCCAGCACCGCGAAGATCGATTTGCCGTCCGGCGCGAAATGAGGCTGGAGAAGATTCCGATCGAGATCCGGAGTCAGGATTTTCGCCGCGCCACCGGCGGCCGGAATGATCGCGAGCGCGTGCACCGCGTACTCGATCTTCTTCGGATCGCCGCCGTGAATGTAGGCGATCGTCTTCCCATCCGGGCTCCAGGCCGGCGCGCTTTGCCAATCCGGATCGGCGTCATCTTCCGGCGTCGTCGTGAGCTGCCGCTCCTTCGCGCCGGGCATCGGCTCGATCAGGTAAACGTCCCAGTTATCCGTGCGATCCGGGTCGTCGCCGCGCTTGGTCACGAAGGCGATCTGCCGTCCGTCCGGCGACCACGCGGGGAGCACTTCGTTATGCGCACCACTCGTTAGGGCTTCGATCTTTTTCGTCGGGCAATCGAGCAGCTTCAGGTGCGACCAATGATTCGTTAGGTAACCCTCGATGTCCTGCTTGAACTGGAAGCGATCGATCACGATCGGCGGGACGGTTTTCTTTTCCTTTTCTTTCGCTGCCGGGTCGCGCGGATCGGGATCCTGGACCACGAGGACAAGACGTTTGGAATCGGGCGACCATGCGAAATCTTCCACGCTCCCCTTCTCCTTCGTGAGTTGCTCGGCTTCACCGCCGGCCGCGTTCAGGAGCCAGACCTGATCGTTGTCACTCTCCTCCCCGCGACCGGAAAGGAAGGCGAGCCATTTCCCATCGGGGCTCCAGCGCGGATGCGACTGCTGGTTTTCGCCGAAGGTCAGCGCGCGATTTTCCGAGCCGTCCCATTTCGCGAGCCAGAGATTCTTAATCTGCTTGTCCTTCTTCAAATCCACCGTCCCCACGGTGTAGGCGATCGTTTTGCCGTCGGGCGAAATATTCGGCTCATCGACCGCTCGGAGCGCGGCGAAATCTTCCGGTTTCAGGACTCGCGGCGCCTCCGCGCCCCAAGCCGAGGAAAGGGACAGAAGCAGCACCGCGCCAAGGAATCGAACTCGCATATCGGCATGGAATAAAGCGCCCCGTGCCGCGAGGCGAGCAAAAGCGCGCGGGCCAACTCCCGCGGCCTGATCGCATCGCCGCCGCTGTATCGCACCCGCCGAGGGCAAGCCGAAAAAGAAAGAAGCCCGCCCCGCCTTTCGGCGGAGCGGGCTCGGGTTAAAGCTTCGGCTAGGTTACTCGATTCGGCTCGAGCTCAGGCTGCTGCCATTGCTTCTGCCATTCCCATTGCTAGCCCCGTTAGGCACGATTGCCGCGAGCGGCGCCAGCTCTGCCTCCGACACCACCGGCTTCGCCGTGACCAGTGCCGACAGCGGCACAGTTATCGTGATCGGATCGCAGGCGACACCTTGCGAGCCGCCGTTCACCGCCTGCGCGATGATCTGCAGCGTTGAGCCCGGCAGCATATCTTCCAACGTCGCCGACGGCTCTTTCGAGCTCGCGGCCAGTTTGTAATCCGTCTCCACACCCACGACCCGCGTGCGGAAGCGATAGCGCGTCGCCAGCGGCGTCACGTCGCATTGCAGCAGAACCTGTGTGCCCACCACCGTTGCCTGCAGACCAGTCGGCGCCCCCGGCGTTCCCGGCGTCGCCGGCATGTTCAGGCCAAACATCTCCCACGCCGGGTCGTCCTTGGCCAGTCCACCCGAGAGGATCTTGATCACATAGCGCATGCTCTTCACCAGAGCTGGCTGCGCGATGTTCAGAGTACGGAGAGTCGCTTTCAGATCCATGTTCGCCTGCTGGAGCGGGGTTTGCGCATCGATCACCGCCTTGCGCACGAGTTCACCCTCTGCGGCCGTGATGCCCTGCGAGGCGACCTCATAGCTCGGATTCTCCGCGAGGAAGTCACTTACCTTCTTCGCCAGCGTGATCCGATCCTCCAGCTTGCGCGGGAGACCGATGCTCGGCTGCACGAAGCCCACCTGCGCCCACATCGTATTCCAGCGGTCGCCGAAGGGACTCAGGAGACTGTTGCGCACCTTCGTTATGTACTCAGACATATCGTCCTCTTTCTCATGGAAGAGATCGAACGCTGCCTGCCGACTACTACGCTTCAAGTTGTATTGCTTGAGCGCTTCGAGGAACGCCTCCAGCAGCGCCTTGAAGGCTACCGCTGTGACCTGGGTAATCCCGAGGTCGGTTCCGAGAAGTACCAAACCTGCGTACATCTTCACTGCGAGGCCAGCTATCTGGCTCCGGTTTTCGGTTATGTCATTTCTCATGCGTGACCTGAACCAGCTAGGATTATGCCACGCATCAGCTAAATTTCTTTCGAGCCGCCCGTACTCTCCTGAATTGATCCATTAATTACGGTCGATCACGGCGAGACGCACGACCTGCCCGCCGCGAAAAAAGCCCTGGCGTACTTAGCCAGCCCCGCCGCCCTCACCATCTTCCGGAAATATGGCTTCACCCTCGCAGAGTAGAGGCGGCCGAGCGCCGGACTCTTCCCGCAGCAGCGTTGCCGACGAAGGAGAAGGAGCCGCTCCAGAATCTTCTGCCGCGCCGAATGCCACGAAACACATACGCAGCGATGTAGTCGGGACGCCCATCGCGGTTCACCCCTTCTCTCCCTCTGGCGGGTAAACAGCAATTCGCAGATGCTGGGTCTGATTCCTCACGGTAATTTAACTGTAGGGCTTTCACCGTTCGGGCCGTAGATTGCGCTGCCGATGCAACCAATCACAGAGTATTTCATCTTGAAGGCAGGGACACCCGCTGCACTCGCTGAAATCGTGGCTCAAGCTCTTCGCAACGAGGACCAATGGGCGCTTGGCCATCCATTCTCAATCGTAAGGCCAGACGGCAGCGTCTATTGCCTTCAGCTATTGGCGCTCTGCCCTGCCCTTATTCCAGGTTGGGATATTCGGAGCGATCCGAAACATCTGGGCGCCGACCGAACCGCAATTTGAAATCAATGGGCTCCGCCAAGAAGAAGGGAAAGCCGTCCTACCGCAAAGCCATTGCCGACTTGGCCGATTGTGAGGAGCGCTACCAGGGTTTGCTCGTTGGGCTGCCGGCTACGAGTGAGGCCCGTCTCGAAGCGGCTCTCTCCGCCCTGCGCAAAGAAGTGCGGCATCGCCGACAATCGGAGGCGGAGCTTTTAGCAGCGGTCGAGGCCGAACGTCAGCGGATCGGCCAAGATCTGCACGACGATCTCTGCCAGCGCCTGGGGGCGACCGCGATGATGGTTTCCGCCATCGGATTGCGGATGGCACCTCAAGACCCCCGGGCGGCTGCGGAGCTGCAAAAAATTGCGAGGCTGGCCAGCGAGTCCATTGAAGCGTGCCGGCTGCTCGCCCGCGGCCTGCATCCTGTGACTCTGACGTCGAAGGGTTTGCCGGCCGCGCTGGACGAATTAGCCGAGCGGATGCCCGCTGGAATTAAGTTTCGGTGGCCGAGCGGACGGAGACTAACACTCGAGCCCGACGTCGCGCTCCATCTCTACCGCATCACGGAAGAAGCGGTGGGAAATGCGGTCAGGCATGGCAATGCCGCGGGAATTAGCATCGAGCTGGGAATGCTGGACGGAGTCACGGTCCTGGCCATCGAAGACAATGGCCGAGGCTTCGCGCGCGTGGCCGGCTCCGACGGGATGGGGCTGCGCAATATGGAGTACCGAGCGAATGTGATCGGCGCGAAGCTGGTGATCGGGCCACGTGACGGCGGCGGCGGGACGCGGATCGTCTGCACCGTGCCTCGACGACACGAACAGAAGCCGGCGCCCCAACGCAAAGCCGTAAGCGGGACTAAATCCCGCTCCAAGAAATAAAACTGCAGGCGTACGGATCGACGCGCTACTTCCGCCGCTTATCCGGCTCCTTGGCGACGCCTTTGAAGGGTTTGCCGCCTTTCTTGTTGTCCATGAACTCGCCCGGCCCCGGATCAGACGAGCGATTCGCCTCGATCCAGCAGATGATAAACCGCCCCGGCGAATTCCAGCCGCGCCTTGCGTGCCATCCCCTCAGCCCAGCAGCCCGATTCCCGCCGGTCGAGTCTTTTCTGCAATATTCACAGACTGACCCCGATTCCCGCGCGTGGCCAAGTCCCACGCGTCCGGCGATCCACCGGTTGTCGACAGCTGTCTCCTGTCGAATCAAGCGCCCGATGGCGATCTTCCGTGGATCGCTCTTCTTAGTTGGCAAAGCTCTTCCTCCTTCAGAATTGCACGCGTGCTTTGCGCGCCATCAAACCGACGCTAGCAGGCGCTCCTCGAAAATGTCAATCCGCACAAACCGACCCCGATTCCCGACGCGATGTAGGCCAGGTGTCTCTACCCGGCTTTTTCGTGCATTTGTGGCGTGGCGGGTGAGACACCCGCGCTACAATGGGGGCGGCATGTAGAAGTAGGCGGCGGGGGTCGGGTAGGCCACGCTGCCGACGAGGTCAGCGGTACGGTCGAGGGAGACCGACCAACCGAAGAAATCTCCGGGCGTGCCGTCGCTCGCGATGAGGGCGCCGGTCTGCTTCCAGTTACCCCCCATTTGGTGGAAGAGGTAGGCTTTGCCCTGCTGGCTGTTCGCGCCCACCATCTTTTCCGGCGCGCCCACGATCGCCTTCGTGCCAAAGAGGGCGACGGAGCTGCCAAAGCCGTCGTTCGCCCGGCCGTCTTTGGAGCTGAATTTTTGAGTTTCGGTGATGACTCCATTGGCAACCGCGAAACTGTAGACGGCCCCGATCGCAGAGAAGCCGTTAACCGCCGCGTCGGGCGCGCCGACGAGGGCGAGGCCGCGATCGAGCGCGAGTGCGTTGCCGAACTTATTCCCAAGATCGGTGTCGCTGCCGGTGACGCTCTGGGTCTCGGTCCAGGTGCCGTTTGCCAGCGCAAAGACGTAAACTTTGCCGGTGGAGCCGGCTTTATCGGGCGCGCCGATCAGGAGGGTGGAATTCTGGAGGGCGACGGAGCCACCGAAGTGGTCGAAGGCGACGCCGTCGCTCCCGGTGAGTTTCTGGGTTTGGACCCAGGTGCCGTTGGTAAGAGTGAAAACATAGGCGGCACCCTGAAAGATCTGGCCGTTGGGGTTGGCGTCATTCGCGGTCGCGACGAGCGTATTCCCGGAGAGGGCAACGGCGTTGCCGAAGAGGTCCTGCCTGGCGCCATCATTGGCGGTGAGCTTTTGGCTTTGGACCCAGATGCCATGCTGCTGGTGGAAAATGTAAACCGCGCCCTGTGCGTCCGCGCCATTGATGTTGGCTCCCGAGGCGGCGACGACCACGGTGTCGTCAGAGAGCGCGACGGCGTAGCCGAAGTTGTCGCCGACGAGGGAGTCGCTGGAGATCAGCTCTTGGGTCTGGGTCCAGACACCGTCGATCTCGGTGAAGATGAAAGCGGCGCCTTTGAGGTTGTTGGCGCTGCTCGCGCCGATGAGGGCGGTGGTGCCGTTGAGGGCGACCGCGCGGCCGAAGCCGTTCGTGGGCCCTTGGTCGGACGAGGTGACTTTCTGCTCCTGAAGCATGGTCCGGCTCGGTAGCGGGGCGGCGGCACCCGCCGTGGCCGAGAGGCGCGGGGCGAGCAGGGCGGCGGCAAGCAGGAGAGTGGATACGAGGCGGGGGTACGCGGAGACGGAACGAGTGGTGGGGCGAGCTTTCGTTGTTGGGAGCATGGGGCGGAGGCTACGGCGACCGCCGCGCGAAAAGCAAGCTGATTTCCACTGAAAGCGGAAGATGGGCGGCACGTGAATCGGGAAAGAAGACGGGGGTCGGTCTGTGCATGTTGCCATCTAATCCGAGAGAATGACGCTCAGCAAGGCGCAAGTCTCCGGATTAGCCACCCCGCCGCTGCAATAGCGGCTCACCCGGCTCACGTGGCCAAGTCGCACGCGTCCGGCGATCCATCGGTTGCCGACCGCTGTCTCCTGTCGAATCAAGCGCCCGATTGCGATGCATCACCTCGGGGGAGGCGTGAGCTTACTTCACGAGGCGGGCAAGAAATCCGAACGTCCCCGAGCCAGTCCCGTAGTAGCCGGTGATGAGGCCGGCGTTGTTGATCCCGGTAACGTAGGTGGAGATCGAACCCGGGACCTCAAACTCCGTGAACTGGGTGAGTCGCTGGAGGACGAATGCGTGATAACTGCCTGAGGTGTCAGTCCATGATCCGGCAATGGTTCCCTGGTCGTTGATTCCTGAAAGAATGGTGACCGTCGCACCCGGGAAATCGATCGGGTAAGTCACCGATCCATCCGGGTGCCACAGAAATCCGTGCTGTATTATATTTGTATACCAGCCGACCACCGCACCGCTATTGTTGATGCCGCGCGGCGCGAGAGATTCCTCCCCGACGACAATGTCCATGAGGGTGCCCCCGATGCTGGCAAACGCCTTCCCGAAGTTTGACCCACCGGCTACTCCATACCTGCCCGTGAAGTCACCGGCGTCGTTCAAACCATAAATGAAGGTGAAAATCGAACCCGGGACGTCATACGGCGTGGCGACTCCATCCTGGTAAAAAAAGCCGTGGAAGGTCCCGTGATGGATGTCCTGCGTATAGCCGGCGATTAGTCCGGAGGTATTTATTCCCTGCGGGATCGTGTCGGCCGTGGAGGCTTGGAATAGCTTGCTCAGCTTCCCGTTTCGGCTTCGGGTGTAACCCTCGACCACTCCCTGCATGTTAACGTCCCCGGTGATAACACCCGTGTTGCTGATCGCCTCTGCGAGCGTGATCGGTTGCCGGTTATGTGTCGGATAGGCGAAGGTCGCGAGGACTTCGACCGACGCGGCCGGCTGCGCTGGCGACTGAGCGAGTGCAGGTGAGAAAGGGAGCACAAGAAGAGCAGCCAGGAGGGAGGGACGCGGTTTCTGTTTCATGCCTGCAGAGCAACAGGCGACCGTCACCGGGTCAAGACGAAATCCTGGCATCACGAACCGCCGGTTAATATCAGGCGCGGGTGTGACGGGGACATTGTTGTTTACTTCTCGCGCGGCAATTTCCTATCTTCGGAGGCATCCGCGCGTGCCACCCGGCCTATCCTTTCTACCGACTATGAAAACGCTCTCTCGCTCTTCGCGATGCCGTTGTCTCAGCCTGCTGCTCCTTCTTGCCGGAGCGAGCGCGGCGTGGAGTCCGGGGTGCCGCGCTGCGACACTGGAGTTTGCGCCCACGGGTTCGCTTATGCACGCCCGGTATTATCACACCGCGACCTTGCTCCCTGATGGCCGGGTCCTGGCGGCCGGAGGCGCAGAGAACGGGGTCGCACTCGCATCGGCGGAACTTTACGACCCGGCCAGCGGCACATGGTCGGAGACGAGGCCGATGAAGAGCGGCCACGTAAACCACACCGCCACCCTCCTGCCGGACGGCCGGGTGCTGGTGGCGGGCGGCGGCGCCAGCGACGGGATGCTCACGGCGGTGGCGGAGTTATTCGACCCGGCGACAGGTGCCTGGACTCGGACCGGCAGCCTCCATGTGGCGCGTTCACTGCACACGGCGACTTTACTGGGTGACGGCCGGGTGCTGGTGGCGGGCGGTTCCGGTGCCGAGGGGAAGCTCGCCAGTGCCGAAGTTTACGATCCGGCGACGAGACTTTGGACCCTCACGGGCAGCCTCCACACGGCGCGGAGTAGTCACACGGCGACGCTGCTCCCCGATGGAACGGTGCTGGTGGCAGCGGGACAGGGGCCGACGGATTATTTCCTCGGAAGCTGCGAGCTATATGACCCGGCGAGCGGCAGCTGGTCTCCCACCGGCACGCTGCTCGCGCCGCTGAGCTTTCACCGGGCGTTTCTCCTGCCAAATGGCCAGGCGCTGCTGGTGGGCGGGATTAGCAACGGGCACAGCCATAACAGACCCGCGGAAGCTTATGAGCCGTCGAGCGGCTCGTGGTCGGCGGTCGGCGAGCCCCGGTCGACGGTCTACAATCCGGCCGCGACGCAGCTTCCGGGTGGAGACGTGGTCGTCGCGGGCGGGAGTCTATTCGCCACCGAGCCCACGGCGCGAGTGGCGATTTTCGATTGGGGGCGCGCCAACTGGGCCAATACCGGCAGCCTCACGATTCCCCGGGAAGCTCACACCGCGACGACTCTGCAGGATGGACGAGTGCTGGTGGTGGGTGGGGCGACTCCGAACGTCGCGCTGGCTTCCGCTGAGCTCGGGACCATCCAAGGCCAATAAACGATTCGGCCCGCTCTATTAGATAGCGGCAGGAGTCGAGGAGTGGCTCGCGGCGAGGGGCATACGGGGTCAGTCTGTGAATCTTGCAAGATGTCATTCTCCGATAGCTTGCCCCCAACCTCGCCTCCGCCTCGCCGTCGGGCACCGCCCGTAGACAGCGGCTAACCGCACTTTCGTGACCCAGCTGGAGCTCGCGCGCAATCCAACCATTTCTATCTCGTGCGGCCCCGGATCAGACGAGCGATTCGCCCCGCTCAAGCAGGTGATAGATCGCGCCGGCAAATTCCACTCCCGCCTTGCGTGCCATTCCCCCAGTCTGCCCACCCACTCCTGGGCGGCGTCGAGCTTTTTTGCAAGATTCACGAGCTGACCCCTATTCCTCCCCAGGATGTAGTGGCGAGCCCGCAGGATGCTGCGGACGCGTTCGAGAAATTTGGGCTTGGCGGGTTCGCTTTTCTCCGGCAGGCTCAATGGCATGCCTCCGTTTTATCCCAAGCCTCGCCCGGTGCGCAACCGAAATAGGCGAATATCCTGTTCGGCTATTACCTGTTAGATGCTGAACTCCGCTTCCACGCTGACGTTGTCGCTTCTTGCGGGTTGCGCTACTCGGCAGCTGCGGCCGCCCGACCGAAGCAAAGCTTATCGGCACTTGGAATGTTCCGGTCATCGATGCGTCGACTCGCATCACCTACAGCCCCGATCACACCTGCGACATCTGGAGCGATGGTATGGGCGTCGTAACCACCGATACCGCTACATGGCGCCTCAAAGGAGATCAGCTGGTGACGCGACACAAAGGAAAAGAGATCAAGTCGACTATCGTGATCACCCGAGACGAATTGAAGATCAAAGACGCCGGACAAGATACCTTTTACACGTGGACACGCGTCAAATGATTCTCACGCACGCATCTAACCAAGCGATGGAGCGAACCGCGGACCGCCGTACGCGCCACATTTGAGATGACTTCCACACTTCCACTCCGAGCGACGCGCGCTCTGGTCCGCCGTCGCTCATCTTGTTCTCGTTAGGCGAAAGCAACCTTATGCGTGAAATCAATTATTGGGCAATTGTGGCCGCAGCACTGGCGGCATTCGTATTGAGCACAGCGTGGTATATCGGGTTCGCGAAGCAGCGAGCCGCACTAAGCCACGCCGCCGCGGCCGACGCAAGAAAACCGCAGCCAGTGAAGATGGCGATAGAGATCGCGCGAAACCTCGTGCTTGCCTGCGTGCTGGCATACATTCTTGCGCGTCTTGGCGTGACCGCCTGGCCCCCCGCGATCAAGCTCGCGATCCTGCTTTGGATCGGCTTCCCCGTTTTGCTGCTTACTGGCTCTGTGATGTGGGAGGACGTGCCCTGGAAGCTTGCGACTATACATGCCGGCGACTGGCTACTGAAGCTGCTTGTCATGGTCCTTATTCTCAGTCGTTGGCGCTAGTTTTGTTATGTTACCAGCCCAAGCGCCTAACCATGCGATGGAGCGAATGGCGGACCGCTGTACGCTTCACTTTTGAGATGATTTCCACCCTTCCACTCCGAGCGACGCGCGCTCTCGTCCGCCGTCGCTGATCTTGTTCTCGTTAGGCGACATCCAACATTTACAAAATATGGAACCTCAAACGAAACGAGCTTCGCGGGGAATAGTAATGGGCGCAATCATTGCAGTCGCGGTTGTCATTGGAGCGGCCGTTGGCCACGGCATGGAGAATACAGCGATGGGAGTTGCTTTCGGAGCAGCTTTCGGCGTTGCGATCGGTATGTTGTTCAGCGTCAGGAAAGGCAAGCGCTGATGAGATGTTCTCGCGGCTCAAGGCAGGAGCGTGGCACACCAATCGCCTAACCCTCCGATGGAGCGAACGACTGGCAGCTTTGGTTCCTCGCTTTCCATGAAATCCCACCCTCCGTCGGCAGCGACGCGCTCTTCCGCCAGCCGTCGCTCATCTTGTTCTCGTTAGATGATAAAGGCGCGCCGACGAAAGTTGATCTGCGTGTTACACCTGTGGAAGCGCGGGCGCGCGTAATGTAGGAAAGCATTTATTTTGCGCATATGACTGATGTCTCTTTCACACCTTTTCCATTTCTCACGACGGAGAATTATGCATTGCGGAACCTCACGCCGGAGGATGCGCAGGAAATTTTCGCTCTGCGCTCCAGCGATGAGATCAATAAATATCTTGATCGACCGAAGGCAAATACGCTCGACGATGCGCTGAGCTTCATAACCAAAATCATAAACGGCATTGCGAAGAACGAAGCGATATTTTGGGTAGTGACGCCAAAAGGTGGAGCGAAATTTCTTGGATCAATTTGTCTCTGGAACATTTCAAAAGAGGAAGCCAAGGCGGAAATCGGCTATGAGCTGCTTCCGGAAAATCACGGCAAAGGAATTATGCAGGAAGTAATTCCGAGAGTGGTTCAATTTGGATTTGAAGAAATGAAACTGCGAACAATCGAAGCTGAACTTAGCCCACGGAATCTGAAATCGGTTCGGCTCCTTGAGAAAAATAATTTCAAATTGAATGAAGAGAATCCTGATTCGGTAGTGTATGCGCTGAAGAGGTGACAGAAAAACAATCAGAGCGCACACCACCTAAAGCTTTCGACCGGTTGATTGATACATTCTCCCTCGACAAAACATCTAACCCCTATGAAGAGAGTCAAGAGTGAGTGTGGGTGGCGGGTAAATTGGGTTTAGTTCATTGGTTGGTTTGGGTTAGTTGCTGGTGTGTGCGGCGACATCTTTGGGAACGCTTCCTCTTCTTGGTTGGCGCGCAGGTTGGTGTTTCCCACGGCTCTTACTCCTATCCGTGCGTGCACCCTTTGGGTGCAGCAGCCATGTGATCAATGCGATCGCGGTGGAAGAGGAACGGGCGGCGGCTCCATCTAAGGCGTCGAACGGGAAGCTGATCTTCCGCTGGTTCAGGTTAGGTGCCGAGCGCGCCGCACGTTCCAAAGCGGTCTGGGTCTTTAAAGTGTTATCCTGTGATTTGGGTTTCCTTTCTTTTTGGGCTTTATAAGCTGTTCCCCTCGAACTCCTCCGTCTCTTTGTCGCTCTTTAAATCAGGCCGAGCTTCGCACGGGTGGTTTGGCCGGTGCGCAGGCGCCAGAGGTCGATGGCGAGCTGGCGGGCGAGCGCGACGATGGCTTTCTTGCGCGCGGCGCCGGTGGCGAGGGCGCCTTTGGCCAGGACCTGGTGCCACTTCTGGAGCGCGCGGTAGTGAGGTTGGAAGCGGACGAAGCGCCAGGCGGCTTCGACGAGGGCGGCGCGGACCCGCGGGTTGCCGTGCTTGGTGATGCTCCCCTAGAGCCGGGTCTGGCCGGTGCTATATTCGCTCGGGCAGAGGCCGGTGTAACTGCCGACCTGGCGCCGGTTCGCGAAGCGCCGCCAATCGCCGATCTCGCGGTCGAGGAGGACGCTGGTGAGGGAACCGAGCCCGCGGGGCTGGGCCGGGTCGGCCGCGGCTTGTAACTCCAGGGTTAACTCCCGGATCTGCCGGTGGAGCTGGCAGAGGAGGGGCTGGGTATGAGTGAGTAACTCTCGGAGCCAGGAGGGTAACTCTAACCTGGCAAAGGTTCGCGGCTGCCACCAGCCCCGGATGCTCTCCAGGCCGTGGTTGACCAGCAAGCTGCGGCCGTGGGCTTCGAGCTGGGTCCGGGTGCGGACCAGTTGTTCGCGCTGGCGATGGAGGGCGCGGCGTTGTTCCTCCGCCTCGCTCGGGATGCGGATGACGGCGAGGGCGTCGCGGTTCCCGGCGAGGTAGCGATCGAGCCGGAGACAGAGGGCGCGGGCGTCGCGCCCGTCGGTCTTTACCCGCTGCCCGCGTTCATCGAGCTTCTGCGGAGCCACGACGTAACACTCGATGCCCAAAGTGGTGAGCTGGCGTTGCAGGGTGAAGCCGAACCCGCACGCCTCATAGACCGCGTGGACTTCCTCGCCGCGCTCGCGCAACTGCGCGGCCCAGAGAAGGAAGGCGCTCTTGCTAAAGCGCTGCGGCGGCTGCGGCGGGCGCCCGGCCGGCTGGCGCACGACCACGTACTGGTGCTGGTGGACGTCGATTCCGAGCTTGCTCGTGACGGGACGGAGCTTAAACTCTCCGCGGGTGGCCTCGAGTGAGGCGATCTCTGACCTTAAGTCATGTTTAGTCATCATCTGCTGGGTGTAGGTCCAACGCCCGCACCCAGCAACTCTCACCATGTCATCTAGGCGATGCAGCCAACCACTGGCCGGCGTACGCCCAAGTTTTCCATGATTCGAACCTCACCTCCCGCCACCACGCGCGCTCTCGCCAGTGGTGGCTCATCTTGTTCTCGTTAGATCCTACGATGCGATGTCGGCGATCAGTTGTTTTTTTGGGAGCCATTGTCTGCACCCTCGGTTCGCCTGCTCTTGGTCAGACGCAAGGCGTTACACCTACTCCGGGCGAGCGCGAGGATAAGGTGACGCAGTCGAAAGCGGGTGAGGCTGATTACGGCAAGCTCGACAAGATCACTTCGTTTCTCCGTACTCGTAACGCGGAGCAGTTCGCGATCAAGACTCCAAGGGGAATCGACGAAGCGAATTATATTTCCATTGGTGGCATCGAACAGTGGGTCACCATTCGCGGAGACGATCGAGCGAATCCCGTCCTATTATTTGTTCATGGCGGGCCGGGTGATGTAACTAATCCGTGGAGCTTCGCGCTCTTTGCTCCATGGGAACGATATTTCACCATCGTGCAATGGGACGAGCGTGGCGCGGGCCGAACACTGCGAAAGAATGGTCCGGGCGATGCGTCGGCCATGACACTGGAGCGTATGGCTCGGGATGGAGTGGAACTCGCGGAGTATCTGACCAAACATCTGGAGAAGGAGAAGATCATCGTGGTCGCTCATTCGTTTGGGTCGATCCTGGGTCTGCGGATGGTGAGCTTAAAACCGAGTCTCTTCTACGCCTATGTCGGCACAGGCCAAGTCGCCGACGAGACGAAAAATTATGCGGTGGCGTACGACGCCTTGTTAAAGAAGGCAGAGGCAATAGATGACCATCAGGCGCAGGACCAATTACGCCGGGTTGGTCCGCCACCTTACAAGTCAGGCGAAGGTTATCGTGTGCAGCGGAAATGGGCGAATCGCTTCGAGGGCGCGGAGCAGTTCCTCTACGGCACCATTGGCCTGACGCTCGTTGCTCCGGGTAACGCCGTGCAGGATTTTTACGACTCCGCCGACGGCCAGGAGCAAAGTGCCGAACGTCTTGTTCCCCAGACAACATCGCTCGGACCAAAGGAACTCGGGCTAAGGTTTGCCACACCCATTTTCTTTTTCGAGGGCAACGAAGACTTCACCACTCCTACCGCACTTGCGCGTGAGTATCTGGCCGCACTCGAATCGCCGAAGAAAGAGTTTGTCCCGATTAAGGGCGGGCACTTTGCTGTGTTTACGAATCCAGGCGACTTTTTAAAAGAGCTGGTTGCGAAAGTTCGCCCGGTAGCGACAGGTGCCGACATTCCGGCGAAGGAAAGATGAGACCTAACCATGGGATGGAGCGAACAGCGGACCGCTGCACGCTCCACTCTTGAGATGACTTCTACACTTCCACTCCGATCGAAGCGCGCCCTCGTCCGCCGTCGCTCATCTTGTTCTCGTTAGGCCTCTCCGCTCGTTGCAGTCATGTGTAATCAGTTACGATCCGACCGGCGCTGCTTTTTGGAGCCTATTCCCCAGATTGCCGATGCAGCGCGTTACCTCGACGCTGCAGTATCCGCCCATCTCGCCGGACGACGCAATCTGACGGACGAACTCATTCGGCTCGCCGACATGCCCGCGATCAGAGAATGGACCGAATCGCTCTGGGGTCACAAGCATCCGCACCGACAGTATCGGTCCGTCCCAGATGCACCTTTGAGCCTACCGAAGGAGCAGCGTCTCACTGCCCGCATGCCCACTCGCGCGGAGAAGACTAGCCTATTGCAGCGTGATGGTTACCATTGCCGATTCTGCGGTATACCTATCATCCGAGGTGAGACTCGAGAGCGCATTCGAAAGTTGTACCCGGACGCGCTGCCGTGGGGAAAAAGAAATGTTGAGCAGCATGCTGGCTTTCAGGCGATGTGGGTCCAATACGATCATCTGCTGGCGCATGCTCGCAGTGGGACGAATGACCTGAATAACATGGTGATTACCTGCGCACCCTGCAATTTCTGCCGCGCTGAATACACTTTGGCGGAAGTCGGTCTTTCAGATCCATTGGCACGGGAGCCTATCCGTTCTACTTGGGATGGTCTGGAGCGTTTTCGGTGAGTGCGCCCAAAAGGCCTAGGCTCAACTTTGTAGTGCAACATTTGCGCCGTGTAGGTCGTCTGAAACCAGCGCATTCCCGCCACCAGGTTCGGCTGCGGCGTCTCCACCATAAAATGATAGTGGTTCGTCATCAGGACGAAGGCATGCACCCGCCAGCCCGTGCGCGCACAGGCTTCACCGAGGGTCGCGAGAAAACGGGTCCGATCCACCGCGTCGCGGAAGATCGCCTCCTGCCGATCACCGCGGTCGAGCGCATGGTAGAGGGCGCCGGCAAATTCCACACGCGCTTTGCGGGCCATGCGCCACTCTTACCCACCTCCCCTGCCCCATAACACGAGCGAAATTATGAAGCTGACCCCGAATCTTTGCCCCCCGAATCTTTCCAGTACCAATAGTGCGCGCTGCCCGGCGGCCGCTACTGCACCACCTGGAGGATGATGCCGTGGGGCTGCGCCGCGCTATCGGTGTAATATCCGGTGATGAGGCCCTGGTCGTTGATCCCGGTAAAGACTGTACCGCTGGCACCGGGAAAGGTATAACTGATCCACTGGTGCGGTGGCCGGAAGAGATAAGCCACCTCTTCTGTTCTGTTCAGGTATCTCCCCACCACCAACCCCTGGGCATTGACCCCGAGGCAGATCGTAAAAGAGCCGGACCGATCGGGAAAATTCAGGCCGGTGGTCAAAGTGCCATCGGGCGCGCGGATAAAACCGCTGCCGCCCGCGATGGTGTCATAATCACCGACGACGATACCATTGGAGCTGATCGCATTGGCGAACGACTCGATGGTGTCGAAGCCGAAGTCGATGGGCGTGAAGACGCCGCCGATGTCGATATAGGCGGCCGAGCTCAAGTCGTACCAGCCGACGAAATCGCCGGTGTCATTGATCCCCTGCACCGTGGTGTATTGCACCCCCGGGACGTCAAAGGTGGTGTAAACGCCGTCGGTGTAAAAGAACCCGTGCAGGCTCATGTTCCCCGAAGGATCCGTATAATAGCCGCAGACGGTCCCGCGGAAATTCACATCCGAGCCAATGGTGCTGTTTGTACCGACCGGGTAATGGAGAAGCGTGACCTTTCCCGCGGGTGTGCGCAGGAAAGCGTGCTGTTCGTCGGGATCGTTCGTGGGCAGACAAGTGCCTGCGATTACGCCTTTGCCGCTGATCCCTCCCGGCATGACCCAGGTGGCGTTCGGAAGAAAATCGAAGACCTTGATCAACTTCAGGCTCAGTGGGGCTTTTTGCGCTTCCACCGCGAAGGTGGGAAGCACGAGGAGGAGGGCGATCGAGGCGAGCCGGCGCGAAGCCTTCATCGCGCCGTTATGGCAAAAAGCCGGGGATGGCGCAAGCCCTCGTATCCTTGCCGGGGGCAGGCATAGGGTCAGCTCTCGCCAGCAGAATCAATAGTCAGCGCTGCCCTCTATGCCTTCCCCGGCAAAATCGATTGCTGCTTGTCTTGTGCCTTCCCCCGTCGCCCGCTCGATATCGGTCACTGCACCGTGAGCGTGAGATCGTTCCCATCGCCGCCTTCGTAGCTGGCTTTGAAGTTATTGCCGCCGATGCTGAGGATGGCGCCATCGGGCAGGTTGCCGAAGGTGCCGGCGATCGGCGTGGCTCCGGTATTACTGATCACGGTCAGGGTCAGTCCGGGAGTCAATGCCCCCTGCGCTTCGCCCGTGAAGCTGAAGATCGCGCTCTCATCAATCGTTACGCCGTTCGCCACCACATCGTCCGCCGTCGTGCCGCTGCCAGTCATCCGAAAGCTCGCATCGTAAGTGGAGCCAGCGCCGAAGGTGACAACGCTCTGAGTAGTGAGCGTGGCCGGGATACCCTGTTGCGCAGGGGCCAGGAAAGCGCCGGTGCCCACGGTGACCGGCCCGGAGACGATGCCGCCGCCGCCTAATGTCCCCTCGACCACCTGGACCGCCCCGCTCCCGGTGGCGGAGCCGGTCGCGTTGTTCACTAAAAGGACGCCCGCTTGGATCACTGTGCCGCCGGAGTAGGTATTCGCTCCGGTCAGCGCGAGCGTGCCGGCGTTTACCTTCGTCAGCATGCCGCCAGTGCCGGAGATCTGACCGGAGAAGGTGGTATCGAGCGAGTTCGCCCCGATGGTGAGCATGGCTGAGCCTATCAGAACCAACCCATCGCCTTCCAGGGAACCAATCCCAATGACCACGTTGCCACTGAAGCCGGAGACATCGAGGGTCCCATTCCCGAACACTTCGACCCGGGCGTTTGCTCCATCCGCGGCGGGTTGCAGTTGGATCACTCCGCCGGCCATGCGCCCGGGATTGGCGATCAGGGTCGCATTGCCCAGGGAGGATTCGAAGATACAATCCAGCAGGCCCCCGCCGTTGGGCGAAACGTCGCTGCCGTTGAGGATGAAAGTCGCGTGACCTCCCAGGGCGCCGCCTCCGAGGCCGATGACGCCTCCATGATTTTGCCCGGCCACCGCGCCATTAGCTATCAGGGTCGCGTTACCCATGGAAGCGACGCCACTGAAACTTATGTTCCCACCGGCATGGACACCGCCGTTAGCGATCAAGGTCGCATTGCTCGCGGTGCTGCGGCTGGTGAATTCGATAAATCCGCCCTCCAAAATCTGCCCTGCGCTCGGGCCGTTGGCGATAAGAGTCGCGTGATCCGCCGAGGAGAGATGATCGAATAGGAGGCGGGTATTAGCGCTCGCCCCGCCTTCGCAGGTAAAGATCGTGTCGGTTCCTGCTTTGGCCGTTCCCGTGAAGGTGAAGCCGGCCTTAAAATTCAGGGCCGTACCGGTAGGCACGACAAAGTTCTGCACCACGCCGGAGTTGTTCATGATACCGCTTCCAGCAAAGCTAAAGTGGGGAACATCAGAGTCATTCCCAACCGTGATCGTGTAGGCACTCGCGCCCGGATTGAAAACAATGCGATCGACCGTCACCGGCCGGGTGATGGAAAGGTCCGCAACATTAGAAGCCGCCAAGGTGGCGATATCCACGGGAGAGTTAGGCACGGTCATGGGAGTCCAGTTAGCGGCCTTGTTCCAATTGCCGTAGGTCGCATTGAAATCCCAGGTCGCGCTGCCGGCGGAAGCGACGTGGAGCGGGAAAAGGAGTAAGGCGAGAGTCCCGCAGATCCGATAGGGTTCGAGCAGTGTCATCGCCCGATTCTGCCGAAGCCAACCGCCGAAAGTAAAGGTAAAAGTGCTTGGACCAGGGTCAGCGCAAAACCGTGCAGAGACGGGGACGTCGATTCGGCTGGATGAATTACATCACTGCACAGTCAGCGTGAGATCGTTCCCATCGCCGCCTTCGTAGTTGGCGAGGAAGTTATTGCTGCCGACCGTGAGGATCGCGCCGTCGGGCAGGTTGCTGAAGGTGTCGATAGAAGTCGCGCCGCTGTTGAACGTGAGCGCGCTTTGTCCGGTTAGCTTCGCCTGCTGCTTTGTCCCGGCGGAAAATCAGCGAGTACGGCTGATCTTGACCACTGAGTTGCCCTCGGAGTTTGAGACCCAGGTATTCAGCCCGTCGTAGAGGCTGCCCGTCGGAGCACGGCCGACCCGCAGCTTGCCGCGGATCTTTCCGTCGCTGGCTCGCACCCGCCAGACGGTATTCTCATTAGCCATCGGCACCCAGAGATCGGTGCCATCGAACGAGATCTGCACCGGACCGTCGCCCACCGGAAAAGTGCCGAGGATCGTGCCGTCGCTCGCCCGCAATTGCGTAAGGCTGTCGCCAGTTGTGTTACTCACCCAGATATTGACACCGTCGAAGACGATGCCCTGCGGAGCATTGCCGACGGCGAAGGTGCCAAGGAGCGCGCCATCGCTGGCGCGTGTCTTGGTCACATTGTTGGAAAAGTTATTCGTCGTCCAGAGGTTGGTGCCATCGAAGGTAATGAAGGACGGAAAGGTGCCGACCGGAAAGGTGCCAATGATGGCGCCGTCGCTCGGGCGTAATTTGGTGAGCGTGTTCGCACCGGAATTAGCAACATAAAGGCTGGTGCCATCAAAGGTGATGCCGATAGGGGTAGACCCGCAGGGGAACGTGCCCAGCACTGCCCCGTCGCTGGCCCGGAGTTTCGTCACGCTGGAGCCGGAATAGTTAGTGACCCACATGTTAGCCCCATCATAGACCGCCTGAATTGGGTAAGGACCTACGCTAAAGGTGCCCAGGTTAGCTCCGTCACTGGCCCGCAATTTCGTCACGGTCGCCTCCAATTGGTTAGTGACCCATATATTAGCGCCGTCGAAAGCCACCGTGGTGGGATCGGAACCGACGGGGAACTTTTGGACCGTGAAGCCGGCGGCCTGGACTCCCGGGATGCAAACTGTCAGGGCCAGCATGCCGGCAAGGGCGAACAAGCTTAAAGCTCCGAGCGAATGAGTCAAAAAACCGGTGTGATTGACCACGTCGTGGCGACCGCCATCTCTCTTAATTGTTTGCATCTTGCGGCAGTTCTAAACGGGCGCGGCCGGTTTATCAATCCGAATCGGGGCGACGCCCGCGTTTAGCGGGACCGGCTGCGCTTTGACGATGCGAGATAGCCAGCTTCCTCGCGAGCCGCCGGGGAAGAATCCTCCGCCGGAGGCGCGCGGTTCTCGGCCTCCGGCGGCTATCCCGGGCACGCCGGAAAGATTTTTCACGTTGGTTGAGCGACCTTGCGTGCGGCGACGGCCGCAATAGCAGGGCTGTCCCCTATGCCTTGCTCTGTGGCTTTCCCCTCGCCCGCTTGATGATCACTGGACGGTCAGCGTGAGATCGTTCCCATCGCCGCCTTCGTAGTTGGCTTGGAAGTTATTGCTGCCGACCGTGAGGATCGCGCCGTCGGGCAGGTTGCTGAAGGTGCCGCTGATCGCGCTCGCGCTCGTGTTGCTGATCACGGTGAAGGTGAGCCCCTGCCGCAGCTGCCCTTGCGCCTGCCCGCTGAAGTTGAAGCTCGCCCCGCTCGCGATCGTGACTCCCTTGGCTACCACCTTGTCCGTGCGCGCCTGGTTCCCTTTCGCTTTGAAGGTGTAGGTATAGGTGCTTCCGCTATTAAAGCTCAGCGCGCTTTGGATCGTGAGCGTCGCCTGCTTCTTCGTCCCCGCCGCCGGGGCGAGGAAGGCGCCGCTACCTCTGCCGGTGCCGATAGTTACCGCACCGGTGATGACTCCATTCCCGCCGAGAGTCCCCGCGTTCACATCCACCGCTCCGGTTCCCGTCGCTGAGCCTGTGGTGTTATTAACTACGAGGCTGCCCCCGGCCACTGTCGTCCCCCCGGTGTAGGTATTGCTGCCACTGATTTCAAAAGTGCCGCTACCTACCTTGGTCAGCGCTCCGCCCGGGTTATTCGAAATTCCGCCATCGGCAATGACCCCTGAAAAGGTCGTGCTCAGCCCGTTGAAGCCGGTGTGGAGATTGTTCGAGCCGAGGAAGACAAGTCCGTCGCCTTCGATAGAGCCCACCGTGGATGGCTTTCCTCCGGAGACATCCAGCGTGCCGTTTCCAAACAGCTCCACCCGCGCGGTGGGGGATTCGTTAGACGGCGCAAGGTCGATCAGGCCGCCGGCCACTGCGCCGGGATTCGCGATCAACGTCGGGCTGCCATCGGAGGAGGCGACGAAGTTTACCGTCCCGGGAGTGCCGGCAGCGTAGTCCGTCCCGTTCAGAATGATCGTTGCGGTTCCGGCGCTCGCGCTGTTCCAGAAATAAACCGCACCTCCAGTTGCAGCCCCGGCGATTCCTCCGTTGCACGTGATCGTGCTGTTCGCCGCCGAAGAGTTAATCTGAAACGAGGTAATCCCGCTCTGATGATTGCCGGGCTGGTTCGTGATCATCGCATTTCCGGCGTTACTGGTCCCCATGAAAGAAAGCCTCCCACCGAGACCAAACCCCTTTCCGGTGTAGCCCTCATTGATGATGGTAGCGTGATCGGCCGACGCGGATTCTTGAAAAAGGGTCCCGGAGTTGTTGGCACCGGTGGTGTTGCTCGTGTTCGTGATGACGACCATCGTTCCCGCCGTTGCCTGGCCGGAAAAGACCATGCCGTAATCCGCGGTTGGTGGCATCGCCGAGTTCACGATATTCTGCACCACCCCGGAGTTATTCACGATGCCTCCCCCACTGATGGTGAGCGTGGTCGGAGTGGTGGTGCCGGCGGGATTGATCGTATAGCTGCTCGCGCCGGGCGCGAAGACGATGCTGTCCACCTCCACATCTGCCGACAAGGAGATCGTGTTGATGTTCGTGAGGCCGAAAGTGGCGACGTCACTGGCGCCATTGGGCACGGTCATGGGCATCCAATTCGCGGCCGTATTCCAGTCGCCGTTCGCTGCATTCAAATCCCAAGTCGCGCTCCCGGCGGAAGCGACGTGGAGCGGGAAAAGGAGTAAGGCGAGAGTCCCGCAGATCCGATAGGGTTCGAGCAGTTTCATCGCCCCATTCTGCCGAAGCCAACCGCCGAAAGTAAAGGTGAAAGTGCTTGAACCAGGGTCAGCGCAAAACGGTGCAGAGATGGGTCCTCTATTCGGCTGGATGAGTTACATCACTGCACCGTCAGCGTGAGATCGTTGCCATCGCCGCCTTCGTAGTTTGCCTGGAAGTTATTGCCGTTCACCGTGAGGATCGCGCCGTCGGGCAGGTTGCTGAAGGTGCCGCTGATCGCGCTCGCGCTCGT
This sequence comes from uncultured Verrucomicrobiae bacterium, assembly GCA_963831805.1. Taxonomy (GTDB): domain Bacteria; phylum Verrucomicrobiota; class Verrucomicrobiia; order Chthoniobacterales; family UBA10450; genus Palsa-1392. The sequence continues at coordinate 57,706 of CAWHRN010000009.1, read as the reverse complement.
GTTCTTGAGCACGGTGAAGGTGAGCCCCGATCTTAGCGTCCCTTGCGCCTGGCCGCTGAAGTTAAACGTCGCGCCGCTATTGATCGTCACCCCGTTGGCCACCACGCTATCGGCTCGCGCGTTCTTCCCTTTGGCTTTGAAGGTGTAGCTATAGGTCGCGCCGCTATTGAAGGTAAGAGCGCTCAGCGTCGTCAGCGTGGCCTGCTTCTTCGTTCCCGCCGCCGGCGCGAGGAAAGCTCCGCTCCCGCTGCCCGTGCCGATAGTTACCGCGCCCGTGACGACTCCATGGCCGCCAAGGGTTCCCGCGTTCACATTCACCGCCCCCGTTCCTGTGCCTGACCCGGTGGAATTGCTCACTACCAGGCTGCCAGCACTTACCGTTGTTCCACCGGCGTATGTATTCGCTCCGGTTAGAGTCAGTGTGCCGCTTCCAATTTTCGTTAGCCCGCCGTCGGTTCCGCCCGGACTGATTTGGCCGGAAAAGACCGTGCTCAGGTTGTTGCCTCCGACGAGCAGACCGTTTGCGTCGGGGTTGATGGTGCCGTCGCCCTCGATGGAACCGAGCGAGAGTGGATGTCCCGGGCTGAGCGATTCCTGCAGCGTCGCGTTCCCGAAGACTTCAAACCGCCCCGTGCCGCCATCGGCCTGCAGGCTAAAGAAGATCTTCCCTCCATGACCTCCGCTCGCGCCTCCGTTTGCGATCACCGTGGCGTTACCAGCGCTGGCGAATTCGTAAAAGTCGATCTCAGCGCCGTTCGCCCCCTTTACCAGTCCGCCGTCGGCCGTGAGAGACGCGCTCCCTGCGTTCGTCCCATCGTTGAACGCGATGATGGCACCACCGTTGAGCGTTCCCCCGCTACCAGTGGTGCTGCCATGGGCGACGATAACGGCCGCGCCCGCAGTTGCGCTGTCGAGGAATGCCACGCCGCCCGCCTGCCCTACCGAACCGTTGCCGCCCCCGAGATCCATCACGGCGTTGCCGGCAGTGGAGTTTTGGTAAAACCCAAATCCTCCTCCCTCGGTCAATATGCCAGGAGCGATAAGGGTCGCCTGCGCCGCAGTTGAGTTACCGACAAAGGCAATTGATCCACCCGCCGCAGTGTAAGTCACCCCGGCCCCGGCCGAAGCCGACTTTCCAAAGGAGATCGAACTTCCAAAGCCACCGGGTAAGCCGACAAAATTCTGGGTCACTCCCGAGTTATTGATCACTCCCGGGCCGGAGATACTCAGGCCCGCTGTCCCCGGGGCCGAGATACTGAAGGCACTCGCCCCGGGCGCGAAGACGACGCTCGAGACGCTGACCGCCGATGAGACCGAGACGTCGGTAAGATTGGAGACGGAGAATGTCGCCACATCCGTCGCGCTGTTCGGCACCGTGTTCGGCATCCAGTTAGCGGCCGTATTCCAGTCGCCGTTCGCTGCATTCAAATCCCAAGTCGCGCTCCCGGCGGAAGCGATGTGGAGCGGGAAAAGGAGTAAGGCGAGAGTCCCGCAGATCCGATAGGGTTGGAGCAGTGTCATCGTCCCATTCTGCCGAAGCCAACCGCCGAAAGTAAAGGTGAAAGTGGTTGGACCAGGATCAGCGCAAAACCGTGCAGAGACGGGGACAGTCGATTCGGCTGGATGAGTTACATCACTGCACCGTCAGAGTCAGATCGTTCCCATCGCCGCCTTCGTAGCTGGCGAGGAAGTTATTGCTGCCGACGGTGAGGATCGCGCCGTCGGGCAGATTGCTGAAGGTGCCGCTGATCGCGCTCGCGCTCGTGTTGCTGATGACGGTGAGGGTGAGCCCCTGCCGCAGCTTCCCTTGCGCCTGCCCGCTGAAGTTAAACGTCGCGCCGCTCGCGATCGTCACGCCGTTGGCCACCACGCTATCGGCTCGCGCGTTCTTCCCTTTCGCTTTGAAGGTGTAGGTATAGGTGCTCCCGCTATTAAAGCTCAGCGCGCTTTGGATGGTCAGCGTCGCCTGCTTCTTCGTCCCCGCCGCCGGGGCGAGGAAGGCGCCGCTGTTCACTGTCACCGCGCCGCTGAGCGTGCCGCTCCCGCCGAGGGTGCCGCCGTTCACCGCGACCGCTCCCGCGCCCGTGCCGCTGCCGGTCTTGTTACTTACAATCAACGTCCCCGCACTGACGGTCGTGCCGCCAGCGTAAGTATTGGCGCCGGACAGGGTGAGACTGGCCGCATCGGCCTTCTCCAGCGTCGCCGGAGTTTCGCCTTGCCTGCTGTAATCGGAGAGGACGCCCGAGAACGTGGTGCTCAAGCCGTTCCCGCCGATGACGAGGTGCGCAGAGTTCATCAGGACATTTCCGGTTCCCTCGAGCGAACCGATCGGCAGGGGCGGATTGCCGGGCGGATAGACCAGATCGAGCTCGCCATTGCCGAACAACTCCACCCGAGCGGTGCCGCCAGTGGCGATCGGGTCGAACCTCAGATGTCCCGGGTCCTTGTTCCCGCCGTTGGCGATCAAGGTCGCGTTCCCCGCGGTTGCATAACCATAAAGGTCGAGGAAACCACCACCGTAGGCGACGGTATCGCTGCCGTTGACTGTGACGGTCGCCGCCCCCAGGGTCTCGCCTCCGACGTAGATCCTTCCGCCAGTGTTGGTGGGCGGGAATGCGCCGTTGCAGATCATGGTCGCGTTTCCTCCCGTCGCGCCCACGCCGACGATAAAGGTTTCTCCCCCTTGATGGACCCCCGGCTCGTTGATGATGGTGGCATTGCCTGCGGTGCTCGTCCCCTCCAGCTGGGTTAAGCCACCCGTATACGGCGCTTCCGTCGGGCCCTGGTTAATAATGGTCGCGTGATCAGCCGACGAACTGTCCAGGAAGTAGGTCCCATTCAACGCCTGTCCGCTGCCCGGCGCGTTCGTGAACACTGTCATCGTCCCCGCCTGCGCTGTGCCGGTGAAAGTGATCCCGGCCTTGACTGAGCCGAGCACCGAAAACGGGGGCACGAAGAAATTCTGCACCGCCCCTGAGTTATTGACGATGCCCTGTCCGCTGAGGTTGAGCGCGATCCTCGACTGGCCCGTGCCGGACGCGATGGTGTAAGCGCTGGCGCCGGGCGCGAAGACGATGCTGTCCACCTCCACATCTGCCGACAAGGAGACCGTGTTGATGTTCGTGAGGCCGAAAGTGGCTGTGTCGCTGACACCGTTGGGCACGGTCGTGGGAGTCCAGTTAGCAGGCGTGTTCCAATCACCGTTCCGTGGGTTCAAATCCCAGGTCGCGCTGCCAGCGTAAGAGAGTGGATTCGCCAGAAGGATAATCCCGCTCGCGAGGACGGCTGGGATCGTCTTCCGCGCAGGGATAAGGATGAGAGAAAGGTAAGACATAAGAAGAGAGACAGTCGGGTTCAGAGCTTTAGTATCGCCAAACATTCGGCTGTAAGAGTTAAGGCACTACCGTGAGCGTGAGATCGTTGCCATCGCCGCCTTCGTAGCTGGCGAGGAAGTTATTGCGGCCGACCGTGAGGATCGCGCCCTCGGGCAGGTTGCTGAAGGTGCCGCTGATCGCGCTCGCGATGATTGGGAACGGTGTTCGGCATCCAGTTCGTCGCGGTGTTCCACCTGTCGCTGGTAGGAGTGGAGCTCCACGTTGCACTGCCCGCCTGCACGCTGAGAGGAAGCAGGACGAGCAGGCTATGGCAGGCGCTCTGAGCGGCGCGAGAGGATCGTCTCATGAGCCGTGATTACCCCGCCGCCGCGGCTGACGTAAAGCTTTTTCTTCGGCCTGGCGCGGGCGCGGCAGCCTTTCCGGGGAGTAGGGCAATAGGGTCATAGCGGATCGGCGGCTCGAATGGCGGTGCATTGAGCCGGGCTATTGAATCGAGATATCGCCGTTGCTGACTACGCCGCCGGCGGAATAGCCATTACTCAAGGTCATATTGAAGGTATCCGAGCTGCCGTCGCTGCTGCCATCGGTAACCGTGACCCTGTAGCTGACTTTGGTTCCGTCGCCCAGTCGCGCGTTGCCGGTCAGAGCGGCGCTGTTGCCGTTGAAGGTAAGAGTGCGCACTTTCCCATTGCGGAAGGCGAGACCCGCCCCCGTATCGCTATACGTGAGCGTGCCGCTCGCGCGGTCGCCTGACAGGCTGGCGCGCAGAGTGAACCTCGCGATGCCGCCCCCGGCGGGAACGAAGCCGGTTCCATTAACTGTCGTCGGCTCGATGATCGTGCCGGGATCGTAGAGCTCAGCGCTGTTCAGCACTTGTTGCACGGAACTCCCACCACCTTCCACCAGCACCATCCCGCTGAGGAGAAGGGTTGCGTGCGAGGCAACGTGGTCATCATGCAAGCTGGCGGTGGCGCTCCATGTCCCGGTCGCAGGATCGTAGAGTTGGGCATCTTCCCCAACTGTCGCCAAGACCATGCCGGTGGGAAGCAGGTTCATCTCGCCGACGTAGTAGCCCGCGACGGGAAGCCCGGTGTAAGACCAGGTGCCGGTGGCCGGGTTGTAGAGTTCCGCGCTGGGGTCATTGAACTCTGCACCGCCGGCCAAAAGCACCAGCCCACTGGGCAATAGGATGGCGCTGCTACCTTCCCGTGCGGTGTTCAAGCTCCCCGTCAGACTCCAAGTCTCGGTCGCGGGGTCGTACAACTCCGCGGTCCTGGTCAGCTCGCTATGTGTGCCCAATCCACCTGCGTATAAAACTTTCCCATTTGGCAAAAGCTTTAGCGGGATCGGACCGATGCCTACCCAGACCGGCAGGACTTGAATCTGCCGCTGCTGAAAGTCGCGTGCGCGGAAGGCGTCCGGATTTCTCTCGGTACGGACGCACATCATCCGTAGCAGTTTGGCTTCATTGATCTAGGCCTGACCGCGGCGCTCAAAGCAAAGATTCCCGCCGAACGGATCATTAACTTCCTGCCTTTGGCGGAACTTCGCGCTTGGGCCACGAAAAATCGCTGACCGGCGAGATTTAGGCCGACCGCTGTGCAGGAAATGCGACGGGGCCGCCGGGCACCCGGCAGTGATCTGTCCGCGCCACGTGAGAAGCAGCGGGGCAGATAGTCCCGACGCAGCCGGCTGTTTGAAGTTAAGAGCAATTCCCGGTCATTCTGCGAATAAGAGGTATGCAGACGTTTTGGCATTTCCTTTACCTCTATCTCGGCCTGAACAGTGAGCCAAAGGACCTGACCTTCCTACAGATCAGCCTGCGGGGAATCATTGTTTTCTTTGGCAGCCTTCTCATGGTCCGCTGTGGCGATCGGCGCTCGCTGGCCCAGAAATCCGCTTTCGACCTCGTCCTGATTGTCGTCATCGCGTCCGTGCTCGCGCGGGCCGTCAACGGCAGCAGTCCTTTTTTTGCGACGCTGGGCGGCGCATTCCTCATCTTCCTCCTGCACCGCGGCCTGGCCCGCATCGTCTGGCAGTGGCCGCCCCTGGGAGGGCTCCTAAAAGGCAGGCCGATCGTGCTGGCGCGAAATGGCAGTTACGATGAGGCGGCCATGCGAAAGCAGATGATTACCGCCGCCGACCTGGAAGAAGACATGAGACTCGAACTCAAAACCGAAGACAAGAGCGTCATCAAAGTCGCCCGGCTCGAATCGAGCGGCGACATCAGCTTCGTTAAGGGCGACGACGGCTAGGTCTCACGAATCCGCCTTTCGGCTCACTTAGCTCCCGCGCCTGAAAGACTTCGTGCCCGAGCAAAGAGAAAACCCGCGCCGCCTTGCGGCGACGCGGGCAGTTCTCACAAGAACAATGCTAAAAGACTGGATCGCCTGGGCCGCGATCCAGCGCGGGGCGTTGGCGACAACAAGCGGGATTTGCTCCGTCCCCTAGACGACTTTCAATCGCTAACTCGTTTTCTTCTTTCCGCCGGACGCCTTACCGCCTTTGCGGCCACCTTTGCGCGAGCTGGGCTTGCTTGTTTTTTTTCCGCGACCGGAACCGCTCTTCTTGCCGCCTTTGTCTTCCTTATTCACGGTCGCCCAGGCGCGGCTCTCCGCTTCCTTCTTCGAGACTCCACGTTTCTCGTAGCCCTCCTCGATGTGTTCGGCCTTCCGCTTTTGTTTGCTCGTGTAACTCGATTTATCGCCTTGGGGCATCTGCTTTTTTCCTTTCCGCGTTGGGGGACTCGACTCTCTTTTTCTGGAATGAAAACATCCAGGGATAGCGCATGTGGGTATGATGCAACCGGACCGCTGCCGGCGCTCGCTGATCGACGATCTCCCCACAGACACTGCAAACGAAAAAGGAATTATTGTCTTCTTCGCCGCGACCCTTGTCCTTCATTTGCTTCCGTGGCGTCATGGCTGAACGGGGACACCGATATGTAAAAGCGACGCGGGACTGTGAAAGACTTTCACTGGCGCATTGTTGCAACGGCGGTGATAGAACCAGTCCCGGGGCGTCGACGGACAGCCCTTGGTAGGGCAACGGAGTTGATGGGTCCCCTGACTACTGCGCCGGACCTCGATCATTCGCCCGCTGATTACTCTGTCGCAAAGGATGCAGACACGCTTGTCATCGAGCGAATACCAACGACGCACCGGATCCGCTTCGCGGAGCACGTCTAGCTTCTCCTCGAGAGCGAGCTGATTTTTCACGAGAAGCATGAAATACGATTTCCCGCCGAGGGACAATCGGAAGACAACCCGATTTGACTCTCGGAAAAAGCCCTAACGGGCATTATCTGGGGTCAGTCTGCGGGCATTATCTGTATCTGGGGTCAGTCTGTGAATCGCGGCAGATGATGGTAGGAAACGAGGCCGGTAGATTCGACCCAAGCTTTCCACCCGAGTCCTCTTTGCTCGCTTGTCGACTGCATAGGCGGTGAGCCAATTGCCGCGATTCACAGACTGACCCTGGTCACCGCGTGCGGTTCGGGTAATCCATCAGGAAGAGCGTGACCCGGTCGTGCACGGCGAGGTTGCCGGTGGAGAGGAGCTGGCGATTGCCTTTGTAATCAGCGAAGGCGAGGAGCGATGGATTCAGAGCGTGCAGAAAGCCGGTCGCGCCGCCGCGATGCTGCACATGGGGCCAGTCGTTCTCGCTGACGGCGGCGAGGTAGAACGAATCGCGCGCGGCGATGAAGGCGAGCTCCTCCTCGCCGAGGGGATCGCGCTCGCTCGCGCTGATGGGGCGCGCTTCGCGGCCATAGTAATGTGCCTGCGCGCGCCGGACGGCCGGCGTGATAAGAGTCTCGAGAAAACGTGTGGCCATGGGCGCGATGCTACGCCGCGCAAGAACAGCGGGCGAGCCTGACGAGCCTCGTTGAACTTTCTCACGCCGCACCGGAGTAGCGGTCGGCGAACCAGAGTTGCGCGGCGGCTTCGTTGCGTGCGGATTTTAGGAAGCGCTCCCAGGCTTTGGTCTCGTGCCAGACGGCCGCCAGCTCCCACACGCAAAAGGTGGGTTTGTGGGCGGCGTCGCGGGGCCAGAGGGCGAAGTCGGGCGCGGTTTCGTCTTGTTTGGAGAAGACTGTCTCCCAGACTTCGTTGTTCCCGCGCCAGGTGCTGACAATGAGGAAGTAGAACCCGCTCGTCCCGCAGCGGTGCAAGATGACAAAGCCGAGCCCGCGCGCTTCCAGCTCCGTCTTCGCGAGGTAGGCGCGGGCGAGGCGATCGATCTCGTCCGGCACCGGGTCGTCCTGGGGAGCGAGGCGATACCATTTCAGGAGCGTGTCCTGGAGCTCGATCGGTTCCCCAGGGCTGACCCATTTCGGACCGTGCCGATACTCCTGGCTGACTCCGGGATCTGTCCGGAGAATTTCGGATAACCCAGAGGAAGTTTGGCGGGGCGCTGCTGTTTGTGTTTCGGGCTTGGACATGTTTGGGATGGCAATATATCAACTCCTGGCCGTCTCGCCGAGCGCAGCGTTCAGGCGTTTCTTGGGCATTGTGCGCCGGCGTCTTCGCACATTCTGAGGTGCGGAGCTCGCTCGCAAGTTTCCCGTGCTGCTGTCGGCCAAGCTGCGGATCACTGAACCGCAGGCGATCGAAAGCGGCAGGGAACGGAAGGCTTGCGACTTCGCCAAAGCCGGTGTTGTCGGCAATACGCTCTCGCGACCGGGCGAAAGCTTGGCAGCGAACCGAGCCTTTGGACGCAGCGCGACGCAGGCACCGCAGATGCGTTTGGCGTAGCCGAGAACGTTCACCACTCTTACTCCTACCTTCTCTGCCGCTGTCGAGACAGGCCCTTCACGTATTGTCTTGACACTGTTTCCGCGCGAATCGCTCAATCGCGACCTACCCGAGCTTCCCTGGATATTTCCGACCCTCTTCAAGACTGGAGCGCGTCGGCCTGGTCGAGCGAGGCTCCGGTTAATCGGAGGTCATTATGAAAAATGTCGGTTTTCGAATCGCCTGCTTCACTTCGCCTGTCTTAGTCGCGCTTGCTCTTTGCTGCGTGAGCCTCTTCCCGGCGCAGGTTGGGTTAAGCCAATCCATTACTGGAGCGACCGCCACGGCGGCGCCAGCGCAAACACCCGGGACATGGGAGGCGACGGGCAGTATGGCCACCTCGCGATACTTACAGACCACAACGCTGCTGCCCAACGGCCAGGTTCTTGTCGCTGGAGGATTTGGGCCCGATGAAGCGAGCGCCGAACTTTATCATCCCACAACCGGCCTCTGGACTGCGACGGGCAGCATGGCCATCGGAAGAGGAGATCATATCGCGACGCTCCTGCTCGATGGCCGGGTTCTTGTCACTGGGGGACTCGGGAACAGCGGCCGACTGGCGAGCGCGGAACTCTATGATCCGGCGACCGGGTTGTGGACCACGACGGGCAGCATGGCTCACGCGCGAGTCCAATACGACGGCACGTTGTTGCCCAATGGACAGGTGCTCGTCGCTGGGGGAGTCACAAACGACTCCGGAACCCTTCTCGCGAGCGCCGAACTTTATAATCCGGCGACCGGGCAGTGGACCGCGACGGAGAGCATGCCCACCGCGCGATTCTGCCAGACCGCGACGCTCCTGCCCAACGGCCAGGCGCTCTTCGCCGGAGGAGGGGACAGCACCGGCCGTCTTTCTCGCGCGCTCCTCTACCACCCGGCGACGGGACGGTGGAGCGCGACCGGAGGCATGACCGACGCGCGAGACCTCCATACCGCGACGCTCCTCTCCGACGGCCGGGTGCTCGTCGCCGGAGGATCTGGGAACAGCGGAGTTCTCGCGAGCGCGGAACTCTACAACCCTGCGACCGGGCAGTGGACCGTGACGGGGAGCATGGCCACCGCGCGACAGATGTTCACCGCGACGCTGCTGCCGAATGGCAAGGTGCTCATCGCCGGAGGATTTAACAGCAACTACGTGACGATCACGGGCGCGGAACTCTATGATCCGGCGACCGGGTTGTGGACCGAAACGGGCAGCCTCACCACGAAGCGAGGCGACCATGCTGCGACGCTTCTGCCGACCGGCCAGGTTCTTGCCTCTGGGGGTATTGGGGGAGATGCGGGTAACAAGGTTCTCGCGAGCGCGGAACTCTATCAGCCGGTGACCGAGGCTCTTCAGTTGACCAGCGCAGCCTCGAGAGAAACTCACGGCACCGCGGGTTCTTTCGACGTAAACCTGCCGCTCACCGGGGACCCCGGCATCGAAGGCCGCTACGGCCCCGCTCCGCAGGACATCGTGTTCACGTTTAACAGCAACGTGACGGGTGCCGACAGCGTCACGACCTCGTGCGGAAACGCGGGCCCGGCCGCGGTCGATCCGAACGACGCGCACAGCCTGCTGGTCAAGCTCAACGCGCTCAGCTGTGACGAGCAATTGGTGACCGTCACGCTCAATGGCGTGCACGATAGCGAAGGCAACACTCTCGCCTCAGCCGCCGTCACGTTTGGCCTGTTGTTTGGTGACGTGAATGGAGACGGCAGCGTGAATAATGAGGATATCATCTCGATCCGCACGACTCAGGGTCAGCACGTCAACAGCTCCAACTTCCGCAACGATCTGACCTTGGATGGCAGGATTAACAATAAGGACGTAGCCACCTACGAAACCTTCCGCGGCGACTCACTCTGATGATGGCTGAGATTAAGAGCGTCCGATCAGGCGATGCAGACAGGCGATGACTGGTATCAAGGATTTTAGACAGGGGACCAAGGGTAAGGGGAGGATTTGGCCTCGTGTAAGAAAATCCGGTCCCGACTTTATCCTAACGAATCGCTGGAGCCGGTTGGTCACCTCCCGCGGCGGAGTCGTTCCTGCACCGTGAGGCAGGTCGTTCCCGTAATCATTGACTGCCTTCTTTAAAAACTGAAACTTCGGTTGATGGGCGCAATGGGCTGCAGATGATTGATCCAGAGGGCAGGTGGATTTTCATCCACATCCAAAAGACCGGAGGCACCTCCATCAGGCGGGCGCTCGGAGTTCCGCAAGTAGACCCCCAAAAGCATCGTCCTGCTGTGGCGGTCCGCGCGGCCTGCCCGCCCGATGTGTGGGAGCGCGCTTTCAAATTCTCCTTCGTCCGCAATCCATGGGATCGGCTGGTTTCGTGGTGAACGGCGATCGAGCTGAATTCACATCGTCTCGACCAGGAGAACGTGCCGAGGCTGCAGAGAAGCGTGTGGAGTCAGGCCGACACCTTCGAGGAGTTCTTGTTGTGCGAAATTCCTGCGCTTCGTCGTAATCAGGTCGATTATCTCTACGAAGACGGGGCTCCGATTGTCGATTTCATTGGCCGATTCGGGGGATCGAATCGGGGTCGGTCTGTGCGGATTGACGTTCGCCGAGTGCTTTCGGCATGGGCGCGAAGGCGTTCGCTTTCACCGACGTAAAGATGCCACCATGCACAGACCGACCCCGATTTCCCGGGCCCCGGCGTGCTTTAGGCGACACCGGCGTCGCCGTCATCGCCACTACGCGATCCGTCGATAGAGCAGGTAGATGTAGACCACGAAGACGGAGAGCATCACGACCACCAGGATCTTCTGGTAGATCTCCCGGCGCGCGACCACCCCGACGAGCAGGAGGCCGCCGAAAATGCCGTGGAAGATCAGATTCTTCGTCTCCGGCAGGCGACCATCGAGGACGAGCTCTTTGCCGACGCTCGCGAGGATGCTCACGACCGCCAGCCCGAAGAACCACCGGCTGTGACCATAAAAGGTCTCCTTCAGGTCGACCGCACCTTCCCCGAGGAAATCCGGGAAGACCATCCCCGCCGCCATGTAGATCAGGATCGTCTGGAGCAAGACCACTCCAAATTGCTGAAACGTCCAATCGTGACGATTGCGCATGCCGAACATCGACCACCAATTCTGGAAACAGACGAGGAGCACGAGGACGGCCCAGCCGATCACCGGCCAGTAGATTCGAACCCGTGCGCGCGACCAGAGCAACGCGCGAAACCCGGTCAGGATCTGCGTCACCGCGAGCCCGAGAATGACCGAAAGAAGAACCGAAAGGTAACTAAACTCGTCCATGAGTTACGAAAGCATTGGGAAACCCCGTCTGCACTAGGCGGACGCCGTGAATGAGAAAGAGGGCTAACAAGACCGGAGATCAGTGACGGCTGGCGTCATTTCCTTCTTTACCCGCGCCTTAATTCTCTTCTCCAGCTGATTCGCCACGATTCACAGACCGACCCCGATTCCCCCCGAGTATCCGGGCACGAGCGCTGGACAAGTGAAAAATTGAAGAACTCCGGTTGACGTATTCCTCGGCGGGTATATTCTGATGCCGTTATGAAGCTTCACGAACTCAAATCCCTTCTCCGATCGAACGGCTCCGCCGGTGTCCAGCTCCTCCTGCCGGATGGCGATGCCATCCCGGCTCATTTCCACATCACCGAGGTCGGGCATGTGACGAAGCGGTTTATCGACTGCGGCGGCACGGTCCATGACCGCAGCGATACCTGTCTCCTGCAGACCTATGTCGCGAATGACGTCGACCATCGTCTCGATGCCGGCACGTTTGCGAAGATCCTCGATCTCGGGAACCAGGTGCTGCCGCACGACGATTTGCCGGTGGAAGTAGAATACGACTGCTGCGTCGTCGGCCAATATCCGGTGGCGAGCTCGCAGTTACGCGATGGCCGAGTGGAGATTCAGCTCGGGGAGAAGCACACCGATTGCCTAGCGAAAGAGAAGTGTGGAATCGATGGCGCACGCTGTGGTTGCGAAGCGTCGGCGGAAACTGCGGGCGCGAGCTGTTGTTAAGGCACCGCGATGGAGCTGATCCAGATTTACGAGTGCCTGTGCGATCCGACGCGCCTGCGGATTCTGCACTTGCTCACGCAAACGCCGCTTTGCGTCTGCCATTTCCAGGAGATTCTGGATGAGCCGCAGGTGAAAATTTCGAAGCATCTCGCCTACCTGCGCCAGCGCGGAATGGTGGTGGCGGAGCGTGAGCAGAACTGGATGATTTATTCGCTCCCGAAAAAGCGGGACGCGGAGCTGACGGCCAACCTGAAGTGCCTGCAGGATTGCGTGCAAAGCAATCCCATCTTCAAGCGCGACCTGCGGGCACTCGCCAAGGTTGCGCTGCAAAGCGACGCGCCCGCCGGCGCTTTGCTTGGATGAAGAAATACATCTCGGAGTGCATCGGCACCTTCGCCCTCGTCTTCGCGGGCACGGGCGCGATCGTGATTAACGACGTCGCCGGGGGAACGATCACGCAGGTCGGGATCGCGCTAACCTTCGGCCTGATCGTGATGACCATGATCTACACCTTCGGCGATATCTCAGGCGCGCACCTGAATCCGGCGGTAACGTTGGGCTTCGTCGCCGCGCGTAGAATGCCGGGGAGCGAAGGACTCTGTTACGTGCTGAGTCAGGTGATCGGCGCGATTGCTGCGAGCGCTACTTTGCGCTTACTCTTTACCAAGCATCCCACGCTGGGAGTTACTCAGCCCGCGGGCGGTGCCGCGCAGTCCTTCGTGCTGGAGTTTCTTCTCACCGCGCTCCTGATGCTGGTCATTCTCAATGTCTCTGTCGGCGCGAAGGAGAAAGGGATCACGGCGGGCATCGCCATCGGTGGCGTCATTGCGCTGGAGGCCATGTTTGCCGGCCCCATCTGCGGCGCCTCGATGAATCCGGCGCGCTCCCTCGCCCCCGCCCTGGTTACCGGCCATCTTGGCTTTCTCTGGATCTATCTCGTGGCACCTCTGGCTGGTGCGCTCTTTGCCGTGCCCCTTTGTATCTGCGTGCGGGAGGAGGGTTGCTGCACTGCCAGTGTGGCGGCAACGGAAAGGAACCCTTGACTCGCACCTTACCCAAGACCGTGCCGGTGATCCGGATCGAGGAATTGCTCATCACGCACTATGAGGCGGTCGTGAAGCTATGGCAGGAAGAGGAAGGCGTTGAATTGTGCGAGGGCGACTCGCGCGAGGAGGTTGCCGGTTACCTGGCCGGAAACCCCGGGCTCAGCCGGATTGCTTTCGACGGCGACCAGCTCGCTGGAGCCACCCTCTGCGGCCACGATGGCCGGCGCGGGTTTATCTATCATCTGGTCGTGTCGCCTGCCTACCGAGGATGCGGTCTGGGCAAGCTCCTGGTCGATGCCTGCCTCCAGGGGCTCAAAGCAGCGGGGATAAAACGCGCGATCATCCTCGTGGCCAAAGATAACCCGGGCGGTCGCGCCTTTTGGTCACGCGACGGTTGGGAGGAAATCTCCGGCGCGGTGGCGATGGCGAAGGATGTCCCATGACCGGCAAACGCCTGCTCTTTGTTTGTGTCGAGAATTCCAATCGCAGCCAGATGGCTGAAGCTTTTGCGCGCATACATGGCGGGGACCGAGTGGAAGCCTACAGCGCCGGTTCGCGTCCGTCCGGCATCGTCAATCCGAAAGCCATCGCGGCAATGGCGGAGATCGGCTACGACCTGAGCACGCACAGCTCCAAGTCGCTCGACGACCTCCCGCAGGTGGAATACGACTTCGTCGCGACGATGGGTTGCGGCGATGCCTGCCCGTTCGTGCGAGCAAAGCAGCGCGCCGACTGGCAAATCCCTGACCCGAAGAATCTGCCACCCGCAGAGTTCAATCAGGTCCGCGATCTGATCAAAGAGAAGGTCCGCAGCGCTCTGGCGACGCTCCTCCAGCGGCAAGGGCCAAATTGAAAGCCCCCGCCGGGTTTCCCCAGCGAGGGCTTCCTCTAACTGACTGGTCTACGCCTTATTTCGCGCAGCAGCCGGCGCGGACGACGCAGCAGGCGCTACCGTCGCAGCAATCCGACAGCGAAGTCGCAGCTGCAGAGCCGGCGAACGCGAGAGCCGCGATCGTGATCAATAGGTATTTCATAGAATTCCCCTGTTGAAGTTCAGTTTCCTTTCGCCCGCGCTGGGCGAGCGAACCGACGCGGTTTCCTAGACCAACGCGCGTGGAGGCGGAGTCGGAGGACGTTGCGAAATGCTTTCGCGAGCAACAAGGTAAGCGGGAAAAGTTTCGTCGCCGGCGGGCGGTGGGGCGACCAGGGAGGCGCGGCCGAGAAGGACCGCAAGGCCCATGCTGCAGGTGGCACAGCATTGCTCCTCGTGCTGCGACTTCGGCATTTCCTTTTTGCAGCCGTCGTGGTCGCTTTTCGCCATCATCGTGTCACAACAATCGGCCTTGTCCGGCGCCGGAGCCTGCGCCGCCAAGGGCACGACCGCACACGCCAGCGAGAACACGAGCGCGAGATGAATGAAGAGGCGAAGGCCCATTGCGACGCTCATAGCGTAGCGTGCACAGGAGCAGCCGACAAGACCAGTATTCCGCTCCGGGAGGACCCCTCGTGCCGACGGGCACTTTCTTGCGCGTCAGCGAGGCGCTATCGTGCCGACGGGCAGTGCATTCCTCTTCAGGAAGGCGCCATCGTGCCCACGGGCAGTGCATTCCTCTTGAGTGAGGTACCATCGCGCCGAAAGACAGTGCATTCCTCTTCGGGATGGCGCGATTTTTCCCACGCTCCTTACCTTGCCGGTCGGGAAGGCTCCGTCGTTGCCCCGATCCCTCCCTTCCTCTTCGGGCAAGCTCCGTCGTTGCCCCGATCCCTCCCTTCCTCTTCGGGCAAGCTCCGTTGTCGCCCCGATCCCTCCCTTCCGTTTCCGGCAAGCTCCGTCGTCGCCCCGATCCCTCTCTTCCGGCTCAGGCAAGCTTCGTCGTTGCCCCGGTACCTCTCTTCCGCGTCGGAAGGGCCGCGGCAGCTCCGCACCCTCCGGCCCCGATTCATCCGACACGGCTTCTTGCAATCTCGCCGCCGCGGAAGCGCCCCGCGGGGAGCATACGGGGTCAGCGGGGAGCATACGGGGTCAGTCTGTGAATGTTGCGGCTTCATGCTTCGATTGCGCGCCACAACTCCTTCTCACCCGCTACTTTCCGAGCGCCCGGTTGCAGGCCGCGGCTGACCGCGCTGCGATGTCCCAGAGCCAGACGCTCCGCGATCCACCGGTTGTCCACCGCCGTCCGGCGCCGGATGAGGCGGGCGATCGCCAGTTTGCGCCCATCGTTCTTCCGCAGGCGCGCCCACGACCACCGATTTGTAGCGCCCTTGGAAGAGATGGCCACTCAAACGATGCCGCCGGTTAAAGCGCACCGTGTAGGTCGTCTGAAACCAGCGCATCCCCGCGACCAGGTTCGGCTGCGGTGTCTCCACCATAAAATGATAGTGGTTCGTCATCAGGACGAAGGCATGCACCCGCCAGCCCGTGCGCGCACAGGCTTCACCGAGGGTCGCGAGAAAACGGGTCCGATCCACCGCGTCGCGGAAGATCGCCTCCTGCCGATCACCGCGGTCGAGCGCATGGTAGAGGGCGCCGGCAAATTCCACACGCGCTTTGCGGGCCATGCGCCACTCTTACCCACCTCCCCTGCCCCATAACACGAGCGAAATTATGAAGCTGACCCCGAATCTTTGCCCTGCCACGAGGAGCTGGCTCGTCCCCACAAAATGGCCGCAACCTGCCCCGGGAAGCTGCCTCGTCCCATAAAATGGCACCGGGCTGTTGAAAGGAGCCGTCCCGCACCACATTGCAGCGCGGCGCGGTCGCGAGGAGCTGGCTCGAGCCCAATAATGGCCGCGCGGATGCCAAAACCGCAAATTGCCCTTGCCAGCCCGGGCCGAAACCGCCAAAACCGACGCCATGCTTCCCCATCTGGCCCGCGCTCCCCGTCCGCCAGGCCGGGTCGTTACGCGGCCGTCTCTTCCCGCCTCTCCAGCGCTCCTTCGGTCCGGCCGTCGGCCCCTCCGGCCGCTCCGCCTCCATTTGGCGGGCGGAGAACGCGGCTAATCTCGAAACAGACGAAACTTTTTCCTCTATATCTCGTTAGGCGCTGCTGCCTGTCTCTCCGTGAACCAAACAACATAGGACCGCATATGAAGACAATACTCACTCAATTCACGCTCGCCGCGATTCTCGCGGTTTCCTCGTTCGCGCAGGGAAAAACCGCGCCTCCCGATCCGCATGGCTGGCTCGGCACGGAGACGGTGAAGACGCGGTTCGGCGACTTCGAGTTTAAGAACGGTTATCCCACTCCCGGCGGCGGCGGAGGCGTTGCTCGATCAGCTCAAGTTCAATCGCGCCATCGATGTCTATCTCACGCAGATTCCCGCCGTCGCGGTCATCGAGTCGCGGCGGGGCATGCGAGACTTCGGCGCGAAGCGTTCCAATCAGGTCATCATCTGGGAAACACTGATGGATGCGAAAACGCTCGTCCTGACGGCGAATACCGAGACGGTTTACGGGATGGGTTTCCTCGATCTGAAAGGCGATGGCGCGACCGTGGTCGAGGCGCCGCCGAAGATGCTTGGGGCGGCGATGGACACGTTGCAGCGGTTTCTCGTGGATGTCGGCCCGCTCGGGCCGGACAAAGGCCAGGGAGGCAAATACCTTTTCCTTCCGCCGGGTTACACGGGGGAGGTGCCGGAGGGTTACTTCGTCGTCAAGTCTCCGACCTACAGCGTTAATTACTTCCTGCGCGGCTTCAAGGTGGATGGAAAGACCGACCAGGCGGTGGCACTGATGAAGCAGATAAAGGTCTATCCGCTGGCCCAGGCCAAGGAGGCGCCGAAGATGGAATTCCTCAATGGCTCGGGCCAGCCAATCGACACGATCCACTCGGATAATATCACGTTTTTCGAGATGCTTTCCCAGCTCGTGAATGAGGAGCCGGCGGAGGTCTTCACGCCGCTCGAACGTTTCACCATGCAGGCCATCGGCATTGAGAAGGACAAGCCGTTCAGCCCCGACGCAAAGGACAAGGCGTTGCTCGCCGATGCCGCACGGGCAGGTGCCGCCATGGCGCGGGCCAACAGCTTCGCGTCCCGCGACCCGGACACCTACTACTACCCGGATCGCAAATGGCAGTATGTCGGCGATGTGCCTTACACCTTCCTGAAGGACGGCGTTCTCCAGGTGGATCGGCGGGCCTATGTCTATTACATGGCGCTGGGTAACTCCCCGGCCATGATGGCGAAGAATGTCGGCCTCGGCTCTTACTATCTCTGGACCTACAAGGACGGCACAGGTGAGTTCCTCGACGGCGCGAAGAGCTACAGGCTGCACATCCCGGCCAAGGTTCCCGCCAAGGATTTCTGGTCGGTGCTGGTTTACGATTCGCTCAGCCGCTCGGAATTGCAGAATGGGCAGCCTTTCCCTTCGGTCAGCCTGTATAGCGGACCGAAGATCAACCCCGATGGATCGGTCGATGTTTACTTCGGTCCCGAGATGCCGGCTGGCCGGGAGAAGAACTGGATCCAGACAGTGCCCGGCAAGGGTTGGTTCCCCATCTTCCGCTTCTACGGCCCGCTGGAACCGCTCTTCGACAAGACGTGGAAGCTATCTGACATCGAACAGATGAAGTGAGGCATCCCATGACAACATCCGCAACGCCTACCATGTGATGGAGCGAACAGTGGACCGCTCATTGCAAGGCGCAATTTGAAGGTAGAAAGCAGAAAAGGGAAAGCGACGCGCGCCACAGTTTACCCGCCGCGGCGGGTCCGCGGTGGCTCAGCTTGTGCTCATTAGACCGCGAAGCTGAGCGTGAAATGCGGAATGATCAAGACGTCTCTTCTCTTCCTTCTGGCCTTGGCTGCGCGGGTTTCTGGCGCCCAAGTCCATCTCCCTCCTGTTTATACACTCGATGGCGATCCTCACCGCTGTCTGGTTTTGGAACCGGACCATTTGCCTCAGGATGCGCCGCTCGTCGTTTTGCTCCACCAGGCTCATGGCTCGGCCACGAGCCTTGTTTACCTTTGGTCCGAACTACATCTACCGCCAGCCCGGGTCGCATGCCCAGAGGGCCTGTTTTCCCTCAAGGACAAGGGGTTTGCCTGGTATCACAGGGAGAATCAAAGCGATATCGTGCAAAGCCGCGACTATCTTTTAAACCTGGTCCAGCGGTTAGGCCCGAAAAGGCCGGTGATCTTCGCTGGTCTTTCGCAAGGCGCGGTGATGTCCATCATCACTGGACTGCATTGCCCGAATAAGGTCCTCGCCATCGTTTCCATGAGCGGCTTTATCCCCCACCCTGAGGAGAATTTGAGGGACCTTATAGCGCCCAGGTCCACGCCGATCCTGATCGTACATGGACAAACGGATGCATTGATCCCCATAGCGGATGCCCTTCGGGGAAAGATAGATTTGAAGGCGCAGGGGTATCACCCGGTCTTCAAGACCTTTCCCATGGGACATCGGACATCCCAAGACTCTCTAAATAGTGTTCGTGATTTCTTAGTGCAGATCCTGTCGGAGAACTAGCAGCTCGTGTGGGAGATTCCGAGTCAGTCTTTTGCTGACCCTGAAGCTGGAACCGGACGGCCAGCCTTTTAGGGACGAGAAGAGCGGAGGATCGGGCGGTGGCCGGTGGTATCATGAAATAGGCGTCCGGGCATGATCTAGGCGTAACGCGCCAATATTGACCGGGGCCCCTTGAATCCGTACTCTGTCGCCATGTCCACTCAACAGCTCACCAGTGAGGCGATGGCCCTTCCTCTCCCCGAGCGAGTGTCACTCGCGCAAGCGCTCTGGGAGAGCATCGACGCGGGTTTGGCCGACACGGACCAGCGCGATGCGGTGCGGGAGGCCGTGCGACGGGACCAGGAGCTTGCTTCCGGTGCGGTCGTGGGCCGCACTCATGACGAGGTGATCCAGGCGGCGCGGCGCGCCCTCGGATGCGCCTGATCTACCATCCAGACGCGGAGGCGGAATTCATTGCGGCGGCACGGTTCTACGAGGAGCGCGTTCCGACCCTTGGCGCTCAGTTCGTCGACGCGACCGAACGGGCGATCCGCTTAATCGCGGACGCTCCCGAGCGGTGGAGCGCCATCGAAGCAGACGTGAGGCATTACCTCATGCCGCGCTTTCCTTATGCGATCTACTACCGCACGCTTTCTGACGAGCTTCGCATTCTCGCTTTCAAGCACCACAGCCGTCACCCGGACTACTGGCGCTACCGCCTCTCTGATCCAACCGCGAACGGTTAGCCCTCCGCAGCGATTTCCGGGTTTCTGACGTCCGTGCGGGTCGCTGCGGACGGGGGTTTTCTCAGTTTTGAGCGCCTTTCTGGTCTATTTCGCTAAATGGCTGTGCACTTGAGACTTGCGGAGCTGTAAGTGGCAAATCTCCAGCCGGATTCGCCATTTACAGGTCTGTCAGCGGGGTTTTTGGCGGCTGGTCGGGGGCTGACAGGTCGGTAAGAGCGGGTTTGGCACGGCGGGGACGGGCTTGCGGTTCGCAAAGGGCTGGTTTCCAAGCCGGGCGGGGGCTTGCAGGTCGGAAAGGGGGCCTTCGGCGGGCCGGGAGGGCGCTTGCAGTTCGGAAAGGGCCTCCCGCCAGGCCGGGAGGGGGCTTTCCGGGGCTGAACTTGGAGGGCGGCGGGAGGCCGGAAACCGGGTTTCGCGAAGCGGCTTTTTCCGCCCATGGGAACGGCTCGTGCCCCTCAGCGCTTCCCGGTTTTGTCGTAGAAGAGGATGTTGATGAGCAGGGCGAGGCCGCCGGCGACGGCGGCGAGGAAGAGGAGGATGGCCAACCCGGGATAACCCCAGATGCGGAAGCTGGTGTCGACGCGCATGAGCATCGCCGCGCCGACGATGAGGGCGGCGAGGATGAGGCCCATGGTGATGCGGTTGGCGACTTTCTGGAAGCCTTCGATGAGGGTGTTCTCGTCGATGGCGTCGACGCTGACTTTCAGCTCGTTGTTGGCGACGGCGTCGAGGATTTTGTTGATCCGCGACGGGAGGCGCTGGAGGAGGTCTTTCAACTCGAGGACGCCGCTGAAGAGGTTGCCGGGCGAGAGGCCGCGGACGAGCCGCTGTTGCATGATCTCGGCGGCGTTGCGCCGGATGGAGGCGTTCGGGTCGAAGTCGGGCGCGATGGCGCGGCCGACCTGGTCGAGGTTCAGCAATGTCTTCCCGAGCATGGAGAGCTCGGGCGGGACGCGGATGCCGCTCTCGGCGGAGCTCTGGGTGACTTCGAGGACGAGCCGGCCGACCTGCATCTGCCCGACGGTGGCGCTCTTCTGCTGGGCGACGATCTCGCCGATGCGGCGGCTGAATTCCTTCGGGTCGAAGTCGTCTTTTTTCTCGCCGATCTTGATCGCGACGTTGGCGGCTTCGTCGCCGCGGCCTTCGGCGATGGCGAGGAGGAGCTGAAGGAGGTTCTCCTGCAATCGCGGCATGATGCGGCCGACCATGCCGAGGTCGAGGAGGGCGATGCGGTAGTCGGGGGTGATGAAGACGTTCCCCGGGTGCGGGTCGGCGTGGAAGAAGCCGTGGACGAGGATCTGCTCGAGGTAGGCGTGAAACATTTCTTCCGCGAGCGCGGCGCCGTCGAAATCCATCCGGGCGAGCGGGTTCAGGTCGGTGACTTTTTTCCCGGGGATGAACTCCATGGTGAGGACGCGCGAAGTGCAGTAATCGGCGATCGGCGCGGGGACGATGAGGCGCGGAAACTCCCGGAGCTGGCCGCGCAGGGTGGTGAGGTTGCTCGCTTCCTGGCGGTAATCGAGCTCCTGGAGGAGGCTCTTGCGGAACTGCGCGAGGAGCTGGCAGAACTCGTAGCGTTTCCCCATCTCGGTGTGCTGGTCGAGGAAATCGGCGATGTCGCCGAGCGCCTCGAAGTCCTCGACCATCCGCTCGCGGATCTGCGGCCGCTGGACTTTCACCGCGACGGGCCGGCCGTCGCGCAAGGTGGCGCGATGGACCTGGCCGAGCGAGGCGGCGGCCATCGGCTGGTCCTCGAAATTCTGGAAAGCCCGGGAGAGGCGGACGCCGAGTTCTTCGCTGACGATTTTCTCGACTTCGGCGAAGCTGAACGGCTCGACTTTATCCTGCAACCGGGTGAGCGCGTCGATGTAGGCGGGCGGGAGCAGCTCGACGCGGGTGGAGAGGAGCTGGCCGATCTTCACGAAGGTCGGCCCGAGCTGCTCGAGATCGGTGGCCAGCTCGTCGGCCTTCGCGGCCTGCTCGGGCGCGATCTGTTCCTCGGCGGAGAGGGTTTCGCTGAGCCCGCTCGTCTGCACGAGGTCGGACCGGCCGTATTTCATGAAGATCCACGCGATCTGGCGATAGCGCTTGAGATGTTGCGGATTGAGAGAGATGCCCATGGTTTTGATCGCGAGCGTGTTAGCCCGGCACCGTGGGAAACGAATCTGGAATGCAAAACGGCCCCGTCGCGCGGGGCCGTTCGCAAGATTCTGCCGTGGCTTTTGGTTAGGCGGCCTTCTGGTAGCTCGCCTTGTCGTCGGCCTCGAGCCAATCGAAGAGCGGGGTCGTAGCCGGGTCGAGCCCCAAGGGCTTGAGCTGCTCGGCGTACCACTCGCGCTTCTCGGGCACGTCGTTGAAGTTGAAGGCGAGTTTCTCTTTCCGCCACTCGGCTTTCTCGGCGTCAGTCTTCGGCCGGCCGTGCTCGTCGACCCACTTCACCATCCCGGCGTCGTCGGTGCCCTTGGCGACCTCGGCCTTGAAGTCGTCGCCGACGATTCTCTTCCAACCGAAGAGCATGTTATCGAGCGGGCAATCGAAGTGATACTCGCCGATGTTCCCCCAGAGGAGGGCGCGGCATTTGTCGAGCGTGCGGGCGAGGATGACGTAGCCGCCGAGTTCCGTTTTCGGACTGCGGGGCGCCTGTTTGGTTAAATCCATTCCTTTGTTTTGATCCATCGCCGAACCTACTGCGGGCAGCGGGGACGGGCAACCGGGCGCGGAGAAATTACGCGTTCTGAGGGACGCGAGCGGAGACCCCGCTCCGATTCACTGGATATGAGCCAAAACAAGGAAACAATCAGCACACTCAACAGCTTGATCGAAACGCTGAAGGACGGGCAGGAGGGCTTCAAACAATCCGCCAGCGGAGTGGATGACAGCCAATTAAAAACGACCTTCGACCAGCTCTCGCTCCAGCGTTCGAAATTTGCCGGCGAACTGCAAAGCGAAGTCGTGAAACTCGGCGATCCCGATCCGGAAGATTCGAGCAGCGCAACCGGCGCGCTCCATCGCACCTGGATCAACATCAAGGGCGCGGTCACGAATCGCGATCGCCACGCCATCCTCGCGGAAGCGGAGCGCGGCGAAGACAGCGCGGTCGCGGCCTACAAGGACGCGATGAAGCAGGATCTACCGGCGCCGATTAAAGACATCGTGATGCGTCAATCGACCGAGGTGAAAGCCGCGCACGACAAGATTCGCAACCTGCGCGACGCCGCGGCGCAGAAGTAGCTCGGAGTTACAAAAGAAACTTAGAGGGCGGAATGCTTCGGCGTTCCGCCTTTTTCTTTTTTGGAACAGAGCAGCGTCAAAGTTTTTGCCTTGCTGAGGCAGGACCAAGTCTGTCAGCTTCGCCCGAATGAATCCTCCCTACGAACCAGCGCCGCGCGATCGCTACTGTCGACTCTTCCCGCCGGCGAATCCTTCTTTTTCGCTCGAGGCGATGCAGAAGTTAGGCGCTTTCATGGAAGCCGCCGAGACCCGTATCCCGGCGGAAAAACTGAGACATCCCCTGCCCGCGGGTTACACTTACTTCGGGCAGTTGGTGGATCACGACCTGACTCTCGATGAGACCCCGCTCGGGGAAGCAACCGGCTACGCTTCGATCCCCGCAGCGACGGTGAACTCCACCGACGCGCGCCTCAATCTCAACCATCTCTATGGAGAAGGTCCCGGTTCAGTCCGGCACGGTTCCCTCTACGAGGCGGATGGCTGCTCCTTTCGCCTCGGAACCGTTCGCAACAAAAGCGGAGAGACCTTCGATCTCCCGGTAGGAATAGGAGGCCCGGAAGCAGCCGAGTCGCGGAACACCGGGAACCTTATCCTGCGCCAGTTATGCGTAATGCTCCTGAAGCTGCATAACCTGGCCGTGGAAGAGTTACCCGCCTCGCTCGATCCGCTGGAACGTTTCAACCGCGCGCGCAATCGACTCTGTTGGCAATACCAATGGCTCGTGCGGGAAGACTATCTTTACCAGGTCGTAACTCACAAAGTCTACGACGAGGTCGTGACCAACTCCCGGCGCAAGATCGACTGGGCGGGGAAAGGCTTTGCCATTCCGGCGGAGTTCTCGCAGGCGGCTTTTCGCTTCGGCCACAGCATGGTGCGCGAGAAATACACTCTTAACCGGAATAACCCTAACGTTCCGCTGCGCACGATCTTCGATCCGAGACTGGCGAAAAGGCCACTCGATCCCATGATGGCGATTGATTGGGCGCGCTTCCTCGACATGAGCGAGTCCAGCCTGACCGGCCGCAACCGCGTCCCGGCGATGGCGATCGATACCACACTGGTTCCACCGCTCTTTGATCTTCCGAGGGAGAAGGTTCATCACTTTACCGACGCAGACGCACCGGACCTGCCCGGGGCGCTCGCCGTGCGTACGCTCCAGCGTGGCGCGAGCACCAGGCTTGCTACGGGCGAGGAGGTCGCTCGTGAGATGGGCTTCGACCCGCTGCGCGATCGTGGCTTAGGTGGTGGGAGCGAGTCTTGGAAGAAGCTTGACCACCTGGGGCTTACCGGACGGACCCCGCTTTGGTATTACGTGCTTCTGGAAGCTGAGATGGAATGCGGTGGTGTTTGCCTGGGAACGGTCGGGAGTCAGTTAGTCGCGGAAGTGATCGACGGATCTCTGCGCTCGGATTCCGCGTCCTATCTCTCCTGCTTCGGCGGAAGCTGGAAGCCGGCGCCATGGAAGATGCCGGATGGGACAATGAGACCGGTGCGCAAGTTACTGGACCTTGCACGAGTTACCGGACTGGCCGCGGCGCGGTAATTATTGATCCCAACGCGTCCAGGCCGCCAGCCACACTTTCTCGACGTCGAACCTTTCGCGGGTTCCCAGTTGCCCTGCCGGCGGGATCGCCAGGAGATGGAACTTATCCCGGGCCGTCTTGTTATCCTCGATTGCCCGCAGCTCGACATCAGCCGGCATGTTTGTAAAACCGCCGGCCTGCTCGAAGACTTCCCGCGAACGCGCCGGATTTGCCAGGCACTCCTGCCGCAACTGCGGATCGTCCTCGAGACGCTTCACAAATTGCCAGGCTCCCTCCTCCCGATGATCCGCATTGTTCCAATCACTCATTTTGTTTCTCTTGTTGTCTTTTCTTCGTTCGCCACCGCGGCGGAGCGCAGCTCGACGACTCTCGCCGCCATTGCCTGCACGATCGCCTGAAAGCGTGGCAGAGAGCGGACTGAATCAAACTGCGGGTCTAACTGTAATGACCGGTAATCCAAGTTACCATTCGCAAATGCGGCTTGGAGATAATTGAGCGCTTCTTCGGTTCTGCCTAACGAACATAGCACTCCAGCGAGATGACAACCCAGGCGGGGGTTGGCGGGCGCCTTTTGGTAGTCTGCCTGAGCCTGCGCCAGGGATCGCTCGAGGACTGTGTTTCCGGCTTCGGTTTGACCCACGGCCAGCTGAATCCGCCCCAAGGCGGCCTGCAGTGGGATTGCGCCCTCAGCCATGGCGCCGTTCGGATTGATCTGCACCAGCTCTTGGCAGAGCCGTTCCGCTTCGGGCCAGTTCCGCGCAAAGAATTCGATCCGGGCGGAGATTAACTTGGCGGCGGGAAAGCCCGGGAAGTTATCGAAATGCTCGCGGTAAAGCTTGCGCGCGGCTTCAAATCGACCCTGCATCAGTTGTAAGTCGCAAAGCCCGATCCAGCCCTCCGGCTGATCCGGGTGCAGAGCCAGAACACGTCGGTAAATTTTCTCAGCTCGCGCATCCTCACCAAGCGCAGCCCAGAGGTTCCCCGTGGCAAACTCGAAATCGCCGGGACCTTCCTGCACCGCCTGCGCGATTCTTTGCCAGCGCAGGGAAAGATCGGGACGCCCGGCGATGGAAGTGTTCTCGGCCGCACCAAGGACGGCGCCTTCGGCCGGGCCGCCTAACTCTACGGCCTCCAAGTCCTGCTCGAGACTGCCGACGATGTCTTTCTCTTGATAAAGGGCGGCGGCATAAGCCCGATGGGCTTCCGGCAGAGCGGGATTGAGTCTTAGAGCTTCAAGGGCAAGAGGCTTTATCTTTGCAGCTAACTCCGGTGAAGCAGCGGCCATGCTGATCCGCGCGAGCGCGGCCATCGCAAAGTCAGATCGGGCCAAAGCGGAGGAAGGTTCCGCATCCATCGCCTCCTGGAAGCAGGTCAACGCACGATCAAAATCAAGCTCTGTCCGCCGCTCCTCGAAGCGATGACCCGCGCGCAGATATTCGCTCGCGGCCCGGTTGCGAAGCGCCGGGTCCAGCTTTGGTGACGCCGCGCGTGGATCCTTATCCAGGGCGGCGGAGAGTTCGCTCACCGCGAGAAGAGAGAGCGCGGAACCGGACGGGCCGTCCGGCTTGAGCTGGAAGAGTTTCTGGAAAAGGACTTCTCCCGAACTGGCTTCAACGAGACGCAGGGAGACGCGCAGTTGACCGTCCTTTTTCCGGATGGTCCCCGTGAGTGCAGTGCGGGTCGCGGCTTCACGGCTCGCGAGGCGAACGTCATCCCGGTCTCCGAGTGCGGCGGAGAGTGAGCCCAAGTCATGATAGCTCTCGGCCTGAGACGGACCCAACCGGCGCATGTCTTTCTGTAAAGCGGTCGCGAGAGAGTCCGCGAATTCAGAATCAGGCAGGACGGTGTCCAGGTTAAGCAATGGCAGGACAGCGAGAGAGTGCCGGTAAGTCGTGGTCTTATCCACCGTCCGGGCGAGGCTTCCTCGTTCGGCCAGCGAAAAAAGCGTCGCGCCGGCGAGGAGAGCGATGAGCAAGCCGGAGATGGCCGCGGTCGGATTTCGGCGCGACCAACGCCAGAGTCTGACCGGCGGCGAAAGCGGGCGGGCCTTGATTGGCCGACCTTCCAGCCAACGCTCGAGATCTTCCGCCAAGTCGCCCGCGGAATGGTAACGAGCCGCCGGTTCGCGTTCCAGGCAACGGGCACAAATGGTCTCCAGGTCCCTGTTCGCGCCCGGGACTAACGAACGGAGCTTCGGCGCGGACTTCTCCGCTGCCTGCCGGATCACGGCGAGCGCGTGCTCCCCAAGGAAAGGCGGACGCCCGGTCAGGAGACTGAAAAGAATCGCCCCGACGCTGTAGACATCCGCGGCCGGGGTCAGGCTGGCGACGTTCCCTTCCGCCTGTTCCGGCGCGATGAAACCGGGCGTGCCGAAGATGGTCAGGGTGCGCGTGAGATCGCTCGAGGCATCGAGCCACTTCGCGAGCCCGAAGTCGCTGACCAATGCCGAGCCGCTGGCGTCGAGGAGGACGTTGCCAGGTTTCAGGTCGCGATGCAGAATCCCTTGTCGATGCGCGTACTGCACGGCGCGCGTCACCTGCGCGATCAGCCTAACGACTTCCCGCGGATCGTCGCGCAAGGCCGGGCCGACCTCCTGCAGGCTTCCCCCCGGCGCGAACTTCATGCTGAAGTAGGGAACGCCTTCGTCGGTCTCGCCCACTTCGTAGATCGGCAGAATGTTGGGATGATCGAGCCGCGCCGCCGTCTCGGCTTCGCGCCGGAAACGCGCCAGCGTCTCGCGCGAATCGCTGTGATAACTGAGGACCCGCTTGAGCGCGACGATCCGGCGCGAATGCCGCTGCCGGGCGCGATAGATCACCCCCATGCCGCCGCGGCCGATCTCTTCGAGGATCTCGTAATTCCCGAGCCGCCAATTCGTATCCTCGAGCGCCACGGCGGAGAGCGCGGCGCCGAATTCATCGGGCGGCAGATCGTCGTCGCCCTCACCAACGCTGAGGAGACAGCTGAGACAAAGACCGCGTCCTACCTCCAGGCTGGTCCCGCAACGCGGGCATTCCCTCGGGTTGCTGCGCCAACCTGTGAGCGAGTCGGTAAGTCCGGCGGGGTTCATGGAAGATGTGATGAAAAAATATCCGGGGCTTCAGGTGCCGCTGCGGCCGAGGACGGAAACGAGGTAACGCAACTCGCCGTCCACTTCGCCGGGGTCTGCGACGGTCTGGGCGACTTCCGCGCGCAAAAGTTGCCGGTAACGCTGGCGCATGCGGTGGAGCGCATTCCGAATCCCGCCCGCGCCCACGCCCAGCTCGCGCGCCAGCGCTTCGTAGGAAACCTCGTCGCGACTCGCGCTGAGTGCGCCCTGCAGAGCATCGAAAACCCGTTGCCGGCCGAGGCTGGCGCATTCCTCCTGCAGATGGCGGAGCGCCTGTTCGGCCACCGTCGCCGCCCAGCGAACGTCGAAAATCTTTTCCGCGGGCCAGGTTTCCATCGCAGTCGCGGACACGGCGAGACGCGAAGGCGCTTCCGCCATCCATTCATCCCAGGAGACGAACTCCGCCTTGCCTCCGCGCTTGTGCGTCTGTTTTCTCGCATGCGCGTCGTGGAGGAAATGCTGGAGCGACTTGAGCAGGAAAGAGCGGAAGCGTCCGCGCTCCGGATCCGCCAGCTCGAGGAAATTGCCTTTCAGGATCAT
The DNA here is from genome assembly GCA_963831805.1 of uncultured Verrucomicrobiae bacterium. GTDB lineage: Bacteria > Verrucomicrobiota > Verrucomicrobiia > Chthoniobacterales > UBA10450 > Palsa-1392. The sequence continues at coordinate 29,926 of CAWHRN010000009.1, read as the reverse complement.
GACAAAAAAATCCTGGGTCAGGTCCTGGGCGTCAGGGATGGAATGCCCGCGCATGGAGACAAAGGCGAAAACCGGTCGCCAATAAGTCCGGCAAAGATAGCTAAGCGCCGCCCGCGTTTTCGCCTCATCGCTCCCACCCTCCGCGAGGGACGTGAGGATGAGGCTCCAGCGCGTCGTGTGGAAAAGGGCGCTGCCATCCACACCCATCGCTTCGTCTGAGGCCACAGCCAGCGAGCATGCAAATCCGGCCAGACGGGTTCAAGCGTAAAAAGATCAGGGGCGAGACACGGCATTTTCGAGAAACCGACCCACCTCCTGAGGCTCTCGCGGGGAACCGGGCGCCCGGGGGTGGCGCGCGAGAGCTTTCGGAAGGGAAATTTTGCGGCGTCACAGGCTTCTACGGGTTTGGTCGGACGAAGTTTCAGGAAATCTTCGCGCTTCGGAAAAAAGGTTCGCTGGTCGAAGTCGTCGGTCGTTCTGCCAAGCCCGAGCGCCTTTCTTCGAACGCATTTCCCTCGGGTTTGTCTCAACCTGCCTATGAATTCAACGCAGGAAGTCACCCAGCAGGTGCAGGAGCTGGGGCAATGGATCGCGCCCTTGCGCGAACAGGTCGGGCACGTCGTGATCGGCCAGAAATATCTCGTCGACCGGCTCTTACTCGGCCTTCTCGCCAACGGCCACATCCTGCTCGAAGGCGTCCCGGGTTTGGCCAAAACGCTCACGGTCAAGACGATGGCGGCCTGCATCCAGACCGGTTTCCAGCGCCTGCAATTTACGCCCGACCTGCTCCCGGCGGATTTGATCGGCACGCTCATCTACAATCCGCGCAGCGGCGAATTCACGACCAAGCTCGGGCCGATTTTCTCCAACCTCATCCTCGCCGATGAAATCAACCGCGCGCCCGCGAAAGTGCAGAGCGCGCTGCTCGAGGCGATGCAGGAACGCCAGGTCACGATCGGCGAGACGACTTATCAACTGCCCGACCCGTTTCTCGTGCTCGCGACCGAAAACCCGCTCGAGCAGGAAGGCACTTATCAACTGCCGGAAGCGCAGCTCGATCGTTTCATGTTGAAGCTGAACGTCGGCTATCCCGCGAAAGCGGAAGAGCGGCGCATCCTCGATCTGATGGCGACCTCGGCGCCGAACCTGAGCGTCAACCCGGTGGTCGCGCCGGAGCAGATCATCGCCGCGCGCAAACTGGTGAACGAAATTTACATCGACGACCGGGTGAAGGATTACATCGTCGACGTCGTTTGGGCGACACGCGAGCCGGCTTCGTACCGGCTGGAGCTCGACGGCCTGATCCGTTACGGCGCCTCGCCGCGCGCCACGATTTATCTCGCGCTCGCCGCGCGGGCCCATGCTTTCCTGAACGGTCGCGGCTACGTCACGCCGCAGGACATCAAGAGCATCGGCCCGGACGTGCTCCGCCATCGCGTGATCGTGAGCTACGAAGCCGAAGCCGAGAGCCTAACGAGTGAAACAGTGATCGACCGCATCTTTGCGGGATTGCCGGTGCCCTAATGCGCAGAGCGGGAGCCAGAACAAAGCGCCGCTCCACCACCGGCCATCCTGAGCGGAGCGCAGCGAAGTCGAAGGATCCCGTGGAGCTGCCGTAAGCCACGATGAAGCACCAAAACTACTACATTTATATCCTCACGAACGACGACCGCCATACCGTGCTTTACATTGGAGTAACTAACGACCTTGAACGAAGAGCCAGCGAGCATTTCTTAGGCAAAGGCAGCGCTTTCACAAAACAGTATAACGCGCACAAACTAGTCTTTTTCGAGGCGTTTAATGAACCATCCGATGCGATCGTGCGGGAGAAGCAACTAAAGGGTTGGACGCGGAAGAAGAAGAGAAGAGGCGCTGATCGCAACCGTGAACCCTGAGGGGCGCGATCTTTTTGATGAGATGTACCTCTCTCGCCGAAGGGGGCTGTCCGGTAATGCCACGGGATCCTTCGACTACGCTCCGCTCCGCTCAGGATGACCGGCAGCGTGCGGCTGGCGGGGAGCAACAAACGCCCGCCGAGATCCTGAAGAAGATCCGCGCCCTCGAGATCAAGACCAAGGGTCTCGTGCAATCGGCTTTCGCGGGCGATTACCACAGCGTTTTCAAGGGGCGCGGAATGAACTTTGAGGACGTCCGCGAGTATCAGCCGGGCGACGAAATCCGCGCGATCGACTGGAACGTGACCGCGCGACTCGGCACGGCTTTCGTGAAGAAGTTCACCGAAGAACGCGAGCTGACCGTGATGCTCGTGGTCGACGTCAGTGCGTCGGGAAATTTCGGCAGCGTCGCGCAGTCGAAACGCGAGCTCGCCGCCGAGGTCGCCTGCCTCCTCGCCTTCAGCGCGATCCGGAACAACGACAAAGTCGGGCTGATTCTCTTCTCCGATCAGGTGGAGCTTTTCATCCCGCCGAAAAAGGGTCGCTCGCACACGCTCCGGCTCATCCGCGAAATCCTTTTCTTCGAGCCAAAAGGCCGCGGCACTTTGCCAAGCCTCGCGCTCGATTATCTCAACCACATCGTCACTCGTCGCTCCGTCGTTTTCTTCGTCTCGGATTTCCAGGCGGAAGATTTCTCGCGCGCACTCACGGTCACGAGCCGACGGCATGACCTGATCGCGATTCGGATCGACGATCTGCGCGAAGAGACTTTGCCAAACATCGGCATCATCACTTTGGAAGACGCCGAGACCGGCGAGCAGATCGAGATCAACACCGCCGATCGGCAGACGCGCAGCCGGTTCAGCGCGCTCGCCGAGCAGAAACGGGGCGAAGTCACGCAAGTCCTGCGGCGCAACAACATCGACGCCATCTCGCTCCGCACCGGCGACGATTATCTCCCGGCGCTCCGCACCTTTTTCAAACAACGCGAACGGCGAATGGCCCGTCGTTAGGCAAGCCCGATGATTTTTCTCGCCCAAGAATTCCACGATATCTCCGGCCCGGTGAATTACTTCATCCTCAAGCCATGGATGGTCTTCTGCGGCGTTGCGGCGCTTCTCCTGCTCACCGGCCTAACGATCTGGCTGGTGAAATGGTATCGTCGCCGTCCCGCGAAAATCCTCACGCCGCGCGAGCGTGCGATCGATCAACTGGCCCGGATCGAGAACCAGATCGAAACCCTGCCGCCGTATCAATTCAGCATCCGCGTTTCCGACATCCTGCGGCGTTACGTGACCGAGCAATATCAGCTCCCAGTCACGCGCCAGACCTCGGTGGAATTTCTCAACGCGCTGGCCGCGACTTCGCCTTTCTCCGCGGAGGAACAGACGCTGCTCGGCGATTTCCTGAACCGCTGCGACCTGATCAAGTTCGCGCGCTACGATGCGACGACCGCGGACAGCCGGCTGCTGCTCGAGGAAGCGACTCGCTTCGTGAAAGGAGGCGCACTTGCACCCGCTTAAGCTCTGGCCCTCGGACTCGCCCTGGGCGTTCTCCTTTGCGCATCCGTGGTTCCTTTTGTTGCTCCTGCTCGTGCCCCTGATTGCGTGGCTGCGTGGTCAGCGCGGGCGCGCGGCGGCGCTCGTCTTTTCCTCGACCGCAACCTTACATTCGTTAGGCAAACGGAGCGCTTCGAGCGCGGGCGCAATCATGCGCGGATTGCTCTATCTCGCGCTGACGATTTTTATCCTCGCGCTCGCCCGGCCGCAGCTCGGCAAAAGCCTCACCGAAGTGGAAGCGAGCGGGATCGACATCATGGTCGTGCTCGACGTTTCCGGCTCGATGCTGACCAAGGATTTCACCGTTGGCGGCGAATCGGCGACCCGGATCGACGCCATCCGTGAGGTCACGCGCAAATTCATCGAGAGCCGGCCTAACGACCGCATCGGGATCATCGCATTTGCGGGACGTCCTTATGTCGTTAGTCCACTGACCCTCGATCACGACTGGCTGTTGCAAAACCTCGAGCGCGTCCGGATTGGCCTGGTCGAAGACGGCACCGCGATCGGTTCCGCGATGGCTTCGGCCGCGAATCGACTGACGGATAAGAAATCGAAAAGCCGCGCGATCGTGCTCCTGACCGATGGCGAAAACAACGCCGGCAAAATTCCCCCGAACACCGCCGCGGAAGCGATCAAGGCGTTGAAAATCCAGCTCTACGCGATCGGCGCGGGGATCAATGGCGTCGCGCCGGTGCCGATCTTCGACCCGAACAATGGCCGGCCCGTGACCGACGCTTCGGGCGACATCATTTATCAAAACCAGCGCGTGCAGTTCAATGAAGCGGGCTTGAAGGAAGTCGCGCAAATCGCCGGCGGTCAGTTCTTCCGCGCGACCGACACCGACTCGCTCGAAAGCATCTACGGCGACATCGACAAGCTCGAGAAGTCGACCGTCTCGGTAAAAAAATATCAGCAATACCGCGACCTTTTCCCGGCCTGTCTCATGGCCGGCGCGGGCGTGCTCCTGGCCGAGCTTCTCCTCTCGCAAACCATCTGGAAAAAGCTGCCGTGACCTTCGGTTATCCACTCTGGCTTTGGGCGCTGGTGGCGCTGCCGCTGCTCGCTTTTTTCTTCGCGCGAGCGGAACAGCGCGGGACGGAGCGGCTCCAGCAATTCGTCGCTGCGCGCCTCCTCCCGCAACTGGCCGGGACGGTGAATCGCAGTCGGCGCATCTTTCGGTTCGCGCTCCTCCTGCTCGTGCTCGCACTGGTGATCGTTAGTCTGGCGCGGCCGCGCTGGGGTTATGCCTTTGATGAAGTAAAACGCAAAGGACTCGATCTCATTCTCGCGGTCGACGTCTCGCGCAGCATGCTTTCGAACGACGTGCCGCCGAATCGCCTCGAGCGGGTAAAGCTCGCGACCCAGGATTTGCTGAACGATCTCGAGGGCGACCGCGTCGGCCTGATCGCGTTTGCCGGTCGCGCCTTTCTCCAAGCGCCGCTGACGATCGACTACGATGCCGCGGTCGACTCGATCAACGACCTCGATACCAACAGCATTCCCGAGGGCGGGACGAACATTTCGGACGCGATCAACCTCGCGACGCGACACCTATGGCAAAGCCGCCACCGGCAACCGCGCCCTGATCATTTTCACCGACGGCGAAGAGCTAAGCGGCGACGCGGTCGCGGCGGCGAAAGCGGCGGCCGGCGCGGGCGTAAAAATCTTCACCGTCGGCGTGGGGACGCCGGCCGGCTCGCTCATTCCGATACAGGGCGAGAACGGAGGCACCGCTTTTGTGAAGGATGAGCAGGGCAAAGTGGTGAAATCGAAACTGGACGACACCCGCCTGCGGGAGATCGCGCAAGCGGCGGACGGCTTTTATCTCCATCTCGACAACGGCCCGAAAACGATGCAGCAACTCTTCACCGACGGCCTGAGTAAGATGAAGGTCGCGGACATCAATGCACGGCTCTCGCGCCGGCCGATCGAGCGTTACGAATGGCCGCTCGCCGCCGCGATCCTGCTTTTCGCGATCGCGCTGTTGATCAACGACCGGAAACGCGGCAATGCGGTCCCCGTCGCCCCGGTCGCGGCGGCGTTGCTTCTTCTTATACTCGTTAGGCCGAGTTATGGCGCGGCGGACGGAATCGACTTATACGAGCAGCAGAAGTTCCCGGAAGCCTATGAGCATTTCCAGGAAACCCTGAAAGAGAATCCCGGCACCCGGCAGACCGACCGGATCGAGTTCGATTCGGGCGCGGCGTCTTATAAGATGAAGGACTACAACAAGGCGATGCAGTCCTTTAGCCAGGCCTTGCTCTCGAAGGATGCGCATCTGGAAGCGGCCAGCCATTACAACTTGGGCAACACCCTTTACCAGCGCGGCGACGCAGAGAAAAGCGACGACAAAAAACTCACCGACTGGGAAGGCGCGCTCCAGCATTATACCGAGACGCTCAAGGCTGAGCCAAAGAACAGAGAGGCCAAGGATAACTATGACTACGTCAAGAAGAAGATCGACGAGTTAAAGAAGAAACAGGAGCAGACACCTACACCTACTCCTACCCCAACGCCGAGTCCCTCGCCGTCGCCGCAGAAGAACGATCAAAAGAAAAACGACCAGGACAAGGACCAGGACAAAGACAAGGGACAGGGACAAGGCCAGGGCGACCAGAAAAACAAGGACCAGCAAAAGGGCGGCAAACAGCAGCAGTCGAAAGGCGGCCAAGGCTCAAAGGACCAGCAACAACAGAAGGGCGAGCAGGGCCGGCAATCGCCCACGCCGACTCCTACCCCTTCTCCTTCACCCTCGGGGACAGCCTCTCCTTCGCCCACCCCCACGCCAAGTCCTACCCCGGGTTCGAGTCCATCGCCGGGCGCAGGGTCGCCCACTCCGACCCCGACGCCTTCGCCGGAAGGCCAGGGTGGAAGTTCACCCTCGCCATCACCGGGAGAGGGTGAGAGCCCGTCGCCTACGCCCGGTGAACAAGGCTCTCCCACGCCAGGTGAGCAGGGTTCGCCGACGCCGACCCCCGGTTCCGGCGATCAAAATGGTGGCGAAGGTGCGAGTCCGACTCCCGCCGGCACCCCGGGCAAGCCTTTAACCGGTGACGTGAAAGGCGCGAACGGCGAGCAGCCGAAGGAAAAGAAGCCTGCGCAGGAAGCCGAGGCCGAACCAGACAAGGAAGGCGAGATGAGCCCGAAACAGGCGGCGCGCCTGCTGGAATCAATGAAAGATGAAGAGCAGAAAGTGCAGCTCGATGAACACAAGGCGACCCGTCATGTCTATAAGGATTGGTAGCCCGGGACGGTTGCTGCGCGACCGACGTTGGCCGATGGAAAGAACGATGTTTCGACGAATTTTGCTGGTCGCACTCCTCGTGTTCGCGGGGACGGCAGTCGTGCGCGCCGCGCCGAACGTCACCGCGGTGCTGACCAGCTCCGAGACGGAAGAGGGCCGTCCGGTGCAGTTGCAGATCAAGGTCACCGACGACAACGACGCGACGCCGCCGACCAACATCTCGGTGGGCGGCCTCGATATCCGTTACACCGGCCAGTCGCAGCTCGTGGAAGGCCGCAACTTCCATTTCAGCTACAGCTTTATCTACAGCTACACGATCATGCCGCTGAAGGCCGGGACGTTCACCATCCCGCCGCAGACCGTCCGGATCAAAGGCGGCGACCAGCGCACCCCCGCGCTCACCCTGAACGTCGCGCCTAACGACGGCTCATCGGTGCGCAGCGGCCGCGCCCGCGGTCGCGGAACCGGCAGCGCAATCGACGAAAGCAAGATTGTCTTTGCCGAGCTGGTCGTGCCGAAAAACACCGCCTACGTCGGCGAGATCGTGCCGGTCGAGATTCGCCTCGGCTTCAACAGCCGCGTCCGCTCGCGTCTCGCGGAATTGCCCAACGTGACTGGCCAGGGATTCACCACCCAGCGGATGCCCGAGCCGAAACAAACCGTCGAGACGATCGATGGGGTCGCTTATCAGGTGCTCACCTTCAAGACCGCGATCGCGGCCGCGCGCAGCGGGAAGCTCGATCTCGGCCCGGTGGAGGCGAAAGCCATCGTGGAGGTCCCGCGGCGTGCGAGTCGCGGCAGCGGTTCGCCTTTCGACGCGTTCGGGATGAACGATCCTTTCAACGACCCATTTTTCAGCGATCCCTTCGGCGGCATGACCGAGCAGCGTCAGGTCGACCTGAAAAGTCAGCCGGTCGCGCTCGAGGTGAAAGCGCTCCCGCCCAATCCTCCGCCCAGCTTTGAAGGCGCGGTCGGCATTTTCAACCTTAGCAGCGCCGTGAAGCCGACCACGGCGCAGGTCGGCGACCCGTTTACGGTCACCGCGACCATCGCTGGCCGGGGAAATTTCGATCGGGTGACTGCGCCGACATTGGAGAGCGACCGCGGGTGGCACACTTATCCGCCGAGCACGAAATTTACTGCGAATGACGATGTCGGGTTGAGCGGAACCAAGACCTTCGAGATGGTCCTCACACCTAACGAGAATAAGACTGCGATTCCGCCGCTGGTCTGGAGTTACTTCGATCCGCTGAAGGAGGGCTACGTCACGGTGAAAAGCGATGAGCTGCCGGTGGTGGTGGAAGGCGGCGCGGCGCCGGCGCCGACCGCGGCCGTAGCGAGCGCTGCAACTACGCCGCCGGCCAAGGCGCAACCGTCGCCGGCCGCGCAGGCGGATGACATTCTGTATCAGCTGACGGATCAACCGCACTGGATGCGGAGTTTCACGCCGCTTTTCCTGCAGCCGACTTTCTGGGCGGTGCAGGCGGTGCCGCTGCTCGGACTGATTGGTTTCTTCGGCTGGAAAGCGAGACAGCGCCGCCTCGCCAATCGCGAAGGCCTGCGCCGCGCCGCGTGGGAACACGAAACCGCCGAGCTGCAGAAAAAACTCCGCCGCGCCGATGAGCCGCCGGATCAATATTTCGCCGGTGCGCTGCGGGTCGTGCAGTTAAAGACCGCGCTCGCGCAAAGAGTCGAGCCAAACACGGTCGATGCCGAAAAGGCCGTCTCCGCTTTCCAACTCGACGACGCGAAGCAGGAGCGGGTGCGGGAACTTTTCCGGCAAAGCGACGAGCTGCGCTACAGCGGTCGGCAAAATGGGCACAATGCCGTGAGCGAGCAAACCCGCACCGAAGTGCTGGACCTGATCGAGAATCTTTCCTGATGCGCGCGCGACTTCTTACAATTCTCGGCCTCGCGGCCTTTTACCTAACAACCATTCCATCCGCGTTCGCGCAGGCGGAAGCGACCTTCGCGAAAGCGAACGCCGACTATGCGGCGGGTCATTTCTCGCAGGCGGTGAAAGGTTACCAGGCGCTGGTGGATGGGCATCACTGGAGCGCGAGCGTTTTCTACGATCTCGGCAACGCCAACTTCCGTGCCGGCGACTTCGGGCGCGCGATCCTCAATTACCAGCGCGCGCTCGCGCTGCAGCCGTCGCAGCCGGAAGCGCAGGCTAATCTCCGTCTCGTGCGCGACCAGGCGCGGGCGCTCGAGCTCACTTCGAGCTGGGGCGAGCAGCATCTCGACTTTCTCACCAACGATCAATATGCCGTCGTCGCGGCGGTCGCGTTTTGGTGTGCGGCCTTCGTGCTCGCGTTTCTGCTTTTCGCCCGACGCCGTGCGGTCGTCTGGATTTTTTCTCTGATCCTGCTTTGCGCCATCGGCGGTGGCGCGGTTTTCGCGATCACGGTTTTCGAAAATGGCCGCGCCGGGCGCGATCTCGCGATTATCACCGGAGAAAAAGTGCAGGCCCGCCTCGCGACCGCGGAGAACGCCGGCACCGTCCTCGTGCTTCCGCCCGGGAGCGAGATCAAGATCCTGAGCACGCGCGGGCAGTGGAGCTACGCCGCTTTGCCTAACGATCTCCGCGGCTGGATTCCCGCGAACAGCGCGGAACGCGTGCGCCTCTAGCGCGAGCAGCGGTGCGGACAGGCAGACGAGCAGGAGCAGGAAAACGTAAACGCCCCTGATTTGTCATCCTGAGCCGCGCAGACGGCGGAGGACCTCGCAAGCTGGCGCCGGGCTGGGTTTGCCCGGCTGGGTCGAGCGACGCTTGCGAGGTCCCTCTCTTCGCTCGGGATGACAGGTAATTCCGCTCGCCGATCTCGCAATCGCACCCGCTCATTCCCCGCCTTGGGTTGCCTTGGCCGCGCGCGCTCTCCATCTTGAATCATGAATGCGGAGATGGATATCGGGACGAACAAAAAGGCGTTCCAGATCAATCTCGACCTGAAGAAATACGGCACCTTTGCCGAGATCGGGGCGGGGCAGGAAGTGGCTCGTCGCTTCTTCCATGTCGGTGGCGCGGCGGGGACGATCGCGAAGACGATGTCGGCCTACGACATGCAGTTCAGCGACGCCATCTACGGGCCGGCTGATCGCTACGTCAGCCGGGCGCGACTCTCCACGATGCTTGATCACGAATACAAGCTGCTCCTCGAGCGGCTCGACCAGAAGATCGGCGACGAGCGAACTTTTTTCGTTTTTGCCGACACCGTCGCGGCGCGCAGTTTCAAGCAGCATAACGAAGCGCACGGCTGGCTCGGGATTCGTTTCCAGGCCGAGACGCGAGGCGAGCCGAGCGAGATCATCATTCACGTCCGGATGCTCGACGAGGCCAACGTCGACCAGCAGGAAGCGCTCGGCGTGATCGGGGTGAACCTGATTTACGGCGCGTTTTATCTGCACCAGGCCGAGAAGTTGATCGCCTCGCTCCACGAAAATCTCGCGCCCAGCCGGATGCAGGTGGACATGATCAAGTTTTCCGGGCCGGCCTTTGCGGAGGTCGATAACCGGCTGATGAGCCTGCAACTGGTCAGCCAGGGGCTGACGACCGCGGTGATGTTCAACGCTGAAGGCGATTGCGTGCAGCCGGCGGAGGTTTTCTACAAGAAGACGATCATCGTGGAGCGCGGCAATTTTCGCCCGGTCACCTACGCGACCAACGACATGCTCGACGGCGCGCGCGAAGCGGTCCTCGATCAGTCCGGCTGTGTCGAGCAAGATCTGGTCGTGGTGATGGAGATGACGCTGGAAAATCTGCTCTCCGAGGGTCAGCTCAATCACGCCGACTTCCTCGCCCGCGTCGATATTTTGGGTTCGTTAGGCCGGACGGTGCTGATCTCGAAGTTCGGCGAATATTACCGGCTCGCGGCTTACCTTTCCCGCTACACGAACCAGCTGATCGCGCTCGTCATGGGCGTGCCGAGCCTGCACGAAATCTTCGACGAGAAGTATTATCTCAACCTCGAGGGCGGCATTCTCGAAGCGCTCGGCCGGATGTTTAAGAGCGGGTTGAAACTGTTCGTCTACCCGATGGAGGACGAGAAGACCGGCGAGTTGATCACCGCGCGGCAGCTCGAAGTCGCGCCGAACCTGCGCCATCTCTACCAGCACTTGCTCGACAACTGCTTCATCCAGGAGATCACGGATTATCATCGGGAATACCTGAAGATTTTCCCGCCCGATGTGCTCGCGAAGTTGCAGTCCGGCGATCGTTCGTGGGAAAGCATGGTCCCGCCGGAAGTGGCGCGGATCATCAAGGAACGCGAGTTCTTCGGCTTCCGTCGCAGCGCGGCCTAGCGCGGCGGGGTTCGTTCCCCTGGCGCGAGCATTTTCAAAAAAGGGGCCGAGGTCGGCACGGTTTTCGCTTTAGCAGACCGCAACACCATGGCCAAACCCGCAAACTCCGTTATCGGCATTGATCTCGGGAAGCATGTTTTCAAGAGCGTGCTCCTGCAACGCAAGGGCGAGCAGCGCTACGTCCTGACCAATTACGCCTCCCATGTCGTGCCGGAAGGCCTGAGCAATCCCGACGACCTCGCCGCGCAGGTGAAAGCGTTGCTCAAGGAAATGGGCGGCAGCGCCAAGACTTGCGCCGTCGCCGCGTCTGATCCGGACGCGCTCCTGCGCATCATCGAGCAACCGACCACGCCGGTGGAGCTGCTCCGCAGCGCGCTCAAGCTCAACGGCCTCGCGGTTCTCAACCAGGAATGCCGGGATTTCGTGCTCGATTGTGCGCCGGTCTCTTCGGTCGCGATGAAGCCCGTGATGCCGAATGGCGAAGTCGCGGAAAGTGCGCCGCCTTCCGGCAAAACCCGCTACCTCGTCGGCGGCATGCTCCGCCCGGAGGTGAAACAAATTTCCGAGGCGATGACGAAACTGAAACGCCCGACCAGCGTGCTCCAGCTTGCACCGGTCTGTTCCTTTAACGCGTTCGAGTTCGCCTATCCCGAAGTCTTCGCCAAGGAAGCGTTCCTCCTGCTCGACATGGGACACGAGCAGAGCACCGTCCTTATCGGCAACAAATCGGAGCTCGTGCTCGTCCGCAGCATCGACTACGGCGGGAAAATTTTCGGCGAAGATCTCACCGCGAGCGGGGCGGTCGACGCCACGGCCGCCCGCGTCCTCATCGAACAGGGCGATGCCGGGATGGTCGATGTCTGCCGCGCTTCGCTCTTCCGGCTCGCGACCGAAGTGCGCAATTCCATCGGATTCTTCGAAGGCCAATCCGAGGAAAGCATTCACCGAATTTTCGTTTCCGGCGGCATGGCGCGGACGGAAATGATTCTCCAAATCCTGAGCGACGAACTCGGGCTGCCGTGTGAAATCTGGGATCCGCTCGAGAGCTGCGAGGTCGCTTTGCCGCCGGCGAAGCGTCAGGCGCTCGCGACGGAATTCGTCTCCCTCAACGTCGCCTGCGGCGCGGCGATCTCCTTCCTCAAAGCCGCCTAAGTCATGGCCCTGCAACTCAATCTCCTGCACGAACAAATCTCCGAACAACGCCAGCGCCAGCGCGATCCGCTGAAGCTCGGCATCTACGCGCTGGTCGCTTTTGGCGTGGTTCTTTTCCTCTGGTATGGCTGGAATGCCTACCAGACGATTCAAATCCGGAGCCGGCTCAACGCCGCGCAAGCCGAGTGGGCCAAAATCGAACCCCAAGTCACCGCCGCGCAAAAACGGGCCGACGAACTGGGCAAGATCATCAACAGCACCAAGGTCCTCGACAGGATCATGGACACCCGCTTTTACTGGGCGCCCCTCCTCGCGAAACTCTCCGCCTGCGTGGCGACGAACACTCAGTTGATCGGTCTCGAAGGCACCGTCGCGGACAACAACGAGGCCGTCGCGCTCGTCCTCGATGGAATCAGTGCGGCGCATGAACCGCGCGCCGCCGCGGAGGAATTCCGCCAGGCTTTCAGCGAGCAACTGATGAAAAAATATAGCGACGTGAAAGTCTCCTTCCGCAACCTCGAAGACCTCGACACCGCCGCGATGCTGGCCGGCGTTCCCACCCCGACCGCGCGCTTTGTTCTCTCCGTCACCTTTAATCCCAAGCCGCCGGAACCCGGCGCCAGCGCCACCGCGGAAACACCAGCCCCGGAGGCCACGAAATGAAGATCAAAAAACTAAGTAAGGACGAGATCCAGAAAATCGTCCTCAGCGCGATCGGCTTCGTCGCGCTGATCTATTGCTATTTCACTTTCTTCCTCGGGCCGCTCAATCGCAGCCGCGCGACGATGATCCAGAGCATCGCCGACACCCAGGCGAAGACCGCTTCCTCGAAAACCGAACTGAAGAAAACGGCCAACCTTGAGCTGCAGGCGAAGAAAGCGACGACCCGCTACGAAGCGCTCAAGGCGACCACGGCAGAAGGTGCCCCGATCGCCTGGTTCCCGCCGAAGATGCGAAACTTCTTCGCCGAACAAGGGATCGACAAGGCCGGCGTGCGGCTGGAATCGAGCGGGCCTTTCAAACAACCGGAACTCTCCGATTGGATCCGCGATGTCTGGTCAGTCGAGCTGCCGCTGAGTGATTACGACACTCTCGGCCAGGCGATCGCGAAACTGGAAAACACCCATCCACTCCTCGGGGTGCAGAAAATCGTCATCCGCGCCGTGCCAGAAGAGCCGCAATTTCAACAGGTCAGCCTGACCGCCCAGACCACCCTTTTCGCCCAATGAAAAAAATCCTTCTGCTCCTTTGCCTAACGACTCTGAGCGGTGCGCTCCGGGCGGCGGCGCCTGCTCCCGTGGCCCCGGCAACGATCGAGTTGAAAGCGCAATCCACCTTCGAGGGCGCCAGCACTCGCAATCCCTTTTGGCCGATCGGCTGGGTCAAGCCCGCCGCGGAAGGCGAAGTCGCACAGGTCGCAGGCCCGGCGATCTCGCCGAGCGCCTTCACCCTTACCTCAGTGACGATGGGAGCGGGTGGACGATTTGCCATCCTCAACGGCAAGGTCGTGCAGGAAGGCCAGCAAATCGGTCTGCAATCCGGTGGCCAGATTTATCAGATAACCGTGCGCGCAATCGAGGACGGCCAGGTCGTGCTCACTTCGCAGGGCGGGGAAATTCTCGTCCCGCTTCGACGTCGTTAGGCGTCAGCGCGATCGCGAAATTCGCGGTACTGACGCGCGTTGCGCTCCAGCCTGGCGCGCAGTTGCCGCGGCGCATCGTTACTTTTCCCACCACGCATGACCGTCGCGAGGCAGAGCCGCACCATTCCGACGAAGTCGTCGATCGCGACATATTCCGCGCCGATTTTTCCCTCGGGCGTGCAGTTGTGGTAGTTGCCGAGCGCGATGCTCGCCGCGGCGCAGGTGTAGCCGTAGAGCTGGTAGGCGGTCGCTTCGCAGCTTCCGCCGTCGAGCAGGCAGCGCTGCACCGGGATGGATTTTTCCTGCGCCACCGCGAGGAGCGTCGCTGTCGCCGGATCGTCGAAAGTCGAAATCTTGTCCCCCACTCTCACGATCGGCCCGCGTCCGATCTCCGCCGTGCCGCGCGGCGCGCTCGTCTCGAGCGAGAGAATCGTTAGGCCAGCCGGCAAAATCTTCGCGCGCGCGAGCTCAATCGCGCCGACAAATCCGACCTCCTCCGCGCGGGTGAAAAGCCCGAGGCAATGCGCCTCCGTGCCCGCTGCTTCAAGTTCGCGGAAGAGACAGAGAATCTCCGCGCAACCGAGCAGATCGTCGCAGGCGCGGGAATGAATCATCCGCTCGCGCACTTCGAATGGCGGCAAATCCCACATCGCGAAATTGCCGAAATCCTTCGTCTGCGGGTTCGTGAGAAAGCGCTCTGCGACCGACCCGAGAAACCGCATCTCGCCGTTCTTCTGCCGGACCCACGCCGGATGATCCATGTGCGCGGCAAAGGCCCAGCGCGCACGACCCGCACGACCGCGACGATAGCGCGCGATCACGTTTCCAAATCGGTCGCGCTTGAAAGTGACGTGCGGCATTTTCCGGAGCTGCGCCTCGATCTCGGCGCGGACGGCGGTCTCGTGAAAAGGCGCGGTCGGCTGCCGCGCGAGCGCCTTCACCACCGCGAGCATTTCCTTTTCGCGCATTGGATTTCTGCCTAACGAATCGCGGCCAGCGGCACGAACTCGCTCTCGTGGAGCACGACCGGCTTGGTCCCGCGGAGCAGCCGCCACCATTCGCGCGCGCAGCCGGCGACGATCAGGAGCACGAGCAGGAGAAACGCCGCGGCGACCAGGGCATTGAGCCGGTAAATATCCGCCTGCCGCGCGAAGTCGACGTTCGCCGTTTGCGCCGCCACCTTCGCCTCGAGCATGCGCGCCCCACTGAGAAAACCGATCCGCGCATCCGGCGAAAAGATCTTCATCCAGCCCGCCGAGAAGGTGACGACGAGCATGAACACGAGCGGCACCGCCGTGGTCCAGACGTAACGGGCTTTGCCCATTTTAATCAGGATCGTCGTGCCGAGGCAGAGCGCGATCACGGAAAGAAGCTGATTCGCGAGGCCGAAGAGCGGCCAGAGGCTGTTGATTCCGCCTAACGGATCGAGCACGCCCTGGTAGAGAAACCAGCCCCAGGCGCCGACCAAGAGCACGCTCGCGAAAAGATTCGCGCCTAACGACTGCGTGTTTCCCAGCGGCCGCCAGAGTTGCCCGAGAAAATCCTGGAGCAGAAAACGCCCGACCCGCGTCCCGGCGTCGATCGTGGTCAGAATGAAGAGCGCTTCGAACATAATCGCGAAGTGATACCAGAGGGCGAGCGCGGTTGGATTACTCGTTAGGCGCGAGAACATGTGGGCCATCCCGACCGCGAAAGTGGGCGCGCCGCCAGCGCGGTTGAACATCGTGGTTTCGCCGAGATCCCTCGCCAGCTTCGTCATTTCCGGCTCGCTCACAGGGAAGCCGGCGGCGGAAACCTTCGCCACCACTTCGGTCGGAGTGCCTTTGGCGTTGATGGCGAAATATTGACCGGGCGGCAGCACCGAAGCGGCGATCAGCGCCATCAGCGCGACCATCATTTCCGTGACCATCGCGCCATAGCCGATCGAGCGGATCCGCGCCTCGCGCTCGAGCATTTTCGGCGTCGTCCCGGAGGCGATGAGCGAGTGAAAGCCGGAGACCGCACCGCAGGCAATCGTGATGCAGACGAAGGGAAAAACCGGTCCAGCGAAGACGAGCCCGCTCCCATCGATGAACCGCGAGAGCGCCGGCATTTGCAGCGTCGGATGAATGATCAAGACCGCGACAGCGAGCGCGGCGACGGCGCCGAGTTTCAGGAACGTGCTGAGATAATCGCGCGGTGTGAGCAACAGCCAGACCGGCAGCGCGGAGGCCGCGAGCCCATAAATCATGACCGCCCAGGCGAGCCATTTCTGGTCGTGTCGAAACCAGCTTTCGACGGCCGGATAATTTTGCAGGAACTGCCCGCCCCAGACTGCGAAGAGCAGGCCTAACAATCCGAATACGGTCATCGCACCGACGCCGATCTTCCCGGAGCGAAGCCCGATTCCCATGATCAACGCGACCGGGATCGTGGTCGCCATCGTAAAAACGCCCCACGGACTTTTCGCCAGCGCCTGCACCACGACGAGCGCGAGGACCGCGAGCAGGATGACCATGATCGAGAGCACGCTGATCATCGCGAGCCCGCCAACCGCGGTGCCGATCTCTTCTTTCACCATCTGGCCGAGCGTTTTTCCGCGCCGCCTGACGGACGCGAAAAGCACGATCATGTCGTGGACGCCGCCGCCTAACGTCGCCCCGATCAAAATCCAAAGCGTGCCCGGCAAATAACCGAACTGCGCCGCGAGCACCGGACCGACCAGCGGACCCGGCCCCGCGATCGCGGCGAAGTGATGGCCGAACGCCATCCAGCGATTCGTCGGCACGAAGTCCTTCCCGTCATCGACCACGAGCGCGGGCGTGGCGCGATTGTCATCGAGCACGAGCACTTTGGCGGCGAGCCATTTGCTGTAGAAACGATAGCTGATCGCGGTCGCGCAAAGGCCGGCGGTGATGATCCAGAGCGCGTTCACCGGCTCGCCGCGAGCGAAGGCCACGAGCGCGAGTGCGCCCGCGCCGAGGAGCGCGATGCCCAGCCAGAGCAGAAGTGTGAGCAACCGTCTCATCGCCTGGCGGAGAGTATAAAGCGGGATGCCGCGAGCAGCGCAAGCTTGCGCGAGGGTCCGGCTTTCGCACTAGCGCGTCGCCCGAGCTTCATGGGAGCGCTGACTTTGTCATCCCGAGCCGCGCAGACGGCGAGGGATCTCACGAGCAACGTGCGACACGATTTGGAAAACGACCCCGAACAACGCTTGCGAGGTCCCTCACCGTCCTGCGGCGGTTCGGGATGACAAGCTACGCGCATTCCCGTCAGCCATTTCAGCCTAACGACTCCAGCATCTGCTGGAGCTGCGCGAGGCGCTCGGCGAAATCGGTCTCGCGCTGGCGATGCTCGGCCACGACCGCGGCGGGCGCGTTGCTGACGAAGTTTTCGTTCTCGAGTTTTTTCCGCACTGTCGTCAGCTCCGCTTCATTTTTCGCGATTTCCTTGCCGAGCCGGGCGCGTTCGGCGTCGAGATCGATCAAGCCCTCGAGCGGGAGGTAAAGCTCGCCCAGCGGGGTGAGCGCGGTCGGCGTTCCTTTCACTGGCTCGTATTTCGCCGGCAGATCGAGCCGCTCGGCGTTGAGGAGGATTTTCAGGACCGCGGCTTCTTCTTCCGGCAGCGGACTCGGCGGCACGAGGACAAAGGCGACGCGCTTGTTCGAGGCAAGGTTGAAATCCCGGCGCAGACCTCGTCCGGCGAGCACGGTTTCGTATTTCGCGTTCGCCTTCGCTTCGTCGATAGGCGTGAGGCCGTAGTGTTTTTTGAAATCGGCGTCGAGCGCATCCGGCCAGCGCGCGAACTGGATCGTCTCCGCGCCCTGATCGTTAGGCAGATCGGCATTGAAGCCGAGCCCGTGCCAGAGCTCCTCGGTGATGAAGGGCATGAAGGGATGAAACAACCGGAGCAGGTGCCCGAGAATGAAATCGATCACCGCGAGGGTGTTCGCTTTTCGCGGTGTGATCTCCCCTTCGCCAGCAAAGCCGAGCGCGGCTTTGCTCGCCTCCAGATACCAGTCGCAATATTCGCTCCAAAAGAAGCGGTAAAGCGCCTGCGCCGCTTCGCTGAAATGGTAGTCCTCGAGCGCGACCGTGACCGCGCGGATGGCGTGATCGAGTCGGAGCAGAATCCACTTGTCGTCGCTCGTGAGGAGCGCGGGATTGATCTCGCGCTCGGTTTCGCCGCCGTGCATTTGCCGAAAGCGAGTCGCGTTCCAGAGCTTGTTCGCAAAATTGCGGCCTTCCTCGACCTGCTTTTCGTCGAAGCGAATATCCTGGCCGGTTGGCGCGATTCGCATCAGGCCAAAGCGGACGCCGTCGGCACCGTACTTGCCGATTAGATCGAGCGGGTCGGGTGAGTTGCCTAGCGACTTGCTCATCTTTCGCCCGGAAGCATCGCGGATCAGCCCGGTAAAAAAGACATCGCGGAACGGCACTTTGCCGGTCCACTCGAGACCAGCCATGATCATGCGCGCGACCCAGAAGAAGATGATGTCCGGCCCAGTCACGAGGTCGCTCGTCGGGTAGAACCCGGCGCGCGTTTTCGCGTCCATCGTTTCGAACGGCCAGAGCCAGCTCGAGAACCAGGTGTCGAGCACGTCGGGATCCTGCGTCCAATCGTCGCCGGGCGAATCGATCTGGCAGTGCACTTCTTCGCCGCGATACCAAACCGGGATGCGATGGCCCCACCAAAGCTGCCGGCTGATGCACCAGTCCTGGATGTTTTCGAGCCAGTGCTGGTAGACGGTTTCCCAGCGCTCCGGCCGGAAACGGACCGCCTTCCCCTCGCCCACCGCGGCGCGGGCTTCGGCGACTTTCGGGTATTTAAGGAACCATTGCTCGCTCAACCGCGGTTCGATCGGAACGCCGGCGCGCTCGCTGAAACCAACTGTGCTTTCGTGCGGTTCTTCCTTCGCGAGCAGCCCGCGTTCGGCGAGCAACTCGGCGGCTTTTTTCCGCGCGGCGAAGCGATCGAGACCGTCAAGCTCCGGCACCGCGGGACAGTTAATTTTCCCGTTCGGATGGAGCACGTCGATGACCGGTAAATTATGGCGCTGACCGATCTCGAAATCGACCTTGTCGTGCGCGGGCGTCACTTTCAAGACGCCGGTGCCGAAAGCCGGATCGATCGCGTCGTCACCGAGGATCAGCAACTCTGCGCGATCGAGCGGACGCCAGACTTTTTTGCCTAACAATGCGCGGTAACGTTCGTCGTCAGGGTGCACCGCGAGCGCGACGTCGGCCATGATCGTTTCCGGGCGCGTGGTCGCGACTTCGAGGAAACGGCCCGGTTCGTCGACCAGTTCGTAGCGCACATAATAAAGCGTCGACTTTTGCGCCGTCGGGATCACTTCCTCGTCGGAAAGCGCGGTCAGCGCGACCGGATCCCAGTTCACCATCCGGCGTCCGCGGTAGATCAAACCCTTCCGGTAAAGATCGACAAAAACCTGCTGCACGGCGCGGGAGTAGGCGGCGTCCATGGTGAAGCGTTCGCGCGCCCAATCGCAGGAACAGCCGAGCCGTTTCAGCTGCTCGATGATGATGCCGCCGTGTTTTTCCTTCCACTCCCAGATGCGCCTAACGAACTCCTCGCGGCCGAGATCGTGGCGGGTTTTGCCTTCCTCCTTGCGCAGTCTTTTCTCGACCACCGACTGGGTCGCGATCCCAGCGTGATCGAGCCCGGGCAACCAAAGCACTTCGTGACCGGTCATGCGCGCGCGGCGGGCGAGGATGTCCTGAATCGTGTTGTTCAGAACGTGGCCTAACGTGAGCACGCCGGTCACATTCGGCGGCGGGATCACGATCGAGTAAGCCGGCTTCGCGGACGACGGATCGGCATGGAAAACGCCGTCGCGCAGCCAGCGGGCGTACCATTTTGCCTCGACTGCCTGCGGCTCGTACGCCTTGGAAAGTTCCGTCATGGGCAGGAATCATCGGAGAGCGCCGGGGGTTTGCAAACCGGCGGCCGCTCGCGTGCCGCGCCGCGCCTGCTGGCTACACGGGTTTTGATTCCGGGAGTTTGAAGCCCACGTAGGTCCCGGCACTGATCCCGAGCAAGCCGAGGAGCGTGGCGCTGAACTGCGGCATGGCAAGTTCGTTGTAGACGCTGGCCACGAACATGATCCCAAGGATCAGTGTCCAGACGAAAATCTGGAACCGGTGAAAGCTGATCACGTTGTTCTCCGCCAATAAGTCGTACATCACGCCCTTCCAGGTCGGCCACGCGAAGTAAAGGCTTTGCCAGCGATAGTTCGCCAGCCGTTCGCGGACGTCGTTCTGCTCTCGCTCATTTTCCTCCAGACCGTGTTCATCCGAGGAGGCCATGGCCGCGCGCGCTCTTTGCAGGGCCTCCAGCTCTTCTTTCGTCCGCAGTTGGAGTTCCTTCAGCTCCGCCAACACTTCGAGATGCGGCTTGGTCACATCGACCGTGGGCTCGTTGCCGGCAGTCGGGGCCGGCCGGGAGGCGTCGATAAAGGCGGAGCCCAACGCGGTTCCGGCGCTGATCCCGATCAATCCCAGCACGGAGGTGTTCAGCGTGTCCATGTCGCCGGTCACGATCCAAAGGAAAAAATACGAGGCGATGACGAGAAAGAACCAAAAGGCCATCTGTCCGCGCGCCAGGCTATACGGGCGCAAGCCGTCCGGTCGTCGCGGGGCCGCGCCGTCCCGAATAATGGCCGTGTGCCGCGCCAGGAAAAGGAAGGCGATGAGCGCCGTCAGGATAACGAGCAAGCCAAAGGCGGTGCGGTAATGTGGGATGATGGTGAGAAAAAGCTGCTGGTCCAAATCGCCCGAGTCCTTTGTTTCGGGCGTGGTCGTGGTCCTCATCTCCTCTCCGTTATTGAAGCCGACCGAGACCAGCACCTTGCGCTGCAAGACCGGCTGATTGAGAAGGTGCGACCAGCCGGGCTTCGAGCTGTCATTGCGGACCAGGGAAAAGCCGACCGTGGTGACGGTGTATGGCTGTGAAGGCCACTTCCCGTCCGCGCTCGTCGGCGTCCACTCCTTGTGCTCGTACCAATAGATCGGGGAAACGCCGGGGAGCGGAAAATGATCGAGATAAAGAATCAGATTCTTGACCTCGTGATTTTTCGGAAGGCGATCGGGCCCTAACGAATCCAACCAGCCCTGGAAATTGTGGATATCGACCCAGATTTCGTCCCCGCGCTGCACGTAGACCTCTTGGCGATTTCGCTCCTCGCCATTCCCGCTGTGAATTCCGACGGCGCGGACGACCGGGGCCAGCTCAGCCGGCGTGGGGAGGAGAGTTGCGGCAGCGGTTGGTCCGGCGGCAGCCAATGCGGCGGAGAGAGGCAATGTGGCGACCCCCGCGGCAGAAGGCGTCGGCGTCTGTCCGGCCGCGCTCGCAGCGAGCGCCAGGCTGAGGACAAAGACGCTGCCCAGAAAGATTCGGCCCGGCTTTACGGTAAACGATCTCATCGTCGGGATTCGCTTCGCGGCGACACCCACGAGGCAGAGTGCGCCCTCCAGCCAAGTCCTGACAAGCGGATTATCTCAAGCCGGCGCGGGACGACTTGGAGGCGACAAGCCCCGTCCCGCCAGCAGGTCGCAAGTCTCGCCGCCGACACGGGTGTCTGGGCGGTGTAATCTTCGGGATGGAGAAGGTCAACCTCGCCGCGAAATTCGCCGCTTTCTCGGAACATTGGCGGCCGAAAATCGTGGGCGAACTGAATGGGCAGGAAGTGAAGGTGGTGAAATTCCGAGGCGTTTTTCCGTGGCACTCGCATGAGCGCGAGGATGAGCTGTTCCTCGTCTGGCGCGGCACGATGCGGATCGAGTTTCGCGACCGCATCGTGGAACTGAACGCCGGCGAATTCCTCGTCGTGCCGCATGGCGTGGAGCATCGGACCGCGGCGGCTGAGGAAGCGGAGGTGGTCCTCTTCGAGCCGGCGGCGACCCGGAATACGGGCGACGCCGCGGAGTCGGAGTTCACCGCGCCGCAAGGCGTTAAATTGTAGCGACCAGCGGGCCGCGCCGGGTGCCGGATTTTCCTCCCGGCGCCGGACGCCTCGGCTCACTCGCACCCCGGTCGCGGGCTTGCGCGCGGCGCGGCCCGCGCCCACCTTGGGCGCTCGATGGAACCAGCCGAAAAAAGCGCGCGCCACCGGCCAATCGGCGTCTTCGATTCCGGGATCGGCGGGCTCACCGTGGTCAGCGCGCTCCGCACTTTGTTGCCTAACGAAAAGATCTATTACCTCGGCGACACCGCACGCGTTCCCTACGGCGGGAAAAGCGCGGCGACGGTGGAACGCTACAGCCTCGAGATCGCGGGCCTGCTCCTGGAGGAACATTGCAAGACCATCGTGGTCGCCTGCAACACCGCCTCCGCGCTCGCGCTTCCACGACTTCAGGAGATGAGCCCGGTCACGGTGACGGGCGTGATTCGGCCGGGCGCGGCCGCCGCCGTCGCGGCGACGCGGCAGGGGCATATCGGCGTGATCGGGACGCGGGCGACGATTCGCAGCGGCGCTTATGAACGCGCGATCGAGGCGCTGGATCCCGCGCTCCAGGTGACGGCCCGGGCCTGTCCGCTTTTCGTTCCGCTGATCGAGGAGGGCTGGCTCGCAGGCACGGTCACGGACGAGATCGTCCGGCAATATCTCGAGCCGCTGGTCGAGGAAGGGATCGACACTCTGGTCCTCGGCTGCACGCATTATCCGCTCCTCCGCGGGGCGATCCGACGTTTCCTCGGCGACGCGGTGACGCTGGTCGATTCCGCGGAGAATTGCGCGATCGCGGTGGCGCAGCTCCTCGCGACCGAGGAACTCCAGTCCAAAGCCACCGGCCCGGGAAACCTCGCCGTCGCCCTGACCGATCCGCCCGATGCGTTTCTCGAAGTCGCCCGGAAAGCCCTGCAGCTCGACATCGGCGCGGTGCAGTTGCGGCCGGTGCTTCATCCCTTGAAAAAGGAAGAGTTACCGATCCAGTCATCCTGAGCCGCGCAGACGCCGAAGGACCTCGCAAGCGTCGCTCGACGCCACTTTGCCTAACGAGTTCTCGCGACGCTCGTGAGTTCCTCGGGATGACAAATTTACGCGCTGGCGATTTCCGCGCGCTGGTTTTTCGGCAGCGACGCAAAGACCAGTTCGTACGAGTGATCCACCAGAGCGCGCAGTTCCGACTCGGAGATTTCGCCGGTGAGCTCGACCGTGTTCCAATGCCGCTTGTTCATGTGGTAACCAGGCCGCACCGAGACATAACGATCGCGCAGATCGAGCGCGCGCTCGGGCTCGCATTTCAGGTTCACCCGCGGGGGCACCGCGTCGAGCGAGGCGAGGGCGAACATCTTCCCGCCAACCTTGAAGACCAGGTTATCCGGCCCAAAAGGCGACTCCTCGGTCGCGCCCGCTTTCGTGAGGCAATGATCGCGAAACCCGCCGAGATCCATCAGCTGATCGCGGTGAGCAGCCGCGACTGCAGCTCGCTGATCGGGACCCGTTCCTGTTCCATGCTGTCGCGATGACGCAGGGTCACGGTCTCGGCCAGCGCCGCGTCGCGTTCGCCTAGCGACTCGAAATCGATCGTGATCCCGAAGGGCGTGCCGGCCTCATCCTGCCGCCGATAACGCCGGCCGATCGCGCCGGTCTCGTCGTAGAAGACGTTCATGAACGGCCGCAACAACGCCTGCACTTCGCGCGCTTTCGCGACCAGTTCCGCGTTGTTTTTCAGGAGCGGAAAAATGCCCGCCTTGATGGGCGCGACCCGCGGATGGAAACGCAGCACGGTCCGCGTTTCGCTCTTCCCTTTTTCGTCAGTCACCGTCTCCTCGGCGTAGGCTTCGCAGAGCAGCGCGAGGACGGTGCGATCAACGCCGGCGCTCGGTTCGATGACGTGCGGGGTGAAGCGCTGCTTGGTTTCCTCGTCGAAATAATCGAGCGGTTTGCCGCTCGCTTTCTGGTGCTGGGTGAGGTCGTAATCCGTGCGATAGGCGACGCCTTCGAGCTCCTGTTTCCCGAACGGAAAATCGTATTCGATGTCGTAGGTGCCCTTGGAATAAAAGGCGCGATCGGCCTCGGGCACGGTGAGGACGTGCAGCTTCTCGCGCGGGAGGCCGATGTTCTCGTAATACTTCAGGCGCTCTTCCTTCCAATACTCGAGCAACTCCATCCCCTGCTCCGGCCGACAGAAATATTCGAGCTCCATCTGCTCGAACTCGCGCGAGCGAAAGATGTAGTTCCGCGGGTTGATCTCGTTCCGGAAAGCCTTCCCGATTTGTGCGATGCCGAAGGGCAATTTCTTGCGCGCGGTGTCGAGGACGTTCTTGAATTGCACGAAGATCGATTGCGCGGTCTCGGGCCGGAGATAGGCGATCGAATCGGGGTCAGCCGACGCGCCCATCTGGGTGGAGAACATGAGATTGAACGGGCGCGCTTCGGTCAGGTCTTTGCCGCCGCAGACCGGGCATTGCGGCGCGCCATTTTTCTCCGGGAGTTGGTCGGCGCGGAGCCGGGCTTTGCAGGTCCGGCAATCGACCATCGGGTCGCTGAAGGTGTCAACGTGGCCGCTCGCCTTGAGCACGGCCGGATGGGTTAAAATCGAGCCGTCGAGGCCGACGACGTCGTCGCGTTCGCGCACCATCACGCGCCACCAATAGTCTTTGACGTTGCGCTTCAGTTCCACGCCGAGCGGGCCGTAATCCCAGACGCCGTTGAGTCCGCCGTAGATTTCGCTCGCCTGGAAAATGAAACCGCGCCGCTTGCAAAGGCTGACGATTTTTTCCATCCGCTGGGAATCGTTAGGCGTCATATGCGAAAAAAGAGAGGGCTAAGGTATGCTGGAAAGCAGGAAAGGGAGCCGGCCAGAGAATCTTTCCTGCGTTCCTGCTTTCCTCAGGGATTCCGGAATTCCTATTTCGCGACCGTGACCTCGGTCTTGACCGAGTTGGCGATGAAACAGTTTTCGTGCGCGAAGTGGTGCATCGCGTCGATATCGGCCTCGGTCGGCTGATTTTCGCCGGAGAATTTCAACTCCGGATGCAACTCCACTTTGGTGATCGCGAGCTTGCCCTCGGCGTTCTTTTCCATGTGGCCGACCGCGTTGTCGACGTATTCCTCGAGGAGGAATTTCTTCTTACAAGCGGCGGCGAGGAAGGTGAGCATATGGCAGCTCGAGAGCGCCGCGACGAAAGACTCCTCCGGGTCGACGTGATCCGGATTTCCGAGGTAAGCCGGCGCGGCGGTCGCGGTCATTTCGTGGCCGCCATCGAAGCTCCAGGAGTGGTCGCGGTTGTAGGTTTTGTATTCGAAATCGGGCGTGGCGCGCTTCCAGGTGAGCGTCATTTTATGTTCAGACATGCCTTTTAATAAAGGCCGGCCCGCAATTCGCAAGCGGCGCCGATTTCGGCCCGAGGTTGGAACAATTCCTGCACTATCAACGCGCGCCTCCCCGGCCCAAACCATGACCAGCGCCGAATTCCAAGACCTCCTCCACGCCATGCTCGAGAGTGGCGAAGGGGTTTCTGACTTCCTTTTTCTCGTCGGCAAACCGCCGCTCATCGAACGCTACGGCAAGCTCTACGAATTGCCGATGGACGCGGCGAGCCCGACGCTCCAGCCCGCGCACACCGAGGCGATCGCCGCGCTCCTGATCAATGGCAGCGATCGCCTGCAACACGACCTGACGGAGACCGGCTCCTGCGACACGAGCTACGCGCTCGAAGGCACCGCCCGTTTCCGCATTAACATCTACCGCCAGCAGGCCCGTGTCGGGATCGTCATGCGTAAGTTGCAATCGAGCGTGCCGACGATCGCCGGGCTCGGTTTGCCGCCGATTTTCAATCAGATCGTGCGCGAGAAGTTCGGGATCGTCTTCGTCACCGGCAGCACCGGCAGTGGCAAGACGACCACGCTCGCGGCGCTCCTCAACGAGCTGAACCAAACCCAGGCGATCCACGTCGTGACCTTGGAAGATCCGATCGAGTTCGTTCATCCGCACGCTCGCGCGGCGTTTAGTCAGCGCGAACTAGGGAAAGACTTTTCCAGTTTTGCGACTGGTCTCCGCGCCGCGCTGCGGCAGGCGCCGAAGGCGATCCTGATCGGCGAAATTCGTGACCGCGAAACGATGGAGATCGCGCTCACCGCCTCGGAAACCGGCCACCTCGTTTTCAGCACCCTGCACACGATCAACGCCGGCCAGAGCATCAACCGCATCCTCGGTCTCTTCAGCAACGACGAGGAAAAACAGGTGCGCGAGCGGCTCGCCGACACCCTGCGTTACATCGTGAGCCAGCGTCTCGTGACGAAGATTGAAGGCGGCCGGCTCCTCGTCACCGAGATCATGGGCAGCAGCCTGCGCACCCGCGAGACGCTGCTTTATGGCGAAAGCGAGAACCGCACTTTCCAGGAAATCATCGAGGCCGGCTCAACCCTAGGCTGGCACAGCTTTGATCAATCGCTCCTGACCGCTTTCGAAGAAAACGTGATCTCGGAAGAGATCGCGCTCCTCTTTTCCACCCACAAAAACAAAATGCGGCGCGACCTCGAGATGGCCAAAAAGCTCCGTTCACCGATGGACGAAGAACCGTCCGGCCTGAAGATCGCCGCCCTCTAAATCTATGCATACTCCCGAAAACGAAGACGCCACCCGACAGGAGCTCCGTCTCGCCCAGCTCGAGATCGAGATGCTTCGCGCCCAGCTTTTCGAGGCGATCGAAGGCGCACGCTCCGATCACGAAGGGGCCACGCTTCCGCTGGCGATCCTCCCGCCGCCGTCCCCGCCCGCGAGCGATCCGATCCCGGCGAGCGAAGCCAAGGTGCGCGCGGTGGATTTTCGCCCGGACCCTCGCCGGGTGCTCTGCGTGGAAGATAGCGCAGCGAATTTTCAGCTGATCCAAGCCATCCTGGCCGACCGGCCGGGAACGAACCTGACCTGGGCCGACAACGGCTCGAAAGGCCTCGAGCTGGCCCGGGAACAACCCCCGGAACTGGTCCTGCTCGATCTCGATCTGCCCGACATGCACGGCAGCGAAGTGCTGAGCAAACTCCGCGAAGTGCCCGCCACGGCGGAGACTCCGGTCATCGTGATCAGTGCCGATGCCACGCCGAGCCAGATCGAGCGCATGCTCGCCGCCGGGGCGCGCGACTACATCACGAAGCCGTTCGAGATTCGGCGGTTTCTCCTGATGTTCGACGAGATTTTTCCGCAGGCCGCGGCCGGTTAGGCGACTCGTTAGGCGCCGCGCCGGGGATTTTTTCCGGAACGGGCGTGCTCGCTCACCCGGGCCGCCGGCGATTTGCTCGCGCGCCGGGTCGCGTTACGCTCGTGCGAACCATGGAAGATCGCCGCGCTTTCCGCTTTCCTTCCGGGCTCGCGGTGGTCCGTTTTCTCGCGATCGCTGCGCTCCTCTTGTCGTTCCTGCTCGGCGGCGTGCAGCTGCGCCGCTACGCCTGGCGGAAGACGACGCACCTGCGTTTCCAGCACGACATCGTAAATGGCTTCTACTGGGGCAGCCAGCTGCTCCAGCAAGGGCGCGCGCTTTCGCCTCACGATCGCCCGGATTCCTGGCGCGCTTTTGCCCGCGGCTACCTCGGGCTCTACGAGCAGGTGCGCAACGGCGCCTACGACGGCCAGTACAATCTCGACTACCCGCCGCTCCGGCTGCTCGTGATGTCGATCTGGACGAAGGAAGTGAAGGCGCAATTTCCCGGGGTGGAAGACGGGACGCCCGACTACGTCGATCCGCTTTTGCAGGTGAATTTCGTCTGCGAATTCCTCACCGCGCTCGGAGTTTTCCTGCTCGTTAGGCTGGGTGTCCGACGCGCCGGCGGTCGGACTGATTCAGGATTGCTCTGTCGTTTTCCGGTCGCGCAGCGCGCCACTGTCTGCGGCCTGCTCGCGGCCATCGCCGCCTGGCTGGAGCCGTCGCTCATCCTCGACGCCCATGCCTGGCCGCAATGGGATGCCTGGATTTTGCCGTTCTATCTTTTCGCCGCTCTCGCCGCGCTCACCCGGCGCTGGTTTTGGTGCGGCTGCCTGCTCGCGCTCGGCGCCATGTTTAAGGGCCAGTTGCTCTTCGTCGCGCCTTTCTTTTTTTTCTGGCCGCTCTGGCAGAAACGCTGGGCCCGCACCGGCGAAGTCCTCTCCGGTTTCATCGCCACCTTCGCCCTCGTCGTTTTGCCCTGGCTGCTGCGGAATCCGCTCGCCTGGACGCTGGTCGCGGTCGTCGCTCTCGGGGCGGCTTTGTTTTTCTACCGGCGCCGCTCGCGTCACCTCTGGCCGTGGACCGCCGGGCTCGCGGCGCTGGCCGCCTTTTGCGTCGGCGCCTGGGGCGGCGGCAGCTTCGCCTGGCTGGAGGTGGGCTTCCTCTACGGGACGGAGCATTACCCCTATCTCTTCATCAGCTCGTGCTACAACCTGCCGTCGCTCATGGCCCATCTCAATTGGTCGCTCAAGGCGCCTTACTGGTCGGGTCAACTCGGGCCGCTCCACCTCGCTTTCACCTGGCAATGGACGCTCCGCTTGCTCTACTTCGCCACCCTTGTCCTTTGTTCGTTAGGCGCGGCCCGGCATGATTGCCGGCGCGATCCGCGGCTCCTCATCGCCATCGCCACGCCCTGGCTCCTGATGTTTGCGCTCCTCGGGCAAATGCATGAGCGCTACCTGCTCTGGGGCGCGGTCCTGAGCGCGGTGGCGCTCGGGGTGAGTCTACCCTTGGGCCTGCTCCATTTTCTCTTCTCCGCGATGAGCGCCGCCATGATCACCGACGTCCTCCTGCTCGATAAGAAGTTCGGCTCGACCCTGCGCGCGATCCATCTCCTCGAGCGGGCACGGCCGCTGGCTTCCTGGCTCCTGATTGCCGGCGTCGGCGTTTACTTTTGGGAAGTGCTCTCGCGCCGCGGGCCCCGCTACCGGTCGCGGGCGCGGCGGCGCGACGCCCCTGCGGAAACGCCCCGCGTGCTCGCCGGTGTGGGCGAGGAAGCGTGACCGGGAAAATCAACAGTTGCCCCGCGAGAAGAGCGCGGTAATTCTAACTCCCCCCGACATTTCGCGCGATTAGCTCAGTGGTAGAGCGCTTGCTTCACACGCAAGAAGTCGCAGGTTCGAACCCTGCATCGCGCACCATCCGGCCACGGGCCCAGCGCGCCTCCCGCTCGCTCTCGCTCGCGCACCGACGACGCGGGGCGGACGGTGCTGCTCGACTGGGAGACGTCCGGGCACGGCGCACCGCTGTCCGACCTGGCCTGGTATCTCGCGATCAACTGCCGCCGCCTTCCCCAGTCGAAGGAGGCCTCGATCGGGGTCTACCGGGACGCACTGGAGGCCTGCGGTATCGACACACAGCCCTGGTGGGAGCGCCAGCTCGCGCTGTGCCTGCTGGGCGCGCTTGTCCAGTTCGGCTGGGAGAAGGCGCTCGGCGGCTACGACGACGAGCTCGCATGGTGGGAGACGCACGCGGTCAGCGCGGCGACGCTGCTCGGCTGACCGCCAACCTGCGGGCCGCCTACGACACCACCGCCGGCAAGTGGCCGGCGGCCCGGAGCACGTCTACGCGCGGCTGGCCCGGGAACTGGTCGCGTCCGCACCCGTGCCGCTCGTCGGCCGCTGGGTGCTCGACCTGGGCGCGGGCACCGGGGTGGCCGGGCGGGCCGCGCTGGCGGCCGGGGCGGGGCTGGTGGTGGCGGCGGACCCTGCCGTCGGCATGCTGCGCCGTGGCGGCGCGGCGCTGCACCCGGTGGCCGCCGACGCGGCCGCGCTGCCGTTCCGTGATGGCAGCTTCGACCTTGTTGTGGCCGCTTTCTGCCTCAGCCACCTGGGCAGCGTCCCGGCGGGCCTGCGCGAGGCACGGCGGGTGGGCCGGGCCATCGCCGCCAGCGCGTTCGCGCCGGGCTGAGACCCACCCGGCCAAGGCAGCGGTCGATGAGGCGCTCCGCCGGTACGGCTACCGCCCCCCGGGGTGGTACGTGAGGTTCAAGCGGGACATCGAGCCACAGGCGGGTGACCCGGTTCTGCTGGCCCAGCAGGCAGCAGCGGCCGGCTTCCGACGCGTACAGCTGCGCACGACCGATGTCCCGACCGGGCTGGCGACCCCGGCAGAGCTGGCGGCCTGGCGGCTGGGCATGGCCCACGTCGCGCCGTTCGAGTTGGCTCGCTGGACGTGGCACGCAGGGCGGCACTGCGGCGCGCAGCG
>CAWHRN010000008.1:0-230570 GCA_963831805.1 uncultured Verrucomicrobiae bacterium | reverse complement strand
CGAAATACTGCGAACTCCGTAATTCGAGTAAGGCGTTCTATATTTTCAAAAACTGCAAGCGCCGCTGGATGAACCGGTCCGATGAGCAAAGAGCGACATCCGGAATAAGTATTCTTTGGCCCGATCGGAACAACGAGCATTTCAAGCAAGCTCTAGTGGAAGCAGAGGAAGGTTACAGTCCGAACAACATTTCAGCTATCGTCAAGTATTCGGTTGAGGACAGTGCCAAGGTCATTTGGTTCGGTGACATGCACCGTGAGTTCATGGAGCTAATCGAAGATGATTTCGATACGTCTCCGGTCGATATTGCTTTCGCACCGCATCATGGTCGGCGCACCGGGCGAATTCCGACCTCAGTCCTGAAGAAACTTGCTCCGAAAGTCGTTATTCTGGGGGAAGCCGCCGTAGAGGACCTCGATCATTATGCGGGTTACGACAGAATATATTTCAGACGTCGCCGGAGATGTTATTCTCGAATGCGTCGCGCACAAGATCCACATTTTTACGTCGAAGCCTTGCAGGGCTGATTTTCTAGAGAAAGAGAATGTAACGATAAGAGAAGGCTACTATTTGGGCACCTTGCAGGTTTAGACACGTGAATCCTCTGATCGCAATTACTGATGGCTACGAACGGAAGGCTCGCCTCTACCCTGCACTTTTGCTCATAGCGCCTCTGGTGACCGCTGGTGTGGCGATAGCCTCTGCTAGATTATCCACGTTGGAATCCTTTGGTGCTGCAATTGTCGGATGCGGCGGCGCTTTTTTACTGATGCAACTTGCTCGCGACGCTGGCAAGAATCGTGAAAAGGCTCTTTTTGAAAAATGGGGTGGCTTACCGTCTGTAACAATCCTGCGCCACCGCGACCCGCGCTTAGACTCGATAACGAAGTTACGGTATCACAAGAGACTAAGCGGGGTGGTTAAAAGAGGCGAAAGCGCCGACGATTCAAAACGAGCACGATGACCCTGCTGGCGCAGATACCGTTTATTCCGCTTGGTCAAATTACCTCCGGGTCAACACACGGGACACGAAGAAGTTTTTCTTTATTATTTCAAGAGAATGTAAATTACGGTTACCGGCGGAATGTTTGGGGGCTTAAGCCGATAGGCATCTCGATTTGCATAATCAGCGCAGCAGCCTCCGCCGCGCGTCTCTGGCAGATCCGTCGAGCAACAGGCGCGGTCGACGAGGGGCTCGCCTCCGCGGCTGTTTTCTCCGTACTGCTTTTGCTGCTGTGGCTATTTCGGTTCACGCGAGGCTGGGTGCGAATTCCCGCTGACGCCTACGCGCACCGTCTCGTCGAGTGCGCTGAAGCTCTGAGTAGCCATGCGTCGGGGAAATCTTCTAAGAAGCAATGAATCTGAACGAATCCGTCGTCGAAGACGCCGCCCTGACCTGGTTCGGGGAACTCGGCTACGCGATCGGCCACGGGCCGCACCTGGCTCCCGGTGAGACCGCGGCGGAGCGTGCACTCGTTCGGCGACGTGGTGCTGGTGGGCGTTTGCGTGATGCCATCCGCGGCTGAATCCGGCCATTCCCGAAGAGGCGCGCGAGGAGGCGTTGCGCAAGGTGCTGCGGGTCGGCACGCCGTCGCTGACGCAGACGAACCGGGCCTTTCACGCCATGCTGCGCGACGGCGTGCCGGTGGAATACAAGCGGCACGGATGGCAGCATCGCGGGCGATCATGCGCGGCTGGTCGATTTCGACGACGCCAAGGCCAACGACTGGCTGGCGGTGAATCAGTTCACGGTGATCGAAGGGCAGCACAACCGGCGGCCGGACATCGTGGTCTTCGTCAACGGCCTGCCGCTCGGGCGTGATCGAACTGAAGAACGCGGCGGATGAGGACGCGACGATCTGGACGCGCCTTACAACCAGACTGCAAACCTACAAGCAGGAGATCGGCCGTCGCTGTTTCACTACAACGAAGTGCTGGTCGTGTCCGACGGCTCGCAAGCGCGCATCGGCTCGCTCACGGCGAATCAGGAATGGTTCAAGGTCTGGCGCACGATTGACGGCGAAGGCGATGCGCCGCAAGACCGCGCTGGAGCTGGAAGTGCTGGTGCGCGGCGTGTTCGAGAAGCGCCGCTTTCTCGACCTGCTTCAGCATTTCATCGTCTTCGAGGAAGACACCGACAGCGACCGGCTGCACAAGATCATCGCCGGCTATCATCAGTTCCACGCCGTGAATGCGGCGGTGGAGGAAACGGTGCGGGCGAGCGGCATGCGGACGCGGCGGAGTAGCGGGAACCTATTGGGCGGGCAAGATGCAGGGCGGCGCCGGGCGACCGCCGCGCCGGCGTCGTCTGGCACACGCAGGGGTCGGGCAAGAGCTTCTCGATGCTCTTCTACGCCGCGCGCATCGTCGCGGCATCCGGCGATGCAGAATCCGACGCTGGTCGTGCTGACGGACCGCAACGATCTGGACGATCAGCTTTTCGGCCAGTTCCAGCGTTGCCACGAACTGCTGCGGCAGATGCCGGTGCAGGCGGACGATCGGTGAGCATCTGCGCAAGCTGCTGCAAGTGGCGAGCGGCGGCGTGGTCTTCACCACGATCCAGAAGTTCATGCCGGAGAAGGGCGAGAAGATGCCGGTGCTCTCGCGAGCGGCGGAACATCGTCGTCATCGCCGACGAAGCGCACCGCAGCCAATACGACCTGATCGACGGGCTCGCGCGCAATCTGCGCGACGCGCTGCCGAACGCGTCGTTCATCGGCTTCACCGGCACGCCGATCGAGAAGAACGACGCCAACACGCGGGCGATCTTCGGCGATTACATCAGCATCTACGACATCCAGCGGGCCGTGGCCGACAAGGCGACGGTGCCGATCTATTACGAGAGCCGCATCGCCAAGCTGGCGTTGAACCAGAGCGAGCTGCCGAAGATCGACGAGGAGTTCGACGAGATCACCGAAGGCGAAGAGCGACGCGCAAGGAGAAGCTCAAGACGAAGTGGGCCGCGCTGGAAGCGCTGGTCGGGCGATCCGAAGCGGATCGCCCTCATCGCCGCCGATCTGGTGCAGCACTACGAGCGCCGGCTGGAAGCGATGGACGGCAAGGCGATGATCGTCTGCATGAGCCGCCGCATCTGCGTGGACCTCTACAACGCGATCATCAAGCTGCGCCCCGACTGGGCCAGCGCCGAACGACGACGACGAAGCCGAGAAGGCAAGCTGCGTGGTGAAGATCGTCATGACCGGCAGCGCCGAGGACGGCCCGGACTGGCAGCCGCACATCCGCAACAAGGACAAGCGCCGCGAGCTGGCGAATCGCTTCAAGGACAGCAAAGACCCGTTCCGCATCGTGATCGTGCGCGACATGTGGCTGACCGGCTTCGACGCGCCGTGCCTGCACACGATGTATGCCGACAAGCCGATGCGCGGCCACGGCCTCATGCAGGCCATCGCCCGCGTGAACCGCGTCTTCCGCGACAAGCCCGGCGGCTTGGTCGTGGATTACCTCGGCCTCGCCGATCAACTGAAGCACGCCCTCGCCACCTACACCGAGAGCGGCGGCCAGGGCGACCCGAGCCTCGACACCGCGCAGGCCATCGCGGTGATGCAGGAAAAGCACGAAATCGCCTGCGACATCATGCACGGCTTCAACTGGGACAAGTGGACGACGGCACACCCGCCGAACGTCTGGCGCTGATTCCCGCCGGACAGGAGCACATCCTCGAGCAGGAAAACGGCAAGCAACGCTTCGTGCAGGTCGTGACGGAACTTTCGCAGGCCTTCGCCCTCTGCGCCGGCAGCGATGAGGCCATTGAGATGCGCGACGACATCGCCTTCTTCCAGGCCATCAAGGCCGCGCTCGCCAAAGCAGCGCGGCGCAACGCAATCGCCCGAACAACTCGACGCCGCCATCCGCCAGCTCGTCTCCAAGGCGATCATCACCGAAGGCGAGATCATCGACGTCTTCACCGCCGCCGGCCTGCAAGCAACCGGACATCAGCATTCTGTCCGACCAGTTCCTCGCCGAGGTGCGCGGCCTGAAGTACAAGAACGTCGCCGCCGAACTGCTGGCGAAGCTGCTAGGGACGAAATCAAGGTGCGCTCGAAGCGCAATCTCGTCCAGAGCCGCGAGTTCTCGGAGATGCTCAAGAAGACGCTCAACGCCTACCACAACCGCGCCATCGCCACGCAGGAAGTGATCGAAGAACTGATCAAGCTGGCCAAGGAGATGAACGCCGCCGACCAAGCGCGGCGTCGATCTCGGCCTGAACGATGACGAAGTCGCCTTCTACGATGCGCTGGCCGCGAACGAGAGCGCCGTCGAGGCGATGGGCAACGACGAGCTCAAAGTCATCGCCGCCGAACTGGTCACCCAGGTGCGCAAGAGCGTGACGATCGACTGGACGCTGCGCGAAAGCGCGCGCGCGAAGATCAAGGTCATGGTGAAACGCATCCTGAAGAAACACGGCTATCCGCCGGACCTGCAGGAAGAAGCGGTCAAGACGGTGCTCGCCCAGGCCGAACTGCTGTGCGCCGAGTGGGCCTGAATCAGCGCCGGAATATGCTCCGGCGAGGGACGGAAGGCAAAACCAGAGCTAATAGGCGGGCTATAACTGCGTGAAGAAATAATAAGAGCTACGAGCTTTTAGTATTAGAAGTCATTAGAATCCAATGAAAATAATTTTAGCGAAATGTGATTTTTAGGTCCGGATGGCATGACTCTTTCTTCTTATCCGCTCGTTCGAAGGTCATGGTGATCGACGAACAGGCGTGAAAGGACGCCCTTAAGCAGTAATGAAATTAAAGTAATAACGTTAGTGCTTTGGTTCATAAGACTGAAGCTGGCTGACAAAATCGTCGTTGCCCGTGAAGTGGTAATGAAAATGACGGATAACCCTGTGTATCCGACACCGAGCCCGACGCTGCCGGAAATGAAGACCGCGGCGGATGAGGCCGAAGTGGCCATGCAGGAAGCGTCCACCGGCGATCGGATAAAGATCGCCGTGCGGAATGTGAAGAATGGTATCCTGACCCAGAAGCTGCGTGACATCGTAGCCTATGTGCAGGGTAACTGTGGCAATAGTGAAGCCAATGTGATCAGCGCCGGTCTCCGCGTGCGCAGGACGCGCACGCCCGTCGGCATGCTGCTGACGCCGCGCAACCCGCGTCTTGGTTACACGGGAATGACTGGGGAGTTACTCTTCCAGGTGAATGCGGTGCGGAATAAGCTCAACTATACGATCCAGCAGTCGGAGACGGCTGAAGGCCCGTATGTGACCATCGCGACCTCAAGCTCAAGCCGCACGGTGCTGAAGGGCTTCACGCCGGCGAAGCAGTATTGGATCCGCGCTTGCGCCAACGGCACCAAGGGCCCTGGTCCCTTCTGCCCGCCGGTCTCCGCGATCGCAGTGTAAGGGGCTTGCGCCCGATCTACGATTCCTTCTAAGGGAACCTCAATGAGCCGCGGCGGAGGGAGACCTTCGCCGCGGTTTCTCTTTTTGAGGATGAAGGCGGAAGCTGGGAGCTGGAAGCTGGAGCTGGGGGGGTGCTACGATCGAGGCGGCGCGGGCGTCTCGGATTGGAGTGACATCTTCGATTTGATCAGAACCTGCGAGATTGATCTGAAGGACGCGGCGTTTCGAACGTTGGTGTTACAATTCGGAGGCGACGAAGCACTGGAACGCATGGAGCGTGAGACGCGATGAGCGAAACGACGGAAACCGATCCCTGGGATTTGCGCCTGCGGGAAGCAACCTCCGCCTTGTATCCCAGCCATCTCCGCCAGCCGCCGACCTGGATCGCATTCATGCGCGAGATGGACGCAGAATGGCAGCGCTACATGAAGGAGGTCGACACCCCGGAGCGAACGACGCGCGGAAATTGCCGCCGGCGGGTGGAGAATGCAAGCGGGACGGGAGGATGAAGGCGGAGGGCGGAGGGCGGAAGGATGAAGGATGAAAGCGAAGGTTGCTCTTCTTATCGAGTCGTTTTCGAGACTTGGACGATCAGTTCATCCAACCGCGAGAGTAATAGCTTTAGGATCGGTGATCTGTTCGACTTCTTATAGCCGAATACCAGGTCGATCGTGGGTGTGTCACCCTTCAGCGGACGACTCGTGAGGGATGAGACGAGGAAGTTCTTCGCCAAGGCTGGCAGTAGAGCAACGCCGCGGGTAGATGCGATCAGGGACATCGCCATCGCGAGGTGGTCCGCTTCGTGGTCGGGGGTTACAGTCATACCGGATCGCTCAAGGTAGTCATCGATGACTGTGCGAAGGACGGGCGCTGTGTCGGACACACTGACGAAGGTCTCGCCGGCGATGTCCTGCGGCTTGATAGACTTATGTGCCGCCAGGCGATGGTCGCGAGGCAGGACGACCACGAGCGGCTCCTGCAGGACAAGTCTGAATGCCAGCTCCGGCATTCCTTCCTCCCGCCTCAGAAAAGCGGCATCGATCTTGCCTGTCGAAAGGGCATCGGCGAGCTGCGGCGAGTATTGACTCGAGATGGTGACGTCGACCTTCGGAAGTTCGTCGCGCAAGATCCGCAGAGCTTCGGGCATCCAGGTGACTTCGTGGCCGGTGAGAAAGCCGATGGCGAAGGATGGCTGGGCCGGGTTCGCGACCCGGCGTGCGGCTCCGGTGGCTGCCTCCGCGTGCGAGAGCGCCTGTCGGGCGTGATCGAGGAAGGCCTGGCCGGAAGGAGTTAACTCGATGCCGCGGGCGCTCCGGGTTAGCAGTGTGGCGCCCACCTCATTTTCGAGGTCGCGGATTTGCCGGCTCAACGAAGGTTGCGACGTGTGCAGTTTCCGCGCGGCGACGGTCAGACCTCCAGCGTCGGCGACTGCGATAAAATAGCGGAGATGTCGTAATTCCATGCCTCGGCGATGCTCGCGAGGCATGGCCCGAACAAACAAAGCATTATTCGGCAGCGCGACAACGAGCCACTTTCCGGCATGGAAACAACGACCCGGAAACTGGAAGGTAAGATCGCTCTCGTCACCGGCGGCTCGCGCGGCATTGGTGCGGCGATCGCGCGACGTCTCGCCGCGGAGGGAGCGCACG
Organism: uncultured Verrucomicrobiae bacterium; assembly: GCA_963831805.1. GTDB lineage: Bacteria > Verrucomicrobiota > Verrucomicrobiia > Chthoniobacterales > UBA10450 > Palsa-1392. The sequence continues at coordinate 223,550 of CAWHRN010000008.1, read as the reverse complement.
TGGCTATCACCTATACGAAAGGAGCCGATGCGGCGGCGGCAGTGGTGAAGGAGATGGAAGGCGCCGGCAGCAAAGCGCTCGCGCTCCAGGCGGACGCGACCAATGCCGAGGCGGTGAAAGCGGCGGTCGAGAAGACCGTCAATACTCTTGGCGGGCTCGACGTGCTGGTAAGTAATGCGGGCACGGCTGTGCCCAAGCCATTCGAGGAGACTACGCTGGAGGAGCTGGATCTCATGATCGACCTCAACATTCGCGGGACCTTTGTCACGACCCAGGCCGCGCTGAAGCACATGAAAGAAGGCGGACGCGTCATAACTATCGGCTCATGCGTCGGTGAGCGGATGATGACGCCCGGCCTGGTGGCCTACGCGGCGACCAAGGGAGCGGTCAAGATGTTTGTCCAAGGGTTATCCCGCGAAGTGGGAAGCCGGGGCATTACGGTCAATAACATCCAGCCAGGTCCGATCGACACAGAACTGAATCCCGCGGCGGGCGATTGGGCGGCGCCGCAAATCGCGAACACGGCGCTGAAACGCTACGGACGTGTGGAAGATATCGCGGCGATGGCGGTCTTCCTCGCCGGCCCGGAATCTTCCTATATCACCGGCGCGAATCTCACGGTTGATGGTGGAACGAATGCCTGACGAACAACCGCATTCTCAACAGATGGCTTGCTGGTGACGGAATACGCGGCGTTACTTCCGCGGTGAGGCCATCGTGAGCCCGCTGCGATCGGTGCTACCGGCGACGAGGTGCTGCACTTTGAGGAGGAGGTGGTCGCACTCGGGGAGCACTTCGACCTTATCGTAGTCAGAGGTGACGTAGTCATTGGCGTTGTAGCGGAGGCTTATGGCCGTGGTCTCGGCGGAGTAGGCGGGAGAGAAGCGGGATAACTCCTGAAATTGCCGGCCGGGACCGGAGCCGTAGAAGCGCTTTGCTACTTTTGCCCACTTACAGCCGGAGCCCTCCTGGAAGACCCAGAGGAAACCCTTTTCCGGATGCGCGGCGTATTGCGCGGTGAGAGCCGCGACTCCTTCACGGATAGGTTCGTGCCCCGGTCCCTCGATGGTATTGTAGCTGGTCTGCAGGATACCGGATTCGGCGGTCTCAGCCGTGTCTGACTCATCGTTCTTCAGGTCGCGGCCGGTGCAATATTGCCCGCTGCTCTCGAGGCTGCCGTAACCAATCATCGCGGTATAAAGGTGTCGGAGATTGGTCACTTCGGAACTGTCCTGGGAAGGCGCGAGCCGGGAGATGGCCTGGCGGTAGATCCAGAGCGCGTCAGCGGGGCTTCCTGCCTGCACCGGACCGGCCATGTCCCCGGCCACCTGTTCGCCGGCGAGGAGGCGACTGTAGCTCCGAGCGAAGGAGAGGCACATGCCCTTGATGTATCCAAGGTGCGGAGGTTCCAAGTCCGGGCCGTATTTGCGTGGGCTATGCGCCGAGAGTGACTTCCACTCATGCGTGGCGAGCGGCGAGCTTTCGACCGCGTGGCATATCTCGATGACGAGTGGATCACGCAAGGCCGGGTCGTCCTTCGACCGTTGCCAAATGTTTGCTGGGAGATATTCCAGCTGGAAGAAAGAGGGACTCGCGGCCGCGCCAGCGAACGGAGCGACGGCGGAGAGGAGCAGGGTCACGAGGATAGCTCTAAGTGTCATCGATCGATGCGGTATTCCCTTCCGCGCGGAATATGCCATCAAACAAGGAGGCACAAAAATGCAGAGACTGAAGGTTAAGTAGTAAAGTAGGAAGGAGTGCCCATCTCCGCGAGCGGCTGCGCTGCTTCCTTTTGCCGGTAAGTGCTCTTCAGAGCCAGGAGTAACCAGCCAGGAGCTAGTCAAAGGGCTGCGCTATTCCCCTGCGACGGCTCGCTCCACTCAACGGGCGCCTCGCCAAGGCCGTACTGGGCGCGATCGGCCCAATGACTCATGACGAACATGCAATTCTCCATCACGGTAAGGTAATAGCAGAGCTGGTCGCTCAGGTTCTCGGCATCGGGCGGCGCCGGAGGCGGAGGAGCGATCGCTACGCCGCCGCCATCGTCGTCGTCGGAAGTCGTGCTTAGTGGTTCCTGCTCGTCCTCGTCCTCCTCCTCATCGTCATCTTCTTCGTCGTCGTAGTCATCCGGCGGCGGGGGGGTCAGCTCTGGGTCGATCGTGTCGCCCTGTTGTTGTTGTAGCCGGTAAAGGTGTTCGCGCTCGAGAAGCTCGTATTTCTCCCGGGTGCGGCGTTCTTCTTCCTCATTCTCCCGGAGGACGAACTCCGGGCTGAAATACTCAGCCAGCCAATGTCCCTGCGGATCCTTGGCTTTCTTTTCCAAGGCCCGGAGCTGCTCCATGTCGTCGCTCATGTCCCCATGCGGTTCGACGAAGAGATCGAAAGTCCACGGAAAACGCGACCGGGCTGAAAGCTCGCGCAGGAGCTGGATGATCTCGCGGATCCGACTGGTATCCTGGTAACGCCGAAAGTTGAGCTGGACGCGACCGGCCCGGCCGACGGTTGTTTCGACGTTCACGAAGCCCCAGCGATAGCCGAGGAGGCGATTCAGCTCGCCAAACAAGTGACTAAGGAAGGAGCGCGACTCGGCGTGCTCGAACGCGACATCGCCCTGGTAATAGGCCTCGCGCAGCTCGTTCAGCTGGCAGGAGCGCTCCATGTCGTTTTTTTTTCTCGCCTCGTTCCCTTTGGTCAGGAGATAGAAAGGGAGTGGGCCGAGCGGGCGCGGCGTCTCGGCGAGGAAATCCTCCGCTTCCGGGAGGAGGCCGGCATTGAGCGCGGCCAGCTCGGTACGCATGGTGGCGCAGCGCTGGAAATCGACCCGGCGTAAATGCGGCGCATCGGTCAGCGCGGAGAGATCGAGCGGGCGCTCCCGCACGAGGACGATCTCGCGCAGTTTCGGCATCCGCGTGAGCGGAGTGAGGTCAGTGAAATGTTCGCTCGTGAGCTTGAGAAAGGTGACATTTTCCAACGCGGCGAGTGGACCAAGGTCGGTAAAATCGCCGCCCAATTCGAGATTCACGACGCTGGGATAACGCTCAATTCCCTCGAGCGAAGTGGTCGGCGAAAGCTCGAGCTGCTTCACCTTCGGCATCGTCGGGAAAACCCGGAGATCGCGCAGCGGCGTTGAGGCATCGATCCACTTCTGCGCCTGGACGAATTCCGCCGCGGGCAGCGTTTCCACCTCGGAGAAGGCGAGCAGGTTGCCGTGAAAATGCAGATTCCGCACGGCCGGCCAGGTCGCGAGCGCAGTGAGATCCGGCCAGGGTTGGCGCAAGGAAATCCAGACGCGGTCGAGAACCGGCTTCGCGCCGAGGCGCGCGAAATCGTGGCGATGCGCGCGGGCCAGTTCCGAGCTTTCCATCAGGGTGAGCCAGTTGACCTTCGGCAACGTGGCGAGCGGCGAGAGATCGGCCACGTCGATCCCGCTCAGGCTGAGGTTCTCGAGTGCGGGAAAAAAGCTGAGCGCGGTGAGATCGCGGAGCGGGCGATCGCTCATGCTCTCCGCGTTGAAATGCGTGACGTGGGCGGCGTTATCCCGCAGCGCCTCGAGTTCGTCCATGCCGAGGAGCGGGCGATAGGCGGGATTGAAGCGGCGCGCTTTTTTCGCCGCCTGTTTTTCGTCGAAATCGACGGCGCGGTCGCGGAATGGCCAATCTTGCCGCGCCCGCATCCGCTCGATCAGCAGCTCGACGGTGAAAAGTTCATCGTTAGTCCGCTGGGGATCCGTCACCCAGGTCATAAAATTTTCCGGCTTGGTCACGCGCACATCGTAGCGCGACTCGGAGAGGCCGAAAGTGGAAACCGCGCGAAAGGCGCAGGTCGATTGCGAGTTCGTTAGGGCGCGCGCTCCGGCGGCCGATAAACGACGCCGCCTTTCATCACGAAGCGCACCTGCCGCAGCGGCGCCACGCTTTTCGTCGGATCTCCCTCGAACGCGACCAGATCGGCGAGAAAGCCGGGCCGCACCTGCCCGCGATCGGCGAGACGAAAAACCGCGGCATTCCCGCTTGTCGCCTGCTGCAGCACTTCGAGCGGCGTGAAGCCGTACTCCTGCACGAGCAGCTCCATCTCCCGCGCGTTCTCGCCATGGGCGAAGACACCGACGTCGCCACCCATCACAAAAGTGACTCCCGCGGCGCGCGCCGCTTTCATGCTCGCACGTTTCGTGCGGATGCGGTCCGGCTCCGGTTCGCTCCCTTTCTTCCAACCGAGATACCGCGAGATCGCGTCGCCCGCGGCGACCGTCGGGCAGTAGGCGACATGACGTTCCTTCATGAGCTTGAACACCTCCGCCGTCCCTTCGTCGCCATGCTCGACCGTATCGACGCCGGCGAGGATGGCGCGACGCATCCCCTCGGCCGTGGTCGCGTGCGCGGCCACCGGGCGCCCGGCGTCATGCGCGACGCGGACGGCGGCCGCCAGCTCCTCCTGCGAAAAGGTCGGGCGCGAACGTTCGCCGGCGCCCCAGCGATAGTCGGCGTAAAGCTTCACCCAATCGGCGCCCTTGCCGATCTGCTCGCGCGCGACGCGCACGATGTCGTCGACGCCGCTCGCTTCCTGCGCGCCTTGCGGCAGATCGAGGTCCGGCGAAAGTTTCGGCCCATAGCTGCCGGTCGCGACGATCGCGCGTGTGACCACGATCATGCGCGGGCCAGGAATCACGCCGCGCTCGATGGCTTTCTTCAACCCGACGTCGCCGTAGCCCGCGCCTTCCGTCCCGAGGTCACGTGTGGTGGTGAAGCCGGCGAGGAGCGTGGCGCGCGCGTGTGCGGTCGCTTCGGCGGTGCGGAAGGCGAGCGATTCCGTCAGAACCTGATCGTTCCACGGCGTCTCGTTGTAGGGATGAAGGAAGAGGTGGGAATGACCCTCGATCAGGCCGGGCGTGAGCGTGTCGTTAGGCAAATCGATCGTCGTGGTGTCGTTAGGCGGCTTCACTTCCGTGGCGGGACCGGCTTGGGCGATCCGCTCGCCCTGCACGAGCACGACCCAATCCTGATGCAGCTGCGTGCCATCGAAGACGGCGGCCGGTCGCAGGAGATAGTTGGTCGCAGGCGCCGGCTCAGCCGCCGCCGCGAGGTGAACGAGGAGGAGAACGGCCGAACCGAGAGAGAAGCAGCGTTTCACTCGCAGAAACTAACCACAGCCACGCTCGGCGGCGAACAGATTCGTTAGGCGAAACTCTAAATGACGCGATCGGTCAGGGCCGCTCCAGCTTCGAAAGCCGAAAGGTTTTTCAGGAAATGCTCGAGGAGCCTCGCCTGCTCGCGATCGTGCGTGCCCGCGATGTGCGGAGTGATGAAACAGTTCGGCGTGTCCCAAAGCGGATGCTCCGGCGGGAGCGGCTCGGGATCGGTGACGTCGAGATAAGCGGCTTCGAGCTGTCCGGAGTGAAGGGCCGCGATCAGTGATGGCTGATCGACGGTCGTGCCGCGCCCGATGTTGTAAAAACGCGCGCCGGCTTTCACGCGGGCGAAACGAGCCGCGTTGAAAAACTGCGCGGTCGCGCCGTTCGCGGGCAGGATGTTGATGACGTGGTCGGCCTGCGGCAGCAAGGTGTCGGCTTCGTTAGGCGTGACGATCCGGATTCCTTCGTTACTGCGCGCGGAACGGCGCACACCGATCGATTCCATCCCGAGCGGGCGCAACAGCTCGACGAGCCGGTGGCCGATCGCGCCGAAGCCGTAGATGAGTGCGGTTTGGCCGTTGAGCAGAAAGCGCCGGCCGCGGCGCGTCTCGTCGTGCAGCCACTCGCGCGCGCCGCGCTGGTTCTCCAGGCAACGCGGCAGCTCGCGGGCGAGCGCGAGGATCATCGCGAGCAAATGTTGCGCGCATGCTTCGTCGAAGACGCTGCTGGTGTTCGTGAGAAAAAGGCCGCGCCGGCGGAAGCTCTCGCGCAAATTATCACGATCGTAAGCCGCATAACCAGCGCTCGTGATCTCGACCCAGCGCAGCTCGTGCGTGAGCAGGTAATCCGCCTCCGGCTGGCCGAGCAGAATCTGCGGCGCAGGTTCTCCCGGAGCGGGCGCGGTGATGGCCGGCTCGACCAACGTGAGGTGATGCCGCGAAGTCTGCGCGCGAAGTTCCTCCACGAGATCTTCGTAAAACGGGAAGTTGCACCAGATGCGCAGGCGCTCGTTGGCGGCGGTCATGGCGTGCGCGCTTGCTCCGCTAGTAGCGACCGGTCCGCTCGAGGAGCGGCTCCCACCAGGCGCGGTTTTCCAGATACCAGTCGATCGTGCCGGTGAGTCCTTCGCGGAATTCATGCAGCGGTTTCCAGCCGAGCTCGCGCTGCGCGAAGGCGGAATCGATCGCGTAACGGCGATCGTGCCCGAGGCGATCGGTCACGAACGAGATCAGGCTCTCCGGTTTGCCTAACGACGAAAGAATCCACTTCACGGTCTCGAGATTCGCCATCTCGCTGTCGCCGCCGAAATTGTAAACGGCGCCCGGTTTCCCCTCGAAAAGCGCGGCCACGATCCCGGCGCAATGATCTTCCACGTGAATCCAATCGCGCACGTTCATCCCGTCGCCGTAGACCGGGAGCGGCTCGTCGCGGAGCGCTTTCACGATCATCAGCGGGATCAGCTTTTCCGGGAACTGGTATGGCCCGTAGTTGTTCGAGCAGCGGGTCACGACCACCTCCTGGCCGAAGGTATGATGGCAGGCAAGCGCGAGCAGGTCGGCGCTGGCTTTGCTCGCGGAATAGGGCGAGCTCGGCTCGATCGGTGACTGCTCGGTGAAGCGCCCGGTCTCGCCTAACGAGCCGTAGACCTCGTCGGTCGAGACCTGGAGGAAACGCTTCACGCCGTGGCGGCGAGCGGCGTCGAGGAGCACGCTCGTGCCGACGATGTTGGTGTGGATGAAATTCTGCGGGGAATTGATGCTCCGGTCGACGTGCGATTCCGCCGCGAAATTGATGACCGCGAAGAACTGCTCCTCGTGGAGCAGGGTGTCGATCTGGTCCGCGTTCGCGATATCGGCCTCGAAAAACTCGTAGCGCTTGCCGTATTCCTCCACCACGCCGTCGAGATTCGCGAGGTTTCCGGCGTAGGTGAGGGCGTCAACATTCGTCACCGAAGCCGGCTTGTAATGTTGCAGAATGTAACGAATAAAGTTACTCCCGATGAATCCACAACCACCCGTGACCAGCATGCGCATCGACGCGCTACCTAGCAGCGGAGCCGAGAACGCGCGAGGAGAAACTGAGGGCGCTCCGCTTTCCTTCCCGGAACGGCTCGCTCTGGTGGATTGGACGCCGTGGATCATCCTCGGATTGGGCACGGTGCTGCGTTTTCTGCTCCTGAGCATGAAGCCGCCGCACTTCGACGAAGGCATCAACGGCTGGTTCGTGGACCAGATGCGGCGGACCGGGTTCTACCGCTACGACCCGACGAACTATCACGGGCCGCTCCATTTCTACATCCTCTTCCTCGCGCAGACGCTTTTTGGTCGGCACATCTGGGCGCTGCGCTTCCCGGTGGTGCTGGGGAGCATCGCCGCGATCTGGACCACGCTGAAATTCCAGCCACTGGTCGGCCGCAAGGCCAGCCTGGCTGCCGCGCTCGCGATGGCAATCTCGCCGGGCTTCGTCTTCTACGGTCGCTACGCGATCCACGAAGTTTGGCTGCTCATCTTTTCGATGCTCTTCGTTCTCGGGTTGCTCGGGTTGTGGAAAATAGGAACGCGTGGCTATCTCTGGTGCGTCGGGATGGGCGCTGCGGGGATGATCCTGACGAAGGAGACGTACATCATCCACATCGGCTGCGGGCTGATCGCCGCCGGCGTGCTCTGCGTTTCGCACCGGCTGACTCCGCTGCCCGATGTGAAGCGCGCGCGGCAGGATTGGACCTGGCTCGATCTCCTCTTAGTGACGGGAGTAGGAATTTTCGCGATCGTATTTTTCTACTCAGGCACGTTCTGGAATTGGCCGGGGTTAAAAGGTCTCTACGGTACTTTCGCGGTCTGGTATCAGACCGGCGAAAAGGGGAACGGACACGAGAAGCCGTGGCCGTATTGGCTGGAGCTCCTGCTGCGCTACGAGTGGCCGATCGTGATTGGTTTTGTGCTTTGTCTGGCCTGTCAGTTCTTTCAGAACTTCGCCGTTCGCTTTCTCGCGATCTACGGCATCGGCGTGCTGGCGGCTTACAGCATTGTTAACTATAAGACTCCCTGGTGTATCATCAGCGTTGTCTGGCCGCTGCTCTTCGTTTTCGGCGCGGCCGCGACGGCGGTCAGGATTCCACGGCGCGCTTTTTTCGTGGTTGGTTTTGCCGGGGTGGGATTCGTCGTCGGGGCGATGGCCAGTTACCTGATCCAGTCTTCCGCGGTGCATGGTTTCTGTTCCTGGCCGGCTTATCTCGCGTCGGCGGTGAAGGTGACCATCGCGGCGTCGAGCACGAGCCCGACTTGTGGCGAGATCGGCTGGCGTCTCTACGGCGCCGCCCTGGCCTTCACCCTTCTCGGCGGCGGGCTGGGATTTTATCTCGGTGGTATCTGGAATATCACGGACAAGGCAATGCAGGTGGTGCAGCGCGGCGTTGCGGGCTTCGCGTTGCTCGTGTCACTGGGTTTCAGCATTTACCTGAACTACTTCGACTGCACAACCGACAGTGAACCCTATGTTTACGTGCAGACTTATAATGATATCTATCGGCTGACTCGCCCGGTCATGGCATTGGCGGACAGTAATCCGGCTTACTACAGCATGACCGGTCACCTCATTCGCACCAGCACTTATCCTTTCCCGTGGCTGCTCGGTGATTTCCCAAACGTCGGCTACTACGAGCACGATAACTCTCCGGGAAAGATGGACGCGGACTTTCTCCTCGTGCAGGAGGACCGGATCGCGGAGGTGGAGAAAAAGCTGCACGAGACTTACTTCACCGAGCCGCTGCGGATTCGTCCTTACCAGGACACTTCCAAGCTCTACCTGAACGCCAAGACCTTCGGCCGGCTCTTTCGGGGCGAGCAGCCGGACTTTATCGGAAAGCCCGCGACCCCGCCGGCTCAGTCCCCGTCGCGATGAAGCTCTTCGCGGCCGGGTTAACCCTGGTAAACATCTCGACCTCGCTCGCTCTGCTTCTGGGAATCCTGAGCGGCGGGCTGGATGATGGCTTTGCCGGCCTCGCTCTTTTCGCCGGTTGCGCGGCGGCAGTCGTAGCCTGGATTTACACCGCGAATTTTACCGCACGCGTGCCCGCCCGCGTCGCCGCCATTCCCGCGACCGAGCCGACCTCGAGGCGCGCGCGCCGCCGAATGAAATTGCCGCCCGCGCCGGTGGTGGAAGCAGCGCCGCGCCGCCCCTGGCATATCTGGGCGTGGGTGGTGGGAGGAGTCTTCGCCCTCTTTGCCTTGCGCTCGTTTTGCTGGCTCCTCTGGGTCGATGGCGCGAACCTGAAAATTCAGTCGCCTAACAATCTCGGCGACCTGAGTCTGCACCTTACTTACATCAACTACTTCGCGAATGGTGTCGCGCTCTGGCCGGATAACCCGATCTTTGTTTTCAGTAAGCTGCGTTATCCCGCCGGGACTGATCTTTTCAACGCGCTCCTCCTCCTCGTCCACGTCGATCTCGTTCGTGGCCTGGTCTGGGCTGGCTTGCTGGGCTCGCTGGCGACCTTCTACGGCTTCTATCGCTGGGGCGGCGCTTTTGGGGTTGCGGGCTTTCTCTTCAATGGCGGCCTCGCCGGCTACCAATATTTCCAGAACTGGACCTTTGCCGATTACCAGCTCGACGGGATTGCCTGGAAAAGCATCCCGCTGACCATGTTCGTGACTCAGCGCGGCCTGCTCTATGCGATTCCAGCTGGCTTGCTCCTTCTGCTCCACTGGCGGCGCAAATATTTCCCAAGCGCCGTCCAGCCTAACGAGTCAAGGACTCTTCCAGGCGCCGGCCTGATTCCGTGGTGGGTCGAGTGGTCGCTCTACGCGACGATGCCGTTGTTTCACGTGCATACCTTTCTCGCGCTCTCGGCGGTGCTCGGTTGCTGGCTGGTCTTTGGGACTATGGCGATGCGGAAACAGATCGCGCTTCTCCTCGCCGCGGCCTTTTTACCGGCCACTGGCATCGTCTGGCTCATCACCGATCATTTTCAGGCGAAGTCGATCCTCACCTGGGCGCCCGGCTGGCTCGAGTCGGATCCGAGTTTTTCCAGCTCGATCCCCGGTTTTTGGCTGATGAATTTCGGTCTCTTTCTCCCTCTCGTGCTCGCGCTCGTCGGCGTGATCATCTGGCGGATGAAGCAGAGGAAGGAAAATGGTCAGCGCCTTTTCGAGTTTACCCCGACGGTCGCGTTCGTCGGCCCGGCGACGGCGCTGTTTCTCTTCGCGTTCCTGGTCAAGACCGCGCCGTGGGGCTGGGATAACACGAAGCTTTTTATCTGGTCTTACTTCATCGTTCTCCCATTTCTCTGGCGGGATCTCATCGCGGCGTGGCCCTGGTTCGTTCGTTACGCGGTTTGTTTTTTCCTTTTCGTTTCCGGTCTTATTTGCCTGATCGGCGGACTCAATCCCGGCTCGCCCGGCTTCGATATCGCGAACCGGATTGAGCTCAACAATATCGCGCAGGCGGTGAAGCGGATTCCGATCGCGGAAAGGTTTGCCGGCTTTCCCACCTTCAACCACCCGCTCCTGCTCGACGGCCGCAAGATGGTCCTTGGTTATCCCGGCCATCTCTGGACCCAGGGCTTCGACTACGCGCCGATCGAGCAGCAGTTGAAAGCGCTCATGCTCGGCGCGCCCGACTGGCGCGAGCGCGCGCGCGCACTTGGGGCGCGTTATCTCTTCTGGGGAGAACCGGAAAAACGCGAATACGCCTCGAGCCCGCAACCTTGGCGCGGGAAAGCGGCGGTCGTCGCGACCGGCGCCTGGGGCACGATTTACGATCTGGAGAGAGCGCCCGCGCCGGAGGGTTTGTAGTCCGCGCTACAACTGCACGAGCTGCGGGTGGTTTTCGGGCAGCGGCGCCGCGCGATCGAGGATGAGCTGGCGCAGCGGCATGCGCTGATCCGCGAAATCGGCCACCTCGCGCGGGTTGATCATGGTGTCGTTAGGCAGGAGAATCAGCAGCTTGGTCTCCGGATGGTCGCGGCGAAAAAGAACGATGTTTTGCGCGATCGTCTGCTCGGCCACGAGATGGGCGCGGTAGAGCCGGCGGAGATTGAACCGGCGCAGCCGCGCCGAGCCGGCGACGCGATCGGCGAAATCTTCAAACGCTTCCGGCTTCGCCTTAAAGCCGGTGGGAAGTTGCGCCTCCTCCTCCGTCGTGAGCACGGCGCCGTCGCGAATTTTTCCGAGCAAACTCCGGGACGAACCGAGCGCGACCTGTGCGAGATCGGGCCGCAGCGCCGGCCGGAAAACCGCCGCGCGCTCCGGCCTAACGAGTTCGCCGAGCAACTGCGCCGAGCTGATTTCCTGCCGCTTCCAGGCTTCGAGCCGCGGTTGCTCTGCGGCCGGCAGTTCCGCCCAGCCGAGCGCGACCGGTTGCCCGCCATCTTGCAGCGTCCGCACGATCTCCCAGAGCGGTTGGCCCGGCGCGGTCGCGCTCTTCGTTAGGCTAAAATAGATCGCGTCCGCCGCGCGGACGCGCGCGGCGCGCTCGTCGACGACTATCGGTGCGGGCGCGGCGGAGGTGATGGCCGCAGCCCGCGGGAGGGGCGGCTGCCGGAAGCTCCCGCAACTCGTTAGGCCAGCCGCCAGGGGGAGGAACCAGAAGCGTTTCACGCCTCGCGCGGGATGCGCGCGGGTGCGCTCGGCACCGGCTCGGGGCGGCTCTCTGAGGGCAAACGCTGCCAGGTGCGATAACCGGCGGCCACAATTTCGCAGCCGATCCGAAGCGTCCGCCGCCAGGTCACGCCGGAGACCTTTTGCTCGCCGGCGATCCGCCGTCGCTCGGTCACGGGCAACTCGCAAATCGCGGCGTCGAAATGCGCCGCAGCGATTTGCGCCTCGATTGTCCAACCGAAAGTCATCTCGCGCGGCGCGATCTGCTCAAACAGGCGCCGGCTGATCAAACGGAGCGGTCCGAGATCGCTGAAGACGCGTCGGCTGAGCAGGCCGCACCAGAGCCCGAGGACCACGTTGGCGAACATGTGGCGCAGCGTCATCGCGCGCCAGTTGCGCAGCCGCAGCGTCCGGCTCCCGAGCACGAAGTCGTAGCCCTGCTCGAAGGCTGCGACCAGCCGGGCCACGTCCTCCGGCGCGCTCGCGCCGTCGCCCGCGCAAAAAACGTAGGCCCGGACCGAAGGAAAAAAATCATTCGTTAGGCGGATCGCTTCCGTGCAGCCGAAGCCGTAACCCCGCGCAGCCGTTTCCGCGACCAGCACCGGTCGCGTCCGTGCCGTTTCCGCGGTCGCGTCGGTGGAACTATTCACGCCGACCGCGATGACGTACTTTTCCGGATCGATCACCCGGAGCAGCTCGTCGAGGACGGTCCCGATGCAGGCGGCTTCGTCGCACGCGGGAATGATGATCGCGATCTCTGGCTGGCGCGCGGCGGGCATGGCTGGCGGTAAGAGTAGCGCAAGCCGGCGCTATTCCAACGGAGCGGCGGAAGTTTCCGGCGTAACATTCAGCACCAGCTGACCTTCCGCGACGACCTGCTCGCCCACGCTCGCCCGGACGGAGAATTGCAGCAGCTCCGCGACCTGCGCCAGCTTCTCCGCGTGCAAGTGGATCTGCTCGCCCGGGCGCGCGGCGGCAGGAAATTTCATACTCCGAATCGCTGATAACAAAAATAGCGGGCGCGCGTTTTCCGGATAACCGGACGCCGCCGCGATGCCGGCGGCTTGCGCGAGCGCCTCCGTCAGGATCACTCCGGGAACGAGCGGATTTCCGGGGAAATGCCCGGCAAACATCGGATCGTCGTGCTCGAAATGCGTCACGCCTTCCGCGAGCTGACCGGGCTCGAGTTGGAGAATCTGCCTAACGAAAACGAACGGCGGCCGGTGAGGAAGCGAGGAGAGTTGAGCGTGGCGAGTGGAGATCAGAAAGGACTCTTATCTCTCAACTACCAACTCTCAACCTCCGCTCAGCCATTCACGAAATAGGCGAACTTCCAGCTGCCGTTGACCCGGCGGACGCCCGCGCGATAGCCCTCATATTGCGCGGCCGGGTCGGCAAACTGCGGCGGCGCGACCATGTAGGACTCCTTCGGGACGAAGTTCTCCGCGAGCACCGCGTCGAGCTCGGGCCAGAGATTGTTCTGGTCCCAGTATTGGAAGACGCCGTCGCCGGAACCGACCGGATTCAACCGGTAACCGAAATCGGACGTCATCATCGAGGCAACCACATTCACGTCGTGCGCCTTCACCGCCTGCCGCAACCGGCCGATGAAGGCTTGGAAATCGACCGCGTTCGCATCGTCGGAGAGCAGCTTCTGCTCGGTCGCCGCCGGCTTCTTCTCGGCGCTCTTGGGATTCGTCGTCGGGCAGGCGGTCAAAGCGAGCGCGCCGCAGACGACCAGGCAGAAAAAAAACTTCGTTTTCATGTCAGCAAAATGAGTTCGGGTTTGTGACATACATGCCGGGTCCGCGCAACCATCGGCTCAACTTCCAGCGACGAGGCGGCGCAGCTTGCGAAAGCGTTTGCGCATCGGGTGGAGGAGGAAAACGAAGTAAAAAACCTGGAGCAGATCGCGCCAGCTTGCGGGCGGACTCGTTAGGCGAAGTGGGCCGTGGCGGAGCGCTTTGAAAATCGTTTCCGTGGTCAGCTCCGCCGGGCGCGGCAGGCTGGTGTAGTGCGAGCCAAAGGCCGAAAGCCGGTGCGCATCGGAGGTCGCGAGAAGCGGTTTCCTTTGCGCCGCGGCGACCTGGCGGGCGCGCCGGTTCAGGTCGAAGAGGCCCTTGTGAAAATGGCAGATCTCGATCGCGTCGAAGCAATCGATCTCGGCGAGGAGCCGTTCGCCTAACGAACCGCCAAGGACAAAAAACGGATGCGGCGCGAAGCAGAAAACGGCCGGCCCGCGGCGCGCGCGGAGCGCCCGAAGATCGGCAAACGTCTTCACCCCGGCGACGTCGTCAGGCCGAATGTTCAGCACCACCACGTCCGCCCCCTCGAGACGCAGCTCCGCCGCCGGGATGAGCAGAATCCCCATCGCCGCGGCCTCGGCAAACACTTCCGCGCGATCGAAGACCTTGTCGTGCAGAGTAATCGCGAGCACCCGATAACCGAGCGTGTGCGCCCGCTCCAGGAGCTGGTGCGCGCTGTAATCGAGCCGATCCTTCGGGTCGTCGAGCGTATGAATATGGAGATCGACCTTGATCCAATCCCCCTCGTGCTCCTGCGCGTGATCGTCTGCGGTCCTCATCTCACGGACGATAAATGCAGGTTCTGCGTCTTGCCTAAGAGTTCTATTCCGTGGAGTTGAGCGAGCGCGAGCACGAGCAGGAGGGTGGGGAAGCCCGTTCTTGCTTTCCGTGCGACCTCATTCAACTTTCCCCACTTCCCGCTCGGGTGGTGAAATGGCAGACACGTACGTTTGAGGGGCGTATGCCGCAAGGCATGGGGGTTCAAGTCCCCCCCCGAGCACTCCCTTTTTCATAAATGAGTATGGCTGGGAAGTGTCTTCCGTGTGGCCTGCAGCAAATCCAGATGCTTACCGTCCTGCGCCGTATCGACGACCGCCCCGAATATACCGGCAAGGCCGATGAGCTCCTCTTGGAAGCCCGCTGCACGTCAAAGTCGGAACGTAACCATCCGATCCATAAAGTGAGGCGACAGCTGGTTCCGGATCCGCTGGCGCGAGAACGGCAAACCGCGACTCCTACTTCGCCGGTGTCGCTGGCTTATCGTTAGGCGGAACAACCGCGGAGCGGCTCAGCAGCCTTATGAGGACAAGAATCCAGACGAGCGTGAACGGGAGAAACATCGGCACCCAAAGCCCGTGTTCCGACAGAATCGAGAGCGCGAGCAATCCGTAGCCCGCGGTCAGTGCGAGCGCACTCATCACCACGATTCCCTTGGAATATCGCCAAAGAAAAAGGCTCGCGAGTGCGAGCCCGCCGACGACGCACCAATCGTAAAACCAAGGGGCGCGTCGGATGTAGGTGTTGCTCTGGATCGTGGCGATGGTCGCGGCGAAAATATTCGGCGGCTGGAGCTGGTCGCCGTTGATCCGGAAGAGGACGATCTGGTCTTTCAACCCGCTGAGATCGACCGTGGCCGGACGATGCGATTCGCGTTCCTGCGCGGCGAGGAGGAGCTGGTTCAAGGTCAGGCGGCGCACGCTGCCGGCCGCGACCGGGTTGATCGTCGTGGTCCCGTCGCGGTGGAGCGGGATCTTCCATCCGTTAGGCAAAAGGATGTGGGAGCCGAGTTCGATCTTCAGGTCGGAAGGGGTCGCGCGCAGCCAGAGCATGATCGCCTGGAGCGGAAACGACGGCACCACTTCGCCGCGGTATTCAAAGAGCAGCGGCACCCGAATACGGTCGCTCCGGTCGGTCGGGAGATTCGTGAATCCCGGAGTCGAGATCAGCCGGATGTCGTCGTCCGGCCGATGACTGATCCCGGAAAATTGCGCCAACCCGCCGCGCGATCCGTTCACCTGGGCAAACGCCGGGAGATCTTCCGCGGCCAGGTCGCGCAGACCTTTTTCCCCGAGCTCCATCGCGACGAGAAGCTTCGGGACACGCATCGCCTGGTCGATGAAAACCTGCTCCTGGTCCTGATCGCGGTCCCGCCAGATCACCATCGGCTCGAGACCAACCACAGCGGGCTCGAAATCGAGCACCGCCTGGATGAAAAGCGCGTATTCGAGCGGCGAGAGCGACCGGCGCGCGGCTTCACCTGGCGGGAGCTTTTTCTTCGCCTCGTTAGGCGACATCTGGCGGAAGTCTTCGCGGCCGGCTTCGACCAGCGTCACCGCGGCGTGCGGGAGCGGCGCGGTCGAGTTCTCCATCGCCCAGGCCTGGAAAAAGTCGTCCGCCTTTTCCAGCCGCGGCTCGCGCAAAATCAGCGCCCCGAGCAGGGCGATGACGAGGAAAAGCCAGGGCGACGAGCGGCGCATTGGCGCAGAAACTAGGGAGCCGGTCCGGGAATAACAAACTGAAATCGTCCGCTCGGCTCGGTCGCTTTCTCCTTGTGATCGAGCGGGCTTCCGGCGACACGATGAGGCATGGAGGAACGACTGACTGAGCGCGGCGACGAACGCTTCACAGCCCGGCTGGAGGCTTTCAGCGATCTGGTCTTCGGCTTCAGCCTATCGCTCCTCGCGACGCGGCTCGACGTGCCGGCCCGGGTCGAGGAAATCTTCGAGACGACCCGCTGGCTCGCGGTCATCGGGACCTTCGGCCTGGTCTGCCGCTTCTGGCTCGAACATTACCGGGTCTTCCGGCACCACTTCGTCGCGAAAATGTTCGACGCGATCGTGAACTTCGTCTTTCTCTTCGCAATCGCGATCCTGCCCTACGCGGTGCTGACTTTTCTGCGCTTCAATTCCGCCCTCGCCTCCTTTGCGCTCTATCTCCTCACCTTCGCGATCATCCTTCTTAGCCTGAGTGTCCTGCGGGTGCGCAGCCTGCTGCAAAGGCGCCGCGACCCGGATGTCGCCGACCGTCTGCGGGCTTGGCGGCGCTCGGTCACGCAAGTCCTACTCGCGGTCTCGCTGGTCGTGCTGCTGCTCGTGCTCGAGCGGCACGGTGGAACCTTGCAGGCGGCATTGCGCGAACTGGATTTCTACATCCTGGCGGGATTTGCCGTCGTCGTGATCCTGGTCCGCAAACTGGTCACGCGTCTCCCGGCTTTCCTCGCCTAGCGCGGACCGGAGCCGACGGCGGAGTCTTATACTCGTTAGGTAAAAAAACTGGCCTATCGGGTTCGTCGTAGACAAACGCGGAACATCCTGTCAGCATCGGCGGCATGAGTTGGATGAATGAAGTAGCCAACGTTTTGGAGAATTACTCCCAGAACGACCCGGTCGGTTCGCCCGCGGACGTAGCCGGCCATTATCAACAGGTGGTGCAGTCCGCGCCCAGGGCGGACCTCGCCGGCGGATTGAACGCCATGTTTCACTCCGATGAGACTCCGCCCTTTGCGCAGATGATCGGGCAGCTCTTCGGCCAATCCAACGGCGTGCAGCGGGCCAGCCTCCTGAACACCCTGCTCTCGAATGGCGCCGCCGCCCGTCTCCTCGGCCAGCTCGCGCAATCGGATGGCTTGGCTCTGCCTGCCGAACTCGGGAAGACCACGCCGGTCACGCCCGAGACCGCCAACCAGTTCACGCCTGACATGGCCCAACAGGCCGCCGCCCGCGCGGCGCAGCACGATCCTTCGATCGTCGACCGGGTGAGCCGGCTTTACGCCGAACATCCCGCCCTCGTGAGAACGCTCGGCACGGCTGCCATGTCGATCGTGCTCTCTCATCTCGCACGGCGCCGGGCTTAGGAAATAAGAGCGAGTCACTGCTAGCCGGCGCGAAGGTAATCACGAGGGCGAACCGGGCATTCCTTTCGGTCGCGCATGGCGCGGTTGATAGACCCCGAGCTTGCCTCCGCCGGGCAACGTCAAGTGCGTGACCAGGCCGTAGCGCAGATCCTGCACCGGCTCGCAGGTGACTTGGCGGGCGGCTAACTCCGCGATCAGCGCGTCAAGGTCATCACACATCAGGAAAAACTCATGCACGCCGTTTTCCTCCGCGGGGTGGACGGCCACTTCGGCTGGTGGCAGGCCGAAAATAAGCCAACCGTGGCCGACATCGACATGAGTTAGTTTCAGGACGTCGCGCAGAAAAGCGCGATCCGCCTCGGCATCTGTGCTGTAGATAATTGAGTGAGCGCCGGTAATCATCGGATTCTCCCTTTCGTTAAGCCATCTGACGTTACGGCTCAGGTTACCGCCGGTGCCGACGGTTGTCACCACCTCCTCGGGGAAGACGGGTCATTTTTAACAGCGTGAAAAATTATCCTGCGCCCTTGGTAGAGTGCTTTATAGTCATGATTCATGATCAAGTTTCTCTTCGGCGTGCTGGTCGGAATCTGCCTCCTGCTGGCGGCGGGTTATCTCTTTGTCACGGGCGGCGGGCTTTCGATGAAAACGAGCGGGGAACCGTTGCCGATGGAGCGGATGCTGGTCCATAAGGCGATCGATGCGTCGATGGGAAAGGCCGGGGATGACAAGTCGCCCGTGCCCGCGGATGAAAGCAATCTCCTCGCCGGCGCGCGCATCTACCAGACCAATGGCTGCCAGGGTTGCCACGGCCAGCTCGACGGGCCGCCTTCGAAAGTGGCGAAGCGTTTCTACCCGCATGCGCCCGCCCTCATGCCGCCTTCCCACGGAGTTACCGATGACCCGGTAGGGGAGACTCATTGGGTGGTGAAAAATGGAATTCGTTTCAGTGGCATGCCTTCGTTTGAGACGAAGCTCAGCGACACCGAGATATGGCAGGTCAGCCTGCTCCTGCAGCAGGCGGATAAGTTGCCGGCAGCGGTCCAGGGAGCCTTGCGCCAGCAGCCCGGCCGCTAACTCTCGCGGTAAGCCGCTTCCAGCTTCGCGAGGTCGAGCTTGCGCATCGTCATGAGTGCTTTCATGACTCTTTGCGTGCGCACGGCGTCCTTATCTTGCAGCATCCCCCAGAACGCGCCCGGCACGATCTGCCAGCACAGACCATACTTATCCTTCAACCAGCCGCACTCGATCTCGCTGCCGCCATCGGCCGGCAGCTTTTCCCAATAGTAATCGATCTCAGCCTGGTCTTCGCAATTCACCACAAATGAGACCGCTTCGGTAAACTTGTAATGCGGCCCGCCATTGAGCGCGACGAACTCTGTTCCCTCCAACTCGAAGGAGACGGTCATGACCGATCCCTTTTCCCCGGGACCATCTGCGCCGTAGTGCGTCGTCATCAGGCGCCGCGCTTTCTTAAAGACTGAGAGATAGAACTCGACCGCTTCTTCCGCCTCACCGTCGAACCACAAAAAAGGAGTAATTTTTTGCATGACGCATCCTGCACCAACCTATCTGGCCGGCAAACCTTCACTGCGCAACAGCCGCCGGAGCCGCGAGGCTGACGCCGGCAAATTCATGGACTCGCTCGCGTCGGCTCAGCCGGCTCCGCCAATCATGAGGATAGCCATTCTGCCCGCGGCGACAAAACGACGCAGGGTTGCCTCAGCGGGAAGTTGACCGAAAGTCCGACCGCCGACTTTTACGAATGCACATCACCGACATCATGCGGAAGGATTCGCCTACCTTCTCCTTCGAATTCTTCCCGCCGAAGACGCCCGAGGCGGCCGAGACTCTTTACCAGACGATTCGCGACCTCGAATCCTACGCGCCGGATTTTGTCAGCGTCACCTACGGCGCGGGCGGTTCCACCCGCGAGCTCACCCACGACCTCGTCGAGCGGATCAAGACCACGACAAAGCTCAACCCCATTCCGCACCTCACCTGCGTCTGCCACGCCGAGGCGGAGATCGACGCCATCCTCACCCGCTACGCGCGCTCGGGCATCAGCAACATTCTCGCGCTCGGCGGCGATCCACCGCGCGGCCTGCCTTATGACAAGGCGAGCGATTCCTTCCAGCACGCGTCGGACCTGGTGAAATTCATTCGCCGTTTTAATGACACCGGCGTCCATCCCGATCCGCGCGGCTTCGGCATCGGCGTCGCTGGTTTCCCGGAAGGTCATCCCGCGACGCCGAACCGGCTGGTCGAGATGGACCACCTGAAGGCAAAGGTCGAGGCCGGCGCCGACTACATTGTGACCCAGCTCTTTTTCGATAACCGTGACTTTCTCGATTATCGCGAACGTTGCGCGTTGGCCGGGATCAATGTGCCGATCATCGCGGGGATCATGCCGATCACTTCCCTGAGTGGTTTCAAACGCATCGCCGAGCTGGCGGGCGGGGCGCGCTTTCCCGCGAAACTCCTGCGCGCGCTGCAACGTTGCGGCAATGACTCGAAGATGGTCAGCCGGGTCGGCGTCCATTTCGCGCTCGAGCAATGCCACGACCTCTTGGATAACGACGTGGCCGGGATCCATTTCTATACCCTTAATCGCTCCGACGCGACGCGGATCATCTTCGACAGCCTCGGCATCCCGCGCCGCCGCGAGACGGAAGAGCCCGCCGCGCGGGAAGCCTCCTAAGTTACCGGCGCGATCCGCCGGGGGGATAAATTAGGAAAGCAGGAAAATACCCCGGCTGAGCCCACGCCGGCGTTTGGATTCACCGATGTAGCGCGGCTGTCCCCCCAGCCGCGTTCCCCATGGCGCAACGACTCCAAACATGGCCGCCAGCTTTGTCGCCTAACGAGTATAGCACTCCGGTTCAACAAATGAGCAGCAGCCGCGGCGGCGCGCCGGAGAGCGTCGCGGGCGCGCGATGGATGCAGGGCGGCACCGCACTGCCGGGCCAGTCCGCCGCGATCCGCCAGAGATGGCCGAGACCAAAAGAGTAAGGCCGCGCACCCGTGACCGGCGCATAATGCAGATCGTAGCAATGCTCGCGCAGCGCCTCGTGAAACTCCGCGTCGTCCTGCTCAAACCCGAGATACCCAAGCAGCGCCTGCCGGACCTCGGGTATCTCCACCCGCCGGATCGCTTCCTCGTTAGGTAGTCCTTCACTCGCCGGCCCGTAGTAAGTGCAGAGCCAGGTATCCGCCTCCACCGGCGCGCTATCCACATGGAAGGAAAAGACATCGGTCCGCACCGGCCCGGGCTTCTCTTCACACGGATAGTCATGAATGCAGTTCAGCACCGGCGCGCGCTCCTGGTCCCTCAGCCGTCGCAGATCTTCCCGCAGGACGTCGACCGCCGCCTGCCCCGCCGCACTTAGTCGCAGGCGAAGGAGTTGTTCCTCCTCGATCGCTACGACTTCTTCCCCGGCGCCGAGCTTCGCCACCACTTCGCCGAAATCCCCCAAGAGCACCCGCGGCCAGCAGAGCGCGTTCACCCCGTCCGCAAATGGCGCCGCAACCAACTCCGCAAAGCTGTCCACCATCCTGATCCGGAAGTAATCGGGCGGTTCGATAGACGAGGTTGGGTTAGCTGGCACAGCAGTTAGGAGCGCAGAGTAGGAACGTGCAGCCGCGATTCCTCGAAACGAACATCCACGTGGGTCAAGGGCGCATGCTATTCCGCGTCAGGAGGAAATGCCAGTCTCCCTCACTGTGCTTTACCCCGCTAGGCGGCGCAGGTAGCGGCGCGCGGCTTCCGGGGTGGGGAACCCGAGCAAGGCTTCGCGGTGGGAGCGGTCGGCGCAGAAACGCGCGATCTCGCCGAGGGTCGCCAGGTGACCTTCCGGGTCGCCCGCCGGGCTCACGACGAGGAAGACCAACCCGACCGGTTCGGTCTGTCCGGTTATCTCCAAGGGCTGGCGGAGACGGCCGATGACGCAAATGCGTCGTTGCAGTTGCGTGCTGTAGCAGTGGGGGACCGCGACGCCGCGGCCGATCATCGCCGGCACGGCCGCGGCAGGATCGGTCAGGGCGCGCAAGGTCTCGGTGCGCGAGATGCCTGGAGCCGCGGTGACGACGACTTCGATGAGTTGCCCGTAGATCGCGGGCAGGCTGGCGCCGTCGATGTCGATCACCCGCCCGGCATCGAGGCTGCGCGCGAGGAAACGACCGGAACGCTGAAGAACGAAGAGCTGATCGCCCGGGAGGAAGGTCGTTTCTTCGTCGGTCTCCACGATCGGCGAGACGAGTCCGCTGCGCGCGACCAGCAACGGCTGGCCGTCGATTTCCTGGGGCGGATCCTCGTAGATGACGGTGCTGAGGGTGGCCTGCCCATCGAGCAACTCCGCCGCGACGATCGAGGGGCGCATCATCCCTGGGAAGACGACGTGGCCGTGGCTCTCGCTTCGGGCTTGGGTGCTCACTTTCAGGCTTTGCCAACGGTAGACATCCTCGCGGCCCATCGAGGTCGACCAGCGATGGCAGAGGAGCTCGTTCAGGTCTGAGTTATCGGTCAGGGCGAGGAGCCGGCCCATGCTCTGGAACTCATCGCGCTCTTCGCCGAGGTCGACGTTTAACGCGTCTTCGCAGAGCGCGGGCAGGTTCTCCGCGCGCGCCTCGGCCACCCGGCGCGCGTTGGTGTCGAGAATGAGGACGTCGAGCCCGGTCTGGTCGCGGATGAAGACGGCTAGCCGCCGCCCGAAGGCATCGCCATTCACGATCAGCCACCCAGTAGGCTCGGGCCGGCGCAAGCCAAGCAGCCGGGCGATCCATTCGGCGCTGAACCCCTGGAGCACGACAGTCGCGATGATGACCGAGAAAGTGAAGGTGACGAGGAAGCGGGCATTTCCGCCATAGCGCAGGGAAGTGAGCGCGATCGCAAAGAGCGAAGCCATCGAGGCGGCGACGATCCCGCGCGGGGCAATCCAGCCGAGGAAGAGGCGTTCGCGCCAGCTTAGCGGCGAGCGCCAGGTGCAAAGGAAAACGCTTACCGGCCGGACGACAAGGAGGATGAGCGCGACCAGCGCCAGTCCGCGCAAGCCAAACTCATGAAACTGCGCGAGCTCCAGCCGGGCGGCGAGCAGGATGAAAAGCATCCCGATGAGCAGATCGGTGATCTCGGCCTTGAACTGCCGGATCTGTCGCAGCTCGAGCGGTTGCAGCCACCCGACCACGAACCCGGCGAGCGTCACGCTGAGCAGGCCCGCTTCCGAGATCGCGGCCTCCGTCAGGCCAAAGATGAGGACCGCCGCGGCGAGCGCGAAGGCGTTCTGGAGACTCTCTGGAATCCACTTGCGCCGAAACGAAAAGACGATGGCATATCCGCCGAGCCCGCCGATCGCGATCCCGCTGAGGATGCGCAAGGCGAGGTGCTCGACCACGGCGACGCCGCTGCGGTCGACCAGCCATTCGAAACAGAGCACCGCTACGAAGACGCCGATCGGATCGATCAGCACGCCTTCCCAATGGAGAATACTGTGGAGCCGCGGCTGGATCTTGATCCGCTTCAAGAGCGGGCCGATGACCGTCGGGCCGGTCACGATGACCAGGCTCGCGGCGAGCAGCGAGAAAGGGATCGCCGCGGCAAAAAGCCAATGGATGCAGGCGGCCGTCCCCAGCCAGGTCACGACCACGCCGAGCGAGAGCAACCGGGTGATCACGCTCGACCCGGCGTGATAACCGCGCAGGTCGAGGGTCAGCCCGCCTTCGAAAAGGATGATCCCGACCGCGAGCGAAACGATCGCCGGAAGCACGCTCTCGAGGCTTTGCGGCCGGACGAGTCCAAAGCATTCCGGCCCGAGCACAATGCCGCCGGCAAGCAGGAGCACGATCGCCGACACCCGGAGCTTGCGCGCGAGCAGGATGAGGAAAAAGCCGCCGGCGACGGCGACCACGAGGCTCTGCAACGCCGCATGTTGGATCAGTTGGTCCATCGGCACTATTCGGGCGCCGTCGGCGGCGCGGTCTTCTGCGGCTCAGGCCGGCAGAGATAAGAAGATGCGGCCGCCTACTTCACGCCGTTCGCCGGGTTCCACGAGCCTTGGAGTTTGCGCACATACAGGATTTGCCCGGTGTGATAAGCGGTGTGAGTGCTGACCTTTGCGATCATCGGCGCGAATTTGATCAGCTTTTCTTCCGGCATTTTCGCGACTTCGTCCTCGAGGCCTTTCATCGCGCGGTCGAGTCGCTGCACGATATCGGTCCAGTGGGCGGCGTCGAAGTCATTGAAGGTCTCGTCGTTATCCTTGGGATTGGGAGCTTTCTCGCCGCGCAGAGTAGCGAGCGCGTTCTCATTCCAGAACATCAGGTGATAGGCGAGCATGCCGGTGGAGTGGTTGGCATTGGGGTCGAGCTTGCCCGCGGCGTTGTGCGGCACCCACTTCGCCTGCTCGGCCGTGAGGCCGGCGACTGCGGTATTCACGGGCGTGAACCATTCCGCGTTGTCGTGAGTGGAATGGAGCTGCGCGAGGAGCGTGGAGCGCAGCGTGGCCGGGGAAGGCGACGGGCTGGCCAAGGATTGGGCGAAAAGGCTGGTGGCGCTCGCCGCGACGAGCAGGAGCAGGCTGGGAATGAATGTTCGACGCATGGGATCGAGCGTAGCGGGCCGCTTGCAAGTGAAAAGGAAAAAGCGGGCGAGGCCGAGCGGCTCTTGACGCCTCCCGCGCCGGTCGCTAGACCGGTGGGCAGCCAGCTTCTCTATTTATGAAAATAACCCGTCTCTCGCGTCCGTTGCTCTCTCTCGCGTTCGGTCTTGCCTGCTCCGCCGCGGCCTTTGGCCAGTCCGGTTATACCGGGATCTTTGGCGGCGGCCCGCTCTATATCAACGCGACCAATAATATTAACGAGATCAAGAACTCCGGATTCACCGAAGTCATCGTCTGGAATATCGAGGTGAAAACCAATGGTGACTTGAATTTCAACGGGGAGTTCCCGCTGGTTTCCAATGGTATCTATATCGGCGGTCAGACTCATCCCGACTTCGCCGGGAACATGGCCGTCCTGAAACAAGGCACGGTCAAGCGGATAACTTTTAGCATTGGCTCTTCTAACTTCGGTGACTGGCAGGATGTAACTGCATTAGTTAACTCACAGGGGACCGGAATGGATAGCATCCTTTATAAGAACTTCGCCGCGCTCAAGGCGGCAATCCCCGCGCTCGATGCGCTCGATTTCGACGATGAGAACAGTTACAACACGCCAACGACGATTGCCTTCGGAGTCATGCTCGGCGGGATGGGTTACCACATAAATCCCGATCCTTATACGAACAACAGTTACTGGATCAATGTGGTCTCGCAGATCAACGCCCAGCTTCCCGGCACGGTCGACGGCGTCCATCTCCAGGCCTACGCGGGCGGCGCGGGGAATAACCCTTGTGTGGGCTGGAATTTCGGCAGCGTCCCGGTCTGGCCCGGTCTTTGGGATCGCGATGACTCTCCGGCCCAGGTGCAGAGCATCATGAGCGGCTGGAATAACCAGTGCGGAATCAACGGCGGCTTCATGTGGCTCTACGACGATTTCGTCGGGAACGGCCTCGCCGCGCAATACGCCGCGGCGATTAACGCGGCCGTCGGGACCGAAGGGAGTTTCACGATCTCCGGGCCGAGTAACGTAACTGTTACTCAAGGCTCTTCCGCTCAGGCCTTGATCAAGATCACGCCGATGAACGGCTTCGATGGTGCGGTTACTCTCACTCTGTCGCGCCTGCCGCACGGAGTGAAGGCGCGCATCCAGGGGCAGGGGACGAACCGGCAGAAGATACTTTTCCAGGCCAGTCCGACTGCGACTACCGGGTCGACGCAGGTAACGGTGACGGGAACTTCCGGCAGCGTGACCGCGATGTTCACCTTCACCCTGACGGTGAACGCGGCGGCGGCGCTATGAGTGTCCAAGTCTACGGGATAAATCACCTTGCGATCGAAGTGGACGACGTCGCGAAAGCGGTCGCGTTTTATGAGGACGTCTTCCACCTCGAGAAGATGGATGAAGGCGAAGGCGACGCGTTTTTCAAGATCGGCGCGCATCAGTTTCTCGCCATCTTCAAGGTCGAGAAGCTGCAACCTGATCGCACGAAACACTTCGGCCTCATCGTGCGCGACGAAACTCAGCTCGCGGAAGTGCGCGAGAAGCTGACGAAGAACTACGGGCTGGAACTGATTGAAGGATTCCGCTGCGATTTCCATGATCCGTTTGGCAATCGGATTCAGGTCGTGGACCTGCACGACGAATCGTTAGTCTGGCTCCTGCCTTACCAGGAGGTGCAGAAGGCCGGGATCAGATTTAGCGCCGAGTAGGTCGGCGAGCGGTCTACCTTTCCAACTCCGCGCGAATCAAGAGCAGGAGCTGGGAAATGTCGGTGCGCTTGAAGGGACGGCCTTTGATTTTGCCGGTCGTGGCCGGCAGGTCGCGCACCTTGGTCAGCGCGCCGTTTTGCCAGACCCAGGCGTTTTCATTGTAAGGACCGACTTTGCGCGGGTCGCTCCAGGTGTGGATGGAGATGAGGCGATCGCTCAGGGCCGAGGCGATGTGCATCGGGCCGCTGTCGACACTCACGGTGAAGCGCGCGTGACGCAGGAGCCAGACGAGCTGGAGCAGGCTGGTGTGGTTGACGAGGTTCACGCAGTTATCGGAGACAGTGAGTTTGCGTTTGGCGCGGCCGGCGAGGACGACTCGATAAGGCGCGAGCGCGCGGCAGAATTCTTCGACCGCGAGATCGCTGAGCGATTTGCGCGAGCCGCGGGCGAAGGGATGCAGGACGACGAACGGTTCGCCGTCGTCAAAGCGCTGGAGCGGGTCGCCGGTGGGCAGTGGAAAACGAAGCGGGCGCTTAATTTTGACGCCGAAGTTTTCGACCAATGAGAGATAACGTTCGACCGCGTGCGCACCACGATCGACGGGCGCGACATGGCCGTAAAAACTGCGCGCGCCTTCGCGCGCATCGTCCATGCCGTAAAACTCGCGCGGGTGACTCATCCGCCCGATAAGCGCGCTCCGGAGCAGTCCCTGGAAATCGAAAGCCACGTCCGGTCGCAGCCGTCCGGTCTGCCGCATCCAGGGCAGGAGGCGCGTGGCAATGCCCAGACCGCCGAGCTCGCCCCGCGGGAAAATATGGATGTGGGTGACGCAGTTGTTCCCGCGGAGGAGCGGCGCCCACTCGGGATTGATCACCCAGGTAATGCGCGCATTCGGGTAAGCGTCGCGGAGCAGGGCAACCGATGGCAGCGTGTGGACAATATCGCCTAACGAACTCGGCTTGATGACCAGAATCGAGCGCACCGGGGAAGCCGGAGAACGAAGAGCCGAACTCAAGATATCTCCCGTGGCACGCGTTTACGCTTCGCCATTCCGCATTGCCCTACCGTCCCTGCGCGAGACGATCGGCCAGCCGCCCGGGCAGACCGGCCGCGCGGATCTTGCGCTGGGTCGTGGCGAGGTCGTATTCGATCCGGCGCTGCTCGATGACGTGGCGTTCCGTATCGTAGATGGCATAGGCCGCGCGCCAATCGCGATCGCGCGGCTGGCCGACGCTTCCGGTGTTGACGAAGTACTTTTTCCCGGGCGACATCTGGATGCGATCGCTCGTGATCCGGCGGACGTTATCGTCGCGGACGAAAGCGGTGGGCCAATGGGTGTGCCCGAAAAAGCAGAGCGAAGTGTGCTGGTAGGTGAAGCTCGCGATCGCGTCGAGATCGTTAAAGATGTAGCCCCACTGCTGCGGCGTATCGAGAGTGGCGTGGACGATCGTGAAGTCACGGACTTGTCTCGTTAGGCGGAGATCGGCCAGCCATTTCTTCTCGCCGGCCGAGAGGTGCTCGCGGGTCCAGCCGATTGCTTCCTCGGCCAGCTCGTTGAAGCCCGCGGTCGAGTCTTCGATCGAAGCCTGTTCGTCGTGGTTGCCTTGCACCACCGGGCATTCCAATTCCTGGATGAGCTGGACGCATTCGCTCGGGTTGGCGTTGTAGCCCACGATGTCACCGAGGCAGACGTAATGGGTGCAATCATGCGCGCGGGCATCCGCGAGCACTGCTTCGAGCGCTTCGAGATTTCCGTGGATGTCGCTGAGGACGGCAAATCGCATGACGGGAAGGTTACGGTTCGGTGTCAGGAATTCGCTGATCCAAGGGAATATCGAGTTGGTTTTCGAGAAATTTCAGGCGTTTGAGCAAAGTCGGAAGGCGCTCCTGCGGGCCGCGCCGGTAGAGCTGGAGCAGCGCGTCGTAGGCGGCGCGCTCGTGCCCCGGCGCATAGGATAGCTCGTAGGCGGCGAAGCGCTCAACGTATTCCATCGCGCCGGGCAGGCGAGCGGCCTGCGCGTAGAGCCGGGCGGCTTCCGCGTGGTCGTGGAGCTTGTCTTTCTCGAGCCGGGCGAGCGCTTCGTAGAGCTGCGGCCGATCGGGATTGTTCTTGATCCCGCGGACGAGAAAATCCTTCCCAAGGGCGATGTATTCCTGGGCTGCCTTTTCGCGCAGGGTCTCGTTAGGCTGCGATTCGTCGCGGAGCGCGGCGACACTGGCATTCCACGCCATGTGCCACGCCGCCATGTCCCAGAAGAGTAGCGAGCGCGGCTGCAGGGTGGTCGCTTCGCGAAAAAGCAGGAGGACGCGACCCCATTGTGTCTGCTCCCAGGCGACATGAGCCTGGATGAAAATCACATCCGCGACGAGCGAGCGAAACCCGCTTAGCGCCGCAAGGAAACCGAGCTGCCCGATCTGTTCGCGCAAATCGAGACCGAGCTTCGCCTCGTGGAAATAAGCGCTCCGATGTTGCGCCGCGAGCGACGACTCGATCGGCACGCGGAGCGCGCCGAACCCGAGCAGAAGCAGAGCCAGGAGCGCGCCGCGGATCACAGTTCCCTCCAATGAAAAACCATCCAGGCGAAGAAGAAATAAACCGAAGTGTAGACGCAGCCGAGGACCACGGTCTGCGCGAAGAGCCCGGCTGGAATGGCGGTGCCGGCGACGATGTCGTCGACGAGGTTGAAAAGCTGGAGATCGGGGAAAGCGAGCGCGACGAGCGCGAGGAAAGTCTTTGCGATCCAGCCGGCGCTGTTTTGTTGCAGCCAGTAGTCGCGCGCGGTCGATTGGAGATGACCGATGAAGTAGATGAAAACCATCACGAAGATGGTGAAGATGTTCGAGGTCGCGAAGGTGGAAATGAAGAGCGTAAGCGAAGCGAGGAGCGCGGCTTTGAGGTAGATCACGACGATCCCGGCGCCGAGATTCCAACTGAACGCGGAGGCTCTGAGCGCGGCGACCGCCGCCTGCACCTGTTCCGGGCGCAGCCCGCCGGCTTCCCGAATGGTTTCGTGGATGAGGATTTCCTGCCTAACGAAAAGCACGGCGAGGAAAACCGCGGTCATCGCGACGAGACCGAGAAGGAGAAGGAGAAGCACGCCGCCGAGCTTGCCGGCGAGATATTCGTAACGCGGCACCGGCTTGGCCAGGATGGTGTAGATCGTGCGCTCCTCGAGATCGCGCGGGATGAGCTGGGCTGTGGCCACGATCGCAAGCAGGGAAGTGAAGATGCTCATCGCGCCTAACGAGACATCTTTCAGCACCTGAAATTCCTGCTGAAAGCTGAGCTGCGCCATGAAGATCGAGCTGCCGATGAGGAGAAGGGCAAAGATGAGAAGGAAATAGAAAACCTTCAGCCTAACGAGCTCGGTAAACGTGTTGCCGATGAGCGCGCTCATCCGGACGAAGGAAAAAGCGCGGTGGCCTAACGACGCAGCGGACGAGTCGTCCGCAGATTTCGCAGATGAACGCAGATGGGAAAGGCTCATTTCAATTCGGAATGATCTGCAAAAATCTGCGTCATCGGCGGATGATTATGCTTCGTTAGGCGGCTTTGTCGCATCGAGGAAAAGGCGCTCGAGCGTAGTCTGCGGCTGCCGCTGTTCGACGAGGCGAGTCGGCGATTTTTCCAAGAGCGCCGCGATCTGCGCGAGCACTTCCGGCGTCGCGTTTTGCAGGATCAACTCGGTCTGATCCTCGATCGCGAGCAGATCTTCGACCCGGCCTTCACGCACGAGCACGCCGCCGGCGAGGATGCCGACGCGGTCGCAAATTTCCTGTACCTGCGCGAGCAGATGCGAGGAGAGGAGCACGGTGATGCCGCGCCGTTTCAGGTCGAGAATGAGATCGCGAATGTCGCGCGAGCCGGCCGGATCAACCCCGGCAGTCGGCTCATCGAGCACAACCAGTTTCGGTTCCTGGAGAAGCGCCTGAGCGAGCCCGATGCGCTGGAGCATTCCTTTCGAATAGCCGCCCAGCCGGCGATCGCGCGCGTTCGTTAGGCCGACGAGCTCGAGCAGTTCGTCGCTCCGCGCTTGCAGGCGCGTGCCGCGCAGGCCGCAGAGTTTCCCATAGAAGCGGAGCGTCTCCGCGCCGGTCAGGTATTTGTAAAAATAGGGATTCTCGGGAAGAAAACCGACCGCTTCGCGGCTTCCGACCTCGCGGCTGTCGCGGCCGAAAATCGCAGTCGAGCCGAGCGTCGGCGAGACCAGGCCGAGGATGATTTTCAGAGTCGTGCTTTTCCCGGATCCGTTAGGCCCTAACAATCCATAAACCTGGCCTGGCGCAACCTCGAGATCGAGCCCGCGGACGGCGACGAGCCGCCGGCGCCGGAACGGGATCGGGAAAACTTTCGTGAGGCCGCGGACCGCAACCGCCGGTTCAGTCATGGCGAATCTCGAAACCGCGCGCGGTTGGCGGCTGGGCCAGGACCGTTTCCGACTGCTCGCGAATATGCGCGTGCAATTCGCTTCGCCCGATCGCCTCGATGAAGGCGCGCACTTCCGCCTCTTCGCCGCTCGCCTGCAACTCGACCCGGCCGTCGGCGAGATTGCGGACCCAGCCGGTGACGTCGAAGCCCTTGGCGACCTGTTTCAGCGACCAGCGGAAACCGACGCCCTGAACGTTGCCGGCAAAGAAAACCTGAAGCGAAGTCATCGAGTGCGGTCCGCACCGTAGCGTCGAAACGCTCCTTGGCGAGCGCGCGCTAGGGATGCGCTGTGGGAGTCGGGCTGGGGGTGGCGTGCTTGACGGTTTCCGGCAGCGGCTCGGGCGGCGCCATCAGACGCGGGTCGCTGGAGTTGATCCGAAATCGTTCTTCCTGCACCTGGTTCACGATCAGCGGAGGCGCGCTTCGTGGTGGCGCGGTCTTCTTGACCGCGATCGCGGGCGGTGCCGGGTGAATATCTTCGCTCGCGACATAGCCACTCTCGCCGTTTTCCAGCTGCACTTGTCCGTAGCCAGAGGAGGAGCGGATCACTTTCATGAGCGAGCCCTTCGGGAGTTGCCGGTCGGGTCCGTTGCTCTGCTGCGGGCCGTAGTGGTAAAAGGGCGTCTGGGCCGTGACGACGGAATACCACGCGCCGTTCGGGCCCGCGACCGCGGCGTTTTTCGGGGCCGTGCTGCAGCCGGTCGCCAGGTTGCAAAATACCGCGCAGAATAGAAGCACCACCCACCACGTCCGGCGGTCTATTTGTAGCTGTAAACGAAACATACTCCTGCGGGCGCGTCCTCCTCCAAGCCCACCCGGACGTAGAATTGGCCGCTGTTCGCGACGGTGATTCCAGCCGCCGCCTTGCCATCTGCCTGGTATTTATCTGACGGCACGGGCGCCCCGGTTTCGTTGAAGACGTCGACCGAGAGATGTTTGCCTGTGTCCGTGGAGCCGGCGGAAAACCAATACTGGTTTCCGGCGTAGAGGTTTACCGCGAAAAGTTTCGTCTCGTGCGGCGCGAAGGTGCCGCTCCAATGACCATCGCGCAGCTTGAAGCCGTCGTTGGAAAACGCCCCGGCGAGGTCGAGCGCCGACTCGCGCGCGGCCACTTGCTGGTCGGTCTCAGCGAGGGCGGAGAGGCCGAGCGTCGTCAGGCAAAGAACGCTGAGGAGGAGTCCGGTGCGCTTCATAGATCTTTTTTCTGAATCTCCTGCATGAGCTGGTTGATCGCGGTCTGCAGATGCATCACGTCGTCGGGCGAGAGCGATTTGCCGAAAGGCTTGGCGACGATTTTCTCGATCGCCTGGAGCTGCGTGTCGACGCTTTTGACCAGCGGATCGCCCTGCAAGTCGGGCGAAATCTCGGTTAGCTTCGAGTGGATGAACCGGAGCAGTTCCGGCTGGCGCAACACCTGCGCGAGACGCTCGTCGTAATTCTTCGCGACCACGCTGGCCACCACCTGCGTCCCGCGAATCCAGCCGCCCAGGCTCACGAGGATGACGAGGTCCTGGTCGCGATGAGTCTGCATCGAGGATTTCACTTCGTTCTGCGTCGCCTCGAGTTCTTCCTGAAGCGCGGGCCACTCGTCGTTCTCGGCGAACTGGTTGATGCTGTTGCCGCGGGCGAGAATGTTTTCGCTCACGCCGAGGGCTTTGGCCATTTTCAGGATATCGCCACCGGTGTTTTTGACTTGTTGCGAGTCCTGCGCTTCGACGGCGATGAATCCATCGGCGATTAGTCCGCCGAGGTTCAGCGCGATTTGCGCGCGGGTTTTGTAATTCATCGCGATCGGCCCGCGGAAACTCGCCGTCCAATCAGGTTTCGCCGGTTTGCCGAGCGCGGCGAAAGTCTCTCCCGGCGTCGGAATCGAGATCGCGTCGGTGCGAATCGCCTTCGAGAGATCAGGTGGTGCGGACTTGGCTGCGGCGGGAGCGGGTGACGCTTTCGGGGCTGCGACGGCGGCTCCCGCGAGCAAAAGCGAGAGCGCCATCGCCCGGAAGAGAGTGCACACGAACATGCCGGGAGATTATCCGTGCGCTGAGGCAATGCCAGCCGAAATCGCGGGGGCTGGAGGGAAGGTGACAATTGAAAAGGGTGGACTTGTGAGGCCTCACGCCTGGTCCAACAATCACTGATTTCGTCTTTACTTCGCGACCGCGGATTGTTATCGGGGGTGCTTGAAAACGGGCCAGCAAAAGCGTTCTCAGGGCCAAAATTCAGACCTCTCGCTGGGCAGGTTACGCTGCGGCAGGTTTCGCTTCTGCGCTCGCTGGTGTAAGTGCGGCGGAAGCAGAGATTCATTATTCCGGTCTCTTAAACGTGCAAGTGCCCGGACAGGGATTTCACAAGGTCAACCTCCCGTTGGATCAAGCTGGTAACTCCCTGATCTTTGCTCACTTCGAAACCCGTTGGCACGGCGCCCTCGACGATGTGGCTGTATTCAAAATTATCGGGGAAGAGGCGCGATTCCGGGGCAGCAATTCCCTCGATTATATCTTCGCCGCCAATCTCAAGCCGGGGCGCTATGTCTCTAGGGGACATTTTGCCAGTTTTACCAGCACCTTTTCGGGCAGCTACGCGACCCTCGCCGCAAGCTATGGCCGCGGCTATTTCGACAAGGGAATCGGCTACGTTGGGTTCTCATTTGGAAGTGGCAGCGAGGTTCACTATGGCTGGGCTCGCATTCGTTTAAAGGGAGAGAAACGCGGGCGTGGGTTCGCCATCATCGATTATGCCTACGCCGATGCGGGCGAGACGATTCGTGCAGGACAGACGGCAGAGACAACCGTCCCTGTCGAGGGTTCTCTCGGCCTGCTTGCCCTGGGTGCCGCTGGCGTGGTCGCGTGGCGGCAACGGCGAGCAAGCCCCCAAAACGAAGCCGCGCAGCGAGCGGGTAAGACAGACTAAGTCGGCGCTAGCCAACGTCCGATCTTATCACTCACTAACTCTCTTTGGATCGTTTCTTTCCCGTGTTGTTAGGTCGATGAAGGAGAGCAAGCGCAAAGTCCTGCTCATCGGCTGGGATGCGGCCGACTGGGAACACATCACCCCGCTGCTCGAGGAAGGGCTCATGCCGACCCTCGACGCCTTGATCAATCGCGGAGTCATCGGCAATCTCGCAACCCTCCAGCCGATCCTTTCGCCGATGCTCTGGAATTCCGTCGCGACCGGGAAGTTCGCCGACAAACATGGCATCCACGGTTTTATCGAGCCCGATCCGGTTAATGGCGGCGCGCGGCCTTACAGCAGCGCTTCGCGCAAGTGCAAGGCGCTTTGGAATATCCTAACTCAGTCCGGACTTAGAAGTAACGTCGTCGGCTGGTGGGCGAGTCATCCCGCAGAACCGATCAAGGGCAATGTGGTCACGAACGCTTTCGGCGGCGTTCGCTTCGATCCCGAGAAGGGCTGGACGATTCCGCGCGGCGCGGTCCATCCGCCGGAACGCGGGAAAGAGCTCGCCCGCTACCGGGTTTTCCCTAACGAACTCACCGAGGCGCACGTTCTGCCTTTCATCCCGGACGCCGCGAAGATCGACCAGCAGAAAGACAAGCGGCTGAGTTCCTTCGCGAAAGTGCTGAGCGATAACGCTTCGGTCCACGCCGTCGTCACGACTTTGATGGAGGAAGAAGATTGGGATTTCACCGCAGTTTACTATGACGGGATCGACCACTTCTCGCATGCCTTTATGGCTTATCACCCGCCGAAGCTCCCGTGGATTAAGGAAGAGGACTTCGCGCTTTTTAAAGACGTCATCCGCGGCGCCTACCGTTTTCACGACATGATGCTCGAGCGGTTGCTCGATCTCGCCGGTCCGGAGACGACGGTCATTCTTTGTTCCGATCACGGTTTCGAATCCGGCTCGCAACGGCCTCGCGGCATGCCGCGGGAGCCGGCTGGCCCGGCGGTCTGGCATCGCCAATACGGCATCTTCGTCATGGCCGGTCCCGGCATTCAACGCGACGAACGCATCTACGGCGCGAGCCTGATCGATATTGCACCGACCGTGCTCACGCTTTTTGGTTTGCCGATCGGCGAGGACATGGATGGCCGGCCGTTGCTCGAAGCTTTCGAGGAAGTGCCCGCGGTGAAAACCATCCCGAGCTGGGAAGAGGTCGCGGGCGACGCGGGGATGCTCGATCCGAATCAGCAGCTCGATTCCGCGCAGGCGAATGAACTGATGCAGCAATTCGCCGCCCTCGGTTACATCGAGGATCCGGGCGCGGATAAAGCGAAGGCCGCGGAGTCCGCCGAGATCGAGGCAAAATACAACCTCTCGCGCACGCTCCTCTGGAAAGGCGAAACTGAACCGGCGCGTCTGCTCCTCGAGGAGATCGTTAGGCGCCGGCCGTGGGAAGATCGTTTCCTGTCGCTGCTCGCCTCCGCTTATTTCCAGGGCGGTTATCTCGCGCAGGCGGAGCGGCTGCTCGTCGTCATCGCGAACGAAGATGAACCGGATACCGCTTCGACCCGGCTGCTTTGGGCGCGAATCAAGCTCGCGCGTGGCGACCTCGGAGGCGCGCTGCAGGCGCTGCTCGCGACGGAAGCGCTGAACCCGCGCCTGCCCGGCATTTACCTGCAGATCGGCGACACCTACGCGCAGCTGCACCAGTGGGAGAACGCCAGGATTGCGTACGAAAAAGCGGTCGCGCTCGACGAGGATAATGCGCGCGCGCATCTCGGCCTCTCGAACGTTTATCGCCGCACCGGCGACAACCAGCAGACCGTCGATTCCGCCCTGCGCGCGGTCGGGCTGCTGCATCGTTTACCGCAGGCGCATTTCAACCTCGGCGTCGCCCTCGCGCGCTCGGGTGAGAACGAGCGTGCCACGCTCGCGTTCGAGACCGCGCTGCGCTTTCAGCCGGAGATGGTGAACGCCCATCGCTATCTCGCGACGATCTACAAGGTGGAAGGCGGCGATCCGGGGAAAGCCGAGTTCCATCGCGGCGAAGTCTTTCGCCTAACGAGTCGCCACGGCCGCCGCGCCGTCACTGCGGACCCGAAACGCGAGCAGCTCTTCGACCTGCCGGAAATCCCGCGGCGCGTCGAGCGACTCGCCCGATTACTCAAGGAACGCCCCGATCCAAAACCCGAGGTGGCGAAGTCGGGCAAGACTTTCGTGCTCGTCTCCGGGTTGCCGCGCTCCGGCACTTCGCTCATGATGCAGCTTCTCGAAGCCGGCGGACTGCCGGCGATGACCGACCAGGAGCGCGTCGCCGACATCGATAACCCGCGCGGCTATTACGAGTGGGAAGCGATCAAACAGATCGGGAAAAAACCGGAGCTGCTCGACGACCCGGCGGTCGACGGCCGCGCGATCAAATGCATCTCCATGCTCCTGCCGCAGCTCCCGACGCAGCACCAATACAAGGTCGTTTTCATGACGCGCCCGATCGCGGAAGTGGTCGCCTCGCAGGCCGCCATGACTGCCCGCCTCGGCACCAAAGGCGCGAACCTCGATCGCGAACAGCTCGAGCGCGGCCTGCGCGCGCATCGCGCGGAAGTGCGCAAGTGGGCCGCGGCCGCTCCCCATATCGAGTGGCTGGAAATCGATTACCCGGCGCTGGTCCGCGAGCCCGCGCCCGCGATCGAGCAGCTCCGCGAATTTCTTGGCGCGGAACATTTGCCTGATGAATCCGCGATGGCCGGGGCGATTGATTCGACCTTGCATCGGAGGAAGAGTTGAGTTTTTGCGGTGGGAGGAGGGCTGTCGGCTTCGCGCGGTGAAAATGCTCTCAGGCGTTCTGATTAAATACAGCGAAGACAGTCCTGAGTATGAAATGGCGGGCTCCACGCGCAAAGGCGAACGCCGGAAGCGCACTCCGGCCGCGAAGAAAACTCCGTAGCCGCCGACGCGCCCACGTGCGTCGCCGGACCGCTTTGCTCGCGGCTGTCCTGTGGTATCGTCGCGCGTGAAAACCGCGCGTCTTACCCTTCTCGCCTTGACGACTCTCTCGCTCTCGCCGGCGCTCCGCGCCCAAGTCATTGATGGCAGCGACGTGCAAAAAGAGGTGAGTGAGCGCGCGGAGCGAGTCGGCAAGCTTACGCTCGAGGAGCAATTGAAATTGCGCGCGGCGCAGGAAAAAGCGGCGACAGATCCCGACGTTCAGGCGGCCCTGAAGAAACGCAACGAGGCGATCGAGGAATTTCGCGCGGCGATCCGCGCGGCCATGATCAAAGCAGATCCCACGGTCGGGCCGATCCTGGACCGGGTGTTGATAAAATCTGGCCGCTAGGAGCGACTGGTGCTGGTGGGAAGAGCTGGCGCTTTCGTCGAGCGAGACTCCGGCCCGGGAGAAAGATTCAAGTCTGCGCGTTTTATTCTTGAGTCATTCGCCACAGTCTGTATACACGCCGCGAACTCGAACAATTAATTACCCCAAAAAACAAATGAAAAATCCGAAATATCTTAAGGCAGTGACGACAGGTCTTGCTGGCGCCGCCGCCTTAGCTAGCGGCACCGAAGCCTACGGAGCACCCGTGGCCGCCACGTCGCTCCCTGCTAATTTCACGCCTGCAAGCGGAGTGACTAATCCACTTCATTCGACTCTCTGGGATGTCGATGGCGACGGGACCGTCGATTTTGGCTTCGGTTTTTACCAGAAGTCGACCAACGGCACCTTCGTCTCCGGGATTTATGGCAACGGTGGAGTGGGCTACGCTGCAGCGGTTGGTTACTTGGGAGTCTACGGTGCTTATGCGAACAATCTTACGGTCGGCTCGGTCATCGGGCCGACGAGCAGTTTTGTGCAAAATGCCGGCTACTACACCGTCCTGACTTCCCGTTTCAACGGCGTTAATTACGGACAATTTTCTCCGCCGAATGGCACGGGATTCGTCGGCTTCGAATTCACGGAAGCTGATGGTATCCACTACGGATATATTCAGTTGACGACGGCCAGATACACCAGCTCGACGAATAAAGGTGGCCAGCAGTTCCTCCAAGCGTTCTACGAGACGGTGCCGGGCGTCCCGATTGCCATTCCCGCGGCGGTTCCCGAGCCTGGCAGTCTCGCTTCGCTGGCGTTTGGCGCGGGCCTCCTCGGCGCGGTCGCGGTGCGGGCGCGCAAGCGCACGGCGCAGGTCTAGCCCTTCCGATTCGAGTTCTTTCGCAAGTCCCGGCACCGCAATTCGTGGTGCCGGGATTTTGCTTGTAGAGTGATCTCGCAACACGATGAAAAGACTGACTAAGCGCGTCCTCCTAATCGGATGGGATGCCGCCGATTGGAAGATCATCCGGCCCCTGATGGCGGCTGGGAAAATGCCTGTGCTCCAAGAGATGCTGGAAATCGGCGTCAGCGGAAATCTGGCGACCCTGCGTCCGATCATCTCGCCGATTCTGTGGAATTCAATCGCCACGGGGAAATATGCCGATAAGCACGACATTCTCGGATTCATCGAGCCGTCACCCGATGGGAAAGGGGCGCGGCCTGTTAGCAGCACCTCGCGCAAAGCGAAAGCGATCTGGAACATTCTCAGCCAGCAAGGCCTGCGCAGCGGGGTGGTGAACTGGTATGCATCCCACCCGGCAGAGCCGATCAACGGATGGATTTTCAGCAACCGCTTCGCCTCTGTCGTCGGGCCGCAAGTAGAGGCCTTTCCGCTCGATCATCACTCTTTTCATCCGCCCGACCTGATCGAGCTGGCAGAAAGCTTCCGGGTGCATCCCCACGCGCTCTCGGCGGAACAAATGCTTCCCTTTTTCCCCGGGAAAAAACCGGAGGATCGAGCCGATTTGCGCCCCGGTCTCCTCGCGAAGGTGCTCTCGGAGTGCGCCACTTCGCACAATGCGGCGACGTATCTGGCGTCCCGTGATGACTGGGATTTCCTCGCGGTTTACTACGATGCCATCGATCACGCCTGCCATGGTTTCATTGAGTACCACGCTCCCGCGATGGCTCATGTAAGCGAGGACGACGCTGCCATCTACTCCGACGTGGTGAATGGAGTTTATCAGTTTCACGATATGATGCTGGGCCGCCTCCTGGACTTAGCCGGACCAGAAACCACGGTCCTCTTGATCTCTGACCACGGCTTTTACGCCGATCATCTGCGCCCGGAGGTGGCCGAGCACATGCGCGATCCGCGCGAAAAGTTCGGCAAGAAGATGAACCCAGTGGCTTGGCATCGACCGCAGGGTATTTTCGTTGCCGCCGGCAAGTCGCTGAAGCGCGATGAGCTCATCCATGGCGCGACCCTGCTCGATATTGCGCCCACTATCCTCGCTCTCCTCGGCCTGCCGGTGCCTGAGGACATGGATGGCCGCGTTTTGACAAAAATATTCGCCGAGCCGGTCGACATCGAGAGCGTGCCTTCCTACGAAGCTCCTCATCCGCAGGATGGGATACACCGTGATCTCTCAGTCGAGGAAGGCGACCCGTGGGCGGCGCGGCAGGCTCTGGAGCAACTTGCAAATCTCGGCTACATCGATCTGCCGGATATAGACGATCCGGAAAAGCAGGTGGCGCAGACCATCTGGGACCGACGAAGCAATCTCGCGCAGGTATATTATTCTTCCGGGCGCCCGGCGAAGGCTCTTCCCATCCTTGAAGAAATGCTACGAGAGCAGGATTCGCCTCAGCTTCGTATGCGGGTGGCGCTTTGCCAGCTCGCGCTCAATCGCCCCGCCGCCGCCGAGCAATTGCTCTCCAAGGTGGTGGAGGAGTTTCCCGAGCAATTTGGAGCGCGCCTCGTTCTCGGACGGGCGCTGCGCGGCCAGGGCCGGGTGGATGAAGCGTTCGCCGTCATCGAACCACTGCAAAGGGAAGGCGCTGATCGCCCCGGCCTGCAGGCGGCGCTCGGCTTGATCTTCCTGCACAAAAACCTCCTTCCGGAAGCGGAGGCGGCTTTGCGCCGTGCGCTGAAACGCGATGAAGACAACGCCGAGGCGCATGACGGGCTGGGCATCGTCCTGCGGAAATTGAAACGCTACGACGATGCCGTTTATGAGCACATGCGCGCGGCCGCTCTGGAGCACCTGCGGCCGCAAACTCACGCCAACCTTGGGATCGCGCTGGCCATGAGCCAGCAATTCGACTGGGCCATCCAAGCCTTCAGCAATGCGGCCGAGCTCGCGCCCGAGCAGGCCCTGCCGCATCGCTGGCTGGCGGCAATTTATGGACGAGTTAAGAAGGATCGAGAAAAGGCGCGTGAACACCTGCGCCTGGCGCGCGAGCTGCGGCAGTAATGGAAAAAAGAGAGAGCTACTTCATCACCATCGTGAGCGGCCTCCCGCGCTCCGGCACTTCGCTTATGATGCAGATGCTGGCGGCCGGCGGTCTCCCGCCGCTCACCGACGAAGTGCGCGTGCCTAACGAGAGTAACCCTCGCGGCTATTTTGAATATGAAGCCGTCAAGCAACTGCGCCAGGAGCGCGGCTGGTTGCCCGCGGCGCGCGGCCGGGCGGTCAAGATCATTCACCTCCTTCTCCCGGAATTGCCTAACGATGGCACCTTCTCCTTTCGCGTCATCCTGATGCAGCGAGCGATCGCAGAAGTCATCTCCAGCCAGCGTCAGATGCTCGTCCGTGAGGGCCGGGCGGCGGCTTCCATTCCTGATGAACAGCTCGCCAGGATTTATGGCAGCCAACTCGAGAAAACCGAGAAATGGCTCGCGGGTGCACTGGGATTCCAGGTCCTGCGCGTCAATCACCGCGCGTTACTCACCGATCCGGGCACGGTGGCGGCGGAGGTGAACCGCTTCCTTGGCGGGGCGCTCGATCCCGCCGCGATGGCGCGGGTCGTCGATCCTTCGCTTTATCGCGAGCGCCAGTAGGGCTCGAATTTTTTGCTTCCGCAGGCAAAGAGAGATTGCGCGTCTCGCGCGGAGTGGCTAATTCCCTAACGAAATGTCCTCGACCAAGATCTCTGAAATTCACGCCCGCGAGATTCTCGATTCGCGGGGCAATCCCACGGTCGAAGTAGACGTGCGACTCGAAGGCGGCGGCTTCGGTCGCGCGGCGGTGCCGAGCGGCGCCAGCACCGGCGAACACGAAGCGTGGGAATTGCGCGATGGCGAGAAGGACCGCTACGGCGGCAAAGGCGTGCGCCAAGGCGGTCGCGGCAGTCAACGACACGATCGCGCCCGCGCTCTGCGGCTTCGACGCGCTCGAGCAGGCGAAGCTGGACGAGGAAATCATCAAGCTCGACGGCACGCCGAACAAAAAAAAGCTCGGCGCGAATGCATTGTTAGGCGTTTCGCTCGCCACCGCCCACGCGGCTGCGGCGGCGGAAGGGCTGCCGCTTTTTCGCTATCTTGGCGGAAGCGAAGCGAAGGTTTTGCCTGTCCCGATGATGAACATTCTCAACGGCGGCGCCCATTCCGATGCGCCGATCGATTTTCAGGAATTCATGATCATGCCGAAAGGCGCGCCGAGCTTTCCCGAGGCACTGCGCTACGGCGCGGAGGTTTTCCACGCGCTCAAGGGCGTGTTGAAAAAGCGCGGCCTTTCCACCGCGATTGGCGATGAAGGCGGCTTCGCGCCAAACCTGAAATCAGTCGAGGATGCGCTCGACGCCATCGGCGAAGCGGTCGGGAAAGCCGGCTACTCGTTAGGCGAACAGATCTTCATCGCGCTCGATCCCGCTTCCTCGGAGTTCTTCGACAAGGAACAGAATGCCTACGTCTTCAAGAAGTCCGATGGCTCGAAGCGGACGGCTGCGGAGCTGGTCGACTACTACGCCGAGCTCTGCGCGAAGTATCCGATCATCTCGATCGAGGACGGCTGCGCGGAGAACGATTGGGACGGCTGGAAAAAACTGACCGACAAAATCGGCGACAAAGTCCAGTTCGTCGGCGACGACCTTTTCGTGACCAACGTCGAGTTCCTGCGCAAGGGCATCGAGCGGGGCGTGGCCAATTCCATTCTCGTGAAAGTGAACCAGATCGGCACGCTCACCGAGACGCTTCGACGACGATCGATCTCGCGACGAAAAACAATTACACCGCCGTGATCAGCCACCGTTCCGGCGAGACGGAAGACACGACGATCGCCGACATCGCGGTCGCGACCAATGCCGGCCAGATCAAGACCGGTTCGCTCTGTCGGACCGATCGGGTGGCGAAGTACAATCAGCTCCTGCGGATCGCGGAAGAACTGGGTGACAAGGCCGTCTTCGGCGGTAAAATGCGATAGTGGACGCCACCGGCTACGGCCCATTTCGCGCACGCCGCGAAGCGACCATCTGGCAACAGATGAACGCGATCTTGCGCCTCCTGCTACTTATCGCGGTCTGGCTTTTGATGATCAGTTTCTTCCTCCCGCCCTACAAACAATTGCAGCGCGATCGCGCGGCACTCGAGCTTCTCAGCACCCAGTTGACTGACCAGAAGACGACACTCGCCCGGCTTACTCGCCAGGTGGTTTTGCTGAAGAACGATCCGACCTATCTGGAAACTATCGCGCGCGATAACCTGCAATTGATGAAGGACGGCGAGACCATCTTTCGTCTCGAGCCGCCAAAGGCCACTCGTTAGGCTTCAGCGCGTTCAGCGCGCGTTGGCGAGTTCTTCGCGTTGCGCGGGCGCCAGGTATTCGTTCGTCTTTGCCGGATCGCTGCGGGCGAAGGCATTCACCTTCGTCGCCTGTTCCGGCGTGAGTTTCAGCCGCGCGTAAGGGGTTCCTTCGAGCTGCTTCTTCTGGTCGTCCGTCGGCGCCGTCCGGTAGCTCCGATCGAGTGGGGCTCCGACCGGCACGCCCGCGATTTCCCGGCCAACTGCCGGCGCGCCGGCGGGCAGATAAACCCGATCGGCCACGCCGGCTTGTTTCGCTTTTCCGGCCAGTTGCTCGAGTGAAATCCGCGCCGGATCGAAATCGACCAGAGTCACTTCATGACCTTGGAAATAACCGGCTTCTGTCCGCACGACGCCCTCGATTTGCCCGAACTTCATTTCGCCGGTCCAAAAGCAATACTGGGCGAAGGCGACCCGTTGATGAGAGTTAGGTGGCACGGCCGGCGGTTCAGCTTGGAGAAGAATCGGCAGCATGGCGGCAACGAGGAATAGAAACGATTTCATAGTGATGTATGACGCGCGTCTCTGACCGGCGAAAGACGGACCACGCGGATCAGAGACCCGCGCTACATCTTTATTCCGCGGGTCAATTCAGGCGCAGGTTTTCCCAGTGCAGGATGGTCGCGTTCCAGGCTGTGCCGCAGAAATCGAGCTCGTCGTAGCGGTAGTCGAAGGCCTTGTTGCCTTGCGCGTCCAGTCCGGTGAGGCCGGTATAAATGTAGGGTCCGCCGAGCGTGTAATCGATCAGGTAGTTATCCGGCGCGTCCTCGTAAACGCTGCTGCAAAATGGGCTATAGACACGTGGGGTCATTGAGATAGTGATAGATCTCCGTCGCGGTCTTGCTCGTGGTGTCGATCGTGTATTTGCGCGTCGCGCTGTAGGTCCGCGTTTCGCCCGGTGGCACCTGGTAATTACTCGGCGCGCCGTCGTCGAAAAGAAGCAGGTTGTCCGCCGTAATCGAGACGGCGTGTTGGCCGATCGGCGGCAAAGTATCAGTCCCGAGATTGAGGGCAAAGGCGCGGAGCGAACGAAAGTCATGCCAGTGTTTCGTGGGATCACCCAAGAGCCACTTGATCTCGCCGGAGTCATAGTCGAGCGCGATGACAAAGTTCTCGCGGCTCGAGACGATCAGGGAGTTATCAGACGCGCGATAAGCCGTGGCGTTGTTATGGAACCAGTCGATCGGCGAGGGATGGACAAATTGGTTCGGGTTATCTCCGCCCGCGACCATCGCGGCGGTGATGATCTCACCGAGATACCAAGTCTTGAGCACATTCCCGGCGGCGTCGACTTCGAGGTTGACGCATTCCGTCCAATCACTGGTATCCACGTCGAGGATCATTCCTGTCTTCCCGAGGTCGATGTTGTGGTGAAAGCCAGTCACGTTCAAAGCCCCATAGTTAGCCACGGTCCTGTTCGTGCCATCCAATTCGGTGCGAAGAAGAGAGTTACCCGAGGTGAGATAGAAGGCATTGTCGAAAAAGGCCGAAGGCTGCGAGCTCACTCCCGCAGTGCCGACCCAGCGAATTTCAGCATCAGTATCGATGATGATCGGGGTCGTCGGATCGGCATAACTCTTGAGCATGATGAAGTCATAACTCAGGGGCGTCCCCGGCAGCCGTGCCTGGACGACACTCGGCGCCGAGTACGTGCCTTCCGTGTAAGCCGCGGTTTGAATGGCCAGAGTAGTCACCTGCGGCGTTCCATTGCGGAAGGCGAGCGTAATCGTGACGCTATTGCTCCGCCCCGCGTAGAGACCGAACACTGGGACAATCAGCCTGCCATGCTTGGCATCGAGATAGCGGCGTTTCTGCAAATATTTGCGCGAATAGCGCACATCGACCGCGCGCGTAGCCGAGCCGGCTTTCGGGGCGATCTTGAACTCCGCCGACTGCAGCGTCGTGAGATCGCTGACATCGAGTTGCACGAAACTGATGAAAGGCGTGGAGCCAGGCGCGGAGGTGACCGCGCCGATCTGCTGGGCGGCTCGAGATTCCCTGGCGACGCAGCTGCAGACGATCCCGAGCGAGAGTGCAAAAAGAAGTGCTTTCATGGAGACGTTCTAACCGGTGGCTGACACTTAAGTCAAGATAGCCCTCCGCCTAACGAGTCGAAGTGGCAGTCGGCGAAGGCGTCGGGGTCGGCGGGATGATTTCATTCACGATCGCCTGAAGCAACGCGCCCGACGCTCCGTCTGTCGTGACGCGTTGCAGGCTGCGCGTGAGGGCGAGCGCCTCCTCTTTTTTTCCCGCTTGAATAAGCGTGTCCGCCTGCTCGACGGCGACCCGCAACAGATCGCCACGTCCTTTGTAAAGCGTGCGCGCCTGCCGCAGGCAACTGACTGCGTTGTCGTAGTTGCCCGATTCTCTTTCCACCAGCCCGAGGTTCTCCAGCATCGGCGCGTTGTCGGCGCGGGACGCCGCCTCGCGGGCGATTTTGAAATACCCGACCGGCTCCATCCCGGCGTTCTTGGCCGCGAAAGCGTGCGCCATTTCCCAGACGTTGCGGTTCCGCGCCGGGGTTTTCGCGTCGAAGTCGGACCAGGAGGCGAAGGGCCGGTAGAGCGGGTCGCCGACGACCACCGTCATCCACGAAAGCCCGCGCGTCGCCATGAACGCGCTCTCCGCCAGAGTGAAACCGTGGAGCAGCCGGTCGTTGAAAATATCGAGGTGCGCGGTCATCTGGAGATACGGCTCATAAACATTGCCTAACGACGCGGCGGCGCCCTTGCTCAGGAGCGGCGCGACCCAGCCGGCGTCCGCGTGGCGGAGCGAGCTGGCGCTGAAAGAATGAATATGCACCGCGACCGCGCCCGGCTTGAAAGCAAAGCCCGGATCAGCGAACGCGCCCGCGAGGTTTGCGGCATACCAGCCGTAATACAGCGAGCAATCCGTGATCGGGAATCCATTCGGAAAAATCGCCGGCTTCTCGTCGTAAACCACGGGAATGCCGACCCAGCGCAGATCTTTCGCCACCGTCTTGAGCCACTCGTCGCCTTCGGCCAGGCCGGCCTCCGTATGGTGCGCGCCATCGACGTAAGCGCGCCCCCAGAGTCCATTTTTTTCCGTCGCGATCGCGTCGGTGATCATCCGCCTAACGATCGCAGTCGTCGGGGCATCGAGCCGACTCACGAGCATGAGCGGCGAGG
Organism: uncultured Verrucomicrobiae bacterium; assembly: GCA_963831805.1. GTDB lineage: Bacteria > Verrucomicrobiota > Verrucomicrobiia > Chthoniobacterales > UBA10450 > Palsa-1392. The sequence goes on along the minus strand of CAWHRN010000008.1, from coordinate 178,776 downwards.
TGTCGAGCTCCCGGATCGGCCGGAAATTTTGGAAGTAGGGATTCGCGGTCGCGCCCGAGATTTGCCGCGAGAAAAGCCCGAGCAGCGCAAGCTCTGAATCGACCGAGGCCTGGTTGAGTGACCCGAGCGGATTGCTCTCCGCCTGATCGCCGGCGTAGACCGCGGTCGCGCGAATCTTCAACGGCATCCCGCGCATCAACGCGACGAAGTCGATGTGATTCGAGGTCACGATCGGGTGGCCGCTCTCGTTCTGGTGCGCGTTCCACCATTGCCGCTCCGTGAAAATTTTTCGCAGAGGCTCGGCGATCGTGGTGTCGTATTCCTGGCGGCTGATTTCCTCCTCGGTCGAGCAGTCGAGGCCGACCACGTGATCGTTAGGCAAATGGCGCTGCTGCGCGTAGAAACGCGCGAGGTCGGCGGAATCCAGTGCGGCCTTGTTGTAGACGACGATCGTCGCCTTCGCCAGATCCTCCGCGGCGTGCGCGCTGCCTAACGACAGCAGCAGAACGAGCGTGCCGGCGAGCGCTTTCACGGCGCGATCCTCAATTTCAGGCCGTCGTAAGCGAGGCCGACGTTCTCCGGCAGCCCGGCTTCCGCGGCCTGCGGCAGCTCGTGACAGATGTGGGTGAAAAAGGTGCGCCCCGGCTGTACCCGTTGCGCGACCTCCAGCGCCTGCGCCACGCTCAGGTGCGTCGGGTGCGGCTTCTCGCGCAAGGCGTCGATGATCAGCACCGGCACGCCGGCGATCTTGCGCGCGATCTCATCCGGCACCTCGCTGCAATCGCTCAGGTAAGCGACCAGCTTCGCGCCCTCGCGGGAGAAGAGATAACCGTAGGTTTCTGAGCTGCCGTGCGGCACCGGCAACGGCGTGAGAAGCGTTTTGCCTAACGAAAACGGACCGCAGACAATGTGCGGCTCCGGTTTCAAATAACCGGGCCAGGGACTCACCGTCTCGAAGGCAAACGCGTAGACCCGCTGCAGGTCCGCCATCGTCTCGGCCGACGCGTAGACCGGCATCCGCCCACCGCGCGGCGCGGCGAACCGGCGCAGATCGTCGAAACCCATCATGTGATCGGTATGCGAATGAGTGAAGACCGCGGCGTCAACCTGCCAGATGTTTTCGCGCAACGCCTGGGTGCGAAAATCGGTCCCGGTATCGACCACAATGCAGAGCTCCGGCGTCTCCAGGTAAATCGAGGCGCGCGTCCGGTTGTCGCGTGGATCGGTCGAACGGCAGACCGCGCAATCGCAGCGAATCATCGGCACGCCCTGCGAGGTGCCGGTGCCGAGGAAAGTGAGCGCAAGCGCGGAATCGGAGGCCTTCAGAGCCGCAAGTTTCATCTGGCAAACGGTGAGCCTCAACTTCAACTTCTCGGCGTGCCGCTCCTGAGTCTGCTCCGGATTAAAAACCTCGCCTTGGTCGAGGATTTGGAATGGGAACTCGGACCCGGCTTCACCGCCATCACCGGGGAGACCGGCGCCGGGAAATCGATCATCATCGGCGCGCTTAAGTTGTTGTTAGGCGAGCGCGCCGAGAAATCGCTCATCCGCACCGGGGCGGAAGCCTGCACGGTCGAAGCAATTTTCGAAGGCGGGGATTTTGCGGAGTTGAACGCGCGGCTCGCCGACGCCGGCGCGGAGCCAAGCGAAAGCGAGCTGCTCCTGAAGCGCAGCTTTTCGTTAGGCGGAAGCACCCGGCAATTCGTCAACGGCTCGCCCGCGACGCTCGTGCTCCTGAAAACGATCGGCGACGAGCTGGTCGACCTGCACGGCCCGCACGATCACCAATCGCTCCTCGCACCAGAGCGGCAGCTCGCGCTCCTTGACGGCTTCGCGCATGCCGGCCCGGCGCTGGCCGAATACCGGAAACGCTTTCGCGCGTTCGCAAGACGCTGATCGCGGAGGAAGCGGCCTTGAGCACCGCCGAATCGGCGCGGGAACAGGAACTCGATCTGCTCCGGCACCAGGTGCAGGAAATCACCGCGGCGCGGCTCGCGCCTGACGAGGAAGAGGACATTCACGATCGCTACCGGCTCGCGAGCAACAGCCGGCGTCTGATCGAGCTCGCGACCACGATCTCGCGCCAGCTTTCCGAGAGCGACGATGCCGTGCTCAACCGGCTCGCGGAAACGCAGCGGCTTCTGCGCGAGCTGGAGAAGATCGATCCCGGCCTGACGGAAAGCGCGGAAGCGCACGCCGCCGCGGTGATCGAGCTGACAGAAATCGCGCGGACGCTCGATCGTTATGCCGAGCAGCTCGACCTCGATCCGGAGCAGCTCGCGCAACTCGAACAGCGCGTCACTTTGCTGGAAACAGTGAAGCGGAAATACGGCGGCTCGCTGGCGGAAGTGATCGCATTTGGCGAGCGCGCGGCCGAGCGGATGCGGAAGATCGAAGGCCGCGACGCGGAGCTGGAACGACTCGCGCGAGAGATCGCGCAGGCACGCGTAGGCCTGCAAAAAGATGCGGCGGCGCTGCGGAAACAGCGGACCGCCGCGGCGCCGAGACTGGCGAAGATCATCCGGCAAAACTTAACCGACCTCGGTTTTCGTCAGTCGGAATTCGAGGCGGCTCTTTCGCCTAACGACGAACCGAAATTGAGCGGGACGGAAACCCTGGAGCTGCTCTTCTCGCCGAACCCGGGTGAGCCGTTGAAACCATTGCGCACGGTCGCTTCGAGCGGGGAGATTTCGCGCGTGATGCTCGCGATCAAGTCGGCGCTCGCGACGCAGGACGCGATTCCGCTGCTCGTCTTCGACGAGATCGACGCCAACGTTGGCGGCGAAATCGCTAACGCGGTCGGCGCGAAAATGCGTGCGCTCGCGGAAAAACACCAGGTGCTTTGCATTACTCATCTGCCGCAGGTCGCCGCGGCGGCGACGAGTCATTTCGTGGTCACGAAAGAGGTCGCGGGCGGCCGCACCTTCTCCGAGTTGCGCGCGGTGAAAGGCAAAGCGCGCCAGGAGGAAATCGCGCGCATGCTCGGTGGAAAATCCGATTCCGCGCTCCGGCACGCCGCGGCGCTGCTCCGCGCCTAGCGCGGGCGCGGCCGGAGGCGAGAGCCGGGGAAGGGGAGCAATTCCTGGTTCGAACTCGCCCGGGCGATTCGCCTAACGAGATCACCACGCGTCACCGTTCTTCGTTGTTTCGGATTGTAGCGGCGCCGCCGAGCCCTTCTCGGCCACGAACGGTTCACGCCGCCCATTGATTAACCGCCCAAAACCATCGCGAGAAAATTTCCCTCGCCATCCGGAGGGAACAAACTCTATCGTCCCGTTTTCGTTTCATGATTCAACGCGACTATCTCATCATCGGCAGCGGTATCGGCGGCAGCAGCGTTTGCGAAGGCATCCGCCAATACGACAAGAAAGGCTCGGTCACGCTCGTGGGCGGCGAGACTTTTCATCCCTACAAGCGCTGGATGCTCTCGAAGCAGTTCCTGCGCGAGAAAATCCCGGCGGTGAAGAAACTGCCGTGCATGGATGAGAAGTGGTACGACTCGCACAAGATCGAGATGCGCCTCGGCACGGTCGTCACGCAGTTTAACATCGATCGCCGACTCGCCGTGCTCGGGAACGGGGAGACGATCGAGTTTAAGAAAGCCTGCCTCGCGATGGGCAGCCGGCCGGTCCGTCCGCAGGTCGCGGGCATTGGGCTCGGCAACGTGATTTACCTGCGCACGATCCGCGACGCGCTCGCCCTGCGCGAGATGGCGCAGTCGGAAAAAATGATCGTGATCGTCGGCGGCGGATTGCTCGCCTGCGAGGCGGCGTCGAGCCTGCGCCAGGCGAAGCTCAAGGTGGCGATCATGCATCGCCATCGCGCGGTCCTGAATCGCTACCTCGATCCCGAGACGGCCGCGTGGGCGACCGAACAATTTGCGAAACATGGCGTGACCATGCTTCTCGGCTCGAGCCTGAACGGGTTTGAAGGCAAGACGGTGTTGCGGAATATCCAGACGAAAAGCGGCGAACGCGTCGCAGCCGGCGTGGCCGTCGTCGCCTGTGGCTCCGAGCCCAGTCTCGACATCGTGCGCAATACGCCGCTCTCCGGCCCGCACGGTTCGCCGGTCACCGATTATCTCGAGACCGAAGAGAAAGGGATCTACGCCGTGGGCGATCTCGCGTTTTATCCCGACCGCCTGATGGGCGGGATGCGCCGGCAGACGCATTGGGAAAACGCGCGCGAACAGGGGCTGATCGCGGGCGCGAACATCACCGGGAAGAAGCGGCAGCGTTACGAGCAAATTCCTTATTTCTGGACGGAGATGTTTGACCTACGCTTGGATTTCGTGGGCGATTTCAATGTCCCGCCGACTCGCGTCGACCTGAGTGGCAGCTACGCCAAAGCAAAGTTCGTGGCACGCTATTACCAGGGAGAAAAACTGCGCGGGATCGTGCTTTGCCATCACAGCACGAACGACGTGGACGCGGCGAAAACAGAGCTGCGCCAGGCGCTCGGGAAGTAATCGCGATTCGTCAGGATTCCGGCGTGTAGGAACGCCCGGCGGCCGCCCACGGCGAGGGCCGCGCCGCATCGAGCCGATCGTCAATCACCAGGTGCTCCGGGACGGCATCGGTGCTGCGCTCGAACTCTTCGCGAAAGACCGGATCGACCGCCGCCAGCGCGTCCTCGAGAATCCGGAGGTAAGACCGGCGAATCGCCCCGGTCCGCGGACTCATGATTTCGCCGGTTTGATTTTCCTCCCGACCGAGATAGACCAGCGCGTCGCCGCCGGGGAGTTTCACCCCGCGCAACTGCTCGTTCACCTTCGTCGCTTCGTAAATCCATTCGCGATCGTGCATCGCCTCAAGCTGGTCATGCCTGACGATGAAAAGGACGCAGTTGAGCAGCGCGCCGCGGACCGGCCGGAGATTGAGATAAAGAATCTGCCCGGGATAAACGCGCTCGCCGCTTTCCTCGTAGTAGTAGGCCTCATTCGGCATCCCGACGTCCCAGGAACGCCGCCAGCCTTCAAGGTGGCAGAAGAGGAAGGGCCCGGTGTAAGGCTCTTTCAAGGTGCGGCTCAGGCTGTCGATCGAAAGGAGCGAACCATAGCCGATCACGGCCGTCTGTTCCCCGGTCAGGTGAAGAACCGGCTCGTCCATCTATTGATCAGCGGGCAAGGCCGTCGCGGGGATGAGTGCGGCGGCTTTCGGCGCAAAGTCCCAGACCAGATCGACGACGCCGATCGGCGTGTCCGGGAGCGTCCAACGGTAGACGCCTTCCGGTGAGCCGGGATCGGCCGGCCAGAAGTGCTCGTGCCGGCGTTGCCGGCATAACTCGCCGCACTCGACATCCTTCGGTTGGACATAACAGGCCGGAGCGGTGGAGAAGACATAACCCGCAGCGAGAAAGGCGGAGAGATCCAGCTCGTAACTCAGGCGCCAGAGTCGGCTGTTATAGGAGCTGGGATGAAAGTGCACGTCGTATTCGCTCGGGGGAAAGCCGTTGAAGATGTCCACTTCTACTTCCACCGTATATTCCTTTTCCGTTTCCGGGGTGAAGTCGAACCGAAAGTAAGTGCCCGATCTTTTCGCGCGTCCCTGTTCCAGCACCGGCGCTTCATTCGCGAGGCTGACTCGTCCGACGAGATAACCCAGCTTGTTCGTGGCATAACTCACGGCAAAGCTATCGCGGCAGCGGTTGGAGGCCGCAAAGCATATCCGGCGAGTCATCAGGGCATAGTTATCGTAAGTCACCAGGTGAGACCCCTTCGAGTCGCTCACCGTGATCGTCTTCTCCGCATTGGGTTCGATCCGGACGGAGACTTCGTAGTTCTTCACCTCGAAGCGATGAGTGTGCCCGCCCGGTTCGAGCAGAAGCTGGGTAAGATGTGGGTAACAGCCGTCCCCATTTTTAGTCGGTTGCAGCACCGAAAAGTGATTGCCCGGCACAGAGACCGTATTGTCGAAGACTCCCTTCGCGGAAGACTCCGGCACGACTGAATCCTGTAACCCGTAGATCGCGTGGATCGGCACCCGCCATTCCGTGGCGCTATCCCGCGTTGCCCCGACGATGTGTTCCCGCACGCGCCGCCGGGTATCAGCGCACTCGGGGTTATGCACCCGCAGGGCCAGCTCCTGCGGATTGGTAAAGAGCGTGGAGAGAAGCAAACGCGCACTCATCGCGGTGGTCGATCCTTCGGTCGGCGTGGCGATGAAGATGGCCTGTCGAATCTTCCGCAGCCGGTTCGCCTGTTGATCCTTGAGTAAAACGGCGAAGTAAGTCTGGATGACCAGTCCGCCCTGGCTGTGTCCAACCAGAGTTATCTCCCGGTTCCGGTATTCCGGCAGGCCAAGATCGCCCTGTAGCTTCTCTGCGATCTCTTCCAGGCGCGGAATCCGGCCGGCGATATTGAGCTCAATCCATTTCGTCGGGTAATCCCAGGTCTTCAGTTCGTAGAGCGCGGTGATCGCCGGGTTCTGGCGCAGGAAGCCCAGGAGCGATTTCCAGCACTCCCCGGAGCTGCCAAAGCCGTGGATGAAAAGAGCCAGCGCTTTTTGTGAGGTTTCGCCCATGGGTTTGCCGTGGTCGGGATAAGGGAAGCAAAAGTGGCCCGACGAGGCGAGCAGAAATCGCTGGCCTAAAACTCCCCGGCCGGGAGATCGAGCGATTCGTTAGTCACTTTCACCAGCTGCCAGTCCCACGGCTTCCAGCTTTCCTGTCGCCAGGAGAACACGAACGGCGTCGTTAGGCTGTTCACCCGCGCGGTGATTTCACCCGCCGCTTCGCCCCGACCGGTTAGTTGCACGCGCGCCTGCCAGCTTCCCGTCGGCGGGCTCGCCGTGGCCCGCCCATCGGAGGTCGTGATCGTTAGGTCAAAGAAAAACCGGCCGACCAGCCGCAGGCGCGCCATGAGGTGCGCGCGATCGTCGCCCCAGTCGTCATGATACTCGCGGGCGACGAGTTCCTCCACCGCGCTCCAATTTCGCCGCTCCACCTGCCGGACGAGGTGCTCGCTGTGCCGCCGCACCTGATTCTCCGCGCTCCAGAGGCGCATGAGCCAGAGGACAATCAGGAAGGCCAGCAGGAGACCGGCCCAGAAGCTATTCCGAAACGAGGAAGACATCAGGCAGTTTCCCTCTTTTTCGGAAGCGCGATAATTCGTTTGACGCCCGAAGTCGTCTTGGGCATGAAGCGTGCACACTTCAGCGGACGACTCACTTATGCTCAACCTTGGTTCCTTCTTGATTCTGCTTTGCAGCCTCGGCGGTTGCGTCTGGTGGGCCTGTCGGGATGACTGCAACGAGACCTGATTTTTTCCGTGGTCGCAGCAGATGACCGGAAGCGGACGGTCACCAGCGTGGCTGAGCTGAAGCGGCGGCTGCCCGCGGAATATTTCGCGCGGTTGAATGGAGGGGTCGCCGCAGTCAATCATTGCGGCCGGACGTCCACCTATCGAGACGGGTCGTCTCGCCTAACGATTCTGCGCGGGTGGCGTTCGTCGCTGGCGAAACGCGCTCTTTCCCGTAAGTGGCATCCTTTTAGCTACTCCGGCAGTCACACCCATGGCCCGGATCGACGCATTCTTTAAACTAATGGCCGAGGAGAAAGCCTCGGACCTCCATCTCGCGACCAACAATCCTCCGATGCTCCGCATCAATGGAGACCTCGTGCGGGTCGATTATCCGCCCCTCCAGAACGACGAGCTGAAGGCGATGGTCTATGAGATCGCGCCCGAGGGAAAAATCAAAGTCTTCGAGGAGACCTCGGACGTCGACTTCGGCTACGAGGTGCCGGGCGTGGCGCGTTATCGCGCGAATTTCTTCCAGCAGAAATACGGCATCTCGGCCGTTTTCCGTTTGATCCCGTCGAAGATTCTCACCGTGGAAGATCTCAATCTCCCGCCGGTCCTAAAGAAATTTCCGCTCCTTAAAAAGGGACTCGTTCTCGTCACCGGCCCGACCGGTTCCGGTAAGTCGACCACGCTCGCGGCGATGATGGATTACGCGAACCTGCAACGGCACGACCACATCATCACGGTGGAAGATCCGATCGAATTTGTGCATCGCAGCCAGAACTGTCTCGTGCAGCACCGCGAAGTCGGCGTGCATACGCGCTCGTTCGGTTCGGCGCTGCGCGGCGCGCTCCGGGAAGATCCCGACGTCCTGCTCGTCGGGGAAATGCGCGACCTCGAGACGATCGAGCTCGCGCTTACTGCGGCCGCGACTGGTCACCTCGTCTTCGGCACGCTCCACACTTCGAGCGCTTCGAAAGCGGTCGATCGCGTGATCGATGTTTTCCCGACCGACCAGCAAAACCAGATTCGCGCGACTCTTTCCGAATCGCTGAAGGGCGTCATCGCGCAGAATCTTTTCAAGCGCATCGACAAGCCCGGCCGCGTCGCCGCGCTTGAGATTCTCGTGGTCGATGTCGCGATCGCCAACCTCGTCCGCGAAGCCAAAACGCACCAGATCCCGGGCATGATCCAGGTCGGCAAAAAGAAGGGCAACCAGCCGCTCGACGACGCGATCATGGAGCACCTGCGCCACCTGCGCATCTCGCCGGAGGAGGCTTACGAGAAGTGCATCGACCGGAAGAAATTCCGGCCCTTCCTCAAGAATCCACCGCCGGAAGAATTCGAGGAGTAATTCTTCTTCAGGGGGGTGAGAGCGCTCCGATTGCAACCGTATGCCGGGAAGAAATCGCCGGCTGCCTCGCTGCGGTCGCCGCTACGCGCTCTCTCTCAAGCCGATCGTTAGGCGTTAGGCGGCGGCCACCGGCAACCGGCCGCCAGTCGCGGAAACGCTGACGGCTTTTCCTCCGCCCCCGCGATTTTCTGAAACGTCGGTTGCAGCAGCGTGAAAGGACATGGTAATTTCCGCTTCGCTAGACATGAAGCTCGTTCGCTGGGTTCGTTTCAATTGGGATTTGGAGAAGCTGCCCGTGCCCGGGGACGCGCTGCCGAAGCATTATCATTTCACCCCCGCGACGGCGGCGAACGAAGCCGATGTCCGCGCGGTCATCTCTCGCTCTTTTGCCCACGACACCTCATGGGGCGACGCCATCCACGAGGTTAACGGCATGCTCGACGGCTGGCTCGAGCGCGCCTTCGCGGCCGAAACCGGGCGCGGCCAATGTCTCACTCTGCGCCACGGCCTGCGCATCATCGGCGCGACCATCCTGATTCCCGACAGCCTCGCGGAAAATCACCTCGCGCCCGGCCCGTGTGTGCTGATGGAATACCGCAACCGCGGTCTCGGGACCGCGCTTCTCGGCGAGTCCTTGCGGCAACTGCGCGAAGCGGGGCTGACCCGCGCCAGCGCCCGGGCGAAGCTCAAATCGCCGGTGGCGAAATTTCTTTACCGGAAGTTCAACGGCGTTCCGGTCTCGGAAGAGCCGCCGCTTCTGACCGCCCAGCCGTCGTTAGGCAAAGTAGCCTAACGAATAATCCCGCGCTCGCTCGTCTCCACGAAACGGAGGATCGCCTGCACTTCGTCGCTCTCTGCGAGCTTCCCGCGGACCGCGTCGAGCGCCTGCCGCGTGTTCAGCTTCGCGCGGTAGATCAGCCGGAACGCTTCCTTGATCGGCTTGATTTTCTCCGGCGAAAAACCCGCGCGCTCCAGCCCGATTTGGTTGATCCCGCGCACTTCCGCGGGGTTGCCGTCGGCGATCATGAACGGCGGCACGTCCTGAACGATTTTCGAGCAACCGCCGGTGATCGCGAATTGCCCGATGTGGCAAAATTGATGCACCGCCGTGAGCCCGCCGATGACCGCGTGATCGCCGACCTGCACATGACCGGCGAGCGTCCCGTTATTCGAGAAGACCACCGCGTCGCCGACCGTGCAATCATGCCCGACGTGCGAGTAGGCGAGAAAATTTCCGCGGTTCCCGACCCGGGTTTTGCCGGTCGCGGTGGTGCTGCGATTGATCGTGGTGAATTCGCGGAAGCAGTTCTCGTCGCCGATCTCAAGATACGTCGGTTCGCCCTGGTATTTCAGGTCCTGCGTTTGCTGTCCGATCGAGCAATAGGCGAAAAACCGATTGCCGCGCCCGGCGCTCATCGGGCCGGCGAGGGTGACGTGATTCTGCAGCCAGCAATTCTCGCCTAACGATACTTGAGGACCAATAACGCAATACGGACCGACCACCGTGCCCGCGCCCAGTTGCGCCGACGGATCGACGATCGCGCTCGGGTGAATCGTTAGGCCGCTCACTTATCGAGAAAGGTGAACATCAGCTCGCCTTCGGAAACGACGGCGTCGTTCACCACACATTTGCAGCTCGCCTTCGCGAGGCGATTGCCGCGCGACTTGGTCAGCTCGGCGTGAATGTAAAGCGTATCGCCCGGGAAAACCGGCTTGCGAAACTTCACTGCGTCCGCGCTCATGAAATAGCCGACCCGGCTCGCGCTTTTGCTGATCCGCATCATCAAAACGCTCGCCACCTGCGCCATCGCCTCGACCTGGAGCACGCCCGGCATCACCGGATGACCCGGGAAATGTCCCTGGAAAAATGGTTCGTTGATCGTGACCGATTTGATCCCGATGCATTTCGTTTCGCCCTCGAAGGAGAGAATGCGATCGACCATCAGGAAGGGGTAACGATGCGGCAGAATGTCCATCACCGCGTTGATATCGAGGCCGCCTTCGCCCGGCGGGAAATTGCGCTTCGGCAGCACCGCGCTCGCGTCCGCCTGCACTTTCGCGATGGCGCGCGCGAGCTCGGTGTTCGCGCCGTGGCCCGGTTTCACCGCGATGACGTGGCCGCGAATCGCGCGCCCGACCAGCGCGAGGTCGCCGATGATGTCGAGGATTTTGTGCCTAACGAATTCGTCCGGAAAGCGCAGCGGCTCCTTGCTCAGGACGGAATCGCCCCTAACGACGATGGCATTCTCCAGGCTCCCGCCCTTGATCAGATTCTTCTCCATCAGGGCCTCGACGTCTTCGTAGTAAACAAATGTCCGCGCCGGCGCGATCTCGCGCTCGTAGATCGCGGGCGTGATTGTCGTGGTCATGAATTGGGTGAAGCGCCCTTCCGGACCGGCCTGCGTGCAGGAGATGCGAAATGCTTCGTCCGGCAAAATCACCAGGAGCGAGCCGCTCTTCGTTTCCACCGCGAGCGGCTCGCGCACATGGAAGAACAGGCGCGGCGCTTCCTGCGGCGTGATGCCGGCTTTCCTGATCGCCTCGACATAAGGCAGGGCGCTCCCGTCGCCTATCGGCGGCTCGTTCGCGTCCATCTCCACGACCGCGTTGTCGACTCCGAGCGCGGAGAGCGCCGAAAGGACGTGCTCGACCGTGTGCACGCGCATCGAGCCTTCGCCGATCGTGGTCGCGCGCTCGACCGTTTTCACGTTCGCGATCGTGGCGTCGATCGTCGGCTCGTCCTGCAGGTCTTTGCGCTTAAACTTGATTCCGGAATTCGCCGGCGCGGGCTGAATCTTCAGCGACACTTTCGCGCCGTTGTGCAGAGAAACGCCACTGAGCGAGGCGGCTTTGGCGAGGGTGTGCTGGAACTCGGCGGCGGGCATAAAACGCTACCTAACAGAATTTCCCCGCCGGCACCAGTCGCCGTTAGGGCGCGGCCGAATTTCCGCGCGTATACCAGGAACCGCCCGGGCCGTTGTAGCTCATCCCTTCGCCCCAGATCACGTGATTATTCCCCGTTCCGTCGACCGAGAGCCCGAGGTAATCGCCGTAGGGGAAAACAAAGCCCGCGCGATTCTTGTAAGGCGCGCCACTCGTTAGGTCGGAAAGCTGAGCCGTCGCGCCCCAGGTCGTTCCGCCATCGACACTGCGCCGGAAAAACGCGTTCCAGCCGCGCGGATCGCCGTTTTTGTTTCCTGCCCAGACGACGCGGAAATCGCCCGCGCCCGGTCCCGCGGCGACCGCGGGGAAGCCGTTGCTCGCGTTTGGATTCGGCTGCGAAATCTGCTGCTGCGGTGTCCAGGTCACGCCGTCGGTCGAAGTCGTCACCCAGATTTGCTGTGGCGCCTTTCGCACATCGCCGCCGTTGTAGGCGACGAGGATTTTCCCGCTCGCGTCGATCGTTAGGCTGGCGGTCGAGGAGAGGAAGCCGTACTCGCAGCCGTCCGCGGTGTTGCAGCCGGGAGGCGGCTGCGAGACGGCGATCACCTGCGCCTGCCAGCTCGCCCCGCGATCGTGCGAGCTGAGGACATTGATCTCCGCCGGACCGCGATAGTTCAGGAGGTAATTGATCACCACAAAGTAAACGCTCCCGTCGGGCGCGATCGCGGCGCCGTTCGCGTTCCACCAATGTCCCGGCGTGTGGCTCGTCCGGATCGGCGCGCTGAAAGTCTCCCCGCCGTCGTGCGAGGCGACGAAGTTACTGTCGTCCTCGTTCAGTCCGATGTAGACATCGCGCCCATCGGGCGAAACCACGAGCCACGGGTGATCGGTCCAGCGCAGCGATGGCGCGACCGCGATCGGCTCCGACCAGGTCACGCCGTGGTCGGTTGATTTCGTCAGGCGGCTCGTCCAGTCCGGGCCATCGAGCCAGACGACGAAGACCGTGCCGTCAGCGGCCACCTGCACCTGCGGGTCGGCCTGCCATTTCGTCACCGGCGCGACGAGCCGATCGGCCTCCCAGGTCACGCCGCCGTCACTCGAGCGCCGGATGAAAATGCCCGACACGTTGTCGGAGAAACGCGTCGTCATTTGATAGACGAACGGCCCCGAGCGATCCGCGGCGACGAACGGTTCCCAATCGTCGCTCCCGCTCCAGGCGCGCTCCGATTCCCAACCCGGCGCGACCGCCGATCGGCTCGCTTTGGCGCGCACTTCTGTCTGCGCGGAAAAGTTGCGCCCGCTCGCGTGCTCCTTGCGTTCCCCGTGGCGGCGGCCTTGCGGCCCGCCGGTGACGAGGAAAAAGATCGCTGCGGCGGCGAGAGCGAACAGGAAAACGCGTTTCATCATCCTCGAGCCGTCCAGGATACGTCAGCTTGAAATTCCAGGCTAGTGCGGCGATGGGAATTGCTGTCATGCGCAACCGCTCGTTCCTCCGCGCACTCTTCGTCGCGGTTATGATTTGTTCGTGGCTCGCGACGACGAACCATTGCGCGCTCGCCGCTTTCGCGGCGCGACCGGGCGCGAGTGAGAGCTGCCCGATGCATTCGAAGCCGGCGCAGCCGAAAGAGGATACCGGCCTCGTTTGCTGCCACGTCATTCCGGCGCATGCGGCCTTCGCCGTGGTGAAAGTCGTCGCGCCAGACGGTCAACTGCTCGCCACCGGCAGTCTCTTTCCCGGCGCGATTGTTCATGACTTGGGCCCGCGCGAGCCAGTGTTGCTCGCGTGCGACACCGGGCCGCCGCTCCTCCCCAGCTTCGCGGAATCGGTCCTGCAACGGAGCCTGCGCGCGCACGCTCCGCCGTCGTTAGGCTAACGGCTTTTCCCAGCCGTCGTCGCCGCTCGCCTGTCTCGTGCTCGAGACAGCTCACCGCCATTTTCCACCGTTCCACTTTTCCGTTCACTTCAATGAAACTCACCACTTTTCTTCTCCTCTTCGCGGCGCTCGCCCGCGTCAGCGCCGGGCCTGCGCCCGATGCTCACGAAGCTCATTCTCTCGCCATGAGTCATCACGACGAGATGGCGGAGATGACCATGTCCTCCTCGATCGATCTCGCGGACCCGATGAGTCGCGAGAGTTCCGGCACGGCCTGGGTGCCCGATTCCACGCCGATCTACGGCAAAATGTTCATGCTCGGCGACGACATGCTCATGCTCCACGGCGGTGCGTTCCCGCGTTATACGAATGTCAGCACGCCGCGCGGCGACGACCGCATCGACATGCCGAACTGGTTCATGGGGATGTTCTCGCATCCGTTAGGCGAGCACGCCCAGCTCGGGCTCCGCGCGATGATGAGCCTCGACCCGCTGACGGAGGGCGGGCGCGGCTACCCGCTCCTTTACCAGAGTGGCGAATCCTGGCAGGGCCAGCCGCTCCACGATCGGCAGCATCCGCACGATCTCTTCGCCGAGCTCTCCGCGACTTACTCGCAAAAGTTCGCGCACGATCTTTCCGGGTATCTCTACTTCGGCTATCCCGGTGAGCCGGCGCTCGGGCCGCCCACTTTCATGCATCGGCTGAGCGCGATGGATAACCCCGATGCGCCGATCGGCCACCACTGGGAAGATTCATCGCATATCGTCTTCGGGGTCGCGACTCTTGGCGCGGTCTGGCGCAATCTGAAGCTGGAAGGCAGCATCTTCACCGGCCGCGAACCTAACGAGGATCGCTATAACTTCGATAAGCCGCGCTTCGACTCCTACAGCGGCCGCCTTTCCTATAACCCGACTCCCAACCTCGCGCTCCAGGTTTCCCACGGCTATCTCCATAGCCCGGAAGAGCTCGAGCCGGAGAGTAACCAGCATCGCACCACCGCCTCCGTGATCTACAACCAGCCGCTGGGCGAGGACGCGAACTGGTCCAACTCCTTCGTCTGGGCACAGGATCGTAACACGGGCACGCGCGCGACCCACGCGCTCCTCTTCGAGACCTCCTACCAGCGCGGCCGCAACACCTTCTACGCGCGTTGGGAGCGGGTCGAGAAACCGGGCCACGAGTTAGTCCTCGCGGCGGCGGATGAAGATCGGATCTTCCCCGTCGCCAGTTATAGCGTCGGCTATGTCCGAGACCTCGTGCACGGTCGCGGGATCGACCTCGGCTTGGGCGCGGAATTTACCTTGAACAACATGCCTGACGGCTTGAAACGCTACTACGGCGATGGCATTCCCTACGGCTTCCAGTTCTTCCTTCGCCTTCGTCCCTCACTCCTGCAGCCCACTCATGAGATGAAAGGCATGAGCAGCGACATGGCCGGAATGAAGATGTGAGCCGAACTCGCTTTAGCGCGGGTCCCTGACCCGCGACCCCCAGGGCCCGCCTAACGAGAATAGGAACTAACCCCGAGACGCGCTCACTCACTCCCCGCCGCCCAACGCAAAACGCGCAAAGCCCGCAGCGTGATCCACCGGCTCGGCTGGCCTTCGACCTCATCCAGCTCGACCGGCATCGCGCCCGCGTGTTGCGTCTCGAGCTTCCACCGACCGTCGTCGCCGCGCTTCGACGCGACGAGGTCGATCGCCTCCGCCACGCGCTCATCGGGCACCACGCGTGCGCGGCGCAGGTAATCGAGCCCGCGCAGCACGTCGTAGTGCCACCAGGTCGGGAAGGCGAAGCTGCTCCACGCCGCGCCACCCTTACGATCGTGCTCGATCACCTCGCCGGTCGAACGCCGGCGAAAGAGACTGCGCGCGAGGAGATACTCCTGTCCGCGGAGCCGCGCTGCCGTTACCTCCGGGCAAGCTCCGCCGGCCTGCTCGTGCTCGAGCAGCGCCTCGAGCACACAGATCGTCGTGTTGAAAGAAGAGTGCGTCGAGCCGTGGACGGCCTCGCAATTCCACCCACCGTCGCCTAGCTGCTCGGCGAGCAGCCGCTCGACGATACCCCGCACGTCCTCACCGAAGTAAGCGCCGACCGCCGCCACCTGCCCATTGATGCAAGGCTCGAGCTCACCAGCGAAAAAAGGGTTGCCGTCGCACTCCGGCGGACCGCAACCCTGCCAGGTCACGCCCTCGCGCACGCGACCGATCGCGCGCCGCGCCTCGTCGCTCGCGGGATTTAGACCCAGCTCCCGGAGTAGCATCAACACATGCATGGTCGAGTTCCACCCGCGGTTCCAGGCCGCGCCGCCCCACCGGCCGTCGGCCTCCTGGAGAGCGAGCAACTGCGCGCCCGCGCCCTCAGTTGCCACCCGCGCGCGCTCCGCCGCGACCTCACCCGCGGGCGCGCCGACGAGATCCCTGAGCACCCGCCAGCGGATCGCCGGGTCGGAATCAAGCAACCACCGCAGCACCGACCCGGATAACTCAGCGGCTTCCCGTTGTGGCGGATCGTTCGTCATCTCCCCGGTGCTCCACTAGCGCAAGACCCGGCCCCTGCCAATCCGCCCGCCGCCTCACGGCATCTTGAATTCCCGCCAGCGCCGTTCCTCCTCCTCGGGCGACACATCCTCCACGTGCGTCGCGATCCACCAGATGTTGCCGCACGGATCCTTCACCGCGCCGTAGCGCTCACCCGAGGGCAGAGTCATGATCGGAAACACCGACACCCCGCCGGCCGCGAGCGCCGCGTGATAGGTCGCGTCCGAGTCAGTCACATAGAGATAGATGGAGGAAGGCATCGGCCCGTATCCCTCCATCGGCTCGGCCAGCATCAGCATCGAATCCCCGATTCGCAGCTCGGCGTGCATCAGCGAGCCATCCGGCCGCGCCTTGCGGAAAGTCGCCTCCGCGCCGAACGCGGCGGCGAGAAACTCCAGCAACTGCGCCGCCCCCTCCGCAAACAGGTAGGGAGTAAGAGCATGGAATCCTTCACGGATTGGTTTTGGTGGCATGGGAGTAAGGGATGGGTTGAGAACCAGGGAGCTATCCTTTGTCCTTGATCTTGTAAGTGAGTGGAATCTTCACCTGATGATAGGTTCGAGGCTTACAACTCCAATGGCTGAACTCGGCCACGGTGGTCGCGTCGAGTTTGGGATCGCCCGTACTCTCGAGGATGTGAACCTTGGTGACCCGGCCCGTTGGATAATCGATATCGAGCAGAAACAGACCATGGCCAGTCGTGGAGTGGCTGGCGCGTGGCGCGGGCGACGTCGGCGGAGTGGGGGCGGAGATGGCCGAAGCAGAGACGAGCACTATTACCGCCAAGGCAACGAGACTGGCCTCCTTCATAATGAAAATGTAAGCCATCTAACGACCCCAAGCTCAGCGACTGCGGAGGCTGGCGCGCTGGCTGCGTGGGGCGGCAAGGCGGAGGCCGGAAGCAGCCAGCGTGACAGTCGGAGCAGTTCGCTGCAGCGCATGGTTAGGCGTTGCGGACCAATGCAGAAGACCATTCGAGCCAGTGGAATTGATTGATGACCGGCACGCCTTGGGCGCGACAGACACGCATCGTGTGACCCGTGCCGCCACGGTCTGGGTCTGCGGCGTGAACGTAGAAAATACCAGCGACTGGCGGAGGCATATCAACGGTGCCAGTAACCTTCAGCGTGTCGCGGAGAATCAACTGTGCAGTGGCGCGCTGCCGGGGATGTGTCTTGCGTTGGCGGTAGTTGACGGCAACGCGCTCATACTGCGGTGAAGCCTCAAGAGTGGCATCTACAACCTCCTGGACTCGCGCCGAAGAAATGTCGTCGATGGCTATGGCGAGCGAATCGACTGGACGCTGCTTGCTGCGGTGCGTGGCGTAGGGAAGAACAAATTCCAACCGCGTTGCGTCCACGCTGGCGACGCCTGCCGCAAAAGCCTCATCGGAACCTTTGGCGTTGCCGGTGCGGAAACGAGCGTGAGGAAACGCCCGTGCGAGATGGGCAGCAAGAGTGGTGAGAAAAAGCGCGCTGCCCGCAGGAAGCTCCCGCGTGCCTTCAAGCAGCACTACCGGCGAATCCGCGCTCGAAAGCAGGTCGGATAATTCCGCGTAATTCATGGGTGACGGCGAGCGACGCCTAACGAGAACAAGATGAGCGACGGCGGACGAGGGCGCGCGTCGCTCGGAATGGAACGGACTGGCAAGCCGTGACATAGACCTCAGGCCGAAGGCTGAACGAGTCGCGCGAGTGAATCAATGGAGGGGTGAAAGTCATCTCAAAAGTGGGAGCGTACGACGGTCCGCCCTTCGCTCCATCGCCTGGTTAGATGTTGAAGTAGCTTCGTATCACGGCTGCTCTAATGTTCAGGACTGTTTGTCTTGCTTTGGCGTAGCGCGACCTGGGCGGAATCCTTGAGGTCGGTTATGATGAGAAAACGCCGGGACGAAGGAGAAGTCGAATCATCTCTCACCAGCGCCTTCAACGGTCCGATCGCCTGGGTGTTGCCCGCTCCATCGGGGTTCGTCTTCAGAATCGCAAGCGGCTCCAGTTTCCCAAACGGTGGCTCACTCGATTCCGCCAGGTAAACCTGATACTGGCTCTGGGGAGCCAGCCCTGCGGCGGTTACCTGAACCAGATCCAGTAAACCTAACGAGTTAACTGCAGCCGAGCCTTCAGCGTCTGGGAACGCGCCGCCTACGGACTGCAGGTGTAGCCTCGCCGTATTCGCAGCGAGGCCAAGAGGAACAAGATTCTCCGAGCCCGCGCCGCTGGGGACGGCATTCGGCACATAGACCAACGCCTGTGAGGTCTGCCCGATGGGAATAGTGGCGAGCACTTTGTTAGTCAGCGTATCGATCGCGACGCAGTGTTCGCCGTTCTCCAGCGCGACATAGACTCGCGAACCATCGCCCGACGGCCAAATCCCATGCGGAAGATCGCCTACCGGGATCGTAGCTACTAACTCCGGCTTTTCACCTCGCCGGAATACTTTCACCTGGTTCGCTCCTCCGATTGTGACATAGGCGAACTTGCCGTTACGATTGTTCACGAAGTTCACATGATTGGTGATCGGCCCCGTCTCTAAGACCGCCTTCTGCGCAAATGGGGGCTTGGCGGCGAACACTTGCACCTTGCCTGCATCTTTCAGCGTGATCCATACCTCGTCGTTCTCGGGAGTAACTGCGATGTTAGGAGAGAACGGACTCACCTGCGGCAAACGCTTGATCACTTTATGAGATGCGACATCGATGACCGCCAGTTCCGGAGTGAAACTGGAACACACAAACGCATACTTCCCGTCGGGATCGAACATGGTCATGCCCGGACCGTTGGCCACTTCGATGCGTCGCGTCTCTTTCATCCGCGCGGGATCGATGATCGATACGTAGTTCTCGCCGCGCACCGTTACCCAGAGCTCGCGGCCATTCGGAGTGAAGAACGCTTCATGCGGTGAGCGGCCGAGATAAATCGTGCCTCTCACTTTGTTCGCCGCCGTGTCGATCAACGTGACCGAATTCGACCCGATCGAAACTACCGCCAGCGTTTTGCCATCGGGTGAAAATCCGAGACCGTGAACCAGAAGTTGCCCTTTGTAGAGCGCGCTCAGCGCACCCGGAACTGGATCGCCCAGTTTGATTACGCCGAGCAATTTGTTCTCGGCGGGATTGATCACCGAAACGGTGTTCGAAGTTTGATCCGCGACGTAAACCCGGTCGTGCGCCGTGACGGGAATATCTTTTCGCGCCCAAGGCGCTTGTTGCGCCATCGCGCCGGATAGCAAACCGAAGGATAACAGCCCAATAATGATCTTCATTTCTAGTTACTCTTTGCAGCAGCCTTTGGCTTTGCCTCCACCTGAGTCCGCTGCTGCTGCTGCCTTAACCAACGCTGCATCAACTCGATCTCTGATTCCTGGTCGGTGATAATTTCCTGCGCGAGCCTGCGCATCTGCGGATCCTTCCCGTAGAGCAACTGCGTCTTCGCCATATCGAGCGCCGCCTGATGATGTGGCAGCATCAATCTCACAAAATCGACATCGTTGTTACCGGATCGTTGAATTGCGCCCATCGCCATATGCATCTTCTCCATGCTTGCGATTAACTCCGACCAATTCAAATCGGCAGTTGCTGAAGCGCTCTCATGCCGATCGCCTGCTTGAGCCACCGTGCTTAAAGTGGAACTACTCGCGACGACCGCGACTAAAAGCCAGGCTAGTATTTTCATGTGACGTCCTCTGCTCTGTGTGGGCTAAATATAAGCATCTAACGACCCCAGGCTCAGCGACAGGCGGAGCCTGTTCGCTGCAGCGCATGGTTAGGCACGGTTACCATTGACGAAAAATAACGCAGACACCGGTTCTGTCGCGGACGGCAAATTCCTGGGCGCCCCACGGCTTTTTTTCCACGGTCTTTGCATTGGGATGCAGCATCTCCGGACGCTTCGTCGCAATTTCTGCGTAGAGCGCTTCAATCGAGTCAGTCTCAATCGCAATCTCAGGCCGATCCTTCGCCGCAAATTCCGGGCTCTCGACGACGTATGCCTTCGCCTCATCTCTGGCGACGACCGCGAGATCTTCATCCTGATAGAGCACTTCGAATCCCAAGCATCCCACGAAGAGATCCAAGCCTTCACTCATTCGATTAAAAAACACCTTGGGAATAAGGCGAGTCATCATAGTCGTATCACAGTCGTCAATTTGCCTGACGAGACAAAGATGAGCGACGGCGGACGAGGGCGCGCGTCGCTCGGAATGGAACGGACTGGCAAGCCGTGACATAGACCTCAGGCCGAAGGCTGAACGAGTCGCGCGAGAGAATCAATGGAGGGGTGAAAGTCATCTCAAAAGTGGAGCGTTACGACGGTCCGTCGTTCGCTCCATCGCCTGGTTAGGCGTGGGTTTGATTGTAGAGCAGGCGAGGAACATCCAGCCATGAAAATACTCCTCCACCTGGAGATCGCAGGTGCGCTGGGCCAGATAACCCCAGGGCTCAAGTTCAAGCCCGGGAGTCGTGGGTAGAGAGAGCTTCGTAAGTGCAAAATGAAGAATGCCATTGAGGAGCCAGCCGAAACGGCGCCCGGAGTGCTTGCCGCCGAAGAGCACCACGCGCGCGCCTTCTCGAAGATGAGGAAGAAGAGCATCGAGCGAAGCTTCCGAGGCGTAAACATCCGGCGCGGCGAACATCAGCAAGCCGTCATAGGTGTCGGTCAGTTCAGCGTTTTCAGCCGCCGCGACCAGCAGCTCGACATTCTGCCAGCCATTCTTCTCTGCTCGCCGCCGAGCGTGGGCGGCCGAGTCTGGGCTGAGTTCGATGCCGACAACTTTCCCGCCAGGACCGACCGCCTCGATAAGGTAGGGAAAGCTTCCGCCCGATCCGCACCCCGCATCAAGCACCCGCGCTTTTGCGCCGAGTTGCAGGAGCGCGACGGCCTGACGGCGAACCGGTTTGATGAAGCCGAAGTCGAAATCCGGGAATGGCCTCACTAGCCTCGAAAGTAGCCGGACGTAGCGAGGGATTGCGGCGCGCTTCACGGCCTAACGAGAATGAGATGAGCCAGCACTGGCGAATGGAACGGACTGCCAAGCCGTGACATAGACGCCAGCCCGAAGGGGAAGTGAGCAGAGCGAACTGATCAAAGCGCGCGTGGCCGCGGGATGTGAGGTTGGAGTCATGGAAAACTTGGGCGTACGCCGGCCAGTGGTTGGCTCCATCGCCTGGTTAGGCCTTCGGAACACGCCGCGCTCCATCAGTTGGTCGCCTCAGTGTCCAGCCACTGCAATATGGCTGCGCCGCTAAATGGCGCCAGTCGAGCGCGTACGCGCCATGCCGAATGGGGAGCGGTAGTCCAATGAGGAGCCGTCGGAGGCAAGAACGACCAGTGGCGATCCGCTGCTCTCCGCTACCGCCAGGACGAGTACGTTGCCGCCCTGTTCGGACACTGCTGCCATGATGCGCTCTCGCTCCTCCTGAGTGGTAGCATCCACCGGAAAGCCCGGTCCAGATATTGCCGGTCAGCTCGGCGTCCCGTGCGACGATACAGCATCACAACGCAGGACATAAGAGGATCGACGTCATCGCGAGGCCTAACGAGCACAAGCTGAACCACCACGGGAGTGCGCGCGCGGCACCTGGATGCGAGGTTCGAGTCATGGAAAAGCTTAGGCTGCACGTCGGCCTAGTGCGTTGGCTCCATCGTTTGGTTAGACCTTGTGGTGTCCTCACACGCGTTTTAAGCCACGAGTTACGAGTGAATCTCCACCAAGCCAGACGACGCGATACCGGGCGAGAGGAAAAATGGGCAGGAAAAAAGACACACAACCATGCAGTAGCCTCGACTGAGCTACAGCGAGAGCACGGATTCCTGCGACCGAGGAGCCTCGCACCAAAGCCGTTCATGGTGACGAAGAGCTTACCACCTGAAATGTCAGTGGTCGCGTCAATGCACGTGTCGCAGAAGTGCTGGGCGTATGCGGCTCGGACCGCCGACCGTTTACGGCTGGCCTCCTGTTCGACCTGCTGCGACGCAATTCGCACTACGGCAAAAGTAGTAGTCACCCGCCTCGACCAAGCAGGACCCTGCAGAAAGCCTTTGCAGGAGTGGCAGAAACTTAGCGCACTGTGCGTCGGGTGAATAACGCATTTCTTATCGGTGAACATTCGAGACGGGCGTGGCGTTTAGGTCTAACGAGAACAAGATGAGCGACGGCGGACGAGAGCGCGCGTCGCGCGGAGTGGAAGTGTGGAAGTCATCTCAAATCTGGAGGGTGCACAGCGGTCCGCCGTTCGCTCCATCGCATGGTTAGGTGACATTCGTGCAGCTCAGACAATGTAACCGCCAAGCTGGAACGACTCATACTGTGGTGAATCATCGTAAATGGTAAGCGCGTAGTCGCCCTCGAAGAATAGCGTGAATGATCGTGGCGCGTCGATCACATAGCGTGTGACTGGCCGGTCATGATCTTGTGGACGCGAAATGCATCGCGGGTGCCTGGTTCCGCCGACTGGTCGATGATGCTACCTGACGAGTCCCGCAACTCCCACCTGCCTTCGACCGAGATGACGGGCGCACGTCCGAAGCGAAACTGAAGCTGGAAACGACCGACGCCGACCTGAGAGCATTCGTCGCCGACGTATTGCTCAAGCGGGAGGTCTACGGGAACGCCATACATATCGCGTGGTCTGTCACCTAACGAGAACAAGATCAGCCACCGCTGGCGAGAGCGCGCATGGCGGCGGGAAAGAGGCTGGAGTCATGGAAAGCCTGGCCGTACGCCGGCCAGCGGTTGGCTGCATCGCTTGGTTAGGCGCTTTATTGGAATTCATTAAAGGCTTTGAGCAGCTTCATCGTAGCTTCATAGTCGAGTTTGTCTCCGTCGTAGAAGCAGCAGTAAAGCCCCTGTAGATTCGACGGCAGATGTATCCCTTTTTTGACGAGGAGGACGAAGTTCCGGCCGTATAGAGCTAAAGACGCCCCAATCTCGATTAAAACGTTTTCGTTGATTCGCTGGAGTTTCTCGCCATCTGGTGTCATGAGTTCCTGTTCCGACTCGACGTGGATAACAGAGGCGAAGCAAGACCGCATATCCTCAAGCACCTTCTCTGGAACGGGCTTAGATGGTGTCTCGTGCTCGACGGCAACCACTGGCTCGAATTTCCCGAACTTTAGAATTTCTTTTAATTGTTCGACAATCGATCGGTTCTTTCCGTGCGTAATAAAGACCTTGTTGTTGGTCTTCTCGGCGAGCAGCGAAGTCGCCGGTGTTGGCGGAGGCGAAGCCTCTGCCTCTTCCGCTGGCGGCTCTTCCGGCCCGCCTATTATTCGTCGCGCGCGCGGGAGTGGTGCCTCCCTTTAGGGCAACGTAAAGCCCCGTCTTGGTGTTTGTGATGAAGCCGGCAAGCAGGCCGGTTGCACGTGCCATCTCATAAACCGGCTTGGCGCGATCACGCGGCGCGCCCATAGATGCCAAGACATTAATGCCGATAGTTTCTTGGGGGAACTTGCCTCTGTCATACTTTTGGAAGAATTGCTTGAAGATTCGTGGCAGCAAAGCCGCCTCTCGAATTGCATTTCCGTCGTCGCCTTCGTCCTCGGGTGCAACAATGCGAGATCCAAGAGGCGTGAGAGAAATGGTCGTTGCGTTGTAGCCGCCTTCGGTGAGGCCGTATGCCACGGCTGCTCCTGTGAGTGACTGCCATGCCGAACTTGTCGGAGAAATACTCATGGCGTTTGCAAGCTCGTGCGGTGCCGTCTCGCCGTTGAAGTTTTCCGTGGAGCGCTCGCACAACAGCAATAGATTCCTCCAGCGAGTGTTTGGGAACCTCAGCCTGACTGATGTAAGTGCGCTTTTTCGGCGAGGTTATTGGTTGCGGTTGTTTTGTGGGTTTCGGCATAAGGTGTGCGAAGCGCCTAACGAGAACAAGATGAGCTGCTGCGAGCGAGAGCGCGCCTCGCAGCGGGTGAAGGAATTCGAGTCATGTAAAGCTTGGTCGTACGCCGGCTCGCAGTCAGCTCCATCGCATGGTTAGGCGTTTCGCGTGGCATTGGCTAAAATAGTGGCTCGTTCGGAATCCCGCGCTCGCCGAGCCGCGATTTACGTACTCGGCTATGTGCTGAATATCACTTTCGAGTTGCGTGAAGCCGCCTACACGAAGCCCAAGCTGAAGCTGCTCCGTAAGCGATGCGATATACTGCCACCTCTGTCCGAAAAGGAATCCGCGTTTGCCTGGCGAAAAGCTATCAATGCCTTTTGAGCGTCACGGATGTGCATCTCGCATTGCAGCATGTTTTTCGCGTTCGTCGGCGAGAATAAGCGATGGGCGAATTCAAGATGCGACACGAGCGCGTGTTCCCCTTGAGTTGATCGCGAGATGTCTTGAAGAACGCCAGTTGGTCGGGACACTGCCGCTTTACGCCTAACAGGTAATAGCCGAAACGGAGTTTCGCCTATTTCGGATGGCCGCGGGGCAAAGCCGGGGGAAAAGCGAAGGCATGGAGACGAGTCTGCCGGAGGAGGGCGAACGGGCCAAGCCTAAATTTCCCGTTCCGGGTCGGCCGTATTTCCGTCTCATTCGCCTCGTTCCCAAAGTCTCTTTGGGAACGCACCTGCGCCGGCTACTCTGTTGCGCGAGTCGGTTCGTCGCCGCCGCGGCGCGGGGCGGGCAACGGGAGTTGCCGGGACATGGGCGCGCCCAAAACGGAGTCTTTGGGCACGAGGAAAGGGGAGTTGCGGACACCGGAGCGGATCTGTTCTCAATATGCCCGGTAAAGCGCGAAGAGGCGGCGAGGGTTGCTGAGGCGGCGGGAAACCGGCGGAACTCCCGGCAAAACCGTCCGCGGTGGCGGCGAAAGGTCCGAGACTTTGTGCGGCACTTCCTGATGTTCTCGCGAGACCTTCCGATGTGCCGGCGACTTTAGCGGAAATGCCGGCAAAACTTCCCGAGATGCCGCCGACACTGTCGGAAGTGCCGGGAAAGTTCCCGATGTTCGCCGACTTTGGCGGAAGTGCTGGCGAAAGTTCCTGTGTTTCGGCGAGACTGTCGGAAGTGCTGACGGAAAGTTCCCTGATGTTTCGCCGACTTTGTCGGAAGTGCCGGGGAAAGTTTCTGATGTTTCGGCGACTTTGGCGGAAGTGCCGGGGAAAGTTCCCAATGTTTCGGCGACTTGGCCGGAAGTGTTGGCGAAAGTTCCCAATGTTTCGGCGACTTTGCCGGAAGTGTTGGCGAATGTTTCCGATGTTTCGCCGAATGTTCCGGAGGTTTTGCCGGCTTTTCCCGAGTTTTCCACGGGCCAGACGGGACTCTTTCGCTCGCTCTTCCTCCTGGTTCTTCGCGGGCGTTCCTGTCGCGCGGCCGCCCGCGTGGAGTCTGGCGTTCACACGGCCGCCTTCGGGAGCGACGGTCTGGCGAGCCGCCGATGGCGCGGTTTCCTCGTCTTTCGTCCTCGCTCTGGGGAAAACGGAGCAGGGAAATGAGAACGTCGAGGTGAAGCGCGCCTCTCGGCGTTGGGAGTTCGGGATTGAGATGAAGCGGAAGAGGTAGATTTAGAGTTAGCGGTCGAGGTAGAGTGCGGGGGGCCGGCCGAAGTGGCAACGTTCTCAGCGCCTCCGTTTCCCGGGGATTTTGCGGGCCGGGGTTTTCGGGCGTATCGATCGCTCCGCGAGAATGTCGAACCGCTCCGAGCAAGCCTTCTTTCCCCGCCCGGAGGATTTTGATCCGGATGGGGCGTTGAGCCGTGAATTTCTCCTGCGCCGCGGGAGTTGTTGTCGCCTCGGTTGCCGTAACTGTCCTTACTCTCTCACGCCGGGTGGAATCTGCCCGCTCTGCGGTCAGCCGAACGAGTGCGCGCTGGCGGGCGGTGGAGAGAGCGCCGGGAATTGCTGGTGCGGGTCAGTCAGGATCAACCCTGAGATACTGGCGCGAATCGCAGCGGGTTCGGCGAGTCGCTGCATTTGCGCGTCCTGCGCGGCCGGGAAGGCGCAGTGAGGGCGGCCCCGGCGGCGACCGGCGCGCTCGCCGGTGTTGAAATATTATTGCTTGCCCCGCGGAGCCGTCCGTCTAATCATCGGCCAGTTCTTTGCGAGTTTGACTTCGTGGTGCGGCGCAAGAAATCCCGTTGGAATCGGGAGCAGTAGCGCTGCTGTAACTGGATACAACTTCCCCATGAGCCAATCGCGCGGTGCAAGCCGGCGGTGAAGGCGGGAAGAAGGTGTGCGTGGTGGTCGCGAGACCGCCGCGCCATAAGCCAGGAGCCAGAATATTTGCCCGCTCCACCTCATTCGTGCCGCGATTCGTAGCGGCGGTCTCTGGCCGCCGAACTTCTACCGCCGCGGCTCGACAAAACTTCTTCGCAAAAAAGAAGAATGAGAGCTGTGGACCGATCCGCTCCCGCGACAAGTCCGCCTCTCAACAAATGGAGGATCCTTGTTATGTGGAAGAGCCCCTGTGGTTCATGGTTAGTTATCGCAGCTTTGTGCAGCGCTTCACTCGTTGCACGCGCCCAGTCGACCCCAACGCCGACGCCAACTCCGATGCCCGGCGATGCCGAGGAGATCGTGGTGAGCGCGACGCGCATCGACACCCCGGCCGATCAGGTCGCAAGTTCCGTCACTGTCATTACGGATGACGACATCGCCCGGAACCAGCAACGCACTCTGCCCGACGCGCTCCAGACCGTCCCCGGCCTGAACATCGTGCAGGCCGGCGGTCCGGGCGCACAGACCTCCGTCTTTATGCGCGGCACTAATTCCAATCAAACCAAGGTGATCATCGATGGCATCGAGGTGAACAATCCGACCGGCAATGGCTCCTTTGATTTCGGGCAGGTCCTGACCTCGGACCTGGCGCGGGTGGAAGTGTTGCGCGGCCCGCAGAGCAGTCTCTACGGATCGGATGCCATCGGGGGCGTGATCAATCTGGAGACCAAGAAAGGCGAAGGACCACCTGTTTTTACCGGGACGCTGGAAGGGGGGTCGTTCGAGACCTTCAATCAGGCGGGCAGTGTCAGCGGCTCGGTCGGCGGCTTTAGTTATTCGGCTAATATCCAGCATTTCGTCGCGGATAGCACTCCGGTGACTCCGCTCGACCTGTTACCGCCGGGCCGCAAGCGGAACAACGATAGCTATGAGAATACGACCTTCTCCACGAAGCTCGGCTATGACTTCACGGATAATTTCGGGATCGGTGGTGTCGTCCGTTACACCAACGCCGACCTTGCCTTTACGGGCGATGACTTCTCGGTCTATCCCAGCGTGCCGGCGGCCGAGCAGAGCACGCAGGACGCCGACCAGATCTTCGCCCGCGGCGAAGCGCACCTCTCGCTTTTCGATGGGGCCTTTAAGAATAGCGCGGGGTTCGCCTACACCTACTACGATACGGAGACACAGGAGCCGGACACCGGCTTCGGCGTCCCACCGCCCAACCTGAGTCGCGGCGAGCGGGTGAAGTTCAACTGGCTCGGAACGATCGCGCTGGCAAAGAACTACACGCTGCTCCTGGGGGCCGAAGACCAAAACGATCGCCTGATCGATAGCCCGATCTCGGTCGAGAATGGCAACGCGGCCGGCTTCGGTGAACTCCAGACGGAGATCGTTCCGCAACTCTTTGCCACGGGCAGTGTCCGCTACGATGCCAATGAGCGCTTCGGCGGGAAGACAACCTGGCGCATCGCGCCAGTCTATATCATTCCGACGCTCGGGACGAAGCTAAAGGGCACTTATGGAACTGGTTTCAAGGCGCCTACCTTGACCGACCTCTTCGTGAGCTTCCCGGCGTTCGGTTTCTTCGCCAATCCTAATCTGCAGCCAGAGGAAAGCGAAGGCTACGATCTCGGCTTCGAGCAGCCATTGTTCGATGACCATGTGCGCTTTGGGGCGACCTACTTCCATAACGACATCACCAACCTTATTTCGAATAACGCCACCTTTACCACTTTAATCAATGTCGGGCACGCGACGACCGAGGGGGTGGAAGCATTTATCTCCTACTCTCTCACCGATCATTTCGAGATCCGCGGCGATTACACTTATACGGAAGCCACCGACGATGACACCGGGTTGGAGCTGCTCCGGCGGCCGAGACATCGGGCCAGCCTGAGCGCGAACTGGCGCCCGTTTCCCAGGCTCTCACTCTCGACGACCGCGGTGTATGTCGGATCGCAGGTGGACGGGAACCGCAGTTTCTCCATTCCCCGTTTTGATACCGATTCCTACTTTGTCGCGAACCTCGCGGCGGAATACGAAGCGACGAAATACCTGACCGTCTTTGCCCGGGCGACAAACTTATTTGACGAACACTATCAGGACCCCACCGGCTTTGAGCACCCCCGGTTCGGGGTCTATGCCGGTCTGCGCGTGAACTTCCAGGCCAAGCTGCCCGGGGCCAGCACGACGCAGGCTGCCAATAACACCTAC
This sequence comes from uncultured Verrucomicrobiae bacterium, assembly GCA_963831805.1. Lineage (GTDB taxonomy): Bacteria > Verrucomicrobiota > Verrucomicrobiia > Chthoniobacterales > UBA10450 > Palsa-1392. Next base: position 150,531 of record CAWHRN010000008.1, on the reverse strand, counting down.
GCAAAGGATAACTTCAAATGAGCTACACATGACTCTCGGCCTCATTCTACCGGAGGATCATCGCCCGGCGCGAATTGAGGAAGCTGGCATGATTCAACCGCGGATCGTTTCGCTTCTGCCCAGCGCCACCGAAATCGTGGCGGCGCTGGGCTTCGAGTCCAATCTCATTGGCCGCTCGCACGAATGCGATTTTCCGGGCGGTGTGGCGAAGCTGCCGATCTGCAGTTCTACGAAAGTGCCGGTGGATGGCACTTCGTATGAGATTGACGAGCGAGTGAAAGAGATCGTGGCGGAAGGTCTCTCGGTTTACCGGGTGGACGTACAGCGCCTTCGCGAGTTACAGCCCGATTTCATCCTGACCCAAACGCAGTGTGCGGTGTGTGCGGTCACCCCGCGTGACCTGGATGAAGCTCTCCGCACCTGGGTCGGAAAGCAGCCGACCATCCTTTCGCTGGAACCGAACGACCTGGACGATGTGTGGAACGATATCCGCCGGGTGGGTCGAGCCTTGAAGGTCGCGTCAAAGGCTGAGGTGGTCATACAATCTCTGCAAGGTCGTCTCGCCGCCATTCGAAAGCAGGCGGCTGGGATCACTTCGCGGCCGAGTGTCGCCGCCATCGAATGGCTGAGCCCACTGATGGCGGGAGGAAACTGGATGCCCGAGTTAATCGAGATTGCGGGCGGAAAGAGTCTTTTCGCGACGCCGGGGGAACACTCACCCTGGCTGGAATGGAACACTCTGCTGGAAGCCGATCCCGAAGTCATCCTTCTTCTCCCCTGCGGCTTTAAGATCGCGCACACCATCCAGGATCTTCATTGCCTGACCGAGACCGCGGATTGGAATAATCTCCGAGCCGTTCAGACCGGTCGAGTCTATCTCATCGATGGTCACCATTTCTTTAATCGGCCCGGTCCGCGCCTGGTCGAATCGGCCGAGATCGTCGCCGAAATTCTTCATCCCGGTCTTTTCACTTTCGGCCACCGCGGCTCCGGCTGGATCAAGCTCGAAGAGGCGGTTTCTTTCGGTGTCTCCGGGCCGTGAAAGAGCCCGTCATATTATCCTGGAGTGGGGGGAAAGACAGCGCGATGGCGTTGCATATCCTCTCAGAAGCGGCCGACTATGAAGTGATAGGTCTTCTCACCACAGTTTCCGAGGACTTCCGCCGGATCAGTCATCACGGCGTCCGCGAATCTCTCCTCGACGAACAAGCCAGGGCCACCGGTCTCCCGATTGAAAAGATCTATCTTCCCTCCGCAGATTCCGGAGGTTGCTCCAACCAGACTTACAATGAGGTAATGGCCGACGCCCTGGCAGGCTGTCGCGCTCGCGGTGTCAGGACGATCGCCTACGGCGACTTATTTTTGCGGGACCTGCGCGAGTGGCGCGAAGCGAACCTGGCCGAAGTCGGCATGCGCGCGCTTTTTCCGATCTGGGGCAAGAACACCACGGAGCTCGCCCATACCGTGATCGCCCTGGGTTTCAAACTCTATCTCTCCTGCGTCACCGAAATGCTCGGGGCGGACTATGTGGGTCGACTCTACGATGAGACGCTGGTGAAGGCGCTGCCGCTGGCGGCCGACCCGTGCGGAGAAAATGGAGAATTCCACACTTTCGTCTGCGACGGGCCAATCTTCGAACGGCCGATTCCGTTAAAGGTCGGCCAGATCGTGGCCCGCGAAGGGCGATTCTTCGCCGATCTCTTGCCGGATCGCGGCAGATCGACGGCGTAGGCAGTCTGGCAGGCAGAATGGCGCGGGCCGCCTCCTCGAAGACGTAATCACGGCGACAATTCTGAGAGGGAAGGGACAAGAGCCGTGGGTCTGGGTGGGGCGGACGCGCGGGCGGCCGCAGTGCGGTTACTCGTCGAGAGTGAAGCCGATCTTCACCGTCACCTGCCAATGGTCGATCTGGTTGTCGACGAGGTAGCCACGGGTTTCGACGACTTCGAACCAGCGCATGTTGCGCACGGTCTGGCTCGCCCGCGTGACGGCGTTCTGGACCGCGTCTTCGATGCTCTGCTTCGACGAACCAACCAGCTCCAGCTTCTTGTAAACGTGCTCGCTCATGCCGGAAAATGACCCTTTCCCCGCAGAACACAACCGCCTAACGAACAAAGCCCGATAAGTTAGAGCGCGCCGACCGCGTGCGAGATGAGGAGCACGACGATGGTGAGCGAGATGAGCACCTGCACCATCGTGACGACCTTGGCCCAGCGCGCGAGAATCGGCGCATCGGTCGGGCCGAAGGTCGCGCTCTGCATCATTGCGATGAAAAGGTAATCGACAAAGGCCGGCCCCCATCTTTCCCCGATGCCAAACTGCGTGCGTTCCGATTTCTCGACCTGCATCTGCGGGAACACAAAGCCGCGGCTGCCGAACTCCGCCCGTCTCCGCCGTTCGTTAGGCCCGCCGCCGTCGAGCCGCCAATACCAGAGCCCGAAGGTGAGGACGTTACTCGCCCAGAGCTCCGCGCCGGAGATGAGCAGCGGCAGCCCCTTTTCTTTCTGCAGCGCGATCCCGCTGATCAGCATCACGACTGACGAGATGAGGGCGATCGTGAGCACGGTGTTGATCGCGAGACCGAGGCAATGATTCACCCGGTAGCGCTGGGCGCGATGAGTCACGATCGAGGGGACGAGCAACAGCAGGACGACGCCCGGAAAGACCCAGCGCGGGGTGAAACTCAGCCAGGAAGGGAGCGAGAGATTGATCCCCGCCGCCGCGAGCAGCGCGAGCAGCACCTGCCAGCGGGGCTCGGGTGTGTCGGTCGTCTTCGCGGCGGTCGCCATCGTCATGATTCGCAGCCGGTGGCCACCTTTGCCGGGAAAAACTGCGGGTGCGAGTCTTCGGGCAGGTTAGTTGCCGGACGGCTCGCGCTTTCGTTAGGGTTGGGCTCGCGGGAGTTTAGGGCTGACTCGCCGGGGTGTGGTTGTAAAAGTAAGCCGCGCCTTGATACGATTTCCCGTCGATCGTGGGATGAGGTGTGCTTACCAGCACCGTGCCCGATCCGAGCGCGAGGCCGGCGCCGAAGAAGTCATCGGTCGTACCATCGCTCGCCGTCAGGGTGGAGAATTGATTCCAGGTGCCGCTTTGTTCGGTAAAGATATAGACCTTGCCCTGTGAAGTGTGCCCATTCACCGTCGAGACATCTGCCGCGACAACTGCTTTCCTGCCGCGCAGCGCGACGTTGTTCCCGAAATTAAAGAACGATCCGGGATCGCTCGCGGTCAGCTTTTGTCCCTCGGTCCAGGTGCCGCCGAGATTCGTGAAGAGATAAACCGCGCCGGCGCCGGAATGGCCGGAAACATTGGCGTTATAAGCGCCACTGAGCGCGGTGTCGCCACTGATCGCGAGTGACTCACCGAGGCTATCGCTGGCCGCGCCGTCGCTTGCGGTCAGCTTCTGGGTCTGCGCCCAGTTACCGCCGGTATTGGTGAAGACATAGACGGCGCCCTGCGCGAACTTACCGTCAATGACCGCCTGCGGTGAGCCGACGAGAATCGAAGAACCGTGGAGCGCGACGGAAAGGCCGAAGTTATCGAAGGCCACGCCGTCGTCGGCGGTCAGCTTCTGAGTCTCCAGCCAGTTACCGTTCGTCTTAGTGAAGACATAGACCGCGCCCTGGGCCGGATTGTTCCCGACGGTCGCGCCGTTGGCCCCGATCACGAGAGTCTGGCCATCGATCGAGACCGAGGCGCCGAAGTTATCGAATAAGCCGCCATCGCTCGCAGTTAGTTTCTGGGTTTCGCTATAGCTATCGCCGTTCAGAGTGAACGCATAGGCCGCGCCCTGTGCCACGATGCCATTCACGGTCGCGCTGAAGGAAGTCACGACGAGGCTGTCCCGGTTGAGCGCCGCGCGATAGCCAAACTCATCGCCCGGGAGCCCATCACTCGGGATCAGCTTCTGGGTTTCGCTCCAGGCGCCGCCTGACTCCGTGAAGACATAAGCCGAGCCGCGAAAGCTGGCGTCGCCATCGGCGCCGATGACGGCAGTGCTATCTTTGATCGCCGCCGCCGAGCCGAAGAAGGTATTCGCCATGCCGTCGCTGGCGGTGACCTTCTGTTCGGTAAACGACATCGAGATATCCGGCGCGAAAGAATGCCGCGTCTGGAGCGACAATTGCGCCGAGGCGCTCGGGGCGAAAAGGGGAGCCAGCAGTGAGCCGCCGGCCAGAAGGCTGAAGATCGAAACGCGAAGCTGCGAGATGGATTTCATGTTGATACGTTTATGGCTGTTAAAGATTCGCGACAAGATGAAACTGCGAATCCCGGCAGATGCCGCTGGTGATCCACCGGGAGGTGATTTGGATTGAGCCGCCGCCGCAGGCTGGGTTAGGCTGCCCGCACAGTCATGGAGAAAAACATCGAGTCTCACCTGAAGGAAACCCGCGTCTTCAAGCCCGCCCGCGCCTTTGCCAAAACCGCCCGGATCAACAGCCTCGATGACTATCGCCGCCGGCATCGCGAATCGATCGCGAAGCCGGATAAATTCTGGGCGCGCGAAGCGAAAGAGCTGAGCTGGCAGCAGCCCTGGAAGAAGGTCCTCGAATGGAAGGCGCCCTTCGCCAAGTGGTTCGTCGGCGGGAAGATCAACGTCTCGGAGAACTGCCTCGACCGGCATCTCGCCGGCCCGCGCCGGAACAAGGCCGCGATCATCTGGGAAGGCGAGCCCGGCGAGAAGCGCGTCCTCACTTACCAGCAGCTCCATCGCGATGTCTGCCGTTTCGCGAACGTCCTCAAGCGCAACAAAATCAAGAAGGGCGATCGCGTCATCATCTATCTCCCGACCATTCCCGAGGCGGCGATCGCGATGCTTGCCTGTGCGCGGATCGGCGCGGTCCACTCCGTGGTCTTCGGCGGTTTCAGCGCCGATAGCATTCGCGATCGGATCGCCGATTGCGGCGCGGTCGCGGTCATCACCGCGGATGGCGGTTACCGGCGCGGGGGGATTGTGCCGTTAAAACAGAACGTCGACGAAGCGCTCAAGGGTAAGACAACGATCAAGCGCGTGATCGTCTTCCGGCGGGTCGGGAATCAGATCCGCATCGAGGAAGGGCGCGACGTCTGGTGGCATCGCGAGCTGGAATATGTCGATGCGCATTGCCCGCCCGCGCAGCTCGAGAGCGAGCATCCGCTTTACATCCTCTACACCAGCGGCTCGACCGGGAAACCGAAAGGAATCCTGCACACCACCGGCGGTTATCTCGTCGGGAGTTACGTCACTTGTAAGTATGTCTTCGATCTGCGCGAGGAAGATATCTATTGGTGCACCGCCGATGTCGGCTGGGTCACGGGTCATAGCTATGTCGTTTACGGCCCGCTCGCCGCGGGCGCGACCACTCTGATGTATGAAGGCGCGCCGAACTGGCCCGAGCCCGATCGCTTCTGGCGGATCATCGAGGAATACGCGGTCAGTATTCTCTACACTGCGCCCACGGCGATCCGGGCCTTTATTCGTTGGGGCGATCAATGGGTGAAGAAGCACGACCTTTCATCCCTGCGTTTGTTAGGTTCGGTCGGTGAGCCGATTAATCCCGAAGCCTGGATGTGGTATCATCAGGTCGTCGGCGGCGGCCGCTGCCCGATCGTCGATACCTGGTGGCAGACGGAGACCGGCGCGATCATGATCACCCCGCTGCCCGGCGCGACTCCGACGAAGCCGGGGAGCGCGACCCTGCCCTTCTTCGGCGTCGACGCCGCGATCGTGGATGGGGAGGGGAACGAGGTCGGCCCGAATGTTGGCGGGAAGCTGATCATCCGGCGCCCCTGGCCTTCGATGCTGCGCGGCATCTATGGCGACAAAGCCCGCTACCGGAAGCAATACTGGAGTGAGTATCCGGGTAACTACTTCACCGGCGACGGCGCGCGCCGGGATAAGGATGGTTACTTCTGGATCGTCGGCCGGATCGATGACGTCCTGAACGTTGCCGGCCATCGCCTCGGCACCTCCGAGATCGAGAGCGCGCTCGTTAGTCACCCGAAGGTCGCGGAAGCCGCGGCGGTCGGGCGGCCGGATGAATTAAAAGGACAGGCGCTGGTCGTCTTCGTCACTCTCAAGGGCGGCGTCGACCCGAGCCCAAGCCTGAAGGCCGAGTTGCGCGAGCACGTCGGCACGCAGATCGGCGCGATCGCGAAACCGGATGAAGTCCGCTTCGCCGAAGCGCTCCCGAAGACGCGGAGCGGCAAGATCATGCGTCGCCTGCTCAAGGAAATCGCCGGCGGCAAGACCGTCACCGGCGACACCACGACGCTGGAAGACTTCAGCGTCCTCGCCAAGCTGAGCAGCGCCGAGGAATGAGAAGTTACCTAGTCTCCAAGCACTCGTCCGCTCAGGGATGACGAGTGGCCCGAGCGCGCGGTTCTCAGTATGGAAGAAACACCTCTGTGGCAGCCTCGGGCTCTCCGTCGTAGCCTAATCCGCCACAGATCAAGACCGTGCCATCCAGCAGCAGGGTCGAGGTGTGGCCGGAGTGGGCGACGTTCATCGGATTGGACGGGAACAACACCCAGGAGCGCACGCTCGGGTCGTAGAGTTGCCACCAATCGGAGTAGCTGCCGTCGGGATGCTGACCGCCTGACATGATAACCCGGCCATCCTGTAGCAAGGTGAGTCTTTCCTCGCCGGCGTCTGGAACGGGTTTGCCGGGATGAACGAACTGACGGTGCTGGGGCCGGTAGAGCGCGGCGTGCGCGCCATTGGCCACCAGCACATCGCCTGTCTGGAGAAGGGCAGCGCTGGAGGGCCCCGCGAAACCGAGGTCAGCCGTGTAGCTCCAGGTGCCGGTGGAGGGATCGTAGAGTTCGGCGCTGGAATAGAAGGTCTGGCCATCCCCGGAGTCGCCACCGGTGACCAGGACCTGGCCATTGCGCAGGAGAGTCGCCGAGTGCCGGGCTCGCGCGGTGTTCATGGGGCCGGTGAAGCTCCATTTCCCGGTGGCGGGGTCGTAAACCTCGGCGCTTGCCTTTGCGATGGAGTCGTCTCCGACGCCGCCGGTGACGAGGATCTTACCACTGGGGAGGCGGGTCGCGGTATGGAACTGGCGCGATTCGTTCATGCTGCCCGTGAAGTTCCAACTGGCGTTGCGCGCGGAGAAGATCTCGGCCGTCGCGGAGCAGATGAGTGTGCTGGGATCAGATCCTCCCACGACGAGGACTTTGCCGGGAGAAAGCTCGGTCGCCGCGTGGTGGGAGCGGGCCTCGTTGGCCGGTGTGGTGTCACTCCAGTATGAGGTTGGCGAAAACAAGATGGCACTCTTGCCATCACTGCCATCGGCGACGCCTCCGACGACCAGGACCTGGCCTTTTGACAGCAAGGTGGCGGAGTGTCCGACCCGGGCCTGGGGCATGTCCGGGTAGAGGACGAACCCCTCCGCTTTCACCACAGTGGGTGCCCCCAGCAAGAGGGCGACGATAACTAACGCCAGATTCGCTTTCGTTCTGTGTGACATATTTTTTTAACTCCCCGGGTTTTACATGGTTTGTTCTTTGGGCCGCGCCGAGCTTGATCAGCGCGATTTATTTGGGCAAGCCTTTTCGTGAAAGGCCGGCCGTCTAGTAGAGCTTGCGCGATTTCTCGGTGATCTGGTTCGTGGGCGCGGAATCGCTGAACGATTGCTTGGCGATGCTGACACTGTATTTCAGCTCGGCCAGGAGCTTCGGCGCGATCGGGTCCAAGGCGAAGAGCTCGAAGTCGGCCTCGTAACTGATCGGGAAGACGGTCGCGATCTTCGTCGCGTCGCCCGTGCCGATAAAGCCGGGCGCATCGGCTACGACTATGCTGGAAGAGTTAGCCGGGCGGATGACACTGCCGGCGCTCGGGCCATCGTCGGCAAACTCGTCCTTTGCGCCATCGGTGCCTTTCTTGCCTTTCGTGCCTGTCCTCCCATTGGCCTTGGTGACGTTGATGACTTTGCGAATGAGCTTCACTTCCTCAGGGTCGCCCTTTGCGAGATGAAATTGCATCTGGTGCACGTTCACGCAGCTGCCCGTCGTGGTCGTGTTATTGAAAGGTCCCGGCACGTTGAGATCGATGCCCTTGGCCGTCGGGAAGCCGCTGAATGCTCCGGCCTTACTCGTGATCACATTCAGTTGATCGACCTTCGGCGCGCCGGATAACTCCTGGGCGTCCTTCCCGGGTAACACCGGCATCGGTTTTGGCGTCGCGTCCGGGTTCTCGACCGAGGGACCCAGCCCGTCGTTTTGGAATGAGGAGTGAAGCGCGACGTTCGCAAAGCTGAAAGAATGACCGGCGGCCGCGGCAGCGAGCGACTGATCCCGGTCGCCCGCGTCGAGCTGTCTGTCACTCGATCGCTGATGGCGCGATGGCTGCGCGGAAAATGAGGAGTCCGCGTTTTTCTGTTTCGGTTCGTAAGCGTGCATGACCGAGGGCGAAGCGCCTGCATATCAAATCCGTCGCCGGCGGGCAAGCCTCCGCGGCGTCGCGGCGTTTCCTGGCGCGGGCGCGCCTACCTAACGAGGCCAGGATTAACTGCCCGTGAAGCTCGGATTAAAGAGTTCCGAACGGTGCGTCTTTGCGGCCCGACAGCATCCGCATTACGCGTAAGTTTAACGAGAAAAAATGAGTTGTCTTTGCTCGAATGAGTCCGAAGGATTTTATTATGCCAAACGCAAGCTCTCATTATGTAACGTGGCTCTCGCGCGGCAAGCGTGGACATGGAAGCGCTTACCAGGATGTCGGGCCGGTCGCCAACAGCAGTCTGGCGACGGGCGATTCTTACCAACCGCAATGGGCTCCGGCGAGTCTCGATTGGACCATTACCGATGACGACGGCAAGCAGGTGACACATCACGGGGTGTTTGCCTTCTGGTCGATCACCGGCGGCGCCGACGGCGGCGTGGTGGACTTCAATCAACTGCCTGCGCCGGTCCCGGTCGGCAGCAGCACGATTGTCGCCTCGGCGATTTATATCGAGACCGGCGGCGGTCCGAACGGCGGGCCCGGGGTTTACATCGATGCCTTCGATGTGAACCAAGGGATCTTTGTCGACGATGATTTCGTGACGGTGTCGCCGGATTCCGCGCTGACGGCCGCGGCGAATAACGAGGGCTGGGTTCCTTCGGCCTCGGCGGAAAGCGTGAATGCTTTCGGCTCGATTCATGCGGTGCCTTTCACAGACTGGCATGTCTTTCTCGGCATGGAGATCGTGAATAACACGGCGCTGAATGTCGCGGTGCAATCCAGCGCGGTGGCCTTTGCTTTCTATAAGACGCCGGTCTCGAGCGGCGGAGTAAAGGTGGGCCGGCAGTATGCCGAAGGGGTCTGGGTTTCCTACGGGGTGATGGTCGATGGCGGCGGCCCCACGGGCGGAGGCCCGGTTGATCCCTGGGGACCGTACGTGCGGGACTTTGCCGCCGGCCTGATGCTGGCGGAAGCGGCGAAGAAGGTCACGCCTGAGTTAAAGGCGTCAGTAATGTCACTGGCGGCCAAGCAGGTGTCGATCGCCGCCGCGGGCATCCAGAAGAGCCTGACCGCCTCGTCCAAGAACGTCGCTCGTTAGGTCGGGTCATCTAGCTAACCCTTGGGAGCCGGTCTCGAAGGCGAGACCGGCTTTTGGGGCTATATCTTCTACGGGGCGGGACTCGGCGTGGCTGCCGCCCCCTGCGCTTGGATCCAGCGCTTGACCCGCTCCTGGAGCAGGTCCAGCGGCATCGCGCCGCCGTCGATGATTTCGTCGTGGAAGGCTTTGATGTCGTACTTCGGACCGAGCTGCGCCTTAGCCTCATCGCGTAACTTATGGATCGTGAGCTGACCCATCTTATAAGCCAGCGCCTGACCCGGCCAGGCGATGTAACGGTCGGTCTCCGTCTGCGCGACGGCGTCGTTCACGTCGTTCTGGTGCATGTAGTCGATCACCTTTTCCCGGCTCCAGTTCTGGTCGTGAATGCCCGTATCGACCACTAGCCTCACGGCGCGGAAGAGCTCGGAATTTAGTCGGCCGTAGTCAGACACCGGGTCTTTGTAAAAGCCGATCTCTTTGCCCAGTTCTTCCGCGTAGAGCGCCCAGCCCTCCGTGTAGGCAGAGTAGAAACCGTGCAGGCGGAACTTAGGCAAACCCTGCAAAGTCTGGGCGACACTGATCTGCAAGTGGTGACCCGGGACGCCTTCGTGGTAGGCAACGGCTTCGTCCAGCACGAGGGTGCGCTTCGTTGGGTCCGCCACTGCGACGACGACACGGCCGGCGCGTTTCCCATCCGGCGTGCCGGGGACGTAGTGCGTCGATTCCGCTTTCGCGAAATCCGGGATGGCTTCGACGGTGACCGGCGCTTTCGGGAGCAATCCGAAAAGCTCGGGCAGCTTCGGTTCCATCTGGTGGATGTATCTCGAAAAGTCATCGACGATCTGTTGTTCGCTCTTTGGCTTCCACTTTGGGTCCTTGTTGATCGCCTCGCGGAAACTGGCGAGGTCCTTGTGACCCTGCGCCTGAGCCAGCTTCGTCATTTCCTCCGTGATTCGCGCCACTTCCTTTAAACCGATCTCGTGCACCTCGGCCGGGGTATGGTTAGTCGTGGTCATCATCTTCACCGCTTCGGCGTAGCGGCGCTTGCCGTCGGGCAGGCTCTCGATGGAAAGCTCGGTGCGTCCTTTCGGGTCGTACTCGGTGCGGAGAAATTCGGCGAACTTCTTGTAAGCGGGAAAGACATCGTCGTTCACCGTTTTCGTGATCTCGTCGGTAATACGTTTCTTATCGTTCACGGAAAACTCCTTTGGGAACTTCTTCGTCGCGCGCAGGAATGGATTCGCGGCGATGACGCCGTCGCACTGCGTCGGGAGCTTCTCGAGGACGATCTTCGGCGGCATGAGGCCGTCCTTTTCACCCTGCTTCATGACTTCGGTAATCTGGTCGAGCACGCGCGGGATCTGATGGAGCCGGGAAATGTAATCCTCATAATGCTTCACGGAATCGAATGGCATGCTGTTCGCCAAATCGGCGAGGTGAGTGTGGATGCCGTTCTGCTGGTTCACGGGCATCTCATAGTTTTTCAGCTCGTAATTCACATCCTCGCGCTGGAGTTGCCGCTCGAGGAGTTGATGACTTAGCAGGTCGGTATCGCCCATGCCGTCGGTCGGGATTGCTTGGAGGCGCTGGAGGAAAGCATCGGCTTCCGCGTGCTGGCGCGCGATCTCCGCGAGCGAGTATTGGCCGAGCAGGTTGTTATAGCGATAGTCACCTACCGCGGTGGCTCGTTCGGGGGAGTTCTTTAGCCCCGTCTCATAGAACTCATCGAACAACTTATTCTGCTGCGCGACCCGCTCGGCGACCGGCGCGACCTGCGCGAAAACCGGAGAACCGAGCGCGAGAACAAACCAACAAACAATCTTTCGCATCGGTGAACCTAGCAGACCTCAACGGAGACGCACGGACGAAGCCGGGAGTAGATTGACGATCAGCCCTTCTCAGAAATAAGGCGCGTAACCGGCGCTGTCAATCTTAGTCGCGACCCGAGTTACCACTCCCAACGGAAACCAAGATTAACCGACCACGGGCTCTCCACCTGATCCGAGGTGGCGTATTCATACTCCCCGTAGAGAGAAGTCGACTGGCCCAGACGCGCCGCGACGCCCACTCCGAATCGGCCCGCCGTCCCGCTCAGATCGGGTCTGAAACGCGCGCTATTCGTCGTGATGACACTGTCCGCGAGAACTTCCTCAATCACCGATGCCCTGACATAAGGTTCTACCGCACGATGGCCGGGCAAATCAAAGTGGATGCCCGCCCGAACGCCGAGACGGCCGCGCAATGAAGTTTGGTCATCGCCATTGACGTGCAAGCCGGTGGAGGCTTGATAGGAGGCTCCTTCGGCCCAGAGACCTCCCAACTCCGCCTGAGGCTCGATGAAGTAGCGGCCTGCGGCGAGGTCGAAGCGCTTGCCCACTTCCACGGAGCCACCGAATGCGGGAATGGTATAATCGCCTGTGGAGAGCCGGCCGAAAAGAGTCCTGGTGCGGAAGCTATTCCAATACTGCGAATACTTCAGGACGCCGTCCACATACCAGCCATGCGGTTCGATCCAGGTAGCGTACGTGCCAAAGCTCAGTCCCTGGGTTTCGCCGGTGCCGCCGTCTTGAGAATCGCGGGAAGCGTGGAAATCGCGGGAGGCGGAGAGATAACCGCCGAAACCGCCGACATAGAGATCGCCCGAAGGAAGGCTGAAGCGGCGGTCAACTCCTACCTGGAAACCTCCCAGGTCTTCATCGAAGGCGCGGCTGACGCCGTCATCGATCGTTTGGTGTCCAGCAAATCCTCTCACCCAGGTCGCGATTGTCTCTGGGGCCGGGGCGGGAGGAGGCGCGACGACTTGCTTGCCGTCTGCGACCACCTGTTTGCCAGCTCCCGCCGGCGCCGACTGCGGCTCGGTGGGGGGTTGAGCGCCCAGCCTTAGCTCGCCCATTCGCTCCACCAGCGTCTGCAGGTCGGAGTAATAAAGCGGGATGGTCGCGGAGTAAGTGCCAATCGCGGCGTTGGCGGTAGGGGTAATAAGATTGGGACCGACGATCGGATTGGGATCAGGAGGCGTCGGGCTCGGGGTTGGGGTGGGACTCGCCGTCGGGCTGGGCGTAGGTGTTGGGCTGGGCGTAGGAGTCGGGGTCGCGCTAGGAGTCGGCGTTGGACTGGGCGTCACGGTTGGCGTCGGAGTGACGGTAGGTGTGGGAGTTACCGTAGGAGTCGGCGTAGCAGACGGTGTTGGCGTCGGAGTGATCGTCGGAGTTGGCGTTGGGCTGGGGGGTGACGGTCGGTGTCGGAGTGACGGTAGGTGTCGGAGTGACGGTGGGAGTCGGAGTGGGCGTGATTGTCGGTGTTGGTGTAACCGTGGGAGTCGGCGTCGGGGTAGGAGTAATCGTTGGCGTGGGCGTGGGGGTTGGAGTGATCGTAGGAGTCGGAGTCGGGGTAGGCGTGATCGTCGGCGTTGGCGTCACGGTCGGTGTGGGCGTCGGCGTCGGTGTAATCGTTGGGGTCGGTGTGATCGTCGGGGTCGGCGTCACGGTGGGCGTTGGCGTGATGGTCGGGGTTGGCGTGGCCGTTGGGGTCGGTGTCGGCGTGGGCGTGATCGTTGGAGTCGGAGTGATCGTGGGGGTTGAAGTGACAGTCGGGGTCGGTGTCGGCGTGGGCGTGATCGTCGGCGTAGGGGTCGGAGTGGGAGTGGGGGTAGGAGTCGGCGTAGGGGTAGGTGTCGGAGTGGGGAGTGGGAGTGGGAGTAGGAGTTGGTGCGGCGACGGGATTACTTGATCGGCGCGCACGAGATACCAGTCATTCGGATCCGGTCGGATCGAAGAACCGGCCTGCCCGTGGACGACGACATACTTAAAGGTTCCGCCATCGGTGAGGCCGAAGTAGCGTCCGCCGCCGTTCAGGGTCTGGACCACGAGAAGAGCCCTGTTTGGATCCGGGTCGACGCCCTGATTCAGGTTGTCGATGGCCAGGAGATGGAAGCCCTGGCTACTGTTTTGGACAGAGACGAGGTCGCCGCGGAAAGCTGGCAGATCGACATTGAGGCCGATGATTCCGAGACTGCCGGTCAGGTTATTCACGACCAGAGTCTTGAACACTCCGTCGTTGGCAAAATTAAGCCGAGAGATTCCATTGAGCACCAGGCTGTCGAGAGTGGAACTGGCTGACATTTCCCAGATGCTGTCCGTGAGGGCCAGGCTGACGTTTGTCTTGGGATAGCCGGTGACTGGCTGGGTGGGATCGATGCCGGTTGCGCCGGTCAGCGTGTTTTTGTTAATGGCGCCAGTGAGCGTGGAGTCATTCGTCAATGTCAAGTCAGCCGTGCCTGCTGCGCTCCTGGCGTCCACGTTGCCGGTCAGGATTACGCCATTATTGGCATCCAGACTTACCACTCCGCTGCCCTGATGGAGCAGGAGGAGGCCATTCCCGCCGGTGACCGTGCTCCCATCCTCGAAGGTGAGGGTGGCGTTCATGCTTCCCTGGGCGAGAATGCCCGTCCCGCTGTCGCTGGTGATCGTCGTGCCGCTGAAGGTTCCGACGTTCGTCCCGGGGCTCGCGAGAGAGATGGCCTGCCCGCCGGTTCCCAGGGTCTCGATGCTCCCACCAGTCATGGTGATCGTGCCGCTATTCTGAATCTTAACGCCCGAGTCGTTACTATGCACGGTGACCTGGCTATCGGTCGCCGTGATGCTCGAGGCCGAGCCATCGGAGAGCAGCCCAATGTCCCCGCCCGTTCCGTCCGCATCGACCATCGTATTCGTGAGGGTGACTTTTCCGCCCAGCGTCGCGTGGATTCCCTCGTTGCCGCCACCGCCGCTCACCGTGATGTTCGAGCCCATCAAGGTCGCCGTCGAGCTCGCGCCATTCACCTGAAGGCCGAAGTTTCCGCCAAAGCCAATGACCTCCACCGTGGTATCGACGAGTTTAATGTGCCCACCCACCGATCCGCCTTCGGTATCGGCGCGCATGCCGTTGCCACCGCCGCCGGTTACGGCCACCAGGCTGTTGGTTAGATTTACGGTCCCGCCGCTCAGGGCCAGCACGGACTGGTTGCCTCCGCCACCGGCGATCCCGATCGAGCTTTGCGTCAGGTTCACCAAGCCGCCGTTGACTGCCTTGAGCAGGGTATTGCCACCGCCATTGGTCTGGGTGATCTCGGACATGTCGTCGAAGCTCAGCACGGCCCCGGCCCCATCCGCTTGCGCCCCGATCACTCCGCCCGAGCCGCCGGTGTTAATATCAGTGCCGGTGAAATTTCCTATCGCACTACCAGTCGTCGCGGTGGCAGAGATCCCGGTCTGCCCGCCCAACGGCGTCACGAGCAGGCCGTCCCCAGTCACGTTTCCACCCGGATTTATCCTGACCGTGTTAAACTCGCCGCCAGTCTGCGTCCTTGTCGGTGGCGAGACGAGGGTCTGCGCCCTCAGAAGCGGACACGAAAACGTAGCGATGACCGCTATGAAAATCCACGAATGCCAGCGGCTCCTGTGGCTCATAGTATGAGCTTCTAAAACTTTCTCTCGTGAGAATCCCAGCGATTTTTCAAAAATCTCGCTAGAGCCCTCACCCCGCGAACCAATTCCGGGCCCACCATCATCGCCGCGAAATCCCGGCTCCCTCCGAGGTCCGACCGCACGGAGCAGCCTCGGAGACTGGCTGCGATCTGCGCCAATGCCTAAGATGCAGCTCTTAAAGGCAGCCGACTCGTCTGCTTACGCCGCCGCCGCGCTGCTCTTTGGGCATGGGTCAAAGCATGCGAAGTCCTAGAAGTGGAACCGCAGGCCCGCGCCCAAGAGGTGTTGCCCAAGATCCCGATCTTCACGGGTTTCGAACTGGGTACTCGTGTAGTCGAGATAGTGGTATTCGATGAAAGTGCTCCACTTCGGAGTCCAGTAGTAGTCAGCGCCGGCAATAACCTGCCACGCAAGATCGGTGTGGCTTGCTCCGCCGCTGGTGCCGAAGTTGCCGCGGGTGCCGTTGAAATCAGACCCAGCGGATTCCGCATAGTAAACTCCGACACCGGCGCCGACGTAGGGTTGGAATCGGTCAAAGGCAAACCTCGCAATGAAGTTCGACATGAACGCGCCAGTGTTGATAAAACTGGTCCCACTGCCAGTTCTCGAGACGACCCCGCCCTGGTTCAAAATCGCATCGGCGCCTCCCCGGAAGCCATTATAAAAGAGGTCCCCTTCAATGGTCGGGCGAAATACCCCGGTGCCAAACACCCAGCCAGCCTTTATTCCGCCGTAAAAGCCGACATCATTCTTCGGGTCAATGGAAAGCGTGTCGGCGAATTCGTTCGTAAACGTCCGGCTTCCGCCGCGGTCCTGGTGAAGATTCGCTCCCATGTCGAGCGCCATGTAGAAACCGGTGCCAAAAACTTCCGGCGGTGGAACGGGTGCGACGGATTCAACAGCCGGCGGCCCGGCGTGAAGTGAGCTGGTGGTGAAAAACACGGCGACAATCGAAGCTACCGACATTAATTTTTTCATGTGAGATTTTAGGCGACGACCCGCGCAAAATCAAAAGTCAATTTTGAATAATAAGGCTATGCCCAAGCGAACATTACACAGGTGGATCGGGCTATTGGTGCGGGAAGGCACACTCCGTTGAATCTTTGATGGCGGAAATTGATCGCGGGTGGCTTGGGAGCCCTGTAAGGGTAACGCCGTGCCCTCTGAACCTGAGAACAATCTCCGACTTGAAATCGGGCATGTCCTGTTCATCGACATCGTGGGTTACTCCAAGCTCCTGACCGAGGAGCAGAAGGAGCGACTGGATCAACTCACGAGGATCGTGCTCGCCACGCCGCAGGTGCGCGAATCGACCGACGAACAACTCGTTAGGCTCCCGACCGGCGACGGCATGGCGCTGGTTTTTCGTCACAGCGCGGAAGAGCCGGCGCGGTGCGCGCTCGAGATTGCCGAGGCGCTGCGGAAACATCCGGAGATTCCGGTGCGGATGGGTATTCACAGCGGGCCGGTCAGTGAGGTCACGGATGTGAGTGGGCGCAGTAATCTGGCCGGCGCCGGGATCAACATGGCGCAGCGGGTGATGGATTGCGGCGACGCCGGGCACATTCTCCTTTCCCAGCATGTGGCAGACGATCTGATGCATTCGCGGCAATGGGCGTCGCGTTTGCGCGACCTTGGCGAATGCGAGGTCAAGCATGGTGTGCGTCTCCGCCTGGTGAACTTTTACGCCGAGCTGTTGGGCAATCCCGAGTCGCCAGAGAAGTTTAAGCGGAATGCCGCTGCGGCCGCCGCTTCGTCAGCGACCATGGGAGCGGCACTGCCGAAACCAAAACGCTTGCCTTGGCAGAAAGCTCTCGTCGTCGCAAGCTTGCTGGCGCTCCTGATCGGTGCGGGCATTTTCTTTTTCCGTCAGCGGGCGACGCCACAAGCGAACAACACTCCCACTGCGACTGCTGCCCCGACGGTGGCCGACAAATCGATCGCGGTGCTGCCCTTTGAGAATCTCAGCCGCGATCCGGACAACGCCTTTTTCACCGATGGCGTGCAGGATCAAATTCTCACCGCCCTGGCGAAAGTGGCCGACCTGAAGGTGATCAGCCGCACTTCCGTGATGCAATACAAGAGTGATCAGCCGCGCAACACGCGCGAGATCGCCCAACAGCTCGGGGTGGCGCATTTGCTCGAAGGCAGTGTGCAGCGCGCCGGCAATAAAGTGCGCGTGAACGCGCAGCTCATCGACGCCCGCACGGACAGTCACGAGTGGGCGGAGAACTACGATCGGCCGATTGACGATGTCTTCGCCATTCAAAGCGAGATCGCCAAAGCCATCGCCGATCAACTCCAGGCCAGACTCTCGCCTAACGAGAAGAAGGCGATGGAGCAGCCACCCACCAACGATGTCACGGCCTTCGATCTCTACAGCCGCGCCCGTGATCTTATTTTAACGACGAGCTTCAGCGCGATGCAGGGGCCGAACCTCCGGCAGGCGGTGGACCTGCTGAACCAGGCTCTGGCGCGCGATCCTTCCTTCCTGGTTGCTCAATGCCAGCTCGCCTACGCGCATGATAATCTTTACTTCCTCGGCCTGGATCACACCGCCGCGCGGCTGGCCTTGGCTGACGCGGCTGTGGCGGCGGCTTTTCGCATAGCACCCGACGCAGGCGAATCGCACCTCGCCCGCGCGGAGCATCTTTACCGGGGATATCGCGATTATGATGGCGCGCTCGCCGAACTTGAGATCGCGCGCCGCACCCTGCCGAATGATGCCCGCGTTTTCGAACTAACCGGCTACATCGCGCGCCGCCGCGGGCAACTGGAGGAAGGCTTGCGCAATCTCCAGAAGGCGGTGGAACTGGATCCGCGGAATTGGTTCACTCTCCAGCAGATCGCGCTCAGCTACCTGGACTTGCGGCGTTACGCCGACGAGGCCGCCGTGCTCGATCGCGCCCTCGCGATTAAGCCGGACGATCTCGAGACAAAAGCGGGTCGCGCTCTTGTCTCTCTGGATTGGAAGGCCGATCCGGGACCTTTGCGACAGATGCTGGCTGAGCTGCGCGCGAAAGATCCCGAGGCCATGAAGGATGTGGCCGATACCTGGTTGCTTCTGGCCCTGGTCGAGCGCGATGCTGCCGCCGCGCAAGAGGCCGTTCTTGCCTTGGGCGATAATATTTTTGGGAATGATGCCGTGCAATTCAGCCACAAATTTGCCGAAGGTCTGATCGCGCGCATGACCGGGGATGAGGCCAAAGCGCGCGCCGCATTTACCGCCGCGCGCGCCGATCAGGAGAAACGTTTGCAAACGCAGCCTGATTATGGGCCGGCGCTTTGTGTCCTTGCGGTCATTGATGCCGGCTTGGGCCGGAAAGAAGACGCGCTCCGCGAGGGCCGCCGCGCGATCGAGCTTCTCCCGTATGAGAAAGATTCCATCAATGGCGCGCACATGGTCGAGTACTTCGCGATGATCGCCGCGTGGGTCGGCGAGAAAGATCTCGCCTGCGAGCAGCTCGCCAAAGCGGTGCAGTTAAGTGGAGAAGGCACCACCTCCTATGGCCAGCTAAAGTTGACTCCTTACTGGGACCCGCTCCGCGGCGATCCGCGCTTCGAAAAAATCGTCACCTCGCTGGCGCCGAAGGATTCGAAATAGTGATCGTCAGCAGAATTCTCTTTAGCTAGAGAACACTTGTGCCGCGGGAAGCCGACGACAATCTCCGATTCGAAATCGGGCACGTCCTCTTTCTCGATATCGTCGGTTACTCGAAGTTGCTGATCGAAGAGCAGAAGGAGCGGCTGCACCAGCTCACCGCGATCGTGCTCGCCACGCCGCAGGTGCGCGAGTCGACCGACGAACAACTCGTTAGGCTGCCGACCGGCGATGGGATGGCGCTGGTCTTCCATCACAGCGCGGAAGAGCCGGCGCGCTGCGCGCTC
Organism: uncultured Verrucomicrobiae bacterium; assembly: GCA_963831805.1. Taxonomy (GTDB): domain Bacteria; phylum Verrucomicrobiota; class Verrucomicrobiia; order Chthoniobacterales; family UBA10450; genus Palsa-1392. Next base: position 131,658 of record CAWHRN010000008.1, on the reverse strand, counting down.
GAGATCGCTGAGGCGCTGCGGAAACATCCGGAAATTCCGGTGCGGATGGGCATTCACAGCGGGCCGGTGAGCGAAGTGACCGACGTGAGCGGGCGCAGCAACCTGGCCGGGGCCGGGATTAACATGGCGCAACGCGTGATGGATTGCGGGGACGCCGGCCACATCCTGCTTTCCCAACATGCGGCCGATGACCTGGTGCAATACCGGCAATGGGCGCCGCGTCTGCGCGACCTCGGCGAATGCGAAGTGAAACACGGCGTGCGTCTCAATGTAGTGAATCTCTACACCGAGACGGTCGGGAATCCGGCCTTGCCGAAGAAGTTCCAGCAACCTAACGAACAAAGGGCTGCAGTGTTCGCGCCGGTGAAAAAAAACCGTGGACCCTGGTCGCTCCCCTCGCGCTTGCTGGTCTCGCGTTGCTTGCCGGTTTGCTCGTTTTCCTTCGTCAGAGATCGGTGGCGGCCGCGACCGGCCCGCAGGAGATTCATTCCATCGCCGTCCTCCCGCTCGATAACTACTCCGGCAATCCCAGCCAGGATTACTTCGCCGAAGGCATGTCTGATGAGTTAACCACCGATCTCGCCACCATCAGCAAGCTGCGCGTCATCTCGCGCGGTTCGACCATGCAGTTCAAGGGTAAAGAGCGGCCGCCGACACCGCAGATTGCCAACGCTCTCAACGTCGATGCCGTGGTCGAAGGCTCGGTCCTCCGCGCCGGCGACAAGGTTCGCATCACCGCGCAGTTGATCGATGCCCGGGCCGATCGGCATTTTTGGGCGAAGAGCTTCGAGCCCGATTCGCGCGACGTGCTCGCCTTGCAGGATGAACTCGCGGCGGCCATCGCGGGCGAGATCAACGTCCAGTTCACCCCGCGCGAGCAAACCTGCCTGACCAGTGCCCCGCAGGTGAATCCAGCGGCGCATGACGCCTACCTGAAGGGCCGTTATTTCTTTAACCGGCCGAGTGACGAAACCTCGGCAAAGCCATCACCCAATTCGAGCAGGCCGTGGCGCTCGATCCTGACTTTGCGCCGGCTTACTCGGGTCTCTCCGACGCCTATCTCTGGGCGGCTTTTAACGAAGGAGTCATTACCGCAAAGGAAGCGAAGTCGAAGACCAGGACGGCGGCGGAGAAAGCGCTCGCACTCGACCCGGCATCCGCCGAAGCGCATACCTCGCTGGCTAACTATAAGAGTTGGTATGAGCATGACTGGACCGGTGCCGATAAGGAATTTCGCCAAGCCATCGCACTCAATCCTAACTACGCTTTCGCTCACGATCAGTGGTCTCTCAGCCTCGGTTGCCAGGGCCGGTTCGACGAAGCAATCGCCGAAGGGAAGCGCGCCGTCGAGCTGGATCCGCTCGACCCGGCGATCGCGGTCGATAACACCATGGCCTTGGCCGGCAAAGGCGAGTTCCAAAAGGCGAAGGACGAAGCCAAGAGGGGTGCAGACTTGGACCCGACCTTCTTCTTCCCCCAGATGCAATTTGGCTGGATCGATCTCCAGCAGGGGAACGTCCGCGCTACCATCCCCGAGCTGGAGAAAGCCGCCGCGATGGAGGCGCCCCCTTTCGCCACCGCCTATCTCGGCTATGCCTACGGCGCCGCCGGCGATCGGACGCGCGCGCTCGCCACTCTGGAGGAGTTAAAGAAGAAGTCGGTCCACTCCTATCAGCCGCCTTTTAATCTCGCGATCGTCCATCTCGGTTTCGGCGAGATTGACCGCGCGCTGGACCTGCTGGAACAAGCGCGCCGATGACTCCCAGTGGATGATGTATCTCAAGGTCGACCGTATCTTCGACTCACTCCGCGCGAATCCGCGCTTCCTCGCGCTGATGAACAAAGAGCGCTTCGAGTAACTCTTCCCGCCGCCGCGGTCATAGCGTGGTGAACACGCCGCGCTTCGCCCCGCTTGCCGGCCGGCTGCTCCGGTTGTTTCTTCCTCCCATGCTTCGAGACACCGTGGGAAAGGGGATCGCCGGCGCCCTCCTCCTTCTGCTCTGCCGCGCCGCCGCCGCCGCCGGCGGTTACGACCCACTCGCGATCGACCCGCGGTTCCACCCGTCCATCCAGGACCTGACCGTCCACGACGTCGCCCGCGACCGCGACATCCCCGTCCGGGTCTACCTCCCGGTCGGCGAGAAACCGGCGCCCGTCGTCCTCTTCAGCCACGGACTCGGCGGGTCGCGGATGGGGAGCAAATTCCTTGGCGAACATTGGGCCTCGCGCGGCTACCTCGCCGTCTTCCTCCAACACCCCGGCAGCGACAACGCCCTCTGGCGGGACGCCCGCCCCGGCCAGGCCTTGGCCGCCCTCCGCCAGGGCGCCTCGCTCGATAACTTCCTCCTCCGGGTCCGCGACGTCCCCGCCGTCCTCGACCAGCTCGCCCTTTGGAACAACAGCGGCTCCCTGCGCGGCCGCGTGGACCTCGCCCGGGTCGGCATGTCGGGCCACTCCTTCGGCGCCGTCACCACCGAAGCCGTCAGCGGCGAGACCCTGCCCCTCAGCGGCACCAAACTCACCGACTCCAGAATCCGCGCCGCCGTCATCTTCAGCCCCAGCATCCCCCGAGGCACCACCGCGGCCGAAGCCTTCGGCGCGGTGAAGATCCCATGGCTCCTCATGACCGGCACGAAGGACGTCGCCCCCATCGGCCACGCCGACATGGCCTCGCGGCTCGGCGTTTACCCCGCGCTCCGGGGCGCGCCGAAGTATCAAGTCGTGCTGCAGGACGCCGAGCACTCCATCTTCACCGACCGCGCCATCCCCGGGGACAAAGAGCCACGGAACCCGAACCATCACCGTGCGATCCTCGCCCTCTCGACCGCCTTTTGGGATGGCTACCTCGAGGGAAACAAAGACGCGCTCGCGTGGCTCAACGGCCCCGGCCCGCGCACCATCCTGGAGCCGGCCGATGACTGGAAAGCCACGCCCGGCAAGTAGCCGCGGAAAGTTCGCGCGCAGGAAATAGGCGCGAGCCGGGCTCAGCCGACGCATCCGCCGGGAGGCGCCCGCCCCCTTGCGCGAAGCCCCATGCCAACGGGGGCGCGCTCGCCGCCAAGTATGGCGTGGATGCGGGTGATCTCATTCGCATTACCCAAGCCCGGTTCGTCTGGGGTTGGTTCATGGAAGCTCGCCGGTCGGCCGGTGGACGCGATCTCCTCGTCTCGCCCGCGCGTCTGGATCACATCATGCGCGCGAAGAGAACGATCGTTCGTTGTCACTCGTCTTATTCTCGTTAGGTTTGATCAGATGACTGTGACACTCCGCGAAGTGACCCAGGAAGATCTGCCGATTTTCTTTGAGCATCAGTTGGATGCCGAGGCGACGCGGATGGCGGCGTTCCCGAGCCGGGACCGCGACGCTTTTATGGCGCACTGGGCCAAAATCATGAGCAGGGAGACCAATGAGACTGGAATTCTCAACACCATTCTCGCGGACGGGACGGTGGCGGGCAATATCATCTATTGGGAAGCGGAGGGGGAGCCGAATATCGGCTACTGGCTCGGCCGGACTCATTGGGGGAAGGGGATTGCCAGCGCGGCCCTGGCTCAATTCCTGGCCAGGATAGAGACGCGGCCGATTTACGCGCATGTGGCGAGGCACAATGTCGCTTCGATCCGTATCTTACAAAAATGCGGATTCCAACTGGTCCCCGAGGAAATGGACGAGGGCGATGAGGTCGAAGAACTATTGATGGAGCTGCGCTGAGCTCGGTGCGTCTCGGCCGCCGATAACCAGCACGGCCTGGCTCTTGTGAAAAGAGTCAAAGGACGAAGGGTGAGACAGAGCCGCAGGTTTGAATCCGCAGATGGGCGCAGATGGGCGGCTCGGAATTCTCTCTTCCTCTTGCGCCTATTTGCGGATGACTTATTTGAGCCCGGCGAAGAGGGTCGGCTGCGGCTCGGCGGCGAGCGCTTTTGCCCGGGTGCCGCGCTTTTCCATGATGAATTTGTCCAGCTCCGGGTCGACCGGCAGCGGGTAGTTGCCGGTGAAACAGGCGAGGCAAAAGTCGTTCGCCGGCTTGCCGGTCGCCTCGATCATTCCCTCGAGGTCGAGGTAGCCGAGGCTGTCCACGCCGAGGTAGTCGCAGATTTCCGGCATCGTCTTCTGGTTCGCGATGAGCTTTTCCGGGTCGGGGAAATCGATCCCGTAATGGCAGGCAAAACGATGCGGCGGGCAGCTCACGCGCATGTGCACTTCCTTCGCGCCGGCCTCCCGGAGATTGACCACGCGGGCGCGCGCGGTCGTTCCCCGCACGATCGAATCGTCGACCACGACGACGCGTTTCCCTTCCACGGCTTCCTTGATCAGATTCAGCTTCACCCGCACATCGAAATCGCGGATGAGCTGGCTCGGCTGGAGAAAGGTGCGACCGATGTAGTGATTGCGCACAAAGGCGTGCTCGTAGGGAATGTTCAGCTCCTGGGCGAAGCCGAGCGCGGCGTAGTTCCCGGAATCGGGGACGGGCACGACGAGGTCGGACGCGACGGGGAATTTGCGCGCGAGCTGGCGGCCCATCTCGGTGCGGACCTTGGCGACATTGACGCCGCCGATGATGCTGTCGGGGCGCGCGAAGTAGACGTATTCGAACATGCAAAAGGCCGGGCTTTCCTCGCGGAAGGGCCATTCCGAACGAATCCCGTCTTCATTGATGATCAGCACTTCGCCCGGCTCGATCTCGCGGATGAACTCGGCATGGATCAAATCGAAGGCACAGGTCTCCGAGGCGAGGACGTAGGCGCCGTCGAGTTTGCCTAACGAGAGCGGCCGGAAGCCGAACGGATCGCGGACCGCGATGATCTCGCGTTCGCTCATGATGATGAGCGAGAACGCGCCCTCGATCCGGCGGAGCGCGGTGAGAATGCCGCCGCCGTTGTTCGACGGCTGCGCGAGGAGGTGGAGGATGATTTCGCTGTCGGCGGTCGTCTGGAAAATCGAGCCTTTGCTTTCCAGCTCGTCGCGCAGGACGTCGGCGTTGATCAGGTTGCCGTTGTGCGCGATCGCGAGCTGGCCGCGGAAGCAGTCGACCACGAACGGCTGCGCATTTTTCAAAGTGCTCGAGCCGGTGGTGGAATAGCGGGTGTGCCCGACCGCGCGCGTGCCCTTCAGCCGCTCGAGTTCCTCCTGGCCGAAGACCTGCGAGACGAGTCCCATGTCGCGGTGAAGCTGGAAAGTCGAGCCAGGTCCGTTGCTGGTGACGATGCCAGCGCTCTCCTGGCCGCGATGTTGGAGGGCGAAAAGCCCGTAGTAGGTGAGCACGGCCGCGTTCGGATGCCCGTAGACGGCGAAGATGCCGCATTCGTGCATCGGGTAGGGCGGCTGCGGTGGGATGAATTCGTCGGAAGCCATCGAGGGGCAAATGATACGCATTCCGCGAACGCCTGCATCTTCTGGTCGCGAAAAGTTCAGCGCCCGCGGAATTAAGCCGTGTCGCTAGCGAAACGGCTTTTCGCAAACAAAGCGCCGGCCTTTTTCTGGGCATGGAACGGAAAATTCTTTTGCCGGCAGCATGTGTGGCAAGACCATAAACAGCCGTGTCACCCTGAGCGGAGCGAAACGGCGACGAAGGATAACACGAGAGTTCTTGCTTAGGAGATACAGAGGGCCCTACGGCAACGTAACGGCAAAGGGCTCATTCGAGTAGTCTGAATCAATCATTCCATTCGTAGCGCGCACCCTGTAATAGTATCTGGTGTCGGGCTCAAGTTCCGTGGTGTCGCTATAGTTTTGGACGCCTGCCTCCACCGAAGCGATTTGGGCATAGGTACCGCCGGACGTTTTCTTTCGTTCGATCTTATAGCCTGTCTCAGAGGATGAATTATCCACCCAAGCAAGGTCGATTTGACTGGAAGAGATCGCCGTTGCTTTGGCGGCAGTTGGCTTGTTCAATGCCGTCATGCCACCGACCTCGTTGGAAAACAGAGAGTCTCCCGCGGAATTCGTAGAACAAACCTGGTACAAGTAAAAGGTGCCGTCAGTCAGGTCGCCGTCCTTGTCGGTGTAAGCGGTAACGTTGGCTGCCGTGGTGCGGATATCAGCGTAGGTGCCATCAGCGCCTTTCTTTCGCTGCACTTTGAACCCCGACTCATTGTCAGAATTGTCCGTCCAGGAAAGGATGACCTTGTCGGTTAAGAGAGAGGTAATGAGGAGTCCGGATGGCTCCGCGGGAAGACTGTTCGGTGTAGTCGCTCCTTTTTCATTGGAATAGGCGGACATCGTGTCGTCATTGTAGGCTAGCACGCGATACCAGTATTTGGTGGCTCCATTTAGATCTGAATCAGTGAAAGACGTGACGTTGGTCCCCACCGTAGCAATCACCGCGTAGTTTGTTTGCGTGACTGGGCTGCGCTCAATTGAAAAGCCGGTTTCGGTCGCTGACTTATCGGACCAGGTCAAACTGATCTGAGACGAAGAGATGGCCTGCGCGGTCAGGGCGGTCGGGGCATTTAGAGTGGTGGTTCCCGATACGATATTCGAATAGGCAGAGTCTCCCGCAGAGTTTGTGGAGCAAACCCGGTAGGAGTAAGACGTGCCGTCGGTCAGGGTGCTATCGTGGTCGGTGTAGGATGTAGTGTTCGCGGCTGTGGTTTTTATATTTGCAAAGGTTCCGCTGGCTCCTTCCCTTCGCTGGATATTAAAACCGGACTCATTGTCAGAATTGTCGGTCCAAGAAAGGGTGACTTTGGTGGATAGAAGAGAGGTGATGGCCAGCGCGGATGGCGCGGCCGGAAGGTCATGGAGGGTCGTCGCTTGTCTTTCGCTCGAATATGCGGATGACGTATCCGAATTGTAAGCGCGCACCCGATACCAATACTTGGTTGATTCGCTCAGGCCTGAATCAGTGAAGGAAGTTGTATTCGCGCCGACCGTGGCCACCACGGCATAGGATGAGTTTGTGACTGGACTGCGCTCGATCACGAATCCGTTTTCCGTCGAGGATTTATCCGTCCAGGTCAGGGTGATCTGAGATGAGGACGAGGCTTTCGCGGTCAAATTTCCGGGGACGCTGAGAACGGTCGCCACCGATGTTTCATTTGAGTAATCGGATACGCCGCCGGCGTTGACTGCCTGGACCCGGTAGTAGTATCTGGTCCCCTCGACGAGACGGGTAACGGTAATGCTGGTCGAATTTGGGCCGAGTGTAGTTATCAACTCATAGATATCTGTCAAACCGCCTTTGGACTCGATCCTGTAACCCAGTTCGTTATCTGCGTTGTCACGCCAGGTCAGGTTGGCCTGCGTGAGGGAATTGGAGGTCGCAGTGGCATTGTCGGGGGCGACGGGTAGCGCCGGAGCTGGGGTGAGAACCGCGTTTGCATAGTCGATGACTGAGCTGAGATCGGGATCTGCTAGGTCTGACTCATAAATTTCCTGATACTGAGTCCCGTAATGTGCGCCCACGTTGATGGCTTGCAGGAGAATCGTCGAGTCTGTACCGGGTATCCCATCATTCATCCGATAGGTGCTGTCGTCGCTGACATGCCACAACATCTGTGCAGCCACGTTTGGGGTCTGGTCGAAGACAACCTGCCAGTTACCCAGAGCGGAAGAGGCCACCGGGTCGATGGTAGTTGCAGAAAGCGAATTCTTTTGCGTAAGAAAACGCCCATAGGTCGTGGTGGCGTAAGCAATCACCGTTTCTGCCAGGTAGTCCGGAGTGGGGTCGAGATCGCCAGCGCCGATGCCGATGGATAAGGCAACATTCTGGTTGGGAAAAGCAGCCATCGTGGCGTCGACGATTATCTTGCCGGCCTCGACCATTTTGTCGGTCGTATATCCCGCCGCCCGCCAGTTCGCAATGTCCTCTGACGTATGCGGGATGCTCCAATCACCCGTGGTCGAGTTTGCGAATGCGCAAGCCACCACTTGGATACTGGCATGACCAGCGAAATGAGCGCCCGCCTCCGCTATGAGCTCCAGCTTCTTCTCTAGAAAAATCGGATCCCAGAAGAGCGGCATCGTCAGTTCCTGTCCGTAAGTCGAATGGTAGACATTTTGATCGATGAAAGTGAAGGTCTGAACGTTTGGATTTGCCAGCAGCCAGGCGGGGACGTTTACCCCGCCGGAGTTGATTCGGAGGAGAATTTTCTTTCCGTAGCTCTCTGCTCGGGCAACCTCACTATCCACCGCCGACCAATCATAGACCCCTTCGCTACTCTCAAAGTCACTCCCCCAGGAGCCGCCGAGATCGACTCCCACGATTCTGGGATCGTCAAGGATTTGATCTGGGAAGGGGGTATTCCCCGCCGGAGTCATGGAGAAAATCCCCTTGGGAATCGGAGGAACGGCAGCCTGTCCGACTGAGATCAGACCGACGCACAGAAAGCAGATCGTACGTTCGAGATTGAGTTTGAAGTCTAGTTTGAGGTGCTCCCGCATGAAGTCATGAAACCAGCAGGTCGAGTGCCAAAATTATGATAATTATAATGCGCTTATCCCAGTTGGGTTCGCAGCTGAGATCCGGCCTGCCCACTGCAGCCCGGATGTCGAACGTGGGCCCTTTTACGACGCGAAAGGCCAGGCCCACCGCGGAATCGGGAGGGCGCGTTAAGCTCGCATGCCCGCGCGATCGGGCAATGTGATTTGCGCCGTGCGCGAAGAGTCGGCCAAAGCGCCTGCTCTTTCGCTAAGGATGCCCGGCTGCATCCGTCACGACCCGTGGACGGCCAGCAGGTTTGCTCGCGGCGGCGCGGCAGCTCGGGCAGATGTCGTGGGTCGAGAGGACATCGTGCTCGCGCTTGAGGTATTGCTCAAACGAGACCCACTCTTCGTTGACATGTACCTTCCGGCACCAGGCGCAGACATGGACGAAGCTTTCCAGCGCGCGCAGCCGACGAAAAACCCAGAGCGTGGTCGAGATCACCGCGATCGCGACGAGGAGGACGGCGAAGGCTTCAAACCAGAATTCCTGCGGGCGGAGCGGCGTCTTCAGGGCGCCGAGGAAGCGGAAGGGAAGATCGAGATATTCATCCAAGTACTGGACCGCGAGCAGGGTCGAGAACCCGACCACTTCGATCGCCAGGATGACTTTTTCGTAGGTGTGCGACTGTTCGATTTTCATGTGGTGAGGAGCTCTTCGGCGTGCAGGGCGTGCGCGATCGCGTCGTGCCAATCGGCGTGAATTTCCGCGAGCGGCCAGCGCAAACTCTCGCCTGCCGTGGTGATTTCGAGCGCGTCGCCACCGACCGTGCCGAGCCGCGTCGCCGGGAGATGGCGCTCCCGCGCAAACTGCAAAACCGTCTCGGCGTCGTCTGGCACAACGGAAATGACACCGCGGGATTGCGTTTCGTTAAAAAGAATTTTCGCGAGCGGTCCGGCACCGGCCGGAGTGAGATCGATCTTTGCGCCTAACGAACCTGCGGAATTGAAGCAACATTCGGCGAGCGCGACGGCGAGGCCGCCTTCGCTGCAATCGTGCGCGCTGCGAATTTTCCCGCGCTGAATCAGCTCGCGGAGCGTCTTTTGCCACGCGAGTTCGCGCGCGTAATCGAGCCGCGGCGGCCGGCCGGCTTTGCGGCCGTGGATGACCTTCAGATAACGCGAGCCGCCCATTTCCTCGCCGAAATCGCCTAACAAAATCACGAGGTCGCCGGCGGCTTTGAAATGCTGCGTGGTGATCCATTCCTCGCGCTCGATCAGGCCGACCATCGCGACGGTCGGCGTGGGATCGACGACGCCGGCGGGACTCTCGTTGTAGAGCGAAACATTGCCGCCGATCACCGGCGTCTGGAATTCGCGGCACGCTTCGGCCAGGCCCTCGACCGCTTCGCGGAGTTGCCAGAAATTCTCCGGCTTGTAGGGATTCCCGAAATTCAAATTATCCGAAACGGCGAGCGGGACCGCGCCCGAGCAGGTGAGATTACGCGCCGCTTCTGCGACCGCGATTTTGCCGCCCTCGCGCGGATCGAGCCGGCAATAGAGCGAGTTACAATCGGTCGTGGCGGCGAGGAATTTGTTCGCCGCGCGCAGATGAAAAACCGCCGCGTCCGACCCTGGCCTAACGACGGTGCCGGTCCGGACCATGTGATCATATTGCCGGTAAACCCAGTTCTTTGAAGCGATCGTTGGGTCGCTGAGCAGCCGACGAAGAGATTCAACCGCAGAGGACGCGGAGATTTCTTCCGAGACGTTCTCTTCCTCCGCGCTCTCTGCGTCCTCTGCGGTTAATTTCCGCGCTTCGCGCTCGTAAACCGGTGCCTCATCCGCGAGCGGCTTCGCCGGGATTTCTGCTGTGGTTGCGCCGTCGTTCAGCACCCGCATCATGCCGTCGTCGGTCACGCGCCCGATCTCCGCGCAGGGCACGTCCCATTTCTCGAAGATCCGCCTAACGACTTCTTCCTTGCCCTTCCGCGCGATGATCAACATCCGCTCCTGCGACTCGCTGAGGAGAATTTCGTACGGCGTCATCCCGGTCTCGCGTTTCGGCACTTTCGCGAGATCGATCTCGACGCCCGTCCCGCCGCGACTCGCGGTCTCGCAGGTCGAGCAAGTTAAACCCGCCGCGCCCATATCCTGGATGCCGGCGACCGCGTCGGTCGCGAGCAACTCGAGGCAGGCTTCGAGGAGCAGCTTCTCCTTAAAAGGATCGCCCACCTGCACGGCGGGCCGGTCTTCTTTCGATTCCTCGGTCAACTCGCGCGAGGCGAACGCCGCGCCAGCCAAGCCGTCGCGCCCGGTCTCCGCGCCGACATAAAAAACCGGGTTGCCCACGCCGCTGGCCGCGCCGCGCGCTAGCTGCTCGTGCCGCAGCGAGCCAAGGCAAAAAACGTTGACCAGCGGATTCCCCTCGAAGCTTTCGTCGAAGTAAATCTCGCCGCCGATTGTGGGGACGCCGATGCAGTTTCCGTAGTGCGCGATCCCCGCGACCACGCCGGTGAAGAGGCGGCGATTCGTCGCCACATTTGGCGAGCCGCCGGTGATCGGTCCGAAGCGCAGCGAATTGAGCGAAAACTCGGGCCGCGCGCCCATCGTGAAGATGTCGCGAATGATTCCGCCGACGCCGGTCGCCGCACCTTGAAACGGCTCGATTGCGCTTGGGTGATTGTGTGATTCGATCTTGAAACAAACCGCCCAACCGTCGCCGATATCGACCACGCCGGCGTTCTCTTCGCCCGCCCGCACGAGGATGTTCGGACCGGTTGTCGGGAATTTCTTCAGCTCGCGCCGCGAGTTCTTATACGAGCAATGCTCGCTCCACATGACCGAGAAAATCCCGAGCTCGGTGAAGTTCGGCTCGCGCCCGAGGATTTTTTGGACGCGCGCAAATTCCTCCGGCGTGAGGCCGTGTTTGGCGATGACTTCGGGGGTGATTTCCGGTTCGGACGCGACGGGCATGGCGCACGTTAAACGCGCCGACTCGCGACTCAATCATCCGTTTTCGCCCGCGCCAATTTTGCTAGGCTAGGGCATGGATCTCTCCACCCTGGCCAACATCGCGACCGCGCTGACCGTGCTCACCGGCGTCCTCTTCGGCGTCATTGAGATGCGGCGGGCGCGGCGGGAGCGGGAAGAGCGCGCCGCTTTCAGTGCCGTGCAGGCACTGATGACTCCGGAATGGATGAGCTCTTCGATGATCGTGGCTTCGATCCCCGACGGCACGACCGCGGAGCAGATCGAGAACGACCCGCGGACGCTCGAAGCCGCGCTCAAGATTGCCACGATCATGGAAGGACTCGGCTATTCCGTCTTCGCGCGGATCGTGCCGTTGTCGGTCGCGGACGACCTGATCGGCGGGATGGCGCGGATCGCCTGGCGCAGGTTCCGTCCTTTCGTGGAAGAAGAGCGCATCCGTACCGGCACGCAGAAGAGCTGGGAATGGTTCCAATGGCTGGCGGAGCAGCTCGACCGGCACGAGCTCAGCAAAACCAGGCTAACCGTCGGCGCGCCGGTGGCGCATCGCGATTGGAAACCGTAACTGCCGGACGAATACCGAACGAGAACGTCAGCGGCCGAGGAGGATGAAAATCCCCGCGACCACGGCCACGATCGCCGGCACGACTCCGAACGGCATCCCGGTGAGCCCGACGATTCCCACCATGATGAGATAAACCGCGAGCAGAATCATGCCGATGTTCTTATTGAAGTTCATGCGCGGCATCCTGCGGAGAAGCATGGCGCAGCGCACGCCTTATTTTGCGGCGGGTCAGAAGCGAAAGCTGAAGCCGACAAACGGTTGATAATCCGGCGCGGCGTCGGTCAGGCCGAAGTTACAGCCGAAGTCGATCTCGGCGTTAGGCAAAATCTGGAAAACCAGGCCGGTGTCGATGAAGGCGGCGTTGGTCGTGTCCGAGTCGGCCGTGAGCACGTCGTAGAACTCGAGATAGCCACTCACCCGATCGCTGAAGAGAGTGTGACTAAGGACGACCGCATTGAAGAACGCGGGATTGTAACCGTCGTCGTCGCCATTCCGCACCACCTGGAGGCCGGTCTCGAGGCCGAGCCCGAAACCACCGGGAAGGCTGGCCTGCAGCGGAATCCCCAGGCCACCCTCGACGGAGTTATTCCCGAGCCCGTGCGTGTTCGTCGGAATCTTGAGATAGGGGATCAAGCCGAAGGCGACTTTGCCGCCGTCGTTGCCGAGGAGATTGATCTTCGATTGGAGGATGAGATCGCCAAACCCGCTCCGGGTTTCGGTGGTGCCAGCGGCGTGATCGCGCACCTCCACGTGAACGTAATCGGCGTAGGCAAGATCCAGCTCGACGTTGCTCGTGAGACCCATCCGGAAATTGAACGGCAGCACGCTCCATTGCCGGGTCGTTGTGTCGTCGTTAGGCTGATTAAAGGTGTAGCTCACCGCGCTCGCCTCGAAATAGAAATGTCCGGCATCGACCGTGTAGGGGCCGAGCGACTGACTCGGCCGGTCGGCGGAGTAACTCCGCAACTCACTCTCCGGGACCGGACGAAAGAGATTGTATTGGCTCTTATCCGGCGGCATCGCGGTGGCATCGTGTGGCGTGTCGCCTGCGATCACCGACGAAGTCACGGCGCAGGCGAGGAAGAAGGGCGAGAGATGAGTCGACAGTTTCATCGCGGGCATTCTACCGCCCGCGCGCGCCGAGGGAATAACGAAAAGCACGCCCGGACTAGACCTTGCGACCGAACTTCTTCTCCAGCTCGCCTAACGAAATCTGGATCATCGTCGGCCGGCCGTGCGGACAGCAGTAGGGCAGCTCGCAATCGAGCAGGTCGCGGATCAGCTTTTCCACCTCGGCCTGGCGGAGGAAGTCGTTCGCCTTCACCGCATGCCGGCAAACCGTCTTCGCGATCATCTCTTCGCCCAGTCTGAGCGGTGAAGTGCTGTGACTCGCCGACTTCAGGCTGTCGATCACATCCTGGAGCAGGCGCGCCGGATCGGCGCCGCTCAGGAAGGGCGGCAGACTTTCGAGCTTAAAGGTGTGCCGGCCGAACTCTTCCACCCCGAGTCCCATCTTCTGCAGCGTCGCGAGGTTGCGCTCGATCCATTCTGCATCGCGCGGCGCGAGCGACACCACCTGCGGGAGGAGCAGACGCTGCGAGGGCACACCCTGTTCCTCCATCCGGCGGCGGAGTTCCTCGAAGAGAATCCGCTCGTGCGCCGCGTGCTGATCGACCAGGACGAGGCCTTCCGCATTTTCCATCAGGACATAGAGCTTGTTCAGGACGCCGAGGATCTGGAAACGATGCGCCGGGACGGCCGGCCTTTGTTCGTTAGGCAGCATCCGGTGATCGCGCCGCGCCGGCTCCGTCGGCTCGATCGCGAAGGCCGGTTGCGGCTCGAGCGCGGGTGGGAGCGGCTCCTCCGGCCTAACGAATGGCGGCTCGACCGGCGGCGGCCCGCGGAATTGTTCCTGCCAGGTGCTGCGATCGCTCTCCAAGGTACGCCGGACCGCCGCCACCACTGCTTCGCGCACGCCGTTCGGATCGCGAAACCGCACCTCGCGTTTCGCCGGGTGCACATTCACATCCACCTCCGCGGGATCGAGCTCGAGAAAGAGGAAGGTGACCGGGAACTGCCCTTTCATCAGTGCGGTGTGATAACCCTCTTTCAACGCCGCGCCGATCACCGGACTCTCGATCGCGCGGCCGTTGACGAAGACAAACTGCTGCGCGCGCGACGCCCGGCTCACGCCCGCCTGACCGATAAAACCGGTCACGCGCAGCTGGCCGCGGGCGTTTGGTTCCACCTCGAGAAGTCGCGCGAGAAGCTCGCTGCCGAGCAAGTCGCGAATGCGCTCGCGCAGCGTCTTGGTCGCGGGCAACTGAAAAACGAGCCGCTCGTCGCGCAGAAAGGAAAACGCGATCTCGGGATGCCCGATCGCCTGGAGGTTGAGCTGATGCTCGATCTGGCGAGTCTCGGTATTTTCCGAGCGCAGAAACTTCCGGCGCGCCGGCAAATTGTAGAAAAGCGAACGCACCTCGATCTGCGTGCCAGGCGCTTCGCCGCCGTCGCGGACGGTCTCGAGCTTGCCGCCGGCGACGAGGATTTCCGTCCCGGCGAGCGCCTCTTTTTCGCGCGTCGTCAGGCGAAAGCGCGCGACGCTGGCGATGCTCGGGAGCGCTTCGCCGCGGAACCCGAGCGTGCCGACGGTCGCGAGATCGGCGGCGGTGCGAATCTTACTCGTGGCGTGGCGTTCGAGGCAGAGGAGCGCGTCGTCGCGATCCATTCCGATGCCGTCATCGGTGACGCGGAGGAGCGAAATGCCGCCGCGCCGGATCATCACCTCGATCGAGCGCGCCTCGGCGTCGATGCTATTCTCGACCAGCTCCTTGACCACGGAAGCAGGCCGCTCGATCACTTCGCCAGCGGCGACCTGGCTGGCGAGCGTGTCGGAAAGAAGGCGGACGCGGCTCATCTGGAGTTCCGATTTTAGGCGCGAACGGGCGCGGAATCGAACCAGGAAATTAACGCCTCGCGGCGGCGCGTCCGACCCGCCACCGGCTCGGTTCGTTAGGCGCGTCTCTTTTTTCCGGGCCGGACACGTCCTGCGGCGGCGGGCGCGCCGAATGAAGGAACGACGCAGATCGCGTCCGATGAAAACATCATGAAGAAATCTCTGCTCCTTTTACTCGCGGTGTCCTTGAGCGTCAGCGCCTGCGTCGCTCCCGGTTACTACTACGCTACGCCCACGGTCGTTGCGGCCGATCACCCCTACTACACCCACGGCGCATACTACTACTCGCGCGGCGTGCCGTATCGGTGGCACGGCGGACACTACGGCTACTATGGCGGTCATCGCGTCTGGGTCCACGGCTACTACGCCGGCTACTAACGGCCAGAGAACAGCGTTCAGCTCTGGATAAAGAGCCGGCCGAGATGAGCCCGCAACGGGCCGGCCTCAAAGTGACCGCTGCGATAACCAAGATAGCCATCCGGCCGAACGAGGACGACCCCGCCGTTCGTTAGGCCATAGGCCCCGTGGGCCAGTCCGCTGAGGTCGCGCAATTCCGCCGGCTCGCCGGTCCAGCCCCGGGCAATGCGATAACGGTCGATCTCGTCCGCGGGGAAACCTTGGAGCGCGCTGCCGAGCGCCTCCGCCTGGGCCGTCGTTCCGGTGGTGCCGAGAAAAACCAACAGCACGTGCCGCGGCGCGCGCAGGAGCTCGAAGATGCGCCGCGCCTGGTTGTGCTCATCCCGCAGTTCCGCATCCGGCGCGCGATCGCCCGCCTTCAGCTTCGCGACGCCGTGGTGATCGACGATCGGGCTGCGGCGGTAATTCACCGCCAATTCCGTCAGGCGATCCGCGATTTTTTCGCCGACGAAATCGATCCCGCTCACCACCGGCAGGAGGAAATCGCGCAGGCTTTGCGCGACCGAGTTTCGCATCGTCGCCATGCGCGTGAGCCGGTCGGTCAGGTTCAGGACGCCGGCGGCGACGGGCGCGCGTTCCAGGTGATAACTGGCGAGCAGGGTCGGCGAGCAAAGCCCCCTGACGACCAGCGCGAGTTTCCACGCGAGATTGAAGGCGTCCTGCATGCCGGTGTTCATTCCCTGGCCGCCGGCGGGACTGTGAATGTGCGCCGCGTCCCCCGCGAGAAAAACGCGAAGCTGGCGGAAGTCGCGCACTTTCCGATGCGAAATATGAAAGCGCGAAAGCCAGACCGGATCGCTCGCCCGTTGGCCGGGCCCGACGCGTTGATCGAGCAGTGCCTGCACGTCTTCGAGCGTCAACTCGGGCAAGGTCTGCTCGCGTGATTCCGCCGGGATGCTGGCCACGATGCGCCAGCGATTTTGCCCGAACGGGATGATCCCGAGCAGGCCGTGGTCGCCGAGGTAAAGATGGACGCGATCGCGCGCGGCCGGGGTCTCGATCTGCACATCGGCGAGGATGAAACTCTCCTCGTATTGCGCGCCCTCGAAATCCATCGCCAGCAGATGCCGGGTCGTGCTGTGGGCGCCGTCGCAGGCGATCAGCCACGGCGTTTCCATGGTCTCTTCCTCGGCGTTGGGATGACGCAAAACGGCGCGCACGAGATCGCTTGTCTGGGTGAGATTGGTCAGCTCCACGCCGCGCTCGACTTCAATCCCGCGCCGGCTGAGTTCCTCTCCGAGGAGACGCTCCGTCTCGGCTTGCGGCAGGGAGAGGACGAACGGGAACGGACTCGCGACGGCCGTCAGGTCGATCTGCGCGACCTGTTCCGCGCGGTGATGAATCGAGAGGCCATGGAGCATTTGGCCTTCGCTAAGGAAGCGATCGACCACGCCCATCGCTTCGAGCATTTCGAGTGAGCGTGGGAAAATGGCGAGCGCCTTGGAAGTTTGCGTGCGTTCCGGCGCGCGATCGATAATCCGCGGCCGCACGCCATGACGCGCGAGCTCGCAGGCCATCGTTAGGCCAACCGGCCCGGCGCCGACGATGAGCGGGGGAGAAGTGTCGGACGGCATCCGACAACGTATCACAAACGTTCGCGACTGCTGATCGTTAGTCGCGAGCTCGAATGCTCACAGCGTCCACTTCTTCGGCAGCTTCTGCTTCAACGTCTCGACCGGCGCGAAGAGGTCGCCCATTTTCTCGACCCGCTGCAGGGTTTCGCGGCAGTGGAAAGTGAGCAGCTTCGCGTCCTTCTTTTTCAGGCATTTCGCCACTTCTTCCCAAGTCACGGGCGTGGAAGCGGTCGGCTGCTCCTTCGCGCGCAGAGAGTAAACGTTGACCGTGGTTTTGTGTTCGTCGTTCTGGCTCCAGTCGACGAAGACCTTTCCGGCACGCAGCGCCCGCGCCATTTTCGAGAGGACGAGTTTCGGGTGCTCGCGCTCGAGATATTCGGCGAGCGCTTTGGAGAGGCCCTTGGTGTCGTCGTAGGTCGCCGGCGTGTTCAGCGGGACGTAAACCTGCAGCCCTTTCGAGCCGGAAGTTTTCGCGAAGCTCTCCAGTTTCAAGCTTTGCAATATTTCCCGCAGCCAGAGCCCGACTTCGCAGCATTGGACGATGTCGGCAGGCGCGCCGGGATCGAGATCGAAGACCATCATCGTCGGGCGCGCGACGTCTCTCTTCCGCGAGAGCGACGTGTGCAATTCGATGTCCGCGAGGTTCGCGGCCCAGACGAGCGTCGGCAGATCCTGCGCGAGGCAGTACTGCATGTCGCGGTTGTTTCCCTCGCTCCAGACGGTCGCCGTTTTGACCCAGCTCGGCCGATGAGCCGGGCAATTCTTCTCGTAAAAAAACTCGGCCTCCACGCCGTTCGGATAACGCTTCATGGTCAGCGGGCGATCCTTCAGATGCGGGAGGAGGACGGGCGCGATCTGGATGTAGTAGTTAATCATTTCGCCCTTGGTGAACCCGGCTTTCGGCCAGAGGACCTTGTCGAGATTCGAGACCGCGAGCTTGCGGCCGGCGACGACTAACTCGGCTTTTTTGCTCATCGGATGGAATCGCTCCGGAAAGCAGGAACGCAGGAAAGGGAGGGAAAGAATTTGGAAACCAGGAAGCCAGGAAAAGAGGAGAGCGATTCGGTCGTCTCTGCTTTTACCTTTCCTGCTTTCCTGCCTTCCTGATTCATTTTCTTCTTCCTCGTTTCCTGGCTCCCAAATTCCTCATGAGAAGAATCGTTCCGGCGAGAGCATCGGTTGTGGCTGACAGATGCGGGCGACGCAATGCTCCCAGGTCTCGTGTCCGCTCAGGATCAGGATTTCGACCCGGAGGAAATAAATCGGCACTTCCGGTTTCGTTAGGCGCGGGAAACGGACCGCGTCCTTTTCCGTGGTCACGATCATGTCCACGTCGCGCCGGATGCAGCGGCTGATGAAGCTCTGCAGCTCCGCCTCGCGTGTAGCGATGGTGATCGGCGAAATGTTTCGCGAGCTCGATCTTCGCGCCGAGCCTGGTCAGTCCGGCCTCGAAGCTCTCGGGCACGGCGATACCGCAAAAGGAGCCAATGTAGGTGTTCGTTAGGCGCTCGAGCGGGAGTTGCTCGCCGGTGTAGACATCCTGCAAATAAAGCGGCTGGTGCGCGCACTCGATGATTTCCGCGGTCCGGTTGTATTTCCGGATCCGGGCGATCAGCTCGTCGTTAGGCTCGCCCGTGCTTTTGGTGATGAAGATGTAGCTGGCGCGCCGCAGATTCCGCGGCGGCTCGCGCAGCGTCCCGCGCGGCAGCAGGTGCTCGTTCCCGAAGGGCGCCTGGCGATCGATCAGCACGATGTCGAGCCGGTGTTTCAAGTGCAGGTATTGCAGGCCGTCGTCGAGCAGGAGCGTGTCGGCCTTCATCTCGCGGATCGCGTAGAGGCCGCTCTTCACCCGGTCTTTGTCCACGAGCACGATCACGTCCTTCAGGTTTTGCGCGAGCATGTAGGGCTCGTCGCCGGCGGTGCGGGAATCGAGGAGCAACGATTGGCCGTCGGAGACGATCCGCGGCGGGTCGGGTTCCTTGCCGCGGAGGCGGTCGAGCCAGGTGCGCTTCGTTGGTTTCGCGACACTTTTGTAGCCGCGGCTGAGGATCGCCACGTTCCGCCCGCCGGCCTGCAGCGCGCGCGCGAACTTCTCCACGATCGGCGTTTTCCCGGTCCCGCCGACGGTCAGGTTGCCGATGCTGATGACGAGGCAGCCGAGCGCTCGCTCGCGGAAGATGCGCTTGCGATAAAGATAGAGCCGGAGTTGCACGATCCGCGTGTAAACCAGCGAGAGCACGTAGAGCAGCCCGCGGAGGAGCGCCGCGCGGAACCCATGCGCGCGTCCGAGGATGACCTCGATCGCGAACTCCTCGAGATTTTCAAGCCAGCGCCGCATCGGGATTCAAAGGGAAACGGCGAGCCGTGCGCCGTTGTTGTCGGCGGTGGTGATGCGGGTCTCGGCGCCGGCCAGGCCGGAGGCCGCACGCATCGCGGCCGCGACTTTTTTCGCGGAGCGGAGGGTGAGGCAGATGATCGTGGAACCGGAGCCGCTGAGGAAACCGCCGAGCGCGCCGGCGCTCTCGCCCGCGGCGATGACGCGGTCGAGGAAGGGAACGAACTCCGCTCGAAAAGGCTGGTGCAGATGATCGCCGAACGCGCCGCGGAGCTGCCCGTAGCGCCCGCTCGCCAGCGCCGCGGTGATGGCGCAGGCATTCGCGCACGACTCGACCGCGCCGAGCCGGTCGATCTCGTTAGGCAAGACCTTCCGCGCATCGCTGGTCCGCACTTCGAAGTTTGGAATCAGGAGCACGAACTGCAGCCGTGAAGCGACCGCGAATCGCTGGCGCCGCGAGCCGCGGGTCGCGACGAAGCCGCCGAATTCCGCCGGCGCGGCGTTATCGGGGTGGCCTTCCAGCTCGGCGCAAAGATCGAAGATTTGCGCGCGGCGCAGCGGTCGGCCAAGGAGCGCATTGAGCGCGTGCAACACCCCGAGGCGCACCGTGACGCTGCTCCCGAGTCCGCGCGCGCGCGGCACGTCGCCCGTCACCGTGCAGGAAAATGGAAACGGCTGGCCGCCGACCGTCTTGAAATATTTCCGCGCCGCCGCCCGCGCCATCGGACCCGTTTTGCCGCCTTCGCTTTGAGTCAGCGTGACGTAATTATAGATTCGCAACGCCACGCCGAGGCAATCGAAGCCAGGGCCGAGATTCGAAGTCGTGGCGGGTACGCGCACCGTGATCTGTTGCTTTTTCAAAGGAAAACCGCCGAAATGCTCTTCCGACGAGCCATGAACGGACTGAACCTAACGCGCGCTCTCCGTGCGGCAAGACTAGGGCGGAGGAGCTGGTGAAAGACTGGATCTCATTTGGCGTGGTCAGGGATTTCGCCGCGGAAAAGACCGACGCCTTCCGCCTTTGCACCCGGCGGGAAGGCTGGGTGGAACGCTTCGGGTCGGACGCCTTGATCTCCTACAAAACCGAAGCGGCGGGCGAACAGCTCGCGCGCGAGCTCGCGGAATGGTCGCACCTCGGAGGCGATTCGTTCGAGCGCGTCTTTGGGCGCTTTCTGCCGAAACAGAACGCCGAGCGCCACGCGCCGCGTCTGCTCTCGGGCGACCCGGCCCGGCCGCTCGAGCGCACGGTGCACGAGCGGGATGTCGCCTGCACGGTCGATTTCGGAGCCGGTTATTCGGTCGGGCTTTTTCTCGACCAGCGCGAGAACCGGCAAGTCGTCAGGCGGCTCGCCCCGCGGCGGTTGCTCAACTGTTTTGCCTACACCTGCTCCTTCTCCGTCGTCGCGGCCCTCGCCGGTGGGACAACGGTGAGCATCGATCTTTCGCGCAAATCGCTCGATCGCGGCCGCGATAATTTCGCGCTCAACCGGCTCCCCACCGATGGTCATCAGTTCCTCGCCGACGACGTGCTGAAAGTCCTCCCGCGGCTCGCGCGCAAAGGCGAGATATTCGACGCGATCATTCTCGATCCGCCGACGTTCTCCCGCTCGAAAACGGGCCGGGCGTGGCAGGTGGAAAACGATTTCGAGGATCTGCTCCTCGCCGCGCTCGAGGTCGCCACGCGCGACGCGCGCATCCTCCTCTCGACCAACTGCACCCGGCTCGACGAACGCGCGCTCGAGGTGATGGCCCGTTTCTGCCTGAAGGCGACCCGCCGCGCGGGAAACTTCCAGCCGGCCCTGCCGCTCCCCGATTTCCCGCGGGGCGCCGGAGCCCGCTCGCTCTGGCTGATGTTGCGCTAGCGCCGGCTACGACTCTTAGAAACGCAGGAAGGGGAATGGTGGACTCTGCGTTCCCGTTCCTGCTCCTGGCTTTCGATTTTCCTCAGAAAACAGCCTGCTGCGTTGACGAATTGCCTGCTTTCCAGCTTTCCTCAGCGATCCGCTGCGCTACCGTCATCTTCGTGACGCGCAAAGGAGCTGCAGCATCCGAACATTAGAGCATATGGATAGTGAACAACTGAGCGGGGCGGCGGGCGACATGGCCGAGCGGGGATTGCAATACACGAAAGAACAGTGGGACCAGATCATCGGCCAGACCGAGGATTACGTCCGGGCCAACCCGACGCAGGCGTTGCTCTACGGTGTGGCCGCGGGCTTCATCCTCGATCGGCTCCCGATCTTCCGCATTTTCGGGTTGCTCGTGCGCATCTGCCTCTTCGCCCTGAAGCCGGCGCTGCTCATCTTCGGCGCGACGAAGATCTACCAGGCGACGCAGCAGCAGGACTAAACGCCGCGCGCAAATTTCGCTGGCACACCGGCCGTTTCGGCAGAGGGTTTCGCATGATCACGCGACTGCTTCCGGTTGTTCTCGGCCTGGTCGGCTTTGGCGCGTCGCTCTGCGCGCAGACGCAGGGGAATGGCGATCTCCTCTCGGCCGATCAACTTCGCCTTACCGGCGAAGTCTCCACCGCGCCCGCGCTCACCCTTTATCGGCCCGATCTTTTCAGCAGCGTCGATGGCGCTCTCCTGATTCATGACCTGCCGGTCCTGACTCTCCTCGACGGCCGGCGTCTCCAGATCGCGGGCGATCTCAGCCCGCATCGTCTGGACCCGATTCATACCATCCCGGTGGCGTTCCTCAGCGCCGTCCGCGTCGATCCGACGGCCTCGCCGTTCTACGGCTCGGGCGGGCCGGGCGGCGTGGTGAACCTGGAATTGAACCGCACCTACACCGGCGGTGAAGTCGGCGCCTTCTACGGCGCTTCCGGCGGCAAGTATGGCCGCGAAGATTTCCAGAGCTACATCCGCGGCGGCGTCGGCACCCAGAACGTTCAGATCAGCGGCGGCGCCTCCTACAGCCGTTCGAGCGGCACCGCGCCCACCCGCAGCTACAGCTACTAGGCGGCGGTCGCCTTCGGTCTCCGATCGTTAGTCGTTCGCGGGAGCATCGGAAAGCTGGGAGTCACCAACATTATCGAGCTGCTTTCGCATGGCAAAGCGGCGCAGCGCGACGCCACGACACTCCACCCACTCCTCGGCTTCGATCTGGAAACCGTAGCGACCGAAGAAGGGACGGGCGGCCCGGCTGGCGTGCGTCGCGATTCTCGGCACAGCCAGTCAGCGCACGGCTGACTCCACTCGTCGATAGAGAGAGCTGGCCACCCCGCGACGGGCAAACGCGGGATGAGTAAAGAGAAGGTCGAGATAGCCTTCATCGTTATAGGAAACGAAACCTGCCAGCCGGCCCTCCAGCTCGGCCACGATCGTCCGCCGCTGCGACAGCCGCTCTCGCCACGGCGCCGGATCGGGACTAAGAGGCCCAAGCCACGAGCTGCACGGGCGAATAGTAGGGAGCGGCCAAACCGTGATGGAGACGGTATAAGTCTCCATGACCCGCGACAGATCGCCCTGCTCATAAGGCCTTTCCGTCATAAGAAACGTGACATAGGCCCAGGCCTTTCACAGATTTGAGACCTCGTTCGACTTCAATTCTCTATCGGACTTCCGGACGTAACGGTGCCCACCTCCGGCATAAGTTATCTCGAGAAGGCCTCTTCCGCGCCATGTCTGGAGAACAGTGAGGAAGTCGTGCCATCCACTGTGTGACTCGGGCAATAGCTCGAAAGGGCGCAACGCTCCTTCAACGCGCTCGCAAATGAGCACCCACCCCTCGTGTCGATGCGTAAAAAGCGCGTAACCCATGCCCCGACTATAATCCTCCAATCCAAGAAATATCTCAGCTTCTCCATCTCCGTTGAGGTTGAGTTTGCGTTCGCGCGGCCAGCGCTGTCCTGGCAGTCCGCCGGTCGCATACCATGCACGTAGACCATCGAACGCGAGTGGTTGCGGTACAGTCCAAAGCTTGGCGTCATCCGAATCGGCTGCGAAACAGAGCGAAGCGACGAACATGAAGACGAGAAGCAGACGTTTCATAAGCCTAACGAGAACAAGATGAGCCACCACTGGCGAATGGAACGGACTGCCAAGCCGTGACATAGACGCCAGCCCGAAGGGGAGTGAGCAGAGCGAACTGATCAAAGCGCGCGTGGCTGCGGGATATGAGGTTCGAGTCATGGAAAACTTCGGCGTACGCCGACCAGTGGGTGGCTCCATAGTATGGTTAGGCCTCCGGCTTACGGAACTGAACGACATTGCCTTCCGGGTCATAGCCGTCCAAGTGGATTTGACCGCGCCAACTCCAAGCTGCGGTCACTCGCTTCGTGCCGCCGCCCGCGGCGGCAGCCTCGCGGTGAACACGCTCAAAATCGTCGACGAGGAATGAAAACTTTAATGCGGTGCCCTCTCTCACTTGAGGTGGAACCAAGACCTGAGTGTCTCTTGCTCTGGCCTCCGGCATCCTGACTACGGCGATCTCGCAATGTGCATTACCCACCACGATAAACCTTGGTTCCGCTTCAATCACCGACAGGCAGAGTGTGCGTTGGTAAAACGCGGCCACCTTGGCGATATCCTTCGCGTAGACGACCATGATCGCAGGAACGGTTGCCGCGGCGCTCATTTGTTCATCCTGCTATAAACAGTGACTTGCATAGGGCCTAACGAGAACAAGATGAGCCACCACTGGCGAGAGCGCGGGGGGCACCTGCCGGTGGAAGGCGGCGGTGGTCTGCCGCAGGTGCCGTGACCGCGGAGCCTGTTCGCTGCAGCGCATGGTTAGGCGTCATTGGTTGTTTGGAAGTGAGCGGTGATATCGAAGAACATAGTCTTGTGCTGGCTGCCGGCAGTAGTGAATTCGAGAACATCATAGGACCTGCCGTTCCGCTCTCGCAGGGATTGTCTGCCATGCTGGCATCCGGGGTATCGCCGCTCAATGAAACTGTAGGCTGCACGGGGGCCGCTGAGGAGGGTTGCGCCGAGAATGATGACTGCTTGGTCAAACGATGATCCGTCGCCTCCGGCATAAGTAACGGGAGCATTCATTTCAGCGTGGAGAACCTGAAGTGCTCGAATATGTTCAAGTTGAGCGGCGATCTTGGCCTGTCTTTTCTTCTCGGTTTTTCCGACGTTAGACCACGCGAGTGGCCAGACAAGGCACGCCAAAAGGAATTCCAGCAATGCCATGATTGGTTTGAGAAGCCCGCCCGCCATCCCTAGCTCCAAGTTCTTTAGGTCGGCGATGTCGCTTCGAATGATCTTGGGATGAACCAAGCAGACGATAACACCGATGGTGAGATAGCCGATAGCGACGTTGCGGAGGATAATCAGACTACTCATTGGATTCGAGTAGTTCCGGGCTGATCTCTCGGACAACTGAGATGCCAATAAGCCAGACTTGCTGCGTGCCCTGTCGGTCGTTGGCGCTGGTTACAACCGCGTAACGCACGGCAGCGCCCATAAACTAGCGGTCTAACGAGAACAAGCTGAGCGACGACAAACGAGAGCGCGAGTCGCGGCGGCGTGTAATGTTCGTGTCGTGGAGACTTGGGCCTACGCCGGCCGGCGGTGGGCTGCATCATTGTCAGATGATTCGTGGTGATTCAGGGGCTTGGATCGGTGACGCTAAAACTGATGGGAACTTTTACATGACGATATGTATGTGACTTGCAGTGCCAGCGCTTAAACGTCCGAACGGAGATGGCATCGTACTCAGGGTTGCTAGTGCTCTTTAAGACATGGACGTCCGTGACGGCTCCGGTCCCATAATCGAAGTCGACGAGGAATAAACCGGTGCCCCTCACGGTACGGGCGACTTTCGGCGGTGAGGGCGACGGCTGTGGCGCAGCGCCGCCCGTGACGGCGAGGCACAAAACTGCGAGGCAGGCGGCGCTCCGAAGCCAGCGGAGAACATTACGATGAAGCTTCATCTAGCGAAAACTGTGCGGAGATTCGGCGTCAATTGCGAGTCCTTTCCGCGAGATCACTGCGCCGGGGCTGTGGGCCGGAGGCAGGCGCGCTCGGGGAGTCGGGCGGGGGTGTGAAAGCCATAAGGGCAATGGCGGCAGCCGTTCTCGCAGCAGGTGCCGCGGCGGAGGAGGAAGTCGCGGGTGAGGGCGCCCTCGGCGTCGAAGTCGAGCGGGCCGGGCCGGAGATCGTCGGCGCGCAAACATTGCGCGTGACAGTAGCCGCAAATGGGGCGTGAGTCATGGTATGACTGGCCGGTCTTTCTTCGGGAGGGTGGCGACGCTTTGCGTCCTCTTAGGTCTTAGCCTCGCGCTGGCGGCGCAGGCCGCGCAGCTCACGGTGCACGCGGCGGCGAGTCTGACCGATGCGATGAAGGAGATCGCCGCGACCTACGAGAAGGAAAGCGGCGATCAACTGCGGTTGAATTTCGATGCGTCGAGCATCCTCGAGCGGCAGATCGAGGAGGGCGCGCCGGGCGACATCTTCCTCTCGGCCGATGAGGCGAAGATGAATCAACTGGAGAAGGCGGGTCTGCTCGAGCCCGGCACGCGCAAGGCTTTGCTGAGTAACTCTCTCGTCATCGTGGTACCGGCGGAGAGCAGCCTGGTGGTGAAGAGCGCGGCCGACCTCGAGAGTAACAAGGTGCGGAAGATCGCGCTCGCCCAGCCGAGCAGCGTGCCGGCCGGGATCTACGCCCGGACGTATCTCTCGTCGCAGGATCTCTGGGCGGAGCTCAAGCCCAAGGTCGTCCCGACCCAGAACGTGCGCGCAGCCCTCGCCGCGGTGGAGAGCTGGAATGCGGAAGCCGGCTTCGTCTATAAGAGTGACGCGCTTATTTCCCAGAAAGTAAGGGTAGCCCTGGAGATACCGGCCGCGGAGGGGCCGAAGATCAGTTACCCGGTCGCGGTCTTAAAGGGCTCGGGGGATCTGGCCGCGGCGAAGAAGTTCCTCGCCTATCTCGAGAGCGGGCCGGCGCTCGCGGTTTTCCAGAAATACGGTTTCACGGTCGCGCCGGCGCGGTGAGGGAAGGGCATGATTGACGCTGCCGCGCGCCGACGCTAGTCTCGTCGCCATGATCTCGAAGATGAGCCGGGCGGCGATGATTCTCGCGCTCTGCTTTTCGCTCGGCCTGCAGTGGATCGCGCTCCAGTCGGTCGCCTGGACGACGATGCTGGTGCAGAACGCCCGGCACCAGCCGCTCGCGACCGCGGTCGCGCGGACCTTCGACGGGGCGCACCCGTGCGACCTGTGTCACGCGGTCGCGGCCGGGAAGAAGTCGGAGCAGAAATCGCAGGCGTTGCCCGCCATCGCGAAGCTGGATCTGATTTGTCTCTCGCGCCCGCTGCGTCTGGAGCCGCCGTCGGTTCCCTACACTTATCCGCGCGGGGTCTTTGTCCTTGCTGAGCGGTCGCTCGCGCCCCCGGTGCCGCCGCCCCGTTCGCTCCTCGCCTGACTAACACTCGTTAGTCTCTGCTCCGCCGGACGTCTGTCCGGGTCGCAGTCTTACTCAACCCGTATCCCGGGATTGCGCGCGCGAACTGCGCCGCGTCCCACTTCTCGAGGAGGAACTTTACATGAAACTTTTACAACTCTTGGTTTGCTCAGGCGCCTGCGCGGCGGTCCTGACTCTCTCCGCACGGGCCTGTGACCTCTGCGGCTGTTACACTCCACAACTGGAAACTCTCGCGACGCCCGATCTCTCGCTCGAGCACGTCGCCTGGACGAACGGGCTCTACGGCGCAGTGGCGGAGCAGTTTACTTACTTCGGCACGGTGCAGGTGGATGGCGACGAGGTGAGTAACCCGACGAACCAGCATCTCGATAGCTCGATTACGCAATTCGTGGGGGGTTATACCTTCAACAGCCGCTTCGCCCTGCAGGTGAACGTACCGTTTATCTATCGCTCCTTCGTCAGGCCGGAAGGCTTCGCGATCGATCGCGGGACGGAGTCGGGCCTGGGCGATATCTCGCTCCTCGGGAAAGTGGTCCTCTTTCAAAAGAGCTCGAGCGCCCAGCGCGTCGTGAACTTCGACGACCCGAAGTCGCCGCGCTTCGTCGAGCGCGAGCCGGATTTTACCATCTCCGGGGTCTTCATCGGCGGGGTGAAGTTCGCCACTGGAGATAGCAGCCGGATCCGGGAGGAGTTTAACGAAGTGGAGGTAGAAGGCGCGCCGGAGAGCGGCATCCACGGGCACGATCTGACCCTCGGCACGGGGAGCTATGACGCGATCATGGGTGGACGTGTGGGGCTGCGTTATAAGAGTTTCTTCTTCGATCAGGAGGTGCAATTCACCCTGCGCGGCGACGGGCTGCATCACTATCACTTTGCCAACGATCTCTCCTGGAGTGGCGGGCCGGGTTACTACTTCGTGCGTACGCCGCGCGCCCTGCTCGGCCTGCAGGCGGTGGTCTCGGGCGAATACAAGGATGTCGATCGTTTCGAGGGCTACAAGGCGGATGACACCGGCATCACCTCGGTCTCGGTCGGGCCGCGGGTGGTGGCGTCGTTAGGCAAGATCAGCGCCGAGGTCGCGGTCGAGCTGCCGGTGCTGATCGATAACACCGCGCTCCAGGTGGTGCAGGATTATCGAATCAGCGGCGCGATCGCTTTCCGGTTCTGAGGAACGAGCGCGCCTAACGAAAGGTTGTTTTCGCCCGTCCCTCTCTCCTTTCGATTTGCGCGTTCTCCAGTTCGTGATAACCATCTTCTGCTCATGAGCCGCCACGAAAGATTTCGCTCGCTGGTCGCGAGTAGTTTGCTGGCGGCGATTCTCTTCGCGCTCGGGTTGGCGGCTTCGCCGCAACTGCACGCGCGCGTCCACCCGGACGCGGACTCGCCGAGTCACGAGTGCGCGGTCACCCTGATCGCGACCGGTAAGTATGAGCAGGCGGACGCACCGCCGGTGTTGATCGCGCTGCAGCCGGTGGCGCTCCTCGAGAAGGTTCCGACCTTCGCGCCGGTCTGGGTGCCGGCGCCGTTCCTCAGCGCAGCTCTGCTCGAGCACGCGCCGCCTGCGCTCTCCTAGCGCCAGGTCCTGACTGTCTCTCCGCATCGGCTTCCCGCCTTGGCGGGTCTCCGATTCCTCCGGCGAGGGAGGCGGCGCGGACTGCGCACGCCTTGATTCGTTAGGTTCTCCACCTGTCGTGGAGCACCGCTGCCGTCCGTTTACGTCCCTGGCAACCCATGGAGAGTTATCTTGAAAAAATTTATTACTGCTAGTCTCTTGCTGCTCAGCAGCGTTAGTTTCGCGTCCGCGCAAGTCGCGGCCGCTTCCCCGAGTCCCTCACCAAGCGCAGCGCCGACAGCGGCGACCGCAGACCAAATCGTGGTGACGAGCGAAGAGTTCGACACCTCACGCGAGCAAATCGTGCCGAGTCTCGGCGCGACCCGTTACACCGTTGGCCCGGACCGCCTCAGCCAGCAACCACAAGGGGAGAACGCAAGTTTTAACCAGACCATCCTGCGCTTTCCCGGCGTGGCGCAGGATTCCTTCGGCCAGTTGCATGTCCGCGGCGAGCACGCCAACCTGCAATACCGGATCGACGATATCCTGCTCCCGGAAGGGATCTCGGGCTTTGGCCAGGAGTTATCCGTCCGGTTCGTGGATAACGTTTCGCTGATCACGGGCGCGCTCCCGGCGCAGTTCGGTTTTCGCACGACCGGGGTGATCGACGTGCATACGAAGAACGGCGCGAACTTCGGTGGGGGGGAAGCGGCGCTCGAGGTGGGCAGCTTCGATACGATCATGCCCAGCTTTGAGGACGGAGGGGTGATCGGGAAGCTGACCTACTACGTGAACGGCAGTTATCTGCATAGCGGTATCGGGATTGAAAACCCGACGCGGAGCAGCTCACCGATTCATGATGATACCGACCAGTATAAGCAGTTTGCCGATCTCTCCTATTTCATCGACGACTCAAGCCGATTGACCCTCCTGTTGAGCGGGAGCGAAAGTAACTTTGAGATACCGAACAGCCCCGGACAATCAACCGCTTTCGTGCTGGACGGGAACACGGCTTTTGATTCGACAAAGCTAAATGAACACCAGGCTGAGAACTCGGCCTACGCCATCGTGGCTTATCAAAAGAAATCGGACGCCGTGAATCTGCAGGCCTCTGTGTTTACGCGTTACAGCGGGGTGCTTTTCCGGCCGGATAATGTCGGTGATCTCCTGTTCAACGGGGTAGCTTCGCGGGTCAATCGACAGATCTACAGCAACGGTGCGGAGCTCGACGTGAGTTATGATCTGGGCGACCGGAACACGCTTCGCGGCGGACTTCTCTTCAACGCATCACAGGCAACGGCGGGAACGGCGACTTTGGTGTTCCCGGTCGATAGCACCGGCGCTCAGACGAGCGATCTCGCATCTCGGATTGTGGATAACACAAGTCAGCACGGTTACTTCTACGGTTCTTACCTGCAGGATGAGTGGAAGCCTTTGGAGCAACTTACGATCAACGTCGGCGGCCGGTTCGATCTCGTGGACGAAATAACGACAGAGTATCAGTTCAGCCCGCGAGTTAATGTGGTGTATACGCCGGGGAAGGATACGTCATTTCACGCGGGTTATGCGCGCTACTTTACACCGCCTCCGCTGGAGAACGTGAATCAAAGCAGCATCGAAAAATTCGCCGGCACGACGAATGAGTCTGCGATTACGCTCGACTCACCGGTGAAAGCCGAGCGTGCGCACTACTTCGACACCGGCGTGGTGCAGAAGATCGGCGAGGGTTTCGAGATTGGATTGGATGGCTTTTACAAGAAATCCCGCAATGTCCTCGACGAAGGTCAATTCGGCACGGCACTTATTCTCTCGTCGTTTAATTACCGGGCCGGGGAGATTTATGGCGGAGAACTCACCGCGAGTTACGCCCACGGAGGTTTCTCGAGCTACCTCAACGTCGGCGTGGAGCATGCCACGGGTGAAGATGTGAACTCAGCGCAGTTCCTCTTCGATCCGGAGGAGTTTGCCTATATCAAGGACCACTCCGTGTTTCTCGACCACGACCAGCGAGTGACCGGCTCTGCGGGAGTGGCCTATGACTGGAACAGTTGGACCTTCTCCGCCGACGCGCTCTACGGAAATGGCTTGCGCCGCGGCTTTGCCAATACGCAGAAACTGCCGCCGTATGAGACATTCAACCTGGGAGTAGCCAGGAGCTTTTCACTCGGCGGGACGCGCTCGGTCAGGGTCCGCTTCGACGTCGTAAACCTGCTTGATAAGATCTACGAGCTGCGCGATGGCAGCGGCATCGGAGTCGGCGCTCCCCAATATGGACAGCGCCGCGGATTCTACGGCACGGTCTCATATGACTTCTAGACGAAACTCAGGCGGCGGTGAGTGGCGGTCGGAGCGACGCGGACTGGTGAAGGCGCCACGGCTTCTACCCGCGGACAAAATTTCGGACGCGGCTGGTCCTTGAGCGCGTTCCTCGGGCTGCCGGCGGTCGTCTCGGGCGAATACAGGGATGTCGATCGCTTGGAGGGCTACGAGGCGGATGACACCGGCATTACTTGCGTCTCGGTGGGGCCGCGGGTGGTGGCGTCGTTAGGCAAGATCAGCGCCGAGGTCGCGGTCGAGCTGCCGGTGCTGATTGATAACACTGTGCTCCAGGTGGTGCAGGGTTATCGGATTAGCGGCGCGATGGCTTTTCGGTTCTGAGGGCACGCGGGATTGCGGTTCAGTTTTGACTTCGGGCGCTTCCGGCCAGAAAGAGAGACCTATGACTACGAGCAGCGTTCTCCGTCACTCCTGTTTCATGGTGGTGGTGATTTCACTTCTCTTTCTCCCTGCACTCTCCGGAGCAGAGCCGCCGATTAAGATTGAGGGTGGCTGGATTCAGGCCGTGCCGCCCGCTTCGGCGGACGGCGTCGCTTACGTGAAGGTGATCAACCAAAGCGCTCAGCCGCTGCAACTGACTGCGGCGAGCACACCGATCGCGGGCAAGGTGCTGCCAATGTTCAAGGTGAGGGAGGAAAAGAATGGCCAGGAGATGGTGGGGATGCGGCCGCTGCCTGCTCTTGTCATTCCGGCTCATGGTAATATAGAGTTAGGCCCCGAGGGGGCGCATTTGATGTTACTTGGCTTGAAGGAGCATCCGCAGGTGGGAGCGAAGGTGAAGCTCACCCTTCATTTCGAGCCCGGTGGGATCGAGGTCACGGCGGAACTGCCGGTTGCCATGACGAAACCATGAGGCGGGGCGCGGCGTTGCGAGTGGTTTTAAGTCTCGCGGCTAGCTTTCTTTTTTTTCCCCCCGCAGCGGGCGCGGCGGAGACCTATATGTTTGCCGCAAGCAGGGTCGAGCCTGCGGGACCCGCGGCGGATTTCACACTTATCGGACCGGACGGAAAACCTTACTCGCTCACGAGTCTGCGAGGTAAGTTTGTCTTACTGGCGTTCGGGTTCACTCACTGCCCGAACACCTGCCCGACCACGCTGGCGAATCTCGGCGCGGCCTGCGAGAAGCTCTCAGCGGCGGAGCGCAAAAGGGTGCAGGTCCTTTTCATCACGATCGATCCCGCCCGGGATACGCCGGCGGTGCTGAAGGCTTACGTTCCTTTCTTTGATCCGAATTTCATCGGGCTGAGTGGGACGCCGGACCAGATCGAGTCAGTCACCAGAGCTTTCGGGATCGAGTATGAGAAATCCCGCGACTGGGGCGGGGGAGATGAGAGCTATACTTTGGATCATACCGCGGGTGCGATGCTGCTCGCTCCGTCGGGTCAGTGGATCGGGTCTTATGGAAGTAACCGGTTAGTAGAAGCTCAGCGAATCGCGGACGACTTGCGTCATTTTCTCGCTTTGCCGGACGCGGGCGGTGCTGACTGGCAGTCGGAACACCGGGGCCTGATAAAGGCGCCGCGGCTTTCCGGCCGGGAGATTTATCAACAGGAGTGCGCGACCTGCCACGGCGCGCACGGCGAAGGAGTAGCTGGGAAATATCCGGCTCTCGCGAATTCATCCTGGGTCAACGGCCCGCCGATTCGTCTGACCGCGCTGGTGTTGGATGGCGTGCGGGGAACGAAGGAGAGCGCGTCGTCTACGCATGGCGTGATGCCGGCCTGGTGGAGGATTCTGACGCCGGCTAGTATCGCCGATGTGCTGACTTATATCCGGCAGTCCTGGGGGAACAATGCGCCACCCATCTCCGCCCCTTATGTGCGGAAGCTCGGCTATCGATTTGCGGTGCGACCCGGTTTTTGGTCGTGGAGCGACCTGAAGGCGCTACCCGCGGATAAGGATTCGGACGTGACGGGTCTTTGACGCTCCTGCAATACCGCGCGAGTGGAGGACGAGCGCGCACGTCGATGTAAATCGACGTCTTCGCAGGTGCAGGGCAAACGCAATGGATTGGCTTTGGATGAGTTTATATCACGCGCTGGCGATGGCGTGGGCGACGTTTTGGGCGCTGGTGGTCGGGTTTAGCATCTCGGCGGCGTTACAGGTGTTCGTCAGCAAGGAGCAGATGAGCCGCGCGTTTGGGAAGGCGAGTTTCAAATCGGTCGCGGTCGCGACTGGACTCGGCGCGGCGAGCAGCTCGTGTTCGTATGCGGCGGCGGCCGCGGGGCGAAGTGCGGTTCAACAGGGCGCGGCGTTCATTCCCGCGCTCGCCTTCATGTTCGCCTCGACCAATCTGGTCATCGAGCTCGGGGTCATCCTTTGGATTTTGATGGGCTGGCAATTCGTCCTCGCGGAGTTCGCCGGCTCGGTGGTGTTGATCGGTTTCGTGGCGGTCTTCTTCCGCTACATCGTGCCGCAAAGTGTGCAGGACGAAGCGCGGCAGCATGCCGAGAACGCGGCCGGCGGGTCATCCTGCTGTCATGGCGGCGGCGAGCATGAGCACGAGCATGAGCACGAGCAGGAGGGGAGCAGATGGACCGCGATGGCGCACGCCTTCGTGATGGACATCCTGATGCTCTGGAAGGAAGTGCTCGGCGGTTTTCTCATCGCCGGGTTCATCGCCACACTCGTCCCGCCGTTGTGGTGGCAGACGTTGTTTTTGCAATCCGGTCCGCCGGCGTTGCGCCTCGTCGAGAACGCACTCGTCGGGCCAATCATCGCGATCATTTCCTTCGTCTGCTCGGTCGGGAACATCCCGCTCGCGAGTCATCTCTGGGCGAATGGGATCAGCTTCGGCGGCGTGGTCGCGTTCATTTACGGCGACCTGCTGGTGGTGCCGCTGATCCTGATCTACGCGAAATATTACGGCGGCCGCGCGACCGCCTGGATCGTCGCGACTTTTTACCTAACGATGGTCGCGTCCGGGATCGTGGTCGATCTGATCTTCAGCGCGCTCGGGATTGTGCCGACAGGGAATCGGCCGCCGAGCGCGGTCGAGCACGCGATGATTCGGTGGAATTACACGAGCTGGCTCGACTGCATCGCGGCGGTGATTTTTGCGGTGCTGCTCTATCTGCACCTGCGGAAAGGCGGCGGCGGGGAGCACGCGGGACACGCGCATCATTAGCGTTTCGCTGTTGCGCGGGTCTCTGACCCGCGAGAGATGGCGCGCCGATAACGTCGCGGGTCGGAGACCCGCGCTACAGCCGATTGAGATCGGCGAGGATTTCGGGGTCGCGGACGTCGGCCCAGGCGCCGGCGAGCTCGAAGGCCTGCACTTTCGCGCCGGATAACGCCAAGGCGCGGATCGCGTCGGTCAGCTCGTATTCGCCTCGCGGCGAGAGCTCGAGCCGCGCCGTGAAATCGAAAATCGTTGGACGAAAAGCGTAAACGCCCGCGTTATACCACGGGCTCGTGGGCTCGTTAGGCTTGGGCTTCTCGCGCAGGTCGATCAGCTCGAAGCGATCGTTCACGAAAACCGCGCCGCCCTGGCTCACGTCCTCGTTGCGTTTCACGCTCACCACGGCGGCGGTGTCGTCGGCGAGCGCGACGAGGCGTTGATAATTTGCCGGCTCGATGATGATGTCGCCGTAGCTCAAGACAAACGGATCGGCGCCGACAAAATCCCGCGCCAGCTCGACCACCTTGCCGGTGCCGTTTTGTTCCTCCTGCGTCCGGTAAACGATCTTCACCCCGTGACTCGCGCCGTCTCCGAAAAATTGCCTAACGACATCGGCGCGCCAGCCGACGACGATGAGAAAATCGGTCACGCCCGCCGCGCGCAGGCCTTCGATGATGTGAAGCAGGATTGGTTTTCCCCGGACCGCGATCATCGGTTTCGGCAGCTCGCTCGTGAGCTCGCGCATCCGCGTGCCGCGACCGGCAGCGAGGAGGACGGCCTTAGTGATGGTGGCCATGCGGCAGCACGTGCTCCTCGTTTTCCATCGGGCAATCGGGCGGATCGCACGACTCGAATTGGATCGTGGTGTGCTCGATCCCGAAACGGTCGTGCAGCTCGCGCGAGATGCGCTTGAGCAGGTCGTCATCGAGCTGCGGCTCGCGTTTCACGACGTGCGCGGTGCAGGCCGCCTCGGTCGTGCTCAGGCCCCAGACGTGGAGATGGTGAAGCGCCGCGACCTCGGGCAGGCTCTCGAAATAGGATTTCACGGCGGGGAGATCGATCCCTTCCGGCACGGCGTCGAGCGCGAGATTGAGCGAGTCGCGGAACAAGCTCCAGGTCCCGATGAGAATAATCGCGACGATGAGCAGGCTGCTGATCGGATCGATCAAAGCCCAGCCGGTACGCAGGATGAGGACGCCGGCGATGACCACGCCTAACGACACTCCGGCATCCGCCGCCATGTGCAGGAAGGCGCCGCGAATGTTGAGATCGCCTTTGCGTCCGCGGGCAAACATCCACGCGGTCAAACCATTCACGACCACCCCGACGGCGGCGACCCAGATGATCGTTAGGCCGGCGACTGGCTCCGGATTGACCATCCGCCGGACGGCTTCCCAGGCGATCGCACCGACGCTGACGAGGAGGAGGAGCGCGTTAAAAAGCGCCGCGAGCACCGAGGTCCGGCGCAGGCCGTAGGTGTAGCGCTCGGTGGCGTTGCGCTGCTGCAAATTCGAGGCCGCCCAGGCCATGAGCAGGCCAAGGACGTCGCCGAGATTGTGGCCGGCGTCCGCGAGCAAAGTGAGCGAATGACTGAAGAGCCCGAAGACCACTTCCGCCGCGATGAAGGCGCTGTTCAAGGCCACGCCGATGGCAAAGGCGCGGCCGAAATCGACTGCGTGCTCGTGGGAATGGCTCATTCGTTAGGTTGATTGCGGGGATTCATCTTCGCGCGAAGCGGCAATTTGTCATCCGCAGCGGAGCGCCGCGAAACCGGAAGGTCCCGCGGCGTTGGCGTGAGGCACGATTCGAGTCAGCCTAACGAGCGACGCTCAGCGCCGGCACGTCGGCCTGCTTGATCATCTCGTTCACTTTCGGCACGTCCTCCTGCTTGAGCGCGGTCCATTTCTGGAGCTGTTCGTCGAGGCGGCTGCTCAGGTTTTTGAAGACCTCCTGTTGCGGCTGAGTCGGCGCGGCGTCGGCGTCGATCGTGGCGTTGAAGGTATAAAACTCCTCGTTGAGTTCGTTAGGGTAAACGAGGTTGCCTTCCGAGCTCTTCATCTTCACCTGCATGAGGACGCCTTCGATCGCGTCGGCTTTTTTCTCGAGGTCAGCGGCGGCGGCGAGCGCGGGTTTCACTTTTTCGTTGTCGGCGAAACGCTTCTTCAGCGAATCGATCTGCGTCTTGGTTTCGCGAATTTCGTTGATCGCCGTGTGCAGTTGCGAAATGCGATCGCGCACCTGGAGGCCGAGGGCGACCGCCTGTTGAATTCCATCGCCCGCATCCTTCTCGCGCGGGTCGATCACGAGGTGGAACGGCGCGGTCTGTGACTGGCCTTTGACCGTGAGTTTCACCTGGTATTCGCCCGGAACGACCACGGGGCCGTTAGGCGGCTCGCCGACATAAAACGCGCCCGGCGTTTGCACCGGATCGTCGTAGCGCAGGTCCCAGGCGAAGCGGTTCATGCCGGCTTTCGCGGGAATGGTTTTTACTGGTTGCGGCTGGTCGGGCCATTCCGGCGGCTGGTCGGTCTCCTTCTTTTCCTTGCTCGAAAAATGCCTAACGACTTTGCCCTGGGCGTCGAGAATATCGAGCGTCACTTCGTCTTTCGGCGCGCTCTTGAAGTAGTAATCGATGATCGCGCCCGGTGGCGGATTCTTCCCTGCGGGCTCGCGAATCGGGATCTCGCCGAAGTAATGCAGCCGCACCGCCGTGGCCGGTTGATAAAGGGTCATCTCGGCTTGCGCGGTTTGCGCGTTCACCTGGCGGAGCGGGCTAATGTCGTCGAGGACCCAGAAGGAACGGCCGTGTGTCGCGACCACGAGATCGTCATCTTTCACCACGAGATCGCGGATCGGCGAAGTCGGCAGATTCATCTGCAACGGTTGCCAATGCGCGCCCGCATCGAAGGAAACATAAACGCCGAGCTCGGTCCCGGCGTAGAGAAGGCCGCGGCGTTTCGGGTCCTGCCGCACCGCGTGAACGTAGGCGCCGTCGGGAATGCCGTTGGTGATCGCGGTCCAGCTCTGTCCGGTGTTGCCGGTCTTGTAAATGTAGGGTTTGAAATCGTCGAGCCGATGGCGATCGACCGCGACGAAGGCTTCCGCGGGATCGAAGGTGGAAGCGTCGATCAGGCTGATGCAACTCCATTCCGGCATCGGCGGCGTGATCTTATTCCAGTTGCCGCCGTCATCGTTCGTCACCCAGAGGAGTCCGTCGTCGGTCCCAGCCCAAAGCATTCCTTTTTTCGTCGGCGACTCGGTGAGCGCGAAGACGACGTCGTAATATTCGATGCTGGTGATGTCGTTCTGGATCGGCCCACCGCTCGGCTTCTGTTTGCTCTTGTCGTTTCTCGTTAGGTCAGGGCTGATCGCTTTCCAACTGTGACCCTGGTCGGTCGATTTCCAGACCACTTCACCGCCGGTGTAGATGGTGTCGGGATTGTGCGGCGAGAGCAGAAACGGCGAGACCCATTGATAACGATGAGCGAGATCCTCTGCGCCGTGCCCCGAGTTATCGAACGGCCAGACGCTGATGTCCTGCGACTTCTCCGCGCGCTTGTCGTAGCGGGTCAGGTTCCCTTCGTTGCCGGAATAAATGATCTGCCAATCGCGCGGATCGGGCACGACGAAGCCGCACTCGCCGCCGCCGGCCTGAAACCAATCCTCGCGACTGATGATCCCGTCGGGCGCCTGGCTCGCGATTCCGACGTTCGAGTTGTCCTGTTGCGCGCCGTAGATGTGATACGGAAACGCGTTGTCGACCGCGACGTGATAAAACTGCGCGGTCGGCTGGTTATCCTGCGTCGTCCAAGTCGCGCCGCCATCGACCGAAATCGTCGCGCCGCCGTCGTTCGCGTTGGCGAGACGCTGCGGATTCTTTGGATCAATCCAGAGGCCGTGATGATCGCCGTGCGGCGCGGGGAGAAGCGTAAAAGTTTTCCCGCCATCGACCGAGCGAAACGCGCCGGTGTTCAAGACATAAACCGTGTCCGGCGCTTTCGGGTCCGCGTAGATTTTGCTGAAATACCAGGCGCGCTGCCGGAAGCGGAGATCGTCGTTCACTTTCGTCCAGTTATCGCCGCCGTCGTCGGAGCGGAAGATGCCGCCTTCCTTCGCTTCGATGATGGCGAAGACGCGGTTCGAATCGGCGCCCGAAACCGTCAGGCCGATGCGGCCGAGAATGCCGTCAGGCAGGCCATTCCCCTGAAGTTGTTTCCAGGTCGTGCCGCCATCGGTCGAGCGATAGAGCCCGCTGCCCGGACCGCCACTGGAGAAAAACCACGGTTGCCGGCGCATCTGCCAAAGCCCGGCGAAAAGCGTGTTCGGATTATGCGGATCGAAGACAACGTCGATCGCGCCGGTGTCCTTGTCCTTGCTCAGAACTTTCTGCCAGGTCTTCCCGCCGTCGATCGTGCGGAAGATGCCGCGTTCGTCGTTAGGCCCAAACACGTGACCGAGCGCGGCGACGAAAACGATGTTCGGATTTTCCGGGTTCACGATGATCGCGCCGATGTGACGCGAGTCCTTCAAGCCGACGTTTTGCCAGCTCTTTCCGCCGTCGACCGACTTATAAACGCCGTCGCCGTAAGTGATGTTGCCACGCGGAGCGGCCTCGCCGGTGCCGGCGTAAATGATGTTCGAATCACTCGGTGCGATCGCGAGCGCGCCGATCGAAGAGGTGCCGTGCTGCTGGTCGAAAACCGGGTGCCAGTTCGCGCCGCCATCGGTGGTTTTCCAGATGCCCCCTGCGACCGCGCCGAAGAAATAGGTGTTGGGTTCGTTAGGCACGCCCTCGATCGCGAGCGCGCGTCCGCCGCGAAACGGCCCGACTTCGCGCCACTGCATCCCGCTCCAGAGCTTCTCGTCGAGGGCGGCTTTATTCTCGGGTGTGGCGGCCTGGATGGAGAGAGCGAGGAGACAGAAACCGCCTAACGAAAAGAGGCGGCGCGAAGAGGCGCGAAGATTCCGAAACATGCGGACAGTGTGGAACCGTTCCGCCGGGCTTCAAGCGCTCAACCGCAATCGCCGCGCGGTCCCTTCGGAAAACCCCGCTTTCTCAGACTCGGGTTTGCGCTAAAAAGGGGAACGCAATTTTTGATTGCATCAGTCAAACCGATGACGTTATAAACAGCATCGTCAGAATCAAAATCTCTTAAATGAATCAACAAGTCTTTCTCGATCGCCGCGGCATCTGGGCATTTTGGCTGGGGATCGTGGGAGTGACGATCGGCGTTCTCCTGCATATGCCGATGTTCCTGATGGGACGTTACAATGGCTTCGTTCTTTACGGGATGCCGATGGATCCAAGCATGATTTTCGGGATGTATCTCATCATCGCGAGTGTCGGCCTGGCCGCATATGGCTTGCTCCCAAGCAAGGCAGCCTACAAGGCGCAAAGCGACCTCAAGGTGACTGTGGTCGCGCCGGAGGACGCGCCGCTTAGCCGCGCGCACATTACGCTGATGATCGCGCTGGTCGTGGCGCTCATCATTGACGTGATGAAGCCGGCCAGCCTCGGCTTCACCGTGCCGGGGATGATCAAGGAATATCAGACGACGCGCGCGCATGTCTCGCTGGTGCCGTTTTTCGCGCTGATCGGGACGGCGAGTGGTTCCGTGCTCTGGGGAATTCTGGCCGATCTCTACGGGCGCAAGGCGGCGATTCTCCTCTCGGCCGTTGTTTTTATCGGCACCTCGATCTGCGGGGCAATGCCTTCGTTGAACTGGAACATCGGGATGTGCTTCCTGATGGGCTTCGGCGCGGGCGGGATGTTGCCGGTGACTTACGCGCTGCTCGCCGAAACCATGCCGTCCCGACATCGCGGATGGGCCCTGGTCCTGATCGGCGGCCTTGGCGCGGTCGGCGGTTATTTTGCGGCCAGTGCGTTCTCGGCGGTGCTCGTGCCGATCTTAAGCTGGCGCATTCTCTGGCTGCTGAATCTCCCGACAGGCTTGCTCCTGCTCGCGATGGGCAGCCTCATTCCCGAGTCCGCCACTTTCCTGCTCGCGCGCGGTCGCACCGCGGAGGCTCATAAAGTGATGGCGAAGTTCGGGACGATCAGCGCCCGGAAAATCCGGGATGACGGGCACGACGTTCCCGCGGCGGTGAGCAGCGGGCACGATCACGGCGCGATTGCCCATGCGAAGCTTTGGACGCCGGAATTGATTGGCAAGACGGCGGCCCTAACGATTGCCGCGCTTTCCTGGGGGTTGATCAATTTCGGATTGCTCCTCTGGATGCCTAACGATCTCGTGGCGAAAGGTTATTCCATGGGAGTCTCCAGTCGGTTGCTGGCGGAGTCCGCGCTGATCGCTTTCCCGACCGTCTTCCTTTGCACTCTGCTCTACAGCCGCTGGAGCACGAAGTGGGCGCTGACCTGCATGATCGTGGTCACGCTGCTCGGGCTCGTCTGGGTGCTGCTGCTCGAGACGCGTCTCGGCGGCAGTCCGGTCTTCCCGATCGCGCTCCTGATTATCGGGAGCAACGGAATCATCGCGATCCTGCTGCCCTATGCGGCCGAGTGTTATCCGATGAAAATCCGCGGCCGCGCCACCGGCCTGGTCGCGGCCTGCACCAAGGGCGGGGGCGTGCTGGCGCAGACCCTGAGCATCAGCGCGCTCGTGCCGACGCTTGGCTGGGCGGCCGCGGGGATCATGGTGCCGGTGGTGCTTTCGTTGCTTCTCTTCCTTCGCTATGGAAGCGAGACGCGCGGGCTGGATCTGCGGCACTTGGAACGTTCGACGGCGGGGGCGAAGGAATCGCCGGCTGTCGCGCTCAAGGGCTCGCCCTAACGAAGCCGCCGCCCTGCGGCGGACTCTGCGATCAGTTTACGAAGGCGGCCTTGGCGCGTCGTTTCCTGTTTTGCGCTCACGACCCACCAGCTCAACGCCTTGCGGTAGGAAGGCGGTTGCGCCTCGAAAAATTCCCACGCGACTTTGTTCCGCTGGAACAAACCGCGGTAGGGCTCGGCCAGCTCCGCGCTCCGCTGCTCATAGGAGTAGATGCCGGATTTGTTTTCCTTCCGCGCGGCGAACGCGCGCAGGCCGGACGGCTGCAGTCGCTTCTCGTTAGTGAGCGCGGCGACGCGCCGAATGTTGACCGCGCTCCAGATGCTCCCGCGCCGCCGCGGTGTGAAACGGATCTGATAACTCTCCGCGTCGATGCTTTGGCGAAGGCCATCGATCCAGCCGAAACAAAGCGCTTCATCGACCGATTCCGGCCAGGTGATGCTCGGTTTGCCCGAGGCTTTCTTGTAGAAGCCTATCCAAAGCTCGTCGGCGCTGGCGTGATTTTGGCGCAGCCAGCGCCGCATTTCCGCGGGTGCCGCAAAGAAGACCGGTTTCAGAGTTGCCTAACGACGCGCCGTCTCGAGCTGGCGGTCGCTGACCTCGGGCGTGGCTGCGGGCGCCGAGGCCGGTTCCGCGGTGCAGCGCACCCGGCGCGCCGCATAGTAGGAACCGACCACGATGATCGCCGCGAGCAGTTGCGCGGCGAGGGTTTCGTAGGTCGGGAAAACCGCGAACCAGAGCCCGGCCCAATCGGGAATCACATTCGTTAGGCCCGGCACCGGCGTGGTCGAGATCCAATGCGCGAGCTGCATCTCCTGCGCCTGTTCGCCGACCATCACGAGGAGGACGCCGCCGAGGAGGATGCCGGTGGTCACGAGCATCTGGCGATACGGCAGCCGCTGCTGCAGGACGAAAGTGAGCACCGCGACGAAGCCGGAGAGAATCAGTCCGAGCAGCGTGCCCTTGAGCACGACGCCGCCGCCGAGCCGGAGGTAGTAGGTTTGCAAAAATAAAACGACCTCAAAGCCCTCGCGATAGAGCGAGGTGAATCCGAGCAGGATTAAACCCCAGACCATTCGCGTCTGGGCGCTTCGGCCGTTGTCGAGAAGGCTTTTCCGCCGGCGATTGTGCGCGCGAATCCAGCCGCCCCAGTAAATCTTGTGGAAGAACCAGTTCATGATCACGAGCAGCACCACCACCGCGAGCAGGCCGGTCGCGGCCTGGAGGTTGAGCGCGGAGACGTTGTCCATCAGCGAATGGATGATCCGCACCGCAATCATCCAGGTGACGAGCGTGGCGATGAAAGCCAGGCCCGCGCCCCACGCGACCGGGCGGCGATAGGCGCGGCGCTCGCCGGTCATGCTCGCGGTGATCGCGGCGATGACGAGAATGCATTCCAGCCCTTCCCGGAAAACCAGCACCGCGATGTCGAGCGCGGCAACGGTCGGGCTCGTATTCGCCGCGGTCGGATCAGGCGAGCCGCCGACGGCGACGCCCTGCCAGACCATCATCGCGAGGACCGCTAGGATCGCGAAAACCACGAGTAACTTCACCACGACGCTGAGCCGCGGCGCAGGCAACTCCGGCGCGGAAGCGGGGGCCGGCGACGGACGGACGGCAGAAGTCATCACTGCTGATCACGTTAACACAGGCGGCTCGAAGTGCTGTCGTGAGGTTGCGTTTTTTTAGCGGTGAATTGCGCTTCTGCTCGCGTCCAGGATCTTTGTCCGCAGTGCGGTTGGCGCAATTCGCGGCCGGACAA
Source organism: uncultured Verrucomicrobiae bacterium (assembly GCA_963831805.1). Lineage (GTDB taxonomy): Bacteria > Verrucomicrobiota > Verrucomicrobiia > Chthoniobacterales > UBA10450 > Palsa-1392. Next base: position 89,522 of record CAWHRN010000008.1, on the reverse strand, counting down.
CCACGCTGCGACAAACGCCGCATCACCTTGTGATTCGCGCGCGAGAGCGTAAAATTGCCCATGCATCGCGCCCGCGGTTTCACGCTCATCGAGATCGCGATTTCGGTTTTCATTTTGATGATCCTGATGCTGCTCGCGATCCCGAGCGTGAGCGGCGTGATGGCCGATCGCCGGCTTCAGCGCTCGCTCACCGCGATGAACGACATCGTGCACCAGGCGCAGGAACGTAGCGTGAAAGAGCGCCGGCCGTATCTGCTCGTCTGGCAGAAAGACGCGGTGATTTTGCGCCCGGAAGCGCTCGAGAAAACCGACAGTGACACGCCGGTGGCGCACCTCGACTTGGACAAGACCCACAACTTCGTCCTCAAGCTTCCGGCGGCTTTGCAGAAGGACGCGCCGCAGCAATGGATTTTCTGGCCCTCCGGCACGTGCGAACCGGCGAATGTCAGTTTTCGCGGAACCGATGGCGTCTGGGAAGTGAACTACGCGCCGCTCACCGCGCACCCGGAGATCGTTCGTTATGCGGCGAGATAAACGCATCCTCGGCTTCGCACTTTACGAAGTGCTCCTCGGGCTGACGATCTTCGTCGTTGGCGTCCTCGCACTCGGTCGCGCGGTCGAGAATTGCCTGAACGCGAGCGAGCTGAGCGAGGAGGAGAACCGCGTCCGCCTGCTCCTGAGCAATCGCATGGCCGAAGTGCAGGCGACGCCGCAGACGCCCGATGCTTCCCGGGAGGACAAGATCGATACCGGTTACGGCGTCGTTAGGCTGGTCCAGCGGTCGAGCCCGAAAGAACTGGACAATAGCGATGACACGGTCGTGAGCGGGATCACGCAGGTGACCCTGACCGCGCAGTGGTCGCGCGGCGGGGTGAAGCAGAACAAGCAACTGGTTTTCTATGTTTACCGGACCGGTTAAGCGCAGGCGCGCCGCCGCCTTCACGCTCCTCGAGATCACTCTCGCGGTTGCGATTCTCGGGTTGATGGCGGTCGCGATCTATCGCTTCGTCGCGACGAATCTCGTCGCCGTCCGCATCTCGGCCGACGTGAATGCCGAAGACGCGCGCTTTGCCGGGTTCGCAAATCTGCTCACCTCGCAGTTGCAGGAGTTGTCCGCCGGACAGGGCGCGCTCGGCGGCGAGCCGTATAAATTCAGCGGCCGTTCCCGCGACGAGATGACCTGGGTCTGCTCGGCCGGGCCGGGTCTTTTCACCCGTTATGCGTCGGGCGATTACTCGGTCACGCTGCGGCTGAAGCCGATCCCGAAAACCGACCTGATGGAGTTGGGCGTGAGCCGCGAACCGGAAGACGACACCTCAACCAACGATTCCAATAAGACGTGGGTGCCGTTGATGGAGAACCTGCGCAGCATGGAGATCCGCTATTTCGATCCGCGGCTGAACGCGTGGGTCGATCGCTGGACCGATCGCGGCACGCTTCCGCATCTCGTGAAAGTGACGCTCGACCGCGTCGGCGGCTCGGTGCCGTGGGAAGCGATTATCCCGTTGCGGCGCTCGCCGTTATAAAGGAAATGCGGAGCGCATGAACAAATTTCACGGGAGGGGACGTTGTACAAAGTGAGCGCGTCAATTACAGCCGGACCGGGAGAGGCGTCGCCCTCCGCCGCGATGCGCTGCCGCCAGCCCGGGAGCGGCTCCGGCCAGCCATAAGATATGAAACGCTCCGCCTACGGTCCGCGCGCCGGTGCCGCGCTTATGCTTTCGCTTTGGGCGCTTTTCCTGCTCAGCGCTCTGATCATCAACTGGGCTCTCGACATCGATTCGCGCATCACCTTGAGCGGCAATGCCAGCCGCACGCTCGAAGCCGAAGCCGCGGCCTGCTCCGGCGCCGAGATCGCACTCAGCCCGGAAGTGAATTCGGGCGACTCTGTCCTGAAAGGTTCGTTAGGCCCGAACCAGTCTTTCAACGCGCGGATGACCGGCGAGGGCGGTCGGATCAATCTCACCTGGATCGTAGCCGGCGAAAATCAGCAACGCCTCGAGATTTTGCGGAAGTTTCTGGAAGTGAAAGGAATCGACCTGAACCAGCGCGACCGGATGATCGATTGCCTCCTCGACTACGTGGATCCGGACGATATCCCACGCCTGAACGGCGCCGAGGCGAGCGAAAATTATCATCCAGCCAACGCGCTCCTCCAACAGATCGAGGAACTGAAGCAGGTGAAAAGCTGGGAGGAGTTCACCGCGCGCGCCGACTGGGACGCGGATTTGACGCTCTACAGCAGCGGCCCGATCGACATCGCATGGGCTTCGCGCGATGTGCTCCTCTCGCTTCCCGGCATGACCGAGCCGATCGTCGATCGTTTTCTCGAATTGCGCCGCGGGCCTGATGGGATCGACGGCACGGAGGACGATCCAGTTTTTGAATCGCTCGATCAGGTTCGAGTTGCGCTGGGATTTACCCCGGCGCAGTTTGCGCAGCTCTCCGGCCTGATCGGCTTCAAAGACAAGATTGTGCGAGTTGTCAGCGTCGGGAAATCCGGCGACACCACCCGCACGGTGCAGATGATTATTCGGAAGAGCGGTACCTCGCAGATGATTCGTTGGAAGGAATTGTAATATCGAACCGCCACCCGCTCCTGTTTACCTTGCTCCCTCTGGCACCGGCTGGAATCTCGTGCGCGCTCGCGATGGCAACGGCACCTGGGATGTGCGCCCGGTGCGCGACCTGACCGAAGCCGCCGGCCTGCTCGCCGCCGGCGATAACATCGTGCTTGGGTTGCCGATCGACGCCGTCCTCGCCCAGCGGCTACGCCTGCCGACGGTCGATCCGGCGGAGTTTGGCGAGATGGTCCGCATCCAGGTGGAGAAGACGCTGCCTTATCCGCCCGAGGAAGTGACGAGCGATTTCGAGATCATCGAGCAGGGCGAAACCGACAGCGTCGTCTCCGCGATCGCCGTCCATAACCAGAAGCTGACCGAGCTCGCCGGTCCGCTGCTCACGCGCGGGATTATTCCCAGCCAGGTCACCGTCTACGCCGCGCAACGCGCCGCCTCGCATGCTCAATCCGGGCGCGCGCTTTTCATTTATCCAGAAGGCGAAAAACTTGTCTCGGCGATCAGCGAAAACGGCAAGCTCAGCTTCACCCGCACGATGCAGACGCGGGAGCCGCAGCAGCTCCAGCGCGACCTGCCGCAGATGGCGCTGAGTGCCGAATTACAGGGCATCAGCAGCTCGTTCCCGAGCGTCTGGCTCGACCAGGAATGTCTCCCGCTGCGCGACACGGTCGAAGGCATTTTCACCCAGCGGCCGGAGTTGATCGGGGCCGAGGCGCCCCCCGCCGCGGTGAAGCTGAATCTCGCGCCCGAGACCTGGAAAGCGCAGCGGGTCGCTCTCGTTAGGCAGGCGCTCTGGAAACGTCGCGCGCTCATCGCCGGCGCTGCTTATGCGGCGATTTTTCTGCTCTTCGCGCTATACGTTTTGGTCATCCATTTTCAGGTCGGCCGGGTGAAGAAGGCGATCGCGCGCGACCAACCGCGCGTCGATTTCATCAAGGCGACGGAGGCGGATTGGAAAGCGCTCGCGCCCGCGGTCGATCCGCATTTTTATCCGGTGGAAATGCTTTTCCATCTCTTCCAAAGCCTCCCGAATCCTGACGTGCAGATCACGGTTTACGACCAGAGCGCGCGCAATCTCGCGGTCCAGGGCGAAGCGCCGACCGCCGCGCTCGCCTACCAGTTTGCGGAAAAGGTGAAAGCCAATCCCGACCTGCGCGCATTTACCTTCGAGCTCGGGCCGCCGCGGATTTTGCCTAACGGACACGCCCAATTCCGCTTGGAGGGAAAACCGAAATGAATCTCGCCTGGTTTGCCCGGATGAATCAACGCGAGCGCATGCTCACGCTCGGCGTGGCCGGCGTTCTTTTCCTTCTCCTCAACTTCGCGCTCTGGAGCGCGCTTCTCGGGATGAGCGCGGATCTGCGGAAAGATTGGGCGGAGCAAAGCGCGGCGCGCCAGGAGCAGAAGGTTTATCTCAACGAATACAAAACCTGGACGACGCGCGCCGATTGGCTGCAGAAACGGCAGCCGACCCTGACCAATCCGGCGGAAGCCTCTTCTCTTCTCACCTCGCTGCAACAGGCGGCCGGGAAATACAAAGTCCAGATCGATAATCCGCAGATCGGTTCCGTCGAGAAAACGCCCAATCACCAGTCGGTCGCGGTCACGATCGAGACCAAGAGCGGCTGGGAACCGCTCGTCCATTTCCTCTACGACGTGCAGACGCCGGACGCGTTCATCGTCTTTGAAAACGTGAACTTGATGATCGACAGCGGCGATCCGACAGTGATGCGCGGGCGGTTTAAAATCGCGAAATGGTTCAAGCCGGCCGGCGCGAAATGACGACGATGATGAGAAAATTCCCCACCGTTTTGCTCGCCGCGCTCGCGCTTGGCCTAACGAGCGGCCGGGCCGATGAGCCACTCCCGAAGCGGGAGGTTTTCTCGCGCTACGAGCCGATGCTGAAACACTCGCCCTTTGCCGTCGCCACCGCGGGTGCGCCGGTCGCGGGGACGCCCGATTTTGCAAAGGATCTCTACGTGGCGAATGCTGGTCATTCCGACGGCGGCGACTTCGTCACCATCGCTTCGACCACGAACCGCGAGTTCAAGGAATACCTCACAACCAGCGGATCGGTGGACGGCTATTCCATCCCGAACATCCAATGGTCGGACAAGGTGGGCGAAACCAAGGTGACGCTCTCAAAGGACGGACAGTACGCGACTCTCAGCTTCAACGAAGCGATTCTCAGCCAGGTGATTCCCACTCAGGCGCCGCCGCAAATTCCGCATCCGCAGGCGCCGGTGCCCGGCATCCCGGGCCGGGTGAACTCCAACCTGCCGATGCCGATCCCGCATCCTCCGATTAATGTGCCGACGATCCCCACGCCTCCGCCGCACACCCGCCCATTGATCCGGCGCAACGGGGGAAACACGAACCAGAACCAGTTCCAGCGCAAGGTGCCGGCGCGTCCGCTAAATGATGATCCCGGGGCGTGATTCGTTAGGCGAAGAAGCCGCCTACTGATTGCCCCAGTCGTCGTCGGGCGTGTCGGGTTTATGATCCGGCCCGGCGGAATAAAGATCGTAACTGGTCGGGTTTTTCCGGCCGGGGCTCGCGTAAACGTAGACGTCGTTCCACGGATCTTTCGGCATTTCCTTGAAGAGCTGATACCAGCGTTGCGGCTGCGGATCGGTCGAGGGCTGGGTGACGAGCGCCTGCAAACCCTGCTCGGTCGTGGGAAAGAAGCCGTTCATGCTCTCGTAGAGTTTGAGCTGCGTCGAGATGCTCTGGATGTCGGCGGCCACGCGGTTGGCGCGCGCATATTCCACGTTGCCGGAGAGCTTGTAGATCGCGGTGCCGAGGAGCAACGCGATGATCGTGACCACAAGCATGATCTCGAGAAGGGTGAAGGCACTTTGATTTTTGCGCATAACGAAAAGCGGGAAGTTATTTCAACGGCAGAAGCAGGTAGTCCGATTTGTCCCAGAGATACTTTAGCTGAATCTGCGCTCCCCGGAGCGCCGATCTCGGCGTCCCCGCGGCTGCCATCACGATCACATTATTCGTTCCCGCCTTCAACACCGAGCCAGGCACGGTAATCTGCGCCCGGATCCAGCCGGTGTATTGAAACTTCATGTCGTCGATCAAGGACCGCGACATCCCACGATAAGCCGGGTCCGCGAGGTCGGGCAGGACTAACGAAATCACCCCGAGGTCGGCTCCGTTCACATAAATCTCCGGCGCGGCGTCGATCTGCGGACTGGCCAGCTCGCAGGAGAGCAGCGCCACCAGCGGCTGGGTCTCGATCTCGAATTGAAACGATGCGCTTTTCTCCACGCTCGGCTCGAGCGGGATCGTCCCGCGCGCGAGCGGCGCGGTCACGGTGCCGTAAAGTTCGGAATCTTCGCCCTGCGTTTTCAACGGCGCGGCGGCCGCGAATTGTTCCGGCATCAGCTCGCGCTGCTCCGCGTGCATCGGGTGCATCACGGTGGTCGTTTTCATCCAGTCGAGATAGGCGCCGCGAATCGTCCGGCCATTTCCCGGCACCTCGAGATCGATCGCGGTCACGCCGATCATCGGGACCACCGAGCTGACTGAAGTGGGCAGGCCGGTCCCTTCGCCTAACGAGCCGGAATGAAGCACCTGCGAACCGGATTCATCCCACGCGATCAGCTCCGGTTGCGCCTTCGGATCGTCATCGAAAAAAAGCCGGAAGAGCAGAATCTGGCAGTCGTCGTTAGGCCGGGCAATCCGGATGCGAAAGGTGCTGTGGCTCGGCGCTTCGGGGTTGGCTTGGGTGGTGTTAAAGGAAACCGATTCCACCCACGACGGTGCCGCTTGGGTGGTCGAATGCGCAGATTCGATCTGGCGCAAATCGAGCCACGCGCTATCCGGCGCCGCGACGGCGGATTGGCTTGGTTTTAGCCAGTCATCGCCGGGTGAGGGGACCGCCTGTTGCGCGCGGGCCAGAGACGCGAATGCGAGAAGAGAAGCAAGCGCGGCGGCGCGGAGAAGCATGTCGGCGCCGAGACTACCTTAGTGGGGCCGGAACTGCAAACTATGTGTCATCTCAAACACCGCCGAGAGAATGCTATAGACGACAAACCCGACGATGATCGCGATGAAAACGATGATCACCGGCGGGATGAGCGACGAGATGATCTGCACCGTGCGATCGAGTTCGCGCTCGTAAACGTCGGCGATCGTCTGCATCGTGTGCGCGAAGTGGCCGGTCTGTTCGCCGACCGCCATCATGTCGGTGAAGAGCTCGGGGAAAAGCTTCTCCGCCGCGAGCGCGCTGGAGATGTTCGCGCCGTCGATCACCGCGCGCCGGACGTCCTTCAGCTTCTTCTCCAGATATTTGTTCGCGGCGATTTCCGTCACCAAGTCGAGCGCCTTGAGCAGCGGGATGCCGTTCTCCATCAGCGTGCCTAACGTTCGCGAAAACTGCGCGTAATACTGGTGGCGCTTGATCCCGCCGTAGCCCGGGATGGAGAGGCGCAATCGATCCCAGGTCAGCCGGCCTTCCTCGCTGCGGACGAAGGCGCGAAAGCCTGCCGAAGCAGCGACCACGATTAGGATGAAGAGCCACCAGTAGCTGACGATGAGGTGATTCGTCTCCAGCAAAATCCGCGTTGGCAACGGCAGCACGCCGCCGGTTTGCGACATGAAATTCGTCAGCTGCGGCACCATAAAGGTGATGAAAATGATGATCAGCGCCGAGCCGGCGAGCGCGAGAAAAGCCGGATAAATCAGCGCCTGCGACACACGGTCGCGCAGGCTTTTTTCCTGCATCAGATGCTGCACCACGCGGGTGAGGATTTCCGGGAGCGCGCCGCTCGCTTCGCCCGCTCCGACCATGTTTACGTAAAGCGGAGAGAAGACCCGCGGGAAATCGCGCAGCGCCTGCGAAAAACTGCGGCCATCGACCAGCGCCTGGTGCAGCGCGTGGGTCATTTGCTGCACTTTCGGTTGTTTCAACCGCTTCTCGAGAATGCCGAGGCTCTCATCGAGCGTCATCCCAGCCTGGAGTAAATGGCCAAGTTGCTCGGTGAAAACGAGGAGCTGACTGTGCGGGATCTTGAGATTTTGGGTCGGCACGGTCGCGGCCGCCGCGCTCTTGTCTTTGACCACCTCGGGGCCGGTGGCGATAGCCTCGATCCGGATCGGGATGCATTGGAGCTGCTCGATCTGGCGGATCGCGACCGAGCGATCGGCGACGTTTAGAACGCCTTCGACGAGACCGCCCTGAGCATTGCGTGCGCGATAGGAAAACTGCGGCATCGTGATCGGGCGGAGCCTAGCGCGTCGCCCCGCGCCCGTCCAATCGCCGCTCGCATCATGAAGTCTCTGCCTCACGAAATCATTCGCCTCGGGAACGGCCGCTCGGTTGCGCTCTCCGAGTACGGCGACCGGACTGGTGATCCGATTTTTTTCTGCCACGGCTGGCCGAGCTCGCGGACGATGGGGGAATTGACCGATACCGCCGCGCGCGACCTCGGCCTGCGGATCATTTCGCCGGATCGGCCGGGCATTCGCGATTCGTCGTTTCAGGCCGAGCGGAGGCTGCTCGATTGGCCGCCGTTGCTCGCCGAAGTTGCAGACTCGTTAGGCGTTAGGCAGTTCAAGATTCTCGGAATCTCCGGTGGCGCACCCTACACTCTCGCAGCGGCATGGGCTTTGCCGGAGCGGGTGCGCGCGGTCGCGGTGGTGAGCGGGGCGCCGCCGCTCGCCGAGATGGTCGATCGGGGGAGGCTGCTCGCGCTCTATCGTTGGCTGCTCTTTTTTTATCCGCGCCAGCGCGAGCTGCTCCGGGTTTCTTTCCACGTCGTGAGGCCGTTTTTGTCGATCAAACTGCCGCTTCGTTTTCGGCCGCTGCTGCTCAAGCTCCTCCAGCCGTGCGACGCCGCGGTCATGCGCGATATCGCAGCGTTCGAGGCCTGCTTTGAAAGTCAGCGGCAGGCGTGGCGTGCCGGCGCGAACGGACTCATGGTCGACGCGGAAATTTATGCGCAGCCGTGGGATTTTCCGCTGGAGGAAATCACCGTCCCGGTCCGGGTTTGGCACGGCCGGAAGGATCGCAGCTTCCACTGGGAATTGGCCCGCGACCTGGGCGCCCGCCTAACGAATGCGACGACACGCCTAGTCGAAAATGAGGGCCACTATTCGCTCCCGATTCGCCACATGCACGAGATCCTCGCCGATCTCGCCGCGGCCTAACGACAAGCAGTTTCACTTGTTCGGCGCAGTGAAACTGGCTCCATTGCTTCATCGTGGAAGATTTTACGGGCAGCGCAGTGGTCGATCAGCCGGTCCGGCGGACGGCCAGCCTCGGCCCGGAATTTGAAAAGCGGGTGCGGCGGCTGGTCGCGGATTGGGGTGGAGGAAAATCGCCTGAGCTGATCGAGGAGTTGATCGCGACCGCGCTGAAGATGGCGAGCGACGGGATGGGAACCGGCGACCTGAAGCTGATGAACCGTTCGCTCAAGGAACTGCGCTACGCCGCAAAGGTTTTTGCCCCTTTTCGCGGTCGGAAAAAGGTCGTGGTCTTCGGCTCTGCCCGGACCGCGGCGACCGATCCCGACGCGCAGCTCGCGGAGGAGTTTGGCCGGCAAATGGTCGCGCAGGATTTCATGGTCATCACCGGCGGCGGCGATGGCATTATGGGCGCAGCGCAACGGGGCGCCGGCCGGGAAAACAGCTTTGGCTTGAACATTCGGCTGCCCTTCGAGCAGCGCGCGAACGAGGTGATCCTAGGCGACCCGAAGCTGATCAACTTCAATTATTTCTTCACCCGAAAACTAAACTTCGTGAAGGAGACGCACGCCTACGCGCTTTTCCCAGGCGGCTTCGGGACGATGGACGAAGGGTTCGAGGCGCTCACGCTGATGCAGACCGGCAAGGCGCTGATCATCCCGATCGTGCTGATCGATCGTCCCGACGGCGATTATTGGGAAACCTGGATGCGCTTCCTGACCGATCACCTGTTGAAGCAAGGGTTGATCTCGGAGGAGGATTTCAACTTCATCAAGATCGCGCACAACGCGGAAGACGCGGTCGCGGAGATCGTGGGGTTTTACAAAGTCTACCAGTCCTCGCGCTGGGTCGGTTCGCAGCTGGTCCTGCGACTCAGACATCGGCTGACGCCCGCTGCTGTCGTGGAGTTGAACCGCCAGTTCGCGGATCTGCTGCGCAGCGGAGAAATAGAACAGACCTCCGCGTTACCGGAGGAACGGAACCAGCCCGAGATTGCAGACCTGCCGCGTCTGGTGCTGACTCCGCATCGAACTGCGTTTGGGCGTTACCGGCAATTGATCGACGCCGTCAATCGCTCCGCGATCGAGCCGGCGATCTGCAGCGAACGAACTCGTTAGGCCGCAGGCCGCTCTTGTTTTTCGAGAATGTAATCGTGAATCGTGTTCACGGATCGCAGCGCCGTGCTGGCGACCTCGGAGTTGGGCACGCCGACGCCGAAGGTTTTCTCCATGCTCACGACCAACTCCAGCGCATCAATCGAGTCGAGCCCAAGCCCGCCCGGGCCGAAAAGCGGCTGATCATCGCCGATCTGCTCGGCCGTGGTCTGGAGCATGAGACTTTGCACCATCATTTCTTTGATCCGGGTACGGAGGTCTTCGTTAGCCATGGGTAATTTTTCGGACGCTATGCTTAGACGAAGAGCCGCCCGATGTCATCGAACAAAATTTCGCCGCGGCGCGAAGGGCGCCAGCCCGGGGAAGCAGTCGACGAAGGCTCGTTACACTTCGCGTGAAGTCGGAATCTCCGCGGTCGGAGTCTCCACCCGCGGAGCAGTTGGAATCTCCCGCGCGGTCGGCGCGTCCGGGATTCGGGCCACGCTCTCTTCGGACTTACGCACTTCCGGCTTTGAAGTGCCGGCGCTGTGCAACTCGTCGCTGAACTCGTCCTTGGCTTTCTGGAATTCCTTCACCGCCTGGCCCATGCCTTTCGCGAGTTCGGGGAGTTTTTTGGCCCCGAAGAGGACGAGGACGATCAACAGAATGATGATCAAGTCCGGGCCGCCGAGGTTGGACAGCAAGGCGAGAAAGCTCATGTCCAAGTCTCGGACGATCTCCTCTGGTTGCAAGCCAATTCCCGGCCCGCACCGCCCCGACTAGACGTCGTAATACATCTGGAATTCGTAGGGATGCGGCCGCAGTCGGAGCGCGTCGTAGTCCTTCTGCTTCAGCTCGATCCAGTTGTTGATGAAATCCATGTTGAAGACATCGCCGCGGAGCAGGAACTCGTGGTCGGCTTTGAGCGCCGCGATCGCCCCGCCTAACGAGTCCGGCACGCTCGGCACCTCGGCCAGTTCCTCCGGCGGTAGCTCGTAGAGATTCTTATCGAGCGGGTCGCCCGGATCGATCCGGTTCTGCACGCCGTCGAGACCGGCGAGGAGAAGCGCGGAAAACGCCACGTAGGGATTTGCCGCCGCATCTGGGGTCCGAAATTCGATCCGTTTCGATTTCGGGTTCGCCGAATAGGTCGGAATGCGGATGGCCGCGGAGCGGTTGCGCGCGGAGTAGGCGAGATTCACCGGCGCCTCGAAGCCGGGCACGAGTCGCTTGAAGCTGTTGGTGGTTGGATTCGTGATCGCGGTCAAAGCGGGCGCGTGCTTCAAAATTCCGCCGATGAAAAACAGCGCCATGTCGCTCAGTCCTGCGTAACCGTTCCCGGCGAAAAGCGGCTTCCCATCCTTCCAAAGCGAGATATGCGTGTGCATTCCGCTGCCGTTGTCGCCGAAGAGCGGCTTCGGCATGAACGTCACCGACTTGTTGTGCCGCCGGGCGACGTTGCGAACGATGTATTTGTAATACTGCATCCAGTCGCCCATCACCTTGAGCGGCGCGAAACGAATATCGATCTCGGCCTGGCCCGCGGTGGCGACTTCGTGGTGCTGGCGCTCGATCGGGATGCCGGCCTTCTCCAGTTCGAGGCACATCTCGTTGCGCAAATCCTGCAGTTGATCCGCCGGCGCGACCGGGAAGTAGCCTTCCTTCGGCCGGATCTTGTAACCGAGATTTGGAAACTCCTCGCGCCCGCTGTTCCAATGCGCCTCGCTGCTGTCGACCGAATAGGAAGCGGCGTTCCCCTGGTTGCTGAAACGCACGTCATCGAAAATGAAAAACTCCGCTTCCGGACCGAAGAACGCCGTGTCTGCGATCCCCGTGCTCTGCAGGTAAGCCTCGGCCTTTTCCGCCACGCCGCGCGGATCGCGATTGTAGGGCTCGCGCGTGATCGGCTCCACGATCGTACAGATGAGACTCAGTGTCGGCTCGGCGTTAAAGATATCGACCCAGGCGCTGTCGGGGTCGGGAATCACCAGCATGTCCGACGCGTTGATTGCTTTCCAACCGCGGATACTCGAGCCGTCGAAACCCGAGTCCGTCGGTGAAAATATCCTCGCTGTACTCGGTCAGAGTGGTGGTGAAATGCTGCCAGGCACCGGGGAGATCGGTGAACTTGAAATCCACGAGTTTGATCTCGTGGTCCTTGATCATTTTGCTGACGTCGGCGGGAGTTTTTTTGTCGTTAGGCATGGTCGTGGTGAGGCTGGTTTTGGGCTCGGGAATGAAGAAGCCCGAACAACCTCGCTATATAGGTTATTCGGGCCGCAGCGTTTGTTAAAAAATTGTAAATGTTTGGCTAGACCGCCTTTTCGCCCACCTCCTCGGTGCGAATGCGGACGGCGTGCTCGACTGGAATCACGAACACCTTGCCGTCGCCGATTTTGCCGGTCTTCGCCGCGCTCACCACCACGCTGACCGCCTTGTCCACCATGTCGTCGGCGAGCACCACTTCCACCTTCACTTTGGGGAGAAAATCGACGGTGTATTCACTCCCGCGATAAATCTCCGTGTGCCCTTTCTGCCGCCCGAAGCCTTTCACTTCCGTCACCGTCATCCCTTCGATTCCGAGCTCGGCGAGCGCTTCTTTCACTTCCTCGAGTTTGAATGGCTTGATGATGGCTTCGAGTTTTTTCATGTGATTTTAAATTGTCCGTCACCCGTTGCTTTTCAACCGGTCGCTGAAGAAAACCAGAAAGCGGCGGCTTGTGGCAAGCGCGGATTTATTTTCACGGGACAGGGGAGAATTCTGACCCGCAGAGGTCGCAGAGGATGAAGAAGAATTCCCCCGGCCTTTCTCTGCATCTTTTGTGGTTAATTTTGCCCTTCCCGAATGCTCCGAAACGCGCCGTTTTGTTGCCGCATCGGAAGCCAAGTTTATAGTGCCCTGCGATGCCCGCCGACCAGTTCGTTCACCTCCACCTGCACACCGAATATTCGCTCCTCGATGGCGCCGTGCGGATGAAACAGCTGATGGAAAAAGCGGCCGCGATGAAGATGCCCGCGGTCGCGATTACCGACCACGGCAACCTCTACGGCGCGATCGATTTTTACCAGGCCGGGCGCGCCGCCGGGGTGAAGCCGATCATCGGCGTCGAGGCCTATATCGCGCCGGGTTCGATCAAGGATCGGCCGAATTCGCAGCGCGATGCGGCGAACCATTTCACCCTCCTCGCCCAGAGACGAAACCGGCTACAAAAATCTCGTTAGGCTGATGTCCACGGCGCATCTCGAGGGGATGCATTACAAGCCGCGGATCGACAAGGAACTGCTCGCCGCGCACAGCGAGGGGCTCATTGGGATGAGCGGTTGTTTGAAGGGCGAAATCAACATGGCGCTCCAGGTCGATGACCTCGCGAAAGCGCGCCAGAGCGCGGCGACTTATCGCGACATTCTGGGCGCGGATAATTTCTTCATCGAGCTGCACGACCACGGCATCGAGGCGCAGCGGAAATGCAATCGCGAGCTGCCCGGCCTGGCGAAGGAATTCGGCCTCGGCCTGGTCGCGGCGAACGATGTCCACTTTCTCGAACGCGCGCACCACGAAGCGCACGACGTCATGATCTGCATCGGCACCGGCAGGATGGTGCAGGACGAAAAGCGGATGCGTTACGTGCCCGAGCTTTACTTCAAGAGCGCCGACGAGATGCAGGCCATCTTCGGCGAATATCCGGAGAGCCTGACGAACACGATCGCGATCGCGGAACGTTGCAATCTCAACTTCGAGTTCGGCGTCTCGAAGTTCCCCGAATACCTCACGCCTAACGGAAAGCCGCGCGACGAATACTTCCGCGAGCTTTGTTTCGACGGCTTGCGCAAACGCTACGGTGAGCGCGGCGCGGAGGACGAAACGCTGCTCGCTCGCCTGCACAAGGAACTCGCGGTCATCGAGAAGACCGGGTTCATCAACTACTTCCTGATCGTCTGGGATTTCATCCACTAGGCGAAAGAGCGAGGAATTCCGGTCGGGCCCGGGCGCGGTTCGGCCGCCGGTTCGCTCATCGCTTACGTGCTCGGGATCACCGATATCGACCCGCTCAAATTCGAGCTGCTCTTCGAGCGTTTCCTCAATCCCGAGCGCGTCTCGCCGCCCGATATCGACATCGATTTCTGCCAGGCCCGCCGCGGCGAGGTGATCGACTACGTCCGGCAAAAATACGGCGAGCGCGCGGTCGCGCAGATCATCACCTTCGGCACACTCGGCGCGAAGAGCGTGATCCGCGATGTCGGCCGCGTGATGGGTCTGAGCTACGGCGACGCCGACCGGATCGCGAAGATGATCCCTAACGAACTCAACATCACGCTGGCCGGCGCGATCGCGAAGAATGCCGAGCTCAAGCGCGCGTCCGAGACGGAAGCCAGCCGACGCGCCAGCTCCTCGAATACGGCGCGCTGCTCGAAGGCCTCTCCGTGGCGCCGGCGTGCACGCCGCCGGCGTGGTCATCAGCGATCGCGATCTTTCCGAATACATCCCGCTCACCCGGAGCAAGGACAACGAAGTGACGAGCCAGTTCTCCGGCGATCCGTTGGCGCGCTCGGGATGCTGAAGATGGATTTCCTCGGCCTGAAAACGCTCACCGTGATCGAGGACGCGCTGAAGCTGATCCACGAGCACACGCCCGATTTTTCGCTAAAGGAAATCCCGCTCGACGATCCCGCCGCCTTCGCGCTCTACAATCGCGGCGAAACCATCGGCCTTTTCCAGATGGAATCCGGCGGCATGACGAGCTCTGCGCGCCGTTTCGACGTGCAGAAGCTCGACGACATTATCGCCCTGATCGCGCTCTACCGGCCGGGTCCGATGGATCTGATCCCCGACTACATCGAGCGCAAAAAAGGCCTGAAGAAAGTCCGCTACGTCCATCCGTTGCTCGAGGAGGTTTCCGCCGAAACCTACGGCGTCATGATCTACCAGGAGCAGGTCATGGCCGCGGCCAATCTCCTCGCCGGCTATTCGCTCGGCCAGTCCGATTTGCTCCGCCGCGCGATGGGCAAAAAGGACAAGGAGAAGATGGCGAAGGAGCGCGAAAACTTCATCGCCGGCTGCGCGCGCACGAACAACATCCACGAGCAAAAGGCGAACGCGATCTTCGATTTGCTCGAGAAATTTGCCGGCTACGGCTTCAACAAAAGCCACAGCGCGGCGTATGGCGTGATCAGCTATCAGACCGCCTATCTGAAGGCGCACTACCCGGTCGAGTTCATGGCCGGATTGCTCAGCAACGAGATCAACAACACCGACAAAATCTCGGTCTTCGTCGGCGAGTGCAAACGGATGGGCATCCCGATTCTCCCGCCCGATATGAACCGGAGCAGCCTGAAATTCATCGCCCGAGCCTAACGAAGAGCAGGCGGGCATCCGCTACGGGTTGGCCGCGATCAAGAACGTCGGCGAAGGCGCGATGGCCTCGGCGATCGCGGAGCGGGAACGCGGCGGCGACTTTGCTTCGCTGGAGGATTTCTGCGGCCGGGTCGATTCGCGAATCGCGAACCGGAAGATTATCGAGAGCCTGGTCAAAGCCGGCGCTTTTGATTTTCTGGGCCGCGATCGCGCGGAACTTTTCGCCTGCATCGAGGAGACACTGGCCTCCGCCGCGTCCTCGCATCGCGACCGCGCTTCGGGTCAGGTTTCACTCTTCGGCGATCTGCCGGCCGCGCCGATTTCGCGCCGCACGCACGAATTCACGGCCTGGACCGAACGCGAAAAGCTGTCCTACGAAAAAGAGCTGCTCGGTTTTTACGTCACCGGTCATCCGCTCGACGCCTACGCCGCGCTCTTCGCCGGCGGAAAATATCAGACCATCGCGTCGTTAGGCGACCTGGACGATCGCGCGCGCTTTAAGATCGCCGGGGCGATCGCGCAGGTGGACCGGAAGTTTACCAAGAAGGAAGGAAAGCCGTTCGCCGTTGTCTGGCTGGAAGATCTCACCGGCATGCTCGAGGTCGTGCTTTGGAACGAGAGCTATGTCCCGGTCGCGGCGGCGCTCGAGCTCGGCAAAGTCATTGCGGTGCGCGGAAAACTCGATAAGCGCGATGATACGGTGCGCGCGACCGCCGAGAAGGTGCGCCTCCTCACCCCTGAGAGCGTGGCGCGGATGAAAGAACGAGAAGAAGAATCTGCCGACGCGATGCCCTCGCCGCGCGTGCGCGATGAAGTGCTGCCGCTGACGCTCCGTTTCGGCGCCGGGATCGCACCGGAGGAGCTGCACACCGTGCGCGAAATCCTCGCCTCCTCGCCCGGCGCGCAGCCAGTCACGCTGATGCTCACGAGCAAGGACGGCCAGCAGGTTTTCATCGATGCCGGCGAACGCTGCCGGGTCGATCTCACCCCCGCGATCGAAGAGCGACTGGCGCGGTGGTTGCAGAGCTAGCGAGAACCCAACCTCGGCGAAGTCCGGCCGACTCCAAACGCAAACGGGCGGCTTGCCATGAAAGCAAGCCGCCCGTGGGTAGAAAAATTGAACCTTAAGCGCGGCGGCGGCGGACTGCGCCGACCAGTGCGAGGCCACCGAAAACTCCCAAGGCGATGGTGCTCGGTTCCGGCACCACGCGGATCGTGCCATCGACGAGGAACGAGGAAGTGTCCCAAGAGGTGTTCACCGGGTCAGCCAAAGTCGCGCCCGCGATGCTGATGGTGGCTGTTCCGCCGAGGGTGCCCCAATCAACCAAGTCGAAGGTGTCGCCGGCCACCGCCTGGTAACCACCGATGGTCGTAACGTTGAAGATGCTGCCGCCGAGCGTCAGCAATCCGCCGACGTTGACCTCGTCCGAGCTGAAGGAGCTGGCCAGTTCCAGGGTCACGACGCTGTTCGAGCTGAGCGAGAAGCTCGAGGCAAAATTCGCCGTGCCGATATCGCCCACGCCATTCCGCGTTGCACCGTTCCCCGGGGAGAGAACGCCGGTATCGGAAGTGGCTCCGGCGATGGTGAAGTTACCGCTGAGGGTGCTGCGATTGGACGTGGACGTACCACCGATCGAGACCGTGCCGGCACCGGTGCCTGAGCCGGAGCTGTTATTGACGTTCAGCGTTCCCGCGCTGGTGCTGAGAACCGTGCCACCCGTGTAGGTGTTGCCGGTCGAGCTGTTCAACGACAGCACGCCGGTGCCAGTCTTGGTGAGCGAGCCGTTGGAGACGACACCGCTGAGGGCGACGCCGGTTGCAGCGGTATCGGTTGCGCCCAGGGAACGCGCGCCGTTCAGGTTCACGCCGCCCGTGAAATTCAGCGCGCCGGTTCCCTGAAAGGTCGGATTCGCCGCGAGAAAGACGTTATTGTCGATGGTCCGCGCGGTGGTGTCCGTGCTTTGGATTTTGCCCGCGCCGGAGAAAGAGATCGTTCCCGTGCCAAACGCGCCACTGGTGCCCGTCGAGCTTACGCCGGCCGCATAAGTGCCGGTTTGGATGTTCGTGCCACCGCTGTAGGTATTGGCTCCGTTCAGGGTGTTGAAGCTGCTGTTTCCATCCGTCAGCGACCCGGTGCCCGAGATGACGCCGTTCACGATCATTCCGGTCGTGGCCGTCGTGCCCGCGTCCAAGGCCAGGACGCGTCCCAAGGCGACGTTGCCATTCACCGTGACGGTGTAGGTCGTCCCAGACGTCCCGATATCAGCGACGCCGGGGCCGCTGCCGGTGACCATGATGTCGCGATTGATCACGGACGCCGCGGTGGCCCAGAGGAGCAGGGAAGAAGTGCCGGGGTTCATCACGATCGCCGACGTGCTCAAGCCAAAGGCGCTGGGAGTTACCCCGTCGTTGGCGACGGTCCCGCTGTAGTTAACCTGGCCGCCGAGCAACGTGGTCTGACCGGTATAGGTGTTAGCCCCGGTCAGAGCGATCGCCCCCGAAGTGAGCGGGTTGAGAGTGAGGCCGCCAGATCCCGAGATCACTCCGCTCAAAGTCAGCGCGTTCGTCGCGGTGTTGGTGACGATGCCTTCGGCGCCCCCAAAGTTCACATTCGCGCTTATCGTCCCCGCCGTGGTCGACCCCGGAGCGTAAAGCAATGCGCCACTGGTAATATTGAGGCCGCCGGTGCCACTCAGAAGCGTGCCACTGCCTGCGACCACGACGGAGTTCACCGTCGTCGAGGCAGGTGATCGCAGTGGCGGCGGTCAGGCGCGTGTTGTCGGTGGTGGAGAGGCCAGAGGCGAGGGTGGTGTATTCCGCAGTAGCGAGGGGACGGAAGGTGCCGTTAGCGGAATTCCAGGTGACCAGGCTGCTGTTGTTCAAGCCCGTGGCACTCGTGTTGCCGACAGCCCAAGGCAGGATGCTGATGTTGGTTGAACCAGCCGCGCCGCCGCCGCCGATTAATGTCCCCGGCGAAAGAGCGGAAGTGATCTGGGCGACATTCGCGCCCGCCGCCGCTCCCAGGCTGGTTCCACGAAGGAAAAGCGTGGAGTTATTTGTGCGGGTCATGCTGGCGAAGTTAAGGCTCGCCGCCTGGGCTGAGTTCGGAGTGAGCGTGATCGTGTTGATGCCGTTGCCGAGCGTGAGCGCGCCGACGTTTTCGGTCGTCGCGGCCGTCGCGTTCCCCGTCATCGTGATGGTTGCGCCGCGGACCGTCATCGCCGCGGTATCGCTGAGGCGATCGTTATTATTCGTCGTCGCGTTGCTCAGGGCGAGTGTCCCGGCGAGATCATAACTGGAGCTGGTGTTGATGCTGCCGTTGCCGCTTAAAGTGAGCAGGCTCACCGACGAAGAACTGGTGATCGTCGCGCCGGTGTAGGTGTTGTTATTGGTCAACGTCAGTCCCACGCCCGAGCCGAAGCCGTTGTCATTTAGACTCCCGCTGCCGCTGATCACGCCATTCACCGTCGCGTTGGTGTTGGTGTAAATCGTGCCGCCGCCGGCGCCGAGCGAGATGTCCCGGCTCGTCGTCCAACCACTCGTGATATTGTTAAAGAGCGCGCCGCCATCCATCGAGATGCCGTTGCCCGCACCGCTCGCGCCGAGGACGTTGTCGCCGATCGCGGACGTGGCCGACACGACGAGAATGCCGCCGTTAATATGCGTGCCGCCGGTGTAGGTGCTCGCGACCGTCGCGCCGAGCGTCATCGTCCCATTGCCGATCTTGGTGATACCGGAGGATCCGCCGCCGGTGATCGGAGCCGTGATGTTATTCGCCAGTTGAAACAACGTGGGCGAATTCGCGATCGAGAGCTGGACGTTAAACGTCGCGCCACTGGCGGAAAGTCCGAGATTGTTCGTCGCCGTGCCGGCCATGGTCATCGAGAAAGGACTGTTCCAGGTAATCCCGGAGAGCGTGATCGGCACGTCGAGCGTGATCGTCGCCCCGCCCGCCACCGTGCCGATGGTCGTGTTCGTGACCGTGTCCCAAGTTGCCACGCCGACGCTGTCTGGAAATGCCCCCGGACCCGAGGTGATCATCCAGGGAGCAGTGGTCCAGTTCTGCGCTGTTTGCGTTTTGAGGGTGCCGCTGGTCTGGGCAAAGCCGGACGTCGCCGTGACGAGGAGAGTCAGTGAAAAGAGTCTGAGGGCCGATGATTTAATCATGATTATTGTCTTATTTTTCTCCGCTATTATTCGCGGGCGAGGTGGCTTGTGGCGATCCGTTAGGCTTAGGTCAATCCTAATCGTGCGGAAGCATGAAATATTTTCTTGGCCCCGTGCAAAAAGGACCGGCGGTAGACGCGAAAACTCAGCGATTGCCCGCGCTGAGACGATCGAACGCAGATGTTCGCGGGAGAACGGGGAACGGGGGACTCGGCTGCGTTACGCCGCGTTGACCGCCCGCATCGACGGCTCGGCGAGGAGCCGAACACGTCGCCCTGACAAATCCCGGAGCCGTAGTGAGGGCGAATCACGGTCCCGCTCCGGCGAACCTTAGTTGCCAAGGTATCTTGCGATCGCGAAGTCGACCCCTTTCCGCGTCGGCGTGGCGATGAACCCGGCCGCGAGGATATTTCCATCGGACTGGAGCAGGGCAGCGGTGGCTCCGCCATTCAGATCGCCGAACGAGGTGCGCACTTCTCCGCCGACCCCGAAAGTAGAGTCAAGCGAGCCGTCCGGATTCAGGCGGGCGGTGAGAAAGTCAGAGTCAGATGACTCTGTGTCAGCGAAACCAACCGCGATAAGTTTCCCATCCGACTGCAAGAGCAGGCTGCGTGCTTCCTGGAAGAAGCTCCCAAAGGTCACCGTTGCCAGGCCTTTTTTCCCAAAGGTGTTATCCCGGCTGCCGTCGGAGTTATACCGGGCAAGCGCGAAAGGTTGATCGAGTCCGTTACGAGCCACCGTCGTGCCTGCGGCGACGATTTTGCCATCAGGCTGAACGACTGCGGCGCGCGCTTGGTCGAGGTTAGCTCCGCCGAAGTCGGTTTCGACTTTGCCAAGGGTGCCGAAGCTTGTGTCAACCGTCCCATCGGGAAGATAGCGGACGAGAGCGAAGTCATAGAAGTCCACCACGCTGGTCGCATCGCCCGCGGCGACGATTTTCCCATCGGGTTGAAGAAACACGGCGAGCGCATCGTCATTGCGCTGGTTGAAGTCGGTCGCGACTTTACCCCCGGCGCCAAAGGTGGTGTCGAGTGACCCATCAGAGTTATAACGGGCCAGGGCAAAGTCGGTGTTCGATGACTCATCGCTGGAGAAGTTAATATACTTGGTGCCGCCCGCGAGGATCTTGCCGTCCGTTTGCAGGACCAAGGCGGAGGCATAACAGCCTTCGCTATTAAAAGTGGTCCGGACGAGGCCGCCGATACCGAAAGTAGGATCAAGCGCCCCGTTTCGATTATACCGGGCCAGCGCGTATTGGCCGAGGAATGGAAAGACCGGATAAGTCCCACCCGCGACGACGATCTTGCCATCGGGTTGGACGGCGATGGCGGCCGCTGTTTCAGTTAGTCCGAAGTCAGTCACGACCCAACCTTTGCGGCCAAAACTCTGGTCGAGTGTGCCATCAGGGTTATATCTCGCGACGACGAAGTCGCCGTTATTCGCCGAGTTACCGACGAAGCGAATGCCCGCAACAACTAACTTACCGTCCGCTTGTTCCGCGACGGCGTAGGCAAGGTCGTTGCTGCCTTTGAAGTCGGTTGTGACCATGCCGGTGGCGCCAAAACTGGGATCAAGGCCGCCAGGCGCGGCCATCGCCAACCTAACGGTGCAGCAAAGCGCGCTCAGGACGAAAAGCAGGAACGTTTTCATGCCTGAACGAGAGTCTGCCCATGACCCGTCGCAAGCAGGACTCAGTAACGAAATTGTTACCGGAACGACCAATCCTACCGTTAACTGTCCTTCGGCTTCGCTTCTTCTGCTTTTGGCAGCACCGTGGCCTGCCACGCCACGGCTCGCCATTCGCCGTTGCGCTTCAGGAAAGTGCCGGTGTTCAGATACTGCTTCACGGTTGGGCCGCCCTTTTCGTCGGCGGTCGCGACGAGTCGAAAGGCGACCACGGCAGTGTCCCCGTATTCCTGGATGCGAATATCTTCAGCGGTATACACCGTTGACGGTTCGTCGGCTTTCGGCGGCCCATCCGCGCGGACTTCTTTCATGATGTCCGCCTTGCCCATGCGACGACCGCCGGAGGAGGTATAAATCAGATCGTCGGCCCAAAAGCGGTCGTGCACCGCGGCATCGTTCTTTCCCGCACCGGCGAGAAAGTCCTGGAGCAATTTCGTGAGCGTCGCGGCGTCGGGCGCCGATTCCGCGTGGAGACCGGCAGAGAGAGTGAGCAGAAGGCCGCAGCAGAGGACGAGGATTCTCTTCATGCCGGAAGAGGACCAGCGTGAGGCCGCCGCTGACAAGCAGAAAAATGCGTCGCCGCGCGCCTAACGAACACGACCTTCTTCGATTTCGAAGAGCTGGGCCATCGTCTGGATGTCGTCCCGCTGGCCCAAGCCGGCCGCGGTTTTCGACTCCGCCAGGTATTGCGACGCGAAGTCGTTCCAGCCTAGTTTCGAGATGAAGCCATTCCAGATTTCGACGTCGTTTTTGTCGAGCCGGCGGCCGTTTCCGTAACACCATTCGAGAATCTCCTCGTCGCTGCCGCCCGCGAGCACCCGCGCGCGCAGGTCTTCGTAACTGACCCGGAGGAATTTCGTCAGCCGGCGATCAGCGCCGAGGCCGAGGTTTTCGTGGTAATCGGAATCCAGTTCGCCTTGGCCGTGGAGGCGAATCTTGTTCAGCATCCGCGCGAAGTAGCGGAGCCCGCCGACCGTCTCCTGAGGGCTTCTCGGTTTCATCCGCGAAACTCTCCCGCGCGTCACGCCGAGGCAAGCGGGGCGACCATCTGGCCTAACGACTCAGTTCGAGCATTCGTCGAATCGGCGCTTCCGCGCGCTGGCGGAGCGGCTCGGGGAGGATGATCTCCGGCGCGAGATGGAGGAGCGCGGCGTGCGCTTTCTCGACCGTGTTCATTTTCATGAAACGGCACTCCGCGCAGGCGCAGCGATCGGTCGGACCCGGAATGAAAAGCTTCCCCGGGATCTCTTTTTCCAACCGGTGCAACATGCCCGCTTCCGTGACGACGATGATTTCTTTCGCCGGAGATTCGCGGCAGAAGTCGATCATCTTTTCGGTCGAACAAACTTCATCCGCGAGCAGCCTAACGGCATAAGGGCATTCCGGATGCGCGACCACCGGCGCGCCCGGAAACTCCTCGTGAATCCGGCCGATGCTCTGCGCGGTAAACTCGACGTGGACGTAACAATTGCCCTGCCAGAGATCCATCTTGCGACCGGTCTTCTCGATCACCCAGGCGCCGAGATTCTGGTCGGGAACGAAGAGGATGTTCCGGTCGTTAGGCGCGGCCCGCACGATCTTCTCGGCGTTGCCGCTGGTGCAGATGACGTCGGAGAGGGCTTTCACCCCGGCGCTGCAATTGATGTAGGCAATGACGTAGTAATTCTTGTCGACGTGCTGCGCGAGGAAGGCGGCGAGCTTTTCCGGCGGACACGATTCGGAAAGCGAACAACCGGCATCGAGATCGGGCAGGATGACCTTCTTCGTCGGGTTAAGAATTTTCGCGGTTTCGGCCATGAAATGGACGCCGCAAAACAGAATCACCTCCGCTTCGGTTTTCGCCGCTTGGAAACTCAGGCCTAACGAGTCGCCGACATAGTCCGCGAGGTCCTGCAATTCCGGGATCTGGTAATTGTGCGCCAGGATGACGGCGTTGCGGGAGCGCTTCAGCTCCGCGATTTCCGCCCGCAGATCGAGACCGAAATTTACACCTGCGCTTACCATCGGTTAATATCCGCGCATCCCATGAGTTTACAATCCAACCAGCGGCGGTATCGGCTCGGTTTCATCGGCGGCGGCAAGCTCGCCGGCTCCGTCATGCGCGGGCTAGTGCGGGCGAAATTCTGCGCCCCGGAGGAGATCTTGGTGAGCGAGCCTAACGAGTCGGCGCGGGTTTCGTTAGGGGAGGAACTGGGAATCGGGGTTACCGCAGAGAACGCAGAGGTCGCAGAGGGGGCGGAGATCATTTTGATCGGGACGAAGCCGGGCGTTGTCCTGCAAGTGATCGAAGGCATTTCGGCCGCGACGGAAGACCGACTCATCATCTCGCTCGCGGCGGGCGTCGGCGTCGGGGCGATGGAAGGAAAGGCGAGTGCGCGGTTCATGCGCGCGATGACGAATACGCCGGCAGGGGTCTGCCAGGCGGCGACCGCTATCGCGCGCGGGGCGCGGACGACGAAGCTCGATCTTGATCGGGCGCGTGAGATTTTTCTCAGCATCGGCTCGGTAGTGGAAGTAGCCGAACACCAGATCGACGCTGTGACCGCGCTCGCCGGCAGCGGCCCGGCTTTCGTTTATACGATGATCGAGGCGCTCGCCGCCGGGGGCGCGGCCTGCGGGCTGGCCGAAGAAGTCTCGTTAGGCCTGGCCACCCAGACGTTCCGCGGCGCCGCCCAGCTCGCGCTCGAGAGTGGGCTCGCGCCGGAAGAGTTGCGGCAGATGGTCATCACTCCCGGCGGGACGACAGCGGCCGGTCTCGCGGTGATGGAAAAAAACCAGAGCGCGAGAGGAATCAGCGCCGCGGTCGAAGCTGCGGCCGCGCGCGCGAAAGAACTGGCGCCGGTCGCGTGACGCGCGCCTAACGAACGACT
Organism: uncultured Verrucomicrobiae bacterium; assembly: GCA_963831805.1. Classification (GTDB taxonomy): domain Bacteria; phylum Verrucomicrobiota; class Verrucomicrobiia; order Chthoniobacterales; family UBA10450; genus Palsa-1392. The sequence goes on along the minus strand of CAWHRN010000008.1, from coordinate 65,575 downwards.
CGCCGGCCGCGCTGCGCGCTCCTCACGGCTGCGGGCTCAGGTCGTAAATCTCGACCAGCCCGATTCCGGTCGCGCCGTCCTCCCCGCTCACGACGACGGTGTAATTCCCCGGGCTGAGCGTTGCCTGCACGGCGGATTCTTTCGCGCGCGTCGGGGCGAAACCTTCTGCCTGGATCTCCTGCGCATCCGGGCCGTCCGCCCAGTTGTCATTCACCTGGAGCAAATTGCCGTCGCCATCGTGCAGCTCGAGCGTCGGGTCCGATAACGGGTTCGCCACGTTCTCATCCGCCAGCGACGGACCGAGCGCCCGCACCACGACCGGCTTCGATTCCGTCCCGCCGATGATGAATCCGCCGATGAGCACGTTGTCTCCGCCGAGCACTTGGCCGCGGGTTGAGATATTTCCCGCGCGTCCGCTGTCGGTCAGATGCAGATCGTAAAGCTCGAACAAGCCCACGCCGGTTCCGGCCGGCTGGTTCAGGCTTGCGAAACTCTCGAGCACCGCAGTGTAAGAACCGGGCTGAAGCGTGAGATAAAGGGCCGACTCGATGCTGTTCGGCGGATCGAGATGATAACTCGCAATCAGTTCCGCGTTATTCGAGGTGAACCAGTCGTCGTTCTTCGCGATCTGGCGGTTGTTCCCATCGTAAACCGTGAGCACGGGATCCTGCAGCGCTCCGCTCACACCTTGCGCAGTCAGGGAGAATCCAATCGCGCGCAGGATCACCGTGACCGGTCCCGAGCCTTGGACAATGAAGCCGCCAATCAAAACGTTGTCGCCCGTCCCGACCAGGCCACGGGTCGAGATGTTCGCCAGCACCGGACCGTTGCCGCTCTCGAGGTAAGCCGGCCCCGTTCCATAAAGATGCTCCACGCCCGCGATGTCGTCCGGTTGCAGCTTGTAGGTATCGCTGATGATTGAGTTCATGATCGCCGATACGACTTGGCCAGCCTGGTCCGGATGATCCAGCCCGAGCATGTGTCCAAATTCATGCAGAGCGACCCGATGAAAATCCTCCACCTCGGGCAGCAGATTGCCGTTGTAGGAATTCCAAGTGTAGGCGCTGTTGAAGATCGTATCCGAGTCGGAAGTCACGCCGTTGCGATCCGAGATCAAGGTCACCGCGAGAACATTTTCTCCGAAGGTGTCGCCGAAAATCGTGGTCGAGAACGCGGCGGAATTTTCGTAATCGTCCGGCGCCGGCACGACCGGAGAGGCGAGGATTGGACGCAAGACGAGATGCGCCAGGTGCGGGCCCCAACCGTTCAGCAAAACATCCTCGGCGGATTTGTTAAAGGAGGTGAAGCCATCGATCAGCGTCCGGGGCGTCCCGAGGGACAGCTGGATGTCAACGGTGCGATCGAGCGTCCAGGTTTGGTTCTCGAGAGCGAAACCGTAGAGTGGCGAAGCGCCGAGGAGAGTGAGTAATGAGAGGAGAAGAGTCCTAGACATCTGTTGAAGCGAACGGCGGACTATGCACGACCAAGTCGGGATAATCCAGCGACTCCAGCGCCGCGCGCATCGCGGCGAGCGGCGCGGGGCGCTCTTGCCAAATCTCGAAGGCGAGCGCGCCTTGGTGCAGCAGCATCGTTAGGCCGGAAGCGGCCCTCGCCCCGGCCGCGCGCGCCTTGGCGAGGAGCGCGGTTGGTTGCGGCACGAGGTCGTAAACCAGATGGCGCGCTTCGAGCAATTCGCGGGGCAGGGGAGAAGGATCGTTTGGCCGAAGCCCGAGCGGCGTCGCCTGGACCACGAGGTCGCTTTGGCGGAGAGCCTCGCCTAACGAATCCTCCGACCAGGGCAGGGCCAAAATTTGCGGGCCGGGCAGGCGTCGCGCGAGCGCTTCCGCTTTCGCGAAAGCGCGGTTCACGAGTGTGAGCGCCCGGCAGCCGGCGCGGGCACATTGCGCGGCGACTGCCTGCCCGGCGCCGCCTCCCGCGCCGAGCACGACTACGCGGAGATCCTTGAGTGAGGCGCCGAAGCTTTCCGCGATCGCGCGCTCGAAACCCGGTCCATCCGTGTTCGCACCCAATCGGCGGCCGTCGCGAAAACGGATCGTGTTAATCGCGCCGACCGCCCGCGCGAATTCATCCGCCGCATCGACCAGTGCGAGGCCCGCAATCTTGTGTGGCAGAGTGAGATTCACTCCACCAAAGCCAAGTTCCTGCAGCAACCGGAGCGCTTCCGCGAGTTCGTTAGGCGCGATTTGAAAGCGCGCATAACGCCACGCCGACCCGATCTCCGCGAGCGCGGCATTCTGCATTTGCGGTGAAAGGGAATGCGCTACCGGATCGCCCAGGACGCCGAACCGGATTCCCGCCTCCGCCGGGAGACCCGCCCGTAAATCCGCCAGGGTACAAACACTTTTCACGAGTAGGCGCCGCCCCTCGTTGGCCGCGACGCGTGGCCTCTGCTAAAGTCGTCCGACCTGCATGACGCCACAGCCTAACGAACCTCCTTCCGATTTCATCCGCGACATCGTCGCAGAAGATCAGCGCGCCGGAAAGACCCCGCAGATCCAGACCCGTTTCCCGCCGGAACCGAACGGTTATCTCCACATCGGCCACACCAAGGCGATCTGCCTCAACTTCGGCATCGCCCATGAATTTAACGGGCTTTGCAATGTGCGGATGGACGACACCAATCCGGAGAAGGAAGAGGTCGAATACGTCAACTCAATCATGGAAGACGTCCATTGGCTGATCGATGGCTGGGCGGAGAAGAATCTTCATCTTCGGCCTAACGACGAGCCGTTTTTCGCCTCCGATTATTTCCCCGCGCTCTACGATTTCGCCGTCCAGCTGGTCCGCGCGGGCAAGGCCTACGTCTGCGACATGACCGCGGAGCAGACCGACGAATTTCGCCGCGGGGGCAAAGAAAGTCCGTTCCGCGAACGCACGGTCGAGGAAAATCTTGATTTGCTCGCGCGGATGAAAGCCGGCGAATTTCCCGACGGCGCGCGCACTCTCCGGGCGAAGATCGACATGCAGTCGCCGAACATGTGGCTGCGCGATCCGGTGCTCTATCGCATCCGCCACACCAGCCATCATCACACCGGCGACGACTGGTGCCTCTATCCGCTCTACGATTTCGCGCATTGCCTGAGCGATTATCTCGAAGGCATCACCCATTCCCTTTGCACGCTCGAGTTCGAGGTGCACCGGCCGCTCTACGAGTGGATTTTGCGCGCGCTCGATCTTCCGAACACGCTCCCGCGGCAGATCGAATTCGCGCGCCTCAACCTCACCTACACGGTGATGAGCAAGCGCAAGCTCAAGCAACTGGTCGACGAAGGAGTCGTAAGGGGCTGGGACGATCCGCGGCTGCCGACGATCTCGGGCATGCGCCGCCGCGGCGTCACCGCGAGCGTGCTCCGCGACTTTTCCTATCACGTCGGGATCACGAAATATCCGTCGCTCACCGAAGTGGACGCGCTCGAACATATGATGCGCGCGGAGTTCAATCGCACCTCGTCGCGCCGGCTCGCCGTGCTCCATCCGCTCAAGGTCGTGCTGACCAATTATCCGGAAGGCCAGACCGAGGAACTGGATGCGATCAACAACCCGGAAGACCCGGAAGGCGGCACGCGCAAGGTGCCGTTCGGCCGCGAGCTTTACATTGAGCAGGCCGACTTCATGGAGACGCCGGTGCCGAAATATTTCCGGCTCAAACCCGGCGGCGAAGTGCGTTTGAAATACGGCTACATCATCAAGTGCGAGGAAGTGGTGAAGGACTCGTCAGGCAAGATTGTCGAGTTGCGTTGCAGCGCCGATCTCGAGAGCAAAACAGGCGGCGCAAACTCCCACCGCAAGGTAAAAGGAACGATCCACTGGGTCAGCGCGACGCACGCGATTGACGCGGAGGTGCGACTTTACGACCGTCTTTTTACCGTTCCCGACCCGGATGCGGACGGAGACTTCAAGTCGTTCATCAACCCTGATTCGCTCGAAGTCGTGACCGCGAAATGCGAGCCGTCGTTAGGCGAGGCGCGGCCGGAGTTGCGCTACCAGTTCGAGCGCCTGGCCTACTTCGCGCTCGATCCCGACTCGCAGCCTAACGAATTGGTTTTCAACCGGACGATCACCCTTCGCGACACTTGGGCGAAGGAAGCGAAGAAGGGTTAGAATTTTCCCAGCGCTGCGTCGAGTCGCGCGAGGACCTTTTGTTTCCCGAGAATCTCGAGCAAGTGGTAGAGGCTCGGTCCCGCGTTACTCCCGGTGACGGCGAGGCGAGTGGGATGGACGAGCACACCGACCTTGACGCCAAGCTGGGCGGCGGTGGCTTTGAGCGCGGTCTCGATGGAGACCGCGTCGAACATTTCCAACTCATCGAACGCCGCGCGCAACGCTTCGAGGCGCGGCTTGTTTTCTGGGATGAAATGTTTCACCACCCCTTCCGAGGCGTAAGTCACGTCGTCAGTGAAATAGAAGCCGGCATAGGCGGGCAGCTCGCTGAAAAGCCGGATCTTTCCTTTGCAGGTTTCGAGCGCCGCCTGGACATAGTCGTCGGGGAAACTCCCGGTATCGACGCCGACATTCGCGAGCGCGATCCGGCCCAGCGCCTGGAAGCGGGCGTCCGGCAGTTCGCGCATGTATTCGCCGTTCAGCCACGTGCATTTCTCGAGATCGAAGTGCGCGCACTTGCGGTGGATCTTTTCCAGCTCGAACAGCCTAACGACTTCCTCAATGTCGATTTTTTCGCGATTATCCTTGGGTGACCAGCCGAGCAGACAAAGATAATTCCGCACCGCCTCGGGAAGAAATCCCTCGCGCAAATAGGAGCTGACGCTCGCGCCCACGTCGCGCTTGCTCATCTTCGAGCCGTCGTGATTCAGGATGAGCGGGATATGCGCGAAGCGCGGCGGCTCCGCGCCGAGCGCGCGGTAGAGCTCGATGTGTTTTGGCGTGTTCGAGAGGTGATCTTCGCCGCGGATGACGTGGCTGATTTTCATCTCCAAGTCGTCGACGACATTCACAAAGTGGAAAATCCACGAGCCGTCCGGCCGGCGAATCGTCATGTCGGGATGTGTTTCCGGATTCGTTAGGTCAAAATCAATTCGCCCGCAGACCACGTCGTCGACGCTCACGTGTTCGCGCGGCGAGCGGAAACGGATCGCGCCGTTGTCTTCAAAGAGATGACCGCCCGCCTCCAACCGAGCGAAGTGACGCTCGTAGATTTCGTTGCGCTGACTTTGGAAATAAGGCCCAAAATTCCCGCCCATCTGCGGACCCTCATCCCAGTCGAGCCCGAGCCAGCGCAGGCCATCATAGATCGCGGCCGTGGCCTCGGCGGTGTTGCGCGCTTCGTCGGTATCCTCCACGCGGAGGACAAAAACGCCGCCGTGACGCCGCGCGAAAAGCCAGTTGAAAAGCGCCGTGCGAGCGCCCCCGATGTGGAGAAATCCCGTGGGCGAAGGAGCGAAGCGAACGCGGATCGGAGCGGTCATGACGCTCTCATCCTGAGCGAAGTCGCACGATCCCGCAAACCAACCGGTCGCGGCTCGTCGTGAATATTATTCCAGGAAAATCTTTCCCGCGCGCCGCCGAGCGTGCCGATCACCAGGAAGATTCACCTTCGCGGGGCGCGCGTTCGCCCCGAGCAGGCTGCGCACGAGCTCAACCGCATCGTAGGAGAGATCGCGGATTTCATGCCGCCGCAGCCATTGCAGGATGACACGTCGTTGCAGTGGAACGGGCAGGCCGCCTAACGCTTTCGTGCCTAACGAGTCGGCGGCCACGAGGCCGGCCGGCACCATTTGCTCGAGGAGCGCGTCCTCTTCCGCGAGCACGTTGGCGGTGCGCCAGAGGTTCCGACGGACGTTGCGATCCAATTCTTTTTCCAGCGCCGGAATCAGTGTGTGCCGGAGCCGATTGCGGCGCGCATCGGTCGTAGCATTGGTGGCGTCCTCGCGAAATTTCAGGCCATGCTCGGCCACGTATCGATCGATCTCGGAACGCCAAATTCCGAGGAACGGCCGCACAATCTGGAGCGAGGCATGCTGCGAAACGGCGCGCATCGCGCCGAGACCGCGCCCGCCCGCGCCGCGCAAGAGCTGCAGGAGAAAGGTTTCCACCTGATCATCGGCGTGATGCCCGAGAAAGATCGTGCCGCAATGCCGCCGGCGAGCGGCCTGGCTGAAAAATTCGAGCCGTTCGTGACGCGCGGAGGTTTCGATTGACCGCCGGGCCGCCGCCGCCTTTGACGCGACGTCGACGCGCTTGATAACGCACGGCAGCTTCCATTGCTTGGTCAGCCGCCTAACGAATTCCGCATCGGCCCGCGCCGCTCGCCCGCGCAGTCCGTGATCGAGATGACAAACCACCAGGTGCCGATAACCGGCGCCGACCAGCCAGTGCAGCAACGCCACGGAATCGCGCCCGCCGGAGACACCGACGAGATAGCGGCGGTCCGGGGGAAAATCCGAAAGCCGAGAAGCGAGCAAAGCGAAACCGGTCATGCAGCAATGTCCCCGGCGGGAATCGAACCCACATTTAAGGTTTAGGAAACCCTCGTTCTATCCGTTGAACTACGGGGACAACTAAGTGCGTTCGTGTTGTTTATAGATATCTATCCAGGGAGCAGAATACCCGTTGTCCACTTTTTTGATCCCCCCCGATGCCCCCAAATCATCGCGGCACTTCAAGAAAATCACAACCAGTCCTCTGCGCTCCCTTGAGAAGGACTGATTTTCGCCGCAAAACCCTGCTGCTAGCGTGCCTCGCGGTGCAGCCGGCGCAGTTGGAGCATGGCAATTCCGCCCGCCATCGCTATCGCGGCCACCCACACTATGGGCGACGCGCTCCGGACCGAGGCCGCTTGGAGCAACGCCGCCAGCGCGAGGCCGGGCAGCAAAACCACCAGCGGTTTCACGTAGGCGGCGGCGAAAGTCTGGCCGCAGCGCTGCGCCACGCGGACGGCCGCCGGCAGCATTGCGACCAGGCCGAGGCTGGCGCCGACGAACAAGCCCGGCAGGCCGGCAATCCGGTAACCGACCGCCGCGAGCACCACGTCGCAGAGCGCCTCGGCGACGATTTCCCTGCGCCGCGAGCTTCGCCGAGTTCAATCCCATGGACGCGTTCACCACGACTCGGCTCGCCGCGCCGGCGAGCCCGAATACGGCGATCGCCGCGCCGATGCCGGCGGCGATTCCGCGTTCGCCGGACAGCCACAGGCGCAGCAGCGGCTCACCCAAGAGCACAAGTGTGATCGCGCCGTGCAGGCAGAACAGCGACACATATTGCCAGCTCTGGCGGAACCGCCGCGCGCGCTCGGAATTGTCCGGCGCGGATGCCAGCGAGGCCAGCGACGTCTCGCTCGCGGTGGCGCCGACGTTGCCGATGACCTCGGAAATCCGGATCAGGATGTAGAATAGCCCGGCCTCGGCGGGTCCGGCGATGGCCGCGACCACAAACGTGAGCGCGTGGGTCTTCACGATCAGCGAAACCGTCGTGAGGTAATACCAGATGCCCGATCGCAGGGTGGCGAAGACCGTCCGCGGGGAAAAGAGCGATTTTTCATGCCATGGGAACACGCGGTGGATTCCGTGCCGCACCGCGACGACCAGATTCGGGACGATCGTGCAAAGCGAGAAAAGCGTGACAGTGACCAAAACGCCCGCGCCGAACCACACCGCAAGCCCGCAAATGGGCAGCGCCGCGAGCGCGCCGCAAGTATTCGCCGCTTTCATGGTGGAAAGATTTCCCCACGCGGCCAGCGGCTCGATGGCGAGATAAGTCGTCAAGAAAATCGCGGTCATCACCGCCGCGACGGCCAGCGTGAGCGAGCCTCCGGGCGGGAGATGCAGCCACTGGCCGGGCAGCCCCGTGCAGATGAGTGCGACGCCGATTACCGAAGCTGCAACCGCGACTGCGGAGAATGTGGCCAGCCCTTCGCCGAAAGCGCGGCGGAATCCCGCGTCGTCGCCGGCTTTGATCGCTTCGGCCATACGGATGCGCGTGAGCGCGCGCACGCCGCCGTCGAGCAGCGCCATCGAGACGAGCAGGGACGAGGCCAGCGCAAAGAGGCCATATTGCTCCGCGCCCCATTTCGCCAGCATGAGCGGCGTGAGCAGGAGGAGGAAGAGCGCTTTCGAGACGTAATTTGCGCTGTGCCAGATCTGGTTCAGCAGTAGCTCACGACCGTATGTGCGCTCCGGGGCGGGCGGTGGCGCCGCAGCTTCAAGATCGATCATGCGTCCGGCCTCTTGGATTCGCAGCAAACGGTGTTTCGCCCGGCGTTTTTGGCCGCATAGAGGGCGGCGTCGGCTTGCGCAATGAGGTGCTTCCCGGGCGCCGGATTAACCGGCTGTCCGTCCGAGAAATCCATGCTCGCCACTCCGAAACTTGCGGTCACACAGCCGGCCGGATTGGACGCGTGCGGCAGCCCGAGCGCTTGCAGGGCGGCGCGGACCTTTTCGGCAAACTCGCGGGCGCCGTGCGCATCGGTTTCAGCGAGGACTCCGCAGAATTCCTCGCCGCCATAACGACCCACGAAATCGCTGGAGCGCCGCGCCGCTTCCTGAAAGACCGCGGCAACTCGGCGCAGGCATTCATCGCCCGCGAGATGTCCGTAGAGTTCGTTGTAGGACTTGAAGAAATCGACATCCGCCATGACGACGGCGAGCTTCCGTCCTCCGCGCCGGGCGCGTCGAATTTCATTCTCGAGTAATTGATCGAAATAGCGGCGGTTGAAGATCCCGGTCAGGTAATCCTCGTTCGCATAACGTTCGAGCTGTTGGTTGGCAGCGTGGATCTCGCGGTTCTTCCACACGCTTTCCTGAAAACCGTGCACTGTTGCGGCCAGCGCGCCGGCGAGGAGGAATCCGAGCACCAGGGTTGCCGCCGGCAGATTATGCCCAACGACTGCGGATTGCCGCGGAGTGACGACGAAACGCCAACTGCGGCCATAAAAATCGACCGTGGCCTCCGCCTGCGCGGCGCCCGCGTCCTTCGGTGGCGGTTCCGGTCCGAGAATCAGGCGGCCGTCCTCGAAAATCGAGATGGATTCGTCAGCCAAGCCTGCTGCCTCAATGGCAGAGCTCATGAGGTCTTTGATGCGGACGACTCCGATCAACCAGCCACCGAAGGTTCCACCGGGAAAAAGCGGGAGATAAACAATAAATCCGCTACCGCCCTGCTGCAGATCGATCGTGGGAGACAAGGCCATCGCGCGCTTCCCGTAAGCGCGGTCGAGGATCGCGGCCGAATCCCAGCGGGTGTCCTGATGGAAATTGAATCCGACAATTTTTTGCGCCACTGATTCCGGCCGGCACCAGACGACTCGCCCCGTGGGATCGGCCCATTCGATGGCGACGAAGATTTTCTCGGAATGGATTTGGGCGTCCGCCTCCGGTTTCCATTCCTCGTAGGGCATTCCGTTCTGGTTTTCCCATCGCCATTTGATGCGTTCGAGCGCCCGGATGGGAGCTTTGATGTGGATGAGCGAATCGGACGATGTGAGAGATTGCGCCATCAGCGCGGCGGCATTACGGGCGGCGTGTTCGCGTTGCGTGGTGAGCGCCAGCCAAAAAATCAGCGTGGCCTCCGCCACGATCAGCAGCACCGGCAGAGGAAGTAGAACGTCATCAACAAGCCGGGGGCCGTGCATAAACTGCGTGGAGAACAAACCGAGGCCGAGAAACGTCAGGCCTAAGATCGTATTTACGGCCATGACGTTCGCGTTGCCCCAGTCGTCGTGTCTCATGAATCCGGTTGCGTAACTGCCGAGGACCATTGCGTACAGCCCCAGCGCGAGGGCTCCGCACGTCCAGATCGTTAGGCGCTTGAACATCACGGAGTTGCTGCCGCCAAGCACGGCGATGGCCAGGCCGAACAAAGCAAAGGAGGCGGCCGCAGCTGGCGCCGGTCTCACTAAACCGAAGCCAAAAATGACCTGAAAAAAAATCTTCCAACTTTTCCACACCAAGCCGCCATCCGAGAAGGTTTTCCAGACACCAGGCCCAGCCCAAAACGCCCACCAAAAAACCGCAACTTAATGACCAGGCGCGCGACCAGCGCCACCCATAGGCGGCCAGCCCAATCCCGCTCACGACAAAGCAAAGAGCCGTAAAATATGCCGTCAGCGGAAGGTCCGGCCGCAGCCGTACAAGAGTGAGATTTCCGAGATGCCAGCCGAGCATGACAACCGCGCCCAAGATGCTGGCAAGGAGTCCGCAGGCGCCGGCGACCAGCGCGGCCTTTACAGAACGATCGTTACTCATTCGGCGATTCGACGAAGTCAGGCGGAAAGATGAGAGGCGGTGTTGGGCGCGTCCTTGAAAGCATCCAAATCTTCGCCGCGCCCGAGGGCGAGGTGCCGGTAGACATGGACGAGTTTTGTATGCTGTACCTTCGCTTCGAACCAATACCGCATTTGGGCCTGCGCCGCCCACGGATCAAAGGATTGTGCGGTCGCCCATTGCCGCACGGCCTCTGCGATCTCGCGGGAAATATTTCCCGCGTCGGCAGGATGCGGAAGCCACTGGACGCCGGGGAAACCCAATTTGCGCAGCGAGAGTAGACCGGTCGTTGCGGAAAGAATGAGCGGCAAGCCACACGCCAGCGCCTCGTAGGCGGAAAGGCCGAAGGCCTCGCTGCGGCTGGTCAGAACGAAACCGTCGGCGGCATGGTAGAGGGTCTCCGGTCGTTCCAGGAATTCGAAGGCGTGAACGCGTTCGCGAGCAGCGGGGCGGAGGTGCGAACGCAGTTCGACGGAGCCGGCGCCGGCATGAGCGAAATGCCAGTCCGCATAGGGAAGGACCTGATCGAGCGCAGTGTACAGGTCGCCGTAATTTTTCTCGTAGGCATCGCGCCCGACGGTGACAAGCAGTCGCCCGTCGGGCGGGAGACCGAGCGACTCTCGGGCGGCGCGCCTTTGGTCGGCGCTGGCGGGATGAAAGGTGTCGAGATCGATGCCGGAAAAAACCAGAATCAGTCGGCGACGGGGCAGGCGAAGCGTGTGCGCGGCGAACTGTCGCTCGTGGATCGAGACATTGTGCGTGTGCCCGATATAACCAAGGACGGATTCGATCGCATTGAAGGCCTTCTCTTTGACCCCGCCGCGGAGCGACATGCCGTAGTAGCCGTGCGGCGTGTAAAGCACGGGAGGCAGGCCGGGGAGGAGCGTCAGCAGTCGTGCGAGCGCGCCTGCTTTCGAGCTGTGCGCATGGATCACCGCCGGCCGGCGGCGACGGATCAACGATAGCAATCGAAAGGCCGCGCTGATATCCCGGGGCTCCGGCGCGTGCGACACGCGGAGATCGATGGTCTTGCCGCCGTGAGCTTCGATCTCCGCGACGAACGGTGCGAGCTCGGGACTATCCCGCCGGCTGGAATATGCGAGATCGACGATCAGGCGCGGGTAATGGACGTGAAGAAAGCGCACGAGATTGCGCAACCAAACGAACACCCCGTAACGGCCCGGCTCGGAGATCATGAGGATGCGACTCATGCCAGCTCGCGGTAGAGATCGAGGTATTGCCGGGCGGCGAATTCCCACGAGAAGCGCGCCGCCCATTCGCGACCGGCGGCAACGCGTCGCGCCCGCTCGCTGGGAGAGAGATTCAGGATTTCCCGCAGGCCGCTGGCAATGGCCTCGACGGAATACGGATCGACCAAGACGGCCGCGGGGCCGGCAATTTCGGGAAGGCAGGAAACGTTCGACGTGACGACCGGACAGGTGAGTGACATAGCCTCGAGCAACGGCAGGCCGAATCCTTCCTCGAGCGACGGATAGCAAAAAACCTGCGCGTGTGCGTAGGCGGCGGCGAGTTCTTCATCTGAGAGGTAACCGAGGACTCGCACGCCTTTCTTCTTCAAGAGCGCGGGCAATTCTGGATCTTGCGCATGAAGAGCAACAGGCCGGCCCACGACCCGAAGCTCCAGGTCAGGAAATTCGGTCTGCACGAGGAGAAAGGCATTGATGAGGCGGGCGAGATTTTTGTGCGGAGGGATCGAGCCGACGCAAACCACGTACCGGCCGGGGCCCCCCGGAGCGTCGCCGACTGGAGCGAGAGTCTTTACGCCATTGTAGATCATGCGCAGACGGTCATCGGGCAGGGAGAGACAATCGCGCACGGTGGCGAGCACATAGTTCGAGATCGTGACGACGCGCGACGCCCTGCGCAAGCCCGGCAGGGTGCAAAGCGAGTAGGTGAGGCGGAATCGCCGGGAATACCAATCTGGATGCCGCAGAAAGTTCAGATCGTGCAGGGTGACCACCGTTTTGCCGCCGGCCAGCGCAGGGCTGGTATTGATGGGATGATGCACGATGGGACAGCGCCACCGGCGCGCCAGGGCGGGCAATCGGAATTGTTCCCAAAGCTGTGCCCGGCCGCGCGACCAGTCCTGAAACGGCGTCTCGATGAACGTAACGCGCGGCAGCTTTTTCCACCCGGCGACCCCCGGGAAGCGCGAATCGGCGAAGACCACGAACTCGCAGTCGCTTGGCGCGTTCACAATGTGATCGAACAAATTACCGGCGGCAGTTTGCGTGCCGGTGGGCTGCGGCGTGCCGGTGAAGCGACCGTTGAGAGCGATACGCATCAGGCGAGACGCGGGATGGCCGACGGCTCCGCGCGACGACCCAGGCGCAGCGGGCAAAGAACGAAAAGCCACGTAAGAAAAAGGAGCATCAGGATCGAATAGAAGACGAAGCCCTGGCTCGATTCCGAGAGCGCGAGCACGAGCTGCATGGAGAGGAGGATGCGGAGGTTGCGCGTGAGGCATGGCGTCGGCTCCGCCACGGAGAGGTGCAGTTTTTTCAAAAGGTAACCACCGAGAGTGCCGATGAGCACTCCCAATCCGAAGACGCCGGCGAGGCCAAAATTCAGAAAGGACTCCGCGAAAAATGAAACGCGCAGCCCGAAGTGCCCTTGGAGAGGCCAGTTCACGATGCGCAGAGCGACGAGGCCGAGATACCAATCCTTTTTCTCCGGGAATATGGCACTCGGCAGAAGGGCGCTCGCCGCACCGAGGTAGGTCTTCCCGTTGAGCGGGACGAAGTCCCAAGAGCCGAGGACCCAGGCGCCGTCGCGCAAGTCGCTGAGATTGTTGCCGAGGAACGCCTCCCGGAAGGACGCAGCGACGATGTTTCCCTCACCGAGCTGGTTGCGGCTTTGCCGAAGAATGGACGAAAAGCCGCTCAGGCCGAGATAGAGCGCGATGAATACCGCCACGCCCAGCACGAGTAGTGCGCGGGAGCGCCTGCGCTCCATGCTCCATAACGCGCAAAACGTAAGCAGGGTCAGGGCGATCGGCAGGCGGTTCGAAGTGAGGAACTGGACGACGATTGCCACGGCGGAAACGATCGTCCCCGGCGAAAACAATTTGGAGAAAAAGCCCCGACGGCGGAGCGCGAGGCAAAGGCTGCCGGCCACGAGCGCCGGCAGCAAGGATGAAGCGAGATTGTAGAAGGGCCGGCCGAGGCTGGATTGTTCGAGGATGCCGCGCCCGATCATGGGATCCGCCGAGAGCATGGGAATGTCGCCCGTAAGCGCCATCGGCAAGGCGATCATGCCGATGGCGAGCACCAGCGCCGCCAACAGGAATGCCCGCAGCCGCCGGTCGGTTTCCCGGGGCGAGTCGCGCAAGGGCGCAAGACGCGCCCCACGGAGGCTGAAGCAGAGATAGCAGCCCGCCAGTGAAAACAGGAGCGTGAAAAAGCCGATGGCGTTAATCGCGACGGCCTGTTCGCCGCCGGTGAGGATTTTCTTCTCTGCCCCAAAAATAATGGGCGCGGTGAGATGGAGCATGAAGTAGCCGATCAGAATGAGCCCGCTCAACAGGAGCTGAAGCGCCAGCACATCAATCGCGCGTCCGAGGGCGATCCAACCCAGCGGCACGAGGAAAAGGGCCAGCGCGGCATAGACGGCGAGCATCTCGGCCCAATCCTGCGGATAGCCGTGGCCTCTCAGGTCGAAAAGGGCGGGATTATTCCAGCCGGTCCAGTAGCAGACCGGGACGTAGAGGCAGGCGAAGATGAACAGGAATGCGGCCAGCGGGCCAAACCGGAGGCAGGGTCCGTCGCGAAAAGCCACTGCATTTTGTTCATTCACGTCAAGCCGCAAGCTGCCGTGAATCCCGTTGAAATAAAACACTCTTTTCTCCAAAAAAAGTGCTTCCAATTGCCATGGATTGGCCTCAAATCACAGCCGAAATCCGATGTATCGTGGTCGCAAACAGCAATTCGATTGGACGTTTTCGCTCATGGCCGGCGATTTGGTTGCGATCGCGCTTTCCTTCCTGATCACATTGGCCGCCTGGCCGACCGTGGCGTCCGATTTTGCGATCCCTGCGACCGACCGCGCGACGGCGCTAAACTGCATCTTCTATGGCGGGCTGATTCTCTTTTTCCTAAACAAATTCCATCTCTACGCCTGGCAGCCGTTCATCCATTATCCCTCGTTGGGAAAAAAGCTGCCGCTCGCGCTGCTGACGAGCCTCGGTGTGTTTCTCGTCACTCATTACATGGTCTCCTCGCCGGGAGATCCGGCTTATCTGCCTTTTCTGTTTGTGCATCTCGGGATCAATTTTCTGCTGCTCTCCGCGATGCGGCTCTTCGTGCGCTTCGTCGATGAGAGGCTGGGTGGCATCTCGACGGAACGCATCGCGTTCGTCGGCTGGAGCCATCGCCTCGAAAGCGTGCTCACGGGCATGCAGCAAGGAATGCGACGATTTCAAAAGACCATCGGGTTTCTCCATCACGAACAACCGGGCGACAGCCCGCCGGAGGGCCGCTATCAATCGCTGGGTTCCGTCGACCAATTGGAGCGAATCATCGAACAACACAAAATCACGCTCCTGCTCGTGGACGAGACGACAGTCTCGCACAGCGACCTGCGGCAGATCGCGGATCGTTGCGCGGACCTGATGGTGAGCCTGAAGATGATTCCCTCGACCTTCGACATCTGGGCGAATCGACTGACCGTGCGGGTGGTTGCCGGCATTCCGCTGATGGGCATCAACGACCTGCATCACGACCGCTTTGGCAATCGGCTGCTGAAGCGTCTGGTCGATATTGCGTGCGCCGTTTTCGGCCTGATCGTCTCGGCGCCGATCCTGGCGATTCTCGCCGCGCTGATCTATCGCGAGTCGCCGGGGCCGATCTTTTACCGGCAGCAGCGGCTTAGCCTGAACGACAAGCCGTTCCAAATCATCAAGCTCCGTTCGATGCGACTCGACGCGGAGCAGCAAAGCGGCGTTGTCTGGGCTGTAGCCGACGATAAGAGACGGCTGAAGATTGGCGCGTTCATGCGCAAGTGGAACCTCGACGAGCTGCCGCAACTCTGGAACGTGCTCAAGGGCGAGATGAGCATCGTCGGGCCGCGTCCGGAGCGGCCTGAATTTGTTGAGGACTTTCGTGACACTGTTCGTTATTACAACCTGCGCCACACGTGCAAGGCCGGTCTCACCGGCTGGGCCGCAGTGCATGGTCTGCGCGGCGACACCTCGCTCGACGATCGGCTCGAATACGATCTCTACTACATCGCCAATTGGAGCCTTCTGCTCGATTTTAGGATCATGCTCATGACGCTTGCTCCGCCCAAGAATGCCTATTAGAGCGACGGTGCTGCGGTGGCGAACACTGGGCCCTTGTGCGCTCTTGACCGTCCTGCTCGCCGTTTGCCCCCTGCGCGCGCAGGATGTTGTCACTCTTCCCGCGCCGGATGACTCCACGGAGTCCAACTCGCCGGAGGAGCAGTTGCCCAACCTCATCGAACCGGGGCTCTCTAACACGCGCACCACTCCCGTGCGGGCCGAGCCCGACGAGCCCGATTCCTCCTATATCCCACTCCATCGGCTCATCCGTCCCTTTTACGACAGTATTTTCGCCACTCTGCCGCCGGAGTATGCGCCCCCGCCTGATCCGTCCTCCTACCGCTCGGTCATCGAATACCAGCAACCGCTCGGGCTTCAGCCGCGCGTCTATCGGCCGGGTCTGGTCGAATTTTATCCCTCGGCAGGACTTGCGCAGACATTCGATTCAAACGTCAACCTCACCGCGACCAACCGCATCGCCGACTTCTATATCACGCCGCAGGCCGCGTTAGAGATGCAGGTCGGCACTCCCGACTCGGTATGGATCGAGGGCTATGACACCATCCTCGCTTTCCATGCAACGTACGAAGCTTTCGCTGATATTTTTTTCGAAAATCCGCGTTTCGATGCATTCAACCAGAAGTTCAGTTTCAACGCCCGGATCGGGCGATCGAACGCTATTTGGCGCCCCTACCTTTATTTTTCCGACGTAACCGGCACGGACCTGCTCACGGCCGAATTGTCAAACCGCGCCCGACGCATCCGCCTTTCGCCTGGCTTCACCGCCGAATACAGGCTCACGCCGTTGATCAGTTGGAGCCAGTCTTTCGGCTACTTCTATTTCGACCATACTGATCCGGCCTATGTGAACTTCAATGCCTTCCAGACGCGGCAGGATTTCGGCTACCGGCTGCTCAACGACACTCGCGTGCTGCTTTGGACCGGCTACCGCTACACTGATCCCGACCGCGGCTCCACGGGGAACGAGTATTTCCTCGGCCTCGGCTGGGGCGGCAAACCTGATCCCCGGCTCTACACCGAGATGCACATCGGTTATGGCTTCCTCGATCTCAAGAATCCGCCGCCCCGCATCCGCGACCTGGCCGGATTGCGGTTCAATGGGTCCACCGAGTTCCAATGGGGTCCGCGCTTCGCTTTCACGCTCATCTACGACCGCGATTACGTCTTCAACGAGGGGGGGCCTAACGATAATTATGTTGCCACCCTGCTGCAGTTAAAGGGCGAGTTCTACCTCGGCGATCAGCTGGTATATCACGCCTTACCTGGGCTGCAGCTTTAACGAATTTCAAACCTCCGATGCGCGCACCATGCAAATCCGCCCTGAACTCGAAATCTCCTACGCACTGCCCTCCGACACGGAAGCGAACAAGACGCGTGCCTACGTGAAATTTGGCTACAGCCACTCTGAAAATCTCGTGGGAGTGGGCGAGCCCGTCGACGGTCTGCGCATCTCGTTAGGCGTGACCTGGAAATACTAATGTCCCCTGTCCAAACAGCCGTGTTGCAACTGCATCTGCAAGCAATTAAGAAAAGTGTCGTGTTCAACAGGCTTTTGTTGATCTTCTTCCTGTCGTTAGGATTGGGGGCCTGCGCGACCACGACCGTTCGCGATCCGCTCCAACCGGTATCGGTAACCGTCAGTCCCTACACCGTGGCCACCCTGGATGAGGTCAGAGTGCAATTTCGGAACGGCCGCATGGAAGTCTTCACCGTGGGGCAGGACGGCATGCTCGACCTCCCTGGAGGTGCGATCCGGGCCGCGGGCATAAGAAGCGACATCGTGGAAAGACGCGTGCGCGGCGCGATCTCCGGCGCCGCTTCGGTCCAGACACGCGAGTTTCGGACGAATAAAGTCACTGTGCTCGGCGAAGTCTTCCACCAGATCCACACCGACCTCGGCGAAGGTCCGATGCGCGTGATGGACGCCATCGCCTCCGCCAACGGGTTCACACCTCTCGCGAACAAGCGCCACGTCCGACTGCTCCGGGAAAATGCCGGCCGCACGGAGGTTTACGAATTCGATATGCGAGAAATGCTTCTTGGTCGCGGCCTCGCGCAGAATTTCCTGCTTCAGCCCGGCGATGTCATCACCGTTCCGCGCAATTTCCTCTAACCCGTGGATCCGCCCACCTTCGAGAATGCGAGTGTCCCACCCTCAACAGGGGTCCGCGATCTCTTCCGGATTCTACGCGGAAATTTTTTCGTCTTTGTCGCCTGCCTGGCTCTCGGCCTCGGGGCAGGGCTCTTCGCCCAAAAAAAGATCCCAAAAGCCTACGAGTCACGCGCCCGATTCCTGGTCAACGAGATTCCCTACGCCGACCCGCAATCGAAGTTTAGCCCCGAGGCGGAGCAGACGCTCGTCCAGTCCCTCGTGATGAGCATTCTCAGCCACGATATGCGCGCCGATGTCGCTCGCCAGCTCGGGGTCTCGCCGAAGCAGATCGCCTTCGCCAATCTCGATCTTCCCCTCAAGCTCGTCGGCGACGTCCGTAAGGCAAACATCCGCGTCGATAGCACCGACAAAAGCCGCATGGGCGAAATCATCGCCACCTCGCAGTCGCCTGAATTCGCCGCCGCCGTCGCCAACGCCATTCTCGACAATCTCCAGCTCTTCAACCGCGTCGGCGGCCGCCTGAAAAACCTCCGCCTCGACATGGATCTCGCCAAGGCCCGGCTCGACGGCATCGTCAAGGAACTCGTCGACATCTCCTCGAAGCGCAGCAAGCTGGAGGAGGAGAACGCCGAACTCGACGATCGCGTCAAGCGCGGCCAGTCTCTCAGGGCTCTCCCCTCCTTCGCCCAGGACGCCACCCTCAATAACCTCAAAACCCAGCTCATCCTCGTGGAGTCCCAATACTCCGGGCTGGCCTCCACCGCGACACGCGGCTCGCGGCTCGAAGCCAAGCGCGCCGAGGTGAACAATTTGACGGAACAGGTCGAAGACTACGTCCAGCGCCTCGCCCGCGCGCTGCGCTCGGCTTACGCCATTGCCAGGACTCAGCAGGAAAGCGTCGAGACCGACATCAAAGACAGCAAGGCCAAACTCGACCGGATGGCCGAGGAATCCGCCCGCCTCGCACAGACCCTGAGCAGCCCCGCAGCCATGCGCGCCATTGCCGCCGAAGCCGATGCCGCACCCCAGGGCCCGATGGCAAACGTCATCGTCCCCGTCGATCGCGCCGCGCCGAAGATCAAACCCACGCGTCCCAAGCTTTGGCTGAACCTCTTGCTCGGCGGCGTTTTCGGCGCCGGCCTCGGGACCGGCGTCGTCAGCCTGCGGGTCCTGCTCGACACCCGCCTTCGCTCGGCGCGCCAGATCGAGGAGCGCACCGGACAGCGCTGCCTCGCCCTCCTGCCGAAGCTCGACCCGATCAGGAAAACGGCTGACGGCTTTGACCGGCCGCGCTCGCCCATCGGCCTCGGTTATCTTCGCAGCCACTTGCTGCGTGCCTTTCACGACACGAAAGAGCGGCAGCTCGTCGGCTTCACGCCCTCGAGGCGCAACGGGAGCACCGCTCTCACCGTCGCCACGCTCGGCCTCCTCCTCGCGCAGGCCGGACATCGCATCCTCATCATCGACCTTTATCGCAAAGGGCTCCGCGTCGCCGCCGCGCTTGGAGTACAAAAAATGGACGGGCTCAGCAGGTGGCTCGCGTCAGACGAGCCGCTGAGTGATTACGTCGCCTGGGCCGCGCCGGGCAAACTCGCTGTGCTGGGATTCGGCAAGGCCAGCCGCGAACTCGACAACTTGTTAGGCCGCCGCCCGCTTTCGATGGAGCTGCCCGCGCTCTTGAGCGAATGGGATTTCATCCTCATCGCCTCGCCCGCCATCCGCGCCGACTGGTCGATGATGCTCACGCTGCCGCCGGGCAGCCCAATCGTCGTCACCGCCGACTATCGCGACGCGCAGGTTGGCGACGTGACTGCCACCGTGCAGCGCGCGCGCAACACGCGTTGGACCGTCGAAGGTCTCGTGCTGCAAAACTGTCCGCAGCGCCTTGCCGGCAGCAAATCGCTCTAACTTCTACGGGTGGCTTCGTCATCCGGCGAAGCGAGATCGCGGCCGAGGTTGGCGAAGAAGAGAGTGTGCCCTTGCCGATGCCCGTGCAGATCGGCCCACCAGTAATGAGTAGCCTAGAAGCCAGATTGGCCAGCGAAGGAAGCGCTTGACGACAAATCCTACTGACCTTCGACGACCGTGATTTTCTGGTTGGCCGGGACCCTAGACAAGACCTGCGTGATACCGCTCGGCCACCTAACCGTAACCTGGCTAATGGAGGTTGCCTTACCTAGCCCAAAATGCAGCGGCGTGCTGCCCTGCGAAAGGAAATGCCCCATCGCCCCGTTCATCTCGCGGTATTGGATGGTGTGGCCGAGCTTGATCGTTACCTTTGCCCCCAATCCCTGTCGGTTGGAGGTCGTGCCAACCAATTTCACTTCCAGCCAATGGTAGGAATCTCCACCGTTCCGGAAAAGAAACTGCGGCCCGCTCGGGAAGTCGGTATTATCTTCCCCGTTGGTGACAAAGAGGTCGAGGAATCCGTCCCCGTTATAGTCGGCCCAAGCCGCCCCGCGGCCGCGGCTGGCGACGAGGGATTGGACGCCAGTCGCCGCCGCTACGTCGGTAAAGGTCCCATCGCCATTGTTGTGATAGAGATAGTTCGGACCCTTCCCCACCGGGTCGGATCCAGAGTTGACGACATAGAGGTCGAGATAGCCATCGTTATCAAAGTCGCCCCAAGCCGCTGCGCGGTTGTTACTAATCGCTCCCAAACCAGCCTGATCGGTCACGTCCGTGAAAGTTCCATCTCCATTATTCCGGTAGAGAGTCTGCTTATAGCCGACATCGGTTCCGCGAGAGATAAAAAGATCGAGATAGCCGTCGTTGTTGAAATCTCCCCAAGCGATGCTCCGGCCCTGAGTCAGCGGCTGAATCCCAGCTTGCGCGGAGACATCCGTAAAAGTTCCATCCCCGTTATTCTTTAGGAGCATGTCCTGGGATGCCTGAAAGGGCTCGATCACGTCGGTGCAGAAGATATCGGGGAAGCCATCGTTATTGTAATCGGCAAAGGCGACTTCGTCATAGTGCAAGTTAGCCAAGCCCGCCGGAGCGGTCACATCGGTAAAGGTAAGGTCGCCATTGTTACTCAAAAGCGCCATATTTGTGCTCAGGTTGCCGAGAAGCAGGTCAACATAGCCATCGTTGTTAAAGTCCGCCCAAGCCACGCTCCTGCCGCGTCCAAACGTGTTCGTGACCCCGGCGTCCGAAGAGATTTCCACCCACTGCCCATTGCCCAGGTTTTCAAGAAGCTCGTCTTGCTTCGTTCCCAAGGCTCCTCCCTTATTCGCGCCGATCGTGATGGATAAGTCGAGATCGCCGTCATTGTCGATATCGGCCCAGGCAGAGCCATGCCGGTCCGCGGAAAACCTGATGCCGGTGGTGGAGAAGATTTCTGTAAAAGTCCCATTCCCATTACTGGTGTAAAAGTAGGGAGCGAGATTGTAATGGTTGTCGACAAACAGATCGAGGTCACCATCGCCATCAAAGTCACCCCAGATCGGATCTCCAAAAGGAAATCCGGAAGTATGCAGGCCAGCGGCTAGCGTTGCATCGGTGAACGTCGGAAGCCTGCCCGGGCGGCTCTCCGCTTGACTGCCCGTTTTCCAGGTTCCGGCTGCACTACCCGCGACGACTTCCGTGTTGCTCACTAAGAAAAGGAGGACGCCCGCAGCGGCCAGGACGGTTGGAGCATGTCTCGAGCAAGCCGATTTCGCCGTAGAGTTGATGAATTTCATATCGATTTCTGGTTTCGCGATTTCCCTCTTAAGGACGTTTAGAAACATTCGGATAGCGGCCAAGACTGGCGATTCTCCTCCGTCCCGTCAAGCCGAAACAGTGGGGAGCACAGCGGGCCGTAGAACTCTTTGGTTGACGGCAGCGGGCCAATCGATTGAAGTCGAGCCATGCGTGCTGGTGAAACTATGAAGACATGTCTGATCAATTCTCTCACCCCGGCTCCGTTCGCCGTCAGCAAAGCTCGCCTCCTCGTTACCAAGGCGCTTCTGCTGTTTTCTCTCGGCCAACTTGTCATGGCTGGCAGTTCCGTTGCCCAAGTGCTGACCCAGGGGCCGGTCACTGGTGGGGTCACCGCCTCCTCCGCTAATGTCTTTGTCCGGACTGATCAGACAGCGAATGTCGTTCTTCGCTATGGAACTGATCCGACCTTGGCGACTTATCAGGAAACGCCGCCTGTCCAGACTGGAGAGCCGAGTGACTTCACGGTCATTGTTCCCCTTACGAACCTGACCGCAGAAACGACCTATTACGTCAACGTCTTCGTCAATGGCGTCTCGCAGTTTGCTTCGTCTGCCTATCCCTCTTTTGCGACCTTTACTCCAAACGGGGTCAGCCGGGAGTTTAAGTTCGTCATTTTAACGGATTTCTCGAATGTGAAATCGCTTAAAAGCATCACAGCAACCTTTGCGAGTGCGGCTGCGGAGCATCCCGTTTTCGCCTTTATCGGCGGTGATTTCGACCATCGAAACCCGGTGACTCTCGACGCCAAACGCGCCATGTTTCGGACTCTTTACGACCCTCAGACAGCGTTCATGAGTGGGTTTGCTCCCTTGATTCTGCAGAAGATGCCGATCGTGCACCAATGGGATGACCATGATGCCGGGCTGAACAATCTGGACCGGACTTACCAGTCTTGGGATCTAAGTCAGCAAGCTTATGACGAGTATGTCCCATCCTATCCGCTTCCGCCGGTTGTCCCTGGAATCTGGCAGAAGTTCAGTTATGCCCAGGCTGACTGCTTTGTCCTCGACTGCCGGAGCCAGAGAGACCCGGAAAACGATCCAGACGACGCCAACAAAAGCATGCTCGATGGAAACAATCTGGGCGAGACCGGCGAACTCGCGTGGTTGGAAAATGGTCTCCTTACCTCCACTGCGCGCTGGAAGATTATCTTTACCTCGGTAGTAACGAACCCGAGCACGAAAGTTCCCGACGGTTGGGGCGGCTATCAAACTGAATGGAAGGCTTTGAAGAGCTTCATCAACGATCACGGAATCACGGACGTCGTCTTTGTTTCCGGGGATCTTCATCTTGGGGCAATCGATAATGGCACAGCATCCGGTTTTCCTGAGATGTGTGTTGCCGCCGCCAACTCCAACGCGCATGATCCGAGCTGCGCCACCGGGGCGACCGGCGTCTGGAGCGAAGGCTTCTTCGAAGATCCATGTAGCGGCTATGGAGTCGTGTCGGTGCTCCAAAACCCGGACCGACTTGTGCTCGAGGCGGTCGATACGAACGGAATGATCCGTGTCGCTTATACGGTGGCAGATGCGGCACCCACGCCGACGCCGACCCCCTCCAGCACGCCGACACCCACGGTGACTCCCACCCCGACCGAGACGCCCACACCTACCGAGACGCCCACACCTACCGAGACGCCCACACCTACCGAGACGCCTACCCCTACCGAGACGCCCACGCCAACCGAGACGCCCACCCCGACACCGACCCCCTCCATCACGCCGACACCTACGGTAACTCCCACACCGACCATTACTCCTACCCCAACACCCATGCCGCCGACCATCACGGCTCAACCAATGGAAGCAAAAGTGGCGGTTGGCGCTAAGGCTAAATTTACGGTGCGCGCCACGGGCGCACCCCCCCTGGCATATCAGTGGAATAAGAACTCGGCGGCCATTCCCGGCGGCACCAAGGCCGTATATATCACGCCCCCAACGACGCCGGCAGATGACGGCTCCATCTTCACGGTGACGGTGAGTAATTCTTCAGGTAGCGTTGTGAGTTACTCCGGCGAAGTTGCGGGTGAAATAGTAAAGGGTCGCAAGTTCCACCGCTTCAGTAAACTCCACGAGCGCGTTCCTTCATCGGGAGCACCTCGAGGCAGGTCGTCCACCAGCCGGTTTCAATTGTTTTGATGAACTCGTTAGGTAGTCCTTCGGCCCGCATCTCCGCGACGAGTCGAGACCGATCATACTTTAACGAGATAAACTCGACGCTGACCTGACGATCGTCGCGCACGCTGAGAAGCGTGTACCAAACATTGCTCTGTCCGTCATTTGCCGGACGACCGATTGCGCCACAGTTGACGAAGTGCCGTCCACTCGGCAGCCGGCGATGCCAGTGCAAGCCGGTGTGGGTTCCAACAATTACGTCCGCCTCGTAGGTGTCGCAAAGGTTCTCGAGAAAACCTGCAGAAGTCGTTGTCTCCCAGAGGAACTCATTCATTTTCCGCGGCGACCCGTGACAGAGAAAGATGCGCCGGCCGTTGAGCTCGAGCCGAATCTCGGCCGGCAAGTCGCGCAGCCAGATTTTGTTTTCGGTGGCAGTGTGGCGAAAAGTATAATCGTAGGAGAGCCGCGCGAAGTAGTTATCTTTTGGATCGGTGTAACCGCACTGGCAATCGGCCAGGTTGTTTCCGACCGAATGATCATAGTTACCTTGCACGACGGGAATCTTGGCGGCGCGCAGAAGGGGAAAGACCTTGTCTGGATGCGGCCCGAAAGCGCCCAGATCACCGAGACAATAGAGACGGGTGGCGCCGTGACGCGGAGCGTCGGTGAGCAGCGCGGCGAGCGCGACGTGGTTGGAATAGACACCGCCAAAGAGTGCGATGCGCTCGGTCATCGCGACTCCTTTTCATCGAGCCAGGCAAAGACGGAGGCAACCTGTTCATAGCCGGTCCGGAGAAGAAAATTCGGGCTTCGACCGTAACTCTTCATCCCAAGTGTGAAGTATCCGGGCTCAGGATGCAGCAAGGTTTCCGCGCCGAAAGCCGGAGTCGCGAGGCAATCGGCGCCGGCTGCGCCTAACAATGACGCGGCCAAGGGATAAGTACCTTCAGTCGCCCAGCAGAGTTGCACCTGTAACTCTCGGGCAAGGTTGAGATCAGGACGAAAGCCGGTGGCGGCGACGATCTGATCAACCGTCATCGTCTCGGGTTGTCCTGCGGCATTGCGGAACTTCACGGCGATTCCGTCGGTCTGGGAATCGAGTGACTCGATCGTCGCGCCGGGGAAATAGCGAACTCGCATTTCTTTTACCAAACGGTTGGCGGCTGCACTCAAGCGTGCTCGTTCTGGGAGCGAGTCGTTGGTAACTTCCTCGAGCGGGAGATGCCGTTCGCGCCGAATCAGCCAGTTGATCTCGCGCGGCGCGGTTTCCGGTGGCAGGTCCGTGAGATTGCAAATGGTAGTGGCGGCGGAATGACCCGCTCCGACCACGAGGACACGACGGCCCGCGAAGCGCTTCGCTGCGTCCTCGGGATTTGGTATTTTGTAGGAGATGCGCTCGGCGCTTCGTTGTTCGCCGGCCGCTGGAATACCGCCGTCGCCTAACGAATTGGGTTGCGCGAACGTCCCACTGCAATCCAGCACGAGTTCGGCTTGCTCCAGGTGCTCGCCTTTTTCATCCTGCACCAGCAGGCGAAAGGGCCTGGCCCCACGCTCTGGGGCGGAAATGGGATCGCCCTTAAGTTGGCGCGAACGACCGATTGCGCGAATGGAAGCGCCTTCCCGCAGGCGATTCTGAAAAGTTCGCGCGAGCGGCCACAAATAGCAGGCGCGAAATTCCGCGCCGGTGAGCAAGCCATCTGCCTGCGGTAACTCCACGCCTTCCTCCTGCAGCCGGGCGAGGCCTCGTGCAGAAACGTTCATCGAGAAAGGAGAGAACATCCTGACATGCCCCCATTGTCGAAGGGCGTCCGCGACTTCTCCCCGCTCGTAAATGGTAAAATGACGGCCGCGCGCCTCCGCCTGTAGCGCCGCCTCCAAGCCAATCGGACCCGCGCCCACGATGGCGATCGATTTCATCGTTCGTTAGGCGAGGCGCCGAGCGCGGGGTTGGCCTCCGAGCCGGCGCGGGCGAGGCGAGTGCTTTCCAGGCCTTGCCCGCCGGCGTTGGAACAGAGCGCGCCAAAGCGATAGCAGGTGATGCAGGCGTGATGGCGCAACCGGTAACCCTTCATTCCCTCTTTCAGGTCTGTACCCAGGTTCGCATCGGGCCGATCGACGAGGATAGGACAGACGTGCACTCCGCGATCGCTGACGACCCGACTGTTATGACAGAGTAACTGTTCGACGTCATAGCCGTGCATCATCTCCTCGGTGATGAATTCGTATTTACCGTAGGGGTGATCACGTAAGGCTTCCTGCCCGATTTTGAGCGACGGCAGGAGCTTCATTCGCGGCCGGGTGTAGCCGATCTCGGCGAGTCGCGTCTTGAATTCCCGGAGGAAGTCATCGTCCTCGTGCATCGGCCAGGAACGCATCGACGTGATAATCGGCAAAAAGCCCGCGGCGACGAGCATCCGGACGCCGTTCATCGCCCGGGTGAAGGTGCCCGGGCCGCGAATCGGGTCGTTCGTCTCCGGAGAAAAGCCATCAATGCTGACGCGAAGCTCGAGGGTGTATTCGGACTCATCACGCAGCCTACCGAGTGTAGCTATCTTCTTCTCGTCAAACCGGGTCGCGTTGGTCAGCACGGTAGCTGGTCCGACTGCGAGGGTCGCGGCGAGGATCTCAAAGATTTCCGGGTTAATAAAGGGTTCGCCGCCGGTGAAGTAATATTCCTTTACCCCGAGCCGGACGGATTCATCGAGGTGCGGTTTGAATTGGGCAAAGCTCATCAGACCGAGCGTGTGGTTATCGGGCGCGCAGGAGATGAAGCAGTGATTGCAGCGCAAGTTACACAGGGTGCCCGAGACCTGGAACCAGAGCGCGTCGAGCGAACCGAGTGGGAGATAAGGTGGTTGATCTTGTTCGTTCATCTGGGCCAGGTGGCGACTTCGGCGGCTCTTATCCGGACGAAGACGGGCGCGTGCGCGGGAATGGTCCGTCGATTTTCCACGTCGATAACCATGCGCTCCTCGCCCGCGCGCAGTTGCAGGCGGACACGGTTTCCCAGAAAGGTCGCCGACTCAACTGTCGCGGCGAAATCGCCTTTGGCTTCGTCGACAAGTTCCATCGATTCCGGGCGAATCATCGCCCAGCAGGCTGCGCCGTTCCTGCTCGCAGTGGCGGAAGCGATCGAGCCGAAGGGAAGACGAAGCCGATTATTTGCCGGATCGTGTTGCGCGGCGAAAACGTTCGAGTCGCCGAGGAAATTGGCGACGAAAAGATTCGCCGGATGGAGATAGAGTTCGTTAGGCGGGCCGGTCTGCTCGATCCGGCCGCGATTCAGGATGATCAGCTCGTGGCCCAGACTCATGGCCTCGGTCTGGTCGTGCGTCACGTAAATCGTAGTGATCGCGAGTTCGTGGAGCAGACCGAGCAGCTCGCCGCGCAACTCCTCGCGCAGCTTGGCGTCGAGCGCGGAGAGCGGCTCGTCCATGAGAAGGACTTTCGGGCGAATCGCGAGCGCGCGCGCCATTGCGACGCGCTGTTGTTCGCCGCCGGATATCTCGTGAATGCGTCGACTGGCGAGGTGGGCGATGCGGGCCAACTCGAGCGTCTCGAGCGCGCGCCGACGTCGTTCCGCCTTCGCGAGGCGGCGTACCCGCAGACCGAACTCAACATTTTGCTGCACATTGAGATGTGGGAAAAGGGAGTAATTTTGAAAGACCATGCCGAAGTCCCGCTTCTCCGGCGGCACGTCGCTGAGGTCGAGTCCGTCGAGCAGGACCCGGCCGGCGTCGGGTTGTTTCAGGCCGGCGACCATCGCCAGCGCGGTGCTTTTGCCCGAGCCACTCGGCCCGAGGACGGTGGTGATCTTACCGGCGGCGAAACCATGGCTGAAGCTCTCGACCGCGAAGTGGGGGCCGTACTTCTTCCGGAGATTGATCGCTTCCAGCATCGTTAGGCAGATTGCTCGACGCGTTCAAACTCGCTCCCGCCGAGCCATTGCAAGGCGAAGAGCACGGGAACGATAATCGCGAGAAAGATCGTTGTCGCCGCGCTGGAGACCGGAAAGCTATTCGCAGTGTAAGTCGCGTAGAGCGCGGCCGGGAAGGTCTGGTGAAGCGGCGTATTCAGGAGATAGCTGATATTAAACTCACCCCAGGAGACTGCAAAGACGAGCAGCGAACCAACGATCAGGCCGTGCCGGAGGTTGGGAATGATGATGAAAACGAAACGTTGCCAGCGACTGGCGCCAAGACTCTGGGCGGCGACTTGTAACTGGGCGGCATCGAAACTTCGCAAGGCATTCGTAAGCACACGCACCATCAGCGGCATGGTATAAAGAAGATGGCCGCAAAGGATGAGCCACCATTGGCCGCGCACGACGATGTAGGCCTGAATCAACCCGATCGACAAAGCGATCCCGGGGATGGAGAGCGGAAGGAGAGTGACTTCCTCCAGGATGCGAACCCCGCGACCTCGTGCGTGCACAAAAACATACGCGGCCGGCAGACTTATTAGTACACCGATGACAACTGACAAGGACGCCAGAAGCAGGCTAAAACGCATCGTCCCGCCGTAGAGTTGAAATACATAGAGAAACCAACCGTGGTTCAAAATGCTTCCGTGAGAGTGGCCGGCCCATTGTTCGCTCGCCACCCCGAGGAAAGAAGCATCGAAAAATGCGCCGAGGACGACCACCAGGACGGGAGCCGCAACCACGAGCAGGAGTAACCAGGTGATGACATGAGCCGCGACTAACCCGGGACTGAGTCTCTTCATCTTGCGGTCCCCTGGTGATCGCCCCAGACGCGGACGGAGTAATTGATTGCGAAAGCCAGCAGGAGAAGCGCGATTGCCATCGCGGCCATGACGGCGGGATTGCCATAGCCGGTGATCTGTTGATAGATTTCGAGCGGAAGAATCGAAAAACGTTTCGCCACGATCAGTGCGACGCCAAAGGAACCCAACGAGACGGTGAAAGTGACTGCGAAGGTGGAAACAAGCGGCCGCCAGATCAAAGGGAAGACGAGGAAGCGCAGTCGCTGCCAAGTGTTGGCGCCTAACGAACGGGCGGCCAAGCTGAGCCGTTGATCGAATTTCCGCAGCGATGACTCCAAGGTAAGAGTTGCGCGTGGAATTTCGAAGTAGAGATAGGCGATGATCAAGCCATGCAGGCGGTAGGCGCTGCCGGAAAGGAAGTCGGTGCCGGTGAGTTTTTGCAGGAGCAGCGGCACGACGCCGATGCGACCAAGCATGATCACCGTGAGGAAGCCCACGATGATACCGGAGAAGGACATCGGCAGGGTAAAGAAGACGCGGACCAGGCGTTGCGCCGGGAACTGTTGACTGGCGAAGAGCCAGGCTGGCGCGAGACAAACAAAGGTGGAAAAGAAAGCGACCAGCGCGCTCAGGAGCAGCGAGTGAAAGAGCGCGGTGCGAACCGGTCCCGCGCGAAAGAGCGGGAGATAGTTATGGAATCCCCAGTGCTGTCCCTCTGCCAGGCTTTGCCGGAGCAGCAAACCCATGGGATAGACGAGCAGCGCGCCAACGAGGAGAAGAAGCGGCGCGACAAGCAGCAGGTAACTCCGATCGGTCTGAGCCGCACTCTTTTCCTTCAATTCGGAGCTATCGATCAATGCTTGATTTCTTTCACCCAGCGCGCTTTCACCGCATCGGCGTTCGCCGCCATCTCCTTGAGCGGAAGGACCACGGCTTTGGCATAGGCTGATTCGGGTAGAAACTGGCTTTGCAAGGTAGAGCTCAACGCGACCTTCATGATCGGACGGAAGAAAGATTCCGCCATGATCTTCTGCGCGGTGTCACTGAGGAGCCAGTCCAAATAAGGTTTCGTTGTCTCCGGATGGGGCGCGCCTTTCACCATGCCCATGACGAGCGGCATGGTGATGGTGCCCTCGCTGGGGATGACCACTTCGATGTCGCCCTTGTCGACGTATTTCATCTTCAGACCATTGCCGTCCGCGTTGATCCAGATCGGGATTTCCCCGCGCAGCACATCGTTATACACGGTGTCCTTGGCGTAGTTTAGAATGTTGGCGTCGAGTTTCTTCAGGTAATCGAACCCAGCGTTCATGTCGGGGCCGCCTTTCAGGATCGCGTTCATCCCGTAGACATAGGTGAACCCGGTCCCGAGAATCGTCGGATCGTCATACACCACCATCCCTTTATATTCAGGCTTAAGCAGGTCGGCGAAAGACTGCGGAACCGGTTTCCCTTTGAGCGCCGCTTTGTTCACGATAAAGCCGATGTAAGCCGTATGCACCGTCCACCAGCGACCTTCCGGATCCTTTAAGGCCTCGGGAATCTTCTCGAAGCCCTTCGGTTTGTAGCCTTGATGCAGGCCTTTCTCGGTCGCCTGATAACCAATCGCGCCGGAGTAGTAAGCGCAGTCGGCCTGCGGATTGGCCTTTTCCGCTTCCAGCGCCGCCATGGCGGCTGAACTACCTTTCATGTCGGGCGGAATTCGCACTCCGGTTTCCTTGGTGTAGGCGGCGGTTACGCCTCCCCAGTTGGCGTAGTTAGGGATACAATCGTATTGAATAACGACTTTATCCTGGGCGAATGCGCCGGTGCTGAGCATCGTCGCGAGGAGGGAAAGCAGGGTTTTTCTCATGGTATGGTTATCTAAGGGTTGATTGTAGTTGCTCGACGAAATTGGCTTTTGTGGAGGGGCGGTAGCCGGCTCCGGGATGATCGGCTGGCAAGTGGCGCCGACGCTTTCCGTAAAGCTTCTCCCTTAGCGTGCCGGGTTCATACTTGGTCTTATAGAGTCCTCGGCGTTGTAACTCGGGAACAACCAAGTCCACGAAGTCAGTAAAGTCACCGGGACTCACGGAGTAAATCAAATTAAAGCCGTCGACGCCGGTCTCTTCAATCCACTCGGTCATTTTATCGGCGATGGTTTCCGGGGAGCCGATCTCGATCGCGGCGAAGCCGCCAATCCCGAGAAACTCGCCGACCTCCCGCAAGGTCCAGACTTTCTCGGGGTCTGAGCTGGTAAAGCCTTCCACGAAGGTCTGGATCGCGTCGCTCTTTACGTATTGATAGGGTGCATCGAGATCGGCGTGGGAGAGGTCGAAACCAGAGTAGCCGGAGAAGAGGGTGAGGGTTCCTTCGAGATTCACATACTTTCGGTAGTCGTCGTATTTGGCCCGAGCTTCCTCGTCGGTGGCCCCGCAGATCACGGTTAGAGCTGTGTAGATGATAACGCTCGCGGGATCACGGCCGTTCGCCGCCGTCTTTCGCCGGATATCGGCCACAATTCTGGCGACAGCCTGATAACTGAAACCCGAGATAAACATGCACTCGGCATGCTTGGCCGCGAACTCACGGCCGCGGCTGGAAGCCCCGGCCTGGAACAGGATAGGCGTACGTTGAGGCGAGGGCTCGCAGAGGTGGTAGGCGTCGAGCTGAAAATATTCGCCGTGATGCATGACTTTGTGAATCTTATCCGCTTGGGCGAAAACGCGCTTCTCCTTGTCGCGTAAAACCGCGTCATCTTCCCAACTACCTTCCCAAAGCTTATACATGACTTCCATGTATTCCTCGCCCATCGCGTAACGTTCGTCGTGCGCCAATTGCTTGGATCGCCCAAAGGCTTTGGCCGCACTATCGAGGTAGCCGGTCACGATGTTCCAAGCCATCCGACCATTTGTCAGGTGGTCGAGCGTCGAAAGGGTCCGAGCGAGGGTGAACGGCGGCTCATAGGACAAGGTGCCAGTGATGCCGAAACCGAGATTCTCCGTCACCATCGCCATTGCCGGAACGACGAGGAAGGGATCATTCACGGGGAATTCGACCGCATGGGTGAAAGCGGCCCGGGCATCGCCGCCGTAGACATCGTAAACGCCGAGGATGTCGGCGATAAAGATAGAGTCGAACAAGCCTCTCTCCAAGACTTTGGCCAGCTCGGTCCAATAGCGCAGCGTGTTATAACCGCCCGTCTCATCACGAGGGTGGGTCCAGATGCCGGGCGTACAGCCCATGCAATTCATATCCAGGGCGTTGAGCCGAATCTGCTTCACGTTTGAACGCCTTTCGCGCGCGCATCCACGTGTCCGAGCAATTGGGTGCTATGTACGAGAGTCACGCCCGCGGCCATCGCAGCGGCGACCTGCACTGCTTCCATCATTTCGGCCTCTGAGACTTCCTGGTCGAGAGCGGAGTTACCGATCGAGTCGATGCAGTAGGGGCATTGCAAAGCGTGAGCCACAGCCAGTGCGATCAGGCTCTTTTCTCGCTTTGTGAGAACCCCTTCCGCCATGACCGTGCCGTAGTAATCGAAGAAAGCGTTGCCGAGCGTGGGATTGGAACGACCTACTTCCCCGAACCGGCTGAGATCGGAAGGTTTGAAGTAAGTGGTGCCGGTCGAGGAATTATTAGGTGAGCTCATGAGGTTGGATGGAGATAACGATGTTGCAAAAAGGCGGTGATGCCGAGAAGAAAAAGGGTAACCAGCACTGTGACCCCGGAAGCTGCCGCGACCAGTGGGCTGAGGGTGTAACGCAAGTTAGGCCAAATGACTTTAGGAAGGGTGTCGATGTTCGTCGTGCAGAGGAAGAGAGCCATGATGAGCTCATTCAAAGAGATGACGAAGGCCATCATCGCACCGACGACCACGGCCGGAGTGATGATCGGTAGAGTTACCAGCCGGAAAGTCTGGGCGGCGCTGGCTCCGAGCCCACGCGCAGCCTGTTCCATGTTGGCGTCGGTGTCCTGAAGCGCCGCTTGGACCGCGAGAAAGACCAGTGGCACACCCCAGAGACTGTGCGCAGCGGCGACGGAGAGTTGACTTCCCCAGAGTCCGATCGTGTGCATCATCGGAAGAAGCGCCATGCCCAGAATGAGTGCAGGGATAAAGAGAGGAAGCATGACCGCGCCTTGTAAGAGACGACGTCCGCGGAAGCGATAACGGACGATCGCGACGGACACGCTGGTTCCGCAGACGACTGAGATAGCGGTGGCCAGCCCGCCGATTGTAAGACTGTTGCGCAGACCTTCCATCCACCGGGCTTGATTAAAGAACGCGCGATACCAGCGCAAGGACCATTCGGCGCGTGGCGGTTGCAAAATCTCCAGCGGGGTGAAGGAAATCCAGAGAGCATAGCAGAGCGGCCAGAGCAAAGCCGCCAACACCAGAAGTGAAAGTGCGGCCAGAAGAAGGTGGCCCAGCCGTCGAGTAATCATCGCGCGCCTTCCTCGATACCGGAATGAGTGAGCATCCAGCGATGCGGGATGGAGTAAAGCGCGGCCAGGATCGCCAGAGTCACAAGCATCCCGACGCCTTCGGCAGCGCCACGCGGCCAGTTCAGATTTTCAAACATCTGGCGCTGCACATCCACGGCGAGGGTTATCTCCTGCGGACTGCCTAAGAGATAAGGGCTGATGAAGGCTCCGAGCGCCCAGATCAGACTAACGAGTGTAGCTGTCGCAAGGGCGGGGGAGGAGAGCGGCAGAGTGACGGCACGGAAGGCCAGGGCTGGCCGCGCGCCCAAGCCACGGGCGGCTGCGAGCAGGGTGCGATCGATCCGTTCAAACCCTGCCCAGAGAAGCAGGATGGTGTAGGGAATGACCAGGAGGGTTTCACCGATCACCACCCCCGCAGCGCTATCGTGCAGAAGCAAGGGGTGATGCATCAGTCCGGCCCATTGCAGGAACCGATTCACCGGGCCGTAGTCACCGAGGATGATCTTCAAACCGTAGATCGTGACCAGAAGACTGGAAAGCTTGGTGACAATCACACAAGCGAGAGCCCAAGGCTTCCAACGCGGAGAGAGTTGCCAGATAAAGTGGGCGGTTGGGTAAGCCAGAAGGACGCAGACGGTCGTCACCGCGAGACCCAGCCAGACAGTAAAGCCGAGGATATCCCAGAAATATCGATCGCGGCCAAGGACCTGATAGACGGCCAAAGTCCAGGTGCCCGGTGCGTAGAAGCTGCCGCCAATCCCGAAGCCGCTTTGGCCGCCACCGCCCTGGCAGAAGCTCAAACGAAAGAGTTGGAGCACGGGCCAGAGCAGTAGGCCGAGAAGGAGAACGACGGCGGGGGCAGCCCAAAGCCAAGGGATGAGGCGGGCGCGCTTATTCAACGCGACGACTCCCTTCTGACAATCGAAAGTGAACCTGGGAGCAACTCTATCCAGGCGGTTGCGCCGGGAGCGATCTCTTCGTCGTCCAGATCCCGAAGCACCTCCAGAGCGGCGCCACCTTCCAGTTCGAGTATGAGGACGAGATGAGTTCCGGCGAATTGTGACTGTTTCACCGTTCCGGCAAAACAAGCCTCGCAGGGTTGGCGGTGCAGGCGGATACGGTTGGGCCAAAGAAGGAGCGAGTCCCCCGCTCGCGCAGCAGGACCCGGTTGGGGACAACGGATGCCCGCTGTTTCGATGATGCCGTCCTCCATGGTGGTAATCTCGAAGATATTTCTGTGGCCAAGGAATTGCGCGACCGTCGGATTAGCGGGCGAGCGGTAAACCTCCTCGGCCGTGCCCACTTGAAGGAGACTCCCGCGATGCATCACGCCGATCCGGTCGCCCAGAGCCAGGGCTTCCTCCCGGTCGTGAGTGACCAGGATCGTCGTCGTCTGGGAACGCCGTTGCACTTGCTTGAGCTCTTCCCGGAGACGTTCGCGCAGCAGACGATCGAGATTAGCAAACGGTTCGTCCAACATGAGCAGACTTGGCCGGAAGGCGAGGGCGCGAGCCAGGGCGACGCGTTGCTGTTGGCCTCCAGAGAGTTGGGCCGGCCGGCGGGCGCGTTCCGCCGGAGTCAGGCCTACCCAGTCGAGCATCTCGTGCGCCCGCGCCTGGCGTTCCTTCTTAGAGTTACCCTTGACTCGAAGGCCAAAGGCTACATTATCCAGGGCATTGAGGTGGGGAAACAAAGCGTAGTTCTGGAATACCATGCCCGTGTTCCGAGACTCAGGCGGTTGGAGAGTCACATCGCGCGCTCCGATCGAGATACGGCCGGAATCGGGCCGCAGATAGCCACCGATAAGTCGCAAAAGCGTCGACTTTCCGCAGCCCGACGGGCCAAGGAGGCAAAACAACTCACCAGGCTGTAACTCAAGCGAGACATGGGAAACGGCATGTGGGACGCCGGGGAAAGAACAACTGAGATTCTCCAGCCGGACGGCAGCCATCAGGCAGACTTGCGCAGGATCTCACGATCCCAAACTTTCACCAAGTCATCCCAGTGAGACATATAGGTCTCATAGGGATAATATTGAACCGCGGCGAGCCCTTCCGCAGTGCTGGGATAAATCTGGCCCCAAAACTGATCCTGCGCCGCGGTCTTCGCGGCCACCGCGGGAACCGCGGTGGCACTCCCAGCGCCGGCGAAACCGGTTTGCACGTCATCGCTTAGAAGCATGTTGATCGCTTCCTGCGCGAGATCCGGCACCTTTGTCCCGGCCGCGACGACCCACATGAGGAGGACAAACGCGCGGTCATCTTTCGGGACCGCCGCGCCGAGTTCAGGGCTGTTCTTGAGCGCGGGAATCATGTCGGTGCCGTGCATGTTGCCGAGTGCACAATTCTTTTGAGTGAGGTTAAGCGCCATGTCCGTCGAAGTCGGCCACCAGAGCTTCACCCGGTCGCGGTTCGCTTTGGCGAAATCGATCACACCCTGCAGATTATCGGCCACTTCTTTGTGAGCCGTGCCGGGCGCGCCGGCCTGCGCCACCTTCATGGCGGCGAAGGTATAGAGAGACATGTAGAAGGAGTTATACATGCCGAGCTGCCCCTTATACTCGTCCTTCAGCAGGTCCGCCCAGGTTGATGGCTCGGGCGTGACCATGGTTTTGTTGTAACCCAGAGTCATAACCGAATCAGGAAAGGTGATCCCGTAATTTTCCTTCACCACCCAGTTGTCGAGCGCTGAGGCGGCGAAGCTGGCTTTGTTGGGAATCTTCTTCAGGTCGATTTTCTGGAAGAGACCTTCCCGGATCGCGGGATAGCCCTGAGTTGCGTCGGTGAGCACGAGATCGAAGGCCGGCTGGCCTTTGGGCGAGGCTTTCAACTTAGGAATGGAGTCCCACCAGCCCGGGTCGACGATGACCTTGGCTCCGGTCGCTTCTTCAAATTTGGGGACGAAGAACTGATTAAAGCCTTTCTCCCAGGCTCCGGAGTAAACGAAGACGCGCAGGGTTTGACCCGCATAAGGTTTGCTGCCGCTCGCGCTGGAGCTGGTCGACTTCTGTCCGCAACCGGTCAGACCCAGAAGTCCGGCTCCGGCGCCGAGTCCGGTGATGGTGATAAATTTCCGGCGATCGAGGGAGTGAGGAGTGAGCATAGTTAGGTTCAGGTTACAGGTTCCAGACAAGGATAAGTTCAAAGCCGTCGTCGAATTTGGCCGTGGCGCCGTTTTGGTTGACCACGTCCCACTTCACATATTCAGCGTAGAGAACGAGGTTTTTCGCGATTTGCAGACTCAGGCCCGGGTCGAAAATAAATTGATGGCCGTCCGGGTTATGGTCCCAGCCGTAAGAATAGTTCACGTGGAAAGTGGCCGGACCGTATTTGTAAGAGATACCTCCGCGGAGGCTGTTCACGTGATCGCTAGCTCCGCCGGAGACGTAGCGCACGGGATTGGTGGCGCCGTAGGCATCGATGTATTCGCCGAAGAGGCTGACGTTTTTCCAGGTAAAGGTAAAGTCGGTGCCCCAGACTCCGCGCGTGCCATCGACATCGCGATAAGCGGCTGCGCCTTTGATGCCGCCGACGAGGCCGGAAAAGCCCCAGGCCAGCGACGTATCGTCACTGAACTTGTAAGTCGGAACGAGCCGGACGACGCCGGTGTTCTGCTCCGCCAGGCCGAGACCGGACTCCGCGTCGGCACCGGAGATCGAACCGTTGACCCCATCACTGGCGACGAAGAACTGCGCGGCGGAATCCACCGTCAAGGCGTCGGAGACTTTCCACTTATTATCCCAGCTAAAGCCGTAGTCCGGATCGAATTTATAGCCGTCAAAATAAGGAACTCCTTCCCACCAGGTGCCATCCCAAGCGATCCCGAACTCAGTGACGATCTGGCCGGCTTTAAAGCTCCCAATCGGTGTCTTGGCGTAGCCGTAGGCTTCGTAAAACCGGTACTCATCGGAATAGAACGACCGCAGCTTATCGCCGCTGTCCCGAAAGCGGAACTGGGCGTGGGCGCCAATCTCCTGAAAGAAGCCGTCCCCTAGTTTAAAGGCAGGATCGAGCGCGAGATAATAGTAATAGGTCCCGCTTTCGCCGGGGACGCCGTAACCATCGCCATAAATACGATCGTCGCGATCGATATGAAACCAGTGATTGGCGCCGATCGAAATGGGCAAATGATACTTTTCCTTCCAGGCCTGGAACTTATCGTAAACTGAGTCGGGAAAGTTATCCTTGCCCCAGAGGAATTGGGCCAGGTCGGTTGACTCACCGAAGGAAGTCGCCGCCTGGGGTGCGGTGGCCGGGAAAGTAGGATTTGCCGGGGCCTTAATGGTCTCCTGGGTCGGCGGCTGCAGTGCTTCCTGGGCTCGGAGTGAGGATGAGAGGGAGATGACGGCGGCGACGATGAGCGACGCGGGTCGGCCGAGGGTAGCGGCCTTGGTTAGGATTCGGGAAAAGTGGGACATGGTTA
Organism: uncultured Verrucomicrobiae bacterium; assembly: GCA_963831805.1. Taxonomy (GTDB): domain Bacteria; phylum Verrucomicrobiota; class Verrucomicrobiia; order Chthoniobacterales; family UBA10450; genus Palsa-1392. Next base: position 28,516 of record CAWHRN010000008.1, on the reverse strand, counting down.
TACTGAGATCGCCGCGACAAAGCTCACGACAGCTAGGTTGAAGGTGGGAAAAACAGCGCGGTTTCCCGCGTACCAGCGGCTCGCGGAAGCCTAGGCAGCGAGCGAGGGAGGCGGCCGTTGGCCGAGGACGCGCGCGGCGTGCGCGCTCAGATCGACAAAAAGGTCCTGTATCTCGTCGCCGATGTGGAGGAGATTCAGGACGAATTGGACCAGCCGATAACCGGACCGCGCGAGCAGGCGCACATCCGCCCAGTTATCGACGTCTTGTTTGGCCGGCAGTGACGCCGATTCCAGCGCCGAAACACGGTGGCTGAGTTGTTCGTAATCAGAGTTACGATTCCAGCGTATTCCTTTCAGCAGTTCGCGATCGCCGGCGTGGAGCGCGATCAAATAACAGCCGCCGCGATGATCCGGCCCAAGGACGAGTCTTTTCTCCGCCAGCCTGCGAAATGCCTCGGTGATATCGTGCGCCGTGAGGCCCGGGCAATCGGAACCGACGAGCACGATGTCGTCGTAGCCGAGGCGGGCCAGTTCTTCCGTTGCGGTGTTGAGCCGCGCGGCAAAGGTCGCTCCGCGCTGTGGGTGCACTTGGAAACCGGGAAGCGCTCGCGTTGGGCTCGAGGTGAAAAGATGGAGATCAGCGCCAGCGGATTGAGTCGACAGACGCCGAAGGGAAAGAAGCGAACGAAGAAAACGAGGGAGACGGCGGCGCGCGAGGTCGAGCTCGGTGGGATCTGCGAAGATTAAAACAGCCCGGCGTTTCACACGTGTTGGTTTATCAGTCCGCCCGATCGTCGCAAGCGGATGCAAAATGACGAGAATTTTTTCCCGTCTTTGTGAGGTTTGTTAGAATCTGGGAAAGCCTGCGCGCACTATTGCTGATAACCCTGAGAAACCATGAGCCATTCCTATTCCCAAACGCAATTCCAAGGCCTGCGCACGGTCATCTATCATGCTCCGGATTTGGCCGGCGCGAAGGCGTGGTATTGGTCCGCGCTCGGCCTCGAGCCCTATTTCGACCAGCCTTTTTACGTCGGTTTCAACGTCGGTGGCTACGAGTTGGGTCTTGATCCCGACCCGGCCAGCGCGGCGGATGGAAACGGCGGCGCGATCGCCTATTGGGGCGTCGCCGCAGCGCCGGAGAGTTTCGCTCACTTGCTCGCGCTCGGGGCGAAGGAACGTTCGGCACCGCATGAGGTCGGCGAGGGAATTCGCGTCGCGACCGTTTTCGATCCGTTCGGAAACGTGCTCGGAATCATCGAGAATCCGCATTTCCAGCTCTCGCCCGGCTGAGCCGTCGCGCGGTTCTCGCGGCCGCGGCCAACGGGCGTCGTCGTTAGGCGAACGTTGCTAGTGCTGCGTGAAGCGTGAGAGCAGGCCCATTCCCTGCGCCAGGATGAGCGCGCCATCGAGGATCGCGATCGTGGCAAAGACGCGCTTGGCGGTGAGCGGCGAGACCCATTGCGCGACGAACGGCCCCATCCGCCCGCCCCAGAGCACGGCGAGCATGGTGAAGATCGCCATGTCCCAGGGCACGCCGCCGAGAATGAACGCATGGATGAACGCGAGGAGTATCGAATTGATCGAGAGCAGGAGCACGCCCAGGCCGACCGCGAGGCTGGCGTCGAGATTGTAAAAGAGCATGCAGAACGCGGCGACGATCTCGCCGTCGCCGATCGCCACCCAGCCCGTAATCAAACCGCCAAAAGTCGAGACGCCGGCCAGCGGCCAGTTTGCTTTCCGCGGCAGATCAGCGAGGCCGCCTTTGCGCTTGGCGGTGACCAAGGTCAGGACGCCCGCGATCAGGCAGATCGGCCCGAAAAGTTCCTTCACGAATCCGGGGCTGGCCTTGATCAGAAAAGAGGAAATGAGCGCGCCGACGGCGAGTGAAGGCACGGTCCATTTCAAAAGGCGCAGCGGGACCGCCCGGCGCCGCAGCCAGCCGATCGCGCCGCTCGTCATGCCCACGGCCTGGGTGACGAAGGTGAGCTTGAGCGCGCTGATCGGGTCGACGTGATAAACGAACATGAGCACGGGAATGAAAACTAACCCGCCGCCGATCGCGGTGAAGTTGCCGATGATCGCGCCGCAAACGCCGACGATGAGCGGCGGCCAATTGCGTTCCGCGAGGGCGACGGGGTGGGGGAAAAAGTAAAGATAGGCGACGAACCAGATGCCGGTGAAGACAAGCAGCCAGGGAGAAAAGTAGCGCAGGCCCTGCGGGCGAGTCGCGAGCGCAGGCGCCGGGATTTCACGGCTGAGAGAGAGTGTGCTGGAACCAGTCATAAAGATCAGCGGGTCGAGTTGAGGCGATTTAAACATATCGGCTAAACTTATGTCAACATAAACGTAACCTATATTTTTTCGGCCGACTCACGCGCGCGAGCAACGGCTTGGCAGGCGCGGCTTCCGCAGCGTATTCTGCCGTCGTGATCGAGCAGCGCGACATTGTGGTCTGGTCGATTTCCGCGGTCCTCGCGGTTGGGATGGGCTTCAGCCGCTACGCGAAATGGAAATCGCGCCACGATCTCGTTCGCCAGCTCGCTGCCATGGATGTCGAGGCGCGCAAGAAAATGCTCAGCCGCCTGAATCCGGCCGTCGCGATGGAAGTCCGCCAGGAATTACTCGAGCGCTTCCGTATTCTCACCTAACGACGGCGCGCGCCTAACGAGTCAAGGATGGCTCGCCAGCTCGCGAAACCACTGCAGCGCTTCGCGCAGGTGGCTGCGCTTCACCACATGACCGCCTTGGAAGGTTTCGAAGCGCACCCGATCGAAGCCGTTTTTCTTGAGCGAGAGGTTCACCGCCATTTGGCTGAAGGCCGGCGCCACCTTGTCGTCCTGTCCCGCGCTGATGAAAACCGGCGTGTGCAAAAACTCGCGTCCCGGCTTGAGCGCCTGATAACCCGCAGTGAGCCGGTCTACATTGATCCCGGTGAGGTAAATGCCAATGAGTTGGCAGCCGGCTAACGAAAGCAGCGGAGTGAGTTGCCCGGCCTGCTTGGCGCCGCCGGAATAGCCGGCCGTCGCCATCGGCCAATGCGATGAACCGGGAAAGCTGCGATAAAGCGCTTCGATCGCGGCGAGCGTCATGCCTGCGCGCCAACCGGAAGTTCCCCGGCTGGGATATTGAGGCCCATCGCCGGCGAGGACGACCCAGCCCGAAGCGAGCGCATCCGTCCGGTAAATATTCATCAGATCGTCGCGATTCAGGTGTTTGAAATCGTCAGTCGCGAAGACCACTAGCACCGGCCACGATTTATGCGGATCAAAACCGGGCGGAACCGCGAGCACGGCGACCGCCTGGGCGGGCGGCGTGTTGCCGCCTTCGCTCGCATATTCTCGTTCCTGCGCGCTCAACGGGACATCCGCGCGCACGGTTCCTCCCGGGCGAACGGGAACGCCGCCGAACTCTATCGGACCTGTCTCCGCGAAAATCACCGGCGACGCGCCAAGATAAGTCGCGACGACAGCGACCGCGATTCGGAGCAATGAATAGCCGCGGCTCATCTGAGTAAATTCGACCTTGAAGACTCATCTCGCAATCCGACTCGCGGACATGAATACGCTCGCGGCGAATTGATTTTCCCCCTGCCTGGGGCTAAATGCAGGGAATGTTCTCGTACGAACGGAATCTCGATTTTGTGCGCCGGGCAGCAGCGGAGCTCGCGGTTTCCTTCACCGATCCGCGAGATCACAATCTGCATGCCGTGATCAACGGCCTGCTCAGCGCGATCGAGCGGGATCGGGCGCGGATCGCGGCGCTCGAGAAGCTCTGCGGCCAGTCGGCCTGCGCGCAGTCTGTTGATCGTTAGGCAACGGCCAGCTCGGCGGTCGCTTTTTCCCACTCCGCGGTCAGCCGCTCCAGTTCCTGCGAGACGGCGGAGAGTTCGCGATTGATCGCGACCGCGCGGCCGCCCGGTTCGTAAACCGCGGGATTTTCCAGCTCCGCGGTCAGCTCTTTTTGGCGGCCTTCCAGCGTGGCGATTTGCATCTCCAATTCCTGCGCGCGCTTTTCGCTTTCGCGCCGGAGTTTTGCCAGCGCTTTGCGGGTTTCGGCTTCGGCCCGGCGTTGCTGTTTTTGTTCGCGCATGCCCATGACCGGGCGCGGCTCGTCGGACTTCGGCGCGACCGGTTGCGCGTTCGTTAGGCCGCTGCCCGCGGTGAGTGCGGCGCGCGCGGAAGTAGCCTGCGATTTATCGAGGTAATATTGATAGTCGCCGGCGTATGGGGTGAGCTGGCCAGCGCTGATGTGGAGCACGCTCTGCGCGATCGCGCGGATGAAATGGACATCGTGGCTGATGAAAATCAGCGTCCCTTCGTACTGCGCGAGCGCGCCGATGAGCGCGTCGATCGAGCCGACATCGAGGTGCGTCGTCGGCTCGTCCATCAGGAGCAGGTTTGGCGGATAGAGGAGCAACTTCACGAGCGCGAGCCGCGACTTCTCGCCACCGCTGAGCACGCCGACGGTTTTGAAAACATCGTCGCCCTTGAAAAGAAACGAGCCGAGCACCGTGCGTGCGGTCTGTTCCGAAACCGGTTCCGGCGAATCGAGCACCGTCTCAAGGACGGTTTGCCTAATGTTGAGCATCTCGACGCGATGCTGCGAAAAATAACCGACCCGCACGTTGTGCCCGGGCTCGCGCTCGCCGCTCTGCACCGGAAGTACGCCGGCGAGCAACTTCAGCAGGGTCGATTTGCCGGCGCCGTTTGGACCGACGAGCACGGTCTTCTGTCCGCGTTCCGCCTCGAAGCCTAACGATTCATAAACCACCAGGTCGCCGTAGGCGTGCCGCACATTCTTCAACGTGATCGAGCGCAACCCGCTCCGCGGCGGCTGCGGAAAATGGAACCGGATCGTCTTCGCCTGCGCGGTCGGCGCGGCGATTTTTTCCATCCGATCGATCTGCTTCAACTTGCTCTGCGCCTGCGACGCCTTGCTCGCTTTCGCGCGGAAGCGATCGGCAAATTGCTGGAGCGACGCGATCTCCTTCTGCTGGTTTTTGTAGGCGGAAAGTTGCTGTTCTTCGCGCGCCGCCTTCTGCTCGATGTAGGAATCCCAGTTGCCGCGATAGCGATTCAGCTTCGCGTGCGCGATCTCCACGATGCTGCCGACGAGCGCGTTCAGAAATTCGCGGTCGTGCGAGATCATCAGGATCGCGCCCGGGTAGTTCTTCAAATATTCCTGGAACCAGACTAACGACTCGAGATCGAGGTGGTTAGTCGGCTCGTCGAGCAGCAGGAGATCCGGCTCCATCACGAGCAAGCGCGCGAGATGCGCGCGCATCACCCAGCCGCCGCTGAGCGCGCGCGCCGGCCGCTCGAAATCCGCTTCGCGAAAAGCCAGACCGGCGAGAATCCGCTTCGCTTTCGGCTCCAGTTGCCAGCCGCCGTGTTCATCGAAAACATGGAGCGCTTCGTGATACGCCTCGTCGTCGGAGCCTTCGCCGGCTTCATGACGTTTGATCACCTGCTGCGCCGCGACCAGCTCCGGCGAAATCGCCATCGCGAGCTCGAGCACCGTCTCGTCCGCGACCGCCGCGGTCTCCTGCGGGAGGAATCCGATGACCGCGCTTTTCTCGATCGCGACCGTGCCGGAATCCGGCGAAGCCTCCCCGAGCAGGAGCGAAAAGAGCGTCGACTTCCCGGCGCCGTTCGGCCCGACGAGTCCGATGCGATCGCCGCGATTCACCTGCAGCGAAACGTCCTCGAAAAGAACGCGGCCGGCGAAAGATTTGGAGACTTGTGAGACGGTGAGCATGGCGCGGGGCGGCGCGCACCTTCGACTCACTCGCGCAAACTCTCAACCTCCCGCGGGCGGCTGGCCGGATAATTGCTTTGCTCCTATCCATGCCACAGTTCATCCCGACCAACGACCTCGACCGCGCGCTCATCGCCGCCCAGCGCACCACCGCCGCCATGCCCGATTTCTATCGGCGCCTGAGCGAAGGGGACCTCTATTTGCTCGTGCCCTATGACCCCGAAGTGGTCGACGAGGAGATCGAGATCAAAAATGGTCTCGAGTTTCCCTTTGCCATGCTCAAGGACGAGGAAGGCGAAGTGGTGCCCATCTTCTCATCGAGCGAGCGGGCTGAGGAAGGACTGACGCGCGGAAAGGTTCCACCCTCGACTTTCCTGGTCGGCTGTATGCCGGCCGTCCAGGTCCTCGAGGTTCTCGGCAAAATGAACATGCGCGCCGTGCTGAACAAGAGTTGCACCACACCCCAGTTCACCATCCCGCCCGATCTCATGCGCGACCTCGCCAGCGGCGAAGTGCTCGAGCCTTTGCCGGAAGGAGAAACGGAGGAAATCGCTCTCAACCGGGTCGATCCGGCCGATTATCCCACCGACCTGGTGCAGCCGGTCTTCGAATACTGCCGGCGCCACAAACAGTACCGCGCCGCCTGGATTTTCCAGTCTCCGGTCGGTGCCGCCAAGGTCGCTGCCAATGGCGGTCGCGGTTATCAGCTAACCTTCCTCATGGATCCGCGAGACCGGATCGTCCATCACGATCTCAATCTCGTGATCGCCGCGGCGTTGTCCGAGAGCAAAGACGACGTCGCTCACGGTCTCCTCGACGAAAGAGACCCGGTCGCGGTGGCCGACCTCTTCCGCCAGGCGCAGCCTTTCTACCTCGCCGCCGATTTCGCGCAGCCGAGGGAAAAGTAGCCGGGAAGCACCTAACGACCCAACGGCGTCGTCACGTTCGTGCCGGCGGGCGGCGCGAAGCGAAAAGTATCCGCGGGAATCGGGGCGCGCGATTCGTTCGTGTAGGTGGTCACGATGTGGTCGCCGTTCGGCTGCACCATCTCGGTCTTCTGCACCTGGAGGTCGGCGTTGAGATGGATGTCGAATGTCTTCAATAACCGCTTGAGCGACGGGTTGCGCGGCGCGAGGAGCAGCTCGTAGCCGGCGCCCTCCTTGGTGCCGGTGATGTGATAGCTGTTCTCCACATGCTCGAGATTGAGCGCTGCGGTCAGCGCCGCGATGCCGGCATCGAGCGGCGAATGTTTACCTAACGAATACTTCTCGGCCGACTGGAATTTCGGGTAATAAATCCAAAGCGTGCTCCCGTCGCTCACGGTGATGCTCGGCGAGCTGCCCTTCACTTCGCGTCGGAATTTCGCCGGTTCCTGGAACCAGACCTTGCCGCTGCTGCTGATCGGCTTGTTCATCAGGTGCACGTCCTTCTGTTCCGCGAAATCGGCCTGCACCTGCGGCGCGCCGGCGCGTTTCGCGCGGATCTTTTCGAGGAGCGCCCTGACGTCGTTAGGCGCGAGCGGCTCGGCCGAGGCCGCGCCGATGGAGAAGAGAAGCAAAAGTGCGAGGAGAGGTTTCATGGAATGAAGAAGCAATCGCAGTTGGACGCACACGCAAAAGAAATAATCGATCGGCGCACACTCCGGGTTCTTTTCCGGGGAGCACAGGCGGCCCGCCTGTCGTGTTCGGCGGCTCGCCGAACACCGGGGCGGGGCGCTGCAGGAATGATGAATAGCGATGTCGGCAGTTCGGCTCGGGTGGTTGCGCTGCGCGCAAATGTGTTTGGCCAGCGACCAAACACGACAGGCCAGCGGCCTGTGCTCCCCGGACCGAAAAGCGAGGCGCAGCTCGTTAGGCGCGCTTCGGCTTTGCGGCCGCAGCTGCCGGCAGGGTAAAGAAGATCGTCGCGAACAGGCTCCAGGAAAGCCCGATCGCGCAGGCGACGCCGAGGCCGCTCAGGGTCGGATTGTTGGCGAAGCCTAACGAGCCAAAACCGGCGATCGCGGTCAACCCGGCGAGCGCGACCGGTTTCAAGACACCGGCGACGTCGTGCTCGACGTCCCGCGCTTTTTGCCACACGAGCAGAACGTAGATTCCGTAGTCGACGCCGATCGCGAGGACGAGGCGGAAGGCGAGCACGTTGAGCAGATTGAGCGGGATGCTCGCGAGCTTCATCGTCGCGATCATCGCGCCGACCGCGAGAATGAGCGTCGCGATCTGGATGAGCCAGAGCCGCAGATCACGGTAGAGCACGGCGAGGAGGACGGCGTCGAAGAATGCCATCAGCCCGCTGATCAGGATGAGCTGGTGATGCGACCACGGGAGCAGATCGGTGAGGGTAAAGCTCCAGCCCGAGAGCGTCATCGGGACGCCGGGCGTCGGCAGGCTTTTCGTTAGGCTTTCCTTCTGCTCGTGCGTTTCGACCGGCTGGTTCGTGGTCACGAAACCAACACTGAGAAGCGGATCGGCGGCGAAGTAGCGATCGACGAGGAACCACCAGCTCGACGTGATCGGAAGCTGCTTCCGCCAATCCGGCACCGGCTGCACACCCTTCGCGACGGCTTCGAGTTGATCGAGCAGCGCGAAGCCGGGCGTGAACGTCTCCGCGCTGAAACCTTCCTGCGCGATTGCCGTTTGCAGCGCCCTGCGCGCCGCGGCGAAGTCGATCTTCCCAAGCCGCTTCCGGTTCTCCTCGATTAGCTTCGGCGAGAGCGCGAGCGCGGCCGGCGTGGAGAAATCCTTGATCGCGCCCGCGGCGCGCAGCTCGCGCCAATGCGCCTCCACCTTCTGCCAATCGTCGTGCAGCTCCTCCTCGTTAGGCGCGCGCACGATCCCGATCACCGGCTCCCAGCGGATCGGCATCTTCGTCATGATGGTGTTGAGCGCGAACCCGGCGTCGCTCTTCTTCGGCTCCATCGATTTCGTGCTCGCGTCGAAGATGAGTGGCGGCCGGGGCGAAACCGCGAGCGCGAAGAGCACGAGCAGCAGCGGGAGCGCGATCCAAATGATGAGCGCCGGCGCGCGGAGCATCCGCCGGACGTAGAGCCTAACGAGCGCGAGAATCCAATCGTGCCGCGGCGGGAGCGAACGCTCCCCGGTGAAAAGGAAGAAGACGCTGGTCATGAAAAGCCCCGCGAACAGGATCCCGATCGCGATGAGCACGCCGAGCTGGGTGAACCCGGCCGCGCCGCCTAACAACAGCGCGAGAAAGCCGACCGAGGTCGTGAGCGCGCCGAAAAAGATCGCGCGCCCGAGCTTCGCCACCGCCTCCTCGATCGCCGGCGCGTGCGCGCTCCCTTCGTTCCGCGCCTGCTGGTAGCGGCCGAAAATCAGGATCGCGAAATCCACCCCGAGCCCGATGAGGATCGCGCACATCCCGATCGTCACCATGTTCAGCTCGTGGAAAATGAGCAGCCCGATGGCGAGCGCGACGAGACAACAGAGAAGGAGCGAAAACCCCATGCCTAACAATGGCAACCAGCGCCGGAACCCGATGAAGAACACCGCGCCCACGAGCAGGATGGACCCGAGGAGCGTGACCACGATGTCGTGCCGCATGCTCAGCGAAATCTCCGCCACATAAGCCGAGCGTCCGGTCACCAGCACCTGGAGCGGCCCGCCGTCCCAGCCCGCGCTCGCGGCTTTGCGGAAAGCGTTCACCTTCTCCATCAGCGCCTGGCAGGCGAAGGCGTCGAGCGATTCCTGGTTCGTCACGACAAGAAAAATGCGCAGCGTGCGATCCGGCGAGACGAGCGGCTCGCCCTCCTGCAGCCCCGCGTTCCCCGCGAACGGCTTCAACGCCGGCGCCACCACGCCCAGCGGATCGAGCTGCAACTCAAACTCCGGCCGCGGCGAGCCCGCCTCGATCTCCCCGTGGAGCCGCCGCAGCCGCGCCTGCAGGTTAGCCGGCTGCAAGACCGCCACCGTCTCGTCAAACGCCTTCGGCTCGAGATTCAGTAAGAGCGGCACCGTGAGCCCCTGGAGATCGCGCATGCCCTCCGGCGTCTCCATCGGCGAGCCGCTCAGCACCCGCGTCACCCACGGCTGCGCGTGCAGGCGCTCGGCGAAAGTCGGCGCGAAATCCTCCAGCTTGTCCGTGTCGTTAGGCTGGCAGAGGAGCGCGAACGTGAGCTGCCGCGTCTGCGCGAAATCGTTGTTGTAAACCTTCAGCCCCTGCACCGTGGTGAACTTCCCCGGGAGCAGATTGAGCACCTCGCTGTCCAGCGTCATCCGCGTGACGAGCACATACAGGCTCGCGCCCGCGAGCAGCGCCACCACCAGCCAGACCAGCCCGCGGCGTTCCGTCACGAGCCGTGCGATGAACTTCGAGTACGACATCAGCAGCCGGCGCGGCTAGAAGGCAAACGTGAACGAATCCGCGCCGACCTTTTGCCTAACGAGCGGCTGCGTCTTCTCGCGCAGGAGCACATCGCGCAGCGCCACCCAGCCCCGCAGATGCACCGGCGCATTCCGCGGCGCGCCCGACCACGAGCCGCGGGCGAGGGGACCGCTCACCCGGACGAACTTCTCATTCTGCCGCACCGTCAGCAGAGTCACCCCCGGGCCTTTGCTGAAAGTCAGCTCGAAATCCCCCGCGCTCGAGTAGCGCACCAGCACGTCGCCGATGAGCGAAGTCTTTGGACTGCGAAATTGCAGTTGGCCGACCCGCGTTTCCCAGCCGGGCTCCGGCTGCAGAAACTCACGCGGCACCGTCGCGCAACCGGCCACCCAGAACAGCGCCGCCGCGAGCGAGCAGCCCACGGCGAACCTAACGGAAAGAGAACGGGTCCGGTGCAAGGGGAAACAAGTTACCGAGACTGGGAGAGAAGCAAGCCGGGGGAGACCGCTTCCCCGCCAGCACTCCGCTCCGCGCCGGGCGACCGCACCCCCAGCGGAAAGCGCAGCGCGATCGCCCGGTCGGTTCTCTCGTGCTCTTGCTCGTTCCCGATTTTACCAGATCGAGAACGAGAAACGCCACGACTAAGCGGGAAGAGGTAGAGGTAGACGTCACGCTCATCTCGCTTTCCTCGTTTCCAAGTTGGACTTGGGCACGCCCACATCCCGGCAGTTACACGGCCAGCGCCGCGTCCCCGAGCGACGGCTGGTGCTGGGGCAAGGGAGCGCCTCCCTGCCGGCGCGACCGCGGGCTTGCCTCGTGGCGCCATCGGAACACGAGCGGGCGAAGTGTAACTTCGCCGAGGTGTGCGTTCCCAAATACGACTTGGGAACGAGGAGAACTATTTCGTCCGGCTGCGCGGTTTTTCGCGCTGCGGAGCCACTGACAGACAGCTTCCAGCGACTGACCAGATCAACTCCGGTCACTGACAGATCGCTTCCCGCGACTTCCAGATCGACTCCGGCGAATGACAAGACGTTCCTTCGAGCATTTTACGAACATCTAGCGGCTAACGTGTTCTCCTCGTGCCCAAGTTCCACTTGGGCACGCACTCATCGCGGCAGTTGCACTGCCTCGGCCGGGGGCGGCGTGCGACCGGGGCGGCCGGAGGGCGAAGTGCGACTTCGCAGATGTGGCCTTCCAAAGTGCAACGAGAGGCGAACGCCCGCGCCGCAAAAGATCGCGCGGACAGGCGCATCCTATCCGCCAGCCATCCCGAGCTTCAGCTGGCCGCAGTCGCGGCGACAAAGCCTGGGCACTCGCCCGGCTGGCAGATATCGCGCGAATTGAATCGGCGCGCAAGAATGCGGCGGCCATCGCGGAGGATGCTCGGGCTTGCCGGCCGACGGGCGAGCGGTCAGAATCGGGGCACATGACCACTTTCCTGGCGCCCCCGTCGTGATCGACGAAAATAATTTCGTCTTTAAGCACGAAACTTCTTCTAATTGTCGTTAGGCCATAACACCATCGCACTATGTCTTCAGACGCTTTCGATAGTTTGCCCCCGAGCGCAAGAACCACTGACGACGGTCGACGGCTACCGGGCGATGCTTCGCGTTTTGGAGTATTACTTTCACGTCGACAGTAATTCCCGGTAGGTCCCATCCTTGGGGAGGATGGAGTCGATTGATGGGACGCAACCCCGTGAATCGACTTAAGCTTAAGAGAGTCAAGGGTGAGTGTGGGTGGCGGGTAAATTGGGTTTAGTTCATTGGTTTAGGCTGGGTTAATGGATGCGGTGTGTGCGGTGGCAATCGCTTTCACATGACTCTACAATGTCAGGTTCTTACTCCTTTTTGCGGTCGTAGGGGACGATGTTATCCCATTCGTCGGCGGAGGAACGGGCGACAAAGGCTACGACCGGTTCGGTGTCACTCAGGTTAAAGACTTCGTGCGGCACGTCGGGCTTGATGTAGATGAAGTCGCCGGCCGCGTTTTCGATCACCTGCTTCAGGCCCGGGCCAAACTCATGGCGGACCCGTCCTTCGAGAATATAAAGGATGAGCTCGAAGCCGACATGGATGTGCGCGTAGGCGACGCCGCCGGGCGGGATGGTGGCGATGTTGGCGGACAGCTTCGTGGTCCCGACGTTTTTCGCGGACATCCCTTGTTTGTAGTGGATGCCGTTCCAATCCCGCCGGGCGCCGCCGCCGCGGATGGTGAGGATGCCGCCGTGATCTTCGACGGCGCTGATCTCGATATTGTCTTTTGCGTCCATTCCGAAGCCGTAACACACGCGCCCGGGCTGTCGAGTCTCAGTGCGGACGCGCGGGGCGGAGGTGAATTCACCTGATCGCTACCTGACGGTCACCCAAGCGCCATGGAACTGCGGGATGCTGCGGATATGACGATCGAAACCGTGTCTCGCGAAACGTGGGGATTGGCAGATTGGTCGCCCGGCAAGGGCAAAACCCGCAAAGGCAATGGAGACTCCGGGTTCGTGCGGACGCAATGGGAGCGGCTGCTGGAATTGCGCGAGGCGCTTACCGGCTCGATGGCCGGGGTGGCACAGGGCTCGCGCGAGAATGGAATCGAGGCCTCGCCGTGCGGTCAGCATCCGGCTGACGCGGGGAGCGATGCCGCGGATCGCGATTTTGCGCTTGGCCTGCTCTCGCACGAGCAGCACGCGCTGAGCGAGATCGATCACGCGTTGCGGCGGATCGAGCGCGGGACCTATGGGATTTGCGAGCTCTCCGGCGAGCCAATCCCGCGCCCGCGACTGCGGGCGATCCCGTTCGCGCGGCACACGGTGGCATGGCAGGCGGAGGTCGAGAAACAAAGGAAGGCCGGCCGCCACCGTCGCGCCGCTGTGTTGTCCCTGGAAATGAGTGAAGCGGTCGCGGCCGACTCGCCCTCAGCCGACGACGAGGAAGATGCCGCCTAACGCCTAACGAAGCGCGCGGATGGCCGCGGCGTAGTCGGGGGACTTGAAGATGGTGGTGCCGGCGACGAGGACGTTGGCGCCATTCTCGAGCGAAAGTTGCGCGGTCTCGGCGTTGATCCCGCCGTCGACTTCGATGTCGTAGTCTGCGCCTAACGAATCGTGAAGCTCCCGCGCGCGGCGGACCTTGGCCATCATCTCGGGCTGGAAGGATTGGCCGCCGAAACCGGGATGCACGGTCATGATGAGAACGAGATCGACGTTAGGCAAATGCGGCTCGAGCGCCGCGAACGGGGTCGCGGGATTCAAGGTGAGCCCGCAACGACAACCGGCGGCGCGGATCGCGGCGAGCGTGTTCGCGACGTCGTGTTTCGCTTCCGCTTCGAGGTGGACGGTGATCGAGTTTGCACCGGCTTCGACGAAACGCGGTGCGTAGTGATCGGGGCGCTCGATCATCAGGTGGACATCGAGGGGCAAAGTCGTTAGGCCGCGGATCATCTTCACGAGCGCGGGCCCGAAGGAAATGTTATCCACAAACTGGCCATCCATGATGTCGAGATGAAGCCAATCGGCGCCGGCGGCGATGACTTTGGCCACCTCGTCGGCGAGATGACCGAAGTCGGCGGCGAGCAGAGAAGGGGCGACGATGGTTTTTCGATCCGGCATGGCGTTCTCTCCATCAACCATCATTCTGCGGCCAGCAACCTCCGCTTGACGCGACGGTCACCCGTTCCAAGATACTACGTTTTTCGCCCGTCCGAACGCGCCGGCATAGCTTTCGCTCTCAAGGGTCGGCCGGCGTTCACGCAACGGTAAGACACACTTCATGTTAAACAGACTTTTTGGCTGGTTCTCCAGCGATATTGGGATCGATCTTGGGACGGCCAACACGTTGGTTTACGTCAAAGATCAGGGCATCGTGCTGCGCGAGCCGTCGGTCGTGGCGGTTCAGGCCGGCACTTCCAAAGTGCTCGCAGTCGGCGACGAGGCGAAGCGCATGCTCGGGCGCACGCCGGCGAACATCGTCGCGGTGCGGCCATTAAAAGATGGCGTCATCGCGGACTTCGAGGTGACCGAAGCAATGCTCCGGCATTTCATTACCAAGGTGCACAACAGCCGGGTGCGCGCGCGGCCGAGAGTCGTGATCGCGGTACCGTCGGGCATCACCGAAGTGGAAAAGCGCGCGGTCCGTGAGTCAGCGACGCATGCCGGCGCGCGCGAGGTTTATTTAATCGAGGAACCGATGGCGGCGGCGATCGGCGTCGGACTTCCGGTGCAGGATCCGGCCGGCAACATGATCATCGACATCGGCGGCGGCACGACGGAGGTCGCGCTCATTTCGCTCTCGGGAATCGTCTTCTCGCGCAGTGTGCGCGTGGCGGGCGACGAGCTCGACGAAGCGATCGTGCAATACATGAAGCGCGCCTACAATTTGATGATCGGCGAGCGGACCGCGGAAGAGATCAAGATCAAAATCGGCTCCGCGTATCCGAGCGAAAAGGAAACGAGCGTGGAAGTAAAAGGCCGCGATCTCGTCGCCGGTTTGCCGAAGACCCTGACGATCACTTCGCAGGAAGTGCGCGAGGCTTTGCTCGAGCCGATCTCGACGATCGTCGATTCGGTCCGGATCACTTTGGAACGTTGTCCGCCGGAGCTTTCCGCCGATCTGGTCGATCGCGGGCTCGTGCTCGCGGGCGGCGGTGCGTTGCTTCGCGGGTTCGATCGCTTGCTCAGTGAAGAGACCGGTCTGCCGGTGCACGTTGCGGAAGATCCGCTCAGCGCGGTCGCGGAAGGCACAGGCAAGTGTCTGAACGAAATCAAATTCCTGCGACAGGTAGCCACCGCCGATCGCCAATGGCGGCAGTGAATCGATTGCTGATTGTTGAGTTCTGATTGCTGATTTTGGAACCAGAAATCGTCGCGCGCGTGAAGATTGATTTCAGCAATCAGCAATCTGCAATCACCAATCAGCAATCCCGATGAGCCGCACCGGGATTGTCGCGCTGGTTATTTTCGCGGCAGCGGTTCTCGCGCTTCTGAGCATCGGTCCGCAGGCGACGCGGAAGATTCAGGCGTCGTTTTTCCAGGCGATCTCGCCGTTTCTGAAAACCGGCTCGGGACTTGACCGGCAGATCACCTCGGTCCGCGCCGGGTTGAAATCGCTCGACGATCTGGAGAAAGACAACGCGTCGCTGCGGGTGGAGAACCGCTCGCTCAAGGCGACGAACGAAGCGCTCCGCGATGTCGAGCACGAGGTGAACCGGCTCCGGCACGCGCTCGCTTATCGCGAGCGTTCGCTCTTCCGGTTGGTGCCGGCGGAGATCGTTTCGCGCGATTCGTCGACCTGGTGGCGGACGGTGACGATCAATCGCGGGCAGGAAGACGGCCTCGCGCCGGAGATGCCAGTGTTGACCGACGAAGGCCTCGTCGGCCGCACCACCACGGTGGCGCCAAACATCTCCGTGGTGCTCCTGGTCTCCGACGAAAACTGCCGCGTGGCTGCCAGCGTGGAGGGCTCGCGCGAGCAGGGGATCGTGACCGGCGAACGCGTCGCTGGCGGTGTCGCGCCGTTGCTGGACCTCGATTATCTCTCGAAGCAGGCGGACCTGAAGCCGGGGCAGAAGGTTTACACTTCGGGCGTGGGCGGCGTTTTTCCCTCCGGGCTTTTTGTCGGAACGGTGAAGAAATTTAACGTCCGCGCACTCGATGGGCAGGCCCAGATCGCGCCCGCCGTGGATCTTGCGCGGCTGGAAGATGTCTTCGTCGTGATCGGTCGGAAGTAGGATTGCCATGATCCTGTTCGTTGTTCTTCTCGTCCTGGTTTTCCTCGGGCAGCTCCTCGAGATTTTCATCCCGCCGCTCGACTGGATGTTTAACGCGCACGTCTACATCGTGCCGGTGATTGTGTTCTACGGCGCGCTCACGCTTTCGTTTCCGCTCATGCTCGCGCTGGCGTTTTTCGCGGGGTTCCTCTGGGACGCGATGACGGTGCAGATTCTCGGCCCGAATGTTGAAATTTCCTTCGGATGGTCAATACTCCTCTACGCGGTGCTCGCCGCCATCATGCACGGTCTCAAGCCCTTGTTTAATCGGGGAAGATGGGAAGTGCATTGTGTTCTCAGCGGCGTCTGCACGTCTCTCATTCTCCTCTCGCAATATCTGATGATTTCGTTTCGCCGCGGCTCGCTCATTTTCAATCGCGAAGTCTGGTGGCAGATCGGCGGTCCCGGCGTGCTCGCGATGTTGATGGCGCCCCTGGTTTTCTGGTCGCTCCACTGGCTCACCAGCCTAACGAAAAATCCTTACGCCGCGCCGACGGATGGCTTCGATGAATATACGTCGCGCTAGCCCGAGTCTGCGTATCCAGGTCCTCGGGCTCTGCATGCTCCTCGGGCTCGGCGCGCTCGTCGGCCGCCTCTGGTGGGTGCAGGTGGCGCGTGGCGCAGAGTGGACTGCGCGGGTGCAGGGCAGCTCAGAGGCGACGGTGCGCATCCCGTCGATCCGCGGGGAGATTCGCGATCGCAACGGCGTCGCGCTGGTGCAAAACCGCGCCAGTTACGAGGTCGACTTCTACCTGCCGGAGATGGTGAAAGGCTATCGCCAGCGTTACGGCCGGCCGCCGGAGACGCAATATCGCGCGACGATCAGCGGGATGCCGAAGGACATGAAGGAGCCCGACATCGTCAAGATCGTGAACGACGGCATCGTGCCGCGACTCGAGGACTTGAACATCGCGCGCGATTACAACGCGAACCAGCTCCAGAAACATTACCGGAATAACACCGAGGTTCCGTATTCCTATTCGAAGGACATCGACTTCCCGAATAGGAATACGGAACCTCGGTGTTATTCCGGTAATGTTTCTGGAGCTGGTTGCGCGCGTTGTAATCGCGCGCGATGTTCAAGTCCTCGAGTCGCGGCACGATGCCGTCGTTCACGATCTTGGCAATATCAGGGCTTCTTCATGTCCTTCGGCATCCCGCTGATCGTCGCGCGATATTGCATCTCCGGCGGCCGGCCGTAACGCTGGCGATAGCCTTTCGCCGCTCCAGCAGGTAGAAGTCGACCTCGTAACTGGCGCGGTTTTGCACCAGCGCGACGCCGTTGTGATCGCGACCCCGCGGATCGACGGGATGCACCGCGCACCTCTGAGCTGCCTGCACCCGCGCGGTCCTCTGCGCCACGCGCCCTGCACCAGAGGCGGCCGACGAGCGCGCCGAGCCCGAGGAGCATGCAGAGCCCGGAGAGATTGGATACGCGGGGCTAGCGCGACGTATATTCATCGAAGCCATCCGTCGGCGCGGCGTAAGGATTTTTCGGTTAGGTGGCCGTGGAGCGACCAGAAAACCAGGGGCGCCATCGACGTCGCGAGCGCGCCGGGACCACCGATCTGCCACCAGACTTCGCGATTGAAAATGAGCGAGCCGCGGCGAAAACGAAATCCATCAGATATTGCGAGAGGAGAATGAGAGACGTGCAGACGCCGCTGAGAACACAATGCACTTCCAGTCTTCCCCCAATTAAACGAGGGCTTGAGACCGTGCATGATGGCGGCGAGCACCTTACATAAAGATATCGACCATCCGAAGGAAATTTCAACATTCGGGCCGAATCTGCACCGTCATCGTCCGGGAGCCCGCGAAAAACGCCAGCGCGAACATGAGCGGAAACGAAAGCGTGAGCACGGCCCATAAACGCGAAAAATAACACCGGCACGATGTGAACATACACGTAAACGTGGCGGCACCGAGGAGCTGCCCCGAGGAACAGGACGAGAAGAACAACGAACAGGATCATGGCAATCCTACTTCCGACCGATCACGACGAAGACATCTTCCAGCCGCGCAAGATCCACGGCGGGCGCGATCTGCGGGCCTGCCCATCGAGTGCGCGGACGTTAAATTTCTTGGCCGCTCAACAAAAGCCGGAGGGAAAAACGCCGCCCACACCCCGAAGTGTAAACCTTCTGCCCCGGCTTCAGGTCCGTTGCTTCGAGGATGATCAAAATCCCCGCGCGACACCGCCAGCGACGCGTTCGCCGGTCACGATCCCCTGCTCGCGCGAGCCCTCCACGCTGGCAGCCACGCGGCAGTTTTGGTCCGAAGACAGGAGCGCCACGGAGATGTTGGCGCCACCGTGGTGGTGCGGCCGACGAGGCCTTCGTCGGTCAGCACTGGCATCTCCGGCGCGAGGCCGTCTTCCTGCCCGCGATTGATCGTCACCGTCCGCCACCAGGTCGACGAATCGCGCGAAACACTCCGCCGGGACCAACCGGAAGAGCGAACGCTCGCGATAAGCGAGCGCGTGCCGGAGCCGGTTCACCTCGTGCTGGACGTCGCGGAGCGCTTCGTTCGTCGCCTTGAGCGAGCGGTTCTCCACCCGCAACGACGCGTTGTCTTTCTCCGGATCGTCGAGCGACTTCAACCCGGCGCGGACGAAGGGATCTGCCGGTCAAGTCCCGAGCCGGTTTTCAGAAACGGCGAGATCGCCTGGAAAAACGACGCCTGAATACTTCCGCGTCGCCTGCGGACCGATGCTACAGAAGCGCGAGAACCGCTGCCGCGAAAAAACCAGCGCGACAATCCCGGTGCGGCTCATCGGACTGAGATTGGTGATTGCCGATTGCAGATTGCTGAAATCAATCTTCACGCGCGCGACAATTTCTCGTTCCAAAATCAGCAATCAGAACTCAACAATCAGCAATCGATTCACTGCCGCCATTGGCGATCGGCGGTGGCCACCTGTTCGCAGGAATTGATTTCGTTCAGGGCGCTTGCCTGTGCCTTCCGCGACCGCGCTGAGCGGATCTTCCGCGACGTGCACCGGCAGACCCGCGGACTCTCTTCACTAAGCAAGCGATCGAACCCGCGAAGCAACGCACCGCCACCCGCGAGCACGAGCCCGCGATCGACCAGATCGGCGGAAAGCTCCGGCGGACAACGTTCCAAAGTGATCCATGACCGAATCGACGATCGTCGAGATCGGCTCGAGCAAAGCCTCGCGCACCTCCTGCGAAGTGATCGTCAGGTTCTTCGGCAAACCGCGACGAGATCGCGGCCTTCTACTTCCACGCTCATTTCCTTTTCGCTCGGATACGCGGAGCCGATTTTGATCTTGATCTCTTCCGCGGTGCCGCTCGCCGATCATCAAATTGTAGGCGCGCTTCATGTATTGCACGATCGCTTCGTCGAGCTCGTCGCCCGCCACGCGCACGCTGCGCGAGAAGACGATTCCCGAGAGCGAAATCAGCGCGACCTCCGTCGTGCCGCCGCCGATGTCGATGATCATGTTGCCGGCCGGATCCTGCACCGGAAGTCCGCGCCGATCGCCGCCGCCATCGGTTCCTCGATTAAATAAACCTCGCGCGCGCCGGCATGCGTCGCTGACTCACGGACCGCGCGCTTTTCCACTTCGGTGATGCCCGACGGGACCGCGATCACGACTCTCGGCGCGCGTCGCGCACCCGCTGCTGCTGCACCTTGGTAATGAAATGCCGGAGCATTGCTTCGGTCACCTCGAAGTCCGCGATGACGCCATCTTTTAATGGCCGCACCGCGACGATGTTCGCCGGCGTGCGCCCGAGCATGCGCTTCGCCTCGTCGCCGACTGCGAGCACTTTGGAAGTGCCGGCCTGCACCGCCACGACCGACGGCTCGCGCAGCACGATGCCCTGATCTTTGACGTAAACCAACGTGTTGGCCGTCCCAAGATCGATCCCAATATCGCTGGAGAACCAGCCAAAAAGTCTGTTTAACATGAAGTGTGTCTTACCTTTGCGTGAACGCCAGCCGACCCTTGAGAGCGAAAGCTATGCCGGCGCGTTCGGACGGCGAAAAACGTAGTATCTTGGAACGGGTGACCGTCGCGTCAAGCGGAGGTTGCTGGCCGCAGAATGATGGTTGATGGAGAGAACGCCATGCCGATCGAAAAACCATCGTCGCCCCTTCTCTGCTCGCCGCCGACTTCGGTCATCTCGCCGACGAGGTGGCCAAAGTCATCGCCGCCGGCGCCGTTGGCTTCATCTCGACATCATGGATGGCCAGTTTGTGGATAACATTTCCTTCGGGCCCGCGCTCCGTGAAGATGATCCGCGGCCTAACGACTCTGCCCCCTCGATGTCCACCTGATGATAGAGCGCCCCGATCACTACGCACCGCGTTTTTGGTCGAAGCCGGTGCAAACTCGATCACCGTCCACCTCGAAGCGGAAGCGAAACACGACGTCGCGAACACGCTCGCCGCGATCCGCGCCGCCGGTTGTCGTTGCGGGCTCACCTTGAATCCCGCGACCCATTAGCGGCCCTCGAGCCGCATTTGCCTAACGTCGATCTCGTTCTCATCATGACCGTGCATCCCGGTTTCGGCGGCCAATCCTTCCAGCCCGAGATGATGGCCAAGGTCTGCCGCGCGCGGGAGCTTCGCGATTCGTTAGGCGCAGACTACGACATCGAAGTCGATGGCGGGATCGACGCCGAGACCGCGCAACTTTCGCTCGAGAATGGCGCCAACGTCCTCGTCGCCGGCACCACCATCTTCAAGTCGCCCAACTACGCCGCGGCCATCCGCGCGCTTCGTTAGGCGTTAGGCGGCATCTTCCTCGTCGTCGGCTGAGGGCGAGTCGGCCGCGACTGCTTCACGCATTTCCAGGGACAACACAGCGGCGCGACGGTGGCGGCTGGCCTTCCTTTGTTTCTCGACCTCCGCCTGCCACGCCACCGTGTGCCGCGCGAACGGGATCGCCCGCAGTCGCGGGCGCGGGATCGGCTCGCCGGAGAGCTCGCAAATCCCATAGGTCCCGCGCTCGATCCGCCGCAACGCGTGATTGATCTCGCTCAGCGCGTGCTGCTCGTGCGAGAGCAGGCCGAGCGCGAAATCGCGATCGGCCGCATCGCTCCCCGCGTCAGCCGGGTGCTGACCGCAGGGCGAAGCCTCGATCCCATTCTCGCGCGAGCTCTGCGCCACCCCGGCCATCGAGCCGGTGAGCGCCTCGCGCAGCTCCAGCAGACGCTCCCGTTGCGTCTGCAGGAACCCGGAGTCTCCGGCGCCCTTGCGGGTTTTGCCCTTGCCGGGCGACCAATCTGCCAATCCCCACGTTTCGCGAGACACAGTTTCGATAGTCATCCGGACAGCATTTCGCGGTTACTTGGCATTCAGGTGACCGCCACGTAGCGATCACGTGAATTCACATCCCGCCTGCGCGTCCGCACGGAGACTCGACAGCCCGGGCGCGTGTGTTACGGCTTCGGAATGGACGCAAAAGACAATATCGAGATCAGCGCCGTCGAAGATCACGGCGGCATCCTCACCATCCGCGGCGGCGGCGCCCGGCGGGATTGGAACGGCATCCACTACAAACAAGGGATGTCCGCGAAAAACGTCGGGACCACGAAGCTGTCCGCCAACATCGCCACCATCCCGCCCGGCGGCGTCGCCTACGCGCACATCCATGTCGGCTTCGAGCTCATCCTTTATATTCTCGAAGGCCGGGTCCGCCATGAGTTTGGCCCGGGCCTGAAGCAGGTGATCGAAAACGCGGCCGGCGACTTCATCTACATCAAGCCCGACGTGCCGCACGAAGTCTTTAACCTGAGCGACACCGAACCGGTCGTAGCCTTTGTCGCCCGTTCCTCCGCCGACGAATGGGATAACATCGTCCCCTACGACCGCAAAAAGGAGTAAGAACCTGACATGGTAAAGTCATGTGAAAGCGATTGCCACCGCACACACTCCATCCATTAACCCAGCCTAAACCAATGAACTAAACCCAATTTACCCGCCACCCACACTCACCCTTGACTCTCTTAGGCTTAAGTCGATTCACGGGGTTGCGTCCCATCAATCGACTCCATCCTCCCTAAGGATGGCACCTACCGGGAATTCACTGTCGGCGTGAAAGTAATACTCCAAAACACGAAGCATCGCTCGGTAGCCGTCGACCGTCGTCAGTGGTTCTTGCGCTCGGGGCAAACTATCGAAAGCGTCTGGAGACATAGCGCGATGGTGTTATGGCCTAACGACAATTAGAGGAAGTTTCGTGTTTAAAGACGAAATTATTTTCGTCGATCACGACGGGGGCGCCAGGTAAGCGGTCATGTGCCCGATTCTGACCGCTCGCCCGTCGCCCGGCGAGCCCGAACATCCTCCGCGATGGCCGCCGCATTCTTGCGCACCGATTCAATTCGCGCGATATCTGCCAGCCGGGCGCGTGCCCAGGCTTTGTCGCCGCGACTGCGGCCAGCTGAAGCTCGGATGGCTGGCGGATAGGATGCGCCTGTCCGCGCGATCTTTTACGGCGCGGGCGTTCGCCTCTCGTTGCACTTTGGAAGGCCACATCTGCGAAGTCGCACTTCGCCCTCCGGCCGCCCCGGTCGCACGCCGCCCCCAGCCGAGCAGTGCAACTGCAGCGATGAGTGCGTGCCCGAGTGGAACTTGGGCACGAGGAGAACACGTTAGCCGTTAGATGTTCGTAAAATGCTCGAAGGAAACGTCTTGTCATTCGCCGGAGTCGATCTGGAAGTCGCGGGAAGCGATCTGTCAGTGACCGGAGTTGATCTGTCAGTCGCTGGAAGCGGTCTGTCAGTGGCTCCGCAGCGCGAAAAACCGCGCAGCCGGACGAAATAGTTCTCCTCGTTCCCAAGGTCGTATTTGGGAACGCACACCTCGGCGAAGTCGCACTTTGCCTGCTCGTGATTCGATGGCGCCACGAGGCAAGGTCCGCGATCGCGCCGGCAGGGAGGCGCTCCGTTGGCCCAGCACCAGCCGTCGCTCGGGGAAGCGGCGGCGCTGGCCGTGTAACCGCCGGGATGTGGGCGTGCCCAAGTCCAACCTGGAAACGAGGAAAGCGAGATGAGCGTGGCGTCTACCTCTACCTCTTCCCGCTTACTCGTGGCGTTTCTCGTTCTCGATCTGGTAAAATCGGGAACGAGCAGGAGCACGAGAGAACCGACCGGGCGATCGCGCTTCGCTTTCCGCTAGGGGTGCGATCGCCCGGCGCGGAGCCGAGAGAGTAAAGAGGTAGAGGAACAGGGAGAGGAAAAGTGCTGGCGGGGAAGCGGCCTCCCCCGGCTTGCTTCTCTCCCAGTCTCGGTAACTTGTTTCCCCTTGCACCGGACCCGTTCTCTTTCCGTTAGGTTCGCCGTGGGCTGCTCGCTCGCGGCGGCGGTGTTCTGGCTGGCCGGTTGCTCGACGGTGCCGCGTGAGTTTGTGCAGCCGGAGCCCGGCTGGGAAACGCGGGTCGGCCAACTGCAATATCGCAGCCCGAAGACTTCGCTCATCGGCGACGTGCTGGTGCGCTACTCGAGCGCGGGGGATTTCGAGCTGACTTTCAGCAAAGGCCCGGGCGTGACTCTGCTCACGGTGCGGCAGAATGAGAAGTTCGTCCGCGTGAGCGGTCCCCTCGCCCGCGGCTCGTGGTCGGGCGCGCCGCGGAGTGCGCCGGTGCATCTGCGCGGCTGGGTGGCGCTGCGCGAGGTGCTCCTGCGCGAGAAGACGCAGCCGCTCGTTCGCCAAAAGGTCGGCGCGGATTCGTTCACCTTCGCCTTCTAGCCGCGGCGGTCGCTGATGTCGTACTCGAAGTTCATCGCGCGGCTCGTGACGGAACGCCGCGGGCTCGTCTGGCTGGTGGTGGCGCTGCTCGCGGGCGCGAGCCTTTACGTGCTGGTGACGCGGATGACGCTCGACAGCGAGGTGCTCAATCTGCTCCCGGGGAAGTTCACCACGGTGCAGGGGCTGAAGGTTTACAACAACGATTTCGCGCAGACGCGGCAGCTCACGTTCGCGCTCCTCTGCCAGCCTAACGACACCGACAAGCTGGAGGATTTCGCGCCGACTTTCGCCGAGCGCCTGCACGCGCAGCCGTGGGTGACGCGGGTGCTGAGCGGCTCGCCGATGGAGACGCCGGAGGGGATGCGCGATCTCCAGGGGCTCGCGGTGCCGCTCTTGCTGAATCTCGAGCCGAAGGCGTTTGACGAGACGGTGGCGGTCTTGCAGCCGGCTAACCTGCAGGCGCGGCTGCGGCGGCTCCACGGGGAGATCGAGGCGGGCTCGCCGCGGCCGGAGTTCGAGTTGCAGCTCGATCCGCTGGGCGTGGTGGCGCCGGCGTTGAAGCCGTTCGCGGGGAACGCGGGGCTCCAGGAAGGCGAGCCGCTCGTCTCGCCGGATCGCACGCTGCGCATTTTTCTTGTCGTGACGAACCAGGAATCGCTCGACGCCTTCGCCTGCCAGGCGCTGATGGAGAAGGTGAACGCCTTCCGCAAAGCGGCGAGCGCGGGCTGGGACGGCGGGCCGCTCCAGGTGCTGGTGACCGGACGCTCGGCTTATGTAGCGGAGATTTCGCTGAGCATGCGGCACGACATCGTGGTCACGCTCCTCGGGTCCATCCTGCTCGTGGGCGCGGTTTTCTTCATCGGGTTCCGGCGCTGGTTGCCATTGTTAGGCATGGGGTTTTCGCTCCTCCTTTGCTGTCTCGTCGCGCTCGCCGTCGGGCTGCTCATTTTCCACGAGCTGAACATGGTGACGATCGGGATGTGCGCGATCCTCATCGGGCTCGGGGTGGATTTCGCGATCCTGATTTTCGGCCGCTACCAGCAGGCGCGGAACGAGGGGAGCGCGCATGCGCCGGCGATCGAGGAGGCGGTGTCGAAACTCGGGCGCGCGATCTTTTTCGGCGCGCTCACGACCTCGGTGGGCTTTCTCGCGCTGTTGTTAGGCGGCGCGGCCGGGTTCACCCAGCTCGGCGTGCTCATCGCGATCGGGATCCTGTTCGCGGGGCTTTTCATGACCAGCGTCTTCTTCCTTTTCACCGGGGAACGTTCGCTCCCGCCGCGGCACGATTGGATTCTCGCGCTCGTTAGGCTCTACGTCCGGCGGATGCTCCGCGCGCCGGCGCTCATCATTTGGATCGCGCTCCCGCTCCTGCTCGTGCTCTTCGCGCTCGCGGTCTCGCCTCGGCCGCCACTCATCTTCGACGCGAGCACGAAATCGATGGAGCCGAAGAAGAGCGACGCCGGCTTCGCGCTCAACACCATCATGACGAAGATGCCGATCCGCTGGGAGCCGGTGATCGGGATCGTGCGCGCGCCTAACGAGGAGGAGCTGCACGACGATTGGCAGAAGGTGGAGGCGCATTGGCGGGAGCTGCGCGCCGCGGGCGCGATCAAGGATTTCTCCACGCCGGCCGCGCTCGCGCTCTCGCCGAAGCTAATCGAGGAGAACCGGAAGCGGCTTGGGAAGATCGACTTCGCCGCGGCGCGCAGGGCGCTGCAAACGGCAATCGCGCAGGAAGGTTTCAGCCCGGAGACGTTCACGCCCGGCTTCGCGCTGCTCGATCAACTCGAAGCCGTCGCGAAGGGTGTGCAGCCGGTGCCGGATTGGCGGAAGCAGCTTCCGATCACGTCGAGCTGGTGGTTCCTCGTCGATCGCTACTTCGCCGCCGATCCGCTCCTCAGTGTCGGTTTCGTGACCACGAACCAGCCGGTCGAAACGCACGAGCAGAAGGAAAGCCTAACGAAAAGCCTGCCGACGCCCGGCGTCCCGATGACGCTCTCGGGCTGGAGCTTTACCCTCACCGATCTGCTCCCGTGGTCGCATCACCAGCTCATCCTGATCAGCGGGCTGATGGCATTCTTCGACGCCGTCCTCCTCGCCGTGCTCTACCGCGATCTGCGGCTCTGGCTCATCCAAATCGCCACGCTCATTCTCGCGGTCGGCGCGATGATCGCGACGATGAAGCTCGCGAGCATCCCGCTCAATCTGCTCAACGTGCTCGCCTTCCGCCTCGTCCTCGCGATCGGCGTCGATTACGGAATCTACGTCCTGCTCGTGTGGCAAAAAGCGCGGGACGTCGAGCACGACGTGGCCGGCGTCTTGAAACCGGTCGCGCTCGCCGGGCTCACCGCGATCGCCGGTTTCGGCTCGTTAGGCTTCGCCAACAATCCGACCCTGAGCGGCCTCGGCGTCGCCTGCGCGATCGGGCTTTCCTGGAGCCTGTTCGCGACGATCTTCTTTACCCTGCCGGCAGCGGCGGCCGCAAAGCCGAAGCGCGCCTAACGAGCTGCGCCTCGCTTTTCGGTCCGGGGAGCACAGGCCGCTGGCCTGTCGTGTTTGGTCGCTGGCCAAACACATTTGCGCGCAGCGCAACCACCCGAGCCGAACTGCCGACATCGCTATTCATCATTCCTGCAGCGCCCCGCCCCGGTGTTCGGCGAGCCGCCGAACACGACAGGCGGGCCGCCTGTGCTCCCCGGAAAAGAACCCGGAGTGTGCGCCGATCGATTATTTCTTTTGCGTGTGCGTCCAACTGCGATTGCTTCTTCATTCCATGAAACCTCTCCTCGCACTTTTGCTTCTCTTCTCCATCGGCGCGGCCTCGGCCGAGCCGCTCGCGCCTAACGACGTCAGGGCGCTCCTCGAAAAGATCCGCGCGAAACGCGCCGGCGCGCCGCAGGTGCAGGCCGATTTCGCGGAACAGAAGGACGTGCACCTGATGAACAAGCCGATCAGCAGCAGCGGCAAGGTCTGGTTCCAGGAACCGGCGAAATTCCGACGCGAAGTGAAGGGCAGCTCGCCGAGCATCACCGTGAGCGACGGGAGCACGCTCTGGATTTATTACCCGAAATTCCAGTCGGCCGAGAAGTATTCGTTAGGTAAACATTCGCCGCTCGATGCCGGCATCGCCGCGCTGACCGCGAGCGCTCAATCTCGAGCATGTGGAGAACAGCTATCACATCACCGGCACCAAGGAGGGCGCCGGCTACGAGCTGCTCCTCGCGCCGCGCAACCCGTCGCTCAAGCGGTTATTGAAGACATTCGACATCCATCTCAACGCCGACCTCCAGGTGCAGAAGACCGAGATGGTGCAGCCGAACGGCGACCACATCGTGACCACCTACACGAACGAATCGCGCGCCCCGATTCCCGCGGATACTTTTCGCTTCGCGCCGCCCGCCGGCACGAACGTGACGACGCCGTTGGGTCGTTAGGCGCTTCCCGGCTACTTTTCCCTCGGCTGCGCGAAATCGGCGGCGAGGTAGAAAGGCTGCGCCTGGCGGAAGAGGTCGGCCACCGCGACCGGGTCTCTTTCGTCGAGGAGACCGTGAGCGACGTCGTCTTTGCTCTCGGACAACGCCGCGGCGATCACGAGATTGAGATCGTGATGGACGATCCGGTCTCGCGGATCCATGAGGAAGGTTAGCTGATAACCGCGACCGCCATTGGCAGCGACCTTGGCGGCACCGACCGGAGACTGGAAAATCCAGGCGGCGCGGTACTGTTTGTGGCGCCGGCAGTATTCGAAGACCGGCTGCACCAGGTCGGTGGGATAATCGGCCGGATCGACCTGGTTGAGAGCGATTTCCTCCGTTTCTCCTTCCGGCAAAGGCTCGAGCACTTCGCCGCTGGCGAGGTCGCGCATGAGATCGGGCGGGATGGTGAACTGGGGTGTGGTGCAACTCTTGTTCAGCACGGCGCGCATGTTCATTTTGCCGAGAACCTCGAGGACCTGGACGGCCGGCATACAGCCGACCAGGAAAGTCGAGGGTGGAACCTTTCCGCGCGCCAGTCCTTCCTCAGCCCGCTCGCTCGATGAGAAGATGGGCACCACTTCGCCTTCCTCGTCCTTGAGCATGGCAAAGGGAAACTCGAGACCATTTTTGATCTCGATCTCCTCGTCGACCACTTCGGGGTCATAGGGCACGAGCAAATAGAGGTCCCCTTCGCTCAGGCGCCGATAGAAATCGGGCATGGCGGCGGTGGTGCGCTGGGCGGCGATGAGCGCGCGGTCGAGGTCGTTGGTCGGGATGAACTGTGGCATGGATAGGAGCAAAGCAATTATCCGGCCAGCCGCCCGCGGGAGGTTGAGAGTTTGCGCGAGTGAGTCGAAGGTGCGCGCCGCCCCGCGCCATGCTCACCGTCTCACAAGTCTCCAAATCTTTCGCCGGCCGCGTTCTTTTCGAGGACGTTTCGCTGCAGGTGAATCGCGGCGATCGCATCGGGCTCGTCGGGCCGAACGGCGCCGGGAAGTCGACGCTCTTTTCGCTCCTGCTCGGGGAGGCTTCGCCGGATTCCGGCACGGTCGCGATCGAGAAAAGCGCGGTCATCGGATTCCTCCCGCAGGAGACCGCGGCGGTCGCGGACGAGACGGTGCTCGAGCTCGCGATGGCGATTTCGCCGGAGCTGGTCGCGGCGCAGCAGGTGATCAAACGTCATGAAGCCGGCGAAGGCTCCGACGACGAGGCGTATCACGAAGCGCTCCATGTTTTCGATGAACACGGCGGCTGGCAACTGGAGCCGAAAGCGAAGCGGATTCTCGCCGGTCTGGCTTTTCGCGAAGCGGATTTCGAGCGGCCGGCGCGCGCGCTCAGCGGCGGCTGGGTGATGCGCGCGCATCTCGCGCGCTTGCTCGTGATGGAGCCGGATCTCCTGCTCCTCGACGAGCCGACTAACCATCTGGACTTAGAGTCGTTAGTCTGGTTCCAGGAATATT
>CAWHRN010000007.1:0-223412 GCA_963831805.1 uncultured Verrucomicrobiae bacterium | reverse complement strand
GTCTTGTAGCGACGAAGGAGCCAGAAAATAAACGCTCCACACAAGAAGGCTGCTAAAGGAGGGGGCATCTAAAACTAGGTTCTAGTGAACTGACGCGAGGTTGGCATCGTTTAAAACTAGCACCTGATTCCAAGCGTATCTGTTTCAATGGCGCGGGGATTACTCCTCGACGATATCTGTTCAAAGATCGCGTCCATGATCCGGCAGGTCAGAAGAATTTCACGATAAGGGATGGGTGGCGCTTCATCCTGAGTGATCGAGCGATAAAACGCCTCGAACAAATGCCTCATTCCCTGCTTCATGTGAAAGTCACGACGGAGAAAAAGACCGAGGTTTCCGACGAGATTGCCCAGATGTTGCCGGGCGAAGTCTGCCGGCGGAATGAACTTTTGCAGATAACTCTTATAGCGGGAGCCGCGCAGTTTAATGACGGAGTGATCATCGTCATCGAGCACAAGCCCATTCCTGGGGCCAAAGAGTCGGAATTGGTGTAGCGCCGGCCGCATCTGCGACGAGAAAGTGAAATACGCGGTCGTCGACGCACCGTCAGTGATTATAACGCGGAGCTCATCAATGATTTCCTTCTCCCCCAATTGCCGGAGCAGCGGGCCAACATGGCCGGAAGCAATGACAACGGGATCGTCGACCTGGATGTATTCTGCGATGCGAACGATTCCATGGCTGATAATGTTGTGAAGCAACTGCCCGGGCAGGCGCCGCACCCAGTGCCGGGGATCACCGATGAGCGCGTTCGCATACGCGCCAGTCAGCTCGTAACAGTAGTAGCTCTCCATGTGAACGGGGCTACCGCCCAGATAGCCTTGCTTTACAAGCTCACGGAATCGCCTCGCTGCATGGCTGAACTGAGCGTCGTTTCCAACCGTAATTTTCAGATTGCGCGCCTCCGCGAGGTGAATCAGGCGGCGCGCTTCGATGGCATCGACCGCGAACGGCTTTTCGAGATAGACGTGGCAACCTCGCTCCAGGCAAAGTCGGCCGAGCTCAAAGTGACTTTGCGGAGGTGTCGTGATATGGACGACGTCCGGTCGGGCTTTCTCGAGGAGTTCATCGACGTCGCTATAGAACGCTTTGATTGGAAAGCGCTCATAAAGCTGTTTTGCCATCAACTCTTCCCGGTCACAAACGCCGACCATTTCGCATCCGCTCAAGTGCTGCAGGAGTTCGGCATGGGAATCCGCGATCTTGCCGCAGCCGATGATGGCAACCTTAAGCACTAAGAGCCTTTCCCCGACAGCTGGCGAAAAATCGTTTCATCCCCTCCGCGGTGGTGACGCGCGGCTGCCAGCCCAGACGGGTTTTTAGTTTGTCATTATCGTAATGGCTACCCTTCCAATAAGCGTGCCAGGCCAGACGGTTGAAGACGGGAGGCAGTTGGCCGCGCGACCAGGCCGCGTAGCGCTCCCAGAGCGAGCAGGCGACGTAGCTGATGGGACGAGGCAGATAGACGGAACTTAAAACTTCTCACTTCCCGCTTATAGGATTGAAGGAACGACCGACTCGAAGGGAGATCGTCATCAACAATATTGAAAACTTCACCGTCAACTCCCGGAACCAATCCTGCCAGGACGATGGCTTCAGCGCAATTGTCAACATAGGTGAACGGGATTTCGTTTGGCCCACCCATGTGCAAAAAAAAGCCGAATGTGTCGCGGCCCACGCGACCGGTAATCGCATTCTTGCCCGGACCGTAAACGACGCCCGGCCGAAGCAGCACGTAGGGAATACCGTGTTTCCTGCCGTACTCCTCGACGATTTGATCCTGCCTTACCTTGGCAAAGCAATAGGCTTCGCCGCGCCGCTCCGGGCGCTCTTCCAGGGGAGCTGATTCGTCCAGAATCGCGCCGCGGGGGTTGTTTCGGTTCGAGTAAACCGCAAAAGAGCTAATGTTTACGAACCTGCGCAAGGAGCCATGCTGACGGGTGGCCTCCAAGAGGTTGCGCGTCGCAACTACGGAGTTCATAAAGGCATCCGGGAAGGACTTCTCTCCGGTACCCGCAGCGAGGTGATAGATGACGGCAACACCATCCGTAGCCGAGAGGCAGTCTGCTGCCGAAAGCAAGTTTCCTCGGATGAGTTTCGGGGATCCGCCGACTTCAGATCGAAGACCAAGCAGGTCGGTCACATTCGCTGAAGGCCTGACCAGGCACCGCACGTTCTGGAAATTTTCGCTCCAAGAGATTCTCTACGACCCGTTTCCCAATAAAACCGGTCGCGCCCGTTACCAGGATGGGATCGCCTGGCCAGCAATTGAATCAATATCTGGCACGAGTGGTGAGCGAGTTTACGGAAAGCAACGAGGAGAGATACGCGTTCCTAGTCCCGCTTATCGAAATCAGCGTTGGCATCAGACTGCATGACCTTCTCGATATCCGTCGGCAATCGCACCTTCTTTCACACAGCTGTGCCCGCAACCGGTCGACCCATCAGTCGATTTCTGAAACTTCCTGGGCCGATGTTGCGGAGAGGGGAAGGATTCGAACCTCCGATGCGACCATACGGCCGCATGACGGCCCTTGCGAGCCGCCGCCTTCAACCACTCAGCCACCTCTCCTTGATCATCGACAGGAGCGCACGTCGCGTGATGCGACTATTGGGCCTGCACCTTTGTGTTTACGTGATCCAAGCCGCCCGCAGTGAAATCAGCTTTATCATCCATTCTTCGGGCAAGCGATCCTTGATCGAATGATGAAGCTTTAGTGCAAGCATGAGCCTACCCCGAGGAGTGAGCGGCACGAAGTAGCGCGGGACGTCAAGGCGTTGAAAGCCGTGCTTGATCTTGAATGCGCCCAGCCCTCCTCGACTCCAGTTTCCGTAGTGAAGATACCCGATTTTGTTTTGCTCGCAGATTTCAACTGCTCGCGCGATCAATGCATCCTGAACAGGTTTTTCGCGATGGCTTAATTTCGCAATAATATGAACGGTTCGAAGAATATTTTTGCCTCGAAACAATTTCATAAAGCCAATTAACTCATCTTCGTGATAAAGCCCCGACAAAAAGGGTGCGATCCAGAAACGAGCTGAGGTCCGATTTGATTTCCGAAAATCCCTTTCCGTAGTGCCAGAATTTTCTGCCTTGCCTGACCGGGGATTCATTGTAAATCGCCTCAACTCCTGTTACAAACTGGTCGTCTAATTCCGTGGCGCGCAGTTCCACACCGATTTTTTCCGCCCGGCGGATCTTGTTGCGCGCCTTAAAGCCTCGATCCTTCAACCATTGGGCGTAGGATCCGACCCTGAGAATCGAGGCGCTGGCGATCTGTTTGTGAAACGGGTATTCGGGCCCCTTATCGGTCGTTTCAATCAGGAAAGTGAAAATATCGGCTGGAGGTCGTCCTAGTTTGAGGTCTCTGATCATACTCAGTGGATCCTCCGGAAACTCGAACCACTCGTGGCTTAATCTAGCTATCCTGAGCGGCCATCCCGCAACCGACAGTTCCGTTTTACTAATGTAGACTTGACGCCCTTTTTGCATGCAATTGTTTACCTCGTGAGACGATTCAATCGTCGACCCTTTTATGCCATTCGCGACAATCCTGAGTCCTCGGAGGGCAAGCACGAGTTACGCTGTCCAATGTAAAGCCCCTCACAGCTAACTGTCTGAAAACCGCAATGGCTCAGCGCCGCGGCAAAATCTTCCATTCCACGGATTCCATTCGGGTCGCCGTGAACTTCAGCAACGATTATCGGAAAACGCATAAACGAATCTAAGGCAACTTTAACCATTTCCCACTCTGCTCCCTCACAGTCCATTTTCAGCAGGTCAAAAGCACCTTCGGTTGCCTTCAACCATTCTTGGAGCGCAATGACCTGGACCTTTTGGCGCCTCGCAGAACTCGTTTTCCTTTCGTAAAGGCTATTTCTCGCACTGGTCTGAGCATCCACCCAAATCTCAGCCTCCCGTGTGCTCCCCCCCAATGCCTGCCTGTGCGAATGCACATTTTCGCATTCGTTTTGGTAAAGGTTGAACTCACATAGGGCAAAGGAGTCTGGGTCTGGCTCAAAACAAAAGGCCTCCGCAACACCGTGCTGCCGGTGCAACCACACGGTAAAGGCCCCAATGTGTGCTCCAATGTCAAGGACTCGCAACGGTCTCGGTGGCAACAGCTTCAGAATCGGCCGATACGTTTCTTCGACCAAGACTTCTCGGAGAATCCAGTCGCCACCTCGGGCACGAGCCAGCATGTTGTAGTCGATCGCATCTTTGCGCACACGATACTCAAAATAACGTAGTTTGAGCCACCCCAACCGTGCAAACAGAGCGAGGAGTGGGTTTTGGAAATGTTTCACCAATTGCCAATACTGCCTGGCTTTTTCTCTGATAAGCGGGGACTTCATATTTATCGCTGCAGAAAAAACTGTATGCGGTTTACCGCAAAGACCAACGGCCCTTCGCTCGACTTCCGGGTCGGTGTGAATCAAATCGGCAGCTTAAACTCAAACGCTTTCGGTTCGCTGCGAATTCCGATCTGAGTCGGATCAATATGACGATCGAATACCACACGATCGCCTGAAATGATCGCATCGGCGGCTTCGATCCCGGCGAGCGTGGCGATGTCAAGATCGGTCCGGCTAACGTAGTATAGATTTTCGAATTGCTTCAGCTTTTCGAGCATGCCAAGGCGAATATTACTCAACCAATTGTGCCGGTTTTGCGAGGCGTCCGCTCCGGCGAAACGGAGAACCAGGCTATCAGCCTTCCTGGCTGGATCGCCGAGGTTGTACTTGGAACATTCATCCAGGGCCATGGCAACCAATTGCTCGTTGGTTTGCTCCAGAAGCGGGTCTTCGTCGAAGCAATAATATTCAAGGCAAAGGGCGGTTTTGCCTTGCGGCACCATCTCTCCGTTGAAGCCGGAGTAGTTTGTAATCCGTCCGATCCGGGTCGTGGGGCACGTAACGATGAGCCAGGCGTGCGGGAAGTGCGGAGGCTCCTCGAAGAAGAGATAGACGAGCACAACGGTCTTTTTCCGGAACGGCGAAGCCGCGGCGCCCTTTGCCGCAGAAGTGTCAGCAGACTGAGGGAACAGGAATGCCATCAGGATCTCGATAGGAATGCTGGAAACAACGTTCTGCGCTTCATATGAGATCTCCTCTCCCCCAATTTCCGCGGTCACCGTTTCAATGCGGCCGTCTGAAGTGGTCACGCTCTTAAGAGTCGCACTGCACTCGATTCGACCACCAAGCCTGGCTATCTCCGAAGCCAACACATCGCAGATTTGGCCCGTACCTTTGGCCGGATGGCGCCATTCGTCTTTGAAGGTGTTGACCTCTTTGGCCGAAAAAGTGCGCTGATACGCGCCCCGCAGAGTCTCGACCAGTCCCGGGCCTTCTCCATTTCCCGCGCCTTCCGGGATGGGCATTTCGGACCAGCGTCGACCAGTCAATTTCTCCTGAAAGCCCTGTGAGACCATCTGCGTGATCCGGCGTCCGCGAGTTTGATAGAAATACTCCTCGACGTTCCGCGTACCGTTTACGAGATGGCGTCGCAGTTGCGCCCAGCCAAAGTCCCACGCACAGCCTAAAAAGGTCGCCCAAGGCATGCCGCGGCGAAAACCGCGATAAGCCGGAGACTGGTCGAAAATAAGCCCATCGTAGAGAATACCGCCGCGATGCGGATATGGACGGTAGTCGTCGCCAAGAAGGTAACGCCAGAAGCGATCAACTCTTTCCAGGCGGTTGTAGAGTTCCTTCCGTCCCACGTCGACGACGAAGTCGCCGCGCTTAATCGAGCGCATCAGCCCGCCGGGCACTTTGTCTCTTTCGAGAAGGACAGGGACCTTACCGGCTTTGGCGAGGGTATAACCAGCCGCCAGGCCGGCGGGGCCGGCGCCAAGAATCAGCGTATCGATTCGTTCCGTCCTCATGAACGCGCGAATCCCCCGAGAAACCGGCGGAGGCGGGCCATTTGATCCTGTCGCTGAAAGGCAATCAACTCACGACTTAGAGGTCGCTCTCTCCGGCACAGCCATCGCCCAGAGATAGCCGGCGAGGAGTGAGGTGCCGCCGAGGAGATAGGGTCTGCGAGTCATCTGATAGGTCGAACGAAAGACCTGCCAAAGGGGATGAAACCCGAGGCAGTATCCCCGCTGGCCCAAATTGAAGTCAGCGACGAATCTGGGTTGATTACTCCCCGTGCCCATGAGCCGGTGATGCTCGCAGTGTTTTTCCGTGAAGGTGCGGGTCCGCCAGCCTTTCATGCGCGCGGAAAGAACGGCGATGACATCGATTCCCCCACCCTTCGACGGAACGTAGCCGCCTACTTCTTCCAGGCATTCGCGGCGGAAGACCTGACACGCGCCCGAGACATGGTCGAGACTGCTGAAGCGATAATCGTAGGTCTGGCCGTTCTCGGCGAAAGGTGTGCCGACCAGGCCCAGCCGTGGCTCCTCTGCCAGCTTCCCGAGCAGGAATTCGAAATAGTCCGGAGCAAAGGTGATGTCGGCGTCAAGACTGACGACGACGTCATGAGGCAAGTGCCGGATATGCTCGTAACCGGTATTGAAGGAGTGCGCCTTTCCTCCGAAATCCCGCGTCTGCCGGACCGGCATTCGCAGCAACTCGATCCAGTCGTTTTTCTTCGCGTACTCGGAGACGATCTCGTCGGTGCGATCGGTT
Organism: uncultured Verrucomicrobiae bacterium; assembly: GCA_963831805.1. GTDB lineage: Bacteria > Verrucomicrobiota > Verrucomicrobiia > Chthoniobacterales > UBA10450 > Palsa-1392. Next base: position 216,776 of record CAWHRN010000007.1, on the reverse strand, counting down.
GATCCATCGCTGACAATCAGCCAGCGAACCGGCCGGACGGTCTGGGCGATAACCGATTGAATGGTGAGTTCAAGGAAAGCCTCTTCATTTTGCGCGGGCGTGATGAGCAGATAGCGGAGTCCTTCGGCATCCACGGCATTACCTCCGGGTTGTAGCCAGGCTGGGCGTGGCGGGCGCGAAGTTGCCCCGGAGTTGATGCAAGAGCACGGCCAACGCCTTGTAAATCGTGCCTTGCGCCCAGTGAAGCATCGGGGTTTTTGCCTTCATCATCGGATAGATGCGATAAAAGAAGTGGCCATCTCTTCCCTGCAGGTTGCGAATGGTCCAACGAGCGACCTTGAGCGACAGGTTCAGGGACGGCGGCATCCTCCGCGCCAAAGCGCGCGAGCGTTTCAATCGATTGCGCGGCGCACTGGCTGTCAATCGGGTAGCGACGATTGTGATAGTATTTGGGACAGCCGTCGTCCTCAAAGAAATGCTCTTTGTAATAGGTCAATCCCAGCTCGAGCTGCGGGCGCCACTCCTGTTCCCCCGTGCTCTCGATGTAGGACTTCAAGCTGTCGAGGTTGTAACCGGTGTGAAAATTATCGATCCAGTGATACTTCGGGTCTTCCGCGTACCACCAGGAGCCGTCCGCCCGCTGGCGGCTGCAACTGTATTCCATGCCAGACCGGGCCACCTCGAGGTATGTGCGAATTGCCGGTATGTTTGGCCGTCCGGGCGAGCATGGCTGCGCCAAGCATGTTGGAATTGTGGATTGAGCTCTGGATATCCGCCAGGTAGCTGATGCAGGCGCCGCGCGTCGTCTTCTCGCGCGGGAAGGTCCATGATCCAACGGCAGGCACTGTCGGCAATCTCGAGCCAGCGCGCGTTCCCGGTCTGCTCATAGGCATCGAGGTAGGCAAACCCAATCAGGGCGGTCCAGACAATAATCGGATCTTCGCTCGTATAGGAGCCGCCGCGGCTGGAGAAATCGAAATGATTGCTCCAGCTATGATTGACGAACCGGCCGACCTTGTGTTGATCGAGCCAATCGAGACACGATTCGGCTCGGCGAAGGTAATCGAGCTGGCCGGTGGTGCGATATCGAGCCAGGTATCCGGAAGCCATGTAGCCGCGTCCTTTCGTCGAATCTTTCGGCTTCACACCCATCAATGGCCGGAGATTGACCGGAGACTGGCGGATCAATTGCAACAAGAGTCGCTCACCGAGGAGATTCCCGAAGGTGAGAGGACGAAACCAGGAGGAAAGGCCATCGAAAGGCTCGTATCCGCGGTAATGGCGGGCTTCCACCCAGTGCTCGACGGCATCGAGACTCTCTTCGATTAGCTTCTCAGTGTCGGCCAGGTTAGGCATGGGTAAGAGAGAACGCCCGCTTCACCTCAGAAACAACGTAGTCGATCATGGCGTCGGTCATTTCTGGGTAGATCGGCAACGAAAGGATGCGGGATTGGTTCGCATGGGCGACCGGGAAATCGCCCGGAGTGTGACCAAGATAGGCGTAGGCCGGATAGAACGGCAGAGCACGCGGGTAATTCAGCACGGTCGAAACGCCCGCCGCGGTGAGATGTTTGCGCAGCGCATCTCGCTGGTCGGTGCGAATGACGTAAAGGTGATAAACATGCTCGCGATCAGCAGCGACCTGCGGCGTCCGAATATCGCCAACGCCCTGCAGAAGCTGGTCGTATTTCGCAGCGACGCGCTGACGCGCCTTTGTCCAGGCGGAGAGGTGCGGTAGTTTGACGTTCAGAACCGCGCCCTGGAATCCGTCCATCCGGCTATTGATGCCTTCCATGACGTGATCCCCTTTCCCGCCGTGCCGCGCGAAAGTGGCCATCCAGTCGGCCAACGCATCGTTGTTTGTGAGAGCGCAACCGGCGTCGCCATAGGCGCCGAGATTCTTACCCGGATAGAACGAGTAGGTGGCAACGTCGCCGAAGGTGCCAACGAGCTTCCCTTTGTAGCGGGCGAGGTGCGCCTGGGCGCAGTCTTCAATCACCCACAGGTTGTGCTTGCGGGCGATCGCCATGATCGCGTCCATGTCCGCCGGCTGGCCGTAAAGATGCACCGGAATGATGCCGACGGTCCGACTGCTGATGTGGCGCTCGATCTGCGCCGGATCGATCGTGAAAGTCTCGTCGTCGGTGTCGCAAAATACGACGCGGCCGCCAGCCTGCGTGATCGTCTCCGAGGTCGCGATCCAAGTGTGCGCGGTCGTAATCACTTCGTCGCCCGGTTTGATCTTGAGACCGCGCATCGCAATATAAATCGCGTCCGTACCGTTGGCGCAGGAGATACAGTGTTTCATCCCAAGAGCCGCGGCCCATGCCTGCTCGAACGCGTCAACCTGAGGTCCCCGGATAAAGGCGGACTGAGCGATCACCTCGGCAATGGCGGCATCGATTTCAGGTTTGATGCTCAGATACTGAGCGTGCAGGTCAACGAAAGGAATCTTCATGGAATTTGGGGCCGGCGTCGGGGATCAGAGGCGACGGAGGAGACGAGCGGGGTTGCCCGCGTAAATGCCGGGTTCCCTGATGTCCCTGGTCACGACAGCTCCTGCTCCGATGACGACTCCGGGACAGATAGAAACAGGGAGAACGGTGGCGTTGGTCCCGATGCTCACGTGATCGCCGATCTTGGTTGAGTGCCAGAGCGCCGGATCTCCTCCCGCCGGGCCGCCGCGGGAAAAGAGGTCATTAACAAACATCGCTCCGTGAGAGATGAAACAGTCATCGCCGATCGTGACTAACTCGCAGATGAAAGCGTGTGACTGAATGCGGCAGCGTCTCCCGAGAACAACGCCCTTCTGGATCTCGACGAAGGGGCCGACGAAAGAATCGTCGCCAATTTTGCAGCCATAGAGGTTGACCGGCCGCACCACGGTGACGTTTTTCCCAAACTCGACATTAATGACACCCGCCGCGCGAAGCTGTGGCTCATTCATGACTGGACGTGCCCTCGGGGCCGAACGCTTCGCGCCTGCTCAAGAATGCCGACCACGGCGCGCGCGTGAGTTAAACCCGTGAGCGGTTCTTCTCCGGTGCGGACACAATCCCTGAAATGCTCAGCCTCTACCCGGAGCGGCTCAATGAATTTAATCTGCGGAAGCAAGATGTCGCCGCTGCGATAGTTAAACTGGGCCAGTCGCGGATTATCGAAATCCATATTCTGACCAAGGATGGCGCGGCGATCAATTCCCTTGTCATAGATGGCAATCTTGTTATCGGCGATGTCATCATAGACAACCATTTTGCGCGAGCCGACCACGATCATTTTCCGGACTTTCTGAGGATCGAGCCAGCTAACGTGGATGTTGGCAATAATCCTGGAAGGATACTCCAGACTGAGAAAGACGACGTCATCGATGCCTTCCTGCATGTAGGACATGCCCTGCCGATAGACAGAGACGGGCTCAACGTTCTGCAGCCAGTATTGGATGATGCTGATATCGTGCGGGGCAAAATTCCAAAGGGCGTCGATATCGGAGCGAATGCGGCCAAGGTTCAGACGCTGACTGTAGATATAGCGAATGTCGCCCAACTCGCCCTGATCGATCAGAGCCTTCACATAGCGCACGGCCGCGTTGTAAACGAAGGTGTGGCCGGCCATGACGATGCAGTTGTGCTTGGCGGCGCATTGCGCCAGTTGGTCCACCTCCTCGACTTTTGTCGCGAGGGGCTTCTCAACGAAGACATGCCTGCCCCTTCGCAACGCTTCTCGCGCGAGGGAAAAATGTGAACCCGCGGGAGTCGCGATAACTATTGCCTCGACGTCCGGGTCGGCGAAGACCTGCTCGGCGGACTCCAGCGCACGGGTGCGGGGGAAGGTCGCCTGAACAAAAGCTCTCCGCTCGGGGCTGGAATCGACGACATAACGCACTTCGCAATCCGACAGCGCGGAGAAATTGCGAAGCAGGTTAGGCCCCCAGTAGCCACATCCGAGTTGCGCCAGAACCAGGTGCTTGGACATCTTTAAAGAGAGTGACGCCGCTTCAGGCGGCGATCAGGAATCCTTCGTTTTCATCGAGGTTTCGATCGGTAAAGAGCCAGCCGCTCGTGGGTCTCCGATCAGAAGGGTGGTAGACTCTGACCCGCAAAGAAGGAAGAGCACCTTTATCGGCACTCTCTAGCTTGACGCGCAAAGTTGTTTTGTCACGCTCGACTGCCGCAAAGGAAGCGGAGCGGCGCTTCCGGAACCAGGCGACCGTATCGGCAGCCGTGGCAAACCACGGATTCTTAGCTCGCAGCGTCTCAATCAAGTCGATGTAAGATCGATCCCACAATCGCTCAGGCCCAAGACTGCGGTCGTGCCAGTTAATTGTGACGACACCGCCAAAGCGACGAGCGTGTTCCGTGATTGGCTTAATAACTAACTTTGCTTCCATTTCCGACAAATGCATATGCGAAGGAAAAAATAGGGCCGTGTCCATGATGTGCAGCGGCAATTCCAAGAGGGCACGAACGGGCAAAGGTTTAAAGACCTGGGCGGTCCCGGCGCGATAGCCGATCCTGCCGTTAAATCCCGAGGTCGAATCATAGGAAAACCCCGCTGCCTCGAGCAGCGCCGGGGAGTTCGGCCCGAAAAACAGCCAGTGCATCCGGATGCCCACCTCTTGGCTCTCCGAATACTCTCGAATTCGATCAAGCTCGGCGTGGCCCTTGGTTTCGTCGCGCCACGCATCGATTCCGTGAACGGCAATCTCTCGTCCTGCCGCGCGCAAGTCCTGGATGTCAGCTGCGACGTCGTTCAAGGCATACCGAACGGCACGCTTCCATTGCTTTCGCCCGCGCTCATCGAGACCGGGTTCGTCCTTGGCGGGAACAAAAAAGAAGGTTGAGGTAAGGCCTTTTTCAATTTCGAGATATCGAGCGAACTGATCCCAAAAATCCCGGGCCCACCCAAGATAGACAAAAGGCAACATAAGGGCTGCCTTCCAAATCTGGAGAAGTTGAGAGATTACTTTTCTTCCTCTTAGCAAATCGAAGGGAGTAACCAGGAAGGCGCGAAAGAGGAATCCAGCGATACTCCGGTCCCATTTATGATAACTAACTCGCGCATGGTCAATATCGTGGGTAAGGCAGGCAATAAAGTCGTGATGCCAAGGTAGCGGGGGGATCTCCACCAGAGCGACGGAGTGGCTCAGGAGTATCTCCCTCAGGCAGTTGATATGCAGGTCCAGGGTAGGAATGGAGGCGTGCGCCTCAGGCTGGCCCGCCTCAAGCAGTCGACGCACTTCGCCGAACAGATCGAAACCGATGTGGACGACGGTAGAAGAGGCCTTGCGCGTTTCTATCGCGGCTGATCTCCCTGAAGCCTCGTCAACCAAGCAGGCAAATGCACTGGCGAAAACGCGACAGGCGCCGTAAACAGGAAATTTGTCCTCGCCGACTTGGAGGACGCGGTTAGGGCGCACATCTCCTGTATGCTCGGGCTCTCCGAGAGCTCCGACGAGCTGCGGGGTATAGAGGAGAACCAGCCGGGCTGCAGTAGGTGGGGGCGTTAAGCCGGAACAAAGCAGAACCTCGGGATTGCAATCTTCGCGATAAAACTGCCAGGGGGTCTTGAACAACTCGAAGAACTCCCGCACAACTTCTTCCTCCGAACGGTTGGAAACCACGGTAATCATGTTCAGAATCCCGCTACTTAACCGAACCAAACTGAGTCACAGCAAGTTCACAATCGTATTAACGAAGTTGGCTTTCTCGAGGCTCCAGGTGTGCTCAAGGTAAACCTTTTGCCCCTGTTCCACCGTCCGCTGAACTACATCGTTGTTCGACGCGGCGAACTCGATTTGACGCGCCAGGTCCTCCGCGTCTCCGAGTTCGAAAAAGATGAGGTCGGCTTCGGTAAAGTAATCCTGGATTCCTCGCGCCTTCGGCGCCACCACCGGCTTACCGAGCGCGAGATATTCGAAAATGCGCGTTGGAGTGTTTATTTCCGTGAAGATGTTTCGATGATTGGGGATGACGCCCAAGTCGCAATTTTTTATTGCCTCCACGATTCCGTAAACGTCTTTGACCCCAAGGTAATCAACGGCATCTGCGAATCCCCGCTGGCGCGCGGCCTCCATCACACTCTCGAAATATTCGGTGCGCTTGCCGCAGACTGTTAACCTGGCATTCGGAATCGACTTTCGCACCTGTTCCATTGCATCCACAGCGAGATCAAAGCCATTGCGATGGACCAGCGATCCATGATAAAGGACGGTGAAGGGCCGCCCGGGGTCCTGGGGTATCGCCCCGACCGCGTGGTTTTGACCGGCGCTACCATTCTCCCCTGCCCTCACCGGGACCGGCGCCGCCTTGTTGAACCGGAAGATCCTATCATCCGGAGAATTCAGGACGACGACGATCTTCTGGGGGAGGGCAACTCCGGGAAGAATAGATATTCTTACAGGCAAGGTTCACCGTCAGGACGACATCAGCAAACCCAATACTCCAGGCTTCGAGTTTCTTGAGTAATCGAACCCCGAAACTGTTCTCTGGCATTTGGAAAATTGTTTGCATCAATTCCGGCATGGGATCATGCAGATCGAGAACGACTTTCGCTCCGAGTAATTTTGGAATCGCGGCGCTGAAAACCAAGACGTCGGGCATGTTATGCACGTGAACGAAGTCATATCGTTTTCGTCGCGAGCGAAACCCGAGGTGCAGAAAGGCGAGCAGGAGAAAGGTGGTATACTGGCGGACGTAACCAAACATCCCGCCGCGGCGTCGCTGCAGAGGGTAACGAAAAACGTCTATTTCACCGACTTTGGCGTGGCCTTTCATCTCGCCCGTGTCGCGGAGACAAATCATGTCGATGGTTGCCCCTTCCGCGACCAGTGCTTCCGCCGCGCGACGGGGACGAGGGTCAGCCGGGTAATGCGAGAAGAGAACGACTGCCCCGTGCTTGCCTTCCAGCCTTCGGCGAGTTTGCACCGTGGGCACGGTTCTGACGGCCTTCTCAGCGCGGTCTGCCGCGACGCATTTTAGCACTACGGGCACGACCTCCGCCGGAAGGGCCGACCAGTAACTCCCCGAATATTCGGTCCTGATGTAGTTAAGAAAATCGCGATAGAATCGAACGTCATAGCTCGTTGAGCGAAGGGACGAATCCGCGAAGCTCATGTAATCCGGATGCGTGTCCAGCAGGACCATTCCTCCGTGCGCGGCGATCCAGTCACACTTTCGCAGCCAGATTTCCGCGCTTGTCTCCCGCAGGAGCAGGAAGAGGGTGGAATCCTGCGGAAGAGTATAGGGAAGCTCGACGTAGCCCTGGCGGGAAACGCTGAAAGACTGAGAAGCCGGAAGGCTGAAATCCCTTCTGTCTTCTGAGTTCTGCGCCGAGAGCGCAGGGACCCAGAAGGGAAAGATGGTGTGGCGACCTTCCGGCTGGGGCTCGAAAGGATCGGTGTCGAAGGTGGACATGTCGTAATCGATGTCCAGCGCGTGGAGCCAGTCGAGATTGTGGAGCATGAAGCCGGAGCGGAAGCCGACCGCATTCCACTGTTGGAGATACTGATTGATGCCCAGGGCGCGGGCCTTGAATTCCGCTTCGGAACGGAAAAGCCGGCCGTCATGCTTGAGGTCGTGCACTCCTACTTCAAAGCCGTTGCGAGTCAGTTCATCGCGCAGCGCGGTCGGAACGCGATAGTCACCTTCCGGGATGAAATTAAAGGAAGAGCGGAAGCCTAACTCCATCTCGAGTTCCATGAGAGCGCGACACTTATCAAGGCCGCGCTGACTCTCGACATCGTGGGTGAGCACGACGGCGAACTTTTTCCCCTCGGGCCAGCCCGGCCAGCCTTCCGGCGGACGCTCTGATCCGGGCATGATCGGCCAGACATCCGCGAACCTCGGGCGCCGCCGCAGCGCGATCTGCCGCCGAATAGCCATTCGCACCCGTTGCGGGACGAAAGGCTTGGCGACGTAGTAGATGCGGTTACGGAGCATTTTTGGGGAAAGCTGAAAAGCTGGAAGGCTGAAAGACTGAAAGGTTCAAGCAGCGAGACATTAAAGTTCGATCTCGTGGTTTGATGCTCGACCTTTATACTTTCCAGCGCATGAGAATTTCGCACGAGCTACGTGGTCGAACGAAGCAGCTTGCATCACGGATCATTCACCTCTATGTGGCTCTCCCTCGAAAACGGAAAGAGGTGGAGAGGTTATAGCGCATCAGTTACTTCGCTGCGGGACCTCGGTGGCGGCACACATTCGGGAAGCTTCTCGGGCGCGTTCCGACGCTGAATTCTGTTCCAAGATCGATGGCGCGCTGCAAGAGGCCGATGAAGCGCAGCTCTGGCTCGAGCTGCTCCGGGATGATTGTAACCTTACGGCTGGTGAGATACCTGAACTCATTGCAGAAACGGACGAACTGATAGCGATTTTCGTGGCGATCAATCAGGCAACGCGCAAGAGACTCTGATTTCAGCTTTTCAGAATTTTCAGCGTCTCAGCCTTTTCCCCTAACTCCTACTCTTCCGTCGGGTCGATGCCATCGAGCCAGCGCGGGGTGTAGGAGCGCGCTTTGTTGAGGACGACGGAGACATTTTTCCGTTCCCTCACCAGGTGGTCGTAGTTGCGCTTGATCACGTCGCGATTGGTCTTCTCCGCTTCGACGACCAGGAGCATCTGATCCATGAAGGCCGACATCCCAAGGGTAGGACTGGTTTGCACCAGGGGCGGCATGTCGAAGATGACGTAATCAAAGTCACTCGCCTTCAGGTTGGGCATCATCTCGAAGAACTTCTTCAGGCCGAGCTGGGCGAGGCCCTGAGTGTTCGAGCCGACCGTGGCGAGAAAGAGATTTTCCGCGGCGGAATCATCGGGGCCGGACGAGTTAATCGCCGCGGGAAGTGAGAGAGCCGGCCTTCCCTTGAAGAAGGGATGGACGTCGCCCGGACCGAGTTTCACATCGACGAGCAAGACCTTGCCATCGTGGACTTCGGAAAGGGCGGCGGCGAGACCGGCGGCCAGGGTGGAAGTGCCAACTCCCTCGGAGAGTCCCGCGACGCCGATGAGCTTCGGCTTATGAGTGAGCTGATGACGCTCGAAATAAAGGTTCAGCCGATCGCGGATCGCTTCCGTATAAGGGCGAATGAAGTGGCCGGCGTCCCAGGGTGCAATCGAGGTGCCATTGGGGCGGAGGGTCGGGACAGTAACAGTATTGGAGCCACGCTTGAAGGAAAGGAGGGGCCGGTCGGGTGAGCCGCGCCAGGGGATAGAAAGAAGCAGCGGTGCGCCGAGATGGCCTTCCAGCTCGGTGCCGCGCTTGACCGTCCGATCGAGAATCAAGTCGAGCAGCAAGGCCAGCGCGATCCCGGCGATCAGTCCGCCCGCGGCCAGGCCGCCGGCGAGCTTGTTCCGCTTGGTCGTGTCGAGCGCGGGAGGCGAGGCTTTCTGGACCGCGCTGATGTTTGGCATCTTCGACGGGTCGAGGGCTTCGTCGATGCGAGCCTTCTCGAGGGTGGCTTGAAAGTATTTATAGTTCGCTTCTTCCAGGTCTTCCTTGCGCTCGAGCTCGGCGATCTGCGGCCGCAACTCTGAGAGCCGTTTGATTTGCTCCTGGACCTCGGCCAGTCGCTTTCGCAACGCCACGGCGCGTGCTTCCACGCCCGCGAGACGGGTCTTCTCCACTAACGGATCCATTTCGCCCGGCCGCCCTGCCGTCTGGCCGCGGGCGCGCATCGGGAGGTCCGGAAACTTCGTCTCCAGGACCAGGCGCTTCTTTTCGAGGTCATCGATCTGGTGCTGGTTATTTTTCACCAGCGTATTCTCCGGGGTATAACGCGCGCGCAGATCGCCTTCCGCGTGATGCAACTGATCGAGCTGACCGAGGAGGGATTGATACTGTAAAAGATCGGTGTTGCTGGCGGTGGGAGTCGGCGAATCGCCGGGGAGCGGCTTGGCCGCGCCTGCGCCAACGGCGCTCGGGGAAGCTGCCAGCGCGGCGGCGCCCACGGATGGAGGGATCGATTTCCGCACGGTCGCGGTCGGCGTCGGCGTCGGCAATGCCGAGTTGCCGGAGACCGCGCCGGAATTGTTGAGCTGTTCGACCCGGGCCTTTTCTTCCGCCAGCTCCGCCTCGGTGTCATGTAGCTGGTCCTGAGTCTTGGCCAGCTCGGTATCGAGCGCGGCGGTGCCACTGGCGAGTGACACGATCCCGGCCTTCTCCCGGAGCGGGCGGAGCGCGTCTTCGGTCTGGTTCAGTTGCGCGCGGACCTGGTCGGTCTGCTGGGTGACGAAATCGAAGGCACCGGCCGAACGATGGACTTCGAGGTGCTTGATGAAATAGCGGGTGATCAGCTCGTTGAGAACTTCCGGGGCGACCTCGGCATTTCGATCCTGGTAGGAAACAAAGAGAATATTGCTTCCCTTGCGCTGTCCGACATCCAGCCCGCGGCTGATCTTGACCGCGGCCTCCTCGGTCGTGGGATTACTCGCATGGGGCAGGACTTTCTTCGCTCCGAGCGTGTTGGCGGTCTGCATGGCCAGGTCCCAGCTGCTCAGGATTTCCGCCTCGGAATTAATTACGGCATCGGTCAGGCGCGCATCCCGGTCCCCGGTACCATCGGTCGGATCGACGCCGCTGCGCTCGATGACGTAGCGAACGAGCAGCTTCGCCTGGGAGACATACATGGAAGGATAGAAGAGATAGACGCCGACGGCGCCGAGGAGACCCAGCAGAGTGAGGAGGAGGACCTTACCTTTATGCCGAAAAATGGCCCGCAGGACGCTGCTGAGATTAAAGACCGACGGGGCGGGTTTCGAGGTGAGTTCTGCCATGGGGTTCTCTTAGTCGAGATGGGGATAAAGGAGGCGGCCGGCCAGCTGATTGAGCGCGCGCGGCAGCCGCCGGAAAATGTGCCGGGAGAAGCCGGTCTCGCGCGAAGGCACCGGCGACCAATCGTCGCCGTGCTCGCCAAGTCTCCGATAAGGTATCACTTTTTCCTTCGCTCCCCAGCCAAGTTTGAAGCGCCGCAATCCTTCGTTTTCGTGGGCCGTTCGCCCAAAATCCAGCTCCTCAATCCCTTGGGCAATGAGGAAGCGGATAGCTTCCCACATAACGAGGTTGTTCGCTCGAAGATTTTGCGCGGCCTCGTCGGAGGCTCCGAACTTGTAGATCGCGCGTTTCCCCCAAAGGAAGAAAACTGCGGCCGCCACGGCCCGTCCCCTGTCGCGGGCCAGAGCGACGAAACCGAAGCCCGGCGCGATGACTTCCTGATGAATCTGCTCGAAGAAAGCGGCCGGTTGTGGAGGTGCACCGTGACGCCGGCGCGTCGCGGCGTGAAGGCCGCAGAACTCTTCGACCGCGGTGATGGAATGCTCGAGGTGAAAAGTCAGTGAGCTCTTCGCCCCTTTCCGAACGGCTCGACGAACCGATTCCGTGAATCCCGCAAAGACCGTGTCGGCACCCGCCCGCAGGTCCAGAACGTGGCCGCAAAAATCATCCGCCGCGGCCGCTTCCCCGGCGAAACCTTCCCCGCCGCGCAGCTCGAGATAACGCCAGCGCCGCTCACGGATCAAATCCCGGATCGGCTCGAGCGATAAATCAGCGTCGGCTCCCGGAAAAAGCAGGAGCCCGCAAAAATCGCTAAAGGGAAGACTAACGCCGCGACGACCCGTGAAAGGACTGGTCACTTCCAGCAGAGGAAGCAGCGCGGCTGACTCTCCGTTCTGCGAGAAGTGAAGATAATTGGGCTGATGCCCGTAGGTCTGCGTTAGGACCCGGCTCCAGGCTGAGGTATGAAAAAAGGAAGACCGCGGATGCGAGCGGACCAGGTTATCCCAGGCCGGCCCCTTCCGCGGATCAATTACCTCGACCGTGATGCCAGATGAGCTGCCGTTCCTTGCCTGCAGAATTTTCGCGGGCGCGGCCGCATGCGCGCCGACCCTGTTACCAGCCGAAGCCGGATGCTCGGTAGTGATCACGAGACGCCATTGGGATTGATGGAACGAGCGACGGCCGTGGTCACTTCCTCGAGCTGAGCTCCAGTAAGTTCCGGGAACATCGGTAGAGAGATGAATTCGGCCGAGGTGCGCTCTGAGACGGGCAAGTCGCCGGGCTTATAACCCAGACTTTGATAAGCCTGCTGCAGATGCACCGGCACAGGATAGTGAATGCCACAGCCGATCCCGGCGGCCTGCAGCCGGCGCATGACTTCATCCCGTTCCGCCACGCGCAGCGCGAAGATGTGGTAAACATGCCTCCCGTAATCAGCCTCGAACGGCAAACCAATCTCAAGATCGCCGAGACTTTCGCGATATCTGGCGGCGTGGGCACGCCGCCGATCGTTCCCCGCGGAGAGGTGTCGCAGCTTGATCCGCAACACCGCCGCCTGGATTCCATCCATGCGGCAGTTCCAGCCGACCATCGTGTGGTGGTATTTGCGAATCTGTCCGTGGTCGCGCAAGACGCGCATCTTCTCGGCCAGTTCGGGGTTATTAGTCACCACGCCGCCGGCCTCGCCGAAGGCGCCAAGGTTCTTTCCCGGGTAGAAGCTGAAGCAGCCGGCGTCGCCTAACGAACCGGCTTTACGGTCACGGTAAGTCGCTCCGTGAGCCTGGGCCGCGTCTTCGATCACGCGTAATCCATGCGCGACGGCAAATTCCAGAATGGGATCGAGATCGGCCGCCTGTCCGAAGAGATGAACGGGAATAATCGCCTTCGTCCGCGCGGTGAAAGCGGCTTTGAGACTCGCCGGATCCATCGTGTAAGTCCGAGGATCGATATCGACGAAAACCGGGGTGGCCCCGCAATAGCTAATCGCTTCCGCGGTCGCGATGAAGGTGCTGGAGACGGTGATGACTTCGTCACCCGGGCCGATCCCGCAGGCGAGCAGCGCGAGCCAAAGCGCGTCGGTTCCGTTCCCGACCCCGACAGCGTGGGTCGTCCCGCAAAAGGCCGCGAAATCCTCCTCGAAGTCGACGACGAACGGGCCGCCGGCGAAGGCGCCGCTCTCGATCACTTCCGCGATGGCCCGATCAAACTCGGCACGCAAGGGCGCGTGCTGCGCCTGCAGGTCAAGAAATGGGACGCGCATCCGGATGTTGCGGCGAAGAAAAAGGAAGCGGTTGCGCCGGGTTGCCGGCGACGGTTGCATGGGGCGGCACGTCTTTGGTCACCACGCTGCCGGCGCCGACCAAGGGCGCCCTCCCCGATCGTGATACCGCCCAGCAAGGTGCTACCCGAGCCGATCGACGCGCCCCGCCGGACGACGGTCTCCTGACACGACCAGTCAGCCGCACCTTGTAACTCTCCCGCGGCATTGGTCGCGCGAGGGCGGCGATCATTAATAAACGTGACACCGTGACCGACAAACACCTCCGCTTCGATCGTGACTCCCTCGCAGACGAAGGTATGACTCGAGATCTTACAACGAGCACCAATCCTGGCGCCCTTTTGGATCTCGACAAAGGATCCTATCCTGGTCTCATCGCCTATCTCGCAGCCGTAGAGATTGACGAAACCAAAGATCTGCACGTTCCGCCCCAGTTTGACATCCGGGGCGATCAGTTGCTGGCCGGGGCCAGCGCTCATGCTCGAGCAGGCGCGGCGAGACCGAGGCCAACGGGAGTAGACACCTGGGGGATGGGGACCGATCCATTGTCCCGCGCAAAGGTCACCGGGGCGCCATGCGATTGCAGAGAGAGAGAGGCCGCCTCAAGAATTCTCACCATCTCGAGGCCTTGCCGACCGCCGCTGATCGGCGTGGCGCCGTTCGCAATGCAATCGAGGAAATGCTGGCAGACCGCCTTGAGCGGTTCTTCCTGTTGGACATGCGGAATGTAACTATCGCCGTAGTGATAGGAATACTCGAATTCCGCGAAGGTATCGTAGTGCGGCGGGCGCTCCACCCGGACATCATAGACCTGAATCTTCTCCCGGGTCTTGAGGTCGTCGTAAATGATCATCCGGTGAGTCCCGACGATCGTCATTTCGCGGACCTTGCGCGGCTCGAGCCAGCTGCTTTGAATGGTGGCGAAACGATTTTGGCGAAAGGTGAGCGACATATTAGTCACATCTTCGACCTCGGGAGTGACGTGGGCGTTGCCCTGGCAGTTCACGGAAGTAGGAAATTCCCCCAGGATGTGGAGAATGATCGAGATATCGTGCGGGGCGAGATCCCAGGCGACGTTGATGTCCTTTTGAAAGAGCCCGAGATTCAGCCGCCGGGAGTTAATATAGCGGATGTCGCCGATATCGCCGGCGCGAACGATCTCCATGATTTTCTCCACCGCCGAGGAGAAAAGGAAGGTGTGATCGATCATGAGGACGACACCCTGGCGCTCGGCGAGCTCGATCAGTTCTTCGCATTCCGCCGAAGAAGCCGCCATCGGCTTCTCGATAAAGGTGTGCTTGCCGGCCAGGAGACTCGCCTTGGCGAGACTGTGGTGGCGATTTACCGGGGTCGCGATGACGATCGCTTCGATCAGCGGGTCATGCAGGAGTTGCGCAAAGTCGGTCGCGGTCTCTACCTCGGGGTAGAGTGAAGCCAAATGCTGCAGCCGATCTTCCCTGGCATCACAAATGGTTCGCAGTTGGCAGTCGGGCAGGCTGCGGAAGTTGCGGACCAACAACGGGCCCCAGTAACCGCAGCCGACAACCCCAACTCCGACGGCACCGTTACCTTTTGAATCACTCATAGGCGTCCGGCTTTCTCTGCCGGAGCCATGGTCGAAACTCCATAACGACTTTCCCGCGGGCGAGTCTTCCAGCTTTCCATGATCTGGGTGAGTATGGCCGGGATGGTGCGGGCCAGGATTTCCAAGTCGAGCCGGGGAGACAGATGCGTCGCGTAGTGAATATCCATCGCCACCATCTCGTTAAAAGTCGTCTTGTTCTTGCCGTTCACCTGCCAGAAACCGGTCAGCCCCGGGAACGCGTTGACTCGATCCAGTTGCCACGGCTGGTAGGACTGGAATTCCCGGAGCGTGCAGGGACGCGGGCCGATCAGGCTCATTTCGCCGCGCAAGACGTTGAAAATTTGCGGTAACTCATCCAGCCCCGAGGCCCGCAGAAGCCGGCCCAGCGGGATCAACCGCGGGTCCGCGGCGTCCAATTTCGTCATGGGACGCTCCTCGCGGATGAGACGTTGCAGATACTCCTCGTGGGAGAGCGTTTCCGCGTTCACTTTCATGCTCCGGAATTTGTAGATCATGAATGACTTCCCCTTGTAGCCGACGCGGGCCTGACGATAAAAAATCGGCCCGGGCGAAAGCAACTTGATTGCGGCCATGATCACCAAAAAGACCGGCAGCCAGATTAAACTAGCCAACAGGACGAAGGCGAGATCGAAAAGCCGCTTCCAACTTGGAAGACCGGAGGGAACTGCTGGATCAATCGTCTGCGAAGGCGATGGCCGCGTCCCCGAGCTGACCTCGGAGGAACGGGCGTGGGGCACCAGATTGCTGGTGAGGGAGGGTTGGTGAGCGAGTGTCGTCATGGGGTATTTAGGGGTGACAGGGGGGAACGATGAAATGTTACGCTGACTGAACGGGGGAAAGTCGAACGGGGGTCGAGAACTGACCGGAGCCGACCCGCAAAAAGCCGGGAGAGAATTGGGCATGCTGCCGCCCTTGGTCGTCCCCTCATTTTTCTCGGGAAAACTATTCCAGCTCATCAGAATTATACGGGGAATCCGCGGCTATGGATTCGTGGTCAGGGCGGGCGCGCCAGCCAGTAAACGGTCAGGAGGTGCCCCGCAAGCAGCCGCCAAACAAAAAAGAGAAATCAGGGTCGACCAGAGTGGGCTCTCGGCAAGCGCGATTCGCAAACTCGCTTGGGAACTGCCGGGCGAGCGAGCGAGGGAGCGGAATACCAATGCCGAGGGAACCATCGGCAACTATCTTTTCGAAAACGGCCGGTTTTGGCAAGGATAATCTAATCAGCGCCTTGCGCCAGAGGCTAAAATAAGGTCCCAACCGTCGGAGTCAGCTTCCCGGCCATTGGCAATTTCGAATTCCGAGAGCGCGGCGCCTCTGCAAAATAATGGAACCCGGTCGCGTCCTCACGTCCGACGGGAGCTTCCGCCAGTTTCCCGGCAATCAATTTTAGAGCAAGAGCCACCAGCCCGCAGACACCCATTCCGATCAACATCCTACCTTTTGGAGCAGGATATGCGCCAGCGGACCTCTGATTGATTCGGGACTCTCCGACAAACCGTGCCTGCGCGGAACTTTCCTCCGTCTTGCAGGCGCCACGCCCGTCGCTAGACTCGGGCATGCCTTATCAAAACCTCACCCCGCCCGCTGGAGAGAAGATTACCCGGACCGACAAGCTCAGCGTGCCGGACCAACCGGTGATTCCGTACATCCGCGGCGACGGCACCGGCCCCGACATCTGGGCCGCCAGCGTGCGCGTGATGGACGCGGCGGTCGAAAAAGCCTACGGCGGCAAAAAGAAAATCTCTTGGTTCGAGGTCTTTGCCGGTCAGGCGGCGAAGGACAAATTCGATAACTGGCTGCCGGACGACACGGTCGAGGCGTTCCGCGAATATCTCGTCGGGATCAAAGGCCCCCTAACGACTCCGGTCGGCGGCGGCATCAGTTCGCTCAACGTCGCCCTGCGCCAGATGCTCGATCTCTTCGTTTGCCTCCGTCCGGTCCAATATTTCAAGGGCGTCCCCTCGCCCGTGAAGCATCCCGAGAAAGTGAACATGGTGATCTTCCGCGAGAACACCGAGGACATTTACGCCGGCATCGAATGGGCCGGCGGCACGCCGGAAGCGAACAAGGTGCTCGATTTTCTGGAGAAAGAATTCCCGAAACAATTCGGCAAGATCCGCTTCGGCACGGCGGCCAAAGCGAAGGAATTCTGGGATGCGGTCGGATCGAAGGATTTCCCAACTGACGTGAAGGTCGGCGTTGGCATTAAGCCGGTCAGCTACTCCGGCAGCGTCCGCCTGATTCATAGCGCGATCAGCTACGCGATCCAAAACAAGCGCAAGAGCGTCACCCTCGTGCACAAGGGGAACATCATGAAGTTCACCGAGGGCGCGTTTCGCGACTGGGGCTACGAAGTCGCGAAGTCGTATTTCGGTGCGGAGGAAATCGACGGCGGCCCGTGGTGCAAAATCCCGGAAGGCAAACCGGGCGCCGGCATCGTGATCAAGGACGCGATCGCCGACATCACGCTCCAGCAGGTGCTGACGCGCCCGGAAGATTTCGACGTGATCGCGACGCTGAATCTCAACGGCGATTACCTGAGCGACGCGCTCGCGGCGCAGGTGGGCGGCATCGGCATCGCGCCGGGCGGGAACATCAATTACATCACCGGTCACGCCGTTTTCGAAGCGACCCACGGCACCGCGCCGAAGTATGCGAACCAGGACAAGGTGAATCCCGGCAGCGTGATCCTCTCGGGCGAAATGATGTTCCGCTACATGGGCTGGACCGAAGCGGCCGACCTGATCATGAAAGGCTTGAACGGCGCGATCGCGAGCAAGCGCGTGACCTACGATTTCGCGCGGCTGATGGACGGCGCGACCGAGATCAAATGCTCGGCCTTCGGCGATAACGTGATCGAGCACATGTAGGCCGAGGCGACGACGCCCGGGCAAATCGCGGCTTTCCCTTTCTCGAGAGGGTAGCTAATTTCGGCGATGCTTCGTCTTCGCCTCTTCGCCGTTTTTTGCCTAACGACTCTGCCGCTTGGCCTGCGCGCGGCGCCCTCCCCTTCCCCGGCTGCGGCCGCGAAATCACCGATCCAGGACCGCGCCGATCGGTTCCTTGCCCTCACGAACGCGAGCTACCAGGCGCTTTATCGCGTCAACAGTGAGGCGCAATGGTCGGCCGTCACCGACGTCACTCCGGAACATGACGCGGCGAGCGAAGCGGCGGGGAAAGCCTACGCCGCTTTCAACGGCAACCCGGCCCTGATCACCGAAGTGCGCGACCTCCTGAAGCACGCCGACGAGCTCGACCCGCTGACCGTGCGCGAGTTGAAGCAGGCGCTGCTCAACGCCGGCGAAGGCCCGATGACGAATCCCACCCTAACGAATAACCGGATCGCCGCCGAGACGAAGCAGGCGTCGATCCTGAACAGTTTCCAGTTCAAGCTCGACGGGAAGCCGATCACGGCGAACCAGATCGACGACAAGCTGAACACGAGCACTAATCTCGCGGAACGAAAAGCCGTCTGGGAAGCATCGAAGGAATCCGGCCCGGCGTTAAAAAACAATCTCATCCGGTTGCGCGCGATGCGGAACGGCGTCGCCGGCGAAATCAATTATCCGAGCTACTTCGACCTCGAGGTCGCCGCCTACGGCATGACCGCCGACGAGATGGTGAAGATGAACGACGACTTCATGCGCGAGCTGCGGCCGCTCTATCTGCAGCTGCACACCTGGGCGAAATACCAGCTGGCGGCGAAATATCACCAGCCCGTGCCTAACGAAATCCCGGCGCATTGGTTGAACAACCGCTGGGCGCAGAACTGGACCGGAATGGTCGACGCGGCCAATCTCGACCCGTATTTCAAGGGCAAGAGCGCCGAATGGATCGCGAAGACCGCGGAGGAATTTTATACCGGGCTCGGCCTCCAGGCGCTGCCGGCAAGCTTCTGGACGAAGTCGGATCTCTATCCCGTGCCGCCGGGGGACAAGCGAAAAAAGAACACCCACGCCTCCTGCTGGCATATCGATCTCGACCACGACATTCGCTCGCTTCAGAGCATCGAGCCGAATGCGGAGTGGTTTTTCACCGCCCACCACGAGCTTGGGCACGGCCACTATTTCCTTGCCTACAGCCGGCCGGAAGTGCCGCCGCTCCTCCGCACCGGCGCAGCGCCCGGCTTCCACGAAGGCATCGGAGAGTTGATCGCGCTCGCCTCGAGCCAGGTGCCATATCTGCAGGCGAAAGGGATTTTGCCTAACGACTTCAAGGCGGACAAGACCGCCTTCCTGCTCGACGACGCGCTCGCCCGCTCGATCCCGTTCATCATGTTTGCCTCCGGCACGATGACGCACTGGGAAGCCGACATCTACGCGCATAACCTCGAGACGAACGAGTGGAACGAGCGCTGGTGGGATTACGTGAACAAATTCCAGGGCGTGAAACCGCCTTCGCCGCGCGGCGAAGAGTTCGCCGATTACGCGACCAAGACGCACATCAACGACACGCCCGCCTACTATTACAACTACGCCTTCGCGACCGTGCTGAAGTTCCAGCTCCACGACTACATCGCGAAGCACATTCTCCATCAACCGCCGCAATCGTGTAACTACGCGGGGAACAAGGAAGTCGGCGCATGGCTGCAGAAGATCCTCGAAAAAGGCGGCACCGAGGATTGGCGCAAAGTGCTGAAGGACGCGACCGGCGAAGAGCTTTCGACCCGCGCGATGGTCGATTATTTCCAGCCGCTGATGACCTGGCTGCAGGAGCAAAACAAGGGTCGCAAGATCGGCTGGGACGAAGAGAAGGAAAAGCCGAAGGACGAAGAAGAACGGGAACGCGAAGAGCGCGAGCACCACGAAGAGCACGGCTGATCGGCGGCGCACTTGCCCTGCGATTTGATTCTTGGTTAGCTGCCCGCATGGCGAGCAACTCTCTCTGGCAGCGATACCAGGATTATTATCTGGCTTACGACGAACTCGGTTTCTCCCTCGACATCAGCCGGATGCGTTTCCCGGATGGCTTCCTCGAAAAGATGGAGCCGAAGGTGGAGAAAGCCTTCACCGCGATGCGCGAGCTCGAAGCCGGCGGCATCGCCAACCCCGACGAGAAACGGATGGTCGGCCATTACTGGCTGCGCGATCCGAAGCTCGCGCCTAACGACGAGCTGCGCAGCGATATCGTCGAGACAAATAAGCGGATCAGGCAATTCGCCGCCGACGTGCATGACGGGAAAATCGCAAACGAAAAAGGCGCGAAGTTCACTCACATTCTGCTGATCGGGATCGGCGGTTCGGCGCTCGGGCCGCAGTTCATCGCGGACGCGCTCGGATCGGCGCGCGATCCGATGGACATTTTCTTTTTCGATAACACCGATCCCGACGGCTTCGATCGCACGCTCGAAAAAATCGGCGACGGCCTCGCGACCACGCTCACAGTCGTGATCTCAAAATCCGGCGGCACCAAGGAAACGCGCAACGGCATGCTCGAGGCCGCGGCGGCTTTCGAGAAAGCCGGACTCGAATTTCCCAGGCACGCGGTCGCGGTGACCGGCGTCGGGAGCGAACTCGATAAAGTCGCCGCGAAAGCCGGCTGGCTGGCGCGCTTCCCGATGTACGATTGGGTCGGCGGTCGCACCTCGGTGATGAGCGCGGTCGGGCTCGTGCCGATGGCGTTGGAAGGTTTCGACCTCGACCAATTCCTCGCCGGCGCCGCGGCGATGGACGCGCGGACGCGTCAGCCTAACGAAAAGCAAAATGCCGCGATGCTCCTGGCACTGATGTGGTATTACGCCGGCGACGGCCAGGGAAAAAAGGACATGGTCATTCTCCCCTACAAGGATCGGCTCGCGCTGTTTAGCAAATATCTGCAGCAGCTCGTCATGGAGTCGTTAGGCAAAAAAGAAGACCTCGACGGCAAGAGTCGTCCACCAGGGCATCGCGGTTTACGGCAACAAAGGCTCGACCGATCAGCACGCCTACGTGCAGCAGTTGCGCGACGGCGTGCCGAACTTCTTCGCGACCTTTATCGAGGTGCGCAAGGATCGCGCGGCGCGATCGCTTCGAGGTCGAGCCGGGCGTGACCAGCGGCGATTATCTCCAGGGTTTTTTGCGCGGAACGCGCGCGGCGCTTTACGAGGGCGAGCGCGATTCGATCACGGTCAGCATCTCGGAGGTCGACGCCTTTCACGTCGGCGCGCTCATCGCGCTCTACGAACGCGCGGTCGGCTTCTACGGCTCGCTCGTGAACGTGAATGCCTATCATCAACCGGGCGTGGAAGCCGGCAAGAAGGCAGCCACGCGGATCCTGCAGTTGCAGCCAAAAGTTCTCGGCGCGCTCTCCACTTCCGGTCAAACCGCCGACGCCGTCGCGCAGGCGATCGAGGCCGATCCGGAAGACGTCTACCACGTGCTCGAGCATCTCGCGGCGAACGATCCGGCCATCCAAACCAGCGGCGACCAGCCGGGCAGCGAAAAATTCTCACGCACGCGGTAGCGAAGCGGACCACTTCGTCTACATTCGTGCGCTCCATCCGCCCATGCGCGGGCGGGCTTCTCCATGTCAGCAATCCCACCGTCGATTTCGTTTCCGCAAGTCGCCAACTTTATCGGCCAACTCAACCACGACCTGCGCAATCACCTGAACGCGATCGAGCTGCAGTCGGCGTTTCTCGGTGAGATCGTGGCCGCGGAAGAAGCCAAAGCGGAGGTGCGCCGGCTGCGCGAGATGACCGGTGAAATGGGCGCGCAGTTGCAACGGCTGTCGCGCCAACTCGCGAAGATTCAGGTGCACACCATGTCCTACACCGCGGCGGATCTGGGCGAAGATTTGCGCACGAAGATCAATACTGATTTTTCCGCGGAAGCGGCACAGTTGGAATGGCAGTTCTCGTTAGGCAAGGAAACGCTCGAGATTGATCCGCAGTTGTTGCTCGATGCTTTCGCGGAGCTTTTTGCGAACGCGTTTACCCATTCGCGCGGCGAAGGTCCGCTGATTTTTGCCGGCCGCGCGGCGGACCTGGCGGTCGTCTTCAGTCTGCGCGAACCGAAGTCCGCGGCGCTGGAAGGCACCGCCGACTGGGGCCGGGCAACCGTTCTCGCACCTGCGGCATGGTCATTATGCTCTTGGCCTCTTTCGTGCGCGCAGTATTTTCGAGGCGCACCATGGCACTTACGAGGCACAATTCGATCCGGCGGCGTCGGTTCTCACAACCACGATCGCCCTTCCGCTTAGTCGTTAGGCGGCGGAGCGCGAGCGCTGCTCGTCGCGTCTTTCAGCCATGAACCCCGAGAACCGCCGCATCCTCATCATCGACGATGAGCGCCCGATTCTGCTCACGCTCGAGGCATTGTTAGGCCGGCACGGTTATCATCCGGAGACGGCGGCCAACGCCGCCGCCGGTTTGCGTCTGCTCGAGAAGAATTCCCCCGCGCTCGTCCTCCTCGATCTCCAACTGCCCGACGCCGACGGACTGCACATGCTCGAGCAGATCAAGGCCGACCATCCGGAGACGCAGGTGATCATTCTGACCGCACACGATTCGCTGAGCAACGCGATCGAGTCGATCAAGCGCGGCGCTTATCATTTCATCAGCAAACCGTACGCGCCCGAGGAGCTGCTCAGCCTGGTCGAGAAGGCGCTGGAGAAACAATCGCTCCTTCGCGAGACGATCGCGCTGCGCGAAAAAACCCAGGAGCTGACCAAGCGCCTGGCCGCGGCCGAAACGCGCAACGCGCCGATTTTCAAGAGCAAAGTGATGCAGCAGATCGACGAGCTGATCACCGCGATGGCGCCCTCGGAAGCAAACGTGCTCATCACCGGCGAGAGCGGCGTGGGCAAGGAAGTGATCGCGAACGTGATTCACAGCCGGAGCCGGCGCGCGGAGAAGCCGATGGTGAAATTGAACTGCGCCGCGTTCCCGCAGGCGATGATCGAGTCGGAGCTGTTCGGTTATGTGAAAGGCGCGTTCACCGGCGCGATGAACGACTTCCGCGGGATGATCGCGGAAGCGGACGGGAGCACGCTTTTTCTCGACGAGATCTCAGAGATGCCGACGGAATTGCAGACGCGTTTTTTGCGCGTTTTGCAGGAGCGGGAATTTCGTCCGTTAGGCAGCACGAAAACTTTGAAGGCGAACTTCCGCGTCGTCGCCGCGACCAATCGCCCGGTGCACCAGGCCCTGGCGGAAAACCGGCTGCGCTCGGATCTCTATTACCGGCTGAACACTTTCCAGATTGAGCTGCCGCCGCTGCGCGAGCGCCGGGAAGATATTCCGCCGCTGGTCGCGTCGTTTGTGAAAAGTTTCGCGCGCCAGCTGAGCAAACCAGAGCCGACGATTTCGCCGGAAGCGTTCCAGAAAATGGTCGATTACGGCTGGCCGGGAAACGTGCGCGAACTGCAAAACGCGATCGAGTACGCGGTCGTCCTCGCGCGGCAGGATCAGATCACGGTGAAAGAGTTGCCGGCGGAAGTGCAATTGCCGGTGGTGTCTGCAACAGAGCGAGCGCGCGGGTCCGCAAAACGGCGGCGGCCACGCGCGGCGGCGCCCAACGCCTCAACGACATGGAGCGCAACGCCATTCTCGACGCCCTCGCGCAGACTCACGGCAACAAGAAAAAAGCCGCCGAGCTGCTCGGGATTCAACGGCCGACGCTTTATAACAAGATGAAGCGTTACGAGATCCAGCTTTGAAATCCCGTGTCGCTGCACCAGGAAAAAGTTGTCGCGCATGCCACGCGCGAGCTCGCCTCAGCCGGAACGGCTGAGCCGGCCGAGCTGCTGCCGCTCTACCAAAAATTTCTCAAGATCGAAAATCATCGTCTGCGCCTGCGGCACAAGGCAGGCGGTGGCGGGCGCGAAGTCTGCGCCAGTCGGGCGACGCTCATCGACATTTTATTGCGGAATATTTTTGCCCTCGCGCAGGAAGCCGCCCGCGGCGCGAACGGCCGCTCCGCGGTGCCGCTCACGCTGGTCGCGCTCGGTGGTTATGGACGCAACGAGCTGAATCCCTGCAGCGACGTCGACGTCATGTTTCTGCACGGACATTCCGGCGCAGAGATTCCCGCGGAAATCTCGCGGACGGTCGAGCAGGTCCTCTACCCGCTCTGGGATGTCGGGTTCAAAGTCGGCCACTCGACTCGCACGGTCCGCGAGGCGCTCGCGCAGGCGAACGCGGAGATGCTCACGAAAACCTCCATGCTCGAAGCGCGTTTCCTCGCCGGCGATGAGGAACTTTATCAGCTCTTCCGCGCGCGTTTCCGGAAGCAATGCGTCCAGGGTCACGAAAAGGAATACATCGTCGCGCGCATGGAAGATCAGGCAATGCGTCACGAGAAATTTGCCAACAACGTTTACCTGCAGGAGCCGAACGTGAAACGCGGCTGCGGCGGTCTGCGCGATTATCAGAACCTTCTCTGGATCACCTATTTCAAGGAAGGCGCCCTCACGACGACACATCTCGTCGGCAAGGATTGGTTGAGCGCTTCCGACCGGCGCCGGATCGATCTCGCCTACGATTTCCTCCTCCGCGTGCGCACCCAGCTGCACTACACGAGCAAGCGCGCGGCCGACGTGCTCTACCTGAATGTGCAGGCGGAAGTGGCGCGCAAACTCGGCTACACCCAGAAGATTCCGGTGCATCGGAGCGAGGCGTTCATGAAGGATTACTATGAACACACGCGAAACATTTTCCGGATCACCGAGCGGCTGACCGAACGTTTCGCGAGCGGCGCCGCGACCACCACGCGCAGTCTTTTTTTCCCGCTCCTCCCACGCCGGAGCAAAACGCGTGGCGAACGCGTCGGCGAATTTTGGGTCCGCGACGAGCAGCTTTACGTCGACGATCCGCAGGTTTTTGGCCGGGAGCCAGAGCAGCTCATGAAGGCGTTCGAGATCGCGCAGGAACGCAAACTCACGCTTAGTGCCGAGCTCACGGATCAACTCAGCCGGCGCCTTAGCCTGGTCACGCGCGCTTTTCGTTATGCCACGGCACCGCGCGAGATTTTTCAGCGGATCCTTTCGCGCAAAGGAAAAGGCGCGCGCGTTCTGCGCATGATGCACGAGGTCGACTTTCTCGGCAGTTACCTGCCGGAATTCGGGCCGCTGACCTGCCTCGTGCAGCACGAATATTTCCATCGTTACACGGCGGACGAACACACGCTCGTCTGCGTCGAAAAACTCGATGCGTTGCTCGAGACGAAGGACGAAAAGCTTCAGCCGTACAAAGAACTTTTCCGCGCGCTCAAGAATCCGTTCGTTCTCTATCTCGCACTCCTCCTGCACGACACCGGCAAAGGCGTGGGCGCACGTCCGCACTCAGAGGCGAGCGCGCTTTTCGCGCAGGCGGTCGCGGCGCGGCTCCAACTCATTTCCGAGGAACGGCGCACCCTCGTGCTCCTGGTCGATCATCACGTCACGCTCTCGAACATGGCGCAGCAGCGGAACATCGACGATCCCGCGACGGTGATCGAGTTCGCCAACATCATCAAGACCCAGCGCAATCTCGATCACCTAATGCTCCTCACTCTGGCCGACGGCCAGGGCACGACCGAGAAATGGTCGGATTGGAAAGAGCGCCTTGTCTGGCAGCTCTATCACGCAACCTCCAATTACCTCCACGACCAGGAAGCGTTCCTCATGCAGAACCGAATCGAACGCGATCGGCTGCGCACTGCCGTCGCGGAAAAGTTAACGCCCGATTTCGCCGACGAGATCGACGCGCATTTCGAGCACATGCCGGATAACTATTTTCGCACCTTCGGCATGGAGGAAATCGCCGGGCACCTTGAACTCTTCCGCACGCTCTGGCGCGGGATTTATTCGGAAAAAGAATCCCCGCTATCGCCGGCACTCCGCTGGGATTCCCAACCGGAACGCGGCCACTCCGTGGTTTCGATTTGCACCTGGGATCGGCCGCATCTGTTGGAACGGATCGCCGGCGCGTTCACCGTCGCGTCGATCAACATCCTAAGCGCGGATATTTTCATCCGTGGTGACAACCTGGTGCTCGACATCTTCCGCGTGCGCAACCGGCGCCTCGCCCAGGTCGATAGCACCCGGGCGATCGCGCTCGTCGAGTCGACCCTGCGCAATGTATTGCAGAAAGAACATTTCGATTTCACGCCTTTGCTCGCGAGCGGGCATAAGAAGAGCGCGAAAGTTACGCCGGATGTCGAGTTCCCTACTCGCATCAGCATCGAGAACGAGAGCCATCCGACCACCACCTTGATCCAGGTCGAGACGCTCCGATCGCCTCGGGCTGCTCTACGACCTGGTGGCCTGTATGGGCCGGCAGAATGTCTACATCACCCTCGCACGCATCAGCACCGACAAGGGCGCCGCGGTTGATACCTTCTACGTCACCGACGCGACGACGCGAGGCAAAATCACCGACCCGAAACGAATCGAGCAGCTCCAGCGCGATCTCCAGGCCGCCACCGCGGTTTCGGCCTAACGAAGAAAGCAGTTTCCAGAGCTAGTGATCGTAACGCTTCTCGCCGGCGGCGACGGCCACGGCGAGATCATTTCCCGGCGGCGGGAGCGGACAGGTGGCAAAAGGCGTGAAGGCGCAGGGCGGATTTTCCGCCTTGTTGAAGTCCAGCACCGTCTCGCCGCTTACCGGCTTGGGCGCGCTCAGGAATCTTCCCGCGCTATAAGTCTCATCGTCGTTCGACTGATCGCGGAAGATAAGAAAAAGCGAGCCATCATCTTCCACCACTGGCTGCAGCGAAAGCTCTTTGCCTTTGAGCGAAAACTTCAGCCGGCCCGGACTTTTCATCTTGAAGTGCCCGCCAATCTTATTCGGCACCAGTATCTCCTTGGGCTCGGGGAAGGCTTCCAGGTGAGCGGTTACCTTATAACTCTCATCCACTGGAAACCAATGCTGACCCTTGAAATCAAGCCGAGCCTTACTTTGGCTATCCTTTAACCGGATGCCGAACCGGTCTTCGCGCTGGATGAGATAAAAAGTCTGGCTGCCCGTGTGAATCTCGGTCGGCTTACCCTTTTCGTCTGAGACCAGCGTGATTGTTGAGACGGGTTTGCCATTAACCAACGCTTCGACGCCATCGGCCACTTGGAGCTTGGCCACGCCATCCTTGAAATCGATTTCGCCAAACTTCTTCTGCTTGAAATTATCCGTCAGGTGAACGTCGAACTCCGGGCCGACCCCGATGGTATTGGTCCCGTCCTTCAGCCAGAAAAGTCCGGTGAGCGTTAGCCAGCCGTTATCCTTTTGCAGGTCAGCCGCTTCCTCGCTGCGCCATTTTTCAATCGACTGGGCGTAGTCCGATTGCGCGAATGCCGACGCGACAAGGAAGAGGGCCAGAGCGCAGACCAGGACACACAGGTTTTTCATCCGCGCAAGATACCGCGGGAGCCGAAAGAAACAACGACGGCGGGAAAACGAAGCCGCCGCTCCGCGCGGTTTCCCGGCAGAGCGGCGGCTGTAAGTTTTCCGGCCGAGTCAATGCCCCGGTCAGGTTATAAGCCTGCGATAGTTATCGCCTACCAGATGGCGGTGCGATCCTTGCGCACCATTTTGCTGTCGTCGGGCAGATTAAAGGCTTTCTGGAATTCCGGCATGTTGGAGAGTGGACCGTTGCAGCGGAAGTGACCCGGCGAATGCGGGTCGGTGTTGAGCCGCAGCTTCAGGTCTTCGTCGCGCTGGTTGGCGCGCCAGATTTGCGCCCAGGCGAGGAAGAAACGTTGGTCAGGCGTGAAGCCGTCGATCTTCTTGTTTGCTTCCTCCGGATGCTTGGCCAGCGCTTTCTGGAACGCCGCGTAGGCGATCTTCAAGCCGCCGTTATCGGCGATGTTTTCGCCCTGAGTCAGCTCGCCGTTGATGTGCAGGCCGGACAGCGGTTCGTAAGCGGCGTATTGCGCGACGATCGCCTTGGAGCGGTCGGTGTAAGCCTTCGCTGACCCAGGCGTCCACCAGTCGCGCAAGTTGCCGACCGGGTCGTATTGCCGGCCTTGATCGTCGAAGCCATGAGTCATCTCGTGGCCGATGACCGCGCCGATACCGCCGTAGTTGACGGCGTCGTCGGCGTTCGGATTAAAGAACGGCGGTTGCAGAATGCCGGCCGGGAACACGATCTCGTTCATGTTCGGATTGTAGTAGGCATTGACGGTCGGTGGAGTCATTCCCCACTCGCTGCTGTCGACCGGCTTGCCGATCTTCTTCAGCTCGCGATTGGTTTCAAATTCATCGCCGCGCAGCACATTCAGGACGTAGGGGCCGCGATCGATCTTGAGCAGCGAGTAATCGCGCCACTTATCGGGGTAACCGATCTTGACCGTGAACGCCGCGAGCTTCTTGAGCGCTTCCTTCTTGGTCTTGGCATCCATCCAATCGGAAGCCTTGATCCGGTCCGCGAGCGCGTCCTTGAGGTTGTTGACCATCTCGAGCGCACGCTCCTTGGCCTCGGGCGGGAAATGATCGGCGACATAGAGTTTGCCCAGAGCTTCACCCAGTTCGCTCGTCAGTCGCGCTGACCACGCGCTTCCAACGCGGCTTTAGTTTCTGCGCGCCGGTCAGAGTCTTGAGATAGAAGTCGAAGTTGGAATCGACGAAATCCGTCGAAAGTGTCGGCGCGGTTTCGTGCGCGAGATGCCAGCGCAGTAGATCTTCCAGTCATCGATGGAGACGGTCTTGAAGACGTCGTTGGCCGCCTTGAAGAAGTCAGGCTGACCGACATTGATCGAGCCGAGGGCCGGCGACGTTGAGTGCCTTGAGATAGTCATCCCATTTGAAGTCAGGCATAAGCTTCTGTAGGTCGGCCTGCGTCATCTTGTTATAGTTCTTCTGCGGGTCGCGCAGCTCGACCCGCGTGCGCGCCGGCTTGGCCAGCGAAGTCTCGATGGCCATGACGGTCTTGGCGTGCTTCGCCGCGTCCTCGCGCGATTCGCCGAGGAGGGTAAAGACCTTGGTGACGTGCGCGACATACTGCATCGCGAAGTTTTTTCGAAGCATCGTCGTCTTCGTGTAGTAATCGCGATCGGGCAGACCCGAGACCGCCCTGATAAGCCTGGGCGATAACCATCGTGCTGTTCTTGTCGTCCTGGCCGGAGGTAAAGCCGAAGAGCGCGGTTACTCCCATGCCATGGAGGTGGGCAATTTCCTTCGTGAGATCGTCGCTGGTCTTTCATCGCGTCGATCTTGGCCATCTCATCCTGCAACGGCTTCACTCCGGCTGGTTGATCTCGGCTTCGTTCATCCCGCTGGCGTAGAAGTCACCGACCTTCTGCACATCGGCAGTGACGGCCTTTTCGAGCTTCGACTTGTTCTCTTCGCCCGAGGCGAGGTTGGCGGCTTTCTCCGCGATCTCATGCAGCGCGTCGTTATTCTTCTCGACCAGTTCGTTGAAGCTGCCCCAGCGCGAGTATTCCGGCGGGACGGGATTGTTTTTTAGCCAGGCGCCGTTGGCGTATTCGTAAAAGTCGTCTCCGCGGCTTGACCGAGGTATCCATGTTCTTCACGTCGAGCGGCGGCGGGTTCTTATCGATCTGCGGCTGAGCGCCGGTCTCGGTCACAGCCTTCGGCGCTGCAGCAATCGGGGGCGGGTTTTGCGTCGTCGGTGGATGTGCGGCGTCATGCACGTTTGGTGGCTGCGAGGCGCCGGTGGCTGGCGAGGAACCCGGCTCGGATTGCGCGCGCAATGACGCGGCGAAGAGCAGGCTGAGTGTGATAGTTAGGAGTTGTTTGGTCATATGGACAGACTGAAGCAATAGGCGTGGCAAACCGAGATAGCAAGCTACCCGGAGCGTGGTTTGAGGATGCAGACGGCGTTGAACCTGGAGGCGAATCGTCGGGTGGCGACAACTCCGTGCTCAAAGCCGCGGAGTGCATTGCAAACCTCGTGCCATCGGATCAGTGAAAGGCGTTGTTGTAACGACGCAAACCTTTTGCGTTTGTTTTTATCTTTATCTCAGAAAACCAAAATCGCGCGATTTCGGGATTCGGCGGTCCCGATTTCGCGACGATCTCGCTGAGTGCGAAGGTAAGCCGCCTTGCGAAAGAGAGCTCACGGGAGCACTCTGGCCTTTGCCAGTTAGTCATCATGAATCACCCGACTCGTTTTCGCGCGACTCCGAATGTCGACGTGGTCAAGAAGGTCCGAGATATCTACGCGGAACTGGCCGGGCGGCCGGTGGAACGCAGTTGCACCCGGTTGACGGAGTGCTGCCAATTCAAGCTCACGGGTTTGACTCCGTATCTCACCAAAGGCGAAGCGCTCGTGGCCGCACGTGCCTTTCGGAGCAGTGGACGGAAGAAATTGTCTGACAGGATCGACGGCGCCTGTCCCCTGCTCGATCGTCCTTCGGGTCGTTGTCTTATTTATGCTGATCGGCCCTTCGGTTGCCGCACGCATTTTTGTGCCGCCGCCGGCGGACCGATGGCGCGGCGCGAGGTCCTGGATTTGATTCGCCGCCTCGAAACGCTGGACGCGGAGTTGGGCGGCGATGGGCCGCGGAAACTCCCGGGAGCGGTCGCGGCCGCCCTGGCGGAAATCGCCTAACGACAAGCAGGCGCACCTGCTTAATGCACGCCGGCCGGTGTCTTCGCTTTGCTCACCTTCTTGAAGAAGAAAATGAGCGGCATGGTGGCGAGACAGAGCACGCCAAAGACCTGAAAATTGTGCGCATACGTCACGAGCAGACTTTGTTGGCCGAGAATCCCGTAAAGCACTTCTGGCGCCTGGTGTGCCGCCCGCCACGCACCTTCATGGGCGGTCAGACCTTGCTGGATCGCGGCCAGCTTCTGCTGGTAAACCGGATTGAACTCCGAGAAGTGCCCGACGAACGCCGATTGATTCGTCTGCGCACCGCGGGCGACGAAGGTCGTGATCCCGGCAATCCCAATGCTGCCCCCGAGGTTGCGCATAAGATTGAAAAGCCCGCTGGCATTTCCGATCTGGTCCTGCGCGAGAGTGCCCATGCTCGTGGTCGCGAGCGGGACGAAGATGAAACTGATCGCCACGCCGCTGAGGATCGTCGGCCAGACAATGCTGCTCATCCCGATGCTGAGATTGATGTGGCCGAAAAGAAACGACGAATAGGCGAGCCCGAGGAACCCGATCATGATCAGAATCCGGTTGCTCACTTTCCCGACGAGCCGGCCGACGACGATGGTGGCCAGAAATGCGCCGATACCGCGCGGGCTGAGCGCGAGACCGGCGTCGAGCGCGGTGTAATGCAGGAGATTCTGCATGAAGAGCGGGAGCACCGCGATGGTGCCGTAAAGAAGCGCGCCGAGGATCGCGATGAGTGCGCAGCCGACCGCGAGATTGCGATTTTTCAGGACGCGCAGATCGACCAACGGCTGGCGCGTGGTCAGTTCCCGGACGACAAAAGCCAGGAAGGCCGCCACCGAAATCGTAACGCACCAGACGATGATGTGCGACCCAAACCAATCGAGCTCCTGACCTTTATCGAGCACATATTGGAGCGTCGCGAGCCAGACGGCGAGGAAGCCGAAACCGAGGTAATCGATATTGCTCGCGTTCACTCGTTTCAGGTAAGGCGGATCCTCGATGAAAGCGTTCGCCATCAGCCCGGCGAGGAGACCGATCGGGAGGTTGATGTAAAAGACCCAGCGCCAACTGTAGTTATCGGTGATCCAGCCGCCTAACGTCGGCCCGAGGATCGGCGCGACGACCACACCCATGGCGAAGACGGCCATCGCGGCGCCGCGTTTCGCCGGGGGAAAACTCTCGAGCAATACCGCCTGTGAAATGGGCTGGAGCGCCCCGCCAGCCGCGCCCTGGAGTACACGCGCGATGACGAGAAAGCCAAGGCTGCCCGCCATCCCGCAGAGCGCGGAGGCGATCGTGAAGAAGACGATGCAGGAAACGAGAAAGCGCTTCCGCCCGAAGAGATTCCCGAGCCAGTTCGTCGCCGGAAGAATGATCGCATTGGCCACGAGATAACTCGTGAGCACCCACGTGGCTTCGTCGGTCGTCGCGGAAAGATTGCCGGCGATGTGCGGGAGCGAAACGTTCGCGACCGAGGTATCGAGCACCTCCATGAAAGTCGCGAGCATGACCGACGCGGCGATCACCCACGGGTTATAGCTCGGCTTCCACGCAGGAGCCGCGGCGGCGTCAGGCGAAGCAGCCACGACTCTTGCCTAACGAGCGCCGACGCGACGCAGCCACCAGATGGTCGCGCCGATTACGAGCAGAATGACGAGCCCGCAGATGATCGCGACTTCCACGAGCGGTCCGAAGCTGCCGGCGACTTTCACGTCCGGCACCGCAGACATCCCCGGACCGAGGATCTGCTGCACGTTCGGTTGTTCATCGAGGACGATTTTTACCGGGACGCGCTGGACGACTTTGACGAAATTCCCGGTCGCGTTTTCCGGCGGCAACAGACTGAAACGCGCGCCGCTGCCTGCCTGAATGCTCTCGACATGACCACGCAAAGCGCGCGTCGGATAAGCATCAACGTCGACCTCAGCCGGCTGGCCGGGACGCATGTCGGTGAGCTGCGTTTCCTTGAAATTTGCCGTGACCCAAACCTGTGGCGGCACGATCGCGAAAAGCGGCTGGCCGACCTGAACGTAATTGCCCGGCTCGATCGTTTTATTGGTCACCCGGCCCGTCTCCGGCGCGGTGATTTTCGTATAGGACTTCTGGAGTTCAGCCTGCTGCAACTCCGCCTCGGCCTGCGCAACCTCGGCTTTCGCCGCGCCGACTTGGGCATGCGCGGAGCCAGCCTGTTTTTTACCCTCTTCCGCGAAGGCTTCCGCGGCTTGGAGTTGCTTCTTCTTCGAGTCGAGCGTCGCTTCGGATGAAGTCGTGTCGGCTTGCGAATGCGCGAAATCCTGTTTCGAGATCGCGCCGCTCTCGATCAAACCGCGGTTGCGCTCGAGATCGCTTTTCACCTTCGCGGTGTCCGCCGCCGTCGCCGCAGTGCTGGCTTTCGCCGCCGCGTAACCAGCGAGCAAAGTGTGGACGTGTGCCTCGGCTTGTTCGGCGCTCATCTGCGCGTTTTGCAGATGCGCCTTCGCGACGTCGAGGGCGGCCTGGCGTTGCGCGACCATCGCAGAGACGTCGCGCGGGTCGATCTCGAGCAGGAGCGCGTCTTTCTGTACGAGCTCGTTATCCTTTACATGCACGGCAGAAATCCGACCGGCAATCTTCGGCGCGATGCTCACGATGTGCGCGTCGATGAACGCGTCGTCGGTGTTCTCGTGCGTGAGCGAGTGAAAGAAAATCGTCGCCGTGTAAAGGATCGCCAGAACGAGTACGAGCGCGGCGCCGAGGACGACACCAGTCCGATGAAAAAGCGGCCTCTTCGGTTTCTCCACGGTCGCAGGTGCGCCGTCGAGATCGATCAATAGATCGGCATCCGCCAGTGAAGGCGGAGGCGCCGCGGGCGATTTGGCGGGGGCATTGCGTGGTTGTTCGAGGACTGGCATAAGCTTGGATTCGTTAGGCGGGACTACGCAGTCCGGCTGCGCAAAAATTGATAATCCGGCGGAGAGTCGCTTCGGAGTCGGTCAGCCGGCAGCGGCCATGGGAGGTGGTCGCGAGCACGTCGGGATGCGTCACGGTGTGGAGGAAAACTCCATTCACGAAATGCAGCCGCCAATGCGCTTCGTGTTCGGAAAGCGCCGGCAACGAGCGGCGCAGGGCGGCGTGGAACCGGCGCGTCTTCTCGGAAAATTCCTTTTCCACCAGCGGCTTCAGATAGGCGCTCGGCTCGGCCAGACAGAGGCCGAGGAGACGCAGGAAATCACGGCCACTCCCCGACCGTCGCGAGACCACCTCGAGAAAGGGACGGAAGAGTGCTTCGAGGATTTTCTCCACCGGCACCGGTTTCCCGCCGGCCTCGGCTTCAAATCGGTCCGAGCAGGGCAAGCCGCGCCTCGTTCACCGGGCGCAGGCGGCGGTTCAGCATCGCGACAATCAGCGCGTCCTTGGTCGCGAAGTGATAATTGACCGCCGCCAGGTTCACTTTCGCCGCGGTCGTGATCGCGCGCAGCGAGGTCGCCTCGAAGCCTTTGGCGGCGACGAGTCGCTCGGTCGCCTTGAGGATGGCGAGCTTGGTGGCGTGCATTTCTTCCGGCATTGGAAGGCGAACATAATTCAAACGTTCGTTTGATTCAAGGGGAAGAAATTGGCCGGATTCGTGTGGTTGAACGCGAGTCGATTTATTGGTGCGTCCGCGTCTTTGTCCTCGCGAATCGGACAACGCTTGTGAGGTCCTTCACCGCGCTTCGCCGGTTCTGGATGACGGCTCGGGGCGGCCGCGCGGTTTCATGCGTTGCGCAGATCTGAAGGCTCCGCGATGGCAATTTGCCATCGATGGCGGCTTTGCCTAACGAACGTCAGGCGGCCTTCTTGCTCGCTGCTTTGGTCCGCTTGCTGGCGCTCTTTTTCTTCTTCCCGCCTGCGGATTTTTGCAGGCTCTGTTGCAGCACCGCGACCAGGTCGATCACCTTGGACGACTGCTTCTTCGCTCTTGGTTTCTCCTCGATCTCTTCGCCGCCGGCTTCCACTTTTTCCTCGATCACATCGAGCAGTGCGTCGCGGTAGTCGTCCTTGTATTTCGCGGGATCCCACTTCGCAGTCATGCTCTCAACGAGCGCTTTCGCCATGTCGATCTCGCGTTTTCCAGGTTCCATCTTTTTCGGGACGTTGAGCTTTTCCGCATCGGAGAGTTCCTGCGCGAAATGCATCAGCTCGAGGACGAGCGCGTGCTTCAGCGCTTTCACGCCGGCGAGGTATTGCCTCGTCTTGATGATGACCTTGGCGATCCCGACTTTCCCGGTCTTTGCGAGGACGTCGCGGAGGAGGACGTAGGCTTTGTCGCCACCCTTCTGCGGCTCGAGGTAGTACGGCTTGTAGAAATACATCGGGTCGATCTCCTCGACGTCGACGAAATCCTGGATGTCGACCGTCTGCGTGGCCTCGAGATCGACCCGCTGGAAATCCTTTTCGCTCAGGACGACGAACTTTCCTTTCTCGTATTCGTAGCCTTTGACGATGTTCTCCCAAGACACTTCCTTCCCGTCCTTCTCCGCGACGCGCTTGTAATTTACCGGGCTCAGGTCGCCCTCGCGAAGGAGTCGGAATTTCAAATCCTCGCGCCGAGTCGCAGGATAAAGGGCGATGGGAATGTTAACGAGTCCGAAACTGATGCTCCCTTTCCAGATGGCACGCATGGCAAAAGGAGTTCGTGCCCCGGGCCGCGATTGCGCGGGCTCCGCGGTTTCGTGTTCCGGAATAGGGTCGACGCCGCGGTCCGAAATGCCTAACGAACGCGTGGGCTAATGGTGCGAAACCGTGACAGCCGGATCGACCTGCGCCAGAGCTTCGCCCGGAGTCTGTTGGCCGGTCTTCTGCAAGGTTTGCTGGCTGTAGCTGCGCGTGCCATCAGGCGAGTACTGCGGCTGATCGCTCAGGTGTGGGGTGCTGTTGTTGGCGCACCCGGCCAAAACGAGAATTCCAGCGAGAGAGAGTAAGTGTTTCATATATCTCCTAAATCCGGCGATCCCCAGGTCAGGATGCAACCCTCGCCGGTAGACTGCCTGGACAAAATCTCCGACTCTTGGGCGCGAACGCAACTTTGTTTGCAGAACAGCGCAGTCACGAAAGCGGGGCATCACTTTCTGCGCTGACTTCGTTAGGCGGAGCGTCCCGCAACCTTGTTCTTGCCTCTCCGAGCGAGGAATCCTATACGTAATCATCATGAAAATTCTAAGCCGCAATTCCCTTTTTTCCCTGTTGCTTCCACTGGCTCTCGCCACTTCCGCCGGGGCCGCCTCTTTGCCCCCGTTGCAGGTAAAAGTGATGCATTCGTCCGGCAAAGTCGCTTACCAGGGCGAGACCGATGCGAGTGGCGCATTCAGCACGCCGCAGCTTTCGCCGGGAAATTACGTGGTCCAACTCAATGCCAAGAGTGCTCCTAAAGGCGGGCCTTTCTCACTCGTCTTGGAGGACACCGGGAAAGGTGTTTCCATGGCCGACTCGATCGCCGCTGGAAAATTCGCCCACGGCGGCGTGGCGATGAAGATCGAGGTCGGTCCGAAGGCGATGAGCCTGAAGGGGCACATCGCACACGGAGGTGCCGGTTCTCACGCCGTTGCTGCCGCCGCCGCCGGGACGCCGGTGCCGAAGGACGGCATCACGAAGGAAAACGGAAAGAAAGTGAAATACGAGAACGGCAAGAAATACGTCTGGGTGGAAGGAATCAGCGCGATGGGCGGCCACTGGGCTTACGCGGACAGCGCGGAGGCGCGCAACTCCGAGACGGTGAAGAAGACCGCCCCTTCGCAAGGGGGTGCGGCGGGAGACCACTAACGGTAACGGTCGCGGAGACGTCGCGGGAAGCCAGTCGACGATTCCGCGCCTGAGAATCGGCCGGCTAAGTCGCGAAGTTGCGCACGCATTGAACAGGCGCTTGCTGTGGACGCGAAGTAATTGCGCGCGCATCCCCGCGTCGCGGTCTTTGCGGACTGGACTCACGGCAAGCCGCCCGGTTTCCGCGCCACGCTGCGCAGCGCTCGCACCCCTGCGCTCCGCCGCCTCCGGGCATTAGCAAAATGCGGACTAATTTCTTGCGACCCTGCGGACGTGGTCCTACTTTTTTCATCATGAAAACTCTCGGCCGTTCGCTTCTCTTCACCTGCCTCGCCCTCGCTTCCGCGACGTCGCTCGTCCGCGCCTCGGTTCCGATTATGGAAGTCAAAGTCTCCAATGAAGCCGGCAAGCTCGTTTTCAGCGGCAAGACCGACCAGAAAGGTCTCTTCGCCACGAAACAGCTTGAGCCCGGCGATTACGTTGTGCAGTTCAATTGCAACACCGCAAAGGGCGGCCCCTACGCTCTCGTGGTGAGTGCCGGAAAGAAAAAGGTCGTGGCCAATTCCGTCTCGGCGGGGCAGTTCACGAAAGGCGGCGTCGCGATGAAATTGCCGGTCGAGAAACTGCTGAGCGTCACCGGGCAGATTTCCGATGCCGGCCAGGCGACTACCACTGCCAGCAACGGCAAAACAAAATACGTGAACGGCAAGAAGTTCGTCTGGGTGCCCTCTGAACTGGGCAGCAATCTCGGCGGTCGCTGGGAGCCGGCTGACTCCGCCGCCGCCCGCAACATTCAAAATACCGGGACGGAAACGCTCACTAACGCACAATCTCGAACCTCGTTTTCCGGCGGCAGCGGCAACTAAGCGCTCGCCCAAGCTCGCGGCGCGGAAGCTGTCCGGCCGCCTAAGCAGTCGCCGCGTCGAGCTGGTCGATGCCGATCCCGCGGAGTTGAAAAAGCCGGATCAGCGTTTCTTCGATCAGATTATTCGGGCAGGACGCGCCGGCCGTAATCCCGACCACGACCGGACCTGTCGGGCAACCAGTCATGCGCAACGACTTCGCCTTTCTCGTGCAGATTGTAATGGCTTGATCTCCTTCTGCGAAACCAGGCGGCGACGCGTTGAGCACGAAGTAAGTCGGCAGCTTCTCCTCGCCCATCTCCGCGAGGTGCGAAGTGTTCGAGCTGTTGTAGCCGCCAACCACGAGCAGCAGGTCCATCGGCACGTCGAGCAGCTCGCGCAGCGCATCCTGCCGTTCCTGCGTCGCGCCGCAGATCGTGTCGAAGAAACGAAAATTCTTCGCCGCTCGCTCCGCGCCGTCGCGATCGACGATTGCCTGTCGAATCCGACGCTGCACTTCCTCCGTCTCGCCGCGCAGCATCGTGGTCTGATTCGCCACGCCGACCGTGCGCAAGTGCACATCGGGATCGAAACCCGGCGAATACGCGCCGCGAAATTTCTCGAGAAACGCCTGCTTGTCGCCGCCGTGGCGGATGTAATCGCAAACGTAATCCGTATCCGCGAGGGTGAGCACGACCAGATAATGCCCCTTGCCGTCGCCGAGCGCGCGCGAGCTGGTCGCCTTGGTCTCTTCGTGCTCGGCCTTGCCGTGAATGATCGAAGTCACCGATTCGCTGGCGTATTTGCGCACGCGTTTCCAGACGCTCATCACGTCGCCGCAGGTGGTATCGACGATCTGGCAGCCGCGCTCCTTGATCTGCTGCAGGATCGACACCTCCGTGCCGAAAGCCGGCAACGATCACGACGTCGTCCGGGTCGAAGATCGGAGATTTCGGCCTGCTTGTTGTGCCCGGTCAGGTTCTTGATGCCTAACGACGAGATCTGCTCGATTGACCTCCGGGATTGTGAATGATCTCGCCGACGATGAAGAGCCGGCGATCCTTGAAAACCTTCCGCGCCGCGTAGGCGAGATCGATCGCGCGCTCGACGCCGTAGCAAAAGCCGAATTGCTTCGCCAGCCGCACGGTCATGTCGCCGACTGAGATGATCCCGCCGGTCGCGCCGCACCTTGTCCACGATGTCGCTGCGATAATGCGACTCGACCTGTTCCTGGACGGCCGTCATCACGTCCGGCGTGCGCAGGTTGACCTTGTTGCGCGCGGTCGTGCCGCTGGAAATGAGGTTCGTGCTCACGCCCGCAATGTCGGCGGCGAGCGCGTCGGAGTCGCAACTCGTTAGTCCACGAGCAGCGGCCCGGTCGGTTCCTGGAAGCCGCCCGAGGTGATCATCAGCGCCGGCGAAGGATCGGGCGCCTTGGAGTCATCCACCCGCTCCACCTTCGGCCCGATGGTCGCGTCTTCGGGTTGCGTCGTCGCGATGGAAACCGGCGTGCCGATCTTGCACGAGCGCGAAGAACTTCGGCGCGGCTTCGCCATGCAGACGAAGGCAGCCGTGCGTGCGCGGCACCGGATGCACGAAGCCCTGATGAAAGCCGTAAGCCGGCGCGAATTCACACCAGTAACCCATCGGATAACCGACATAACGTCCGGGCACGTTCGCCCCCGCGTCCGCGGCACGACGTGCTCGCCCTGCACTCGGTAGCCGTAAGAGCCGGAACGTTTGTGCTCGATCTTGTTATAGATCCTGAAGTGGCCCTGCGGCGTCGGATGGATGTTCATCCCCGACGGAAGTCGCGACGGCCATCAGGCAACGATCGCCTTCCATCACATAGACATTCTGTTTCGAGAGCGAGACCTCGACACGCACCTTCGACGGATCATGCGGCTTGTGCGCCACGACGTGATAGACGGTGGAGGTCGGTGCCATCGTGCTGCAACTCGTGAGCAGCGCGAACGCCGCGAGGACGGCGAGGAAACAAAGACGGGAGATGATTCGCATAGTTACCCATTGGAAGAGCTTATCGCGGCGCATTTGTCAACCGTTGCCGCGACCCACTCGGCTGTCTTGCCTAACGACTTTCCTCGATTAATTGATCGAAACGCGGCGAAGGTCGCGCGTAACGGGGATAAGCCCGCTCCGCCTTCGTCGGCTGGTAGCGCCAATATTTATACATCCACATCCAGGGCGCCGGATTTCGCCTGACAACCGGCTCGAATTAATCCCAGCAAAGCTGCGCCACCTGTTGATGCGTCGCCCCGGCCGGGATTTCGAGCTTCGGGTGAAACACGATCCGGTAGCGTCCCGCCGGGCAGCGGCTCGGCGTGCGCCGGCACGATCGGCGCGCCGGTTTTCTCCGCCAGCCAGGCGTGCGCGTAGGTCACGGAAGTCTGCAAGCCGAAACAATCGATCGCGACCGTCGGTTGATGCATTTGCAGCGCGAGATCGACGAGGATCGCTACCTCGCCGCCGCGCCGGAGCGCTTTGTAAAGACGCACGATGCCGCCGTCGCGCGGGACGATTTGGTGGCCGGAGCGCGTCGCGGAGATGGTTGAAGATCGGATCGAGCGCCGCGTTCTTGAACTCCTGCGTGATGATGTGCGGCGTGATCCCGACCCAGCCGCAGGCGAGGCTGAGCAACTCGAAATTCCCGTAGTGATAGCAGGCGAAAACGTGCGGCTTCCGCCCGCCCCGCCGTCCGCCTCGAGATCATCGAGTCCCTCGAACTCGATCAGCCGCCGGAAATTGTCCGCGTCTAGCCGCGGGCTCCAGAAGAGATCGATCATCGTGCCGCGCAAATTGCTGGTAAGACCCGCGCACGATCACCTCGCGTTCGCCGGCGAGAATAGCGGTCGCCAAAAGCCGCCTCCAGATTACTCAGCGAAGTCTCGCGGCCGTGGCGATCGAGCGCCGCCGCGAGCGTGCCAAGGCCGCGCCCGAGATGATAGACAAGCGGCCGCGGCAGCTTCGGGATGAGCGCCCCGAGGAAGCGCAGCCCGAGCACCTCGAGCCGGTAACGAAAAGCTTTCCAGAGTTGTCTCATCGGCGCGTCGTCGTTAGGCCAATCGCGTTGACTTGGTCGCGTTTGATTTTACCTTCGCGAAGGCGTCGACGCCGCCGCCTTTTCTGATTGTGAAACACGTTCTTTTTGTCTGCACCGGCAACATCTGCCGCAGCCCCATGGCGCTGGGACTTTTCCGCCGTCTCGTCGGCAATCGCAAGGACATCGAGGTCGATGCCGCCGGCGTCCACGCCGTCCGCGGGCAGCCGCCGAGCATGCACGCGATCGAGGTTTGCGGAAACGCGGCGTCGATATCAGCGGCTTCCGCAGCCAGCCGCTCACCGCCACTTTGGTCGAGCGCGCGACGCACATTTTCGCGCATGACCGGCTCCCATCTCGAGACGATTCACCTGCTTCTTCCCGCAGGCGCGCGGAGAAGATGTTTTTGCTCCGCGAATTCGAGGAACCCGGCGCCACCGTCTGGCGCGATCTGCCCGACCCGATCGGGATGGGTTACCACGTTTACGACGATTGCGCGCGACGCGATTGAAAAGGCTTTACCGAGCGTGCTCACGTTCGTAGAACAAACCGAACTGGCCCTGCCGCGGAATGCCGGCGGCCCGGACGCGCCTGCATTCAGCAAAGGATCTATGGCTCAAGAAACGGAACATAACACGGGCGGAGCCGGCGCTTCGGCGCTCCTCGTCAGGCGGCGGACTTTCGCCAGGTCGATCCGGAGATCTTCGCCGCGATCGAAGAGGAGAAAAACGGCAGCGCGAGAACATCGAGCTGATCGCCTCGGAGAACTTCACCAGCCGCGCCGTGATGGAAGCGCAGGGCTCCTGCCTCACGAACAAGTATGCCGAAGGCTATCCCGGGAAACGCTGGTACGGCGGCTGCGAGAATGTCGACGTCGTCGAGCAACTCGCCATCGATCGCGCGCTGCAAGCTTTTCGGCGGCGACCACGTCAACGTCCAGCCGCACTGCGGCGCGCAGGCCAACATGGCCGTCTACTTTCGCGGTGCTCAAGCCGGGCGACCGGATCCTCGACGATGAACCTCGCCCACGGCGGCCATCTCACCCACGGCCATCCGGCGAATTTCTCCGGCAAATTCTACGAAGTCATCGCACTACGGCGTGAGCGAGAAGACCGAGCACATCGACTACGACGCGCTCGCGAAGCAGGCCGAGGAAGTCCGACCCGAAGATGATCACCGCCGGCGCCTCCGCCTACCCGCGCATCATCGATTTCCCGCGGATGCGCGCAGATCGCCGACTCCGTCGGCGCGCTTCTCTTCGTCGACATGGCGCACATCGCCGGGCTCGTCGCCGGCGGCGTGCACCCGAGCCCGGTGCCGCACGCCCACTTCGTCACCACCACCACGCACAAGAGCCTGCGCGGACCGCGCGGCGGCATCGTCATCTGCCAGGAGAAATTCGCCAAGGAGATCGACTCGCCGGTTTTCCCCGGCATCCAGGGCGGCCCGCTCATGCACGTCATCGCCGCCAAGGCCGTCTGCTTCCACGAAGCGCTCCAGCCGGTTTCAAGGCCTACCAGCGCCAGATCGTGGTGAACGCCAAGGCCCTCGCCGCCGGCGTCGCCAAACAGGGTTTCCGCATCGTCTCCGGCGGCACCGACAACCACCTCATGCTCGTCGATCTCCGGCCGAAAGAGATCAACGGCAAAGACGCGCAGAACACGCTCGATCGCGCCGGCATCACCGTGAACAAGAACGGCATCCCGTTCGACACCGACCCGATCTTCAAGCCGGGCGGCATCCGCGTCGGCACGCCGGCCGTCACCACGCGCGGCATGAAAGAAGAAGAGATGCTCGAGATCGCCGACCTCATCGGCGAAGCCCTGGCCGGGAGAGAAGACGAACGCGCCATCGGCAAAGTGCGCGAGCAAGTGCAACAGCTCACGCGGAAATTCCCCCTGCCGCAATAGCTCTTCCTCTCCGCTGTAGCGGCGCCCGTGCCGGCCGCAAACGATCGATTCCGCGCTCCCTCTGTAGAGACGCCCATGTCGGGCGCAAACAAACTCCACGCCTTCGCTGTAGCGGCGCCCGTGTCGGGCGCAAAACCGCAAACTCTGCGCTCGACACGAGCGCCACTACAGCCAAACAAATCCGCGGCCTGCGGTGATCATCCCGCTGATTCGCGCTAGAGTCGGAGCGCAGCTTTCTTCACTCATCTTATGGAATACAGACAACTCGGCGGCTCAGGTTTAAAGATCCCCGCACTTAGCTTTGGCACCGGCACCTTTGGCGGCAAAGGCGATCTCTTTCGCGGTTTTGGCAGCACCGATGTCGCGGAGGCGACCCGGCTCGTCGACATCTGCCTCGAGGCCGGGGTCAATATGTTCGATTCCGCCGACGGCTACTCCGGCGGTCTCGCGGAGGAGATCCTCGGCCAGGCCATCAAGGGCCGGCGCGATTCTCTCCTCATCTCCACGAAGGCGACCTTCCGCTCCGGCGATGGGCCGAACGATGTCGGCTCTTCGCGCTCGCACCTCATCCAGGCGGTCGAGGCCGCGCTGCGCCGGCTCGGCACCGATTACATCGATCTCTTCCAGCTCCACGCCTTCGATGCGCTCACTCCGATCGAGGAAGCGCTGCATACGCTCGACGACCTCGTGCGCGCCGGGAAAATCCGCTACATCGGCTGCTCGAATTTCTCCGGCTGGCACCTCATGAAATCGCTCGCCATCTCGGAGAAATACGGCCTCGCGCGCCACGTCGCCCACCAGGC
This sequence comes from uncultured Verrucomicrobiae bacterium, assembly GCA_963831805.1. GTDB lineage: Bacteria > Verrucomicrobiota > Verrucomicrobiia > Chthoniobacterales > UBA10450 > Palsa-1392. The sequence goes on along the minus strand of CAWHRN010000007.1, from coordinate 174,255 downwards.
CTATTACTCGCTCGTCGGCCGCGACTACGAATGGGAGCTCATGCCGCTCGGCCTGGATCAAAAAGTGAGCGCCATCGTCTGGAGCCCGCTCGGTTGGGGACGGCTCACCGGCAAGATCCGCCGCGGCGCCGCGCCTTCCGGCCAGGGCCGCCTCGCCCATAAAGCTGCCTTCAATGCCGGCCCCCAGGTCGAGGAAGAACATCTCTTCAAAGTCGTCGATGCGATCGACGCCGTGGCGGCGGAAACCGGCAAGACCGTGCCGCAGATCGCTCTGAACTGGCTCCTGCAACGTCCCACCGTCGCCAGCGTCATCGTCGGCGCGCGGAACGAAGAGCAACTCCGGCAGAACCTCGGAGCCATCGGCTGGAACCTCACGAGCCGCGCAGGTGGCGCAGCTCGATGCCGCCAGCGATCTCCCCTCGCCCTACCCGTATTGGCACCAGGTCCAGTTTGCCGATCGCAACCCGCCGCCGGTCCCAAGGTCTAAATCCTAAAGGTCACAAACGACTCGGCCCGCTCGATCGTACGCGACGCTGTAGCCATATCACTGCAGCGGCGGCCGTGCCGGCCGCAAAACCCCAAACTCTGCGCTCGACACGAGCGCCACTACATCTAAACCTTCCGCGATCTCGTTGTGTCGAGCGATGCCTCTCCCACTTGCTGATCTTGTTCGGCTTCGACTTTTCCCCGGCCCATTCGAGGCGTTTCGCTCAGGTCTTTCGTCGAGGCATCGGCGTCTACTGGAGTTCCACTCGGAGCCTAGGGTTAAGGCGGGCGGTCCGCAGGAACGTCTCTTCCTCGATAGAGGAGAATGAATCTCCGAAGCTTGGTTTTTGTCGCATTACTAATTACCAGCCAGCCCCTTCAAGCTGGACTTGGTGAAACCCCTATTCAGTTTGCTGATCGGTACGGAAGGCCAATCGATTCTCCAGTGACAAAGATCACCGACAAGACCTTTCCACTGATGGAGGGAGCGATCCATCACACCTATGAATACCAAGGTTGGAAGATACGAGCGGCCTTCTTGGAGCTCGACCAACCAGCAGTCCGGATGGACTTTCAGAAACTGCCTGGAACAGGGACCACGCCGGTTATCCAAGATTACGAGTTGCAGGCAATTGTCTCGGCGAACACCCCATCCGGCATGTCTTGGAGACACATCCCCTATAACAATCCCGATTCACCAAATAAAGGCTTAGCGAAAGCTGGCGAAGCAGTCACCTTCGAGAGGATGGGATGGAAGATGTGGCAGCGAAGTGACGGAGCGGTTCTCTCCGTCCGCGGTCGCCTGGTTGTGCGCCTGGAGTTGCCGGCTGCTCGCGAATTTGAAACGCAGCGAAAAGCCGCGAAAGATCAGAAGGCGCGAGCTTCAGTTCCCAATTTCTAGCAGCGACGCGCAACTCAACCTGGTCAAGATGCGCGGATTTTGTTTCACTCCCCTCGCGTGGGGATCTCAGCCGTACCAAACCAACGAAAAGAAGTCTCGCTTCGTTATTGGTATGGAGCTTCCATAGGGGAGTTTCTCAGCCAGTCTCCTGAAGAAGTGGTCGGGCAGCTGACGACCAATTCCCAGTTCGCAATCCTACCGACACAACGGGACGCTTGGCTGGGAGAGATCGCGTTTCTCAAGTCGAGCCTAACCGACCTTTCTGGGTCGATCTTCTTCGAGTTCAACATCCCCCGGATGGGGCGACGGATCGATGTCGTGCTCGTCAGCGGTCCGGTTGTCTTCGCGGTCGAGTTCAAGGTCGGGGAGAGCGCGTTTGATAGGTCGTCGATTGACCAAGTTTGGGATTACGGCTTGGATCTGAAAAATTTCCATGAAGCGAGTCACCACGCCTCGATTGTTCCGATTCTCGTTGCTACCGAGGCGACTGAATCTCCCCCGATCACTTTGCAAAGTGATCCTGATCAGCTTTATCGCCCCATCGTTGTCGCGACAGCAAACTTCCGTCATGCCGTTGACTCCGCGGTCGCGACAATCGACGGCGAAACTGTCGATGCCGCGAAGTGGTCGACGGCGCCATATCATCCGACGCCTACTATCGTAGAAGCGGCTCGCTCGCTTTACGCACACCATTCAGTGGAGGCGATCGAGACCTTCGACGCCGGCAAAAAAAACCTCCGCGTCACTTCGCGAAGAATTGAGGAGCTCGTTGAGGAGGCGCAGAGGAAGGGACTAAAGCGGATCTGCTTTGTCACGGGAGTGCCCGGAGCCGGTAAGACGCTCGTCGGACTAAACCTCGCGACCCGGCGTGAAGCCGATCAACCAACTCACGCGGTTTTCCTTTCCGGCAATGGGCCACTCGTCGCGGTGCTCCGAGAAGCTCTCACGCGCGACGAGGTTAGTCGCCGAAGAGAGGAGGGTAAAAAGGTCCGGAAGAGCGAGGTCGGCGAAAGTGTTAAAGCCTTCATCCAAAACGTTCACAACTTTAGGGACGACGCCCTGGTCGATCATGGTCCACCTATCGAACACGTCGTCGTCTTCGACGAAGCGCAGCGGGCTTGGAACCTGAGACAGACCGCGAGTTTCATGCGGCGGAAAAAAGGGAAGGCAGGCTTCTCGAAGTCGGAACCAGAATTTCTTATCGAGTACATGGATCGCCGTACCGACTGGGCGGTGATTGTTTGTCTGGTCGGCGGTGGTCAGGAGATCAATATCGGGGAGGCGGGAATCGACGAATGGCTTGAGGCTGTGAAGCGTCGGTTTTCAAACTGGGAGATGTTTATTTCCTCCAGGCTGACGGATAGCGAGTATGCCGCGGGCCGTGCTCTTGAAGTCGTGAGAGAACGTCCGCTCACAAACTTCGACGATTCGCTTCACCTTTCGGTCTCCATGAGGTCCTTCCGCGCCGAAAACGTATCGGAGTTTGTAAAGGCACTCCTGGATTGCGACCGAGAAAAGGCCCGACGAGCGTTTGGCGAATTACGACGCCGCTATCCCCTAGCGATCACGAGGGATCTGGATTCAGCAAAGAAATGGGTTCGGTCACACGCGCGAGGAAGCGAACGTTACGGATTGGTCGCTTCGTCTAAAGCGATGCGGTTAAAGCCACACGCCATTGATATCCGGGTCTCGGTTGATCCTGTGCACTACTTCCTGAATGGAAAAGAGGATACGCGCTCCAGCTACTACCTCGAAGACGCCGCCACAGAATTCCAAGTGCAAGGCCTAGAACTCGACTGGGTCTGCGTGAATTGGGACGGCGACTTCCGTTTCAACGGCTCGAACTGGAATTATCATGATTTCCGTGGAAGCCGCTGGTGCAACATCTCCAACGCGGAGAACCGCAACTATCTCCGCAACGCATATCGCGTGCTACTGACCCGCGCGCGGCAGGGCATGGTCGTTTTCGTTCCACCCGGAGACACCCAAGACCCGACTCGCTCACACGATTACTACGACTCAACTTTCAGCTATCTAAAGGATCTCGGGATTCCGGAAGTGACTCGTTCAAGCGCGAGTGTTGATAGCGAGGTCTGAGCCCCCATCTTCCGCTCTGAGGCGAAAGATCAGGAGGTTGACAGTTTCGCGACAAAGCCGGCCAACTCCACTCGGCTCGCAGGACGGTCGGGACGAAGAGGCGCGCGACAGCGAAAAAGAGCATCGCTAGAGAAGCTCAGACATCAGGCCGCGCGCGAGATTCTCTCTATAACAGAGCCGGAGCCCGGCGGAGTCGCTTGAACCCAAGGTTCGCCTCGCAAGTCCATCGCCTCCCGGCGTGAGGCAGCCGACTTGTCCCGTGAGGCGACTGGCTCAAGGCAGGAGACGAGAGTCTCGCCTCGCGACCGAGTAAGCTCGTGAGGTGACGCAATCGCCTCATGACCTGAGGCTCTGATCTCGTCACGTGACGCGATACCTTCGCGTGGCCAGGCGGTTGCCTCGGGACGCGATATCAGAGCGTCACGTCGCGAGACGATTCTGTTTTCGCCCGAGACGATGGGCTTGCGTCGCGACGGCAAAGCCTCGGGGCGCGAGACGATGATCTCATGAGGTGAGACCATGGACTTGCGCTGTTGACACGATAGAGTCACGGCGCGACACGACCGTGTCGTGCCGCCATTTCGAAGGCATATTTCGAGGCTGCGGGCTGTTCATTCGTGCCAGAGAGCCGGTATTTGGCCGAAAAGTGCCTAACGATGGCGAGGCTGAGGCGGAGTAAGTCTCACAAATTCAGATTCTAAGAAGCAATTTCGCCGCGGGGCAAAATAATTGCGAAATTTTTTGCGGTCACCTGTGATATGGGCACGCCAATAGCTCTATCTCTACGTGCGGAGTGACTGGTTCATAACACTTGAACGATTCCGCCGCGGCTAAGACCCGCGTGACGAGAAGAAACAAACAAATATGGTTGTTGAAAGCAACAGCAGTTACGACGGTTCATTCCTACCGATCACTTCGAAGGAATTCGCCACTTATAATGTCCCTGACTTCATTAGTTTCACGGCCAATTCCCTCACGTGTGTCCCCGACGTGACGCCGATGACGGCGATCAAACCTCCCATCGCCGATGTGCAGCAGGGGCTGGATGATCTCATCGCGAAGAACAATACGGCGAAGAACGGCGGCAAGATGGAGGTGATGGTGCGCAACATCGCGCATCAGTTCTCGGTCAACCAGATGCGCCAATGGGCCAGCTTCATCGATTCCGTGGCAAACGGCGATCGCCTGCTCATCCTGCAATGTGGTTTCCACCTGCGCCGGGCCTCGACTCCGTCGGAAATCCCGGCGGTCCCGGCGAACCTGCGAGCGGCCTTCGGCAAACTGAGCGGAGAATTGATCCTGCGCTGCAAGGGTGGGCGCAACGTGCGCAACTTCTCCGTGCAGTCGGCGCTGAGCGCGGACGGCCCCTGGATAGATCTCCCGCTTACGACCAAGGCGCGCGGCACCGTGGTGCCGGGTCTGACTCCGGGAACAGTGTATTGGTTTCGCATGCGCGCCAATGGCGCCAAGGGCTCCAGTGACTGGTCGATGCCGGCGTGTAAGATGGCGATCTAGGTCTGGAGCGACAGAGTTAGCCGCTCCACCCAGTGGAGCTACCTGACGACAAAGCCGTGGCGAGGGTTCTTTCGCCACGGCTTTTGTCTTTTCCGGGCGCGCCGGGGGTCCGGGCTTGCTTCCCCCGGTAAGATTGCTCCGGGACGATCTAAGGCGTCGGCGCGGGCGTGGCCGTGGCCGGCGGGCTGTTTACTTCGACGGTCTGCCTGACCAGCGCGGGCGGGTTAAAGAAGAAGATGATAACGAAGAATGCCGCAGCTCCCATGGCGGTAATGCCAAACCGGGCGCCCTCGTGCCGGACGCGGAGCAAGCCGGGAATGAAGACGCCGGCAAAGGCTCCGCCGACTAAGGCCAGGACTGTGCGAAAGAGAAAGATATTAAAGTTATTCAGATCCCTGACGAAGATCCCGATCGCGAGCATGATGAGGACAAAGGCGATCGCGGTGATGACCATGACGATTCTTTCCCAGTTTTTGTATCTTGTATTCATAGGTGTAGGATTCCGGAAGCCGCCGGTAGGAAGGCCGAGTTTCTCGAACTTGTCGGCCAGAACATCGGCCTCGGCGGGAAGATAGGCTTTGGCCGAGCACTCCATCGCGAAGAAGGCGTTGCGCGCCGGGGTGGGACGCGAGAGGCCGAGGCGGTCGGCGTTCTCCCAGAGGCGCGGGTAACGATAGGCGATGTGATCAAGGGTATTGAGCGCAGTGTTAGCGAGGTCGTTGGCCCAGAGGTCGCCCCGGTTGGCCCCGAGGAGGTCGCTCTGGACAATGCATTGCTCGACGGAATTAAAGGCGGCGGTCGCGGCTTCGTGGAGAGCGCGAAAAAGTTTTCGTTGAACTTCTAACGGATCTTCTGCAAGCCGGCTATCCTCGAAAGCGTTCTTCGCGGCGACGTAAAGGCCCTTGAGCCGAAGCACTTCATCCTGGCACCGTGCCGCCGTTTGCTCGTTCGTCTCGGCCAAGTCGGTTATCGATCCTTTCCGTCGCTCCAATCAACGCTCTCATCCAGCACGGGCCGGGAATCTTTCCCATCCCCCCAGTCCACGCTCTTGGCGAGGTCCTGGGTTATTTTTTCGATCGTGGACTCAGTGACCGGCGTCCCGATTGGTAAGTCCTGCCGGAGGACTTTTTCGATTTCATCTTTTTTGTCCATGGCGGCATTCTCCAAAATCCGGCCGGCCGACGGCAAGACGAAAGTCGCGAGCGGGCGAGGTTTGCCGCGATGCGTCGGGACGGGCGCGGGCGAGCGGCGGAGACTTTGGCGACCGGGCCCAGGCCGCCGCGCGCCGGGAAAACTTTTCGCTTAACGCTCTCGCGGGATTCTGTCTAAGTTGCTGCGCGATCGAAACCAAAACTATGAAGGAAAAGTCCCAGCCCAATCCCTTGCGCGAAGGGCTTGCCAATAAGGCGATGCCGCAGCCGTGCGCCGTGGTCATCTTCGGCGCCACCGGCGACCTGACGCACCGCAAGCTGGTACCGGCGCTCTATAATATCGCCGCCGACGGCGAGCTCCCGCCGGCCGTGGCGGTGATCGGTTTCGCCCGCCGGCCGAAGACGGATGACGAGTTCCGCAAGGAGATGGAGGAGGCGACGAGAAAGTTCTCGCGGCAGACGGTGCGCGACGAGATCTGGGATGGTTTCGCGAAGGCGCTCTATTATCACCAGAGTGAGTTTGGCGACGAAGCCGGCTACAAGACTCTCGCCGAGCGGCTCGATAAACTCGACGAGGAGAGCGGGACGCGCGGGAACCGGCTCTTCTATTTCGCGGCCGCGCCGGATCAATTCGAGACGATCATCGAGAACCTGCAAAAGGCGGGCCTGAACAAGGCGCGCGAAGGGAGCTGGGCGCGGGTGATTCTGGAGAAGCCGTTCGGGACGGATCTCGCTTCGGCGCGGCATCTGAACGGCGTGGTGCAGCGGGCTTTCGCGGAGAACCAGACTTACCGGATCGATCACTTCCTCGGCAAGGAAACGGCGCAGAACATCCTGGTGCTGCGTTTCGCGAATGCGATTTTCGAGCCGCTCTGGAACGCGCATAACATCGATCACGTCCAGATCACGGCCGCGGAAACGCTGGGCGTGGAGAATCGCGCCGGTTACTACGAAGGCGCGGGTGCGCTCCGCGACATGGTGCAGAATCACCTGCTCCAGCTTCTCTGCCTGGTCGCGATGGAGCCGCCGACCGATCTCGGCGCCGATAGCATTCGCGATGAAAAGGTGAAGGTGGTGAAGTCGCTCCGGCGTTTCCAGCTCGATGAGGTGGGCTGCGACGTGGTCCGCGGGCAGTACGCGGAAGGCGCGATCGCGGGGAAACCGGTGGTCGGGTATCGCGCGGAGAACAACGTCAACCCGGAGTCGCAGACCGAGACTTATGTCGCGCTCCGGTTGCGGATCGATAACTGGCGTTGGGCCAACGTGCCGTTCTACGTGCGCGTCGGGAAACGGCTGCCGAAATCGGGCACGGAAATCTCCGTGCACTTCAAGAAGGCGCCGCAGGTGCTGTTCAATCGCGAGTCGGATGCGCTCGACCAAAACGTGCTCGTGATTCGCATTCAGCCGGATGAAGGAATCTCGCTCCGGATGCAGGCGAAAGTGCCGGGAACGAGCTTCCGGATCGAGTCGGTGAAGATGGATTTCCACTACGGCACGAGCTTCGGCAAAGCCAGCCCGGAAGCCTACGAGCGCCTCCTCCTCGACGCGATGAGCGGCGACGCCACGCTCTTCGCGCGGCGCGACGAAGTGGAGCAGGCCTGGGCGTTCATCGACACGGTCGAGGAAGCGTGGGCCGCCAAAGAAAACGCGCCGAAGCTGGCGACTTATCCGGCCGGTTCCTGGGGCCCGGAGGAAGCCGACGAGCTGCTCGCCCGCGATGGGCGGACGTGGAGGCGGTTGTGAGCGGGAGAATGAACGAGCCGCGGCGAAACATTGTCATCCCGAGCCGGCGAAGCGCGGCGAGGGATCTCCCAAGCGTCGCGCGACCAACCACGCCTAACGACACCGACAAACGCTTGCGAGGTCCCTCGCCGTCTGCGCGACTCGGGATGACAGGTTAACGATTGTGACCGCGCCCGCTGAAACCATGTCCGCCGGGATGCCGGTCGAGATCGGCCAGATCGATCGCGAGCTGAAGAAACTTTGGGCGCAATCCGATGGCGCGATGACCCGCGCGTCGTTGATCAATCTCGCGGTTTACAGCGAAGCGCCGGACTCGTTAGGCAAGAACACCGCGCTCGTTTCCGAGATCACGGAAGACCATGCCTGCCGCGCGATCGTGATCGCGGCCGAGCCTTCGGCGAAACAAAGCGAAGTGCAGGCCTGGGTCAGCGCGCACTGCCACGTCAGTCGCGCGGGCAGCAAGCAGATCTGCTCGGAGCAGCTTTCGTTTTTGCTGAAAGGGGAAAGCGCCGCGCTCCTCCCGAACATCGTCTTCGCGCAGCTCGATTCCGACCTGCCGCTCACGCTCTGGTGGCAGGAGGATTTCCCCTGCCCGATGGATCCGCAGCTCTGGGCCTGGGTCGATCGCGTGATCTACGACAGCCAGGACTGGAGCGATTTCAACGCGCAAATGAGCCTGGTGGAAACCGCGCAGGAAGAAGCGCGGCAACGCATCGTGCTGTGCGATCTCAACTGGGTGCGCCTCGTCCACCTGCGGCTGGCGCTCGCGCAGTTTTTCGATCATCCGGTGACGCATCATCATCTCGAGGAATTAACCGCGCTGGAGATCGCCCACGCGCCCGGCTACCGCTCGACCGCGCTCCTCCTCGTCGGCTGGCTCGCGGCGCAGCTCGAGTGGGAAAACACCCGGGCCGAGGCCGACTCGTTAGGCTTCGAGCGCGCGGTCGGAGACGCGAAGCAACCGATCGCGGTCACGCTTTCCGAGAAAGCCGGCGAACCGATCAGCACGGTCGCGGTCCGGAGCACGACGGCGGAGTTCAAGGCCGAGCACAAAGAAGGCGCGGACCTGCTGGAGGTGACGTTCGGGCGCACCGGCGGGCGCAAAATGCAGCAGTTAATCCCGGCCGGAAAAAGCGACGCCGTGAGCCTGGTGCAGGAAGAATTGCGGCGCGGCGGGGCGCATCGTGTGTATCTGCGCGCGGTCGCGAAAGTGCGCGCGTTCCTCTAAACCGGCAAAGCCGGCTCCGGCTGGCGCGTGGGCACCTGCGGTTCTTTCAGCAGCTCGGGATCGCTCAAGCGCGAGTCGTAGACTTCCGACCAGGTCTGCTGATTCATGGAGCACATCGGGACGGCTTCCCACTCGCCGTTGCGTTTCACCGCGCCCTTGAAAACACAGGAGTCGAGCCGCGCCTGCACCACCGGGTCGTTAGGCGCGTTCGCCACCTGCGCGGCGTCCATGAAGTTATGCATCCCCACCCCGACGGTGTGCACCTGCCCGCGGAGCAGCGAGCGCATGATCTCCGGCGGCGCGTTGCGCGAAGTCATGTAGCGGAAGAGCCGGTAAAGCGTTTTCGCCGCGAGGAACGGATGCTGCGCGAGCACGCCTAACAATCGAAACGGCGGCGTGCCGGCATCGTCGTTCACCAGCGAGAGACCGCCGATCTTGCGCAGGACTTCACCTAACAATACGTCGAATTTCTGATCGTCGGGGAGGAGCGGGAAGATTTTCCCGGACGGCCGCGCCACGAGGAGCGACGCCCAACTGTTGCAATCCGGATGCCCGAATATCGAGACATCGCGCCGCAACGGCAGGCCGATGCCTTCGCAAATCTTCTGCCAGACATCATCCGGCGTGATCGGCTTTTGCGAATAGATCGTGCGCCCGGTGTCGGCTTCAGGTTGGAAGCTGATCATCCGCCAAATGTGCGTGCGCTCGGGATCGGCCAGATACCAGCGGAGCACTTCGGGCACATCGTCGATGTTCTTGCGCGTGACCGTGAAACTGAGCGCGTACTCGAGCGTCGCGCCGGTCTTCGCGCGGATGTTTTTCGCGAGATCGGTAAACGCCTGCCTAACGGGATGCAGATCGGCTTCGCATTTGATCCGACCGATCGGATAACCGTGTCGTCCGGCCTGCGTCATGTCGACGTGGACCGAGATCTGGCGCAGGCCGCCCTCGACCACGAGGCGTTCGAGAAATTCCGGCTGCTCGATCAGCGTTTGCCCGTGGGTCATGAGCATCGGGATCGAGCCGACAGAATAGGCATACTTCACGATCTCGATGAGTTCGTTAGGCCGGCCTGCTCGCCAGTAGGCATCGGCGACGTCGCCGCCGGTGATCTGCAAGCCGCCGCCCGGGCCCTGGAAACGGCGGTTCGCGTCGATCTGTTCCTTCACCTGCGCGAATGACGGGATGGGAATCGAGTTGGCGTTTTTCGGCAGGTAACAATGCGTGCAATGAAACGAGCAATAACTCGCGCCTAACGTGAAGCCACAGTGCGTGAGATGACGGCCGGCGATCTGGTTATCGGTCTGGAGCGAGGGCGGAAGCGAATCCCAGCGTTCCTTCAGGACCCGCGTTTTTTCCTCCGTCACCGGCTGGCGAAAAGCCCGCCAGCGCGCGCTCCATTTTCCTTCGCTCAATTCTTTACCTCATTCAGCGACCAGTCGTAGGTCTGGTAGGTGATCTTGATGTCGTTAGGCAACGGTTCATGCCGGCGTTTGTTGATGAAGGCGAGCGGGCCGCCGGCCGACTTAAAGTCATCCTTGTACCAATCGAAGATCGCGGAGAGCGCGGCGGTTTTCTTGCCCGCCTCGTAGTCCACGCCTTTCTGCGAATTCACGAACGCGCTCGCAAGCTTGTCGAGTTGCGCGTCGAGCTTGTCGCCGCGAAACGCTTCGGGATTCAACGGCGGACAACTGCGGCTCGCGCAATTCAGCGCGAAGTGGACGCGCGGGTCGCCAAACTTCGGCCGGATGATGTCCTTCTCGAGATGATTAAAGCTCATCGACTCACCTGCGACCTTGATCCGCTGCCCGGTAAAGAATGTGAAAAGCAAATCCTTCACGCTTTTGGTCGGATATTTGCCGAGCGCTTCGTGCAGGATCCAGGCGTTGTAGGCGTTGATGTAATGCGCGAGCTGCTCCTTTTTGCTCAGGCCGGAGATCTTTTCCTGCGCGATGCCGTCGACCACCTGCTGGAGCGCTTTCATGTCTTCGGCATTCGCTTTCCAGGCCGCGTAACGGACGCCGCCGGAGGTAACGTATTTCCCGAGCAAATGGTTGTAGGTGTTGATCCACGACGTGGATTCATCCGCGCGCACACCGAGGATGGATGCGAGAAAAACCGCGGCGAAAAGGAGAGCTACAGACCGGATTTTCATGTGATAAGACTCTGTTCGCGCCGGACGCGGCGCAAGACCGAATCGTCAGGCGCCGAAGGCCGCGTAGAGCGTGCGCAATTCCTGGACGCTCCGCTCGATCGCAAAAATCTCCGCCGCCCGCGCCCGGCCGGCTTCGCCTAACGAACGCGCCCGTGCGCTATCGGTGAGGAGACTGGCGAGCGTTCCGGCGAGGACGGTTGGGGCGTGTTCGGGAATGAGAACGCCCGTGATGCCGTCCTGGACCATTTCCGGAACGCCGGCAAGCGCGGTTGAGACAACCGGTAATCCCGCGGCCATCGCTTCCATCACGACGGTCGGGAGATTGTCCATGCCACCGCCGGTTTCCGGCACGCAGGGCAGCGCGAAGACCGCGCTGCGCGCGAGCCGATGAATCACTTCCGCTTGCGGGAGCGGGCCCGCCAGAATCACGCTTGTCGTTAGGCCAGCGGCGTCTATCTGCTTTTGCAGGTCGGCTTCGAGCGGGCCTTCGCCGATAATTTCGGCGCGGAAAGCGGTTCCCTGCGCGGCGAGGAGCCGGCAGGCTTCGATCAGATCGCCGAAGCCTTTTTTCTCGATCAGCCGGCCGACGGAAATAATCGCCGGCGGCTTGCTCGCGAACGTCGCCGGCGCGAAGCGTGCGAGGTCGATTCCGTTATAGATGCGGTGAAACTTCGCCGCGTCGGCTGGAAATTTTTCCCGCAGCCAGGCGACGCCGAAATCGCTCACCGTCACCACCGCGCGCGCCGTGTCGATTAATTTGCCTAACGAAATCTCAAACGGCTTCGGGGCGAAAATGTCGTTTGCGTGCGCCGTGAAACTGAAGCCGATTCCGAAGAAACGCTCAATCCAGTAAGCGGTCCGCGCAGCCAGCCCGGCGAAATGCGCATGGAGGTGGCGCACTCCGAGCTGCTCGAGCCGCGGGCCGAGCCAGGCCGCCTGATAGAGCCGCAGGAAATCGCTTTTCCGGCCCCAGGCTTTGATCTCCCGCGCGACCGCCTCCGGCAGTTGCCTCTTGCGCAGGGCGCGGTCGACCTCTTTCACCAGCGCCTCGTCATCCGGCAAATAGGTCACCGCGGCCGCGATCGCCGGGTCCCAATCCTGCGGCGGCTCGTCTTTCGGGCGGCGGACCGAGAAGATCGCCGGCTCGACGCCTTGCCGGCGGAGCTCCGCGATTTCGCGGTAACAAAACGTCTGGGTAAACGAGGGAAACCGCTCGAAAAGATAAGCCAGCCCGGGCATGGCACAGGATGAACCGCCGCGGGTCGCTTGCAAGGCGGCAGTCGGCGCGAGTTTGTCCCGAAATCCCCCGGCTGCTCTGCACGACTCTTGCTTTCCAAATCGTGTGACGCAGCGGGATTTCTTTGCCTATTGCAGATCGCTCCAGCTCATCGAGTTGAAGGCGGTGGGCGCGCTTTCGCAGGTGCGCCACTTCCAGGAGGGCGATTTGATTTATGCCGCGGGCGCGGAAGCCGAGGAGCTTTACATCATCAATCGCGGGGTCGCGGAGCTGGTCCCCGCCAACCGACTCCCGGGGGTGCCGGCGACCGTGCTCTCGCGCGGCGACCTCTTTGGCGCGACCGGCGCGCTCATGAGCCTGCCGCGGGATCACTCCGCAAAGGCGCGCGCCGACCTGAGCGTGCAATGTTTCCGCCGGAGCGATTTTCCCGAGCTGATGCGCCGGGTGCCGTCGTTCTTTCTTTTTCTCTCGGAGAAATTGGCGACCCGGCTTTTCCAGACCTCGGAGCTGATCCGGTCGCATTCAACCGCGCTCGAGCTCACCGGCAGCCTGGCCAATTTCGACGTCGTCACGATTTACCAGACGATCCTGCATTCGAAACAAACCGGGCGGCTCACGATCGCGAACGACCGGGGCGAGAAGATCTCCGAATTCTTTTTCGACTGCGGGACGCCGCGTTGGGGACGCTTTGCGAATCTCACCGGCGAGGAGGCGTTCTGGCAGCTTTTCCTGCACGATGATCAGGCGGCGACTTTCTCCTTCGCCAACGGCGCGGAGCATCGCGAGGACGGCGACGCGGGCGGCGCGCTCGCCCGGCAAGCGGATGAGATCCTGATCAGCGCGATCCACATGCGCGACGAGTTCGACGATCTGCGCAAGCGTCTGCGCGATAGTGCCTCCCTGCTCCGGCGCAAGCAGGTGAATCTCTCCTGGGAAAAGCCCGAGCTCGCCGATCTGCGTCCTGTCGCAGAAGCGATCTGGCAGCTCGCCTACAGCCGGCCGATCGCCCTCCACGATCTCTCCCGCGAAGGTGAATTTTGCGACCTGAAAATCTACAAGGTCGTCGACGAAATGATCCGCACCGACCTTTTCACCCTCGAAACTCCGCAGACCAACCGCAGCCTCGCCTTTACCTAACGATCACCCATGAATCTCCCAAACCGTCTCCTCGTCCTGCTCCTCGCCGCGCTGCTCCTGCCCGGCTGTTCGATGCTCACCTCCAGCGGCCGTCAGCAGGCCGCCTACGCGCGCTACGTCAACAAACAAAGCAAAGGCCGGGTGAAACAGCAGCGGATGTTTGCATCGAGCAAACCGCAGATGCCGGTGAACAACGAGCCCGCCGAAGTGAGCGAACCGGTCGAGGCCACCAGCAGCGGACCTCAGGCAGTCGCCGAGAACGTCCCGTAGATTTACGGGCGCTCGACCGGCACCGGCCGACCCGAGGGATCGACCGCGACGTAGGTGAAAACCGCGCGCGTGACCAGCTCCTGCTCGGTCCGCATGTAGCGTTGGACCCAGACTTCGACCGGGATTTTCATCGAGGTGCGGCCGACCGACTCGACTCGCGCATAACAGGCGACCGTATCGCCAACGCGGACCGGCGCGAGAAAGGACATTCCTTCGACCGCCACAGTCACGACACGGGTCTTGGCCATTTTCGAGGCGAGAATGCCGCTGCCCAGATCCATCTGCGACATCAGCCAGCCGCCGAAAATGTCGCCATTGGGATTCGTATCCGCCGGCATCGCGATCGTGCGGATGACGAGCTCGCCTTGCGGAGTCTCAGAAGTTTCCATCGCCGCGAATGTAGCGCGGGTCCCTAACCCGCGTCCCGAGGATTTCGCGGGCCGGAGACCCGCGCTACAGGATCAGCATGCAGTCGCCGTAGCTGTAGAAGCGATAACATTCCCGCACCGCCTCGGCGTAGGCGCGCAGGATCAATTCGCGGCCCGCAAACGCGCTCACCAGCAGGAGTAAAGTGGAGCGTGGGAGATGGAAGTTTGTGAGCAGCCGATCGACCGCGCGAAACTGGTACGGCGGATAAATGAAGATGTCGGTCGAGCCTTCCTGCGCCGCCAGCTTTCCGTTAGGCGACGCGGCTGATTCCAGCACTCGCACCGAGGTCGTCCCGACCGCGAAAAGCCGCTCCGCGGCGTTCATCGCTGCCGCGCTTTGCGAGTTGATCACGAAGCGCTCGGCGTGCATGCGATGCTCCGCGATCGTCTCGCCTTGCACGGGCCGAAAAGTGCCGGTGCCGACGTGGAGCGTCACGAAAGTGTGCGGTAATCGTGCGAGGATCTCCGGCGTGAAATGCAGACCGGCGGTCGGCGCCGCGACGGCTCCGGGGGCGTTCGCAAACACGGTTTGGTAGCGGGTCGTATCCTCCGCATCCGCCGCCCGGCCGAGGTACGGCGGCAGCGGGATTTCCCCGCCGGCGTACGGATCGAGCGCCCGCTCAAACCTAACGAGTCGCTCGCCTTCCTCGAAAATCTTCTCGACCCGGCCCGTCACTCCATCGACCACCGTTGCGTCCCCGACCCGCATCTTGCGGCCGGGTTTGACGAGACAGCGCCAGCTCTGCGCGTCGATCGCCTCGAGAAACAGGAATTCGATCGCCCCGTCATCGGAGAACCGCCGGGCCGGCAATACCCGGGTGTCGTTCAAGACCAGGAGATCGCCCGGCCTAACGAACTCCGGCAGCTCCGCGAAACGCCGGTGCGCGATCGTTTCCGACGCACGATCGATCACCATCATGCGCGCATCTTCCCGCCGCGGGAGCGGGCGCGAAGCGATCAACTCCTCCGGTAAATCGAAATCGTAGTCGCTCAGCCGTTCGCCCATCGGCCGCACCATCAAAGGGATTGCCGGCCCGCGCAAAATCTTCAAAGTGAGCGGCACGATGAACGAATTCACGAGCGCCCTTGATTCCGTCCTGAGCGCGCTCGGGCGCATCCAGCGCGAGAGCGATCATCCACCGCGCGCGCGACGCGATGCTCTGGAGCGGCTCGGCCTAACGACTCCAGCGGTTGCGACGGCGGCGGCGGGAGGCAAAGCGGAACGGCTCGCTCCGCTCCAGGCGCGCGTCGCGGTCTGCGTTCGTTGCCCGCATCTCGCCAGCTCGCGCACCCAGACCGTTTTTGGGGTTGGTAACGTCGACGCCGAGCTCATGTTCATCGGCGAAGCGCCCGGCGCGGATGAAGATCGGCTCGGGGAACCGTTCGTCGGCCGGGCCGGACAGCTCCTCACGAAAATCATCGCCGCAATGGGCCTCGCCCGCGAAGACGTTTACATCGCGAATATCCTGAAATGCCGCCCCGACACGCCCGGCAAGTCCGCCGGCAACCGGCCGCCCACGCCTGAGGAAATGGCGACCTGCCTCCCCTACCTCGTCGAGCAGATCGAAATCATCCAGCCGCGCGTGCTCGTGGCGCTCGGCTCTACGGCCGTGGCCGGCCTGCTCGAGCTCAACGAACCGATGGGCCGGCTGCGCGGTCGCTGGCACAGCTACCGCGAGACGCCGCTGATGATCACTTATCACCCCTCGTATTTGCTTCGAAATCAGAACAACACCGAGAAGCGCAAAGTCTGGGAAGACATGCTCCTCGTGCTCGAGCGGCTCGCGCACCCGATCAGCGAAAAACAGCGCAACTACTTTCGTTAGGCGATGGCACGGGCACTTGAATTCAGCAGAGGCACGGGGATCATCATTTGATGCAACCAGCGACCCCGCGTTCCGAACCGGCGAGAAAAGGCAACGAAGTCCATGTGCTGCTGCGGGATTTCCGGACGGATTCCCGGATGCTCGTCCTCGTTGGCCTCGCGATCCCGGTGGGCGTAGTCAGCGCGCTCGTGGCGAAGGCGCTTCTCTGGCTGATCGCCGAGATCACAAATTTCGTTTTCTTTCAACGCTTCGGCGATCAACTACCGCCCTTGGATGGACATCATCTCGGGCCTTGGATCATCGCGGCGCCCGTGGTCGGCGCGCTCATCATCGGATTGATGGCGCGCTACGGCTCGGAAAAAATCCGGGGGCACGGCATCCCGGAAGCACTCGAAGCCATCCTGCTCGGCCGGAGCATGGTCGAGCCAAAAGTGGCGCTCCTGAAGCCGATCTCATCGGCGATCTCGATCGGGACCGGCGGACCGTTCGGCGCGGAAGGGCCGATCATCATGACCGGCGGCGCCTTGGCTCGATCATCGCCCAGCTTTTTCATCTCACCGCGGCGGAACGGAAGACGTTGCTCGTGGCGGGCGCGGCGGCGGCATGGCGGCGGTTTTCTCGACGCCGATCGCGGCGACCTTGCTGGCGGTGGAGTTGCTGCTCTTCGAATGGAAACCGCGCAGTTTCATTCCGGTCGCGGTCGCCTCGATGGTGGCGACGCTTCTCCGCGTGCCATTGCTAGGTGCGGGCCCGATTTTCCCGATTCATCCGCACGCGACACTCGGGGCGGCGGTGATCCTGGGCGCGGTCGTCATCGGGATTCTCGCCGGTTTTGGATCGGGCCTGCTCACGGGGCTGGTTTATTTCTGCGAAGATATTTTTCACAAGCTGCCGATCCACTGGATGTGGTGGCCGGCGATCGGCGCGCTCTTTGTCGGTCTCGGCGGCTGGTTCGATCCGCGCGTGCTTGGGGTTGGTTATTACCTGATCGATGGCCTGCTCAAGGGCAACATTGTCGGCGTGGCCGTGCTTTCGCTCCTCGCTCGAAGGCCGTCGTCTGGTCGATTTCGTTAGGCTCGGGCACTTCCGGCGGCGTGCTCGCGCCCTTGCTCATCATCGGCGGCGCGCTCGGTGCCTTCGTTGGGCAATGGTTGCCGGCCGGTGATCCCGGACTCTGGGCGATGGTCGCGATGGCTGGGATGATGGGTGGCACGATGCGTTCGCCGCTCACCGGAATGTTTTTCATGCTCGAACTGACCGCCGATTTCAACGCGCTGCCGGCCTTGCTTTGCGGCTCGGTCGCGGCTCTGGGCGTGACCGTTCTCATGATGCGGCGCTCCATCCTGACCGAAAAGCTCGCGCGCCGCGGCCAGCACATCGCGCGCGAATACAGCGTCGATCTCTTCGAGCTCATCCGCGTCGGCGACGTGATGGATCGTGACTTCACGGTGCTGTCGGCAGAAACGCTGCTCTCACGCTATTCCGCCCAGGTGGCGAGTGGCGATCCGACGATCTGCTCGCACCAGGGAACGATGCTCGTCGACGCCGCGGGCGAATTGGCGGGAATCATCACGCGCGGTGACGTCGTGCGCGCCTTCGGCCGCGGAGCGGGCCCTGCGCTCACCGTTCTGGAAGCGGGCCGAAGCGATCTGGTGGTCGCCTATCCCGACGAGACGCTTTACGACGTGACTGCGAAGCTTCTCCAGCACGACATCGGCCGCCTACCCGTCGTGGAGCGGGGCGCGCCGCGGAAAGTGGTCGGCTACCTCGGGCGCGCCGGTATTCTCAGCGCGCGAGAGCGCTATCATCACGAAGAAAACATCCGCGAGAAGGGCGCGACGATCCGCCGGGCAGCGCGCGAAGCCCGCAGGCAGGCCGCCACGGTTTCAGGCACCTAAGCAAGCCCGGACTTTGGGCGTGTCAGGCGTTTTGCACCGCGGGGTTCGTCGAGGTCTTGGCGGCCAGCAGGTTGCTCAGCGCGCGCAGCGTGGCGAAGTTTTCCGCGAGCAGTTCATCGTCTTCGACGCGAATCCCCAAATCGCTTTCCATGAAAGCGACGAGGCGGATCAGGCCTAACGAGTCTATCTGCAGCGGTTCGTCCGGATCACTGATCGGCGGCAAAGGAGCCCGTGCCGCATCGAGGTATTCTTTCAGTTTCGACGGTATGTTTTCCATATTCTGCCCCTAGCTGGCGACCGTTTCTCCGCGGCCTTTCGCGATCCACTCTTCCGTCGTCTTGACCGGCGATTCCGGTTCCCAGAGCGCCGCCCGCTCTTCGTGGTAACGCGAACCGATCGGCACCGAGTAATCGTCCTCGTCGTAGGTCCGCTCGCGCTTGAGCATTTTGCGGAAGGCCATGATCGCGTTCGAGGGCTGGTGTTCCGATTCGTAGATGCGGCCGGCGAAGGCGTCGGTCATCTCTTCCTGGTAGCGAGAATGGACGAAGGTCGCGAAAGCGAACGGCTGTTCCCAGAAGAGGTCGATCATGTCCTCGAGGTTATCGATGCCTTTCTCGCAGGCGATCTCGTGTTCCTTGAAGGGGTTTCCTTCCTTCGGCAATTTCCCGTCGAGGAAATCGCGAATCAACGGCGCAGCCAGCTCGGCCTCGCGCATCGTCACCGTTACGCCGAAGGAGAAAATCGGATCGATGAACCGGTGCGAATCACCGATGCAGATAAAGCCTTTGCCGGTAAACCCGCGCACCTGATACGAGTAATTCGGCACCACGTGGACCTTTTCTGCGAGATCGAGCGTCGGCAGTCGGCGTTCCAGCTCGGGATTGATCGAGTAAATATCCGACTTGAAGAATTCCTCCGGCGTCTGCTTCTTCGCGAGGAAATCGGCGCGCGGCGTGACCATCCCGACGCTGACCGTGTCCTTGTCGACCGGGATGAACCAGGCCCAGTGAAACTTGTGATGATAAAGGATGAGCGTGTTGTCCTTCGCGTCTGGACCTGAGGTGCCGGTGTCGCGGATCGCGCCCTTGAGGTGGGTGAAAAAAGCGACCTGCTTGTCGTAGCTGCCGACGTATTTCGGGCCGGTCACCTTCTGATTTGCAAGGAACGTCGCCTGACCGGAGCAATCGAGCGTCACCTTCGCGTGGATCTCGTCTGTCGTGCCATCAGGCCAGCGCACTTTGACCCCACGCATCGTGCCGTCGTCATCGACGAGCGCCTTGGTCGCGGTGCCTTTCATCAGCTTCGCGCCGCGCTTGACCGCTTCGTCCTGCATCATCTTGTCGAAATCGCTCCGGCGCACCTGCCAGGTGATGTTGTCGTACAAATTCCAATCCTTGTCGCGCGACGAAACCTTCACATACCAGGTCGTCGTCGCCGTGGCGCCGTAGACCTTCACCCCGTGTTTGATCGGGTATTCGCGCTTGACCATTTCGTCCTCAAGTCCGAGCCGGCGCAGCACTTGAGCTGATTCTCCGGTCAGGGACTCGCCAATGTGAAAACGCGGGAAATCTTCGCCTTCGAGGATGATCGGGGTGATCCCTTGTCGCAGTAGAAACATGGCAGCCGCAGAGCCGCCGGGCCCCCCACCGATGATGAGTACGTCAGTATTTAGCATTGCATCCATGTAAGCCAGACCGCGCGAGGTTCAAACTGGTTTCACTTACAAATTCCATCGGCTGGAGGGATTCTTTCGCTCTCTGGCGTGTAACCACTTGCCGGCCGCGCCGGTCGAAAGAAGAGCCGGTCAAACGTTCCGGCCGTCTTCTCTTTATGAACCAAGCAAACACACACGACGTCGTCGTCATCGGAGGCGGGCCGGCGGGCTCGTCCGCCGCCACCTGGCTTGCCCGCCACGGGCATCGCGTTCTCCTCCTGGAACGGCAAAAATTCCCGCGTGAGCATGTGGGCGAATCGCTCCTGCCTTTCTGCTACACGCTCCTGGAGGATCTCGGCGTGATCGATGAGCTAAAGAAAAATTTCGTCCGCAAACCGGGCGTGCGCTTTATCGATCGCGACGGGAATGTCTCCACCACCTGGTGCTTCGATCACGTGATCAAGGACGAGACGCACCTCTCGTTTCAGGTGCTCCGCGGCGAGTTCGATCACATCCTGCTGAAGAACGCCGCGAAAACTGGCGTCGACGTGCGGGAGGAGACAGCCGTCGTCGAAGCCGACATCACGAGTGCCAGCGATCGGGTTAGCGTGACGACGCTGAACCCCGCTGGCGAAAAGGAAACGCACACCGCGCGCTTCCTCCTCGACGCCAGTGGCCGCGACGCTTTCATCGGCGCGAAGAACGGCTGGCGCACCCCGCGCGAAGAGCTCGATCGCACCGCGATTTGGTCCCATTGGGGGAACGTGAAACTGGCCGGCGGCCTCGAGGACGGTCTCTCCATCATCATCTACATGGGCCTCGAGCAGAAGGGTTGGATCTGGGTTTTCCCGCTCGGCGAAAACCGGATCACGGCCGGCTTCGTCGCGCAGAATTCCTACATCAAAGAGCAATCGAAGAAACTCCGGGAGAATGGGTCGGAAGATTGGAAGCACGACCTCGCTTTGCAGGAACTCGGAAACTCCAGGTTCGTCGCGGGGTCTGCTCGAAGGAGCCGAGATGCTCATGCCGATGCAGATCAATGGGAACTACTCCTACGAGATCAAGAACCACTACGGCTCGAACTACGCGATGGTCGGAGACGCCCGCGGGTTTATCGATCCGATTTTCTCGAGCGGCGTTTTTCTTTCGATCAAGAGCTCATCGCTCGTCGCCAAGGCGATCCATCAGCAGCTCAGTGGCGAAACCGCGAGCGGCCAGGAAGCGATGACGCTCGCCTACCAACAGATCACCGGCGCCTACAATTTCGTCCATCGGATGATCAAGCTTTTCTACAACCCGCACAGCCTCACCTGGGCGCAGGCCGGCGCGGACGGCCGGTCGCACAAGGACCACGAGAACGCGATGGCCGCGGGCCATTACATGCTCTCGGGCGACTTCTTTGAGAACTACAAGAAGTTCGAAGGCTTCTTCCAAATCCTCGAGGACCCGAACCAATTCCGCCGCTACAAGAAGCTCGTGATCGATCGCGAAGATCTCACCCAGCCGACCTGCACTAGCGGCTGGGAAGAAGTCTTCAAGGACATGATCGAGCGGGACGCCGAGCGCCAAGCCGCTTACGCCGGCCATGAAGCCCTCATGGCCTGAGCAGCGACGGCACCGATGGCCGCCGATCTGGAAAACCGCTTGGCGGGTCGAGGGCGTCGCGCGTAAGCTGCGCCCCGCACCCGCCGCTGTGGCGAAATGGCAGACGCAACGGACTTAAAATCCGTTGGGCTTAACGGCCCGTGCCGGTTCGAGTCCGGCCAGCGGTAGGCGCCTCAAGAATCAAACATTTATGCATCATCGTTTCTCGCTTCCCACGTGATCCTTCGGCTTCGCTCCGGATGGATTTGCGCCCGCCGCTCAGGCCGCCTCGTGATTTTTCGCTTCGGCCGCCGCACGCCCTTGATTAAGCGGATTTCCCGTTCCACTTTACCGGCACTTCGGCCGGCAGTTGCCAGCAGGCGGTTGTCCGCCCGGCCGCGCGCCGACGGGTGCGGTTCCGAGTCCGGTCATCCGCAGGCGATCACGTTTTAAAACCTATGCTTTTCCATTCTCGCTGCGCGGCCCGCGCCGGATGTCTTTTCGCCTTCGCCGCCGCCCTGCTCCATCCGCCGGCGGCTTCCGCTGATTGTTCGCTTACGCAGACGGGTAACATCCCTTTGCCCGACCTCGGCACCGGGACCTATAAGGGGTTTATCGGCGGCCTTTATCCGGGCGGCCAGAATACCATCCCGCCCGCCCACCTCGCCGCCGGTTTCGCCGCCGCGGGACAAATCCAGCCGCTGAACGCTGCCGGCCTCCCCGACCCCGTGAACGGCACCATCGTCCTCACCTCTGTCGGCATGTCGAGCGTCACCCAGGAATGGCATGACGACGGCGCGACCGCCTTCATGCCGCGGGCCGACGCTGACCCGAGTAAGAGTCCCCTCGTCACGATCGTGAACGGCGCCGAAGGCGGCAAGGACGCGACTGAATGGGCCGACTTGAGCGACGATGTGTGGGATAACTTCCGCACCCGGCTGCAGGAGGCCGGAGTCACTCCGCAACAGGTCCAGGTTGCATGGTTTGAGGAAGCGATCGCCTATCCTGTGCTGATCGGCGACTTCCCCCTCCACGCGCAGGTCCTGCAAGGCTATCTCGAGACCATCCTGCGTAATCTCAAGGCCATGTGTCCTAACCTCCGCATCGTCTATATCTCCAGCCGCGATCGCGCCTATACCGACTACCCAAATGTGCTCAACCCCGAGCCTTATGCCTACGAGTCGAGCTTTGCCACGCAATGGACCGTCGCGGACCAGATCAATGGCCGGGGGAACCTGAACTTCGATCCCGCCAAGGGACCCGTCGTCGCGCCCTACCTGCGTTGGGGCCCCTATCTCTGGGCCGATGGCCTGGTCCCGCGTTCCGACGGTTTTACCTGGCTTTGTAGTGACTTCGATCAGGAAGATTACACTCATCCCTCGGACACCGGGACGGAAAAGGTTGCCGACCAGTTACTCGCCTTCTTTAAGACCGATCCCATGGCCGCGCCCTGGTTTTTAAAGGCGCCGACGCATAATCCCCCTGCGGTCACCGTCGCCGCGAACCCGCCGAGCGGGCCTGCGGGCACACGCTTTCAATTCGACATCACCGCGAAGGATCCGGGCGCGCCCATCGTTTCCTATCAATGGACCTACGACGACGGAACCTTTTCCAACTCGCGAAACCCGCTGAAAGCCTTCCCGGATGCCGGGGTTTATAACGTTCTTCTCACCGTCACGGACAGCACGGGTAACTACACCACCACCAAAGTGGCCCTGAGCGTGGGTGAGACGCCGACGCCGACTCCCACGGCCACGCCCACCCCGACCGCGACACCTACACTGACGCCGACACCTTCGCCGACGATGACTCCCAGGCCGACAGTTACCCCGACTCCCAGCATTACTCCGACCGCGACGCCGAGTCCTTCTCCTGATCCCACGCCCAGCCCGACGCCGAGCTCGCTTCTGAATGTCTCCACCCGCGGGGAGGTAGGCACCGGCGACATGGTTCTCATCGGCGGCTTCATTATTAATGGCAGCGGGAGCAAGCAGGTCCTCCTCCGCGCGATTGGGCCGTCCCTCACGGGCCAGAATGTCGCCGGCGCGCTCGCCGATCCTACGCTGGAGCTACGCGACGGCGCCGGGACGCTGTTGGCGACCAACGATAACTGGCAAACCACCCAGCTCGGCGGAATCATCACCGCCGGACAGGTCGCGGCCATTCGCGCGACTGACCTCGGCCCGGCCGACGCCCGGGAGTCAGTCATCCTCGCGACCCTCGCGCCCGGTAACTACACCGAGATCGTCCGCGGTGCGGGTAACTCCACCGGCGTAGGCCTCACTGAGTTATACGATCTCGAAGAGGGCGGCTCGGCCCGGCTGGTTAATATCAGCACGCGCGGTTCTGTGCAGACCGCCGACCAGGTCATGATCGGCGGCTTTATCGTCGGCGGCCCTGAAGCGAGCCAGATCCTCGTCCGCGCCCTCGGCCCTTCGCTCGCAGGCAACGGAGTCAGTAACGTCTTGGCCGATCCGACCCTCGAGTTACGCGATGGCAACGGCATGCTCCTGCAAAGCGACGATAACTGGGCCGACACTCAGCGCGACGAGATCCAGGCCACCCTTCTCGCGCCGCCTGCTTCCCACGAAGCCGCCATCCTGCGCGTCGTGCCGCCGGGTAACTACACCGCGATCGTGGCCGGACACGACGGGGGCACCGGCGTAGGGCTGGTGGAAGTCTACCATTTGCCCTGATTCCCGCGCGATGCGGGAGGCGAGCGCTCGGTTCTTTCTGCCGTTCATCCTCGGCCCGGGCTACACCGCGCGCCCGGAGCGAACCGGTCGCTCGCATCGAGATTGCGTTCCGATGCCGAGGGAGCAGGACGCTT
Source organism: uncultured Verrucomicrobiae bacterium (assembly GCA_963831805.1). Taxonomy (GTDB): domain Bacteria; phylum Verrucomicrobiota; class Verrucomicrobiia; order Chthoniobacterales; family UBA10450; genus Palsa-1392. The sequence continues at coordinate 150,115 of CAWHRN010000007.1, read as the reverse complement.
CCATGGTAAACGTTACCTGCTCGCCCAAGGTCGAGATCGGGTCGTTAGGGAAATTATACAGCTCGAAGAAGGTCCCGGACTCGACGACGAAGTCTTGTCCCGTCCCGGAGTCGTTAGTCACACTCCCCCGACAGCTCAACCCGTTCTGGTTCTCTCCGGCCAGCGTCATCGTGTAACTGCTCGCGCCCTCTGCGAAGACAATGCCGGCCAGGATCGGAACTCCGGTATCCGTCAGGCTGGTCACGGTCGATTGCGCGAAGGTCGCCACGTCTGCGGAACCGGGCACCGTCCCCGACGACCAATTCGCGGGGTTATTCCACTCGTTGTCGGCCGGCACGGGGAGCCACGTGCCACTGTCGGCTTGCGCGGCCGGCTTTAGGAGGAGGAGAGCTGCGAGCAGAGCTGGGAAGAGGGAAGTTTTCATGGCCCGAGGAATACTGCCCCGGCGCACTTCGCGTCAAGACTCTAGAATGGGGGCTGCGCTACGAAGCCGATCCTGTAACTCCCGTCCAAGAAAACACCGGCCCGCCTCCGTCGCTGGCTTGGAAATTATTCCCGTTCACGGAGAGGATGACGCATCGGGCAGCTTGCTGAAGGGGCGGGCGATTGCGCGCAGACTCGTGTTCTTGGGGACGGTGAAGGTGAGCCCCGATCTCAGCGTTCCGCGGACCTGCCCGGTCCGCGCCGCCGACCGGGATTTATCTCCCGGAGGCGTGCGACGCGCATCCGGCCGCAGGATTTTTCTCCCGCTGCGGTGCGACGCCCGTCCCACGCCAGGATTTATCTCCCGCCCGGCTCCAGCGCCCGTCCGACGCCGGGATTTATCCCCCGCCGCCGTCCTGCGCCCATCCCAGGCCAAAATCCAACTCCCGCCGCGGTGCGACGCCCGTCTCACCCCGGCGCAGCCGCCTTTTTTCCACCCTCGGCCCCGGGAAAAACAACCGCGGCCCCACAAAAACTCACTTTTCTTTCCAAGGCAGGCACAGGGTCTGCTAGCTACCCATCGTAACTAACCAAAACCAAACCAACGAAAAATAACCACTATGTCCGCTAACAAAATTCCACCAGCCATCGGAGCCTTCCTCCAGTTCGCGATCAAACTCTGCAAAGGCATCGTCGCCAAGGGCACGCAGGTCCCGATCACCCTCGTGACCGCCCCGGCCATGCAAGCCCATATCGATGACTGCGCCACCGCCGAAGATAACTTCGGCATCGCCCGCCAGGCGTTAAAGGATGCCTACGCGATCCTAAGCCCAGCTAACGAAAAGTTACTCGCCTGGCTGAACATCGCCCGCCCCATGCTCGTGACTCACTTCGGCTACCGCTGGTCCGCTGACTGGGCCACCGCCGGCTTCGTCAATCACAGCACCGCCATCCCGCGGCGCATCACCGATCGGCTCGCCGTCGCCCGCGCCATCGTCGCCTTTCTTACTCTTAACCCTACCTTCGAGATGCCCGCGATCGGACTTACCGCCTCCAACGGCGACTATCTCCGCGGCGCCGTCCAGGATGCCCAACAAACCGTCAGTGACAAAAAGCAGGCCTTGAAAAACTCAGACACTCTTATCCGCCAGCCCGCCCGCGAAGCCCTCCTCACCGACGCGCGCGCCGTGATCAAGAACCTCGGCGGCAAGCTAAAAGCGAATAACTCCTTATGGCTCGCCTTTGGCCTGCAAATGCCCGCGACTAACACCACCCCCGGCAAACCGACCGGCCTCACCGCCCAGCCCGATCTTATGACCGGAGCCATCATTCTTACCTGCAACCCGCTCCCATACGGGGAACGCTTCCGCTGGCGCGGGCGCGAGGCCGGCTCGGGCCTGCCCTACCAGTTAATAGCCCGCTCCGCCGACCCGACCTGCCGCACCAAGCCTTTCCTGGCCGGCATGACTCTCGAAATCATGGTCCAGGCGGTCAACGGCAACTCCCAAAGCGTGCCGAGTGACTCTATTCTTTATACAGTGCCGGTCAGTGCTACCACTTCCCCGACCGCCGCGCTCAACCTCGCGCCGCTCGCCGCCATCCAGCCTAACGGCAATGGAAAACAGCATCCGAACGGCAGGGAGAACGGAAGCCGCGCCATCGCGCGTTGGAGTTAGACTTATAAGACACGATTTGTAGCTGTTCTGGGGGGAACTGCCCGCGTCGCCGCAAGGTGGCGCGGGTTTTCTCTTGTTCGGGCGTGGTCTTGACTTGGCCGCGCAACGGGCCAAACATAAAAAGATGAATCCACGGCGGCGGGCATGGCGGTTTTCCACGCGGTTTTTAACTCTCCTCGCCTGCCCCCTCCTCGGGGTCGCGACCAGCCAGGCGATCGTCGAGACGTTCGATAACGGGAGCGACGATGGGGATTGGCACCTCTCTTCCAATCCCAACGAGCTGCTGGTGATCGAGCCCGATGGCGGCAATCCCGGCCCGTATCTCCACGGCACGGTCGATGCCGCGGTGCCCACCTGGTATGTCCCGATCGGCACGGCAACGCATTTCCTCGGTAACTATGCCCGGCAGCAAGTGCGGGAGATGACTTGTGATATCAACATCTTCGCCGGCCTCGCCGTGCCGGACCGCGCGGTCACGCTGGATATCGAGACGACCTTCGGCACGGGTGACTTCAGCAAAGGTGTGGATGCTTACTTTGTCGGGAAGGATATCTCTACTTTTCCCATCGGCTGGTATACTTACCGGTTCCCGCTCGATGCCGCTTCGGCAACGATCCCGCCCGGCTGGGTGGTGACGAAGGGGAACGGCAAGCCGGGCACCGATGCCGACTGGCAGGCGCTGATGCGCGACGTGGAGACGCTGGGCGTGGAGCTGGGCCAGCCGGGTTACTTCTATCCTGACTGGATCTTCGACCTGGGGCTGGATAACGTGCGTCTGCGCCGGAGCGTGGTGAACGGCGGGTAAGTCTGCCCGCGCATTCGTGCGGGCTCTCAGTAATCCTGCACAATCCTGTTAATCCCGTGTGGAAAGAAGGACAGGATTAACGGGATCGACTCGATTGCTTTAGAAGGCGTCTCACAAAGAGCGTTGTCATCCTGAGCGCAGCGAAGGATCCCGCAAACGACGCTGAGCGACGCTTGTGAGATCCCTCTCCGTCCTCCGGCGGTTCGGGATGACAACTCATGGTGTCGGCATTGATGAGATGACGCCCAGGCAACCCGCGCTGAACCGGTCCTCCCTAGTCCTGCACAATCCTGTTAATCCTGTCAGAAAGAAGGACAGGATTAACGGGATCGACTGGATTGCTTTAGAAGGCGTCTCACAAGAAGCGTTGTCATCCTGAGCGCAGCGAAGGATCCCGCAAACGACGCTGAGCGACGCTTGTGAGGTCCCTCTCCGTCCTCCGGCGGTTCGGGATGACAAACTCAGGGCGTTGGCATTGATGAGATGACGCCCCGCCAGCCCACGGCGAGTGTGCTCTTCCTCATCCTGTGCAATCCTGCTAATCCTGTCTCCATAAACCCGCCTGCCTGACAATGGAACCTAACGAACGCATGCGCCGGCTCGGGCTGGACCCGGCCGACCTGGAGGAGAGCTTCGCGCGTTCTTCCGGGCCGGGCGGTCAGCACGTGAACAAGGTCTCCACCGCCGTAACCCTGCGCCATCGGCCGAGCGGGGTGAGCGTGACGGTGCAGGATTCGCGGTCGCAGGCGCGCAACCGCGCCCTCGCGCTGGAGCGGCTGCTCGACACCCTGGAGCGGCAGCGGGCGGAGAAGCGGGCGGCGCAGAAGGCGGCCGCTTCCGCGCAGCGCCGGCGCAATTCCCCTCGTCCACCGCGTTTGAAACGCAAGATCCTCGAGAGGAAACGGAATCGCTCGCAACTGAAAAAACTGCGGGCGAAACCGGTGGATTGAAGTTATTCCTCCCGCCGTGACGAAAGCGAAGTTGCGGGTAGGAATCATCGGCGCGGGCTGGCCCGGACAGCAGCATGCCCGCGTGCTCGCGGCGATCGACGGCGCGGAGCTGGCCGCCTGCGCGGAGGCGGAGCCGGCGCGGCGCGCGGAGTTCGCGGCGACCTACGCGCCGCGGAAGAGTTACGCGGCTTACCAGGACTTGTTAGGCGATCCGGCGGTCGACGCGGTGGTGATTTGCCTGCCGAACTTTCTCCATTTTCCCGCCACCCTCGCCGCGCTCGAAGCCGGGCAAACACGTGCTCTGCGAAAAGCCGCCTACCCTCAACGGCGCCGAGATGGTGGTGCTGCGCGAGGAAGCCGCGCAGCGCGGGCTGGTCTATTTTTTCAGCCGGCAATTTCGTTTCTCGCCGGCGATGCGCCGCGCGCGCGAGTTGATCGCCGCCGGGCGGCTCGGCCCGATTTATTTCGCGGAAGCGACCTGGGTGCGTTCGCGCGGGATTCCGCTGGGCATCGGCGGCTGGTTTACGGAAAAGGCCCGCTCCGGCGGCGGGGCGCTGATCGATATCGGGATCCACGCGCTCGACACGGCCTGGTTCCTCATGGGGACGCCGCGGCCGGTCTCGGTCTCGGCCGCGGTCTTTCGGAATTTCGAGCATCTCGTGAGGCCGGCGGTGATGGACGTGGAGGACGCGGCTTTTGCTTTCATTCGCTTCGAGAACGACGCGGTGGTGCAGTTGCAGACTTCGTGGGCCGGGAATCTGACCGATGAGATCCCGCAGGGCGATGTCTTCGGGCGCGAGCTGTACAACTGCACGATCTACGGCCGGAAGGCGACGGTGCGGCTGCGCCCGCTGACGCTGTTCGAGGATCGCGACGGTAAGCTGGTCGACGAACCGCTCGCGCCGGCGGACGACGCGGATTCGTTCGAGCTGCAGATGCGCAATTTCCTCGGCGCGGTCGCCGGCCGCAACCCGCCGCTGAACAGCGCGGAGCAGGCCGTCTATCTCATGGAAATGCTCGACGCGATTTATCTCTCGAGCCGGCTGGGCCGCGAAGTGCCGATCGCCCGCGCGGAAAAATCTCGCGCCTAAAGCCATCCGCGCGAGGGGGCGGAGGCGAATCGGGTTTGTCAGTTCAAATACCAACCAATATGAAAAAACTATCTTTGATCCTGCTGGTGCTCCCGGCCTGCGCGCTCGTTCTCTCGTCCTGCACGACCGTGGTGAAAGAACCCGCCCCGACGTCGACGACGACGACGCACACGGAGTCAGCCGTGACCCACACGCCGACGAGCACGAGCACGACGGTGACGCGCCAGAGCGCCGGCGGTTACTAACCGCGGCGAAGCAGCTCTCGAACCTAACGGAAAGGCAGGCGCGTGAGCGTCTGCCTTTTTGTTAGGCGGGTCCGAAGGCCTGTCGCGCGGGCTCGCCGATCCGCGTCGCTAACGGCTGAAGGCTCCGACGAGAGTCTTGCGCAGGCACGCCCTCGGACGCGAGCCGGAGACTCGCGCTAGACCTCGGCTTCTTCGGTCTCCACCGTCTCGGCTGTTTCCTGACTGACGACGGGCGCGATCGCCTGGAGCTTTTCGCCACTCTTCAGGTCCATCAATTTCACGCCCATCGTGTTCCGGCCGACCGCGCGCATTTCGGCGACGCGGGTGCGCACCATCTGGCCCTTGGTCGTGATGAGCATCAGCTCGTCCTCCTCCGTCACGGTCAGCGCGCCGACGACGCGGCCGGTCTTCTCGCCGGTCTTCATCGTGATGATGCCTTTGCCGCCGCGCTTCTGCTTGCGGTAGTCATCGAACGGCGTGCGTTTGCCGATGCCGTTCTCGCCGGCGACGAGGAGCATCGCGTCGTTCCGGACGAGGGCGTTGGCGACGACGTGATCGCCTTTCTCCGGGCGAATGCCCCAGACGCCAACGGTGTTGCGACCCTGGTCGCGCAACTGATCTTCATGAAACCGCAGGCTCATGCCTTCGCTCGTGATGAGGACGATCTCGTTGTCGCCGTCGGTGAGCACGACATCGATCAGGCAGTCGTCTTCCTCGATCTGGATCGCGATGATGCCGCCTTTGCGGACGTTGCTGAAGTCGAGAGGTTCGACTTTTTCACGATGCCGGAGCGGGTCGCGAAGACGATGTGCAAGTTTTCGTCCCAGGTTTCGTCGACCTGATTCGCGCCGGTGCCGCTGCTCTTCGACTGGATGCGAATGGTCGCGGCGATTTTCTCGCCGGCGCGCAGCTCGAGCAGGTTGGCGATCGAGCGCCCTTTCGAGGCACGGCTCATCTCCGGAATCTCATAGACCTTCTCGACATAGCAGCGTCCGGAAGCGGTGAAGAACATCAGGTAATCGTGCGTCGTCGCGGTGAAGAGATGCTCGACGAAATCGCCTTCGTCCTCCGTCGTCGCGCCCTCCCGCGTGGTCATGCCGATGACGCCCTTGCCGCCGCGGCGCTGCGCGCGGAAGGCGCTCACCGCGGTGCGCTTGATGAAGCCGTTGTGCGTGATGCTGATGATGCATGCCTTCGTTGGCGATGAGATCCTCCATGTTGATCTCGCCTTCGTCGGGCACGAGTTGCGTCAGGCGCGGGGTCGCGTACTTCTGCTGAATCTCGCGCAGCTCGTTCTTGATGATCTCGAAGACGCGCATCTCCTTCGCGAGGATGTCGCGCAGGTCCTTGATCGTCTCGATGAGCGTCTTGTATTCCGTGGCGATCTTATCGCGCTCGAGGCCGGTGAGCTGATAAAGGCGCAGATCGAGAATCTGGTTCGCCTGATGTTCGCTGAAAGCGTAACGGCCGTCGGTGAGGCGCGCTTCGTTGCGAATCAGGACGCCGATTTGCTCGACCTGCCGGCGAGTGAACTCGAAGGCGAGTAACTTCACCCGCGCTTCGTCGCGATTCGCCGATCCGCGAATGATGCGGATGAATTCGTCGAGGTTCGCGAGCGCGATGAGATAACCTTCCAGAGTCTCGGCGCGCTCCTCGGCTTTGCGCAATTCGTAGCGGGTCCGGCGCAGGACGACCTCGCGGCGATGATCGATGAAGGCGGTGTTCGCTTCCTTGAGCGAAAGCAGCTTCGGCTTGCCATGATCGATCGCCAGCATGTTGACCGCGAAGGAGGATTCCATCGCGGTGTGCTTGTAGAGATTGTTGATGACGACCTTGGGAAGCGCGTCGCGCTTCAGCTCGATGACCACGCGGGTGTTCTCGTCCGACTCATCGCGAATCGCCGTGATATCGGTCAGGACCTTCTCGTTCACCAACGACGCGATCCGCTCGACGAGAGTCGCGCGGTTCACGTTGTAGGGAATTTCCGTAATGACGATTTGCTCGCGATTGCCCTTCAGTTCCTCGACGCCGGCCTTGCCGCGCACCTTCATGCTCCCGCGTCCGGTCTCGATGTACTGCTTGACGCCCGCGATCCCGCGAATCGCGCAACCGGTCGGAAAATCCGGGCCTTTCACATACTTCATCAGCCCTTCGATCGTGATGTCCGGATCGTCGATCTGCGCGCAGATGCCGTCGATCACTTCGCCGAGATTGTGCGGCGGGATGTTGGTGGCCATGCCGACCGCGATGCCGGTGCCGCCATTGACGAGCAGGTTCGGGAAAGCGGCTGGGAAAACGGTCGGCTCCGTCAGGCGCTCGTCGTAGTTAGGCACGAAATCGACCGTGTCCTTGTCCATGTCGGTCATGAGCGCGGCGCCGAGATGCGTCATGCGCGCCTCGGTGTAACGCATGGCCGCGGGAGGATCGCCTTCGACCGAGCCGAAGTTGCCCTGGCCATCGACCAGCATCTCGCGCATCGCCCACGGCTGGGCCATGTGGACGAGCGTCGGATAAATCACCGCTTCGCCGTGCGGGTGATAGTTACCCGTCGTGTCGCCGCAAATCTTCGCGCACTTATGAGGCTTGCGATTGGGAAAGAGCGAGAGGTCGTGCATCGCGTAAAGGATGCGGCGCTGCGAAGGCTTCAGCCCGTCGCGCGCATCGGGCAGCGCGCGCGAGATGATGACCGACATCGAGTAATCGAGGAACGACCTCGACACCTCCTCGGCGACGTTAATCGGTTCGACTTTTTCGTTCGGATTTAGCACGGGAGATTAGACGTCGAGGTTGCGGACGTTGAGTGCGTTGTCCTCGATGTATTGGCGGCGCGGCTCGACGACGTCGCCCATTAGTTTCGAGAACATGATGTCGGCTTCGACGGCGTTGTCGTCGTTCAGGTCGACCTTCAGCAGCTTGCGGCGCTCGGGGTCCATCGTGGTGCTGAACAGTTCCTTCGCGTTCATTTCACCGAGACCTTTGAAGCGCTTGATCTGCACGCCGCGGCGGCCGATTTCCATGATCTTCTCGAGGATTTCCGGGATGGAGAAGAGCGGATGCGCCGTGGCCCGGTCGCCCTCCCCTTCGATCAACTCGAAGATTGGTTTATCCGCGGCCGCGTAGTGATCGACTTTCAAACCGTGACGCGAAAGGTCAGCGATGAGCTTTTGGATCGTGGTTGATTCGTGAAGCTCTACGAGCGTGCCGCGGCGGCGGTTGCCGTTCGTTTTCGTCGAGGTGCTCACGAGCGGGAGTAACTCCTGGCCGATCTCCACCTCGAAGAGATTGAGATCGAGGTTCGCTTCGTGAAATTTCCGGACCGAGCGTTCGTCGTGGAAGTAATGCACCGTCTCCTCGTTGCCATCGCGCACTTTCACGAGATAAGTCGGCAGCTTGCCCGTCTTCTCATCGCGATGGCCAAGAAACTCTTCGAAGTCGCCGCCATGCCGGCGGACCGATTCGCTCAACTTCGCGAGACGCTCAAGCTGATCGAGAATGTCCTTTAACTGCGCGGTGCTCAATTCCTTGTCATCGGCGAGGTTTTTCAACCGGACGTCTTCCGCGCCTAACGAGATCAGGATCCGATTCAACTGCACGTCGTCATCGACATACTCCTCGCGCTTCTTGCGCTTGATCTGGTAGAGCGGCGGCTGCGCGATGAAGATTTTGCCGGCGCGAACCAGCTCCGTCATTTGCCGGTAGAAAAAGGTCAGCAGCAGCACGCGAATGTGCGAGCCATCCACGTCGGCGTCGGTCATGATGATGATCCGGCCGTAGCGCAGCTTGCTGATGTCGAAGGTCCCCTCCTCTTTGGTGGTCGCTTCTTCCTTCGGCTTGCCGATGCCGGTGCCGATGGCGGTGATCATCGACTGGATCTCCGTGTTCTTGAGCGCCTGATCGAGGCGCGCTTTCTCGACGTTGATCAACTTGCCGCGGATCGGCAGAATCGCCTGGTAACGCCGATCGCGGCCCTGTTTCGCGGAACCGCCGGCCGAATCGCCCTCGACGATGTAGAGCTCGGTCAATTCCGGATCGCGCTCCGAGCAATCGGCCAGTTTCCCGGGCAAGCCGCCGCCGGTGAGCGCGCCTTTGCGGATCGTCTCGCGCGCTTTCCGTGCCGCCTCCCGCGCGCGCGCTGCCGTCAGCACCTTGTCGAAAATGCGTTTCGCGACCGGCGGGTTCTGATCGAAGTAAGTCATCAACCCGTCGTAGACGACCGAGTTCACGATGCCGTCGATCTCGGTGTTCACGAGCTTCACCTTGGTCTGCGATTCGAAGCGCGGATTGGGCAGCTTGATGCTGAGAACGCAAACCAAACCTTCGCGCACGTCGTCACCGGAGATCGCGGGATCCTTCTCTTTCACCAGACTGTTGGACCGCGCGTATTGATTGATCGCTTTCGTTAGGGCGGTGCGGAAGCCGGTCAGATGCGTGCCGCCATCCGGGATTCGGAATCGAGTTCGCAAAGGGAAGAATCTGATCGTTGTAGCTGTCGTTATACTGCAGCACGACATCGACAAAGACTTCGTCGCGCTGGCGCGAGATCACGACCGGCTTTGGGTGGATGACAGTCTTGTTCTCGCCGAGCTGCTTCACGAATTCCTCGATCCCGTGTTTGTAGAAGAATGCTTCCTTTCTCGCCGGTTCGGCGCGCTCGTCGACCAGGTTGATTTCGAGTCCGGGATTGAGAAACGCCAGTTCGCGCAGCCGGCTCGCGAGCCGCTCAAATTTAAACTCGGTCGTGATCGTGAAGATCGTCGGATCGGGCAGGAAAGTGATCAGCGTGCCGGTGGTCTTCTTGTTCTTCAGCTCGCCGATGACGCTTAGTTTCTCCGTCGTCTTCCCGCGTTCGAAGGCCATGTGATAGACCTTCGCGTCACGCGAAACCTCGACCTTGAACCAATCCGACAACGCATTGACGCACTTCGCGCCGACGCCGTGGAGACCGCCGGAGTATTTGTAGGCGCCCTGGCCGAACTTGCCGCCGGCGTGAAGATTGGTCAGCACCAGCTCGACGGCCGGCATCTTGAACTTCGGATGCATGTCGACCGGAATGCCGCGGCCGTTATCGCGGATGGAAACCGAGCCATCGATGTGCATGGTGACGTCGATCTTGCTGCAATAACCGGCGAGATGTTCGTCGATCGAGTTATCCAGCACCTCGAAAACGCAATGGTGCAGACCGCGTTCATCCGGGTCGCCGATATACATGCCGGGGCGTTTTCGGACGGCCTCGAGACCCTCGAGCTTGTCGATTTGGGCGGCGTTATATTTCTGGCTCTCCGCGATCCCGGCGGGACGCTCGGGCGGAGAACTGGCAAGGGCGGATTCGTCGTTGGATTGAAGCATAGCGGCGCAGCGAAAACTGCGAGCGGAAACATAGGTGAAACGAGGGTAAAAACAACCGTTTATCTGCGACGAATTTCCCGGGCAAGTGCGCAAGATTTAGCGCCCGTTCGATTCACCGAATGCAGAATATGGTGGTCGATGTCGCTCGCCGAGCCTGCCGGCGAAGGGCGCTATTCCCTGAACCCTGCCTGCAGAGGCAAATCGCGCGACGAACCGCCCGCCTGGGCGGTGTAGGAGCCCGGCGTTACGGTCCACTCTTTGGTTTCTGGATTCCAGTAGGCGAGGTCGTTCTTCGCGACCTTGAGGGTGACCGATTTCGCCGTTCCGGGCGGCAAAGAAATGCGAGTAAAAGCCTTCAACTCGTGAACCGGTCGCGCCACCTCCGCGACCGGCGGCGTGATGTAAAGTTGCGCGATCTCATCGCCGGCCCGGTCGCCCGTGTTCGTGATCGTGCAAGTGGCGGTCATATTCCCAGCCGCGTCGGCCGAGACGCTGAACGCCGAGTATTCGAAGGTCGTATAACTCAATCCGAAGCCGAACGGAAAGAGCGGCGCGATGTTCTTCGTGTCAAAGCCGCGATAGCCAAGTAAGACTCCTTCTCGGTAACCGTTCTTGCCGCCGTTCTCCTTGTCCGGATAGTTACCGTAAGCCGGTGAGTCGGCCCATTTCTTTTCCCATGAAAACGTTAGCTTCCCGGAAGGATTCGTCTTCCCGAAAATAATTTCCGCGACGGCTGCCCCGCCGGCCTGTCCCGGATAAAATGCATCGAGCAGAACAGGCACCTTATCGATCCAGGAAGCTGTCGCAACGCTGCCGCCGGCGTTGAGGACAACCGCCGTGCGGGGATTCAAATTGACCGCTGCCAAGATCATCTTCTCCTGACCCGGTGGCAGTTCATAAGTCCGATCAACCGATTCGCCTTCCTTCTCCGGACGAAAAGGAAGCGTTTTCCAATAGTCCCGGACGTTGTCATTGAAGCCGGCGCAAATCACAACCAGGTCGGCCTCCTTGATTTGCTGGAGATAGCGCGATGGCAGAGGTGGATTGCCGTCCGCACCGTAGGCGGTAAAAGCGTAGGCTTTCTTCAGACTTTTGGGCGGACGAGAGAAATCCGTTGTTTCCGGCAAAGTGGACCAGGGAATTTTAATTACCTCGATCGTCGAGCCGGCCTCATCTTTCAACCCCTGCCAGATACTGACACCCGACGCATAATCCGCGTGAGCGCTACCGCCGCCGACCGCGACCGCCGGGTCGGCGTTATGACCCAGCACCACGATCTTCCTTACTTTGTCAGCAGTTAGCGGCAAGAGGTGTCTCTCGTTCTTCAAGAGCACAATGCCTTCGCGTGCTCCGGCGAGAGCAGTTGCATGACTGTCCGGATCGTCTCGCGGAATCGAGCCATCCAGTTGCGGGCGATCCAGGAATCCCATGGCTAGCATCACTCGCAGAATCCGCCGCACCTTGTCGTCCAGAGTCACTTCCAAGACCTTGCCGCTCCGCAGCAGCGGCCGCAGCCTGCTCGCCCGAAAAAACTTGGGCGGACCGGGCATCTCGAGATCCAAACCTCCGTTTGCCGCACCCATGGTGTTATGCGTCGCCCACCAATCAGACATGACCACTCCCGGAAACTTCCACTCGCCTTTCAGCACCTTGTTATTCAGCCAATCGTTCGCCGTGGCATGAATGCCATTGATAGGATTATAGGAATCCATCACGCACCAAGGATGACTCTTTTCCAGCGCGATTTGAAAAGGTTTGAGATACAGCTCCCGCAAAGTCCTCTCATCCACCTCCGAGCTGATTTTATTGCGGTCATATTCCTGCTCGTTCGCCACGAAATGCTTCATCGTCGCGGCCACTCCCTCGCTTTGCAGTCCTTCGATGTAGCCGGCTGCGATCAAGCCGGTGAGCAGCGGGTCTTCACCGAAATACTCGAAGTTTCGCCCCCCGAACGGCGCCCGATAAAGATTCATACCGGGCGCGAGCTGGATATGAATGCCCCGCGCCCGAGCATCCCGCCCTAACGAATGGCCGACCCGCCTCGCCAGCTCGACATCCCAGGAAGCGCCCAGGGCCAGGCCGCCCGCGTAAACGGTCCCGGGCACTTGCGGATCGTTGTCCTTGCCCGTATCGCGGACGCCGAACGGACCGTCGCTCATCTTGAGCGACGGTATGCCGAGGCGCTCGAGCGCTTTCGTGCGAAAGAAGGAAGCGCCGCCGATCAGACTGATCTTTTCCTCCGGGGTAAGTCGTCCGAGCAGATCGCCGACCCGTCCTTCAACAGGCGCGTTCGGATTTCGAAAAGTCTCCTCCGCGGCAAGTAGTCGCATATCGAAGCCGAGAACGGCGAGAAAGACGAGACCGAAAGAATAACGAAGGAGATCGGTGTGAAGGATCATCAGGAGGCACGAATAAACCAGGCGGGCTTAAGGTGCGCCAGCGGCGTCCTGAGCTTGTCTAACTCTGCCGCCGGCCCGTGGATTTCCAACCGGGCCAGATCAGCGATCTTTAACGCCTCGGCGAGCAGCGCGCCAACGTTTTCCAGGTGAGTCAGCAGTCCTTCCGCCCCTTCATATCCTTCGCGGCAAAAAACCTCCTCGCCATTAACCGTGAAGTCGTAGAAAAGATTTTTGGCTTCCGTCGAAGTAACTTTGGTGAAAGCAGGCAGACCGGCAATGAACTCGGGTAGCTTTCCCGGGTGCACTTTGAAATAGGGATGCAGACTGACGAAGTTTTCTGGAAAATTCATTTGCCTAGAATGAAGGGTGACCGCGGAAGCGGCGAGCCCGAAAATTGAAAATTCATCTTTGGCTTAACTTTTACTCATGGCCGCACCACTCCTGAAGCTTGACGACTTGCGGCGGTTCGCAGTCACCCGTTCACTCTTTTCGCCGACCACGCTCAGCCGGGCGTTTGCGCGCCTGCGATTTGTCCAGGCCGATCCGATTCGAGCCCCGGCTAGGGCGCAGGATTTGACTTTGCGCCATCGGGTCAAGGGTTACCGGGCCGGCGACCTGGAACGGCGCTATTCATCGCTCGAGATCGAGGAGGATTTCTTTATCAACTATGGCTTCGTCACCCGGTCGCTACAGGCTTTGATGCACCCGCGGTCGAATCGCCGCGTCCCAACCGAAGGAGATCAACTTTCCGCCGCTCTCGAGCAGAAGCGGGAAAAGATGCTTCTGGATTTCATCCGGCAACATGGCGCGGTTCATCCGCGCGATGTGGAGCGGAATTTCGAACACGGCACGGTGCAAAATTACTGGGGCGGCTCTTCCCATGCGACTACGCACATGCTCGATGCGCTTCACTATCGCGGACTCCTCCGGGTGGCACGTCGGGAAAAAGGCATCCGGGTTTACCGTACTCAGCGACATGAACCGGAGACACTCGACGCCGCGAAGCGCCGGGCGCGACTCGATGCCCTTGTCGACGTCGTGGTTAATCTATACGCACCTCTTCCGGCGACCAGTCTCTCGTTCTACGTGGGTAAGTTACGCTTCGCTGCTCCACAGTGGCAGACCGAGATCAGCGTAGCGCTGCGAAGAGCCCGCGAACGCCTGGCGCAGGCAAAGATAGAAGGAGTTACATGGTATTGGCCTAACGAGGAAAGCCCTCGCCACGCCCTGACTCCGGCCTCGGTGAGGCTGCTGGCGCCTTTCGATCCCGTGGTCCACGATCGGCGGCGCTTCGAGCTCTTCTGGGGCTGGAGCTATCGCTTCGAGGCCTACACCCCGCTCGCCAAACGCAAACTCGGTTATTACGCCCTCCCGCTTCTTTGGCGCGAGCGCGTAATCGGCTGGTGCAATCTTGCGCTGCGGGACGGTCGCCTAACGAGCGCGCCCGGCTACGTCGCGGGTCAGCCTCCGCGCGAACACGCTTTCCGCCGTGAGTTGGCCGCGGAACTGGAGCGGATACGAGTCTTTCTCGGAGCGAAGACTTAGCCCCGTTCCTTCTTTCTTCAAAGTGGATAAGACAAAGTCCCTCCGAGAAGCATCACGAGCAAAAGCACCACCGGCACAAGCACCAGAAAAACAACAAAGGTGTAACCCATTACGTCGCGGGCCCGGAGCTGGAACAGACCGAGGATTGGCAGCATCCAGAATGGCTGGACCAGGTTGGCCAGCGCTTCGCCCAGGTCGTAGGACACGACCACCCAGCCGAGGTGAACTTTGAGCTCGTGCGCCGCCGCCATGACATACGGTGCTTCCACGATCCACTTCGAGCCGCCGGAAGGAACGAAAACCCCCAAGACTGCAGAGTAAGTCGCGACGATCGCCGGAAAGGTATGAGAACTGGAAAGACTAACGAATAAATGAGCAATCCGTTCGCTCAAATGAGTCGTCGTAATGATCCCGGCGATTCCCGCATAGAACGGAAACTGCAGCAGCACTCCCCAGATCGCCGGGGTCGCACTCTGGACGGCGTGCATCAGGCGCGCCGGAGTCTTATGCAGGAGAAAGCCGAGGAGAAGAAAGGTGAGATTAACCGTGTTGAGATTGATCGCATTCAGCGGCTCGCCGGCCCGCATGAAGTACCGAACGAGATAGATGCCGCCGAGCAGCACAATAAGCCAGTTCAGGATCACGGAATGTTCGAGCCACTGCCCCGGCTCAGGGTTGCCAATAGGAGCTGGCGGCTCCATTTCACTCTCACCCAGCGCGATCCCGAGATCGCGCGCCGTCTTACCTCTTCCCGCCGGCGGGGTCGCCAGCCACATCACTGCAGTCACGATTACCACCTCAACCAGGACCGAGACCAGACTTTGCCAGAGAAAAATGGTGTGACTAAACGGAATCAACCCGCCCGGGAGAAGGTCGCCTCGGGCCACGATCGCGCGGATTTGCGGTTGTAAAGCTCCCGGTGAAGCCATCTGCAAGGCCGCTGAGCCGCTAAGTCCCTGCGCCCAGATACTGCCGAGACCCAGGAAACTGGCAGCCGCCAGCGCCCGGTAGTCGACCCCAACCACGCGGCGTGCGATCTCCCGGGCGAGGACCGCGCTGAAGATAAGGCTGAACCCCCAGTTAAACCACGAGCTCGCCATCGCGAAGAACGTCACTAGCGCGACCGCGCTCCGCGGGCTCGTCGGCCATGCCGCTACCTTTCGGATAACTCGCCCCACCAGCGGTGAGGTCGCCAGCACATGACCGGTAATAATAACCAGCGCCATCTGCAGCGTGAACGGAATCAATTCCCACAAGCCATGACCCCAGGCATCGATCACCTCGGGTAAACTTGAAGGTGTGGCCGCAACGCCGGCAATGACCACGATCAACGTCGCGAGCAGTGCAAAGACAAACGCATCGGGCACCCAGCGCTCAGTCCAATCTGTCATGGCCAATGCTATGCGCGCAATCAAACCCGCGCTTTCAGCCTTACTCTTAGCTTGCGTGGCGTCCGTTTTTGGCAAGGTCATGACTCTGCGGTATCAGACATGGGCGGCAGTTTTTGATCGGCGCGAATAAAACGTGCCGGAATTCACAGCCCGTCGTCAACCTTGAATGAATCCGAATGCGCTTGACCCATTCGTTCAGTCACTAAGTTAGCCGATGGCGCAAAAGCGAACCGATCGCCCCGATCCGCCGGAAATCTGCCCGGTTTGCGGAGATGAAGTTCCGCGGGGCGCGATGGCCTGCCCAGAGTGCGGCGCCGATTATAACTCCGGATGGAAAAAAAACGCGGACGAGTCGGGCTACCTCAATTTGCCGGACGACAACTTTCGATATGATGAGTGGGAAAGGCAGGAATTCGGAGGTTCTCCAAAGCCTGCGCAGATCAAACCACTCTGGTGGATCGCCGCGATCCTCCTCATTATCGCGCTCACCGTGATCTGTCTGTATGGCATTTAGAACCTATCATGGTGCACTATGAGATTGCCGTGAGCGACCAGAATTTGCGGAAGGCATTTGGCCAACTGCGACCTTCCACGGCCGCACGCGCCGCCGTGCTCATCCGCATCCGCAAGTTGCGGTCCTTCACCAGTTGATCGATCCCACGGGCGAAGTCCGCCGGGTCCCGCGCTTTGGTGATAAGACCGTTTACGCCCTCAGTCACCAGCTCGGCGGGCCCGCCTTCGTCGGAAACGATCACCGGAAGGCCGGCCGCCTGTGCTTCGATGATAACATTGCCGAAGGTGTCAGTTGTGCTCGGGAAGACAAAGATATCCGCCGAAGCGTAAGCGCGGGCGAGTTCTTCACCCGTTAGGTAACCCGTGAAGCATGCTTCTGGTAATTGCTCCGCCAATGCTTTCGCATACGGACCGTGACCGACAACCGAGAGCTGGACCGGAAGCTCCTTCTGGCGCAGCGCCTGATAAGCCTGCGCGAGCACATCGAGGTCCTTCTCTTTGGAGACCCGGCCCACATAGAGCAGGCGAACGCCGTCCCCATCGCTCCCCCATTTCTGCCAGAAGTCCGGTTCGCCGCGTGCCGGCGTGAAGAGCTCGGTATCGAGACCGCGCGGCAGGATCCTGATCTTCGCCGCGTCGATCCCGCGATTGATCCAGCTCTGGCGGTATCGCTCCGAGTTAACGAAGAGCGTGTCGCACTGGCCGTAGAACCATTGCATATATTTCCAGGCGAGGCTCTCGAGGAAGCTATCCTCGGTGAGGATCCGGATGTATTGCGGAAAGTCGGTGTGATAGATACCGCTCGTCTCCAAATTGAGCATCTTGGCTGCGAGCAGCGCAGTCAGACCGATCGGCCCCGGCGTGCTGATGATGATCTCGGAAAATCCCTCGCGCTGGACATAGTCGAGCATCTGCAGGACGGGCGGAAAGCTCAGTTTTTGTAACTCATACTCCGGCAGTTCAAACTCGCCGATCGGCCGAAAGTTCTTGATTGGAATTCCTTCAATCGTTAGGTCACCGCGCGAAGTCACCACGACCAGTTCTTCGCCGGCTTCCGCCGCGGCCGCAGTCATCTTGCGGATGGTCGTCGCGACGCCGTTTACATCCTCAAGCGTGTCGGTGAACCAGGCCCGTTTTCGGTTTTGCAAAGCCGGCGGAATCGTCCCGGTAAAGTCGCGACAGATTTCGCGCAGCCACCGCCGTGAAGGGGCCTGGCTATGGAAGGCATAGATATAGGGCGCGAGGACGACGAGCACGGGAGCTACACTCGTTAGGGCCTGCAGCGCTTCGAGCACATTGCCGGCGTTGATCTGCTGGACGAATTTCTCGAAGCTCCGGAAAGCCAGTTGTTCGCAGGCCGCGTTTGCCATCACAAAAGTTCGCCGTTCCGGCTCCGGGATCTGCTCCGTCTCGCGGGCAATCGCGGCCTTCACCTCAGGCTGCGCGAAGTAACGGGATAACTCCCGCCAGAGCGAAAGATTAGCCGGCTTCGCGAGGTCGAAGATTTTCCCCGAGAGCACACCCTGGGTGATGAACCCGGCTTTCTCCTTGAGCGAGAACTCCGTCGGGTCGAGCCCCTCCATGAAGCGCGAGAACATCTTCTCCACTAGCCCGGCGCTGGGCCCAAGCTTCGCGGTGAAACGATCCTGGATGAAACGCGCGAGGGTGTTGTAAAAGCCATGCGAGAGCAGGAGCGGCGTTCCCCCTTCCCCATGGATGGTGCAACCGCCGACGCGCAGATGATCGAGGAACTCGTTAGGCGTGCGGGCGGCGGCCGTTTCAGTATAGGCCGAGCCGATAAACATCCCGCCGTGATCATCGGAGCCGGCCGTGAAAATCTTCCGCCACGGCTCGGGATGGGTCGGCGCGAGATGGTGGCGCTCGGCGAAACGTTCCACTTTCTCCGGCGTGAGCTCTTCCAAAATGTGCCGCGTGAGATCGCTCAGGAGCGCGTCACGCAGTCCGTTGATCCCCTCGAAATGCTGGAAGAGCAGGACGAGCCGCTCGAGGTGCGAGGTGGTGAGCTTGCCGTTAATGCTGTAGAGCGGATGCGCGACAGCGTGGGCGATGGCTTCGGTTTGGAGGAACTTTTGCAGGTGGAAAATGTCCTCCCGCGCTGCCGCGATGGCGTGGTGTTGCGCTTCGCTGATCCCCCAGACGAGGAGATGAATCTTACAGGGATCCTGCGGGAAATAAGTGGTCACCTGCTCGCTCATGAACACGCCCGGGCGGTTGGCAATCGTTAGGCAACCATCGATCGTGTCGTGATCGGTAATGGTGACGAAGTCCATTCCGGCGGCGCGGGCGCGGGTGTAGAGTTCGTTCGGATCGGAGTAACTGTCGGGAAAGTCAAGCCGGCGGAAGATCCAATCCTCGGAGCGATCGCTAAACTTCGAATGGAGATGAAGGTCGCAACGGCTCATGGCAAAGGGGTATGCGGAGTGCGGAGCGCGGAATTCTCGAGCCATTGCCGGTAGGTCGTCGGCTCCCGATTGGTCAGCGCTTTTTGAATAAGCTGTCCGATCTGCCGCCAGATTTCCGGGTGCGCGAGATCCGGCGGATGGAGACTGAGCCGAAGCAGTGCTGTATTCGTTAGGCGAGAGAAGAGCCAGCGGTTCCAGCCGAGGCTCACCCCGCGCCGCCAACTGCTTCGCACGCTATAGACCAGCGACTGCGACGCGACCTCCTGCCGCGCGACGAAATCCCGTACCCGTCGCAGTGTGGTCGTGTAAGTCATCCCGGCATCAATCGCCGCTCGTTCCGCCTCAGCGCCTAACAACCACGCCGGGGCGACGAAGCCGTTGGGGTGAAAGCCTTGGACGCGAAATTCGTCCCGTGCGGCGGTGATCCGCGCGAAGGCCTCGTCGTAGCAGAGATCGTAGAATTCGCCCTCATCCGCGGTGTAAAAACGGGTGATCAACTTGTCGCGGGAAGATTCGTTAGGCCGGCGATCACGCTGGTGATAGCAACCGTGCAGGACCACTTCGTGGCCGCGCTCCTGTAGTTCCGAGAGCCAGTTGCGGAAATCGGCGTTCGCCATCGAGCGGCCGTGATGATGATAGTCGGGCACGACCAGCAGCGAGCTGACGGGCACGTTTAACCCGGCCAGTTTGCACGCGAGTTCCGCGACCTGGGGTTGCGTCGCCGGGGCGACATCATGGATGGAAACGACCAGAGCGCGCTGCACCCGTCCAGCTTCCGCATGGCGTGAAAGCGGACAAGGCGAAACTGTTCTCCCGGAGACGCGGCTGTCAGAACTAAAGCCGGCTGATCAGCTCGAACTCCGCTTTGCCTAACGGCTGCACGGAGAGCCGCGAATTCCGCAGGAGCGCGATCTCGCGGAGCTTCGGTTCGGCCTTGATCTGCTCCAGGGTCACCGGCTTTTTCAGCGCCTGCACCGGTTTCAACTCCACCGCGCTCCAGTCACCCTCCTTGGCGGTCGGGTCCGGAAAAGCCTCCCGCGTCACCTCGGCGATCCCGATGACCGCTTTGTCGCTCACGCTGTGATAGTAGAAAACCGCGTCGCCCCGGCGCATCGCGCGCAGGTTGTTACGAGCCGCGTAGTTCCGCACGCCGGTCCAATTCGTTAGGCCATCGCGCACGAAGTCGTCCCACGAATAGGCCTCCGGTTCCTGTTTCACGAGCCAGTAATTCTTCATCGACTTCCGATAACACGACAACCGCACGAGCGGCAATTCTTCAGGGACCGGAAACATCCGCCGCCTGTCGCGCCCGCAGGATTCGACAAGCTCGGCGTTCTGCTTCAAAATCGCCCCCATGCCGCGCCTTCCCTTCATTACTTTCGAAGGGTCGGAGGGCTGCGGGAAGTCGACCCAGGTCCGGCTTCTGGCCGCTCGCCTAACGAAAGCCGGCGTCCCGCTGTTTCTCACCCGCGAGCCGGGCGGCACCGTGATCGGGGAAAAAATCCGCCACCTCTTGCAGTTCGATCCGGAATGCTCGGCGATGACCCCGGAGACGGAGTTGCTCCTCTTCGAAGCCAGCCGCAGCCAGCTCGTTAGGGAAAAAATCGAGCCGGCGCTCGATCGCGGCATGGTCGTGATTTCCGATCGTTTCGCAGACTCGACCACGGTTTACCAGGGAGTGGCGCGGCGGCTCGACCAGGAAATGGTCAGCCATCTCAACACGATCGCAGTGGGCCGTTGCTGGCCGGACCTGACCTTCGTGCTCGACATCGACGTCGCGACGGCGCGCGCACGGATGCTCCGCCGGGTGCGGCCAGCGGGCGCGCCTGATCGGATGGAACAGGAACCGCCAAGATTTTACGAAGCGGTCTGCGCCGCTTATCGCGAGCTGGCCGCGCGCGAGCCGCACCGGATTCAATTGCTCGATGGCGCGCAGCCGATCTCGGACCTGGAAGAGGAAGTCTGGCGAATCATCGCGGGGCGTTTCGGCCAGCTCGCGCGTCTCGTGCAGTCGCCGGAAAGCCGGCCGGCCTAACGATGGCCTTCACACCCGAGAGCGCGCTCAATTATTTGCGCGGCGCGCAGGACCGCGAACGGCTCGCTCACGCCTACCTCATCACCGGTCCGGCCGGGAGCGGGAAGCGCGCGCTGGCCGCGCAAATCGCGGAATTGGTGAACGGTGCCGCGCCGGCGAGCGTCTTCGCCGGCTCCGCCGCGGATGTCCACCTCGCTGGTCCGGAATCGAAATCGCGCCGGATCGTGATTGAGCAGATTCGCACCCTCGAGCACGCGCTTCAGCTCCGCGCGAGCGGCCGCGGCCGGAAGGTTGCGATCATTTCCGAGGCCGACCGGATGGCCACGCAGGCGGCAAACGCTTTCCTGAAAACGCTCGAGGAGCCGCCGAACAATTCGCTCCTACTTCTGCTCAGCAGTCTTCCCGAGGTGCTGCCGGACACGATTATTTCCCGTTGCCTGATCCTGCCGCTGGCTGCGCCTAGCGACACGGCTCTTTCCGAGGAAGCCGACGAACTGATCGAGCTGCTCGATGGCCTGGCGGCGAAAAAGCGCAACGCTGGAGTACATGAAGCGTATCTCCTGGCTCAGGGTTTTCAGCGTCTGCTCGGGAAAATCCGCGCGGGCATTGTGGAGGAAAACACCGCCAGCCTGAAGGGCGAGGAGACGCACTACCGCCAGACGACCGACGCCCGGGATTGGCTCGAGAATCGCGAGGACCATTACAAGGCCCTAACGGAAAGCCTTTACCTCGAGCGCCGCGCGGAGTTGGTGGAAATTCTCTTCCGCTGGTGGACGGACGTGTTGCGCAGCAGCAGCGGCGTGACGGCGCGCGAGCTGCCCGTGGCGGCGGAAACAACTGCGGCAGTGGCCGCCCGCCTAACGACGCCGGAAATTCTCCAGCGCCTCCGCCGGCTCGAGGAGCTGCGCGATCAACTCGGCCGCAACATCCAGGAAGGTCTCGCCCTGGAAGTGGCCTTCCTGAACATCTTCCGCTTCTAGGATGGATCGCGGAAATCAATCGTCGCCATGTGTCCGCCGCAGCGGCGCCCACCGAAGCGCAGCGGCGCCGGCGCGGTCGGCACGGGGAATTGGTAGCTGTGATCGAATAGATTCGCCGAGCGCCAGATGCGCGCCGCGAACGCGAGAAAGGCCACGCCCGCGAGCGCCAGGCCTGCGAAAAGCATGAGCAGTTGCCCGCGAGTCGGATGCCAGGCTGTTTTGCTCGGTGGCGCGACTCGGGCGTCGACATCGGCGAGCCGCTTCATCAGCGCCTCCACCCCACTGGCGGCCGCGGCGGAATAATCCCCGCGAGCCAGACCCGCTTGCGCGGCTTTGCCAAAGGTCACACTCAGCTTGTCCGCATCTTCCAGCAGCGAAAGCTCCGGTGAGGGCAGCACTCGCGATTCCGGACGCCGCGGCGCGAAGACCACGACCGCGCCGTAGCCCGCCTGGTTCCACGCCTGATTTAAATCCTCCGCGGTCTCTTCGATCAGGCGCGGCGTCGCGGTGTAGAGCGCGAGGTAAATCGTGACATCGGATTTCTCCTCGAAGGCGGCCAGCTCGTGGCTGAGGTCCGCGCTGGCTTTTTTCGAGAGCAAAAAATCCGGATCGTAAATATGGTTCGCGGGCGCGGACGGAATTAGCGGCAGCTCGGCGCCGAACGAGAGCGCGACGCTGCTGAGCAGACTGCAGAAGAGCGCTGGCCTAACGAAAAGAAGAAGAATACGGCGCTTCATTTTTGCTCCCGGCAAAGGACGCGCAGCCACTCGGTCAGGCACTCCACGCAATGCTCGATGCCCGCGGCCCAGCGCCCGGCCGCGAATGCTTCCCGGCCTGCTCCCAACGCGACAGCCAGGTCCTCTTCCGGCACCAGATTTTCCAAGCCGTAGCCCACGGAAAGCCCGGCATTGCCGGCAGTGTTCAGGACCAAGAGCAGGTCGAAATTCGCTTCCCCGGTTGCCTCGAGCGCGCTGAAACGCATCCGGTTGGCGAGCCAGAAAGCGTATTCGCTGATGACTGTGCCCGGCGGCAGGCCGGCGAGGAAAACCGCGAACTTGGCCTGGGGGAACTTCGAGTGAAAGAGCGCCAGCAGTTTCGTGAGTCGGCGGCGCTCGCTCGCGGTCAGGATCACTTGCGGGTCGGTGATCGGGCCGAGATGCTTCGGGGCGACGCCGAATTTGAGATCGAGCTTCCGCAGGGAGACGCGGCAGTGCGGACAACTCGGCGACGGCCCGTTGACGGGGCGGCGACACGATGGGCATTTCACGATAAAATCCTCCGGCACGCGCCGTATATACCCGGCATGGGCCATTTTCCACAATTCTGATGAAGAAACGGCGCACTCTCCAGATCGGACTGATCGGTTATAAATTCATGGGCAAGGCGCACTCCAACGCCTGGCGGCAGGTGCCGCGTTTTTTCGATCTCCCGGCCGACCTCCGCCTAACGACGATCTGTGGCCGCGACCCGCACGCCGTCGCGGAAGCCGCCGCGACCTTTGGCTGGGAAAAAAGCGCGACTGACTGGCGCGCGGTGGTGGACGACGCGGCGATCGATATCATCGACATCAGCACGCCGAACGATTCCCATGCCGAAATCGCGCTCGCCGCGGCGGCCGCGGGGAAGGCAATCATCTGCGAAAAGCCGCTCGCTCGCGATGTCGCCGAAGCGGAGGCGATGGTCGCTGCCGTGCGCAAGGCGCGGGTCGTGAACATGGTCTGTCACAATTACCGGCGCGTCCCGGCGCTCGTGCTCGCCCGCCAGATGATCGAACGCGGTGAACTGGGCGATCGGATCTTCCATTTTCGCGCGCATTATTTACAGGACTGGATCGTCGACCCCGAGTTTCCACTCGTCTGGCGACTGCGCGCGGGCGACGGCAGTTCGGGTTCGTTAGGCGACATCGGCGCGCACGCGATCGATCTTGGGCGTTACCTGATCGGCGAATTTCGCGAGGTCTGCGCGACCCTGGAAACCTTCATCAAGGAGCGACCGCGCGAAGGCGACGTGAAACGGAAAGGCCGGGTCACGGTGGACGACGCCGCGCTGGTCATCGGGCGTTTCCGCAACGGCGCGCTCGCCACGCTGGAGGCGACCCGTTTCGCCACCGGCCGACGCAATGGCCTGACGATCGAGATCAACGGCAGCGGCGGCTCGCTTTTTTTCAACCTCGAGGAGATGAACCGCTTGCAGTTCTACGACGCCAATGATCCGGCAGGACGGCGCGGCTTTCGCGACATCCTGGTGACAGAGAGCACGCATCCATACGCCGGAAACTGGTGGCCGAGCGGGCACATCATCGGCTACGAGCACACCTTCGTGCACACCTTTGCCGAGTTCGTTAGGGCAGTTGTTCGGGGGAAAAGCGTCGCACCAACTTTTGCGGATGGGCTGGCGAATCAGCGGGTTCTCGGCGCGATCGAGAAAAGCGCGCGGAGCCGGGAATGGGTGCGGCTCTGAACGGCTAAGCCCGGGACTCGTTAGGTCCGCGCTTCTCCCAATACGACAGAGCCACCGCGGCCAGTGGCGGCAGTAAAATCAGTCCGCGCAGCCAAGGCTCGGAATGCCAGGGCAGCCGGAAAAGCCGTTCGTCCCAGAAGAGATAGTAGGCGAAGAGCGTTACCGATAGGACCTGCCACCCCCGCACCCGACGCCAGGCCGCGAGCGGCAGAATCCAGGTGCAATACCAGGGATGCAGCACCGGGCTCAGGATCAGCGCGGTGCCCATCGCCCAAAGCAGACCGCGCTTCCAATTGCGGATGAAGCAGAGCGACACGACCAGGACGGCAATCAGAATAACGACGTTGTAGCTGTAGTTTTTCTGGTGCGTGTTTGGCCAGACAGTGTCCTCGATAATCCACCAGAACATATCGTTCAGCCGCGTGACATAAATGAACCGGCCTAACGAGTTCCAGATCGGCACGCGCGGGAAACCAAAGGGCAGACTGAGCAGCGCAGGGATGATTACGCTGATCGCGAGCAGCCAGGCCCGCCGGCCGAGGGCGAAAACGCAGACCGGCAAAAGCAGCAACGGGATGAGCTTGATCGAAATCGCGACGCCGAACGCGAACGCGCCGCACGCCGCAAACCTCCATTGTTGCGCCGGCTCCACTTCTTCGCGGCTGCGGACGAAACACCAAATGCCGGCGAGCATCGGCAGGATCATCAAACTGTCGAAGTGCGCCGCGCCCGCGAAGCAATAAACCACCAGCGGATTCCAGGCATACCAGGCCGCATCGAAGTAGCGGTCGCGTCCGCCGATCAACCGGAGCAGGAGCGCGACTGCCGCGAGATCGGCGAGGCTGAAGAGGAGCTTGTAAACCAGGGGAGTGGACGAGAAACGGCTCAGTGCGGCGAAAACCAGTTCCGCCCCCGGCGGGTAGATCGCGCTGTAGTCGCGATGATTGATCCGGTTCCAATCGGCAAACTGCGCACGCACGGGCACGAGTTGCTCGTCGTTAGGCGCGAGGACGTACGGGTTGAAACCGGCGTTCTGCACCGTCCCTTCCCATTGGTAGCGCCAGATGTCATCGCCCGGCTCGAGCGGTAGCGCGACGAGGCGGAGCAGGATGGCCACGCCCCAGAAGGTCACGGCAGCGCTTCGACCGACCGGCCGCCTAACGAACTCGGAGACGGCGAGGTAAAAGGCCAGCCCGCAGCAGAGCGCGGTCTCGACGAACTTGATCGGCATCGTTTCATAACGCCAGTCATCGAACTGATGGAGCGCCGCGAGAAGCAGTACCTCCGCGAGAAGCGCGAGCCAGAGGCGCCGATGCCTAACGATTGCCATCAACGGGCCGTTTCCTGCCGATACGCTGAAGGCCGAGCCGATAAGCGGCGACATCGACGATCTCCGCGACCCGGCGTTTCAACCGCCGCGCGCGGGTGATGAGAAAGAGCAAAAAGATCGTGTAGGGAATGAGCAGCCGCAGCTCGGGTCCGGCCGTGTTCAGATAGCGATAAATCAGGAGCGCGAGGATGAGCAGGTTGATGATCACCGTCGTCGTCACAAACCGGTAACTGAGTTTTACTCTCGTTAGGCACTTCGGGCCGCCATGATATTCGGTCACGGTCTGCAAGATGATGCTCCAGAAAAAATTTCCATAGATCTGGATGTCCCATTCCTTCCAGCCGGTATCGGCGGAGTAACTCCAGCCTTCCTCCTCGAGGAGTTGAAAGGTCGACTTCAGGAGCGCGTTTCGTTCCACGCCCTCCTCGCTCCAGTAGCGGCGTCGGCGGAGGTTGCCGCGACCCGCGCCACCGGTCGGCATTTTTTCGTGCGTGCCGATGACGCCGCGCGGAGTGCGCTTGAATTCCAGCCAGGTGAAATAGCGATTCCATCCCCTAACGAGCGGCTGGGCAAAGGCGAGGAACATAACGAGAAGCCGCGCCGGAATAGTATCGAAACCCGGCTCGATCCGCGCGCGCAACATGTAGGACAGCGCGACGCAAAGCGTGCCCCCGAGCATGAGGTAAGGCACGATCCGCAGGACCGGCAGGAAAATGCCGAGCCCGAAGAGAAAGAGCGTGAGGGCGAACCATTCGACGCTGCTGAGATAGTTGGCGATCTCCGATTGCGGCGTCGGGTAGATCGATTGGAAAAAGCCTTCGCCGAAAACGCCGTGGTAAATGATCGGGCGGTTAATGAACCAACTAAAGCGCGGAGAGCCGTAAATTTGTCCGCGCCACTTCGCCGTCCCGGTCGGGCCGAAAAAGATCAGGTGCTTGAACCGGAGCATCGACTCCGCTTCGCCGTAGCCGGCCTGCTGTTTGCGAAAAGCACTGAGGGTGAACCGCCGATGATGCCAGACGATCGCGGTCGGACTGAAAGCGATGACGTGGCCTTCCTGCTGCAGCCGCCAGCAGAAATCCACGTCGTCGCCGGCTTTCCGATACTCAATGTCGAACCCGCCGACGGTATCGAAGGCCCAGCGATAAAAGGCCATGTTACAACCCGGGATGTGCTCCGCCACGGTGTCGGTGAGGAGCACGTGACTCGGACCGCCCGGCGCCGCGGCGACGCAGGCCTGCACCCAGTTCTCCGCCGGCGGCGAGATGTTCGGCCCGCCGACGCCAGCGTAATCGCCGCTCACCAGCGTGCCGATGAGATAATAAAGCCAATCAGGATCGGCCATGCAGTCGGAGTCGGTGTAAGCCAGGACTTCGCCTTTCGCGGCCGCTGCGCCGGCGTTGCGCGCGAAGCTCAGGCCGTGATTCGTCTGCCGGATGTAGCGAATGTTCGGATAGCGGGCGGCGATCTCGGGCGTGTTGTCGGTCGAGCCGTCGTCAACCAGGATTGCTTCGTAAGCCGGGTAATTGATTTTGCCTAACGACTCTAAGCATTCCGCGAGCGTCTTCCCGCCGTTGTAGGAACAGACGATGACGGAAACGAACGGCGTGCGCGGCAGATCGCGGTGGGGTAACGCGGAGTCGTCCTGGCCGAGTTTTTTCTGGAGCGCGAAGAAGGATTTCTTCGGGGAGCGATCGCGCCTAACGAGTCCAAAACTCCAGTCGAGAATCTCCTGCTCGCCGGTATACCATTCATCCGTCCACGCAAAAAAGATTGTGCCCGCCAGACCGCAGCGAACGACGGAGTCCACGTGCCAGCTGAGCATCTCGGCCTGTTCCTCCTCGGGATGACGCTGCGTATCCATCCCGAATTCGCCGAGCATCAGAGGCTTTTCCTCGGCGAGGTTTTGCAAACGGAGGAGGTATTTTTCGAAGTCGCGCTGGTCGTGCAGGTAGACGTTGAAGCAATAGAAATCGACGTTCTGCGGGAGGAGGTATTCCGTCGGCGGATAGCTTGCGTAGGAGAAAAGGACGTGCGGATCGGCTTCGCGCCCGACACGGATCAGCTCCTCGAGAAATTCGGTCACCTGCCTAACGCCTAACCAACGGACCATCGTGGTCGGGATTTCGTTGCCCACGAGATAGCCGAAAATCGCCGGATGCCCCGCGTGCTCCGCGACCGCGGTGCGCACGGAACGGACGATCTCGCGTCGGGTGCTCGCCCTAACGAGAAATTCAATATGCTTCGCCCAAGGCAACGTAATGAGCACGCGCACGCCCGCAGCCGCGCAGCAATCGAGAAACCAAAGCGGCGGCAAATGATAGATGCGCGCGACATTAATCCCCAGCTCGCGCATCTGCCGAAGATCGCGCCGGGCCTGTTCCGGCGTGCCGAGATAGTGACCCTCGGCGTCGGGTTTGAACGGTCCGTAGGTCGCGCCCTTAACGAAGAATTTTTGATCGCCTTCGAAAAAGAACTTGGCGAGTGCGCGGACGCGGACCGGCGCGGAGGTCTCGGTGGCGGCGGGCGTCATGCAGCGAGTGCTTGCGCGACGACGCGCGCCGTTCCTTCAATCTGCGCGGAGGTATGCGCGGTGGAGATGAAGCCGGTTTCGAATTGCGACGGCGCGAAATAGACGCCGGCCTCGAGACAGTGCTTGAAATAGCGGGCGAAACGCGCGGCGTCGCTCCGCTTCGCGCTCGTTAGGTCGGTGACCGGCCCGGGGGTAAAAAAGAGGCAAAACATCGAACCGATCCGGTGGAAAATCGCGGCCATTCCGCGTTTGCCTAACGAATCACGGGTGAGTTGCTCGAATTGCGCGCCGAGTCCTTCGAGCCGCTTCCAACCGTCGATCCGCTCGAGCTCGAGCAATTGCGCCAGCCCGGCGGCCATCGCGAGCGGATTGCCCGACAAGGTGCCGGCCTGATAGACCGGACCGAGCGGCGAGAGTTGATCCATGATCTCCGCGCGCCCGCCGAACGCGCCCACCGGCAGGCCGCCGCCGATCACTTTGCCGAGCGCGGTCAGATCCGGCCGCACGCCGTAGATTTCCTGCGCGCCGCCCCGGGCAACCCGGAAGCCGGTCATCACTTCATCGAAAATGAGCAATGCTCCGTGCTGCGTGCATTCTTCCCGCAGCGCTTCGAGAAATCCGTCGGCCGGGAAAAAAAGCCCGGCATTCGCGGGAATCGGTTCGAGGATAATCGCCGCGATCTCCCGGGGACTCTGCCGAAACGCCGCGCGGACGGCGGCGAGATCGTTGAACGGCAGCGCAATGGTCAGCTCCGCGAATTCGTTAGGCACACCGGCGCTGTCGGGCTGACCGTGGGTGAGCGCGCCGCTGCCGGCATGCACGAGCAGCGAATCGACGTGCCCGTGATAGCAGCCTTCGAACTTGATGACTTTGTCGCGTTTCGTGAAGCCGCGCGCGAGACGAACGCAGGACATGGTTGCTTCGGTCCCGCTGTTGACCATCCGCACTTTTTCGATCGAGGGAACCCAGCGGCAAATCAATTCCGCCATCTCCACTTCGAGAGGATTGGGAATGCCAAAACTCACTCCCCGACCGGCAGCCTCGCGGACCGCCTCGACCACCACTGCGGGCGCATGACCGAGGATCGCCGGCCCCCACGTGCCGACGTAGTCGATGTATTCCTTGCCATCGACGTCCCAGATGTTAGCGCCGGCCGCGCGCTCGATGAAGAAGGGTTCGCGACCAAGCCCGCGGAAGGCGCGCACCGGGGAATTCACTCCGCCCGGGATGCGCTTTTGGGCGCGGGCAAAAAGGGCGGCGGAATCGGCGGACATCGCGCCTAACGTTGCCGGGCCGATGCGAACGCGCAACGTCACAATCGAGAAGGGCAGCGCGTTGACACCCCAGAAGCCCGCGCCTACGCTCCCGCTCGCAGTGCCGGCGGGGTAGCCAAGTGGTAAGGTCGGGGTCTGCAAAACCTCTATTCGCGGGTTCGATTCCCGCCCCCGCCTCTCCCCTGCGGGGAAGTTCGGACGACGAATTTTCGAAAGTGAAAGTGGCGGCCCATCCCCGATTTGGCGGAATCAGGCGTCGCCTGCGCGCGGCGCCGGAATTGTTCCAGCCTTGGCAAGGCGCCGCCTATCGCGCGACCACTCTCGAGTATGCCGACCCGGCAGCCATTCTGCTCGGCAAAGGTAGCTTCCTCTTTGGCGGCCGCTGGAATGCGATCGGATCGTTTCGCGCGGTTTATGGCAGCACGGAGGATACGGTGGCCGTGGTCGAATCGCGCGCGACGGCTGATTACGCGCGTGTCCCGTGGCCTTTTCGCACCCCTCGCCTGCTCGTCGCGATTGAGCTGTCGGCTGCAAAACATCGTCGATCTGACACGCACGGAAATCCGCGCGGCGCTCGGCCTAACAATCGAGGAATTGCAGAGGGAAGACTGGCGCCGGATTCAGGAGGATGGAAAAGAAAGCCTGACCCAAGCCGTCGGTCGCGCCGTCTTCAGCGGTGGTGGAGAAGGAATGCTCGTTCATTCGGCGCGTGTTCCAGCCGGAGTGAATGTCGCTTTCTTTCCGGAAAACCAACATGGACTTAGCCGGGTTGCGGTGCTGGAAGCGGAAAAGTTGCGCCGGATCAGACTTGCCTGACATTTTTCATGCATAGTTGCATGATAAAGTGCTTGTAGCTACGCAGAGACCTGCCTAGAGTGAGATCGTGAAAGCCAAGAAACAAATGGCGCGCCGGGCTCAGCCCACCGCCCGAGTCGAGGAAACAGCCCCCGTTTATCATCCCGCCCTGAAAGTTGCCGGGCCGCCGGCGATCGACGAACTGGCCGCTAAGTTCGGGCTCCGCCAGGATACGGTCAGCCGTGTCACCGGCTTTTCCCTGCGCGCGGTGGCCGATTGGACCAAAGGCAAAACGCCTTCCCATTCTGTGCGACGTGCCCTCGTCGAGATGGATCGACTGCTCGATAGTCTCGGCCGGTTGATGAAACCAGAAGACGTCGGCCCGTGGCTCAAAGCACCAAATCCCGCGCTCGACGGCTCTTCTCCCGTGCAGGTGATCGAACGTGGGCAGAGCGATCGCATCTGGCGGCTGCTTTATTTCCTCGAATCCGGCGAGCCCGGTTGAGCGCCCTGCGAAACATCGCCTTCGCGCTCAATTGAGTTTCGACTGGGAATAACCGACGTTCCTTTCGTTCAGACTGGAGAAGAGGCGGACCAATCTGCGGCCGCCAAACGAATTATAAATTATGAACGAACGATCGCATTCGCCGCACGGCAAAATCACTCTTCATGGGAACGGCCTCGGGGTCCCGTCGCCCGAGATGGTAGAGAAACGCGCCCGCGAAATTGCCATGATCGATGAGCGCGAAGCCGACGACTTTACCGACACGGATTGGGCGCAGGCGAAGGACGAGCTCACCGGCGTCGACCCTGCTCACGCCCCGGAAGCGGAGGATGAAGTGACCGACGAAATGAGCGAGCGCGACGACGTCCTCGGCTCGTCCGGTCATCAAGTGCCTAACAATGGATTCGATGACGACGAAAACGTTGGTGAAGAGTTGGTCGCCAGTGGAATCCAGGAGGCGGCGCATGACCAGATGATTGAAGCGCGGCGCGATGAGCTGGAACAGGAGCGCGACGAACAATGAACGTCGCCGAAATCGAGCCGGAAGTTTCTTCATCCCCAAAGCCGAAGCGCGAACGCGCGGCGGCGATGCTCACGCGCTTCCGACAGGTCCGGAATTTTTCCCAGCGCCTTTGTGAAACGCTCGAGCCTGAGGATTGCGTGGTGCAATCGATGCCCGATGTGAGCCCGACGAAGTGGCATCTCGCGCACACCAGTTGGTTTTTCGAGACGTTCGTCCTGAAGGTCTGGATGCCTGAATACCGGACCGAAGTGCCGGAATATGCCTATCTCTTTAATTCGTATTACAACGCCGCCGGCGACATGCACCGGCGAGATCTCCGTGGACTGATTTCGCGGCCGACAGTCGCGGAGACCTATCGCTTCCGGCATTCGATCGACACCCATGTCACGCAACTGCTGGAGCGCGCCGATGACGCGCTCCTCGATGAGATCACTCCGGTTTTCACGATTGGTCTGCATCACGAACAGCAGCATCAGGAACTGCTCGTGACCGATATCAAACACGTCTTCTCACAGAACCCACTCCACCCTGTTTACCGCGACCGCGCGGACACCGGCGAGAGCCGCGCGATTGCGGCGGCGGCCTACGTCGATTTCGCGGAGACAATTCTCGAGATCGGTCATGCGGGCGACGGCTTCAGCTACGACAACGAAAGTCCGCGCCATCGTGCGCTCGTGCCGGCCTTCTCGCTCGCGACGCGACCAGTGACGAACGGCGAATACCTCGAGTTCATCGAGGCAGGCGGCTACACCCGCCCGGAAAATTGGCTGTCGTTAGGCTGGACAACATTAAACGAGCAACGCTGGCAGGCGCCGCTTTACTGGAGCAAGCAAGACGGGGTTTGGTGGAACTTCACCCTCTCGGGGATGCGGCCAATCGATCCCGCGGAACCAGTGACACACGTCAGCTATTTCGAGGCCGACGCCTTCGCGAATTGGAGCGGCGCGCGCCTCCCGACCGAATTCGAATGGGAGCGAGCTGCGGCCGGTTTGCCGATCGAGGGCAACTTCGTCGGCACCGAACGTTTTCATCCCGCTCCGGTCACCGCCAAGCCTAACGACCGCCTGCGGCAGATGTACGGCGACGTCTGGGAATGGACGCGGAGCGCCTATCTTCCCTACCCCGGCTATCGCGCCGCGCCCGGCGCGCTGGGCGAGTACAATGGGAAGTTCATGATGAACCAAATGGTCCTTCGCGGCGGCTCCTGCGCCACTTCGCAGAACCATGTGCGCGCCACCTACCGGAATTTTTTCCAACCGGAAAAACGCTGGCAATTCACTGGCCTCCGCCTCGCTCGCGACGCCTCATGAGTGACCCAAGCGGCGTGGCCCTGCTCGATCTCGAGCCGGCAACTTCGGAATTTCTCGCGCAGGCGATCGCCGGGCTCGCGGGCACGCCGCGCACTCTGCCGAGCAAATTTTTCTACGACGAACGCGGCTCCGATCTCTTCCTGCAGATTTGCGAGCTGCCGGAATACTACGTCACCCGAACCGAGACCGAGATTCTCCGGCACCATGGAGCCGAGATCGCGGATTCGATCGGCGAGAATGCCGAGCTCGTCGGCTTCGGCACCGGCGCCGGCATCAAAACCCGCATGCTGCTCCAGCACCTGCGCAACCTGATCGCTTATGTGCCGGTCGATATTTCGAAGCAGCATCTCACCGAAAGTGCCGAAGCGCTCAGCCGCGAAATGCCATCACTCGAGATTCTGCCGGTCTGCGCCGATTACCTCCAACCGATCGACCTGCCGACTCCGTCGCGAAAACCGGCGCACATCGCGGTCTATTTTCCTGGCTCCACGATTGGCAATCTCAAGCCTGAGGTGGCGAAGCATTTCCTCGAGCGGGTGTGCCGACTCTGCGGTGAAAGCGGCGGATTGATCATCGGCGTCGACCTGGTGAAGCCGAGGGAAATCCTCGAAGCAGCCTACAACGACAGCGCCGGCGTGACCGCTGCCTTCAATCTCAACATTCTCGCGCGCGCGAATCGGGAACTCGACGCGGACTTTAACCTGACCCATTGGAGGCACCGCGCGGTCTACAATGAGGAAGCGTCGCGCATCGAGATGCATCTGATCAGCGAAACCGATCAGACCCTGCATCTCGGCGACCAGGAGTTTCATTTCGGACCGGGGGAGAAAATCATCACCGAGTTTTCCTACAAGCACTCTGTGGAAGGTTTCAGTGCGCTCGCCGGTTCGGCCGGATTCCAACCCGCGCGGGTCTGGACCGATCCACAGAAACTTTTCGCGGTCTTCCATTTCACGACGCTGTAGCGTGGGGCGACTCGCCTCATGGAACCGCTCGTTCGACTGCTCGGCGTCAGCAAAAATTTCGGCGACGCCGTCGCGCTCCAGCCGACCGATCTCGATTTTCCTCCCGGCCTAACGACCGCCTTGATCGGGCCGAGTGGTTGCGGCAAATCGACTCTGCTTCGCCTGATTATCGGGCTACTCGAGCCCGACCGCGGAGAGGTGATTTTCGACGGCAAGAAGGTAGACCCTAAGAATGCGCAGGAAGTCCGTCGTCGGGTCGGCTACGTCATCCAGGAAGGCGGGCTTTTCCCGCACCTCACTGCGCGTGCCAACGTCCTTCTCATGTCGCGACATCTCGGTCGCTCGCCTAACGAAATGGAAAAACGGCTGACTGAACTTTGCGAGCTCTCGCAATTTCCCAACAAGGCGCTCGACCGTTATCCGGCCGAGCTCTCCGGCGGCCAGCGCCAGCGGGTCAGCCTGATGCGCGCGCTCATGCTCAATCCTGAAGTGCTGCTGCTCGATGAACCGCTCGGCGCGCTCGATCCACTCGTTAGGTCAGCCCTCCAGCGCGACTTGAAGGAAATTTTCGCGCGGTTACAACAGACCGCGATTTTGGTCACACACGACATGGGCGAAGCCGCTTATCTCGCCGACGAAATCGTGCTGATGAATCAGGGTCGCATCATCCAGCGCGGCACCGCGGCCGAGCTGCGCGATCAGCCGACGAATGAGTTCGTCACTGAGTTCATCAACGCGCAAAGGAGTGCCGCGTTTTGAAATTAGTCCTACTCGTTAGTCTAATCGCCTTCTCCGCTGCGGGCGCCGCGCCGATCAGGGTTGGTTCAAAAAAGTTCACCGAATCTTACGTGCTCGGCGAGATCGCGAAGACGGCTCTGGAGCGCGCGCATTTCAAGGTGGAAGAGCGCGCCGGAATGGGGGGCACGATCATTCTCTGGCAGGCGCTGAGCAGCTGGACAAATCGACGTTTATCCGGAATACACCGGCACGATCGGCGAAGAAATTTTGAAGACGAAGCAGCCCATCTCCGAAGACGAGATGCGCAAGAGCCTGGCGAAATTTGGCATCGGGATGTCGCGCGATCTCGGTTTCAACAACACCTACGCGCTCGTGATGCGAAGGTCTGAAGCGGCGCGACTAGGCCTCAAAAAAATCAGCGATCTCCGGGAACATCCCGAGCTGAAAGTCGGGCTGACCCACGAGTTTCTCGATCGGCAGGATGGCTGGCGACCGCTCGTGGCGCGCTACCGCCTAACGATGCCTAACGTCAACGGGATCGACCACGCGATCGGCTATGCGGCGCTGGCGAATGGCTCGATTGACGTGAAGGACGCATACTCCACCGACGCGAAAATTCAGGAGAACGATCTCGTCGTGTTGAAGGACGACCAGCACTTCTTCCCGGAATACAAAGCCGTTTATCTTTACCGGCTGCAGCTCGATCCCCGCGCGATCGACGCGCTCAACCATTTCGGCGCGATCGACGAGAAGAAGATGACCGCGCTCAACGCCGCCGCCGAGCGCACGAAAAATTACGCCTTCGCCGCGGCGCAATATTTCCAGGTTTCGCCTAACGATGCCGCTCCAGCTGCGCCGCTGCTGGTCCCCCAACTCGCGCGCTGGATCGGTCGCCATCTCGAGCTCGCGGGCATTTCACTTTTCTTCTCGGTCCTGATCGGTTTGCCGCTCGGCATCGCGGCGAGTCGTGGCGGCGCGGTCGGTCAAACCATCCTCGCGATCGTCGGCATGATTCAAACCATTCCCTCGCTCGCACTGCTCGCGTTGCTCGTTCCTTTTCTCGGAATCAGCGCGACTACCGCGATTGTCGCGCTGTTCCTTTACGGGCTGCTGCCGATCGTGCGGAACACGGCGACCGGGTTGCAGGATATCACGCCGGCGCTGCGCGATTCCGCGATCGCGCTAGGGCTCGAGCCCATGGCGCGGCTGCGAAAAATTTACCTGCCTCTTGCGTCGCGCACGATCCTCGCCGGGATCAAAACCAGCGCGGTGATCAATATCGGCACCGCGACGCTCGCGGCGTTGATCGGCGCCGGCGGCCTCGGCGAGCCCATTCTGAGCGGGCTGAACTTGAACGACAACATCACCATTCTCGAAGGCGCGATTCCGGCCGCGCTCCTCGCGCTTCTGGTGCAGGGGTTGTTCGATCTGCTCGACCGCTTTTTGATTCCGCGTGGGTTGCGGCTCTGAAGTTAGGCCTCCGCAAAACGGCTTGGCACCAGCACGGCTGCGCTCATGCCATGGATCAACTTCTTATCCGCCGGCACGATGGTCGCGAGCGCCCCGCGCAGCGTCGCCTTCTCGTTCTCGACAAAATAGTACGGACAGAGGCGGACCCTTCCGCGCATCGTTTCGAGCTCTTCGGTTTCCGCGTTCCAATAAGGATGATCGAACAACCGACCCTTATGAAATCGCTGCATGATCATCGGCGCGCGTTCGAAATTCTCGAGCGCATCGGTGATCCGCTTTTCCCAATCGTTCTGCGGCAAATCGGAGCCGAGCGCGACCCCGCGGCTGCCCCATCCTAACGGCGAGAATCCGCTCACTTTCAAGAGCAGGTCACGTTCTTTCTGGCTGAACTGTGCGGCTTCGCGCCAGTCGTGAATCTCCAGCCGCGGAATCACCGCGTGCTGCGGCAGTGGCGTCGGATCGAGCAGCCAGGTGTAGGGAATCATCTGCTGGAGTTGCCGAAAGTATTTGTCGCCCAACTCGCGTCGCCAGAAGTCGCGCAACGGCTGGAGCCAGAAGAGCGCGAACCACATTTTCTCCTCGAGGAAAGGCTTGAATGGCGGGGTCACGGTCAGCGCGCCACGAGCCGCCGCGTCCATCAGCGCGGAGATCCCGGGAATGTTCGGCAAATCGAAAAGCTCGAAGAACCGGTAAACGTCGCGACCCTCCTGCGGCTGGTAATTTTCCGCCGACGCGACCTGCCACGTGCGATCGGCAAAGCGCGCCTGCAGTTGCCTAACGAGCCATTCCATCTCCGGCTTGTAGGTCGCCGACTCCTCCGAAATCACGATGTCGCCGCCCCGCGGAAGCACAGTGGAAAAGCCATCGAGCATTCCATCCGCGCCGCCGAGCACTTCGGCGCCGAGTCCGGCGTAGGTCTGATTCAACCAGCCGGTGAGGCCGATGCCGCCGGGAACCGAATCGATTTCGGCAATCGTCCAGCCTTCGTCGGTGAGCACGAGGTCAGGTCGGATGACGCGCGGAAGAGCTTCGCGAAATTCTTTCCGCCGGGAAAACTCGATCAGCTCCGCGGGTTTTCCGTAGTCCAGGTAGCGCGCGACCCAGTCCGGCTGCTTGCCTTTCACGCTCTGCTGATAGAGCTGA
This sequence comes from uncultured Verrucomicrobiae bacterium, assembly GCA_963831805.1. Lineage (GTDB taxonomy): Bacteria > Verrucomicrobiota > Verrucomicrobiia > Chthoniobacterales > UBA10450 > Palsa-1392. The sequence continues at coordinate 113,247 of CAWHRN010000007.1, read as the reverse complement.
TTGCACGCGCGCTGAAAGACGAAGAGTTGATGCCCGAGTCGCTCCAGGTCGGTCCGCAATTTCTCGTCGATCGCGAAAGGCTCCGGCGAAAGCAGCCAGTCTTTCTCGGCGAAGAGCCCTTCGGCCGGGCGAGCTTCCCGGAGGGCGGTGAGTCGGTCGGTCGGGGCAGGCATTGCGACTGGAAGATTCAACGCCCCGCTGGTCGCGTTCAACCGCGAGGAGAGAAAATCTCGTGCCCTAACGAGTCGGCGGCGGAGTCAATTTCGGCAGGACGGCCTCGATCGCGTCTCGATTTGGCTCGAGCCAGGGCGGAAGCACGAGGCTCTCGCCGAGCGTCTCCGCGGCTTCATCGACCGCAAAGCCGGGACCGTCCGTCGCCAGCTCGAAGAGCACACCACCAGGTTCGCGAAAATAAACCGACTTGAACCAGAAACGATCGATCACCGGCGTCGGCTGCGCGCCAGCGCGGAGCACCTGTTCGCGCGTGACGAGTTCCTCGGCATCGTCGACGACCCGCCAGGCGAGATGATGGACGCTGCCAGTTCCCCAAGCGCCGCGGCGTTCGTTAGGCGCGGCGCGAAGATCGAGATACTGGCCGGAGTGCCCCTCGCCCAGTCCGTAACGCTGCCAGCCGTTTTCCTGGGCGATTTCGCGGAAGCCGAGGCCGTCATGAAGGAAGGCGACGGTTTCCTCGAGATCACGCTCGAGCAGGCGCGCGCTTTCCAGCCCGCGAATCTGATGCTGCTCCGGAATCGGACTGCGCTCCCACGCGCTGAACGGGCGCCCTAACGAACTCTCACTTTCGGTAAGCGCGAGGCGCAGGCCGTGCGGATCGCTCAGTGGCAGCACACGGACGCCGAAACGGGTTTCCGGCTCCCCCACGGCGACGCCTCTGGTCGTTAGGCGCTCAGACCAGAAATCGAGACTGCCCGGTGGGATCGCCAGCCCGACCTCCGTGCTTAATCCGTAGCCGTCGCGCCGTGGCGCGAGATCGGCCCACGGGAAAAAGGTAATGTCTGTGCCGGGATGTCCGGCGGCGTCCGCGTAGAAAAGGTGATAGGTGCCGGGATCGTCCTGGTTCACGCTTTTCTTCACCAGTCGCAGGCCGAGCACGCCGGCGTAGAAATCGAGATTTTCCTGCGCCGGACCGGCGATCGCGGTGATGTGATGAAGACCTGTAATTTTGCTCATTCTAGTCCGACGATAACTGAATAATTTGCGCCAGGCGATGGCCGTCCTGCGGAATCCGGAGGCGCAACTCCGGTGGCTGCGCTTATCGTTAGGCCAAGAGCACGCTTCCGCCCAAGCGCCGGCGGATTATTTCTGTTCGAACAGGTCGTTGCGCGAGACGCGCTCGCCTTTTAGCAGCACCACCGAAATCGACGACAAGGCGTGCACGTCCTGGAGCGGATTTCCGTCCACGATCAGGAGCGTCGCTTCTTTGCCTTTCTCGATCGTGCCGATGCGTTGATCGGCACGAAGCAATTTCGCCGCATTCCAGGTCGCCGCCTGCAAGGCGACCTCCGCCGGAATTCCCGCCGCGACCCAGAGCTCAACCTCGCGCTGCACGGTCGGCCCGTGGAGGACGAGGGGATTTCCCGCGTCCGAACCGGTCACGAGCATCACGCCGGCGTGCCAGGCCTTGAGCAGGTTGCGGCTCCCCTGCTCCATCGAGAGCGGGTAATGGGCGAGCCCGTCGCGCATCGCTTTCATCTCCGGGCTGCTCGCCGCGTGCTCCGTGCCGGCGAGCAAATCCTTCGGCGTGACCTGCTGGACTAACGAGCGCTTCAGGACTTCGACATTTCCCTTGGCAAAGTTCGAGAGTCCCTCGACCACGCTCAAGGTCGGGTCGTAGGCGATGCCTTTCGCCTTCATTTCGGCGATCGTCGCGTCGGGAATTTCGTCGCGGAAAGAGCCGTGCTCGATCGAATTTGCTCCTACCGACACCGCATCAACGACGTCGCGCGCATCGCCCGTGTGGACGGACGCCGGCAGCTTCTTCACATGCGCCTCCGCAATGACCGCGCGGAGGAGATCGACGTTCATCCGGTTAAAGGTGTAACCGGGCACGCCCGCTTCGAGGATGCCCTTGATCGCGTCGATTTTTTGCGCGGCGAGATCGTCGACCATTTTGCGCGCTTCGGCCGTGGTTTTCGGGATGCGGAGAAATTGGGCATCGAAGCCGGAACGCAACATCGGCGCCATGTTCTTCGAGTATTCGGTGCCGTGGCCGCCCTCCGCGGTGAAGAGCGGACCGCAGAGATAAAGCTCGCTCCCCAGCATCTCCCCGCTGTTGAAACGCTTCCTCAATTTCAACATGTCGTCGACCTTGTCGCCCGCGCTCCGGACCGCAGTCACGCCGCAGTAAAGATACGACTCGAGCTCGTGCGCGTTCGCTTTCTCGGGTTCGAACTTCGACCAGTCATCGTAGAAACCGCCGGGCCCGCCGAGGTGCACATGGACGTCGATCAAACCGGGCAGCACCGTCTTACCGGCGGCGTCGATCGCCTCGGCGTTGAGCGTCTTCGCATCGGGCGAAGTCCCCTCGTAGATCGCTTCGATTTTTCCTTCCCTAACGAGCACGGCGCCGGACTCGATCACCTTGCCGTTGCCGACAAAAATTCGCGCGTTCTGGATCAGCCAGCTGTGCCCGCGCTTCAGATCGCGCGCGAGCAGACGCGCCTTCACGAGGTCGTGCTGACTCCACGCCTGATAGGCGCCGAGGAAGAAAAACGGGAGCAGCACCACCAGCACCCAGAGCTTCGCCGAGGCCGCGAGCTTCTCCTCTTTCTCCCAACGGAAGAGCTTCGTCGCGATGAAAGTCGCGACCAACGTCGTGATGATGAGGGCCACGCTCGCCTGCCAATTCGCGGCCAGCGATTCGCCATGCTGCACGATCCCGCCGATTCCCGTGACGAGGTAGGTCGCGGGGACGAACTGGGTAATATTCTGCAGCCAATGCGGCATGAAGGTAATCGGGATGGTCACGCCGCTGAGGAAGAGCATCGCCATGTAAATCGGCTGGATCAGGATGTTGCTCTCCTGCGAGGAATTGACGACCGCGGCGATGATCAAGCCTAACGAACGAAAGGCGATCGCGCCGAGGCAAACGAACATGAGCAGCGACACGAGTGCGCTCGGCGGCGCCATTCCGTAGAACTGATGCGCGAGAAAGAGAATCAGGAGCACGCTGGGCAGGAACAAGATCACCCCGGTGATCATCGACGCGCAGAGCAGCGGCACCGGCGTGATCGGCGTCACCTTGTAACGGCGGAGGACGTTCTCCTCCCGCTCTTGGACCGCGCGCATGCCCGCGCCGAAAAGGCCGTTCCCGAGGATACCGAAGACGATCACCATCGTCACCACCTGGAGAATGGCCGAGCCCTGGTGAGCATCGAACATCTGCGCGAAAACGAAGAAAAAGAAGAGCGGGAAGAGATAGTTGAAGAAGAGGACCGCGCGATTCCGGCGGGCCAGTTTCAGGTCGATCTTGAGCAGCGCGAGGAAGGCTTTCATTGTTAGTCGCGGAGCCGTTTGCCGGTAAGTTCGATGAAAACGTCCTCGAGCGTCGGGCGGTTCAGGTGCACGTCGGTAATCTCGAGGCCCTGCGCATCGAGCGACTTGATCATCTCGACCAGCGTCTTCGCCGGCTTGCTCGAGCTGACGGAAAGTTGACGCCGATCTTCGCTCACGAGACTGCGGATTGCCTCCGGCCATGCCGGCAGATCGCCCGGAGGAAGCGGCTGGCCTAACGAAATCTCGATGCCCGATTGGGTCGCGCTTTTTTCCTGTAACTCGCGCGGAGTGCCGATGGCGATGATCACGCCGTTATCGATAATCGCCACTCGATCGCAGAGCCGCTCGGCCTCCTCGATGTAATGCGTGGTCATGAGGATGGTGCGCTTTTCGGCGCGCAACTCCTCGACCAGGTCGCGAATCTCGAGCCTCACCTGCGGATCGAGACCGGTCGTCGGCTCGTCGAGGAAAAGCATTTGCGGGTCGTTGATCAACGCGAGCGCGAGCGCGAGCCGCTGCTTCTGTCCACCGGAGAGCGTGGCGTAACCGGCGTCCCGTTTTTCCCAGAGCTGGAGACGGCGCAGAAGCGCGTCGCCATCGACGTTTTTCGTGTAGAAGGAACCGAAAAGCTCCATCGCTTCGTGCACGGTGATCTTGTCCGGGAGATTCGTCGCTTGGAGACAAACGCCGATCCGATCCTTCAGCGCCTGCTTCTGTTTATCGGGGTCGAACCCGAGGACCGTGACGTCGCCGCCGCTGCGCGGGCGCAGCCCTTCGAGGATCTCGACCGTGCTCGTTTTCCCGGCGCCGTTCGGTCCGAGCAGACCGAAGACTTCGCCCGTCTGCACTTCGAAGTCGAGACCCTTCACGGCTTCGAGCGCGCCATAGGATTTGCGCAAACCGCGCGCGGAAATAGCGGGTTCGCTCATGGCTCGTCAGCGTTTACTGAAGTGGGCGTTTTCACCTGCACCTAGAAAAGCCGATCTCGCCCGAACCCGCGTTGACAAAGTGATGAACGGTTCCAACCGAGGATGAGCGGTCGCGAGTGGAGTGCGGAGCTCCAGTAGCGCACACGTCTAGTGTACTGGCGACAGTATTCCACTGTCGCGAATTTGCCTAACGACGGACGACTCTCGTTCCCGTAGCCGGATGGAAAAGTTCGTCGCGCTGGAACAGCGCGACCAGCACACGAGACGTGTGCGCTACCACAACCAGAAGAACTCATCATTTCACCGGGCTCCTTCGCCTAACGAGTTGTGGAATTCGCACGAGCAGGAAAAGCAGTGCGACGCAGCCGCAGAGCTTCGCGAAGAGCTCTCCATGCCGAGAGTAAAACGTCATCCGATGCGAAGTCGGAATCTTCACCACACCGGTCAGCACGCCCTTGGTGAAGATGCTTCCCTTACGATCGCGCAACGTCTGCGTGATCCGTCCGAATTCGTTCACGAAACAGGTGACGCCGGTGTTGGCCGCGCGCACCAGCGGCCGGCGCGTCTCGATGCAACGGAAGATCGCGTTGTCCACGTGCTGCTGCGCGCCCGCTGATTCCAGGAACCAGCCGTCGTTCGTCACATTCGCGAGCAGGTCGGCGCCGCGGAGGACGAATTGCCGGGTTAGCTCGCCGAGCGTGTCCTCGAAACAGATCAGTGGCGCGACCAGGGTTTGATTCGTTAGGCGGAAAACCACCACTTCCCGGCCGCGCGCGAAATCGGCCGGCACCTGGTCGCCCACGATCTGCGCGATATACGGCACGGTGTGGCGGCCGGGCACGTACTCGCCGAACGGCACGAGATGAAGCTTGCGATAAACCTGCGGTTTCCCCGCGCCGCCGGGAACGAGCACGGCCGCGTTGTAAGCTCCCTGCTCGTCCTCGTCGATCGAGCCGAGGAGCAGATCGGCTTTCATCGAGCCGGCGACGTTCATCACAAAACGGTGATTACTCGGATCGACCAGCACCGGACCGGGCATCGAACTTTCCGGCCAGATCACGAGGTCCGGCCGCGGATTCGTCGCGAGCGCGAGCTGGGTCAGCCGCGCGAACTCACGAAACGTTTTTCCCTGGAATTGCTCCGAAAACTTTTCCTCGCGCGGCACATCGGATTGAATCGCGGCGATGCGCAACGGTTTACCCGGCGGCGGGTCCTGCATCACGCGAATGCCGTAGGCGCAAAGTCCGACAATCGCCGCCATCGTGAGCGTGAAATCGTAATGCGGCCGGCGCTTCTGGATTTTCGTCTCGACGATGAATCGGCGCACCGTCGTGACCGCGATGACGTTTACGAACACGACCACAAAAGTCACGCCAGCGACGCCGGTGAACTCGGCGATCTGAATGATCGGAAGCACGTCGTGAAGTGCGACACCGAGGCCGTTCCAGCCCCAGCCGGAGAACATCCAGCCGCGGACCCATTCGAGCGCGGTCCAACTGCAGGCGAGAATCGCGGCCAGGCCGAGATTGCGCAGCGAACTCAGCCAAGGCGAACGGGCTTCCGGCGAGAGCGACTCGTCGGGCTTGAGCGGCGGCCAGGCGTGCTTGCCGCGCGGCGCCTCCGGCAGCGGCGGCCGCGGCCTAACGAATCCGGCGATCCAACTCCAGAAGGCGAAATAAACCGCCATGTAAAGTCCGACCAAAATCAGGCCCGGCACCGTCACCGTGTGCAGCCAGAAAAACGCGCTCCAGAAAAAGACCACGCCCGCGAGATAACCGAGCAGAAGATCGCGCACACCGCGGCGCTTCCGGCCTTCACCGGAAAACCAGACCGCCGCGAGCAACGGTGTGAGCGCGATCCAGCAGGTCCACGATTGATCGAACGGCGCGAGACTGAGCGTCGCGAGTGCACCGGTCAGGATCGCGGCGAGCCAGGGCCAAACAGGTTGAGCAGCCGGCCGGCTGCAGATTTCGATTCCACCATGCGATCAGGCGCGCCGCTGCCGCCGTCCCGCTTCCGGCTTCGCCCGGCGCGAGGGATAGAGCGCGCCGCGCAGGTCTTTGGCAAAGGTTGGATTTACCCGGAAGGAAGTGGTCTCCAGCACGTCGATCGTGCGCACGTTGACCTTGTTCGCGAGCACATAGCCCTCGCTCATCAGGCCGATAATTGCGTCGAGCAGCTCGGCGCCTTCCATCGAATCCATCCGCTCCACGAGTTGCTTGCCGGCGACCAGTCCGCCGCTCAGTCCGAGCGTTTTCAGGATCGTAATTTCGCCGCCGTTCAAGGTGATTTCGCTCATCTTCGGGTCGTCGAACCTAACGGGTTCGCTCCTCCGCATCCTGTTGCAGCCATTCCCAAAGCCGCTCCAGTTTTTGCGCCAGCTCGGCCTTGATCTCTGCCCGCTCTTCCGCCGAAAACACGCGGCCTCGCGGGCGCCGTTGCGCGAAGAGGTAAAACTTGATCTTCGGCTCCGTCCCCGATCCGCGGACCGCGATCCGGGTTTTATCCTCGAGTTCGAAGATGAGCATCTTCTCTTTCGGAATTTCGTCGCCTTCAATGTCGCGCATCGTCTCGGTCGCGAAGTTCTTCACCCCGGTGACGTTGCTCCCACCCATTTCGTTAGGCGGATTTTCCTGGTAGGTCGTGAGCAGACGCTGGATTTTTGCCGCGCCTTCCGCGCCTTCGAAGGTCAGCGCGCCGTTTTTCTCGAGGTAAAACCCGAGCTCGGCGTAGATCTCGTCGAGGAAACCGTCGATCGTTAGGCCGCGTCCCTTTGCGTAGGCGGCCACTTCGCAGAACATGACCGCGGCGCCGTTCGCGTCCTTGTCGCGCACGAAATCCGCCCCGCTGTAACCGTAGCTTTCTTCACCGCCAAAAATGTAAAACGACGAGTGCGCCAGGCGCAGTTTGCGCGTCTCCTCTTCCGGCAGATCGCGATAGTCGACTCCTTCCGGCAGCGGCACCGCGCGCTCGTATTTGCAGCAGCTTGGCGCCGATGTATTTGAAACCGGTCAGCGTCTCGACCAGCCGGAGGCCGAACTTTTCCGCGATCGCTTTCTGCAGATCGGTGGTGACGAAAGTCTTGATGATCACTCCGCGCGACGCGTTCTCTTTTGTGAGCACGCCCTGATCGAAAAGCGTCTTCGCGCGGTAGTAAGAAATCAGCGAGCCGATCTGGTTGCCGGTGATTAATTTCATCTCGCCATCGGCGCTCCGGACCGCGACGCCCATCCGGTCGCAATCCGGATCGGTCGCGATGACCAGATCCGCGTTTTGTTTTTGCGCGAGATCAATCCCGAGCTGAAGCGCTTCCGCGTTTTCCGGGTTCGGGGATTTCACGGTCGGGAAGCGACCGTCGAAGCCATCCTGTTCCGGGACGACGTCGAACTTGAAGCCGAGCTTGGTCAGCAGCGGCTTGATGATCACGCCGCCGGTGCCATGGATGGGCGTGAAGACAATCCGCAGATCGCTTTGCGCCCGGACCAGCTCGGGGTCGAGGACCAGGGTCTCCAGCCGGCTGAGATACGCTTCGTCCACGGCGCGATTCAAGCGTGGTCACGCTCGCTCGCTTTTCGTTAGGCGCGGCCGTCGCTGCATTGACCTTTGCGATGATCCCACTGGCGTGCGGCTCGACCACCTGCGCGCCATCTTCGAAGTAAACTTTGTAACCGTTGTCGTGTGGCGGATTGTGGCTCGCGGTGATGACCACGCCGGCGTTGGCGCGGAGAAAACGCACCGCAAACGACAACTCCGGCGTCGAACGCGGCCCGTCGAAGACGAAGGCGTCGCAGCCATTTTTCGCCGCGACGTCTGCCGCGAGATTGGTGAATTCCTGCGAGAAAAAACGCGTGTCGTGCGCGATGACCAGTTTCGGCGGGCCGGTGATTTTTTCCCGCGCGAACCAATCGTGCAGATACTCGACCAGGCCGCGGGTCGCGCGAGTGATGCTGTCGTAGTTCATCGCGTTCGTCCCGACGCAGGGAAATTCCGGGCGGCCGAGACTGGTCGGGGTGCCTCGTTCCGCCTCGGTCACGATCTTGCCGATGGTGCGGCCGCGAATGCCGCCGGTGCCGAAGGCGAGCGTCCGGTAAAATCGGTCATTCAACTCCGCCCATTCGCCAGCGTCCTCTAGCTCATCGATGGATTTACCGGCGATCGGAGAGCTCGCCACGGCGAGGGTCGTCTCGATATTCGTTACGCTCTCGGGAAGAAGCTTGCCATTCTGGACTGCGCTCTCGCGCACCGATTTTTCGTCCGCCATGACTCGACTTTTCGGGTGCGCCGAGAGCTTTGCAAGCGGCATGTCGCCGCGAAAGCTCAGAGCGATTTTCTCTCGTATTTCCAGTTTCGGCTCCTCCCGTCGGCGAGCCAATCGATCGAAGTCGCAATCCGCTGGCGGCGCGTCTGGTCGCGTTTCGCCTCGGTGATCCACTCGAGGTAATCGCGTCGTTTGCTCCGGCTAAAGGCCTCGAAGTTTTTCGAGGCCCGCCCGTTCTTTTGCAACGCCGTCGCGAAATCATCCGGCATCTCGATCGGCGCGCGCGGCTGGCCATTGCCGCGATCCATTTTCACCCCGGCATCGTTCAGTTCGGCTGCTTTTTTGACGTAACCGATCAGCACTTTTTCGTTAGGCAAATCCGTCACATCGGTCAGCCGGCCGAACTGGCCCATCGCCTGTTTTTGTTCGCCGTTCTCGCGATCGAAGAGGAGCGCGTCCTTCCAGAAACCGAAGACGCAGTGCTGCTTGAACGCCGCCATCCCCGCGATGTTTCCCTTGTAAATGAAATGCGGGAAACCCCACTTGATCGTCTCCTCGACGGCGGGACAACCGGCGTGCACAACCTTGCGCAGGCGACGCAGAATCGGCTTCGCAAAGGGAGCCGCCTCTGCGATGTAGGCGTCGACTTTTGGGTCTCTCTTGGCCATGCCTGCGCGGGTCGCCCCGATCGGACGAGCGCCCGCTCGAATCTAAGCAAAGGCATCGGCCGGAAAATGTCCATGCTCGATTTTCGCCGCGCGCACCGAAGCTGGACAACGCGCCCCGTTCCGACCATCAGAAGGCGATGCTGAAACTCGAAGCGGTCTCGAAACAGTTTCGCAACGGCCAGTTCGGCGTGCGCGACGTTTCGCTCGAATTGAAGTCGGGCGTGATCGGCCTGCTCGGCCCGAACGGCGCCGGCAAGACGACGCTGATGCAGATGATCGCGACCATCACGCGACCGACCAGCGGCCGCATTTCCTTCCAGGGCGTCGATGTGGTGCAACGGCCTAACGAAATCCGCCGGCAACTCGGTTACCTGCCGCAGGACTTTGGGGTTTACGAGAATCTCACCGCGAGCGAGTTCCTCACCTACTTTGCTGCGCTCAAGGGCGTGCACTCGAAAACCCGCGTGCGCGAGATGCTCGAAAGCGTGAACCTGCATCACGCCGCGGAGCGCGCGGTCGGCGGATTTTCTGGCGGAATGAAACAGCGGCTCGGGATCGCGCAGGCGCTGATCAATGACCCGGCGCTGCTCATCGTCGACGAGCCGACTGCCGGGCTCGATCCGGAAGAGCGGGTGCGCTTTCGAAACGTTCTTTCTGAGATCGGTTTCGGAAAGTTGGTGCTTCTTTCGACTCATATCGTTTCCGATATCGAGTCGATCGCGACCGAGATCGGGGTGATGAAAGCGGGCGCGCTCCTCACGGTGGGCGCGCCGGAAGACTTGCTCCGCGCATGCGCCGGCCAAGTCTGGCGCGCGGTCGTTTCCTCGGAGGAATTCGAACGGCTGCGCCTAACGATGAAAATCTCCAGCGCGATCCGCAAGCCGGACGGCGTGCACCTCCGCTTCGTCGGTCCCGCACCGGCGATTCAGGCAACGCCGACCGAGCCGGAACTCGAAGACGCATTTCTCTACTTGATGAACTTCGGCGCTGCGACCGCGCCGGCGCGATGAACCCCAGCCTCGCCCGGATCGCGGCGATCGTGCGCGCGGATTTTCTCGTCCGCTTCCGTCGGGTCTCGACGGTGATTGTTTTCCTGCTCCTGAGCGCCTTCGCTTATGTCTGGATCCCTAACCCCTCGACTGGTCGCACGCTCATCCAGATCAACGGGAATCGAGCGATCTACAACTCGGGCGCAATCGGGCTCGGCACGGCGTCGCTCGGGATGATCTTTATCGGGCTCTTCGGCTACTATGTGATCTCGAACGCGATTCGCCGCGATGTCGTCTCGCGTTGCGGACTCGTCGTGGCTTCGACGCCGATGCGCTCGGGCGAATACCTCCTCGGGAAATTTCTCGGCAACGTGGTTTTCCTCACCACCTTCATCGGCGGGTTCATGCTCAGCTCGATGGCGATGCTGCTCGTGCGCGGCGAGGCACAAATCGAGCCGGGCGTTTTCCTCGAGCAATATTTTTTGCTCACGCCCGCGACGATTGTTTTCGTCTCCGCGGTCGCGGTACTCTTCGAGTCCATCCCCTGGCTCTCCGGCAAATTTGGCGACGTCGTTTATTTCTTTTTCTGGATGACCGCGATCGGGTTGGTGATCGGCGACGAGGCGAGCAAGGGCGGGATCAGCTGGGCCCGTTACTTCGATTTTACCGGCTTCGGTTTCATGATCGATCAGATGACGCACACGCTGCACACAAACTCGGTCTCGATCGGCGCGTCCGAGTTCGATCCGCACAAGCCGACGATCATCTTCCCCGGACTGACGCTGACGCGTGACTGGGTTTTGCCACGGCTGATCTCGACCCTTGGGCCACTCGTGCTGCTGCCCGTCGCCGCGCTTTGCTTCCACCGATTCGATCCAGTACGGACTAAACAGACCTCGGAAAAGTCGCGGCGAAACTGGCTTGGGCGGTTGCAGGGTCTCTTTGGGCCGCCCAGCCGCCGCGTCGCGGCGCAGCTTCCGCGCGGCCGCGGAGATTCGTTAGGCGCGGCGAGTTGTAACGACGCCGTGCTCACACTCACCCTGCAGCCGCTGGTACTCGTGGCTTTTAGCGCGATCACAATCGCGACCCTTTTCGCGCCGCCGCCGAAGCTGCTCCCAATCGTTTTCGCGCTTCTCGCGCTGGTGGTCGCGGATATCGCGACGCGCGACGCCCGCGCGAACACGCTCGCGAGTCTGCGGGCAATGCCGCGGCTGCGAGAGGATTTTGTTTGGTGGAAGTTCGGCTCGATTCTGCTGCTGGCGCTCGCGCTCTGCTTCGCCCCGCTCGCGCGGGTGGCGCTGTTGGGCGTCCTCCCGGTGGTCGCGCTCCTCGGCGGGATCCTCTTTGTCGCGGCGCTGGCCACTTCGTTAGGCGTGCTGACGACGAACTCCAAGACCTTCATCGTGGTCTTCCTGAGCTTCTGGTATCTGGTGGTGAACGATAAAGGCGTCCATCACTGGTTCGATTTCGCAGGATTTTACGGGAAAGCGGATTTTGCCACGATCTGTCTTTATCTCGTGATTAGCGCCGCCGCCCTCACCGCTGGGCAGACCAGTTACAGATTGCGGCTGTAGCGCGGGTCTCTGAAGCGCGTCGGGCCGGATGGCGGACCGCGCGAACGACGCGGGTCGGGGACCCGCGCTACAGCCGCAGCGTGAAACGATTGTTCGGCGTTTCCCAGAGCCGCAGCCGCACCAGGCGCTCGTCGAGCCGGCGGTCGAACTTCGGCCAGAGCGCGCGGACGATGTTTTCACCGGTCGACGGTTGCTCGCGGAATTCATCGGTCTCGAGGTCGAGATGCCGGTCCTGCCACGGCCGCAGCGCCGCCGCGACGCCTTCGCTCAAAGCCACAAAATCATACAGCGTCCCGCTCCGTTCGTCGTAGTCGCCGCCGATCGTCGCCTCGGTGAGGTAACGATGCCCGTGACCCTGGAGATTGTTACACTTGCCGTAAAGCACGAGGTTTTCCTCCGCCGATAATCCGCGTGCGTGCAGGCGATGCGCGGCGTTAAAGGCCCGTTGCAGGCCGAGGAAAAAATGCCCGTCGCTCCAGTATTCCGAGAAAAAATCCTCACGCTCGTGCAGGCGCACCCGTGCGATCGGCTGCTCCGCCGCGACCCGTTCGTAGAGATATCGCGCGAGGCTTTCGGTCGTGATCGCCCGATTCGTTAGGCCGGGAACTTCCCGGTTGAGATTCCGGTGGTCGAGCTCGAGCCGGATGGACTCCAGCACGTTCGTTAGGCCAGGTCGCGCCGGGCCACGGAAAGTGATGCGCGCCCGGTAATGATGCCCGTGACCGAACGGCGATGCCGCCACGCCAAAGAGCCGCTCGTTCTCCGCTTCGCTCAGGTGCGGCGACATCGTCTGGCGCGCGGCCGAAAACTCCAGCCAATGATTTTCCTCGCTCGTTCCATCCCGAAAATAAGTCGCGCTCCGCGCCGGCGCCTCCTGCAGGTGACACGCGACCAACTCCGCGCTGAGGTCGCCAAAAAGCGGCGCGACTTCCAGGAAAAGCCGGCGCGCAATATTCTCCGCGGTCGGCGGCTGTTCGCAGAATGCCGGATGATCGGCGTTGAGGAACTTGTGATCGAAATGCGCGTGCAGCACTTCCTCCACGCGCCGCTTGATTTCGCTGATGTTGACCAGCATGCCGTTCAAGGGATCGACCGTGCCCGTGAGGACAAAAAACGCGATGTAGTTTCGCCCGGTCCCGTAGCGCGCGGTCGTTTCCGGACCAAATGCGGCCAGGTTTTCCTGTGCGCTCCAGGCCGGGACAACGAGCCGGCGCGATGCCGAAAACTCGAGGCGTTTGCTGACCGTCAGCAGCATCGCGCGCGGCGGATTATTGGCTGAGCAACGAAAGAAATTCGCTGCGAGTGCGCGCGTCGTCCTTGAAGACTCCGCGGAGAGAGGAGGTCTTCATCACGGAGTTTTGTTTCTCCACGCCGCGCATCATCATGCAAAGGTGCTTGGCTTCGATCACGACCGCGACTCCGGTGGGATGGAGTGAATCCATCAACGCCTCGGCGATCTGGGTGGTGAGTTGTTCCTGGATCTGCAACCGCCGGGCGAAGACGTCAACGATGCGCGCAACTTTCGAGAGGCCGATGACTTTCCCATCGGGAATATAGGCGACGTGCGCCCGGCCGATAAAAGGCAGCAGATGATGCTCGCACATCGAGTAGAGTTCGATGTCCTTCACCATCACGATCTCGCTCGCGTCGGAATGGAAGATCGCGCCGTTGACCACTTCCTCGACCGATTGCCGGTAACCCTGGGTGAGAAATTCAAAGGAACGCGCGGCGCGTCCGGGCGTTTTCTCGAGGCCTTCGCGATGCCGATCCTCGCCGACCGCATCGAGTAATTCGCCGAAAACGCGCTCCATTTCATCGAGCCGCGTGGGCTGGAGACGATTAGTGCCTCTCGTTAGGCGTTCGGATCTGTCGAAGTCGGTATCCTGCACGCGGGATTTTAAGGGAGGGAAGATCGGAGCACAAATCTACACGCGCGAGAGCGCCTCAGTAAATTTCCCCACCCGACTGAGTGGAAGTGAGCCGCCCGCGATCTGCGCTGAGGGAATATGCTGTGCCGCCGCTCCCCTGCCAGTTCGCCAGATCGAAAGTGCCCGCGCCGGAGAGCCGGTAAACGGGAACGTCGAGAAAAGTCAGGGGCTTGTTGCGCCGACAGATCTGCGGTCGGGACGGCGTGCGGAGAAAGTATGCCGAGCCGGAACCGGCGAGGGTGCCGAGGCCGTTTTCATCGACCAGAATCGCGGTCGCCTCATCCACTCCAATCCCGAAGGCTTGGTCGGTCCATCCATCCTGCACCAGGCGCGCCAAAAAGGTGACGAGCCGTCCCATCCGATCGGAAGTGTCGAAATGGCTGTCGGTGATGAGCTTTTCGAGGAATGGCATCGCTAGGAAGTCGCGGTCCAAAGTCATGTAGTGATTGTAAGGATTGGCCAGTGCTTCGTCGGAATGAACGGTCCCGTTGCGGGCCGAAAAAATGAAGTCGCCGAGCACAGCCAGACCGGCGCTCGTGCCTCCGATGGGAATGTGTCTGGCGACCGCCTCTCGGAGAGCGTCTTCGAGCGGCGTGCCTTTCCAGAGACGGATGTAATCGGCCTGATCGCCACCCGCAATGAAGACCGCTTCGGCATGGCGAATCGTGTTCAGGACGAAAGGATCCCGCGCCGCCCCCCTCGTCTTGAGAACAAGTGTCTCGACCGAGTCGACCGCGCCCAAGCCGTAGATATAAGGATTGTAGGCGTCCGTCCCCTTGCTGCGAATGACCACGAAATCGCCCCCGCCACTCTTTCCGATCATCCAGCGAAACGCGGCGTCAACATCAGTGCCACCGCCCATTAGCACCGTCCCGCTGGTGGTCGAGCGCACCACGTCGCCCGCGTTCCCGAGGACGAAATCGTCGTAATCGCCGCCAGCGCGAACGGTCGGCGCGCTGCAACCCGCCAGGACCAAGGCGATCGTGGCCGCGAGCCAATTCATTGCCGTTTGCCTAACGAGACCGAAGACCGGATGGCGAGCGGCTCAATCCAGCCAGCTCAGCGGGTATTGCGGGTCGTCGAGGCTCACCGCCTGCTCGGTGAGCTCGAGCGTGTGCTGAGTGTCGAACATGACTGCGAGTTCTTCGGTGCGCTCAGCATCCTTGCTCGCCATGATCGTGCCCGGATGCGGCCCGTGCGGGATGCCGCGCGGATGCAGAGTGATCGAGCCAGCTTCGATCCCGCGACGGGAACCGAAATTCCCGCGCACATAGAAGAGGACTTCGTCGGCTTCGACGTTGTCGTGGACCCAGGGGATTTTGACCGCTTCCGGATGAGTATCGAGGAGCCGCGGCGCAAAGGTGCAAACCACATAGCCGCGAATCTCAAAGGTCTGATGAATCGGCGGCGGCTGGTGAACTGTGCCGGTGATCGGTTCGAAGTCGGCGGCGTTGAAGGTGAATGGATAAACGTAGCCATCCCAGCCGAGGACATCGAAAGGATGGTGCGCGTTCACTACCTTCGTTAGGCGCGGGCCGTCTTTGACCAGAATCTCCACGTCCTGGTCGCTGTCGATCGTGATCAATTCGGTCGGCCCATGGAAATCGCGCTCGGAATAAGGCGAACCCATCCGAATCTGGCCGTCGCTATTCATATAGCGGCGCGGAATGCGCACCGGGCCAGTAGACTCAAGCACGAGATAGTCTTCCTCCTGCACGTCATCGGGCACCAGCCGGTAAGTAATGCCGCGCGGAATCACGATATAATCCTCCGCCCGATACGGCAGCTTGCCGAACTGACTCTCCAGCACACCGCTGCCCTTGAAGACAAAAATGATCTCATCCGCGCCGCCGTTTTTGAAAAACTCGAACTGTCCGAAGTTCTTCTCCGGCTTGCAGCGGTAGGCGACGATGTCTTCATTGAAAAGCATCGGGATGCGCCCGGTATATACGTCGCCCCGGCGCGGGATCTCAGCGGTCTTAAAGTGATGATGCCGCAACGGGCTTTCCGCCGCCTTCTTCAGCTCCTCGCATTTCAGTAACTCGACGCTCCGGACCCGGGTCGGCGGCCGGATGTGATACATGATCGAGTAAGCCTCATTGAAACCTTCGGTCGTGATGACATGCTCGTAGGCAATGCCTTCGTTCTTGTAACCACCGTTGGACGATCCATTGCGGTGAAACCAGATATGGTGCTTTTTGGGGATTTGGCCAAGCTTTTGGTATTGAGGCATAACTAAGTTCCGTTTAGAGATTCCCGCGCATTTCCTGCTCTTTCTCCAAGGCTTCAAAGAGCGCCTTGAAGTTCCCCTTGCCGAAGCTCTGCGCGCCTTTGCGCTGGATGATTTCGAAGAACAAGGTCGGGCGATCTTCCACCGGCTTGGTGAAGATCTGCAGCAGATAACCTTCGTTGTCGCGATCGACCAAAATCCCGAGCCGCTTGAGCGGCTCGAGGTCTTCATCAATGTGACCGACGCGATCGAGCACCGTGTCGTAGTAAGTTGTCGGAATGTTGAGGAACTCGACGCCGCGGCTTTGCAGGTCGGTCACCGTGGTCACGATATCCTTGGTCGCGATCGCCACGTGTTGCACACCTTCGCCGTCGTAGAAGTCGAGATACTCTTCCACCTGGCTCTTCTTCTTGCCTTCCGCCGGCTCGTTGATCGGAAACTTCACGAAGCCGTTCCCGTTACTCATGACCTTGCTCATGAGCGCGGAGTATTCGGTCGAGATATCCTTGTCGTCGAAGCTCAGGATATTGCGGAAGCCCATCACGTCCTCGTAGAATTTGACCCACGGATTCATCTGATTCCAGCCGACGTTGCCGACGCAGTGATCGACATACTGAAGACCGGCATCGGGCGGATTATAGGGCGACTCCCACTTCCGGAAACCCGGCAGGAAAACACCGTGGTAATTCCGGCGCTCAATAAAGAGATGCACCGTCTCGCCGTAAGTGTGAATCCCGCTGATCACGACCTCGCCGTTGTCGTCCTTCAGCGTCTTCGGCTCCATGTAACTCTTGCCGCCACGCTTGGTCGTTTCTTCCCACGCGGAAGTGGCGTCTTCGACCTTCAGCGCGAGGAATTTCACGCCGTCGCCATGCTGGTAGATATGATCGGCGATCTCGTTCTTCGAACGGAGTGGTGTGGTCAGGACGAAGGTGAGCTTATTCTGCCGGATGGCATAACTCACGCGATCCTTCAGCCCGGTCTCAGGACCGGCGTAGCCCAGGCTTTGGAAGCCGAAAGCAGTCTTGTAGTAATGCGCCGCCTGCTTCGCATTGCCGACGTAGAACTCGACGTAGTCGGTCCCCTGCAGGGGCAGAAAATCGGCTTCGGCGGCGGGCGCGGGCTTGGTGGCAGTCTTGGGAGCTTCGATTGTGGTTGTGTCCATAGAATTTGGTCTTTCAGCAAGGTGCGCCGAATAGCAGCGGCCATTCTCGTCGCGCGAGGCTCAAATATAAATCGGCGCTGGCCCGCCGCAAGGCCGGGCTTCGCACCCGAACCAACCGACCACTAGAACGCGAAGCCGAAACTAAAATGAAATGCGCCGAACGCTTCGTCCTTCCGCGGGCTCGGATTCACCCCGTAATCGAGCCGGATCGGGCCAATCGGCAGATTATAGCGCAGCCCGACGCCGATCCCATAGCGCATGTCGTTCAGCCCCGGCGAGCTGGCATCGGGCAGCAAATTGCCCGCGTCGACAAAAACCGCGCCTAACAATTCGCCGTAAAGCGGGAAAGTGTATTCCGCGTTCAGGACGGTGTAATACTCGCCGCCGATCGGATTGCCCTTGTTATCGTGCGGGCCGAGATCGCGCTCATCGAAGCTCCGGACCGTCGTGCTGCCGCCGGTAAAAAAGCGTTCGTCGATCGGGATGGCGAGTGCCTCGGTCGTGCCCGCGGTGTCGAGCGGATAGACGATGCCGGCGCGCGCGCCAAAGGCGAGCAGGCTGCGCTCAAACCATTTTCGGGCAGCAGACTTTTGCAGATCCTCGCCGATGAGTTGCGGCTGCTCGGGTGCGAACGACAGGTAGTAACTCACTCGCCCGGTAGCGCGCAGGAGTTCGATCTGGCTGCCGAGCGCGCTCGTCGCGAGGTCGGCCGTGTTATCGAAGACGAAGCCGCGTGGCGCGGTGAGCGGATTCTTCCGCAGGTCGAGCGTCTGGGTGAAGCCGATCGAGCTGATGAAGTAACTCGTGCGGCCAAGTAATGACGGATCGATGCTCGCGTCGGTGATTTCGACGTGGCGACCGCCGAGCACGATGCCGACGGAATAAGCGTTAGTCACCTGCCGGCTGAGACCAACCAAGCCGCCCAGTTCAAATTTCGAGTAACCATCGTAGTCGAAACTAACGGCGGAGATTTTCGCCCGGAACGCGAAGTCGGTATTGAGGAAATACGGATCTTCGTAAAGCACTTCTCCCTTGTAGCTTCGCTGGGTGTATTCAACTGAGGTCGTGACCGGCCGGCCATAACCGAAGAGGTCGCGGTTGGCATAGGAAACGCCGACGATCGCGCCTTCGTAGGAACCGTAGCCGATTGAGAATCCAAACTCCTGTGGCTTCGCTTCCTCGAGGTTAATATCGAGCCGAAGCTGATCGCCGTCGATCGGGGTGGGATTGATCTTGAGGATGTTGAAAAGGCTGGTGCGCATCAGAGCGCGGAAGCGCTTATCCAGCACTTCCGGGCTATAGGGCTCGCCATGCAGGTCGCGGAAGCGATTCGTGAGATAACTCGGTCGTAACTGTCTCGTGCCATGCACCGTCACGCCGTCAAAGTAATAGACGCGGCCGGGTTCCACAGTTATCCGCACCGGCACGCGACCGTTGAGCGCGAGGGTGGGATCACCGACCGCGTCGACCTTCACCGCGAAGTAACCCCGAGTCTTATAATAGGATTGCAACCGGCGCGGGATATCCGCGAGGCGCGCCTCGGTGTAAGGCAGCCGGAGGAGGTCGAGCATCTGCCCGCGCAAGGCTTCCGCACCATAGATCGTCGGCCCGACGAACTGCACGTTGCCGAAGAAATATTTGATGCCTTCGTGGATGACGATCTGGGCATTCACCAGGTCCCCGCGAACGTAGTGATAGATCGGTGGATCGACAGTGCATTCGACGAAGCCTTCCGAGACATAGAAGCGCTGCACGAGGTCGGCTCCTTCGGCGACATCCGACGGCACGAACGGCAGCAGCGTTGTCGCCTTGGAATAACGTGAGCGGGTCGGACCGACGGCGTAGTCGTAGAGTTTCTCCGTCGGAATCTGCCGGTTGCCGACGAAGTCGACCTTTCCGAGATGCACCTGCGGGCCTTCCTTGATGTTCAAACGAAAGCGGTCGCCGGCGACAATTGTATAACTCACGGTCACCTTGGCGTAGCCGTGGTTCCGATAATACAGCTCGAGAAAAAAGGCGGCGTCATCGGCGCGCGCGCTGCTCAGGCCGAACTGCTCGATCGTGGTGAGTTGCTCCTTGAGCTGCGAACGCAGTTCCTTCTCCGGAAAGGCGGCATTGCCGACGATCTCAAGGTTGGCCTGCTGCGCGACCTTTTCCTGCACCTTTCCCGCCGCCTTCTTTTGCTCTTCCTGCCGCTCCTGCTCGGGGAGCTTGACCGCGTTTTGGCCGAATACTCCTACATTCGTTAGGCCTAAGACAATCGCGATCCAGGTGAGCTTCTTCATCTAGCGGAAACGGATGAGGTATTTCACCTGCCCACGAAAACCGCCGCCAACCCCGATGTCTCCGATCAGGACGATGCGTTCGCTCACCTTGTATTTCGCGGTCGTGATCTGCTCGCCGGTGCGTGGATCGATGCCGCCAAATTCGACACTTAGCCGGTTAAAGATTGAGTCGGTCTTCGGTTCCTCGTCGCCGCCCTTCTTGAAAATCTTCCGGTAAAGCTCCTTGCCTAACAAGAGTATGGCGCGGCTCGCGAGGACGTTCCCGCCGCCGGTCAGTTCTTCCCGCGTCGTGCCGGTAGCGAGGAGCGAAATGATCTCTTCCTGCGGCAGCGGCGGCTCGCTGCTGAAGACCGCCTGGGGCGCGTTCGCCGTGCCGTAAATATAAACGTGAACGGTGTAATCGCGGATCAACGATTCACCCTGTAACTCGAGCTTGGGATTCAACGGATCGTCCGGATCGAAATAGAGAAAACCGAGCCGGATGGTGAGGGTGCTGAAAGGCAGCGTCGCGTCGAAGCTATCGAGCCGCACCTGTCCCTGAAGCTGCGGATGGAGGCCGGTACCGGCCAGTTTCATGTCGAGGATCGCTTTGCCCGTCGCGAGGTTTCCGCGAATCAGAAACGGATCCTTGCTCTTGATCACGATGTCGAATTTCCAGTCGCGCAGCGGCGGGTTCGGAAACGACAAGACCGGCGCGGCGGAGGGCGGCTCCGGGAGCGGCGCGGGCCGGCCGGGCAGGCTGATCGGGATGATGTCGATGTTCTTGAAGAAGCGGCTGTTTGTCGTCAGCACCTGACCGCTGACTGACGCGCTCTTCAGCGGACCTTCGACCTTGATGTCGGCATCGATGCGCGCGGTGAGTGCGTCGTTGCGCGCCACAAGCACGCTCTTCGCCTGCAGGTGGAGATCGAAATTCGGTTCGGTCAAATTCGGCAACGTGATCCGGCCGCCGAGCGTAAACGGCCCGCCGGCCATGTCGCCGCCGAAACGCTCGAAGCTCAGCGTGTTGTCGCGAAAACCGAGCTGCGCCTTGAAGTTTGTCAGCGCGGGTAGCGTCGGGTTCTCAAACCGCGCGACATTGATATTCATGTCCGCGGAACCGCTCAGCTCCGGCTTGGCGATAGTGCCACCAACGTTCATCTCGAGCGCGGCCGAGCCGTCGAGCTGGCGGAGCGCCGGGACAAATTCGCGGACGAAATTGATCGAGCTGCGCGGCATCTGCACCTTCGCCGTGACCGGGGTTTGCTCGTTCAGCTTCTTGTTCGCGATCAACTCGGAAAGGTTGAGCGGGAGCTGCGCGGTGATCTGGACCGGCTGGATTTTCGCCTGCGAAACCTTGCCGTCGAGCTTCAGCTCGTTGTTCTGCAAACGCAGAGCCAGATCGATCGCGGCCGGGTCCAACTGCGCCAGCGCGTCCGCCTTCAGACTCTGCAATTTCAGGTCAAGATTCGCCTGCAACTGATCGAGCGGACCCTGCGCGTCGAGCTTAAAGCTGAGCGAACCGGCCACGGGCGGCTTCTGCCCGAGATCCTGGAAGAGCTTCGCGAGGTCGAGATTTTCCGACTGAAAATTGAGCGTCACCTTTCCGTTAGGCGGGAGTGCTTTCCGCTCGGTCCCGAGATTGCTCCAGATAAACGGCAGCGCGGCATAACCGGTCGCGTACTTGGCCGTTCCCTGGTCGATCTGGATCTTGCTGATCTCGAGCGTCTCATCCTTCGCGGTCAGGCTGGATTGGAAACTCAGCTTGTCACTGCTGAGGAAAACGATCGGGACATTCAGCTCCTGCGGCGTGTAGTGCGCCTCAACGTTCGCCTGCAGTTTTTGCAGCTCGGCGTAGCGGCCGTTCTCCAATTTCAGGTTCAGATCGCCGTTATTTTTGAAGGTCGCAATCTCCCCCTGCCCTGTCCAATTCACGACTAACGAACCCGCGAGCGGCGTCTGCTTCTCCGCGGTCGCGAGCAGCGGCTCGAAGGTGGAAAGATCCGCCAGGTTCGCCGTCACCGCGCCAGTGTAGGCAAACGGCTTCTGCAATTTCGCCGTGCCGTGTGCGTTCACGTAATCCTTCTCGTTCAGGGTCGCGGTGAGATCGTTCAGGTAGACGACGTTGCTCGCGATCGCGGTCTGCGCGCTCAGTTGTTTCACGACCAATTTCTGCGCGGCGATTTCCTGCCCGGAGAGATTAATCGCGCCGTTCGCGACGCCGCCGCGAATGCGCACGCCGCCGTCGGCCTCGAGTTCGCCGGTGACCTTATTCGGCGCGTCGCTCTTCCAGTAATCGGCCAGTTGCGGAGCGCGCAGGGTAAGCTGGAGATCGGCCGGTTGTTTCAGGAGCTCCTCGTTAGGCGCGGGAAGCTGGAAGGTGCCGTGAACCTCGAGCGTGTTCTGGTTGCGTTGCGCCATGAGCGGCGCCAGCTCGACTTTCGCGCCGTCGCTTTTCACCTCCGTGGTCACTTGGTCGATTGCGTAATCGCCATAAGCGCACCTCGTTCATTTCCGCGTGCACCGCCGAGCTGAGGCCTTCGAAAAATGGCGCATCCTTCTTCTCCGCCGGCGGCATTTTCCGGGTCGCCGAGATCGTCGCGGAGAGATTCTTCACCGCCGCGCCGGCATAACCGATCAGGTCGCCGGTCGCCTTCAAATCCAGTTTCACCACTCCTTCGTTAGTCGTTAGGGTGCCGTTTGCCTGGAGCGCGCCGGTGGCGGGCGGAGTAAGAAAGCCGGTCAGTTGTTTCAGATCGGGCGCGTTGATCGAAATTTGGAAATTCCCCGGCGTCCGTCCGAAGCCTTCCGCCGTTTGCGGCAGATCGATCGAGCCGCGGAGCGCGATGTGATTCGTCCCTGCGTCCAACCGCGCCTCGCGCACGGTCGCTTTTCCATGGTCGGCGACCACGTCGAGCTTCACGTCATCGAGCACGAACTGCCCTTGCCGTACGTTCTGCACGTTGGCGTTGATCGTGCCGTCCCAGCTCGCCGGTTGATCGAGCGAACCTTTCAGGTCGATGTCCGCATTTTTCACGTCGCCGGAAAATGCGCCCGGCGACTTCCCGAGATACTCGGCGAGTTTGCCTAACGAAATGTCCTTCGCATGGACGTTGGTGTTCGTCTGGTAAGTCTTGCCCGCAGTCGTGACGTCAATCCTGCTCGCCACCTCGCCGCCGCTCAGCTTGCCCTTGAATTGCACCCCGAGCTTCCCCTGCGCCACCTGCGACGCGTCGATGTTTACCAACTCGAGTTTGTTGTCCTGATCGAGAACGAGGTTGTGCAGGTAGAGGTTCTTGTTCGCGTAGGTCGTGGTCGCGGTCACGTCGGTCCAGGTGTGGATGCCGGGGATTTGCAACTTGTCGATCCGGAGCGCGCCTTCGCGATCGGGGAAAAGGCCGAGATTCAAATTCTTGATCACCGTATCCTGCGGCTGGCCCTTCAACGTCAGGTTGACGTTCGCGACCTGCAGCCGCTTGGGGAAGAACGCCGGCAGGCTCACCTTCTCGTTAGGCTTGGGCGGGGTCGGCGTCGGGAGCGGCGCCTTCGAGGGATCGAGCACCGCGGTCACGTTGCGCACCTCGACGTCCTTCAGGAAATCCGACATGCCGTGGAAAGCCAGATCCGGCAGGCTGTATTCCGCGTGGACCAGATCGGCGTCGAGCGATTGCACGGCCGACGGTCCGGTCGCGGTCGCGTGCACGTTGCGCAAAGTGATTCCGTCGAGCACGCCGCCTTCGACCCGGAAATCGAGCTTCAGATTTTGCCCGCGCGCGACCTTCACCGCCACCGCATGGACGACGGCGCGGAGGATCGGTCCGTGGAAAACGACGAGGCCGAGAAAGACGACCAGCAGCGCGATCAGGGTCCAGCGGAGCCAACCCCTGCGACGGGGCGCGGGGGAAGGGTTCGCGACAGGGTCGGGCACAAGGCGGCTATTCTAAGGAGAATGCATGGAATCTCAACCCGAGCGCCCCTCGGTCGGACCGCTAGACTAACGGGTCGCGGCGGCTAATTTGCCACGCTTTGACGCCCGAGAAATTCTTCGATTACCTGGAGGGAAAACTGCCGCCCGCCGAACGCGAGCGACTCGAGCGCGCGCTCATTGCCGATCCAGAGTTGCAACAGCAATTCGCCAGCGCGCGCCAGGTTCATCGCGGCCTGCAACCCGACGGGCGGCAATCTTCGGCGACGACTCGCGCGGGGAATCGCGGCCGCCAGCTCGCCGCGGCTTTCGCGGTCCTCGTCGCCATGAACGTGGCCCTCGGGCTGATTTACATTTTCAAGGCGAACAAGCCTAACGAACAGGTGCAGCAGGCGCGCCAGGAAGCGTTGCGGCATCAGCTCCAGAGCTCGGTCGAGAAATCGGCCGCCGCCGCTTTCACCCCTCCGAGCATCGGGATGGAACAAATCCCGCTCCCCGCCCCGCGCGCGCAACAGGAGGCGCTCGCGCAAAAGATCATCGCGGCCGCGAGCGCGGCCGGCGGCTCCGCGACGAAGGGTTTGCCTAACGACAAGGGATTTAACGTGCTCGTGATCGTGCCCGGCTCGGCCGCGGCGGCTTTTCATCAGACGCTGACCACGCTCGGCGCCGCACCGGTCGGCGGCCGCGACTCCGGCGCCGTCGCCTAACGAGCTGGTCCGGCTCGAGGTCGTCCTCTCCAGCCCGCCGTGATCGCGGTTACCTTTGCGCTCCCGAGCGAGAGCCGCGATTTCCGGCAAGTTTCTGGGGGACCGGCAACGGCGGTTCGCGATTCTCCATACCGGCGTCGGGGCGGAATGTTGCCGGCGACGCATCGGACCGTTTCTCGAGTCGCAATCGTTCGACTTTCTAATCAGCGGCGGTTTCGCCGGCGGACTCGAGCCGTCGTTGCGCGCCGGCGATCTGCTCCTCGCGGAGAACTTTTCCAACCCCGCCCTGCTCGCGCGCGCCCAGAGCATTCTCGTCGCCCGGACGGCGCGGCTCGTTTCCACCGACCGCGTCGTCGCAAGCGCGGAAGAGCGGCGCACCTTCGCGGCCGAACACCGGGCCGCGGCGGTGGACATGGAAACCGAAACGATCGCCGACGCCTGCGCGGCGAAAAACCTCCCGATGCTTTCGCTCCGCGCTCATCAGCGACACGGCGGACGCGCCGTTTCCCGCGCCGCCCGCGGTCCTCTTCGACATCGCGCGCCAGCGAACGGACCCGCGCCGGCTCGGCAGCCACCTCTTGCGCCATCCCGCAGCGGTCGTTAGGCTGTTGCGTTTTTCTCGCCAGATTCAGTCTCGCCCGCGCCAATCTCGCCGCCGCGCTCCGCGAGTTCCTCGCCGTGGTCTAACGATCCCCACTCGCCGGCTCGACATGCACGAGCACGTCGGCGATCCGCCCGTCGGTCTGCCGGATCGCGTCCTTCACCTGGTGCGCGATCGTGTGCCCTTCGCGGACCGAGATCGTTTCCTTCACTCCGACGTGCAGGTCGACGTAGAACTCCAAACCCATTTTGCGGACGAGACATTTATCGACATGCAACACTCCCGGCACCGCCGCTGCGGCCGCGCGGATCGTCGGCACGATTGGCCCGCGCGGCGCCGTATCCATGATCTCGTGGAGTGCGGGGTTGAGCAGCCGCCAGCCGTTCGCGCCGATCAGCGCGCAGGCAAAGAGCGCCGCCCAAGCGTCCGCGCTTTGCCAGCGCGGCCCGCCGATAAGCGCGATCGAGATGCCGATGAACGCCGCGATCGAAGTCAGCGCGTCGGTCCGATGATGCCACGCGTCGGTCTGCACCGCGGTGCTCTCGGTCTCGCGCCCGAGCTGCATCACCCACCGAAAAAGCATCTCCTTCACGATCACCACCACGACGAGCACAATCAGCGTGAAAGGCTGCGGCGGATGATGCGGCCGAAAAATTTCCCGCACACTCTGGACCGCGATCAGGAATGCCGCCGCGATCACGCCTAACGAGACAAAGACGGCCGCGACCGGCTCCGCTTTGCCGTGGCCGTAGGGATGTGTCTCGTCCGGCGGACGCGCGGCAAACTTCAACCCGCCCCAGATGATCGCCGAACCCGCGATATCGAGCGCCGACTCGATGCCATCCGCGATCAGGACGTAGGAATTCCCAAGCGCGCCGGCGGCGATCTTCGCCGAGGCGAGAACGACATTGGCGATCATGCCGACGAGCGCGCTGCGGGCGCCCGAGCGGAGATTGCCGGCAGCGGTGTTCGCGGTAGGATGCGAGGCCATCAGATGAGTCGGAGTATTAAAGCCATTGTCTATCAGGCGCACGGAAAACCCACGGAGGTTTTGGGGCTGGAGGAGCAGGAACTGCCGCCGCTCGGCGCGGAGGAAGCCCTCGTTAGGCTAAGCGCCGCGCCGATTAATCCGGCCGACCTGAACGCGATCGAAGGCAAATATCCGATTCGCCCCGAGCTGCCGGCGACGCCGGGATTCGAAGGCGCGGGCGTGGTCGAGGAAGTCGGCCGCGAAGTGAAAAATCTCGCCGCGGGCGACCAAGTCATCCTGCCCCACGACCTCGGCACCTGGCGCCAAGCCGCCGTCGTGCGCGCCGACCGGCTGGTCGTCGTGCCTAACGACATCGCGCCGGAACAGGCCGCGATGTTGAAGATCAATCCGATCACCGCCTGGCGAATGCTCCACGATTTCGTGCCGCTGCAAAAAGGCGACTGGGTGATCCAGAACGCCGCGAATTCCGCCGCTGGTCGCGCGGTCATCCAGATCGCGCGCGAACTCGGCTATCGGACGGTCAACGTCGTTAGGCGTCCCGAGCTCATCAACGAGCTGCGCGCCGAAGGCGGCGACGTCGTCCTGCACGACGACGACGCCCTCCGCGACGCGGCGGCCGAAGCGACCGGCCGCGCGCCGATCCGGCTGGCGCTGAACGCCGTCGGCGGCGAAAGCGCGCTGCGCCTCGCCAAGATCGTCGCACCGGAAGCGACCATCGTCACTTTCGGCGCGATGAGTTTGAAACCCCTGACCATGCCTAACGGATTGTTGATTTTCAAAAACCTCCGCTTCACCGGCTTCTGGGTGAACAAATGGTACGAACAGGCGACCGCCGCGGAGCGCGATGAAACCTTCGCGCGTCTCTTCGACCTGGCGAGGCGCGGCCTGCTCCAGACCAAAATCGAGCGCACCTACTCGTTAGGCGATTTCGCCGAAGCGGTCGTCCGGGCCGCCCAAGGCGAGCGGTCGGGGAAGATTCTCTTCGCGCGGTAGCGCGGGTCTCCGAGCCGCGTCGCACGTTTAGCGGCGTCGATAACGACGCGGGTCGGAGACCCGCGCTACAGGTTCGCTCGCTCGCGCTTGCCGAAAACTCTGAGGCGCGTTCTTTAACCAGATGAAACCACGCGCCCTCGCCCTGCTCCTTCTCTTCGCGTCGTTAGGCGCGGTCACCGCTTCCGCTCAGGATTGGGCGAAGGCGCAGCTCAACAAATCGCCGCGGCATAGCGAATGGGTCGAGCTGAAACACGACGGCCGCACGGTCAAAGCCTTCGTCGTTTATCCCGAGGCGAAAACGAAAACTGCCGCAGTCGTCGTGGTGCACGAGATCTTTGGCCTGAGCGATTGGGCGCGCGAACTGGCCGATGAAATCGCCGCCGCGGGCGAAATCGCAATCGTGCCCGACCTGCTCACCGAGCCGGGCAAGGACACCCAGAGTTATCCCGACCAAGGCGCGGCGATCAAAGCGGTCTCTGCCCTGCAAACGCCGCAGGTCATGGCGGATCTCGATGCCGCGGCTGCTTGCGTGAAGAAGTTGCCCGCCTGCAACGGCACCATCTCGGTCGCGGGATTCTGCTGGGGCGGCGGGCGTTCATTCCAGTACGCGAATCACAATCCGGACCTGAAAGCCGCCTATGTTTTCTACGGCACCGGCCCGGCGAGCAAAGCCGAGGCAGAGAAGATCAAGTGCCCGATCTACGGTTTCTACGGCGAGGAAGATGCGCGCGTCGGCGCGACCATTCCGGCAACCGCGGAGATCATGAAGTCGTTAGGCAAAACGTACGAGCCGGTCACTTATGCCGGAGCGGGTCACGGTTTCATGCGTGCCGGCGAAGCGCCCGATGCCAAGCCGCCGGATCGCCAAGCCCGCGACGACGCTTGGAAGCGCTGGAAAGAGCTGCTCGCGAAGTAACAGCGCGACCGGTGCAGCGGCGGAGTGTCGCCGCCAATCCGCGATTGAGCGCCCTCTCCAAGCGGCCGACGCGGCCGCCACTACTGGCGTCTTCGTTAAGCGCGCCCTTTCCAGAGCGCCGCATCGAGGATCGACCAGAGATGGATGATCCAGCCGAGCAGGAAAAACCAAAGCACGGCCGCGAGCACGAACTGGATGATCGCCATGAAGAGCCGGCCCTGGATCAACTGCCCGAGCCCGGGAATGAAGAAGCTACAGAGCGCCGCGATGACGTTACCGGTCGATCCTTGTCCTGCCATGCGCTGAATTTCCGCGCCGCGACCGATTGCGCAAACGCCATTGCGTCGGCTGGAGAGTGCGCCCGTGAAGATTCGAACTTCAAACCTTCTGATCCGTAGTCAGATGCTCTATCCAGTTGAGCTACGGGCGCTGAACCCTTGGCGCCGCTGCCGGCGTTTGGGAGGCCCTTACTATATTCGATTCAATCCGCCGTCAAACCGCGGGACGTGAGCAAAGGCACCACGGCACGACCAGCAGAGTTCGCGGCCTCGACCAGTCAGAAAGAGACCAACCGTCGCCCCTCGGCACCCCTCGTTCCCAAGTTGCACTCGGGAGCGCACCTTTCTGCGAAGTTGCACGTCCAAACCGCCTCCCGTTGCAACGCAACCGTCCCAAACTTGACTCTCAATCCCTCCTGAAGCCGCTTCCGGCCACCCAAGCCAGGACGAACGAAGCTTAGCTTCGTAGCGACTGAGCGTTCCCAAGTGCAACTTGGGAACGAGAACACGCGGGCCGCTCTCCTCGTTTCCGCCCTTCGCCTCTCCATCCCCACGACATGTCCTTTCTTGTCGGCTCTTCGTCATTTGGCTTGGGCGATGTCGCTCCACCTTGGTGATCAACAGTTAGTAACAAAAACAACCAATCAAGGAAGGAAATCAGTATTATGAAAGTAAGACATCTATTTATCACGGCGGTCCTCGTGAGTCTGCCACTCTTCGGACACGTCGCCTCGGCGGCCAGCATTGAAGTCATTGAGACGTTCGATTTTCCCGGCGCGGGAAAGTTGACCGAGCCACAGAAGATCAATAGCCGCGGCGACATTATCGGGGCCGTGATTGACGCGGCGACCGGCGTGACCAAGGGCTTCTATCGCGGGCGCAACGGCCAATTCAGCCCCGCCTTCTCGGAGCCTAATGACACGGGGGAAGTGACTCAGGCCCGCGGGATCAATGACGCCCGCGAGATCTGTGGCAACTACACCGACGTCACGGATGGGACCATCCACGGCTTCTTCGCGACCGGCCGAACCTTTACCGGGTTCGACGTAGCGGACACCTCGAGCACGATCCTTCTAGGCCTTAATAACGCCGGCGATTTCGCCGGCAGTGAGGTCGAGAATGACGGTGTTACCCAAAATGCCTTCATCAGTCTGGGCGGCACGATCACGACCTTCGCGATTCCCGACGCGACCGCCACTCTGGCCTACCAGATAAATGATTCGAATCAGAGCGCGGGTTACTACATCGATGCCGACGGCGTGGTCCATGGGTATCTCCGCGGCAGCGATGGCACGTTGACCTATCCGATCGATCCGGAAGGTTCGACGGCGACAGTCCTCTTCGGTAACAATGACTCCAACTGGGTGGTAGGACGCTACGCTGACGCCGCCGGCGTCACGCACGGCCTCTTCTTTGTCACGCCGGATGAGTTTGTAACTTTCGATTATCCCGGCTCGACCTTCACTTCCCTGAACGGAATCAATGCGCAGGGATACATCACCGGCCGCTATGTCGATGCCGCGGGTATCGAACACGGAATCCTCGCCAAGGTGAACCTCAATGGCAGGAGTAAACCGACTAACACTCTGCCGGCGGCGAAGAGCAAACCCGCTGTGTCGTCGCCGGCGCAACCGGCCCTGGCGGTACCTGCTCTCTAGGAGTGGCTGGATAGTTCGAGTAACGCCGGGCGCCAGTCGGCGCCCGGCGAAACCTGGCCGAGCTAGCCAAGTCTCATGGTTTCCAAGTTCATCGCACTCCAACCAACGGCCTAACGAGCATAGGTCAAACCTCACGGACGCGTCAGTAAAGCACGCTATCTCGCGCTTAATCCGCTGCCACCCGATCAAAGCCGAAATTCCGCCGATAATCGGTCGGCGTGATGTGAAAGCGGTGGCGGAAAGCCCGGCAAAAAGCGTCCGTGCTCTGGAAGCCAACCGAGTCGGCGATCGCATCGATCGAGAGACTCTCGGCCGTCAAACGCCGCCGCGCTTCATCCAACCGGCGATCACGCACAAAGGCGCCCGGCGTTTGCTTGAACGTATCCTTAAAGCGCCGCACGAAATGGCGCGGGGAAAGGCAAACGCGCTCCGCCAGCACCGTTACCGAGAGATCGCGCTGCGGGTTGGTCGTGATCCAACTGGCCAGCTCCGCCAATCGATCCGTAGCCATCGTCTGGAAGCGCAACGGCTCCGAGTATTGCTCCTGGCCACCTGGACGTTTGAGAAAGACGACCAGATCGCGCGCCACCCGCAGCGCCGCCTTGCGCCCGAGATCTTCCTCGATCAGCGCCAGCGTGAGATCGATCCCCGCCGTCACGCCAGCCGAGGTGTAGAAATGGCCGTCCTGAATAAAGAGCGCGTTCGGCTCCACGCGCAGAGTAGGAAAACGCCGCGCCACGTCGGTAGCAAACCGCCAGTGAGTCGTCACGCGCCGGCCGTCGAGCAGCCCGGTCGCCGCCAGCGCATAGATGCCGGTGCAGATGGAGACGACGCGGCGCGTCTTCTCCGATCGCGCTTCGATCCAGCGGGCCACCGCCCGATTTGTTTCAGCACGCCGCAGGCCGGCGCCTCCCGGGATGATGATCGTATCGAACTTCGGCGCGGCGCGCAGGGTCGTGCGCGGCTGCAACACAATCCCGGACTCGGCCACGAAACGCGCGTTCGTCAGCCCGAGGATCACGACTTCGTAAGCGGCGACGGCGTCGCCCTTCGCGTCCAGGACTCGTGCGCTGGCGAAAGCTTCCGCCGGCCCCACCAGATCGAGCGCGTCCACCTGGTCGAATCCGAGAATCCCGACGCGCAGCGGTTTCATCGCTCTAAGATAACAGCCACCGACGAAATGTCGCGAAGCGGAGAAATGGCAGCGGAATGCGCCAGTTGGGCAAAGTGATTGTCGGGGTTCGTTTCAGAATTTCACTGCCCCCAAACCTGCCTCGGGGAAGGTTACAGCGGTGTTACTATTGCAGAATCGACGCTTTCCTTTCGTGGCCGCAAGGTGGCGGCATGACTTTAAGAAAGCCGTCGGCGGTGTTTTTCGTTATTGTTCTTTGCTCCCTTGGTTCATTCTTCTCCAGCGCGGCGCGGGCAGCTGCGCCGGCGCCGGTTTTGGTCGCCCCGGCCGACGGGGCGTCGGTCGTGCAACCGGGCACGATTGATTGGAACCCCGTCGTCGACCCCAACGGTGCGATCGGGAGTTACACCTGGCAGGTGGGCACAACGAGCGCCTTCACCAGCGTCGTGCTGGAAGGCTTTACCAACATGCTTTTCGATGGTGTCCTGCCCGCCACCGAAGATATGGTGAGTGGTCTCTCCAACGGGACTTATTTCTGGAGAGTCAAGGCCACTTCCATCGCCAGCGGTGATTCGAACTGGTCGGAAGTTCGCAGCTTCAAAGTGACGGGCCTTGGGGCCGCTCCGGGCAAGCCCACGATCAGCATCCCGGCCAATAACAGCAGGTTTCACACGACCGAGACGTTTGACATCCGCTGGTCTGCCGTCGCCAATGCACAGTACTACCTGCTCGAGGCGGATGATGAGCCGACTTTTTCTTATCCGCTGGCTCTCACCATCGATGCGCAGACCTTCGGTACCCAGGCTCAGGCAGATTGGGGGAACGAAACACCGAATATCTATTACCGCGTCCGTGCCGTCTCGGCAGATAACGTGCGCGGGCTGCCGTCCAAGACACTTATCGTCCATATCACGAACCGCGCGCCTGTCGCGCCCGCTCCCACTCAGGTCGCTCCGGCGTCGGGAGCCTCAATACCGCTCCCGGTCTTGTTCGATTGGACGGACGATCCCAACCCGCAGGCTGCGGGCTACTCTCTCGACGTCGATCCGGATCCTAATTTTGGCGGAGCCTTTGGCGCGATCACAGTCGAGGGCATTAGTCGCTCGGATTATCTCCTCACCTTCGATCTCGCGCCCGGTAACTACTTCTGGAGAGTGCGCGCCTTGCACGGTTCGGTGGTGGGCCCATGGTCGCCGGGTCGGGCGCTCACGATCGCGCCGCCGACAGCCACTCCTCCAGGCTTGATTCCATTCTACCTTATCGCTTCGCCCAGTGCCGTCGCGGGCGGTAACTCGACACAGGCGAGGCTGACTCTCAACGCCCCCGCTCCTGCCGGTGGCGCGCTGGTCACTTTGGCCAGCGATCTCCCTCAAGCCAACCTGCCCGGCAGTGTGCTCATTCCGCAGGGTAAGACCGACGCTCTCGTAACTCCTGTTACCACCACGCCCGTCTCCGGCACGGTAGTGAGCACGCTTCGGGCGACCTATGGTGGTGGGACGGTGCAAAGTTCCATCGGTTTATTCCCGCTCTTCTTCGGCACCCAGGTGAGTGCCGAGAATGTCGTCGGTGGCACTTCGTTCACCGGCACAGTTAGTCTGCTCAACCCGGCGCCCGCAGGCGGAACAGTCATCCGGTTCGTGAGTAATAACACCAGCCTGCTGCGACCACCCGCGACCGTCTCCATCCCCGAGGGCGGGACTGGCGCTACCTTCACGATCGCGACCAGTGTGGTCGCGAGCTCGGTCATAGCTACGATTGACTCAGGGACGGATAACGACGGCTATCATGCTCCGCGCCTATCCGTCATCCTCACGCCTCCAGGTGGCACGACGCTCCCGCCGAGCCTCGCTGCGCTCACGCTCAGTCCAGCCACTGTCCTGGGCGGAAGCACAACCACGGGCACGGTGACACTTACCGCACCAGCGCCAGCGGGCGGGGCCGTGATCCCGCTCAGTGGCAGTCTCGAAGGCCAGGTGGTCACGCCGCCAACCGTCACCGTTCCCGCGGGCAGCACGAGTGCGACCTTCACCATTACCGCCCCAGCAGTCCTGGAGAAGCATTGGGTTTTGATCCAGGCACACTACGGCACCTTTGACGGCGCGCAGTCCGAGCTTCTGGAGATCGATCCCGGGCCGCCCGGGCCTCCGGTCGTTTTTACCCTCGGCGTCTCCGAGTCGACAGTCACGGCAGGCGATAACATTCTCGGCACGGCCGGCACTTTCGCTCCTGCGCCGGCTGGTGGGGCGACGATCAGACTTACCAGTAGCAATCCCAGTGTCGTTCAAGTGCCACGTAGCGTCCGCATCGCGGCGGGCAACAGCGCCAATAGCTTCCCCATCACCACCGGCTCAGTGCCGATCGAAACCTCTGCGCGTATCGACGCTACCTTGGGCGGAGTGACCAAATCGATTTTCGTGAACGTCGAGCCAAACCTAGATGACCAGCCGCTTCTCGAATCCCTCACCGTTACTCCGAGCAGCGTGCCCGGCGGGACGAACGCCGCCGGCACAGTGATGCTGAGCGCTCCGGCACCGGCCGGCGGCATCTTTATTACTCTGGCGACCAGTAACTCTGCTGTCGCTCAAGTCCCAGCTGTGGTCTTCGTCGCCGGCGGGCAAACCACTGCCAACTTTACCGTGACCACGTTCGCCGTGAGCAAGGACACCGTCGTTACGATTACCGGCTTCTATGGCAGCGGTGTGCAATCCGATACTCTGACCGTAACAAAAGGCTCTGCCCCCTAACTCCTGCCACGCTCCACTTCGCCAAGTCTGCCGAGTCGTCTCCCACTCCACAAGAGTGGAGATTACCGTCAACCTTGGCCACGATCTTCGAGTCTACGAACAACTCTAGCCAAAGCGCAGTTTCCCTGATCTCATTCCGCTTTGCTTCGCACACGGATCGCTTTTCGTTAGTCGGCGCTGATTAAATGTCGGATCGGAGCAACTGGCTGCCGAGCCTTCGCGCCTTCGTCGTCTTGGCGGCGGGGAAAACATTCCGTGAAGCGCCCCGTGCTGGACGTTCCCATGGAATAGCCGATTAGTGAGAAAGATGAAAACTCGCTACTTGCTTCTTCTCCTCCTCGTCATGGCCCCTCTCGCGAGGGCGAACGAAGCCGGAGAGCCGGTGCGAGGCCGCAATGGCATCACTCTCCCTCCCCCGCCCGCGACAAAGGTGGCACCAGTCGAGGAGAAGTTCGGTGCGACGACGGTGACCGATCCCTATCGCTGGCTGGAGGATGACAAAAGCCCGGAGACGCGCGCCTGGATCGACCGCGAGATGAGTTACACAGAAAAGTATCTCTCCAAAGTCACAATCCGACCAGAAATCCAGAAGCGACTGACTGAGCTCCTCAGGGTGGAGAGCTTCGGCATCCCGTCCGAGCACAACGGCGTTTACTTCTTCACGAAACGCCTGGCGAATGAGAATCAGCCTTCGATTTATCTGCGCAAAGGTTTGCAGGGAACCGATGAGCGTTTGATCGACGCCACAAAACTGAGCGCCGACCAAAACACTTCGGTCACCATCAACGACATCCCGGAGGACGCCAGCCTCCTCGTCTACGGAGTGCGCGAGGGCGGCGCGGATGAGGAGTCGGTGCATCTCTTCGATATCGCGACGCGCAAAGAACTGCCCGATACCCTGCCGAAGGCCCGCTACGCCGGCATCAGTCTAAGCCCGGATAAGAAGTCGCTCTATTACGCAAAGGTCAATCCCGATGGCACCCAGGTCTTTCGCCACTCACTCGGCGCGAACGCGAAAGGCGACGAGATGGTCTTCGGGAAGAAGTTTGGCGACGAAGTGTTCGGGCAGCTTGATCTTATGGGCGCGGAGGTGACGGAGAATGGCCGCTATCTCATTATCTCGGTCGCCCACGGCGTGCCGGCGCAAAGGGTCGATATCTATGTGAAGGACTTGCGCAAGGCGGACGCCCCGGTCAAGCCGATCATCCATGGGATCGATCATCGCTTTCGGGCGATTAATCACGAGGACGATCTCTATGTCCTCACGGATGACAAGGCGCCTGACTATCACGTGGTCAAAGTCTCCCTCGCCGACCCTGCGCCGGAGAAGTGGCAGGAGATCGTGCCGGAAGGCAAGGATGTCATCTCCGGTATCTCGATCGTTGGCGGGAAACTCTTCGTCACCGGCCTGCACGACGTCGTCACCCAGACACGGGTCTTTTCCCTCGAGGGCAAGCAGTTGGGCACTCTGAGTTATCCCACCCTCGGCTCCGCCAGCGAGGTGCGCGGCCGGGATAAGTCAAACGAAGGCTTCTATAGCTTCCAGTCCTTCAACCTGCCGCCGACCATCTATCACTACGACGTCGCCACGGGTAGGACTTCCATCTTTGCGAAGCCGCAGGTTCCCTTTGCCTCGGATGACTACGAAGTGAAGCAGGTCTTCTACCAATCGAAGGATGGCACCCGCGTGCCAATGTTTATCTCGGCGAAGAAGGGACTGCCGCGCGATGGCTCGGCCAAGGCGCTTATCTTCGCCTATGGCGGATTCAATGTAAGTCTCGAACCGACCTGGAATCCGGAATACGCCTGGTGGATGGAACAGGGCGGCTACTTTGCGCAGCCCAACCTGCGCGGTGGCGGCGAATACGGCGAGTCATGGCATAAGGCGGCTATGTTCGAGAATAAGCAGAACGTTTTCGACGACCTCTTCGCAGCCGCGCAATACCTCATCGATAACAAATACACGACTAACTCTCGCCTCGCGATCCGCGGCCGTTCGAATGGCGGGCTGCTCACCGGCGTCGCCCTGACCCAGCGACCGGACCTGTGGGGCGCCATCTGGTGCGGCTTCCCGCTCCTCGACATGACCCGTTTCCATCGCTTCCTCGTCGGCAAATGGTGGACCACCGAATACGGCTCGGCCGAGAACCCGGAGCAGTTCAAGTACCTCCTGAAATATTCGCCCTACCAGAACGTGAAGAAGGGCACCAAATACCCCGCGGTGATGTTTCACACCGGCGACTCCGATACGCGCGTCGCGCCGTTGCACGCCCGCAAGATGACCGCACTCGTCCAGGCCGACGACGGAAGCGATCGTCCAGTCCTGCTACACTACGACACGAAAGCCGGCCACAGCGCCGGAGTCTCGATCACGAAACTGGTCAGCGACACCGCCGACGAGCTGGCCTTTCTCTGGAACGAGACCGATCCGAAGTAGCAAACCGGTCGGATTGGCTGCTCTCTGACCGCGTTCCTGAGCGACTCCGGCAAGACCATCGCACGGTCATTTCGAGAGCCCTCCGCCGCGCACACAGCTGGGAGCGCAAATGGCTTAACCGGCGTAGAAAGAAGACCTTGCGTGGTTTCGCGACGAGTCGCCGCAGGCCGAATCAAGCATTTGGCATAGAAATCCAACCTTTCGGGACAAAAATCCGAATGCAACTTGGATTCTCGCAAGAACACGACCGCCGCCATAATTGCTTTCCCCGCGAGAGATCTCTCAAGCAGGACGGGCACCGGCAGTCGCTGCCACACCGCGAGACGTTCCACTCCCCCGCTCCCGATCGAAGCGACCTTCTTTTACCAGTTCCCGGGCCGCCAGGCCGGAGAGCTCGGGAAGATCTCACGCGCGGTTTAGTCGCCGTCGGCAGCCGGCCTAACGCTGGGCCATGTCGTGCCTGCGGACGAAATCGCCGTTTGGCGCGACCTCGAAGCCCCATTCTTTTCCTTCGGATTTCACGACGGTTTCGTAGTTCCACCGGCCATCCGCATCGTCTTCCCGCGCCACCCAGAGAATCTTGCCACCCGCCGCTTTCTCCGTGATCGTTTTTTGCACCGCGGCGGGCAGCTCTTTGAGTTTTACCGGCTCACGCAGGTGTTCGCCCGCCAGCAGTGACGAGCTTAGTCCCAGGACGGCACTGACTGCCGTGATAACTATAAGGTTGCTCATTTTCATGCGGAAAAGTCCGGCCAGAGTCATCGGTGGTCCAGTTACCTTTCGGTAATCCGCCACGCGACTAAGTTAGATCGATTGGAGGAGAAAATCAGTGCGGTGAATGTCGAACAGCCGGGCGGCGTTTCCTTTTCACGGATCCCCGTGACCACTGCCACTTCAATTGTGGCAATCGTAATGACGCACGGAGCTTCCGCGGTCGCGGGGAGAGCTTTTGCGATCTACCCCTTGGCGATCGTGAACAATCCAGCGATCCCGACCGCGTAAATCGCCAGCGCCGCGAGCGAATCGATACCCATCCGCGCGATCTGCCGGCGCGGCCGGACGATCAACCCGCAAAGATAAACACACGTGAGCAACATCCCGAGCGCGGTCAGGTAAATATCCGTTCGCTGCGCCTGCGGCAGGACCGCTTCCCCGGAGAGCAAGGTCGCCATGAAGAAGAGCACCGGGAGGAAAGCGTTCCCGCCGAAAATGTCACTCATCGCCAGCTTGTAATCGCCCAGTTTCACCGAGGCCAGACCGGTCGATACCTCCGGGAGGGAAGTCGCCGCTGCAAGGACCGTGGCGCCAAAGATCACCCCGCTCATGCCGAGATGGCCGGCAAGCGCTTCGCCGCTCAGCTCGAGCGAGACGCCGCTCGCCAGCGTCACCGCCGCCGCCGCCAGGAAAATCGCGAGCGCCATTCCCGTGCTCATCGTTTTCGTCGCCGCCTTCTTCTTCTTCGCATGCCCGCGCGGCTCATCCTGTCCGCCGGGCGCGTCGCCCTTCTCCTGCCACGGGAGATCCTTGCGCGCCTTGCTCACGAGGTGCAGACCGAGCAACCAGACGAGCACGATCCCCACGCCCGCAGGCGTGACCCGCCCATAGATCAGGCTCGAAGGCATTTCATGGCCGAGGATCGCCATCGTGAGCACGGCGATGACGAGTAACCCTTCCAGCACCAGGCCGAGCGAAGCCGCGCGATAAGTCAGCCCATCCTCTTTCCCGAGCCCGAAGAAATCGAGCAGAACCAGGACCAGCGTCTGCATCGCGATTCCACCCAGGATATTGCCGATCGCGATCCCGAGGTCGTGATGGAGCGCCGCGCTCGCCGTGATCGCGATTTCGGGGAGATTCGTCACGACCGCGAGGAGAAGCATCCCGCCGAGCGCTTCGCCGAGGCCGAGGCGTTGTGAGAGCACATCGGTGGTGTTGGAGACATAAATCCCCGCGACCCAGACCGCCGCCGCGGCCGCGAGAAAGATGAGCAGCAACCAAGCCGGCCCGAGATGAGCGAGATGCATCGCGCGAGGTTACGCGCCAGCCACTGTGAGCGGTAGACATTGTTTCACCGCCTCGTTCCCAAGTCGCACTTGGGAACGCACCACTCCGCGAAGTTGCGCTTCGAAAACCGCCGCAGGTGAGAAGCAACCGTGCCGGGAGCTTCCTGACTCTCACTAAAGCCCAGCGGCGCGCTCGTCATCAGCACGCGATAAGGCTGGTCCTTACGCGCAAACCCTTCGCGGAGCGGGATGCTCCGCGAAGGATCGTTGCTCGTTTATCTGGTGACAACCCCTTAGGCCTTGAGAAAGGCGAGGAGGTCCTCGTTTACTTCATCCTTGCGCGTGGTGCACATGCCGTGCGGCGCGCCTTTGTAGACCTTTAGCTTCACGTCCTTGACGATCTTCGACGAGAGCATCGCTGAGGCGGCGATCGGGACGATCTGATCGTCGT
Organism: uncultured Verrucomicrobiae bacterium; assembly: GCA_963831805.1. GTDB lineage: Bacteria > Verrucomicrobiota > Verrucomicrobiia > Chthoniobacterales > UBA10450 > Palsa-1392. The sequence goes on along the minus strand of CAWHRN010000007.1, from coordinate 74,893 downwards.
CGCCGTGCAGGATCAGCGTCGGCACGTCGAACTTCTTCAGGTCTTCCGTCAGGTCGGTCTCGGAAAAGGCCTTGATGCAGAAGTAGGCCGCAGGAAAGCCGGCCATCATCGATTGGAGCCAGAAGGACTCGCGCACGCCTTCCGAGACTTTCGCGCCCGGGCGATTATAACCGTAGAACGGCATGCTCAGCTCCCTCCAAAAGGCCGACCGATCCGCCTGCACGGGGGCGCGGAGTTGATCGAACGCCTCGATCGGCGTCCCCGCAGGGTTAGCAGCCGTCTTCAGCATGAGCGGCGGGATGGCACCGATGAGCACGGCCTTGGCCACCCGCCTGGTGCCATGCCGGCCAATGTAACGCGCGACTTCGCCGCCGCCGGTCGAGTGACCGACGTGGACCGCGTCTTTCAGGTCGAGCTTCTCGACTAGCTCTGCGAGGTCATCGGCATAAGTGTCCAGATCATTGCCATTCCATGGTTGACTGGAGCGGCCGTGGCCGCGGCGATCATGGGCGATGCAGCGGTAACCCCGGGAAGCCAGATAGAACATCTGGTCTTCAAAAGCGTCCGCGCTCAAGGGCCATCCGTGAGAGAAGACAACCGGCTGACCGGTGCCCCAATCGTTGTAGTAGATTTCCGTCCCGTCTTTGGTGGTGAAGTAACTCATAGCTTTAATGGTGTTGGGTTAACTACGCTTTGATAAACTCCAGCAGGTCGGCGTTAATCTTATCCGCATGCGTGGTGGGCATTCCGTGAGGGAAACCCGGGTAGGACTTTAGTGTCCCGTGTTTCAGGAGCTTCACTGACTTTGCGCCGCTAATCGGGAACGGACAAATCTGGTCATCCTCGCCGTGCATGACCAGAACCGGAATGTCGATCACCTTTAGGTCGTCGTGGAAGTCAGTCTCGGAAAGAACTCTGATACATTCATATTGGGCCTGGGCGCTTCCCATCATTCCCTGTCGCCACCAGTTTCGGCGAATCCCTTCGACGACCGTCGCACCGGGGCGATTGAAGCCGTAGAACGGCATCGTGATGTCGATGTAGAACTGGGAGCGATGGTTGGCCGTCCCGTCGCGGAGGCCGTCAACGACTTCCTTCGGGACGCCTTCCGGGTTTTCAGGCGACTGCATGAAATGCGGCGGAATCGCGCTGATCAACACCGCCTTGGCGGCGCGCCCTTTGGCAAACTTGGCGACGTAGCGAGTCACCTCGCCACCGCCGGTCGAGTGACCGATGTGGATGGCGTCCTTCAGTCCTAACTCCGTGACGACTGCTTCGGCGTCACTGGCATAGGTGTCCATGTCATGACCTTTATCGGTCTGCGACGAGCGGCCATGCCCGCGGCGATCGTGGGCGATCACGCGATAACCCTTCGCGAGGAAGAACATCATCTGCGTGTCCCAATCGTCCGCCGAGAGCGGCCAGCCATGATGGAAGAAAAGCGGCTGACCTTTACCCCAATCCTTATAATAAATCTCCGTCCCGTCTTTCGTGGTAATGTAACTCATAGTGCTATCTCCTGTTGATTTGTTTTCGTGAAGCGGCGAGGCCCGGCCTCTCGCGCAGGCCAGACTATTCGCCGCCTCAAGATACACGCGATCCGAGACCCGCGCTCGACTCCTGCTCCTTTTTCGCTAGAAGACCGGGATGCGAACGTTTTCCTGCGTGCTGCTGCTCGTTTTGGTGGGACCGTTTTTCCCGGCGCGGGCCGACGTCGTGCGGACGCATCCATCGAGCGCGTATCGCGAGGAAGTGACCCTCAGGAATTGGGACGAAGGCGGCGATCTTTCGCGCTGGGTTTATACCCATCCGTCGGAGGTTTTTCACGGGGCCGTGGTGCGGCGTGAGGGCGCGCCAGTGGAGCTGACGGAGGCGATCAAGGCGGAGATCGGCGAGCTTAAATTGCCGGACGGCAAATCGCTTTACGACCTGATCAATCGCGGGAGCGTCGATGGCTGCATCGTGCTCCACGCCGGGAAGATCGCCTTCGAGCAATACCCGGCGATCCAGCTTAACGACTTCCATCTGGTCTTTGATGTTTCCGCGCTCTTCCTCACGACCGCCGCGGACATCCTGGGAGCGCAGGGCCGGGTCGATTTCGCGAAGCCGATCGAGACCTTCGGGAAGGAATGGAAGAAAAGCGTCTCACTGGGCGAGCTGGTGAAAAGCGCCGGCGCGGCGGGGGATGGCTCGCCGGCGCTCGAGTCTGCGCTCGGCTGGCGACCTGCTTCGGGACACGGCGACCTGCTCGATTTGCTCGCCTCCGCCAAACCGGTAGCGGATCCCGCGAGTAATGCCGAGGTGCTCGCGATTGCCTTGGAACGCGCCACCGGCAAAAGCCTCGCCGATCTCCTGAGCGAGACGATCTGGAGCCGGATGGGAGCGGAGCATGACGCGCTGCTCCTGGAAAACGCCCGCGGGTATCCCCTCGCCCACGCCGGCCTCGTGATGACTCTGCGCGACCTGGCGCGCTTCGGTCTTCTCTTCACGAAAAGCGCCTCGCCGGCCCAGCGCGCGATCATTCCCGACGCGACCCGCGAGCGCCTGTTCGGGAAAAGTGGCGAGCTGCTCGGGACAGGTCGCGCGGGCCAGCTTCTTTATATCAATCGCGAGAAGGATGTGGTCGTGGCCTACTTCGGCACGAACCTAACGAGTAAAGAAGTCAACCCGTCGCTGCCGACGCGCGCGATCGCGGATTTTTTCGAGGAGTGACGATCTTTCTTGGGTGCGGTTTCGCGGCGAAGTACCGCGAAGGAGGCGGAAACTTTTCCGTTCCGCTGCAATGGATGCTCGGCCTGCGCCGGCTCGGGCTGGATGCGGTCTGGCTCGAATTACTCCCGGCTACCGCCGACCCAGGCGCGGATCGGGCGTCGATCGCTAACTTCCAGCGTCAACTCCGCGCCCACGGTCTCGCGGGTCACTACGCCCTGCTTTATCAGGAACCCGCCAGCCACGAGCACGACCTCGAGACGATCCGCTGCTTCGGGATTTCGAAGCGCGAACTGCGCGCGCGACTCGCCGGTCCCAACGTGCTCCTCAACCTCGCCTACTCGCTCCATCCGCCGCTCCTGCTCGAATTTGAGCGCCGGATTTTCTGCGATCTCGACCCGAGCGAGATTTTTTATTGGATGACGAAACTCGAAATGGGCCAGAGCCAGCATCACGAGTTTTGGACGATCGGACTCAACGTCCACGCGGCCGATTGCCGGCTGCCGACGTCGCCGCTCGCGTGGCGGACCTTTTACCCGCTCGTCGACGCCGAGCTGCTCCGCGCGCAGCCGCCGCCCCGTCGGGCGAAGTTCACCACCATCGGTCAATGGTATTGGGGCGGCGGCGTGGAGGTGAACGGGGAATTTCCCGATCTCTCGAAAAAGCACGCGTTCGAGCCTTACCTCGATCTCCCAGCGCGCGTGCCTGCCGCCCGCTGGGAGCTGGCGATGAACCTGAACACGAACGATCCGGAGCGGGCGCGCCTAACGAATCGCGGCTGGCGGCTCGCTTCGCCTCACCAGGTCGCGACGACGCCGCGGAAATATCGGCGCTATCTCACCTCGGCGACGGGTGAGTTCACCGCGATCAAGGGCGTCGACGTGAGCTGGCGGACTGGCTGGATCAGCGATCGCGCGGCCGCCTTTCTCGCGCTCGGGCGGCCGGTGATCACGGAAGAAACCGGCGCCTCGAAATACCTACCGCAAGAGAGCGGGTTTGTCTTCGTCGCTGGAGTCGACGCAGCCGCCGAGGCGGCGGAACGCGTCCTGCACGATTGGCCGCGTCTTTCGCGCGCGGCGCGCGCCTGCGCGGTGGAAATCTTCGACGCGGCGAAAACATTGCGGAAAATTCTCGCCCTGTAGCGCGGGTCTCCGATCCGCGAGGCCCTCCACGAATTCACGCCCACACCAGGGAGCAACGCGGATTGGAGAGCCGCGCTGCAGGCGGAAAACGTCCCATTTTTTCCCTGCGGAATCCCCGTTTGCAAAAGTAAAAGAGGATGTTACTCGTGTTGCCGTCATGGCCGAATTGATCAAAACGGACGACCTGAAAAACCGTCTGAAAAAGGTACCTGAATGGGAACTCGAGAAGAAACACATCGAGCGCACATTCGAGTTCGACGAGTTTTCCGAAGCGATCGATTTCGTGAACAGCGTGGCCGAGGTCGCGGACGAGGAGGAACATCATCCCGACATCGATATCCGCTTCAATAAGGTGCGCCTGATTCTCTCCACCCACAGCAAGGGCGGCCTGACCGAACTCGACTTCGCGCTCGCGGAACGGATCGACACGCTCGCGGAATAGCGCCCAATGGCCCCGTCGCCGATGCGGCTGATGTTGGCCGCCGCCGCGGTGCTCTTGATCGTGATCGTGGTCTGGAAGGTGATCGACTACCGGCAGCAACCGCCGCCGCCACCGACCGAGAATAAACCCGCCGTCGTCAAAACCTAGTCATCCGAAGCCGAGCGGAGGATGACTCTACGGCCGGGCGATAGCCTCGCGGCCTTCATCCCCGTCGATGTATTGAAACATCGTCTGGATATCGTCGCGATTCGTTAGGCCGCTTTCGGTTTTGCGGCGCTCCAGAGTCTCGGTGACTGCGTCGTTCCAGCCGCACTTGCGCATGAACTCATTCCAGATCTCGATCTCTTCTTCGGAAGGTTTGCGGCCGTGCGCAAAGGCCCAGGCGATCAGCTCGTCGTCGCTCCCGCCTTCGTTCGTGCGCGCCACCACGTCCTCGTATTTCAGTCCGAGAAAACGCACCGTACGACCGTCGAAACCTTTGCCCAATTGCGGCACGTGATCATCCGGCAGCTCGCCCTTCGCGTGGGCGCGAATTTTGTCGAGCATCCGGCCGAAATGAAAGAGGCCACCAACCTTGGCGGACGGGCTGCGCGCGGGAAACGGCTTTGTGTTCATGCCGCACGGTGCGGCTCGTTTTGGCGCTTGTCCACGTTGCGGCGCAAGCGAATGTTCCCGGCATGGATCGGGTCGCGGGGATCGAGACCGAATACGGTTGCCTGGTGAGCGGCGAGTTGGCACAGCCGAACGGTGACGCCTGGCCGGTGCGGGTAAAGAATCATCTCTTCCGCAAGCTGCGCGCGGGCGCGCTCGACCTGCATTATCGCGACTACGAAGAGCCGCCGGGCAACGGCGGTTTTCTCCTCAACGGCGGCCGCGTTTACCTCGACATGGGCCACATCGAATACGCTTCGCCGGAGTGCCGCCAACTCCGCGACGTCGTCGCCTACGACGTCGCGGGCGACCAGCTTTTGCAGAGCGCGCTCGATTCGTTAGGCGGAAAGGGACACGTCTCCTTCATCAAGAACAACATCGATCATCACACCGGCGCGACTTTCGGCTGCCACGAGAATTACCTGATGAAGCGCGAGGCGCAGTTCACCCCCGCGGCGCTCGGCGCGCTCCTCGCTTTTCTCGCGACCCGGCAGATTTTTACCGGCGCCGGCCGGGTCGGGCAGGCCAGTCCCCTCGCCTTCGATTTCGAATTGCCTAACGACGGCGAGCGGATCGATTTCCAGCTCAGCCAGCGCGCCGACCACATCGTCAACGACATCTATCAATGGGTGCAGTTCAACCGCGCGATCATCAACGCGCGCGATGAACCGCTGGCCGATTACCGGAAGTATCGGCGCCTCCATCTCCTCATCGGCGACTCGAACATGAGCCCGTTTGCGAACGCGCTGAAGATCGGCACGACCGCCTGCATTCTCAGCCTGCTCGAGGCCGGCTTATTGCCTAACGACCTCACCCTGGCGGACGCCGTGCAGGCGACCCGCGGGATCTCGCGCGATCCATCGCAGCGCTGGCTGGTGGAACTGGAAACCGGCGCGACGATTGGCGCGCTCGACGTGCAATGGCGCCTCCTCGCGCTCGCGCAGAAGCACCTCGCCGGCCGCGACGACGAGACCGACTGGCTGCTCGAAAGTTGGAGTTACACGCTCGATGCGCTGCCGCACAAACCGGAGGCGCTGATCGGCGGGGTCGATTGGATCAGCAAGAAGTGGCTCCTCGAAACTTTCATGGCCGAGGAAGAGCTGGGCTGGGACGATCCCTGGCTGCAAAGCCTCGACCTCGAATATCACAACATCGATCCGACCCGCGGCCTCTTCTTCAACCTCGAGCCGGCGAAGCGGATCGGAGAATGGAATCATCTCGTTAGGCAAAAAGACGTCACCCGGATTCCGCCGGCCGATACGCGGGCGAACGGACGCGCGCGCGCGGTGGAATTCTTTCGCAAGAGCTCGCGGCCCTACGTGATCAACTGGGATTCGATCGCGGTCGAGAGCCGCGATTTCCTCGTCATGGGCGATCCGTTTCGGACCTATGTCGAGGAAGTGGAGGAGTTCGTCGCCAAGAGCTGAGCGTCGGCTGAATCCGTGCGTCTCGAGTGCGGCGCGCTTCCACCTTCTCATCCTGGAGCCGCAGACGGCGAAGGACCTCGCAGGCGTCGCGGCGCGACATAATTATCGACGCTGAGGAACGCCTGTAAGGTCCCTCGTCGCGCTGCGCCGATTCGGGATGATAATTTGCACCGCGTCCGCGACCCCGCGGAGCGCTCCGGCGACCGCCTGAGAATTCAGTTGCCGCGCGAGGGCGAGAACCTAAAGTTCGCCACTCTCACCCGCTCTAAAAATTTATGATCACAATGATGCGCAGACATCACAAGGTCCTGATGATCTTCATCACAGCCCTCGTGTGTATTTCCTTCTCCTGGTATTGGAACAAGACCGACTTCTCCCAAGTGGGTGCCGGCACGGTCGGCAAGATCTACGACCACAAAGTGTCGCAGGTGGAATTTCAGCGGAACTCGCGGCTTCTTCGCCTCGGCAGCGACCTCGGTCTGCGCGACCTCGTGCAGGCGCTCACCCTCGGCGCGCAGACGGAGAACGAAGCGTTCACGAATTTCTCCTGGAACCTGATGGTGCTCCGCCACGAAGCCGAGCAGCTCGGGATTGAGCCGACCACGCAGGAGATCGCCGACTACGTGAAGACGATGCCGGTGTTTCAGGGCGCCGACGGTTTTGACCTGAAGAAATACACCGATGTCGCCGATCACGCGCTCGCGCCGATGGGCTTCAGCGAGGCGCAGGTGGAAGAGCTCGCCGCGGACCAGATCATCCTGAACCGGGTGCAGAAAATCCTCTCCGCAGGCGTGAGCATGCCGGAGGCCGAGATGAAGACGAGCTTCGAGCAGCTTTACTCGAAGATGGACGCCGCGACGGTGCGCTTTCACTCGGCGGATTTCGCCGGCCAGGTGAAGGCGGACGATCCGGAAATCGGGAAATATTACGAAGGCCACAAGGCGTCGCTCAAGACCGAGGAGCTGCGACAGGTGAAATTCGTGAACTTCGGACTGACCGACGAACAGAAAAAGCTCACCGGCAAACCGCGGATCGACGTTCTCCAGAAACTCGCGGATAGCGCGAACGACTTTACCGAAGCACTGCAGGCGAAAGGCGCGGATTTTGATTCCGTGGTCGCGAAGTTTAAGCTCACGCCGAAGGAGACCGGCGAATTCTCGCAGGACAAACCTGATCCGCAGCTCACGAGCGCGCCGACTCTTGCGCAGACGGCTTTCAGCCTAACGAAAGAGGCGCCGAACAGCGACGCGATTCAGACCCCGGACGGCTTCTACGTGGAGCATCTCGCGCAGGTCGCTCCGTCCCGGCCGCTCACGCTCGAGGAAGCGAAATCGAAGATCGTCGAAGCTTTGAAAGCCGAGGGAACTCAGCAGTTGCTTACCGCGAAGGCGAACGAAGTCGCGACCAAATTGCGCGATGCGCTGAAGAGCGGGAAGTCGCTCGACGAAGCCGCCGCGCAGGCGGGCGTGACGGTGGAAAAGGTTTCGTCCTTTGCGCTGGTCGATGATCTCCCGGGCGCCAAGCCGACGACGCCCGATCCCAAAAATCAGACGCCCGAGATGCAGACGATCAAACAGGCGGTGAGCGAGATGACACCCAGCTCAGTAAGCGAGCTCATGCCGCAACCGGACGGTGGGATGCTCGTGATCCTCGAGAAGCGCGAGCCGCTGAACGTGGCGCAATACGAAACCGCGCGGCCGTTGATGGAAACCCGCGCGCTGGAAAACAAGCGGCAGGTGGTCTTTTACGAGTGGCTGCGCGAGCGCCGGCGTTCTGCGGGCGTGGAAGAAACAAAGGCGCAGGAGCAAGCCGCTGGCTAATCTCGGATTTCGCGACGAACCGCGAGCGCGATGGAATCGGTCGACGAGCTTTTCGACGACGCGAATGGCGATCTCGCGATCGGCGAGTTGGAGGACGCGGTGGAAAAATACCGCCGCTGCGTCGAGCTCGATCCGGAGTTTTTCGACGGCTGGCACGCGCTCGGGATGGCGCTGATGAAGCTCGGACGTTTTCCCGAGGCAATCGAAGCAGGCAAGCGGACGGTCGAGCTCAAGCCTAACGACCAGATCGGCTGGACGAGTTTGTCGCTATTCTACAATCGCAACGGCGAGATAAAGGAAGCGGAAGCCGCCGGGACGAAGGCGAAGATTCTCTCCTGGGGCGGAAAGATCGCGAAAGAGTAAAAGGGCGGTCCGGCGAGCAGCGCGCCCAATTTGTCATCCCGAGCGAAAGCGAGGGACCTCGCAAGCGTTGTGAGGCATCGTTAGGTAAACTCGCATCGCAGGACGCTTGCGAGATCCTTCGCCGTCTGCGCGGCTCAGGATGACAAGCGGAGCGCGCGCCAGGCGGCCTAACGCCTAACGACCCGACCAGCGGTAGAAACTCTGGTAATGCCCGATCCCGCTGCGGTAGTTCACGTAGGTCGCGAGGGCGAGGAGCGGGAAGTTTTGCCGGTACATGTCGTACTTCAAATAGAAGACCCGCGGGAAACCGGTCCCGGTGATCTCCAGTTCATCCCACGCGCCATCTTCGCGCTGGGTCGAAAGCAGGTATCGCAGGCCGCGTTGCACGCTCGGTCGATCGAGGTCGCCGCAGGCGCAGAGACCCATCAACGCCCAGGAAGTCTGCGACGCGGTGCTGGCGCCCTTGCCTTTGAAATCCGGATTCTCGTACGAGGCGCAGGTTTCGCCCCAACCACCGTCGTCGTTCTGGCAGCTCTCCAGCCAGTCGCGCCCGCGCAGGATCCAATCGGCGCTCATGTCTTCGCCGATCGCGCAAAGGCCGCGCAGCACCTGCCAGGTGCCGTAAATGTAGTTCACGCCCCAGCGGCCATACCACGAGCCGTCGTCCTCCTGCGTCTCGCGCAGGTAGCGAATCGCCTTCTTCACCTGCGCCCGGCCGGGGTTGAAGCCGATGTAGCCTAACAATTCCAAAGTCCGAGCAGTCAGGTCGCTGCAGGTTGGATCGAGGATCGCGTTGTGGTCGGCAAACGGCATGTCTTCGAGCCAGCGCCGGGTCACGTCCTTGTCGAAGGCCGCCCAGCCACCGTCATCACATTGGAAGCTGAGCTGCCAATCGAGCGCGCGCCGGAAGATTGCCGCCAGTTCCGCTTGCTCGTTAGGCCGGACCAGCCGCAGCGCCATCAGGACCATCGCGGTGTCGTCGGTATCGGGATAGAAATCGTTGTTGTATTCGAAGGCCCAGCCGCTCGCCTCGGTATGCGAGTTGTTCGCGGTCCAGTCGCATTTCACCCGCACTTCCTTGTTCACCAGCCACTGTGCGGCGCGCTGGAGCGCGGGATGTTGCGCGGGGAAACCAGACTCGGCGAGCGCGATGATATTGATCGCGGTGTCCCAGACGGGCGAAAGACAGGGTTGAATCCGGAAGTCTTCCGGGTCATCCACGAAGAGCCCTTCGAAATCCTTCAGCGCTTTCAGGTAAAGCGGATGATCCTTCCGATAATCGAGCGCGCGCAGGGCGATGATCGAGTTCAGCATCGCCGGGAAGACGGCCGCGAGTCCGTCGCTTCCCTCGCCGATGCGCTCGACCATCCAGCGTTCCGCTTCCTCCAGCGCGCGCTGGCGCAGGGCGCGGCTGTGCATCGGCTCGAGCAGCTTCAGGGCGCGATCGGCGCGGAGGAAAAAATTACGCCAGGTGAGCGTGCGCTGATCGCGCTCGAGGGTGAAATCATTCCCCTCGGTCCCGACCGGATAAAGCTCGTGCAGTTGCTTATCGTTAGGCAACTCGCGCGTCGGCTTGTAGTGATTGATGATCGCGAGCGGGATGAGCATGGCCCGGCTCCACGAAGACATCTTGTAGATGTTGAAGAAGCACCAGCTCGGGAGCAGCACCATCTCGGGCGGAATGACGGGCAGATATTTCCACGGAAATTGCCCGAACAACGCGAGGTAAAGCTTGCTGTAGGTGTTCATCCGCGGGATGCCGCCGAGCCGGAGGATGTTGGCCCGCGCTTCGTGCATGAACGGCGCTTCCGGGCTGTGACCCGCGAGCTTGAGCGCGAAGTAGGCTTTGACGCAGGCGTTGATCTCGCTCGGTCCGCCGTAATAAATGTTCCAGCCGCCGTCGGGGAGTTGGCGCTTCAGAATGTGCTTCACGCAACGGCGCTGGAGCGCTTCGTTCACCTCGCCGAGCCAGTGCATGAAGAGCACGTAATCGGAGCAAAGCGTGCTATCGACCTTCAGCTCGCCGACCCAATGGCCATCGGGCTTTTGCTGGCGCAGGAGGTTTTCCTGCGCGAGGGCGATTGCTTCCTCGATCTCTTCGTTCCTCGCGAGCCGCGGCCGCTTCTTCCTTCGCGACTCGGGGGAGAGCGATGATATTCGCGGAGGGATTACCCATGAATCACGACGCTTGGGCGACGGGCTCGGCCTTCTTGCCGGTGAGGTGCCCGTTGCCGGAGGTCACGCCGTTGTAGGCGGCGATTTCGTTTCCCTTGCCCGTGGGAGCGGGCCTGGCGCCGAAGTTGAATTTCACGGTTTTCCAAGTGTCGCCGCGCTTGGCGTTGAGACCAAGGCTCGCCGTCGGCTCGTAGCCGCAATGCGTCATGCAGTTTTCACAACGCGGATCGCGGGCCACGCCGTCGACCACGCCGTATTTGTCCCAGTCCACGTTCTCGAGCAGCTCGGCGTAGGAAGTGTAGTGACCTTTCGAGCCGACGCTGTCGGTCATGAAGTAGCAAGGCGCTTTCCAGCCGCTGATGTTGCGGGTCGGGATCGCCCAGGCCGAGCAGGTCAGATCGCGATGGCCGGCGAGGAATTCGAAATAAACCGGCGTGCCGAAGAAGGTGTATTTGTTCATCCACTCTTCCATCCGGCTGAACTTCTTCACCGTCAGATCGCGGGTGAGGAAGAAATTCTCCGGCTGCAGGTTCAACCGCGTGACCATGTCCTTCTTCGCCGCGTCGTATTCGTAGCCGGGCGTGATCGTGTGGCCATCGACGCCGAGATCGCTCAGGAAATCGAGCATCTGCTCCACTTCGTCCATGTCGGTCTCTTTATAGATGGTGGTATTGGTCGCGACCTGGTAGCCGAGCTGCTTCGCCATCTTGATCGCGAGAATGCATTCCTTGAAGACGCCTTCGCGTTCCACGATCAGGTCGTGCGTCCGCTCGAGACCGTCGAGGTGAACGTTCCAATACATCCACGAGCTCGGCCCGATCGTGAGCTTGGTCGCGTCCTTCGGCCCGAGGCGGATGGCGGCGGCGTCCTTCTCGGTGATCAAATTCGCAGCGAGCAGGCTGGCGATTTTCTCCTCGACGAAAAGCCGGCGCTTGCGGGAATTCCGCGGTCAGCCATTCGCGCATCTTCTTGCGCATGAACATCGCATTCGTGCAGACGTAAACGATTCGCTTCTGGTCGAGCAGACCGCCGATGAGCGCTTCGATCTGCGGATAGATGAGCGGCTCGCCGCCGCAGATCGAGACCATCGGCGCATTGCATTCCTGCGCGGCCGAGAGGCAATCCTCCAGCGGCAAAATATCCTTGAGCGAAGTGGAGTATTCGCGAATCCGTCCGCAGCCGGTGCACGTAAGATTACAGGTGTGCAGCGGTTCGAGCTGCAGAACCGTCGCGAATTTCTTCGTCCCGCGAAGTTTATTTCCGATGATGTAGGCGGCGATCTTGGTCGTGAGCGCCAGTGGAAATCTCATAAGTGCCGAATGGTAACAAGCGCGTCCGGACTGTCAATGGAAGCGGACCGGACGTCGCGGACCCGTCTGCCAGAGCGTGCGCGCGCGATTCTATTCCGAAGATGTCACTCCCCACGGAAGAGAAACGCAACGTCGCCGTCCTCGGCGCCTCAGCGAAGCCGGAACGCTACGCGAACCAGGCTTTGCGCCTGCTCGAACAGTATAATTACCGGACCTTCCCGGTGAATCCCGGCTTCACCGAGATCGAGGGCCGGAAGTGTTTCCCCACCTTGGCGGAAATTCCCGAGCCGCTGCACACGATCACGCTTTACCTCGGCGCACCGCGCTCGACGCCGTTGATCGACCAGATCCTGGCCGCGGATCCGCAACGGATCATCCTGAATCCCGGCGCCGAAAACGACGATCTCTCCGCCGCGGCAAGCAGTGCCGGGATTGAGGTCGTGGAAGGCTGCACCCTGGTGATGCTGCGGGCCGGGTTGTTCTAGCTTTGCTCTCATCGGCCCCCCGGCGCTCCTTTTTCTCTCCTCCTGCAAATAAGCGTGACTGGCGAATGCGTCGTGTTCCCAATGCCACGGTCAGCTTAACAATCCAAAACCAACAGCCAACTCATATGAAAAAAGCCTTGAAATATCTCGGTTTGATCTCTGCGGTTATCACGCTCGCTGCCTCCGCTTCCGCGGCGCAGCACGCGTTTGTCTGAACGAGCACCGGCGGCATGCAGGACGTCGGGTCACTCGGGGGCGATAGCTTCGCCATCGGCATCAACGACAGTGGAACGGTTGTCGGTTACTCCTATTTGGCCGACGGCGTGACCTATCACGCGTTCACCTGGACTTCCTCGACTGGGATGGTCGACCTCGGGCCCCTCCCCGGCGGCACCAGCACTCAGGCGCTCTCGATTAACTCCGCCGGCGAAGTCGTCGGCGCCGGCTTCGACGCTCAAGGTGTGCGCGTGCCCTGGTACTGGTCGGCGAGCACCGGCTATCTCACGCTGCCGGAGAATAACGGCAACGCACTCAACTACGCCTTCGGGATTAACGACGCCGGCGAAGTCACCGGCCAGCGTTACGTGGGCGAGGTCGTGAGCGCCTTCCGTTGGAAGCCGCTCACCCAGGCCTACGCCACGATTGATCCCCTGCCGAACCGCGGCGCCCACACCGTCGGCAACGCGATCAACAACGTCGACCGCCTCACCGGCACGGCATCGACGAACGGTCGGTGGCACGCCATCTTTTGGAGCAGGAAGCACGGCACTCTCGACATCGGCGGGATCCCGGGCCAGGTCTACACCGCTGGGAATTCGATCAACGATCAGGATGAGATCGTCGGCTTCGCCGGGGCCGACGTGAACACGGCGTTCTATTGGACCCACGCCACCGGAATGATCATCCTGCAGACGCTGGGTGGCGCGAAGGCCCGCGCCTTCAGCATTAACGCCAGTAGCGCGATTGCCGGCTATAGCACCACCAGCGACGGCACCACCCACGCCGCGCTTTGGTCCGATAAAAACAGCGCACCACAGGATCTCGGGACTCTCCCCGGCGGCGAGAATAGCTACGGCCGGAGCGTCAACAACAGCGGGACCGTCGCTGGCTACGCCGACGTTCCATAACCCGCGGCAGTCTTACACTCGTTAGGCCGTGTCGCTTCGGTGGCGCGGCCTTTCGCGTGCTAGCGGCCGAGCCAGCCGCGCCGGATCAGGCTGACCGCGATCGCCGCGAGCAAGAGCGAGACCAGCTTCGAAATCCCGTTGATTCCCTGCCGGCCCATCCATTTCGTGAGCAGGTCGGCATAGCGGAAAACCACTCCGACGATCAGCAGATTCACGAGCAGCGAAAGCACGGTGAAGCCGGCGCCGACCCGGTCGATTAGGACCAGCAACGCCGTCAGCAACGCCGGGCCCGCAATCAGCGGCATCCCGAGCGGGACGATTCCAAATGCCTCGGTCGACAGGCGTTTATCACCGCCGACATCCAGCAGATCGCGCACGGCGAAAGCCAGCAGGATCAGCCCACCCGCGACCTGAAAATCCGCCACCGTGATCCCGAGCGCCTGAAAGACCAGTTTCCCGAGAAACATAAAGCCGACCGAAATGCCCAGCGCCGTTAGAATGCCCAGCAGCGCTTCCTGTTGCCGTCGCTTCGGGTTCACATTCGCGCCCAGCCCAATAAAGATCGCGACCATCCCGACCGCATCGATCGCCACGAAGATCGGGATAAAGGCGACGAGGAACTTGGTCGCGAACTCTTTCATGCACGGGATTCTCTCATCGCGCCCGGCCATTTTCCAATTGCCAATTCTAGAGAAAGGAGTCGCTTAGCTCTTATCATGAGACGTCTTCTATTCGTTAGTCTCCTTGCTGGCCTGGCCCTGCCGGCATTCGCGGAGGAAACCAGGAGCCTTTCCGATTTCCAGGCTGCGGCCGAGAAGGCGAATGAAATTCTCACCATCCCCGACTGGCCGCAGACCCCGATCGCGGTCCAGGGCGAGATCAATACCGCGATCGCCAAGGCCAACGCGGCGCTCGACGCGATCGGGAAACAGGACCTGAGCAAAGTGACCCTGGCGAGCACGATTGGCGCGCTCGATAACGTGCAGAACGAAGCAACCATCGCGATTCAGAAGACAGTCGTAATCCAGCAGACCAACCAGCAGCCGGCGATGCGCGAAGCGGCCGAGAAAGCGATCAAGGTCTTCCAGGATTGGGCAGTCGGGATTGATTATCGCGAAGACGTTTACAAGACAGTGAAAGCGTTCGCCGACACGAAGCCACAACTCATCGGCGAAGATGCGCTCCTGCTCGAATACACCATGCGCGACTACCGCCGAGCCGGCCTCGCTCTTCCGCCTAACGAGCGTAAGACAGTCGAAAAACTGCGCAAGGAACTGGCCCAGCTCGAGACCGATTTCGAGTCGAACATCGTCGCGGTAAAGGCGCCGATCACTTTCACCAAGGCCGAGCTCGAAGGCGTGCCCGGGAGCGTGCTCGATTCACCTGGGGTGAAGACGGGCGATGACTCCTACACCCTCCTCGCCAACGTGACCTTCCACTATAACACAGTGGAAGAAACCGCGAAAAAGGAAGAAACCCGCAAACATCTCTACGAAATGCGCTTCAATCTCGCGCGCGAGAAGAACGTCCCGGTGCTGAACGATATTCTTTCTCATCGCAACCAGCTCGCGCTTAAGCTCGGTTATAAGTCATGGGATGATTTTCAGACCGAGATCAAGATGGCCAAGAGCGGCGCCGCGGCGAAGACCTTCATTAACGACCTGATCGCTGGTATCCAGCCGAAGTTTGACGCCGAAGTGACCGAGTTGCGCAAACTCAAAGTCGCCGAGACGAAGGACGCGAACGCCCAGGTTAACCTCTGGGACTGGCGCTATTTCGCGAACGAGTTGATGAAGACGAAATACACCGTCGATACTGAAGCGCTCCGAGTTTACTTCCCCTTCCAGCATGTGCTCGATGGGATGTTTAATATCTACCAGAGTATCTTCGGGCTGAAGTTTACTAAAATCACCGCGCCGGCGAAATGGGTCGACGACCTTCAGCTCTACATGGTGACTGATGCCGCCAGCGGGCAGCCGCTTGGGATGTTCTATCTCGATATGTTCCCGCGCGATGGGAAGTTTAATCACTTTGCGGAGTTCGGAATCATCCCCGGCAAGCTCCTGCCCAACGGAAAGTATCAGCGCCCTACCGTGACTCTGATTTGTAATTTCCCGCCACCAACTAAGGATAAGCCGTCGCTCTTGAGTCACTCCGACGTGGAGACTCTCTTCCATGAATTCGGGCACGCGCTCCACGCGATTGTCACAACCGCGAAATACGCGCGCTTCTCCGGAACGAACGTGCCGGCGGACTTTGTCGAAGCCCCGTCCCAGATGCTGCAAAACTGGGTCTGGGATAAGAAGGTGCTCGATACCTTCGCCGCTGACTATCGCGATCCGTCGAAGAAGATTCCCGCCGAGACAATCGCGAAAATGAAGGAAGCGAAGCTCGCAACCGTCGCAGTCGGTTATCGCCGGCAATTCGCTTTCGCTGACATCGATCTTACTTTGCACGACGTGCATCCGGCGGGCCAGCCCTACGATTGCGTCGCAGTGTCGAACCCGATCCTGGAGAAGGTCTTTCTCCCGATCGATCCGAAGACTGCTTTCGTTGCCTATTTCGGTCACCTCGTCGGCTACGATGGCGGTTACTACGGCTACGCGTGGGCCGACGCGATCGCCGCCGATATGGCGACGGTCTTTCAGAAAGCGCCTAACGGATTCCTCGACAAGACCGCGGGGATGCGGCTGCGCAATGAGGTCTACGCTCCCGGCGGATCGCGCGACATCGATATTTCGATCCACAACTTCCTCGGCCGCGACCGCTCGATTCAGCCGTTCCTGAAAACGCTCGGCATCAAGACGCCGGCGAACGCCAAGGGCGGCGGGCCCTCGCAGGAAAGCGGCGCTGGCGCGGCCCCGCCCCCGAAGCCCTAAGCGGCGCGCCGCCTCTAGTTCCGGGGAGCACGGGCGGCCGGCCTGTCGGCGAAGGCGGCTCGCCTTCGCGAACTTTCCATCGGAAAACGAGGCCGTTCGTCGTCGCGCGCTTCGAGCGCGCTACTTTTTTAACGGGGGCATCAGGACAGCGGAAGTCGAGCAAAGCAGAACATGCTCCGCCAATCCGCCTTACCCAGAAGTCCCGATGGCGGGCCGCCATCCCCCACAGGCCAGCGGCCAGTGCTTTCGGAAAAACTTGCCTCCGCGTGCCGCTGCCGCCTTCGTGCGCTAGATTCCCGTTCGCATGAAAAAACTCGTCGTCTGCTCGTTAGCTTTCTCCCTCGGTCCACTCCTCGCTTCCGCCTCCCCGCTCGAGCCTCCCCGGGAAGCCGCTGACGCCATCGACTCCGGCGGTCTGCTCGCGCACATCAAGGTCCTCAGCTCGGATAAGTTTGAAGGACGCGCGCCCGGTTCCAAAGGCGAGACTGAGTCGGTAAAATACATCACCGAACAATTCCAAAAGCTCGGCTTGAAGCCAGGGAATCCAAACGGCACTTACACCCAGGAGGTGCCACTCGCCGGCATTCTCGGCACACCTACGGCCGAGTTTACGGTCAGGGACCAGAAGATGGCGCTGCAATCACCGACCGACTATGTGGCCTTTACGAACCGGATCCTACCGGAAGTGCACGTGCAGCATTCCGAGATGGTCTTTGTCGGCTACGGCGTCGTCGCGCCGGAGTATGGCTGGGATGACTTCAAGGATGTCGACGTGAAAGGCAAGACCCTCGTCTTCCTGGTCAATGACCCGCCCATCCCCGACCCGGCCGATCCGTCGAAGCTGGACGAGACGATGTTCAAGGGGAAAGGCATGACTTACTACGGTCGCTGGAGTTACAAATACGAAATCGCAGCACAGAAGGGCGCGATCGCCGCGATCATCGTACACGAGACGATCCCGGCGGCTTATCCCTGGAGCGTGGTCGAGAATAGTAACTCGAAAGAGAACTTCGTCATCGACTCGGCGGATAAGAACATGGATACCGTTGCGGTTCGTTCCTGGATCACGCTCGAGACCGCGCAGAAACTCTTCTCCGCCGCTGGCCAGAACTTCGACGACCTGAAGAAAGCCGCACTCTCCAAGGATTTTCACCCCGTCTCGTTAGGCGCGACTGCGGACTTCGAGATCCGGAACAAGATTCACCAGTTCAAGTCGCATAACGTTGTCGGGAAGCTGGAAGGAAGCGACCCAAAAAAGAAGGATGAGTATGTGATTTACAGCGCGCATTGGGATCATCTCGGGCGCGATCCGAAGCTAAAGGGTGATCAGATTTACAACGGCGCGCTCGATAACGCTTCCGGTGTCGCCAGCATCCTGGAGATCGCGCAGGCTTTCACCAAGCTCCCGCAACCGCCGCCGCGGAGCGTCCTCTTCCTCGCCACAACCGCGGAAGAAGCGGGTTTGTTAGGCGCGAGGTATTACGCGGAGCATCCGCTTTATCCACTCGATCACACCCTCGCCGATATCAATATCGACATCGTCAATCCTTGGGGGAAAACGCATGACGTCGAAGACATCAGCGCGGGTAACTCCACCCTCGACGAGATGTTCAGTCGGGCGGCGGAACGCCAGGGACGCGTGGCTAATCCAAACAGCGAACCGGAGAAAGGCTCGTTCTTTCGCGCCGATCATTTCGAGTTATCGAAACTTGGCGTGCCTTCGCTCTATCCCGGGAGCAAGCCGAAGGACTTTATTGGCAAGCCGGCCGGTTTCGGTCAGCAGGCGAGCGACGATTATAACAAGCATCATTACCACCAGGTCTCCGATGAAGTGAACCCGTTGTGGGACTTATCCGGCGCGGTGCAGGACGCGCAATTACTCTTCTCGGTCGGCTGGCAGGTCGCAAATGGGGAGCAGTATCCGACTTGGCTGCCCGGCTCGGAATTCAAGGCGAAGCGCGACGAGATGATGGCGAAGCGTCCCTAGTCATCCTGAGCGAAGTGAAGCGCAGCGAAACGGAGTCGAAGGATCCCGCTGAGTTTACGGGAGCGGTTCGCGCGGTGAATGTTGCGGTGACTTTAGGTTTTGCGGATTTCGCATCACGATTGTTCGATGGGATCCTTCGATTACGCTGCGCTGCGCTGAGGATGACGGATTTTTCTTTAACTATGACTCACCAATGAAGGTCCTGGCGAAGCTACTCCTAACCGTCTTCCTCTTTCCCGGGTCCCTCGCCGCGGATGGCTTGAGCGACCTGCGCACGACTTTGCCCAAGCTGACCAGCGACCAGCCGATCACCGCTCGGGTGGAAATCAGCACCCGGAGCTCCGGCGGCGAGAGCGACAAGCAACAGAAAGCCATCGGAGATAGCACGGTGCTGGTCAGGCTCGGAGCAGCGGGACTGACCTTGAGCTGGACGCCGGAGCAGATCCGGCAGTCGCGTCGCGCCGCCGCGGAGAAGACCGCCAATCCGGACGCGCCAAAATCCAGCCTCGCCACTCTCACGGCGCTGGACGCCAACGAAGCCCTCAACCTTCTCGACGCCGCCGAACCGCTGCTCCTTGTGCTCGATCAGGCGACGCTGCTCGAGGACAAAGCCATAACCTACCACGGGGCGGCGGCCCATCGGCTCTTTCTCCAGCTCGACCTGAAGCTGCCCGAGGAAGGACGCAAGGCCGCCAAGTCTTCCACCGCCAATCTCACTCTCTGGGTCGGCGCCGATGGCGTGCCGCTGGCCGCCGATCGCGATATTCGGGTCCGCTTCAGTAAGTTCTTTCTCAGTTATACCATCCACGAGCATGTGGTGCGTGAATACCAGATGGCCGCCGGCCACCTCGTCATGACTCATGTCGTGCACGATAGCTCCGGCTCCGGGCTCGGCCACACCGAGGAAAGCCATAGCACTTACACCGTGACTCTTTTGCCAAACTAACATGTCCACACTCGCCGCTGCTTCGTTCGCCGCCTCCCTTCCCGACCTGAGTCATCCGACGCCGCTGATCAGCCTGCTCGTCGGCGTGCTCCTGCTCCTCTTCGGGCGGAAACTCTTCTGGCTTTTCGTCGCCGCGATTGGTTTCGCGGCCGGCCTCCAGCTTGCTCCCCATCTCATGCACAATCCCCCTGACTGGATGGCGCTCGCGGCCGGACTCGTCCTTGGTTTGTTAGGCGCGGTGCTGGCCTTTCTCGTGCAGAAAATCGCCGTCGCCGTCGCCGGATTCATCGCCGGCGGACATATCGCGACCAGTCTCATGGCGGCATTTGTCGCCACTCACGCTCAATATTCCGCCCTCAGCTTCATCATCGGCGGCATTGTCGGCGCGCTTCTCCTCCTCGCGCTTTTCGATTGGGCGCTGATTGTTTTCTCCTCGGTGGCCGGCGCGGAACTAATCGTAAGTAACCTCCATCTCCCCACGACCGGCGCCAGCCTCGTCTTTCTCGGACTCACCATCGCCGGCATCATCGCGCAGGCCGCACTTTTCTCCCGGCGCCGCACGGGCTGAACGTTTTAGCTCGCGGTTGGTATTAGGCCGGGAATTTCGACGGGATGGACTCGACGACGGCGCCAGCATTTGGATGGCGAGTCACTATTCGTTCTCCGGGATGGTCACCGCCACCTGGTTCGAACAGTTGCCGGCCCTGTCAGTCACCGAGTAGATGTAGGTCCCGGGCACAGTGATATTGTCCTCATAGGGGTTTTGTGCGGTGGTCGCGATCACACCTCCCGGCGGATTGCGCAAGACCTTGATGTGGTGCGACGTCGCCCCAGTCCAGTAAATCCTCACCACCCATTGGCCTTGGCCGACGCGGTGCTTTTGCGCCACGACCACAATCTGACACTCTGGTGTCGGCGTCGGGGTCGCTGTAGGAGTTGGCGTGGAAGAGGGTGTTGGCGTGGGTTGAGGGGTAGGAGTTGTTGTAGGAGAAGGCGTTGGGGTTGGTGTTGGGGTTGGGTGGTGTTGGGGTTGGGGTTGGGGTTGGTGTCGGCGTTGGCGTAGCGGTGGGACTTGGCGTCGGAGTGGGCGAAGGGGTGGGAGTCGGGGTCGCACCAAACTTCGCGACGAAGGCACTGACGGGGCCGCCGATGGTCGTCTGAAAGGCCCCCGCGGTCGTGGGAAAGTCGCTCGACATTGAAAATCCTGTGACGTAGAAGTTGCCGGAGGCGTCCACCGCGACGCCGAAGCCTTGATCGCTACTACTGCCTCCCAGAAAAGTGGAGTAGACAAGCGCAGTGCCACTGGGACTGAGCTCCGTCACAAAGGCATCTTCGTTATTCACGGTGGTTTGCAGGGCTCCTTCGGTGATGGGAAAGTCGCTGGAGCGCGTGAATCCTGAAACGTAGGTGTTGCCTGAGTTATCCACGGCAATGCCGCGCACCTGGTCTAGATCGATGCCTCCGAGATAGGTAGAGTAGAGAAGGCTGGAGCCAGTAGCATCGAGCTCGGTCACAAACGCATCGTAGCAACCGCCACCAAAGGTCGTCTGCAAGGCCCCAGCGGTAACGGGAAACTCGCTGTCCGCCAAGCCCGACAAGTGGGCGTTGCCGGAGGTGTCCAGCGCGATGCATTTGCCATCAGCGTAACTGCCGGCTCCGAGGTAAGTGGAGAAGACCAGATCGGAGCCAGTAGGATTGAACTCAGCCACAAACACATCCGCGTAGAGTGAAATGAAGGTTGTCTGCAACGCCCCAGCGGTCGTGGCAAAGTCGGTCGAATTCGTAACTCCTGTTACGTAGGCTTTGCCGGAGGTATCCACCGCGATGCCCTCGCCCACTTCGTAACCGCTGCCCCCGAGATAAGTGGAGTAGACAAGGCCAGTGCCGGTGGGATTGAACACAGCCACGAAGGCGTCGGAGTTACCACCTCCAAACGTGGTCTGAAAGGCCCCAACGGTGGTGGGAAAGTCGGGCGAAGCCGTGGTGCCTATAACATAGGCGTGGCTGGAGGTGTCCACCGCGATGCCTTGAGCGTAATCGTAGTAGCCCCCTAGATAAGTGGAGTAGAGGCCGGCACCGATGGGATCGAGTGCTGTGACAAAGGCGTGGACAGTATGAAAATAAGGGGGCGTCGGCTGAAAGGCACCAGGGGTTGTAGGAAAGTCATCCGAAAACGTGTACCCAGTCACGTAGGCATTGCCAGAAGTGTCCACCGCGATGGCTTTGCCTTCGTCGCCCTCGCTGCCCCCAATAAAGGTGGAGTAGACGATGCCGGAGCCGGTGGTATTGAGCTCCGTCACAAAGATATCTTCGAGACCACCAAAAGTCGGCTGAAAGACTCCTGCGGTCGTAGGAAAATCGGTCGATTGCGTGCATCCAGCGATGTAGGCGTTGCCGGAGCTGTCCACCGCGATGCCGCCGTCCTCATCGGAAGCGCTACCCCCGAGATAAGTGGAGTAAACCAAGACGGGATCGATAATCAGTGGCCTGGCGTTATCGTAGGCGGCCACGGCAAAGCCCAGCTGATGGCCCGCCCGGAGAACGTATCTGCCTTGGACGGATTTGCGCTGGCCGTCCACTTCCTGGTAGATCTCCGGCTGCTTCCAGCGCACCCTGCCTCCCGCCGTCTGCACCACCAGCTGGCCTTGCGCGTCCAGAGACATCTTCTGCGCCCCGGCCAGCTTCATCCTGATGCGAGCCGGGTCGGCTCCAGGCCCCACCACAAAATCGTATTCCAGTTTCCGTTGGTTGCCGTAGTAAACCAGGTCGATCCCAGGATAGAGCTGGTGGTAACGGACTTTGGCGTAGGTCGCCACCCCTGTGCGCCACTTCGCAGGATCTTTACCAATCAGATAGTTAGTCTTACCCGGTAACTCCTGCTCGCCGGTTACCTGCGCGGCGGGGTCGGCCGCCAAAAGCTGTGTGCGCAGAACCGTCGATTGCTGCTTCTGCGCAAAGGTCGGGTGGGCTGTCTTCTTGTTCGCCGCCGGCGCCGGCGCCGGCTTCTCCGATTTGGTTAAAACCAAAACTGCTTCGTGGTTGGTCAGGAAGAGATTGTAACCTTGCCCCCGGGAGAGGAACTTCACCGGCGCGTCCTGCTGACCCTGGTTAGCCTCGAAACTGAGGGGGAGCCTGCCGTAACTTTCAATCACCCGAGCGCGCGTCGCTTGATCAACCTTGCCCGGCTCCGGAGTTCCGGCTCGCGCTCCCGGCGCCAACGCCATGGCGACAGAGAGCGTCAGCGGAAACAAGGGCGCTCGCGTCCGCGTTCTGTTATTCGGGTTTCTCCGGAGCGGAGCGGTAAGATCTCGGGGATGATTCATTGGATCCTCTTTCTCTCCCGCTGGCTAAACCCCGGCACTTAATCAGAGAGAAGAAGCTCAGCGGGAAGCTCAATCCCACTCTCAGGTTTTGCCAAAGGACGAGCGTTTGCAGGGATGTCCTGCCCGGTCAATACAAATTCCCCGATAAGCTGCTCCGCTTTCGCTGCCCCGGTTATTCCCTCACCGCGTTGACCCCATGAAATTCGCCTCGTGGTCGCACTACCGATAGCTCTGGAGGCTCGCGTCGGCTTACCCCACGAACCCAACGCCGCTTGCGAGATCCTTCGCCGTCTGCGCGGCTCAGGATGACAGTGCAAGAGCTGCGAAGATTTTTCCCGGCGCACAGCCTTTTCGCCTAACAAATCTAACCGATGCGCCCCGCTCGAATTTTCGGCTCGCCTCGCGCCCTGACTCGGGCATGCTCCGCGCCGTGCCTCGCGCGTCGCATCATTCTCACCCGCTTAGCTATCTCTTCCTCGTCCTGCCCTACGGGATCAGCAGCGGGTTTTGCACCATCACTCTGCCGTTCGTGCTCGTGCACAATGGCTACTCCGTCGCGGCCGCCGCCTCGGTCGTCGCCCTCGGGCTTTCCGCGAATCTCTGGCGCTTCGCCGGCGCGCCGATTGTCGATCTCACCCTTAGCCTGCGCCGCTGGTATTCGCTGGGCCTGGCCGCCTGTTTTATAACTCTCCTCGGGCTCGGGCTCATGCCGCTGCGGGTGGAAAACGCCCTCCTTCTCACCGTCGTCGTCTTTCTCTCGCAGATCGGCGCGAATCTCTCCGTCATCCCGGTCGGCGGCTTCATCGCGCATACCGTGAGCGAGGAGGAAAAAGGGCGCGCCGCCGGTTGGTATCAGGCCGGGAATCTCGGCGGGATGGGACTCGGCGGCGGCGCCGGCGTCTGGGTAGCGAGTCACTATTCCTTCTTCGCTGCCAGCGTGGTGCTCGCGTTCGCCTTGCTGCTCGCGGGCTTTGCCCTGCGCTTCGTGCCGGACGTCAGCCCATTCCACGGCGAGACCATCCCGCACCGGCTGCGCGCGATGGGCCGCGAGCTGCTCGATCTCATTCGCACCCCGCTTGGCCTGATCACCATCTGTCTCGTCACCTCGCCGATCGGCTCCGGCGCGATGAACAACCTCTGGAGCGCCGTCGCGCCCGACTGGCAGACCGGCGCCAACACCGTCGCGCTCGTCACCGGCGTGCTCAATGGCGTCGTGAGCGCGGTCGGTTGCGCCGCTGGCGGCTGGATCGCGGACCGGTTCGGGCGCTGGTGGGCTTATTTCGGCTCGGGAATACTCATCGCCCTGGTCGCGATCGGGATGGCGCTCGCGGCGCGGACCCCGGCGGCCTTCTCCACCGGCGTCATCTGCTACGCCTTCACCTGCGGCATCGCCTACGCGGCCTTCTCCGCCGTCTGCCTCTTCGCCACCGGCCGCGGCGCGGCCTCGACGAAGTACGCCGTCCTCTCCTCCTTCGGCAATCTCCCGGTCATCTACGTGACCGCGCTCGATGGCTGGGCCCACGATCGCTCCAGCAGCGCGGGGATGCTCTACTTCGAAGCGGCGATCGGCCTTGTCGCGGTGTTGCTCGGCGGGCTGGCGGTGGCGCGCTGGCTCACTCGGCCGGCCTTTGCTCGTTAGGCGAGGCACATCCTGTCGCTCCCCGGCGGCCCCCTTGGTAGTTATTGCCATTGACCGTACCTTAAGCGCCGATTAAAAACGTCTCCTGGTCCAGAGCTACGTCTCAGCCATAAGAGTCACCGGTCTCACCGTCACCCGCGGTAAATTGCTGGGTTTGCGTCCAGAAGCCTGCTGCCGGCCGGGAAGCATAGCTCCCGCCCCCGTTAGAATGACCGACTTGAGTGCCGACATTAAAAGCAACCGGGCCCGCCCCTTGTGGAGGCGGGCCCGGTCGAAGAAACTGGTGCGGTGCGGTTAGGCTTTCGCGGCGCGCCGGCGCAGGCTGAAGCCCGCGAGGCCGAGCACTCCGAGCCCGAGGAACGCGACGGTGGTACCTGAATCAGGAACTTCGCCGTAGATCTGCACGTTCAAGTCGGCTGATTTGTCCCAGCTGTTATTCAAGGAATCGATCGCACCGGACTCCATGAACACTCCGCCATTGATGTAGCCATAGAGGAAGAGGTTATCGGCGCCGTCCTGCGGAGAGCCGCTCAGGGCCGCGTTCGAGGCATGGGCAAACGGGATGCCTTCTTCGCCACCTGTGCCATCGAGGAAGAAGTCGTAGGTCTGGCCGGGGTTGACCGAGATATTCACGGCGAAATCAACCTGCGTAATGGTGTCGAACGGGCCGGTGCGCGTCTGGTAGGTCTGACCGCCGACGTAGGTCACACCCTGCGTGGTGTAGCTGGAGGAAATGGTCGAGGTCGCCCCGTTGTCGAGGCCGCCCCAGAGGCTCAGGGAGTTGGCATCAAAAGCGCCGACGACCCAGAGGCGAATCGTGTCAATAAAGTAGGTCCCCGAGGCGGTGTTGGAGAAGGAGTCTCCGGTGACGAAGTACTCGTCTCCCTGTCCGCCAAAGGTAAAGGAGACATTGGGAGCGGTTGGAGCCGGAAACGTTATTCAGGTTGGCCGTCGGCAGGCCGCGATCGACGAGCAAATCGCTGGCCGAGGCCGTGACGGCCGCGAGCAAAGAGGCGCCGAGGAGGAGTGAACGAAGAGAGAGGAATGGGTTGGTTGGTATTTTCATTTTGTTGGCGACGGCGTAAGCGATTCGCGTGCCACTTTTGCGTTGCAATTTGTAAAACGCTTATGCTTAATCCTTTAAAGTTCGAACAAAAGTGGAACACGATTGCATTATATTGCATACTGTCAGGCATCCCGACGTTTCTCGGGCGGAAGCGCAGGTTTCAAGTCGCCGTGCGCCTCGTTCCCAAGTTGCACTTGGGAAATCACTTATGCCGGACGTTGCACTGCCTTCGATCCGCGGCGCGACGCGATGAGCATCCAAGCATGAATGCGACTACGCCCGGGCGCGTGCGCGGGTCGGCTGCGGCGCGTTCCCGGTCCGGCGTGATGGCGAAGCGCAACTTCGCAGATGTGGGCCGTTCCCAAGTGCAACTTGGGAACGAGAAGGGCCGAAGGGCACGCGCGTTTGCTCGGCACGAGTGCCGCTACAGCCCGGGCAGGATCAATCCTCTCGGGGCTCCGCGCTCTGGCTTTCCCCGCTCCTAACTCTTAGGTTTCCGCAGGCGGAAGCCTGCGAGGCCGAGCAGGCCGACGCCGAGCCCGAGGAGCGCGACCGTCGCGCCCGAATCAGGGACACTAACGTCGCCGAAGACCTGCACGTTCAAATCGGACGATTTGTTCCAACCGTTACCGTTTGAATTCGTCGAACCTGAGCTATCACTCTCGAACAGTCCGTTACTGATGTAGCCATAGAGGAACAGGTTGTCCGCTCCGGTCTGCAAGGAGCCGCTCAGGGCCGCGTTAGAAGCTTCGGCATATGGGACGCCGCCGGCGCCGCCGGTGCCGTCGAGGTAGAAGTCGTAGGTCTGCCCCGGATTCAGCGCGATGTTAACGGTGAAATCGACCTGTGTGAGGCTAAGAAAGCCGCCGCTGCTTCCCTGATAGGTCTGTCCATTGGCGTAGGTGACACTCTGGGTGGTGTAGCCGGTGGAAATGGTCGAGATGTTAGAGGACGCCCCGTTATCGACGCCGCCCCAGAGCTTGAGGCTGTTGGCATCGAACGCACCCACGACCCAGAGGCGAATCGTGTCGACGAAGTAGGATTCCGAGCTGGTGTTGGCGAAGGAATCTCCCGCGACGTAGTAGGTTGTCCCCTGCGTTCCGAAATTCCAGGCAACATTCGAGCGGCTGTCCCCGGCCGGGACATTCAGGTTGGCCGTCGGCAATCCGCGATCGACCAGCATCTCAGTGGCCGAAGCCGTGACTGCGGTGAGCAAAGAAGCCGCCAGCACGAGGGATCGCAGGCGGGAAAAGGATTGAGTCGGCTTATTCATATGGATGTCGCAGGCGCAAACTGGCGTCGCTTCACTGAAATGCAAATCATACCTAACGGTTGCGGAATGAGAAGCTTAAATTTCAACCTTAGTGCCGGAAATGGCGCACGCCGGTGAAGACCATGGCGACGTCGCGCTCGTCGGCGGCGGTGATGACTTCCGGGTCGCGGACGGAGCCGCCCGGCTGGATGGCCGCGGTCGCGCCGGCTTCAGCGGCGGCGATGAGGCCGTCGGGGAATGGGAAGAAAGCGTCGCTGGCGACGGCGCTGCCTTTGAGCGACAAGCCGGATTCCGCGGCCTTCCAGACGGCGATGCGCGAGGCGTCGACGCGCGACATCTGGCCGGCGCCAATGCCGAGCGTGCGATCGGCGCGGCGTAGACGATGGCGTTCGACTTTACGTGTTTCACCACGCGCCAGCCGAAGAGCATGGCGGCGGTCTCCTGCCGGGTGGGCGGGCGTTTGGTCACGACTTTCGTCTCGATCTCGCCGATCTCGGCAGCGTCTTTTTGCTGCACGAGCACGCCGCCGCGGACGGAGCGGAGATCCATCTCCGGCTTCTCGTTAGGCTCGAAGAGTGCGAGTGCGCGCATGAGGCGGAGGTTCTTCTTTTTCTGGAGCAAGGCGCGCGCATCGCTCGTGAACTCCGGCGCGATGATCACTTCGCTGAAGATCTCGCTGATCGCTTTCGCGACCGGCAGATCGAGCGGGCGGTTGCAGATGATGATGCCGCCGAACGGCGCCTGCTTGTCGGTGGCGAAGGCTTTGATCCAGGCTTCGCGCAGGTCGGGATCGGTGCCGACGCCGCACGGGTTGGTGTGCTTGAGGATGGCGACGGTCGGCTCGGCGAATTCCTCGATCAGGTCGGACGCGGCGGTGATATCGAGGATGTTGTTAAAGGAGAGATCCTTCCCGTGCAGCTTTTCGAAATGCTCGTCGAAAGTGCCGTAGAGCGACGCGGTCTGGTGCGGGTTCTCGCCGTAGCGGAGCCGGCTGACGAGCGGCAGCGAAACGGAAAACGAAGTTTCGGTTTCCTGCTTTTCGTTCAGGTAAGTGGCGATCGCGCGGTCGTAATCGGAGGTGGTGATGAAGACCTTGATGGCGAGCCGCTCGCGCAGTTTCAACGTGGTCTCGCCTTCGCGATCCCGCATTTCCTCGAGGACCGCGGCGTAGTCGGCGGGATCGACGACGACGGTGACGGACTGGTAATTCTTCGACGCGCTCCGCAGCATCGACGGCCCGCCGATGTCGATCTGCTCGATCGCTTCCGCGAGTTTGACTCCCGGTTTCGCGATCGTCGCTTCGAAGGGATAGAGATTCACCACCACGAGATCGATCGGCTCGATCCCATGCTCGCCCGCGGCGGCTTCGTGCTCCTTGTTCCCGCGCAGGTAGAGCAAGCCGCCGTGCACTTTCGGATGCAAAGTTTTCACCCGGCCGTCGAGCATCTCGGGATAACCGGTGAAGTCGGAGATGCCGCGAACCTTGATCCCTTCCTGCCGCAGGAGCGCCGCAGTGCCACCGGTGGAAATAAGCTCGACTCCCTGCTCGGCGAGCGCGCGGGCGAAATCGGCGACGCCGGTTTTATCGGAAACGGAAAGAAGTGCGCGGGTTATTTTCATGAAGATTTTTTCTGCACCAGAACGTAAGCGGCCGCATACATGACCAGCCCAAAGGCGAGCGACACGCCTAACGACACGGTGAAACTCGGAAGATGGAGCACGCCCGGATCGCCGGCATAAAGTGCCCGGCGCACGGCCGCGACACCGTAGGTCACCGGGTTGAGATGGATCGCCCAGTAGATCCAGGTGTGCGGGTTGGTCGCGGGAAAAAGCGCGCCCGACATCAGCCAGAGCGGGATGAGAAAGACGTTCATGATGGCGTGGAAACCCTGGGTGAATTCCATTGGCCAGGCGACGAGAAAGCCGAGACCCGTCAGGCCAAACCCGACCAGCGCGAGCGTGCCGAGACAGATGAGAACCCGCTCCGGCGTAAGATGTAGCCCGATGAACGGCGCGAGCAGGAGGAAGATCAATCCCTGCAAAAGCGCAAGCGTGGTGCCGCCGAGGATTTTCCCGCAGACGATCGCGCCCGGCGAGATCGGCGCGACCAGCACCGACTGGAGAAAACCTTCCCGTCGATCCTCGATGATCGAGATGGTGGAGAAGATTGCGGTGAAGAGCATGATCAACATCAGCGTGCCGGGATAGAAATATTCCAGGTAACCCATTCCGTCAGGTGCGGCCCCGACGCGAAACGAGGCGCCGATTCCCGATACCGATGACGAACCAGAAAACCAGCGGCGAAAGAAGCGCGCCGATGATGCGATTGCGCTGGCGATAGAAGCGAATCACTTCGCGCTGCCAGAGCGTCGCGGTGGGCAAAAGAAAAAGGCCGGAGCGTTTGTCTCCGGCGCTGATGGTCGCGGCGGTCATTCCCGCCTAACGAGGCATCCCGGTTGGCGCAATTTTCGTCCGCAGATGGGCGCAGATAAGGGATTCCAGAAAATCTGCGCCATCTGCGACAGCTGCGGACCAAACAAGCCTAACGATCGAGGACGATGTGCTTCGCCGCCGGATAGAGAACCGGGCAGCAACCGATCGTCTCGCAGAAGGCTTTGCTGAAATGGCTCAGGCTGGAATAGCCCACCTCGGTCGCCGCTTCGGTGACGTTGTGCCGGCCAGCGCGGAGCAGCTCCGCAGCGCGTTCCATCCGCGCGTTGCGCAGGAATTGCGGGATCGTTAGGCCGACTTCGCGCGAGAAAATGCGGCTGAGATAGAACGGGCTACAGCCGACTTCCTGCCCGAGCATTTCGAGCGACGGCGGATTCGCCAGGTCACGCACGAGCATCTCCTGCACGCGGACGACGCGATCGCGCGCGACCCGTTTCTGCCGCATGCAAAACATCTCCGGGTCCTTTGGTTCAAAAAGGAAATGCGCCATCAGCTCGATCGCCTTGCTTTGATACCAAAGAATGCGCGCGGCTTTCGGGACCGGCGGGGTCGTCAGGCTGGCGACGATCGCGCGCTGCTCGGCGGTCATCGGCTGCGGATGCGAGACGATGCTCTGCTCGCGCGTCGGGAAAACCACTTCGCGCATCGCGGGCGTGAGCTCGCCTTCCGAAGCGGCGAGCTGCGACTGCAAGTGTTCGCGGGAAAATTCCAACGTGACGAAGCGATGGCGATCGTTCGCCTCCCGCGTCGCGCGGAGCGGCTCGTCGCCGATCGCGTAATAGCCGGAGCTGCTCGGCACGTAGGACAGTTGGTGCGCGCGGCGGCCGCCATCGATCGCGCCGCGGCCGTCGAGATTCAGGCAAAACTCGATGCTGCGCGGCCGAAAACTTTCGCCCCAATCAAGCGGCCGGCTGGTTTTGAAATCGTGCCACTCGAGGCTGATGCCCATGTCGGCGGCGCCATAAAGCTGTTCCCAGCCGTGACGCACATCCGCCCAG
The DNA here is from genome assembly GCA_963831805.1 of uncultured Verrucomicrobiae bacterium. Classification (GTDB taxonomy): domain Bacteria; phylum Verrucomicrobiota; class Verrucomicrobiia; order Chthoniobacterales; family UBA10450; genus Palsa-1392. The sequence continues at coordinate 44,680 of CAWHRN010000007.1, read as the reverse complement.
GCCGCTTGCGCGGAAGGTTCGGCTTTCATCGCGCTATTGTTGGAGCGCAGGCCGAAGATTGCAAGGCTGGATGAGGCGAGCGCGCTAGTGATCCTCGAAGAAATCGACGAACGACCGGCGCACTTTGTGAAAACCGTTCTTCACGTTGTCGCTCACCTCATGGAAAGCGTGCTTGATGCTGCGCTTCACCGGGTTGGTATCGCCGTCATCATCGTTGTTGTTCGCATCTTCCGCGCGCTGTTCTTCGGCCCGCTGACCTGGCGCGGCCGAGGCGACGTCGCCGCCGGTGAAGAGGCCTTCGGTGCGCGTGATCGTGCCGTGATTCGCCCCGATGTAGATCGTCCCGGCCGCTTCCCCACCCTCTCGATGAAGCGTCACCTGCCAGACGGGGTTCCCCTTTTCATCGACCCGCAGAATGTAATCGGCGCCGGTGAAGGTGACGTGCGAACCGGCGGCGGTTTGTTGGGCAACGGTGTAGGCGCCGCTCGAATCGAGATTCAATTTGGCGGTGTCGATAACCGGGCCTAACGAGCCCTCGACCGACTCGCGCAACGGCGTGCGCTCGGAGGTGATCTTGCCGTGCGCGACCTCCAGTTCACGCACGCCGCCGCGGGCGCGCGGATCGTCGAGCAGGATTTTCCAGGTCTCGGGCTGCGGATTCCCATCCCGGCCTGTGACCGAGATGATGTGGTTCACGGCATCGCGGCTGAGCTGGGTGCCGACGGTGCGGAGCGCGTGATACGCGGTCGGCCGTTCCTGCGCGAAAGCGGCGGTCGCGCTGAGCAGCAAAACGAGAAGCCATTTCATGTGAAAAAATAGTGCATGACTGATGGCGCTTGCCAACGCGGAATGAACGGGACGAGCGTTCCGCAGTCGAACTACCCAGGGATCACTCGACGACGCGGGACAAATATCGTTGCGGCTCCGCCGGATATTCGCCAGCTTGCACCAGACCGACGCACACCCTTGTTAGGCGACTCGCCGCCGCATGAAGAAGACGAAGAAGAAAATCGAGTTCTCCAGCCACACGGGAAATCTCGCCTTGATGCGCAATTACGTGCGGAAATTTCTCGAAGCCTTCCCCTTCTCCGAGCGTCAGCGCACCCTCATGGTCCTCGGAGTGGATGAGGCCTGCACGAACATCATCCGCTACGCCTATCATCTGCGCGACGACCAGCTGATCTCGCTCTCGCTCGAGGGCCGGAACGATTGCGTCTGCCTGCGGCTGCGCGATTACGGCAAGCAGACTCCGCCGCAGGCAATGAAGAGTCGTCCGGCGGATTTGATCAAACCGGGCGGACTCGGATTGCACTTGATCCGCAACGCTTTCGACGAGGTCGATTATGTGCTGCGGAGTCGCGGGACCGAGTTGGTGTTGACAAAGAATCTGGAATAAATCCGGGCAGAATTGACGGGACTTCCAGGATTGTTTGGCCGGGCCATCGACCGGAAAATTCTTCATCCTGTCAATCCGGTTAATCCTGTCTGAATCTTCCGCATGTCGACTGCAGTCCCACCACCCGATCCGGCTTTCGAGCTTTCGCTCCGGCCGCCGATGTTTAGCGAGTTCACCGGCCAGGAAAAGGTCTGTGAACGGATCGAAGTGCTGGTCGAGGCGGCGAAGAAACGCGGCGATGTGCTCGAGCACATTCTGCTCAGCGGGCCGCCCGGTCTGGGCAAGACGACGCTGGCGCACATCATCGCGAACGCGATGAGTGTGAATATCAAGAACACCAGCGGGCCGGTGATCGAGAAAGCCGGCGAACTCGCGGGGCTGCTCACGAGTCTGGAGAAAGGCGATGTCCTTTTCATCGACGAGATTCACCGGCTCCAGCCGACGATCGAGGAGTATCTCTACCCCGCGATGGAGGACTACAAACTCGACATCATCATCGACCAGGGACCGCAGGCGCGGAGCCTGCAATTGCGACTGCCGAAGTTCACGCTCATCGGCGCGACCACCCGCTCGGGCATGTTGAGCGCGCCGCTCCGTTCGCGCTTCGGGATGACCGCGCGGCTCGATTATTACAGCGCGGAAGAGATGCAGAAAATCATCCTGCGGAGCGCGGCGTTGTTGAACGTGGAGATCGACTCGTTAGGCGCCGCGGAGATCGCAACGCGCACGCGAGGCACGCCGCGGACCGCGAACAATCTGCTCCGCTGGGTGCGCGATTACGTGCAGGTGAAGGCCGACGGCCGGATCACCGCCGACCTCGCGGATAAGGCCCTAACGATGCTCGAGATCGATCGCGACGGGTTCGATCAATGGGACAAGCGAATCATCGAAACGCTGATCCACAAATTCAACGGCGGGCCGGTGGGCTTGAGCTCGCTGGCCGTGGCGGTCGGCGAAGAAGCGGGCACGCTCGAGGAAGTGAACGAGCCGTATCTGATCATGGAAGGTTACCTCAAGCGCACCGCGCAGGGTCGCGTCGCCCTGCCTAACGCCTACCGAAAACTGGGATTGAAGGTGCCGGCCGGAACACAAAGCGATCTCTTCAGCGCCTAACGAACGGTCGTCGGCCAGAAATCCGCCGTAGCACAGGCACCCTGCCTGTGGGGCCAACGGGCGTCGCGCCCGTTGCATCGGATACAGATGCCCGGTCGCCCCGCAGGCGAGACGGCTGTGCTACTTTCGCGGCAGTGACCGCCGACGACTTCTTTCCCGAGACCGCACGGGTTCTGACCGTCGCCGAACTCACCCGCTCGATCCGCTCGCTTCTCGAACAACGCTTCGCCTCCGTCTGGGTCCAAGGCGAAGTCTCGAACTACCGCCTGCTCCCATCCGGCCATCAATATTTCACCCTGAAGGACGCCCGCGCGGCCGTCAGCTGCGTGATTTTCCGCAACACCCTCCCGCCCTTTACCGCACCACTGACCGACGGCTTGCAGGTGCAGGTCGCCGGCCAGGTGACCGTCTTCGAAGCACGCGGCCAGTATCAGCTCAACGTGCAAATCCTGCAGACCCGCGGCGCGGGAATGTTGCAGGCGAAGTTCGAAGCGCTGAAAAGAAAGCTCGAAGCCGAAGGTCTTTTCGAGGCCGCGCGGAAACGGCCGCTCCCGAAATTCCCGCGGCGCATCGGCGTCGTCACTTCGCCGACCGGCGCGGTCATCCGCGACATCCTCAATGTTCTCCGCCGGCGCGCGCCGGGCATTGAGGTGCTGATCAATCCAGTGCGGGTGCAGGGAGTCGGCGCGGCGCTCGAAATCGCAAGCGCGTTGCGTGAACTGGGCGTGCCTAACGACGGCTGGCGACCACTCGACGTAATTATTCTCGCCCGCGGCGGCGGAAGCATCGAGGACTTGTGGGAGTTCAACGAAGAAGCGGTCGCGCGCGCAATATTTCACTCGGCGATTCCGGTCGTCTCCGCGGTCGGGCACGAGGTGGATTTCACGATCGCCGACTTCGTGGCCGACCTGCGCGCGCCCACCCCGAGCGCGGCTGCGGAGTTAGTCGTGCCCGATGCGCACGACCTCGAACGCCGCGTCGCCGAGTTGCAGAATTGCCTAACGAAATGCTGGCGCAATTTCGCCGCCCAAGCGCGCCAGCGACTCCGCTCACTTTCCGAAAAGGCGCTCGCCCGCGAGCTCCGGCAGCGGCTCCGCGACGCGCAGCAGCAACTCGACCTCGTGAAAGAAATGCTCCGGCGCCAGCTCGATCGCCAGCGTCAGTCGGCGCAAAGCCGCCTAACGAACAGCCTGGTCGTCTTGAAAGCGCGCAACCCGACGCGCGAACTCTCTGCCCGCCGCCAACAACTCCACGAGACGCGGCGCCGGCTGCAGGAGAGCGCGTGCCATCGCCTAGCGAAGTCCCGCGAGCGCGCTGACCGCGGCGCCGACCTGCTCCGCATCCTTGGACCGCAGGCGACGCTCGAACGCGGCTACAGCATCACCCGCGACGCGGCGGGCCAGGTCATACGGGAGGTCGCAGATGCAAAAACGCGGACGAGGATCAAGACCCGCGTCCGCGATGGTGAATTCGAATCGACGACGGACTAACGATTACTCCGGATTGAGCACCGGATTGGCCGCGACGAGCCACGGATCGTTCGAGGTGCCGCTCGCCGTGTCAAACATGCTGTAAGTGTGGCCGGGGCGCTTCACCTGGACCGTGGTCGGATCGACCTTCATGATTTGTGCGCTCGCGTCGCAGAAAACGACGATCGCCTTCTTCCCGGCCCAGACGCCGCCCTTGTTCGATTTGCTCGTGTCGTAAGTCCCCACCGTGGTGCCGAAGCCATCCGCGATCAGCGGAAAAGCGGGATTGGAGGTGTCGGTGAGGCCGGCGACGTAGGCGTAGTTATTCTCGCCGGCTTTCAAAGTGTCGACCCGGCTCGACGCAGTGGCCGGATCAATCTTGTTGTCCACCCCGATGCTCCACTTGGAACCCGAGACGACAAAAATATCTTCGCTCTGGAGATAGTTCGGGAAGAGCCACCAGAAAGCGTCGTTCGAGACCCCACCGGAGGCGAGGTCGGTGGCGGAGGTGTAATCGGCCGAGGGCGCCTTCGAAGGGAAGTTGCCGTTGTTATCCGTCGCGAACAGCTTTGCCGCGAGGCCGATCTGTTTCCCGTTGGAAAGATCCTTGGTCTGGTTCGCTCGCTCGGTGACCCCGTTAAAAACCGGCAAAGCAATACTGGCCAAAATCGCGATAATTGTGATCACGACCAGAAGTTCGATCAGAGTAAAGGCAGCTTGGTGTTTCTTCATATGTTGCGGTGGTTGAATGGAGCGCAGCGTGCAGGGTGAACGAAAAAGCGTCAAGCGGGAAATTCCGCGCAACACTTCTTTTTTTAACGGCTTTTATTTTCCGGTCTTGTCTCCCGGCTCCGCCTCGTCCTTCTCCCCCACCATGGGGACTGCCGCCGCCGCGGGCTTTTCCCACTTAAATGCAACCACCGCCAGTGGCGGGAGATTGATCACGATGGAATGCTCACGCGCCTGCCACTCAATCGCCTCGGAATGCAAGCCGCCGAAATTGCCGACATTGCTCCCGCCGTAGGTTTCGCCGTCGGTATTGATGATCTCGCGATAGAAGCCCTCGTTAGGCACGCCGAGGCGATAACTTGAGCGCACGATCGGCGTCGCATTCACCACAAAGGCGAGTACATCGCCGGCCTGCGAGCGGCGCAGAAAAGCGACCACGCAGTTATCGGCATCGTGGAAATCGATCCACTCGAAACCTTCGTAGGTGTCATCGAGATCCCAGAGCGCGGGCTCGTTGCGGTAGGTGTGGTTGAGATGTTGCACAAGCCGGCGCAGACCGTCGTGCCGCGGGGCTTCGAGCAGGTTCCAATCGAGCCCGCTGTCGTGATTCCACTCCCGCACCTGGCCAAACTCGCCACCCATGAAGAGCAGCTTCTTCCCCGGATGTCCGTACATCCACGCGTAAAACAACCGGAGATTGGCAAACTTCTGCCATTCATCCCCCGGCATCTTGCCGATCATCGAGCCTTTCCCGTGCACCACTTCGTCGTGGCTGAGCACGAGGATGAAATGTTCCTGGAATGCATACATGATCGAGAATGTGACGTTGTTCTGGTGGTAGCGCCGGTAGATCGGATCGAGCGCCATGTAATGCAGAAAGTCGTGCATCCACCCCATGTTCCACTTGAAGCCAAACCCGAGCCCGCCCAGGTAGATCGGCCGCGAGACGCCGGGCCAGGCGGTTGATTCCTCGGCGATCGTCATCACGCCGGGAAAACTCTCGTAGCACAGCTCGTTGGTCTGCTTGAGGAAACGGACCGCCTCCAGATTCTCGCGACCGCCGAATTGGTTCGGGATCCACTGCCCCGGTTGGCGCGAGTAATCGAGGTAGAGCATCGAAGCCACCGCATCCACACGCAGACCGTCGATGTGATACTGCTCGAGCCAGAAGAGCGCGTTCGCGGTGAGGAAATTGCGGACCTCGTTGCGCCCGAAGTTGAAAATCAGCGTCCCCCAATCCTGGTGCTCGCCCTGCCGCGGGTCGGCGTGCTCGTAGAGATCCGTGCCGTCAAATTCCGCCAGCCCGTGCGCATCCTTCGGGAAATGCGCCGGCACCCAATCCATGATCACGCCCACGCCCGCGCGATGACACGCATCGACAAAATGCCGCAACTCGTCCGGCGTCCCGAAGCGGCTCGTCGGCGCGTAATAGTTCGTCACCTGATAACCCCACGAACCCTCAAACGGATGCTCCGCGATCGGCATCAGCTCGATATGCGTGAAGCCCATCTCGAGCACATACGGCAGCAGCGTCTCCGCAAATTCCAGGTAACTGAGAAAGCGATTCCCCTGCTCTGCCACCCGCCGCCACGAGCCCAGATGCACCTCGTAGATGCTGATCGCGCTCCGATGCCACGCCTTCTTCGGGCGCGCCTCCATCCATTCCGCGTCGCTCCATTGGTAACGCGTCAGGTCGTAAACCATCGACGAAGTCTGCAGCCCGTGCTGACTGAAAAACCCAAACGGATCACTCTTCAAGAGCAGCGCACCAGTCCACGCCTTGATCTCATACTTATAGTGCGCCCCCTCCGCGACGCCCGGGAGGAAGATCTCCCACACCCCGCTGCCGACCAGCTTCCGCATCGGATTCACCCGACCGTCCCAGCCGTTGAAGTCCCCCACCACGCTCACCCGCTGCGCATTCGGCGCCCAGACCGCGAAATAAACCCCGCGATCGCCCACCCCCCCGCCGGAGCCCGGCGCAGGCGAGCCGACCTCCCGCAGGTGTGCGCCGAACTTATCGTAGAGCCGCTTATCCGTCCCCTCGGCGAAGAGGTGTAAATCCACCTCCCCCATCATCGGCCCATAGCTGTAGGGATCGCGCAGCGTCTGCTCCGAGCCATCGAACGCGATCACCTTTACGTAGTAGGAAAAAGCCCGCGTCCCATCCGGCACCGTCGCCTGGTAGAGACCCTCGATGTGCAGCCGCTCCGCCGGGAAAACCTGCGACCGATCGGTCGCCGAGATGATCTGCACCTCCTTCGCTTCCGGCCGAAACACCCGGACCACCAGATCCTCCCCCGCGCGATGCGGGCCGAGCACGCGGAAAGGGTCGGCATGCGCGCCGAGCAGGAGCGCGGCGATCTCTTGCGGGTCGAGCGGGTGGATGGCGAAAGAACTCACCCGATCAGCCTAAAGGAGGAGCCTCCCTTTGCAAAATCCCCGCCGCAGACACCCCGGGCCCAGCGTCCTGCGGCCGGCGCGAGCGGCCCTCCGTCACCGCCGCCGCCTCCGGGCCACCAGCGTCGCCGCGCCGAATCCCAGCAGAACCATCAGCACATACACCAGCACCGGCTGCGATCGCCCCGGAGGACTCGCCGGGCGCCCCGGAGGGGCGGCCGGACTCGCCGGAGCCTTCTTGAATTCAATCGGAATCCTCAGTTGCGTCGCGCTCCCTGGCTTGAAACGCCACTGCGAGTACGCCTGCAGCGCCGCGCCATCGAGGAGCTGGTTCCCCGTGCTCTCCTGCATCCGCGCCCCGGTCACCTTGCCCGTCCCCTTGTCGATCGTCACCAGCACGACCCCCTTCCCCGCCAGCCCCTGCCGCGCCCATTCGGGCCGATAGACCGGCGCCGGCGTGTAGACCGCCTCCGGCCGAGCCACCGGTGGCGGCGGTTCCCCGTGCAACGGCAGCAGCGAGAGAAACAGAGCGACGTGGATGAACAGCAATTGGCGCAACATAAGAATCCAGCGAGCACGAGCAGAACGACCGCGCACCGCCGTGTGCCGCGCGAACATATCAAATGAATGCCGACTCTCCAAGTCCGGCAGCGCACCCGGCGGGGTGTCCCCTCGGGGGTAGCGCACGTGCCGGCTCACCGGCAGGAAAGAAAACGCGCTCCCCCGGGGGAGAAAGTTGGCGCGGGCGGCAGATTCCGTGGCGCGCCGCCACGGTTGCTAAAACGGGAAGACCTACCCGAGTCTTCCCACCCCCGGCTGGCTCTGCATGGCTGACCAGTGACCCCGGAGGCAAAGCTTCCGCGCGGGCGGCCGAGCCGCCCGCGCCTCCTTCGCTTAGCCGCGCACCGTCATCACGAGCGGCTGCGAGACGCGGCCAAAGGGCGCGTTCTGGTAGCGGTACTGCGCTTCAAAAGTCCAGACCTCCGCGGTCCCCGGGGCGGGCAGCGGCTCGGTCACCAGGAAGCGCCGCGAGGTGGAGAACCCGATACTCCGGCGCGCCTGCCCCGGCCGGGTGAGGAAAACCTCGTAACCCTGGAACGGCCCCTTCTTGCAGGTGAGCTCCGGTTGTCCGCTGGTGAAAAGATCACCCTCCAGCTCCGGCACCGTCGTCGCCGAGTTCGGCGGCGGCACCTCCGTGCCCTCCACCCCGAGGAGCTGGCCGTCGGAGATATCATAGGCCTCGTCATTCTTGATCTGCGCGACCAGAGCGATGAAGAAAGAGAAGAAGCCCGGTTCCAGCTCGGCGGGCCCCGGGTCCGTCCCGGGCAGCTGCGGGACCGGCGGCAACATCGGGCCGCCCGGCAGCGGCTGACTGCCATTCTGCGGCGCCGTCTGCATCATGTCCCGCGTCTGCGTGAGACTCCGCGCCCAACTGCGGGCGGCGGTGAGGGCTTCCATGAACCAACCCCAGACGAGCCGGGCTTGGGTAATACGAACGAGATCACCCGCATCCACGCCATACTTGGCGGCGAGCGCGCCGGCGTGGGCATTAATGTTGGTATCGAACGACATCAGGACCTGATCGATCCCTTCCGCGGTCTGCGGCATGTAGTATTTTCTGGCCATAAGTGACTGCCTATAAAGCAGCCGCCGTGCCACGGCCTGCGGTCATCGCGGCGGGACGTCATTCCCTCATCGCCGCACCTCCAGCCGTGGCAGCCGCACCTCCCGCTGTGACGGCCGCACGTCCAGCTGTGACGGCCGCACGTCCTTCCGCGACGGCGGGACGTCCTTCCGCCACGGCGGGAGGTCCAGCCGCGCCTGCCGGACGTGCGGCTGCGACGGCGGGACATCCTTCCGCCGCGGCCGGGCAGCCGGCGGCGACGGCGGGACGCCGTTCCGCGGCGGCGTAGTGAGAAATTTCCCCTTGTCAAGGTGTTTCTGCCGTGCGACGGTGCCGCCGTTCAGTCGACAAACACTGTGATGAAAACACAGAAGGCCGCGACGACCGCCCCGCAGAGCAGTACCCCTGTGGCTGGCCTCTCCTTTGCGCCCCCCACCCTTTCGGCCAGCGCCATGATCGCCGCTCCGGTCGCGCTGCAGCCCGGTCAGTCCGGCATCCTCCCCAACCTGAATCTCCCGAAGCCCAAGAAGTCGCCGAAGAAGAAGATCAAGCCGGTCGGGCCCGCGCTGGCGCTCAGCGGGGGCGCGGCGCATGGCGACTTCGAGGTCGGGGTGGTGCGGTATCTTTACGAGCACGGTCTCAAGCCCGCGATCATCTGCGGGACGAGTGTCGGGTCGATCAACGGGCTGAAGCTGGCGGAGGGGGAGCCGGCCAAGCCAGCGAAGCGGGACAAGGATGGCCACCTCCAGGGTCTCGCGGGGCTCATCGACATCTGGGAGTCGCTCCGGTTTAACCGCGACATGTACAAGGTGCTCGACCCGATCAGTAAGTTCCTCGACGTGCTGAAGACCGTGGCCACCGGGGTGGCCGCCGGGTCCCTCGTCGGGGGGAGCGTGGGCGGCCCGTTGGACCTGTTCCTCGGCGCGCTGGTCGGCGGGAGGCTGGAGGAGGACACGCTGAAGGACGGTATCGCAACCCTGCTCGGCACTCCGTCGCTCGGCGAACTTCAATCCGCTGCAAACGAAGATGCAGAAGGCTTCGAGCTTTAAGCCGTCGCTGGTGGCGAAGTCGAAGATCATGCTGCGGATGGTCTCGACGGCGCTGGAGGATGGCTTGACGCGCCTGGTGGATGAAAAGGGGCGCCTCCTCGAGGCCGATGGGACGCAGGTGAACGCCGGCGCGATCTACGACGCCGCCACGCGGAAGAAGATCGCCGATTTGCAGGACCGGATCGACGCGATCAAGAAGAGCTTTAACGACTCGGATGCCGGGCCGATGGAGAAGGGACAGCTCGCCGGGCATTCCCGAGCCTCGAGCAGCAGATCGCGGCGGCGAAGCGGGCCGGCAAGGTGACCGGCCAGAAGCCGGTGCAGGTGCCGCTGTGGCAGGGGGCGCTCGCTTCTTCCTCGCTGCCGGTCTTTACGCCCCCGCAGTTGTTTAATGACGGGAAGAATTATGTGGACGGGGGCACGCGGATGGTGACGCCGATCGCCACGGCGCTGGAGCTGGGCGCCACGGTGGTCTACGCGGTCGTCGCCTCGCTCCGACGAGATCGAGCCGGGGACGAATTTCCTCACGAAGAAGCCGCTGACGGATTTCCTGCGAGCGAACCTGGTCGACATCGGGCTGCGGGTGGGCGGCGAGATCGAGCCGGCGGCGATCAACGACAGCCAGCTCATGCCGCCGGTAGGGTTCCCGGTGCCGGTGCTGATCTTCCGGCCCCTCCATGACATCCACGACTCCCTCACGGTCGCCCCGGGGCTCATCGATATCCGGATGGATCAGGGCTGGATGTGTGCCGACGACGTGATGCAGGCGTGGGCGATTGACTCGGAGAATTACCTCGATCTCGCGCGGCAATACGACGTCGAGCGGGGGACGACCTGGATGACCAAGGTGCGCCACAAGATCTGGAAGGAGGAGTTCGCCGCCAACGGTTGGCTCTACATGGCCGACGCGATGGGCGAGCCGCTCGACGCGCAGGGTGTGCCGCCCATCCCGGTGATCACGAAGAACCCGAAGAAGGCCAAGGCCGACGCCCTGGCGCGTGTGCGGCAGATGAAGCTGGACTTGCGCGACCTCGTGCAGCAACGGCTCGACGCCCACGGCAACGTCCCGCCCGGCGTGGAGCGCTGGTGGAACGATTGGGAGCGCCACACCTGGACGCCGACGGAAACGCTCTGGCCCCTGGCGAAAATGAAGGTGACCGCGAAGCCCGACCACGGCGTCCCGCTGGATAAGTTAACCACGGTGACGATCACGGCGCGGGACAGCGCGGGGAAGAAGGTCAAGGGGGCGACGGTCTACGTCGACGGGAAGGAAGTCGGAGCCGCGGGGAAGATCACGGCGCGGTTCCCGTCGCACCAGACAAAGAAGATTAACCCGAAGACGAAGGCGCCGATCTTAACGGCGGCCGGCCCGCGGGTGGAGGTGGTCGCCGATGGCTACGAGCCGACGCCCGCGCCGATCGGGTTCGATACCGGGCTGGTCTAGCGGCGCGGGCGGCTGAGACGGAAGGGCGTTTCTCCGCTACGACGGGTCGATGCGGGGAAACAGCGGGACGGGCTGCCCGACCACGTGGCCGCCGGGGAGCTGGCCCCACGCGGCCTCGGCGAGGGCGAAACGTTCCTCCCGGCCGGCGAGCGCGGGCTTCCACTGGAGCTGGTCGAAGATCCGGTGCGCCGCGGTGGGCAGGACGGGCGAGAGGAGGATGGCGATGATCCGAAGGGCTTCGGCGAGCTGGTAAAGGAGGGCGTCGAGCTCGGCGGCGCGGGCCGGGTCTTTCGCGAGGGCCCACGGTTTTTTCTCGTCGATCTCCCGGTTCCAAGCCGGTGACGTAGTTATTGATGCGCTCGATGGCGGCCTGGATGGTGCCGGTCATCTCCTGTTCGTAATTGGCGATCAGGGGGCTCGGGCCGGGGCTCGGCCCGGTGAGGCGGCCGTCGCGGTAGCGCTGCGCCATGCTGAGGGTGCGGTTGAGGAGGTTGCCGAGGGAGTTCGCGAGGTCGCTATTATAGCGGCTGACGAGGCGTTCTTCGGAGAAGTCGCTGTCCCGCCCCGTCGCGATGTCGCTCATGAGGTAGTAGCGGAGCGCTTCGGCTCCATACTTATCGGCGAGAGTGTCGGGGTCGATGACGTTGCCCAGGCTCTTGCTCATTTTCGCCCCGCTGATGTTCCACCAGCCGTGGACGAGGAGGGTCGGGATCTCCTCGTCGGCGTACTCGAACGCCTTCAGCATGATCGGCCAGTAAACGCCGTGCGCGGGAATGAGGATGTCTTTCCCGATGACGTGGAGGGCGGCGCCCCACCATCCGCGAGATCGACGGCAAGGTGCACGAGCCGGTCGAACGACTCACCATCGACGCCCCGGAGGAGTACCTCGGCACGATCACCGAGCTGCTGGCCTCGCGCAAGGGCCGGATGGAGCAGATGACCAACCACGGCACCGGCTGGGTGCGCATGGAGTTCCTGGTGCCGGCGCGTGGGCTGATCGGCTTCCGCACCGAGTTCCTCACCGACACCCGCGGCACGGGCATCGCCCACCACATCTCCGAGGGCTACGAGCCGTGGGCCGGTGAGATCCGGTCGCGCAACAACGGCTCCCTGGTCGCCGACCGCTCGGGTGCCGCCACGGCGTACGCGATGACGAACCTGCAGGAACGCGGCGTGATGTTCGTCGAGCCGACGACCGAGGTGTACGAGGGCATGATCGTCGGCGAGAACTCGCGCACCGAGGACATGGACGTCAACATCACCAAGGAGAAGCAGCAGACCAACATCCGGTCCGCCACCTCCGACAACTTCGAGAAGCTGGTCCCACCGCGCAGGCTGTCGTTGGAGCAGTGCCTGGAGTTCTGCCGCGAGGACGAGTGCGTCGAGGTCACGCCGCTGACGGTCCGGATCCGCAAGCTCGTCCTCGACCAGAACGAGCGGGCGAAGACCGCCGCCCGGGTCCGCAAGGGCGCGCGCTGACCCGCTGAGGCCGGCGCCCCTGGCCGCGTCGGTCTGGATCACCCCCCCGGGTGAGTCGCGCCCGTACGACGGCCGAGCACACTGCCAGCAGGTGCAGTCGTACGGCTGGAAGGGGCGGTGCCATGAGGATCCCGGCGTCGACGTCCTCTCGCGGGTCCCGGTCCCGCGGATCGTGCGGGCGGCCGTCGCGCCGGTCGTCCGGCGGTCGACGGCGTACGCCGTGGCGTTGGCCGGGATGCTCGACCATCTCGCTCACCGAGGTCATCGCCGAGGTCGTACGGAGGGTCGACGTCGAGAGCCGAGCCGTCCTCGACAGCCTGGACCTGACCGAGATCGTGCTCGCACCGGGTGGACCTCGACGTCGTCGTACGCGAGGTGCTCGCGCGCGTGGACGAGCAGCAGATCGCGGCGCTGGCGGACAAGGTCGACGTCAACGACGATCGCTCGCCGTCTCGACATCGAGGCCGTCCTCGACCAGATGGACCTCACCGCCACCGTGCTCAAGCGGGTCGACCTGGTCAAGGTCGTCGACGCCGTGCTCGACCAGATGGACCTGATCGCCCTCGCCAACGAGATCATCGACGGGGTCGACCTGCCCGAGATCATCCGCGACTCGACCGGCTCGATGGCCTCCGAGACCGTCAAGGGTGTGCGGATGCAGGGCATCGGCGCTGACCAGGCGGTCGACCGGGCCATCGACCGGCTGCTCCTTCGTCGCTCTCGCACCCACGGCCCCGCCGGCTCCAACGGCTCCTGAGACGACATGGACGACGAGGCAGTCGCCGACGCGACGCACGCCAGGATCTCGCCGGTCCCCCGGGAGGCGCGACCGTTCCAGGGGCAGCGGGCCGGGATCGTCACGCGTCTGGTCGCTGCTGCCCTGGATGGGCTCGTCATCGGCGCCGTGCTCCTGGGCGGCTACCTCGGCCTGGTGGGTCTGATCTTCCTGCTCAACCCCCGCACCTTCACGTGGCCCCAGCTGGGCCTGGTGTTCAGCCTGGCCGCGGCGATCGCTGTCGCGTTCGTCTACTTCACGGTCTTCTGGACCCTGAGCGGCCGCACTTACGGCTACCTCGTGATGGGCCTGCGGGTGCTCGGCATCGGCGGACGGCGACTCAAGTTCTTCGGGGCTGCGCTGCGCGCAGCGTTCGTCGTCATCGTGCCGATCGGGATCGTCTGGATCCCGTTCAGCCGCAACAACAAGTCGCTCCAGGATCTCTTCCTGGGCACTCGTGTCGTCTACGACTGGGAGCCACGACCGGTCCGCCCGAAGGTCCCGGTGGCTCAGGACGACGCCGAGCCGTCCTAGTTGAGGTGGTCGCGCCAGTCCTCCGGTACGGCGCCCTCCGGGCCTGGCGTCGGCTGGTCGGCCGGGTGGCTCTGCGGGTCGGTGAGCTCCGGGCCGTCGAAGCCCTCGTCCCGCTCGAAGTCCCAGAACCAGTCCTCGCCCGGCTCGAAGCTGGCGATCACCGGATGACCCGACTCGCGCCAGTGGGCGGTCGCGTGCTGGTGCGGTGAGGTGTCGCAGCAGCCGATGTGGCCGCACGCCGTACAACGTCGCAGATGGACCCACCACCCGCCGGACGCGAGGCACTCCGCGCAGCCGGTTCCGGACGGTGGGACGGTCGGGTCGATGGCCTCGGTGCTCACCACCCCACCCTGACATCTGGGCGGTCCGCGGAGAACACCCCGAGGGCGTGACCTTCTCCCGGTCATCTCGTTGGACCTGTTCAGGCCTCGGGGCTCGCTTCGCTCCGTGGCGTCTCTCGGACCGAGGAGATGGTCTTTCGTGAAGTTCCCCTCTGCGCGCGGGTCGCGCACGTTCGCCGTGGTGGCCGGAGCGCTCGTGCTCACGGTCGCCGCCGGCGGCACGGCGCTCGCCAGCGGCAAGCTGACGTCGCACGACATCCAGAACGGCACCATCCGCGCCGTCGACCTGGCGACCGGCAGCGTGACCAGCCGCGTGATCCAGGACGGCAGCGTCAAGGGCGTCGACCTCAAGGACGGCACGGTGGCCGGCCGGGACCTCACCCCCGCGCTCCGCGGTGAGATGAGCAAGTCGTCGTACGTCGGGCCGGACTGGTCGGTGGTCGACCGCAACGTGATCGGCAACGGCGACGCCTACCTCCGCTCGGGCCCGTCGGCGGCCGGCGGCGTCGCACCGCCGTCCGGCATCGGCAGCCTCGGGCTGCGCACGGGCGCTCCGACCGACAAGGCGGCGTTCGGCGACCAGGTGGACTTCGCCGGGCAGCCGCTGAGCGGGATCGACACGGTCAGCTACTACGTGTTCACCACCGGTGAGAACAACACGGCGGCGGCCGACAACCTGCCCAGCGTGGCGTTCGAGGTCAACCCGAACACCAACGGGCGCACCTTCAGCACCCTGGTCTACGTGCCGACCCAGGCGGCCGGCAACGCCTGGACCAAGCTGGACGCGAGCACCGACCAGCAGTGGTTCTACACCGGCGCGTTCGGGACGGACTCGGGCTGCAACCAGACGACGTACTGCACGCTGGCCCAGGCCAAGGCCGCCGCGCCCGGCGCCACCCTCTACACCGCCCAGATCACCAAGGGCCGCGACTACGCCTTCAGCGGTGCGGTCGACGACCTCCAGATCAACCACACCGTCTACGACTTCGAGCCGAACGGTGTCATCCGGCGGTAGGCGCCGCCCCCTATCGCGGGCGGCGCGTCCCGTGGGGGGCGCGCCGCCCGCCCCTCTTCCGGGGGATAGTCCCCGACCTTGTGGTTGCTGATGTAGCGGTTTCAGCGACCAGAACGTCGGGGACTATCGCCGTAGGACCGGTCAGCCGGCCCTGAGGCGCAGCCTGAGGAACCGCTGCCGCTGGTGGTCGTCGAGGGCGCGGCGCTGCTCGACGGTGAAGGTCGGAAACCACCACGGCGGCGGCTCGACGGTCCACCCGCGGTCCGCGACCGGATGGCGTGCCGCTCGGGCATAGGCCTGCCGTAACCGGGTCACGAAGGCGTCCGGCCGGCCGAGGTCGGCTCCGAGCATGGTGACGTACTCCAGGCCGACGGCTCGGAAGAGTCCCTCCCGGTGTACGTCGCGCGCTCGCTGTGCCCCTTCGAGGTGCAGGGCGGAGTCGTACTCGCCGACGAGACCGACCAGCGGGTCGAACAGATCCGGCGTACCGATGTGTCGGCCGCCGAGGTCGAAGACCGGCCGGTTGCAGAGCGGTCGGGGCAGTCCGGCGATGTCGCACCAGACCCTGCGCATCACGACCTCGGCCGGCGACCACGCGTTCTCCTCCATGCCACCGACCACGACGTCCCGCATCTGGCCGATGCCGTCCCAGCCCGGGTTGGCGAGGGCGATGGTCAGCGCCTCGTCGCGGCTGACCAGATCGGAGTACGCCGCCATGTCGGCGCTGATCGACGCAGCCTCTGGACTCCGCGCGTGACGCATCTCGAAGAACAGCGAGCGAGCAGGAGTGGTGACGACCAAACCGGCATGCGTGGTCAGGGCCGAGGGGGCGAGCCGCTCCTCACTCACGACGACACCCGTGGTGGAGCGGATCGAGCTGTCCGCGGTGGCGAGGTCGACGGGACGCTCCGTGCGACCACCGTCCGCCACACCGTCGAACCACACTCCGCCCATCCACCGCAGAGCGGCCCAGCCGGTCACCCCGCCGTACGACGGCAGCCGCACGGCGGCCTCCACGATCCGTTGCTCGACGGACAGTGGTGTCCCTACCGGCACGTACAGCCCACGACCCGCCGATCTCCAGGACCGACCGCGTGCCTGGGCGCGCGTCGGTCCGTGTCCGCCGTGGGGGTCCACCCGACACGGCCAGACCACCTCGGGCGGCAGTCCGATCGGCCGCCCTCCGGGAACGTGCTGACCCATCCCTCGATGATGCCGAGGATCGGCCCGACGCGTCCCCGCCCATCCACAGGCCCACGGCGGGGTAGTCCCCGACATTCTGGTGGTGAGAACGGTCGATTCGGCAGCCAGAAGGTCGGGGACTACCCCCCCACGGGACCCACGAACCAGCGGGCGAGGAGGGTGCCGTCGGACTCGAGGAGGGAGTGCAGGCCCAGAGGTACGTCGAGCAGGGCACCCTCGGCGATCCGGGCGTGCGAGCCGCCGACCAGGGTCGGCACGGTGGTGCTGCAGAGCTCGTCGACCAGCCCCGCGGCGAGGAGGTCAGCGGCGAGGTGGGGGCCGCCCTCGCAGAGCAGGTTGGCGAACCCGGCGTCCTCCAGCGACCGCCGCAGCGCGGCCGGGTCCGGGCCCTCGGCGCCGAGCACGAGCACCCGGTCGCCGAGCACGGACCGGGCCCGCTCCAGCCCCGGCGCCCGGGCGCCCGTCGCGACGTACAACTGGCCGGTGTCACCCTCCAGCAGCGTCGGCGGCAGCTCACCGGACCGCGTCACCACGACCAGCGGCTTCGGGTTGGGTCGGTAGCCCTCGGCCCGCACGGTGCCCGCACCGACGATCACGACGTCCGCCTGCTCGCGCAGCGCGCGGAAGACCCGGTGGTCCGCCTGCGTTGTTGATGGTCCCGCTCTTCCCGTCACTGCCCTCGGCCGCCCCGTCGACGGTCGAGACGAAGTTCAGCCGGAGCCACGGCAGCCGCGGTGGTGCGTACGCCGTACGCAGCGCGTCGTCGTCGAGGTCGCCGAGCCGTCCGAAGGTGGTCACGACGTCATCCTGCCGCGGACGGGCACGCCCGGACACACCCTAGACTCACCGCGATGATCTCGCTCGACGACCTCGCCGCCCTGCGGGACGCCTATCGCAGCGAGCTCGCCGCACCCGTGACACCCGTCCACGTCGGCTCCGCGGTCATCGGCGACGAAGCGCCGACCCTGATGGGCACGGTCAACCTGTCCCGCGGCTCGACGTACCGCGAGAGCGTGGCGGTCTCGGCCGACTCGGCGATCCGGAAGGCCCGCGTCCAGGTCGCGCAGGGTGCCCACATCGTCGACGTCGGCGCCGAGTCGAGCACCGCTCGCGCCGACCGGATCGACGCGGCGGCCCAGGTGGCGGCGCTGGTCCCGGTGATCGAGGCCCTGGCCGAGGAGACCGTGGTCTCGGTGGAGACCTACGAGCCGGCGGTCGTCCGGGCGGGCCTCGCGGCGGGCGCCCGGATCCTCAACATGACGGGTCGCGAGCACGAGGACGAGATGTTCGCCCTCGCGGCCGAGTACGACGCGGCCGTCGTGCTCTGCTTCGTCGAGCACGACAACGTCCGCGACGTCGGTCTCCGTCCCGGTCGACGCCGACCCGCTCCCCCACCTGCTCGACCACTTCGGCGACCGGCTCGACCGCGCCCGTACCCTGGGCGTCGACCGGGTGGTGCTCGACCCGGGCATGGGCTTCTACTACGCCAACCTCACCGACCCGGCGACGCGCATACGCCATCAGACCCGCGTCCTCGCGCAGTCGTTCCGGCTGCGGCCACTCGGCGTACCGGTGTGCAACGCGCTGCCCCACGCGTTCGACCTGTTCGAGGACGAGTTCCGCAAGGCCGAGGGGTTCTTCGCCATGGTGGGCAGCCTGGGCGGCACCCACCTGTTCCGGACCCACGAGGTCGCGCACGTACGCGCGGTGCTCGCGGCGATGGAGCACCTCGCGGTCGACTGAGTCAGCCCAGGTGCCCGCGCACCGACACGTGGCCCGAGAGCAGGTTGCGCGCGATCGTGCGGCGCTGGATCTCGTCGGTGCCCTCGTAGATCCGCAGCAGCCGCAGCTCGCGGTACCACCGCTCGATCGGCAGCTCGCGGGTGTAGCCCATGCCGCCGTGGATCTGCAGCACCCGGTCGACGATCTGGTTGGCCTGCACGCCGCCGTAGAGCTTGGCCATCGACTGCGACTGCCGCGAGTCGATGCCGTGGTCGACCTGCCAGGCCGCGGTCAGCACCAGCCAGCGCAGGGCCTCGATCTCGACCGCCGAGTCGGCGATCATCCACTGGATGGCCTGCCGGTTGGCGATCGGCTCACCGAAGGTGACCCGGTTGCTTGGCCTGCTCCATCGCCATCTCGACCAGCCGCTCGCAGGCGCCGAGCGCCCGCGCCGGCAGCATGAACCGGCCCTTGCCGATCCACTTCATCGCCAGCGCGAAGCCGCGGCCCTCCTCGCCGAGGATCGCCGAGTGCGGCACCCGCACGTCCTGGAACGACAACGACGCCGGACCCCACTCGCCCATCGTCGGGATCGTGCGCGGAGGTCCAGCCCGCGTCGCGGTCGACGAGGAAGCAGGTGACGCCGCCGTCGGCGCCCTTCTCCTTGTCGGTGACCGCGAAGACCATGCGTGAAGTCGGCGATGTCGCCGCCGGTGATGAACGTCTTCTCGCCGTTGATCACCCACTCGTCGCCGTCGCGCACGGCGGACGGTGCGGATGTTGCGCGCGTCGGAGCCGGCGCCGGGCTCGGTGATCGCGAAGCAGCTGTAGCGCTCGCCGCTGATCGTCGGCTCGAGGTAGCGCTTCTTCTGCTCGTCGTTGGCGTGGAAGAGGATGTTGTCCGCGTCGCCGCCGAACTTGAACTGGACGAAGGTGCGCCCGAGCTCGATCTCGATCAGGGCGGCCATCAGCGAGCCGAGCCCCATCCCGCCGTACTCCTCGGGCGTGAGCACGCCGAAGAAGCCCGACTCCTTGGCCTTGGCCTGCAGCGCGCGCGACCTCCTCGAGCGAGATGCCACGCTCGCCGTTGCGCTCGCGCTCGAGCACCTGCGGCTCCAGCGGCATGAGCTCCTTGGTGACGAAGGTGCGTACCCAGTCGCGGATCTCGCGCTCTTCGTCGGTGAGGGTCAGGTCCATGGCTGCGACACTACCCAGCGCTCGGCAGCGGCTCCGCGACGGTCACACGTCGCAGGTCGCGGACCGACCGGGACGACAGGGTGAGCAGGCAGACGAGGAGGTAGAGGATGCCGCTCACGACGAGGACGTCGGTGTAGCCGAACGTCGTACCCAGTGGTCCGAATGCCAGCTCGCCGACCGGGATCGCCACGAACGAGCCGAGTGCGTCGTAGGAGTAGGCACGCGAGAGCATCTCCGGCGGCACGTGCTCCTGCATGGCGAGGGTCCACCCCATGTTGAACACCTCGGTCCCGGCGCCGGCGACGAACGCACACACCATCAGGAATCCGAGATGCGGAGCCGCGCCGAGCGCGACGATCGGGATCGAAAGGGTGGCGATCCCCAGCATGCCGCTCAGCAGGGGACGCCGGAGGGTTCGACGGAGCAGCACGAACGCCGTGACGATCAGGCCGAGCGACTCCGCGGACAGCACCAGACCCCAGCCCCCGACCCCGATCGTCTCCTTGGCCCGGGCCGGTCCGAGGGTGAACCAGGCGCCGGCGTGGATCGCGTTCAGCACCCCGAACGCGATCACCACGACCCACAGCCAGGTCGTGGTCCGTACGTAGGTCCAGCCCTCGCGGAGGTCGTCGAACGTCGAGGTCCGCTCCGCGCGCGGGGGACGCGGCGGCAGGGCGACCTTGGCCAGGATCGCCGCGGCGGCGAGCCACGTGGCAGCGTCGAACGCGAGACCCCAGCCGGCTCCCACCCCGACCACCAGCAGTGCGGCGATGGTCGGCCCGATGATGCGCAAGGCACCACGCGCGAAGGACTGGAGCGCGTTGGCCTGCTGCAAGAGGTCCGGCGGCACCAGCCGCGGCATGATCGACGCCATCGCAGGGAAGGTGACGGCCAGCGTGGTGCCATTGAGGAAGGCCAACACCATCAGCATCCAGATCTCGGCCGTTCCCGTGATCACCAGCACCGCCGCGGCGCCCTGCGTCAGGCCCAGCACGAGCATGCCGAGACGCAGCACCACGGTGAGCGGCAGCCGGTCCGCGATCACCCCTCCGAACAGCAGGAAGAGCACCGTCGGCACCGTCTCCGCGGCGAGCACCAGCCCGAGCGAGCTGGCCGAGTCGGTGATGGAGAGCACGGCGAAAGCCAGGGCGACGCCGGCCATCGTGCTGCCGGCCGTGTTCACGGTGGAGGCGATGAAGTACCACCGGAAGTTGGCGTGCTGCAGGGGCGCCAAGCTTCCCGAGGTCGGTGACACGCGCTCGACCCTAGGCCACCGTCGCTCAGTCGAGGAAGGTCTTGACGGCGTGCGCCAGCCCGCGGGCGTACGTCGCGCGGCCGGCGCGCGAGGTCATCCGCCTGCGCGTCGACGGGGTTGCGCATGTTGCCGAGCTCGACCATCACCGTCGGGATGTTCGACAGGTTCAAGGTGGCGAGGTCGGAGCGGAAGTCGAGGCCGTCGCCGCCGGCGATGTAGTTCGCGACCGGCAGCCCGACCCCGCGCAGGGCGGCCCGGGTGTCGAGGGCCAGTCCGCCGCGACGGCTTGAAGATGTCGTGGGTCCAGGGCCTGCGGTCGGTCGGGGCGATCACGTGGAAGCCGTGGGCGCCCGGCCGCGAAGGAGCCGTCGCCGTGGATGCTGATCTTGAGGTCGGCGGGGAGCCTGTTGCCGGCGCGCCCGCGGACGTTCACGCACGGACCCCACCGGTCCTCGCGGTTGGAGTGGCGGGTCAGCACGACCGTCGCGCCGAGCGCCTCGAGCCGGTGCTGCAGCAGCCTGCGACACCTGCCAGGTGAAGGTGGCCTCGGGGTAGCCGCGCGTTGGTCGCGGTGCCCGTGGTGTTGCACGGCTTCTCGAAGCCGCCGGCCGGCACCAGCCGGTCGATCTGGGCCGGGTAGTGGTGGTTGCCGAGCTGATGTCCGGGGTCGATGACGACGGTGCGGCCGCTCAGCGGCAGCGACGAGCCGACCTCGGCTGTCGGTGCGCGACCCGGAAGTCGTGGGTGCGCCGAGGCCGGGGTCGCCAGACCGCACCGACGCGGCAGACGAGCGCGGCGGCGAGAGAGACGGCGTACCGGCGACCGGTCACTCGTAGCCCAGGACTTCCTGGCGCCGGTCGCTCCACGCCAGCGCGGAGGCGATCGCCTCGTCGATGGACAGCTCGGTCTGCCAGCCCAGCAGCCGGCGCGACAGGTCGACGTTGGCGAAGGCGCCGACGGCGTCACCCGGCCGCGGCGGCGCCTCGGTGACGGGTACGTCGTGCCCGAAGACCCGCTCGAAGGCCGTGACCAGCTCGCGCACGGTGACCCCGTCGCCGCGCCCGACGTTGATGACCACGCTGGGCGCGCCCGCCTCGGCGAGCACCTCGTCGAAGCGCTCGACCGCGCGCACGTGGGCCCGCGCGAGGTCCCACACGTGGATGTAGTCGCGGATCCCGGTGCCGTCGCGGGTGGGGTGCTCGGTGCCGGTGATCGTGAAGGAGTCCTTCTGACCGCGGGCCGCCATCACCAGCTGCCCGAGGACGTGCGACGGCTCCTTGGCGTAGATGCCGGACTCGAGGTCGGGGTCGGAGCCGATCGGGTTGAAGTAGCGCAGGATGATCGCCCGCAGGTCCGTGGCGACCGCCATGTCCTGGAGCACCTCCTCGATCATCCGCTTGGTCCGGGCGTACGGCGAGGTCGGGGCCAGCGGGTCGCTCTCGGTGACCTCGAAGTCGTCCTTGATCGCGTACAGCGAGGCCGACGACGAGAAGAGCACCCGGGGCTTGCCCAGGCCGACGAGCTGGTCGAAGAGCTCCAGCGACTTCGCGACGTTGTCGCGGTAGTACTCGTAGGGCTTCTCCACCGACTCGGGTACGACGATCCGCGCGGCCATGTGGATCGTGGCGTCGAGGTCGGGGTGCTCGTCGACGACCCGGCGCACGAGGTCGCGGTCGCCGATGTCGCCCTCGTAGAAGATCCGGTCGCGCACGAACGCGTGCGGCCCGGTGAGCAGCGAGTCGAGGATCACCGGCACGTGACCGGCCTCCTCGAGCGCCTTCGCCGTCGTCGACCCGATGTAGCCGGCGCCGCCGGTGACGAGGATCTTCATGCGTCGAGGGTAGCCAAGCCACGTGGGCTCCGACGGCATCGCCGGGCGGGCTGAGCGGCGTCCTCCACGGGCCGTTCACGGATGTGCCGAAGCCTCGCAGCGGTGCCCGGATCCGGCCACTAGAATCGTGGACTGCAGTCCGGGGAAGGAACGCATGGGGTGTTCCGGGGACTGCTTTCGGGGGAAAGCCACAGGTTCATCATGGGGATCGCGCCTGAGCGCACCTGTGCTGTCCAGCGCTCCGACGCTGCGGACGCACAGTCGAGCCCTGCACGCCCTGCCGGTCACCGCGCTGGTGGTCGACCTCGTGGTCATCACCGTCACCGTCTTCCTGGCCGCCTACGGCCGCAACCATCTGCTCGCTCTTCGGCGCGGCACCGCGAGTCGAGTCGGCCCCCCTCATCGGTCTGCCGCTCGTCATCGTGCTGGGTCGTGGTCATCGCCCTGCGCGGCGGCTACGACCGCGGCGTCTTCGGCGCCGGCGCCGACGAGTACAAGACCGTCGTCGGCGTCCAGCCTCTTCACGGCCGGCGTTCCTCGGCATCGGCTGCTACCTCACCAGGTTCGAGCTCTCCCGCGGTTTCTTCCTCTTCGCGTTCCTGATCGGGCCGCCGCTGCTGGCCGTCGAGCCGCTTCGTGCTCCGCCGCTGGCTGCACCACGCCCGCCGGATGGGCGCCCTCGGCCAGCGCACCGTCATGCGTCGGCAGCTCCGACCACGTCGACGCCGTCGCCGACGTCTTCGACGCGCGAGTCGTGGCTCGGCTACCACGTGGTCGGTGCGCTCACCCCGCCGCGCGAGCTGGCCGCGAGACCCAGGGCGGCGTGCCGGTCCTCGGCAACGTCGACCGACGCCGCCGACCTGATCCGCGCCTACGACGCCGACGTCGTCTTCGTCGTCGGTGGCGCCTTCGGCGACCCGCAGCGCGATGCGCAACCTGGTCTGGGACCTCGAGTCCGACGACGTCCAGGTGATCCTGGCGCCGGGCATGACCGACGTGTCCAGCGAGCGGATCCGGGTCCGCCCGGTCGGCGGGCTCCCCCTGCTCCACCTCGACCGCCCGCGCTCGCAGGAGGCCCTGCGCTGGGCCAAGCGCACCTTCGACCTGATCGGCTCGCGCTGGTCCTGCTCTGGCTCGCCTCGCCGGTCCTGCTGTGGACGGCGCTCGCAGATCAAGCGGTACGACGGTGGGCCGGTGCTGTTCCGCCAGGTCCGCGTCGGTCGTGACGGCGAGGTCTTCACCTGCCTGAAGTTCCGCAGCATGGTGGTCGACGCCGAGTCGATCCTGCCCGACCTGCACTCCGAGGTCGGCCACGGCGAGGGCCTGTTCAAGATGCCCGGCGACCCGCGCATCACCCGGCCGGGTCAGTGGATCCGCCGCTACTCCGTCGACGAGCTGCCGCAGCTGATCAACGTGCTGCGCGGCGACATGAGCCTCGTCGGCCCGCGGCCGCCGCTGCCCAGCGAGGTCGACCGCTACACGACTGACCCAGTCGCGCCGGCTGCGGGTGCGGCCCGGGATGACCGGCCTCTGGCAGGTCTCCGGCCGCTCCGACCTGTCGTGGACCGAGTCGATCCGCCTCGACCTCTACTACGTCGACAACTGGTCGATGATCCAGGACATCGTGATCCTGGGCCGCACCATCGGTGCGGTCCTGAGCTCGCCGCGGCGCCTACTGAGCGAGCAGCGCGCGCGAGGCACGAAGTCGCACGGGTCGAACCCGGTGACGGGCCTACGGCCTGACCCGTGGTCTCGACGCCCGACCCGCGCGTCGCAGGCCAGCGACCGGAGGTAGTCGCCGTACCCGCTCTTGAGCAGCGCGTCCGCCCGCTCGCAGCAGACCCGGCGTCGTCGAGGAAGCCCATCCGCCAGGCCGACCTCCTCGGGGCAGCCGATCTTCAGCCCCTGCCGCTCCTCGATCGCCTGCACGAAGCTGCCCGGCGGCGATCAGCGACTGCGACGGTGCCGGTGTCGAGCCAGGCGGTGCCGCGCGGCATCACCTCGACCTGGAGCCGGCCCGCCTCGAGGTAGAGCCGGTTGAGGTCGGTGATCTCGAGCTCGCCGCGCGCCGACGGCCGCAGGGAGCGGGCGTGCTCGACCACGTCGGGTCCGTAGAAGTAGAGGCCGGGCACGGCGAAGTGGCTGCGCGGCTGCTCGGGCTTCTCCTCCAGCGAGGTCGCCCGGCCGTTCTCGTCGAACGTGACGACGCCGTACGCCGAGGGGTCGGCCACCTGGTAGCCGAAGATCGCGGCCCCGTCGACGTCGGAGAAGCGGCGTCAGGTGTCGATGCCGAGGCCCGGCCCGTAGAAGATGTTGTCGCCGAGGACCAGCGCCACCGGCTCGTCGCCGATGTGCTCCTCGCCGATCAGGAAGGCCTGCGCCAGGCCCGTCGGGCGAGGGCTGCACGGCGTAGCGTGATCGCGACGCCGAACGCCGACCCGTCGCCGAGCAGTCGTCGGAAGGACTCCTGCTCGTGCGGGCGTCGTGATCACCAGCACCTCGCGGATCCCGGCGAGCATCAAGGTGGTGAGCGGGTAGTAGATCATCGGCTTGTCGTAGACCGGCACCAGCTGCTTGCTCACCGCGAGCGTGATCGGGTGCAGGCGCGAGCCGGTGCCGCCGGCCAGGATGATCCCCCGCATGCGGCCATCCTAGGGACGAGCCGTGCCGCCTCGCGGCTCGGCACTCGGGCTGCTCCTACGATCATGCTCCATGGAACGCCTTCTCGTGACCGGCGGTGCCGGCTTCATCGGCGCCAACTTCGTCCGCCACGTCGTCGAGCACACCGACGCGCGGGTGACCGTCCTCGACAAGCTGACCTACGCCGCGAGCCCCGAGGCGCTCGCCGACCTGCCGTCCGACCGGGTCGAGCTCGTGGTCGGCGACATCGCCGACGCCGCGACCGTCGAGCCGCTGGTCGCCGCCCACGACACGGTCGTGCACCTCGCCGCCGAGTCCCACAACGACAACTCCCTCGACGACCCCGAGCCGTTCATCCGGACCAACGTGGTCGGCACCTACGTGCTCCTCGAGGCCGTACGCCGTGCGCGACGCGCGCTTCCACCACGTCTCGACCGACGAGGTGTACGGCGACCTCGCCCTCGACGACCCCAAGCGCTTCACCGAGGACACCCCGTACCGGCCGAGCAGCCCCTACTCCGCCGCGAAGGCCGGCGCCGACCACCTGGTCCGCGCCTGGGTGCGCAGCTTCGGCGTGCGCGCGACGATCTCCAACTGCTCCAACAACTACGGACCGTGGCAGCACGTCGAGAAGTTCATCCCGCGCCAGGTCACCGAGGTGCTCGAGGGCCGCCGGCCGCGCGTCTACGGCAACGGGCGAGCAGGTGCGCGACTGGATCCACGTCGACGACCACAGCTCGGCCCTCCTCCGCGATCCTCGAGCGCGGACGGATCGGCGAGACCTACCTGGTCGGTGCCGACGGCGAGCGCACCAACCTCGAGGTCGTGCGCCTCCTGCTCCGCCTGCTCGGCCGCCCCGAGGACGACTACGACCTCGTCGCCGACCGGGCGGGCCACGACCAGCGCTACGCGATCGAGTCCGGCAAGCTGCGCCTCGAGCTGGACTGGCAGCCGCGGTTCGGCGACTTCGAGCAGGGCCTGGCCGACACCATCGCCTGGTACGCCGACCGCCGCGACTGGTGGGCGCCGCACAAGCACGCCACCGAGGCGGCGTACGCCGCGAAGGGCCAGTGATGGGCGACCTCGTCGTCGAGCGGACCCCGATCCCGGGGCTGCTGGTCCTGCGGCTCGACGTGCGCACCGACGAGCGCGGTTGGTTCGAGGAGACCTGGCAGCGGGCGAAGATGACGGCGCTCGGGCTGCCCGACTTCGGACCGGTCCAGGCCAACATCGCCTGGAACGAGCGCCGCGGCACGACCCGCGGCCTGCACGCCGAGCCCTGGGACAAGCTGGTCACGGTCGCCTCCGGCGCGGCGTACGGCGCGTGGGTCGACCTGCGCGACGGAGCCGGCTTCGGTACGACGTACGCCGTCGACCTCGAGCCCGGCGTGGCCGTCTTCGTGCCGCGCGGCGTCGGGAACGGCTACCAGACGCTGACCGACGCGACGGCGTACACCTACCTGGTCAACGACCACTGGCGTCCCGACGCGGCGTACGTCGCGGTCGATCTCGCCGACCCCGCCGCTGGCCATCGCCTGGCCGGTGCCGGCCGAGCGAGCGCGTGATGTCCGAGAAGGACCGGACGGCCCCCGCCTCGGCGAGGTGACCCCCGTGCCGCCACGTGCGCCCGCTCGTCCTCGGCGCCGACGGGCAGCTCGGTCGCGCCCTGGCCGCCGCGCTCCCGGACGCGCGAGGCGTGACCCGCAGCGAGCTCGACGTCACCGACGCCCACGCTCTCGAGAGCTGGCCGTGGGCGCGAGCACGACGTGGTGCTCAACGCCGCGGCGTACACCGCGGTCGACCTCGCCGAGACCGCCGACGGTCGGAGCGCCGCCTGGGCGTCAACGCCGACCGGGCCCGCGCCCGGCTGGCCCGGCTGGCGGCTCGGCACGGGTTCACGCTCGTCCACTACTCCACCGACTACGTCTTCGACGGGTCGCGCGACGAGCACGACGAGGACGAGCCGCTGACGCCGCTCGGCGTCTACGGCCAGTCGAAGGCCGCCGGCGACGTCGCCGTCGGTACGGCGCCCCGCCACTACGTCGTCCGCACCTCGTGGGTGGTCGGCGACGGCGCCAACTTCGTGCGCACCATGGCCCGGCTGGCCGACGAAGGGGTCACGCCGGACGTGGTCGCGGACCAGGTCGGCCGACTCACCTTCACCGACGAGATCGTCCGCGCCACCCGACACCTGCTCGACGCCGGACGCGCCGTACGGCACCTACCACGTCAGCAACGGCGGCCCCCCGATGTCGTGGGCCGACGTGGCGCGCGAGGTCTTCGCGCTCCGTGGACGAGACCCGCGACGACGTCCGCGAGATCAGCACGCGAGGAGTACGCCGCCGGCCGTGCGCTCGCTCCCCGGCCGCCGAGCAGCGTGCTGTCGACGAGCCGGATCGAGGCGACCGGCTTCCGACCGGTCGACGCGCGGGAGGCGCTCCGCGCCTACGCCTCGAGCCTGCCGTAGTCGTCGTCGAGGCGGGTGATGTCGTCCTCGCCGAGATAGGGGCCGCGCTGGATCTCGATCACCACGAGGTGCTCGTCGTGCTCGTTGCAGATCCGGTGGACCGCGCCGACGGCGACGTCGAGAGCGCCACCCTCGGGGACCACGTGCTCCACACCGTCGACCAGGCAGGTGGCGGTCCCGCGGACGACGGTCCAGTGCTCCGAGCGGTGCGTATGGGTCTGGAGGGAGAGCCGGTGGTGCGGCAGCACCTCGATCCGCTTGACCTTGAACCCCGACCCCTCGTCGAGGACGTGCCACGACCCCCAGGGTCGCTCGGCGGAATCCATGACCTCACTTTCTCACGGTCTTCAGTCGCCCGCGACGGGGACCAGGACAGGTCGGGCCCCGGAAGTGTTCAACTCCCGGGGCCCGACAGTCGCACGGTCGTCACGCGGACGTGACGGGTGCTGCGATCAGTCGCCGATCTTCTCGGCGGCGTCGACGACGGCCTTCGCGGTGCTGGTCGCGGTCTTCTTGGCCGAGGTGGCGGTGGCCTTGGCGCTGCTCTTGGCCGGGCTCTTGCGCGCCTTGGCGGTCGACTTCTTGGCCTGGGTCCGGGTCGTCTTGGCCTTGCTCACCGTGGTCTTGGCGGCGGACTCGGCGTCCTGGGTGGCCTGCTGGCCGCGGATCCGCCCGACGAGTGACTCGCCGCGCTTGACCAGGTCGGCGTAGGTGTCACCAGCGGTGGCGACCTGCGCGTCGACCAGCTTCTGCAGGCGGGTCGGGAAAGCCTGCACCTCGGACTGGAGGTCGGCCACACGCTGCTCGACGAGCTTGCGGCGGGCGACGGCGTCCTTGCTCAGCGTGTCGATCCCACCGGTGACGGTCTTGGTGGCGCGGTCGCGCAGGATCTCGGGCTTGACCTCGAGGCCGGCGACGGCCTTCTGCACGCCGTCGACCCGCTTCTGCAGGTCGGCGACGTAGTCGCGGACGGTCTCGACGACGAGGTCGGTCACGCCGACACCGGCGTAGATGGGGCGCGTGGCGCCCGCGGGGATCTGGGTCGGGATGTCGAACTTGGCCTTGGCCATGACTGCTCCTTCGGGTGGGGGTTGCCCGGCTCCGTGCCGGGATCGGTCAGGGGGTGTCCGGCTCGCCGTTGAGGGCGAGGAAGGACGCGTACACGTCGAGCAGGGTCTGCTTCTGCCGCTCGGTCAGGGAGGCATCGCCCAGGACGGCGAGCTCGACGGAGCCGCCGATCCCGCCCTCGGGAGCGACGATGCCGGCCCGGATGTAGAGCTGCTCCGCAGAGATCCGCAGTGCCTTGGCCAGCTGCTGCAGCACCTCGGCCGAGGGACGGCGCAGACCGCGCTCGATCTGGCTCAGGTAGGGGTTGGACACGCCCGTCTGCTCGGCGAGCTGCCGCAAGGAGAGTCGCGCGGAGACTCGCTGCTCACGCAGGTAGTCACCGAGCGTCTCGACGGCGTTGCCGACCTTGCCCTTGGCCATACCCCCATCCTGCTAGCAGTTGCTAGCAGAACACAAGTTCCGGCTGGGTGAACCACGTCACGCGCAGGAGAAATCCCGGTGAAATCAAGGTGTCCGAGCATCGCCTCACTGCTAACTGCTGCATGCAGCCGGGCGCGTCGGCTTCAGCGCCGGAGGCCGGCCGTCAGCCGCTTCAGGCGTCGGACCAGGTCGGGCCACGCCTGGCGCACTCCCAACGCCACACCGACCAGGCCGGCCAGATCCGCGGCGGTGAGTCCATGGTTCCGGCTGACCGAGACCACCGTGACCCCCTCCATGCTCTTGTCGAGCAGCAGCCAGACGAGCGAGACCACGACCAGCAGGTAGCCGGCGCGCGGGCCCCGGTGGAAGGTGTAGCGGGCGGTGAGGACCAGCACCACCAGCATCAGGCCCGCTGTCACGGAAGGATGGCTCGGATCTCTCCGACCGCGACGCCGCCACCGAGCAGCTCGACCACGCCCGTCCGGCGTACGGCGTCGGCATCGACGGTGGGGTCCTCGAGCACCCCGGAGGTACGCCGGAGGGCCTCGGCCATGAGCACGGGCCGCACCCGGGGGGCGCCGTCATCGGCCTTGAGCGCGAAGGAGCGGCCGTCTGCGAGTGCTACGGCGTAGCAGCACTCGGCACCGGCCTTGCCGATCGCGCCGGGGACGGCGGTGAGCAGCGCGTTCTCGTCCCGCGTGGTGCCCGAGACGTACGCCGGGTGGGAGCGGATCGCGTGCGCGATCCGGGCCGAGGCACGGTCGTCGGCCCCTGCGCCGTCCACGCCGAGCGCCACCCGACCGAAGGCCCGCGCGAGCCCGACGAGGGACGCCGACAGCAGGGGCGCTCCGCACCCGTCGACGGCTGTCACCGCGACCGGTTCGCCGGTCAGCTCCGCGAAGGTATCGGCGATCGCCTGCTGCACCGGGTGCTCGGGATCGAGGTAGGTGCTCGTCGGCCAGTCGTTGGCCACGCAGGTCGCGAGCATGGCGGCGTGCTTGCCGGAGCAGTTCATCAGCACCGGCGCCTTGGTCCCGCCCGTCACGGATCACCTGCTCGCGCGCGGCGTCGTCGAGCGGGTAGTCGGGCGGGGTCTGGAGGTCCGCCTCGGACAGACCAGCCGACCGGAGGATCGCGCGGACGCCCGCGATGTGGAACGGCTCACCGGAGTGCGACGCGCAGGCCAGCGCGAGGAGATCGGGCGGCAGGTCGAGGCCAGCTCTCACCATGCCGAGGGCCTGGATCGGCTTGTTGCACGAGCGCGGCAGGATCGGGCTCTCGACGTCGCCGACGGACCAGACCACGCCGCCCGCGGCATCGAGGGCGACCACGGAACCGTAGTGATGACCCTCGACGAAGCCGTTGCGCACGATCTCGGCGACCGGCACCACCCCGCTCATCGACGGACCGGCCACGAAGCGATCACAGAGAGCGAGGACGGGGGTACGACGGCAGGCATCAGGTCAGGGTAGCGACGCTGGCAGGATGGTCACGTGCCGACGCCCCAACACTGCCCGACCCCCCGGGAGCTGGCCGACCTCGAGCTGCTCACCGGCGGCGCATTCGCCCCGGTCACCGCCTTCAACGAGCCGGGTTCGCCCGTGACGCTGAGCCTCCCGCCAGAGCTCGAGGGCCACGCCGTGGAGCTGGTGGATCCCGAGGGACTGCCGCTGGCGCTGCTCGCTCCCGACGGTGCGGTCGAGGCCCTGACCCCCGCCCAGCACGGGCCGTTCCGGCGTCTGCACCTCTCACCGGCGGAGGTACGCCGGGCCCACGCCGGCGCGACGTTCGTCCCGGTCGTCGACGCCCTGACGGTGGAGGAGATCGAGCGGCTGCGGGCGCTGGGCACGCCGATCGTGCTGCTCGCCCTCACCGGCCCCGGCACGCCGGACCTCTCTCCGGTCGCGCTGCTGCGGGCCTCCCTCTCCGCTGCCGACCGGCTGCCCGCGGCCGCCGTGGTCGCCGTACCTCTCGCGTCCCACGGGGACGCCGCGGTCGACCACGACCTCGGCCGGCACGTCGTCGCGTCGTACGCCGGCCCGGACCCGGTGCTGGCCCTCGGCGACGGCGACGGCGACTACCCCGACGACATCGCGGCGATCGTCGACGCCGACCAGCCGGGGCCGGAGCAGCAGGGACTCGTGCTGTTCTTCACCGGGCTGTCCGGCAGCGGGAAGTCGACGGTCGCGCAGGCGGTCATCGACTCCCTGCTCGAGCACGGCGAGCGCACGGTCACCAGCCTCGACGGCGACGTCGTACGCCGGAACCTGTCGGCCGGACTGACCTTCAGCCGCGAGGACCGCGAGACCAACATCCGTCGGATCGGCTGGGTCGCCGCCGAGATCTCCCGACACGGCGGGCTTGCCGTGTGCAGCCCGATCGCGCCGTTCGACGCCACGCGGCAGGACGTGCGGGCGATGACCGCTGCTGCGGGAGGTGCGTTCTTCCTGGTGCACGTGGCCACTCCTCTGGAGGAGTGCGAGCGACGCGACCGCAAGGGTCTCTACGCCAAGGCGCGACGCGGGGAGATCCCCGACTTCACCGGCATCTCCTCGCCCTACGAAGCGCCCGAGGACGCCGACCTCCGGATCGACACGACCGGGCGCTCGATCGACGACTGCCGCGACGAGGTGCTCGGCGCCCTCGCAGGGGCGGGCTACGTCTCCTCCACAGGGGTCGCGGGAAGCGACGCCCTGAGCTCTCCGACGGGTCGGGACGACGAGCCGATCCGCGTGCTGTTCGTGTGTACGGCGAACATCTGCCGCTCGCCGTACCTCGAGCTGCGGGCCCGCCAGCTGCTCGGCCCCGACTCGGGCGTCGAGGTGAGCAGCGCCGGCACCGACGGGTTCGACGCCGCGCCGGTCAGCGACACGATGGAAGCGGAGTTCGCCCGCTGGGGCACCGACGCTGACGGCTTCCGCAGCCGGCCGGCGACCGGCGAGCTGATCGACACGGCCGACGTGGTGCTCACCGCCGAGTCGGCGCATCGCACCCGGCTGCTCGAGGACCGCCCGGCCGCTTTCCGCAAGATCTTCACCCTCGGTCAGTTCGTCGCGAGCGCCCGGGCCGCCGACCCGGGCCTGCGCGGTCGGGACCTGCTCGAGGCGCTCGAGAGCCGTCGCGTGCCGACCTCGCCGGACCACGACATCGCCGATCCCTACCGGCGTGGCCCCGAGGCGGCCAGACGAGCAGCCGTCACCATGGAGGGGATGCTCGAGGTGGTCGTGGAGCGGCTGCGCGACGACCGGTCCCGCCTAATTGGACAAGCTCGCGTCAGTCGGTAGAGTCACGCGCCTTGCCCTACCTTCCGTGGAAGGACCGCGCCCATGGGTGACTGGCTCACGTCCGACTTCTTCTCGATCATCGTCGCCGCCTTCTTCGTCGGCACCATCGTCGGGCTGACCGGCATGGGTGGCGGCGCCCTGATGACGCCGGCCCTGATCTTCCTCGGCGTCGGTGGCGCCTCGACGGTCGTGACCGCCGACCTCACGGCCGCCGCGATCTACAAGTCGAGCGGGGCGATCACCCACGCCGAGAAGGGCCAGCCGAACTGGACGCTGGCCAAGTGGCTGATCATCGGCTCGGTCCCGTTCGCCCTGGCCGGTCCCTTCCTGCTGCACCGCGCGGTCGGCGACTCCGGCGACCTCGACACCGTGCTCAAGGAGTGCATCGGCTTCGCGCTGCTGTTCGCGGCCGCGACGTACGCCCTGCGCCTGGTGATCAACCTGCGCCGCGTCCGCGGCGGCGGCCCGCAGGCCGACCCCGACCCCGACGATCCGCCCGCTGCCGACGATCGCGATCGGCGCCCTGGGCGGTCTGCTCGTCGGCATCACCAGCGTCGGCTCCGGCTCGGTGATCATGATCTCGCTGCGTGATGCTCTACCCCGGCCTGTCCGCGCTGCGCCTGGTCGGCACCGACCTGGTGCAGGCCGTGCCGCTGGTGATCGCGGCCGCGATCTCCAACATCGCCCTCAACGGCCTCGACTGGCACATCCTGGTCCCGCTGGTGATCGGGTCGACGCCGGGCTCGATCCTGGGCAGCCGGATCGCCCCGCGGGTGCCGCAGTCGTTCATCCGCCGCGGCATCGTGATCGTGCTGACCATGTCCGGCCTGGCCCTGCTCGACAAGTCCGGCTGGGCGCCGCTCGGCTGCCGGCGAGGACCAGACGCACCCGGTCTTCATCGCGCTGGTCGGCGTCGGCATGGTCGTGGTGCTGCCGTTCGTCTGGGGCCTGATCCGGCGCTCCCAGGGGCTGCCGATGTTCGGCGCTCCGACGGTCGCCGAGCTCGAGGGTGACGGTTCAGCCCGCCGGCGCGCCGCTCGGTCGCGGGCGCCCCCGACGGGGCCGCCGACGATCAGACCGAGGTCGCGTAGCCGGTCGACGAACTGCCGCACGTCGGGCGAGACCACGTCGGCCGGCACGTCGTAGGCGGCCGCGAGATCGGTCACGATCGCGGCCTCGGTCCGGTCGCCGTCGACGGACCGCCCAGACCGCCGCCGCCGTGCCCTCGAAGACGTACGGCGGGAGGTCCAGGTGGTCGAGATCGACGACCACCACGCGCTCGGCGCGACTCGACGTACGCCGTCGATCCGGCGTGGCGCCACACGCTCGCCCCGACCTGCGCCGGGACGTCGCCCCGGGCCCGGTGTCGGGCACCCCGTGCGCGTCCTCGGTCACCCGCCGAGTTTAGGGCTCGGCGTCCGCGCCGGATAGCATGATGCGCTGCTGTCCCGAGGAGAGGCTCCCACATTCGATGAGCGCACCACCGACCCATGCCGACTATCAGCTGAGCCAGCTCGACCAGCTCGAGGCCGAGTCGATCCACATCTTCCGTGAGGTCGCCGCCGAGTTCGAGAAGCCGGTGCTGATGTTCTCCGGCGGCAAGGACTCCATCGTCATGCTGCGCCTCGCGGAGAAGGCGTTCTACCCGGCCAAGATCCCGTTCCCGCTGCTCCAGGTCGACACCGGCCTCGACTTCCCCGAGGTGCTCGAGACCCGCGACAACTGGGTCAACCGGCTCGGCGTCCGCCTCGTGGTGGCCAGCGTCGAGGAGGCGATCGCCGAGGGGATCGTCATCGACGACGGCAAGACCAGCCGCAACCGGATGCAGACCGCCACGCTGCTCCACGCCATCGAGGAGAACGGCTTCACGGCCGCCTTCGGTGGCGGCCGGCGCGACGAGGAGAAGGCCCGCGCCAAGGAGCGCGTCTACTCCCACCGCGACGACTTCGGCCAGTGGGACCCCAAGAAGCCAGCGTCCCGAGCTGTGGAGCCTCTACAACGGCAGCATCCACGGCGGCGAGCACATGCGCATCTTCCCGCTGTCCAACTGGACCGAGCTCGACATCTGGCACTACCTCGGCCAGGAGGGCGTCGAGATCCCCTCGATCTACTTCGCCCACCAGCGCCGCGTGTTCAAGCGCGACGGCATGTGGATGACCGAGAGCAGCTCTCAACCCCTGCAAGCCGGGCGAGGAGGTCGTCGAGAAGACGGTGCGCTTCCGCACCGTCGGCGACCTGACCCTGACCGGCGCGGTCGAGTCCGAGGCCGACACCATCCCCAAGATCATCGACGAGGTCGCCATCGCCCGCGTCACCGAGCGCGGCGCGACCCGAGGCGACGACCGGTTCTCCGAGGCAGCCATGGAGGACCGGAAGAAGGAAGGCTACTTCTGATGGACCTGCTCCGATTCGCCACGGCCGGCTCGGTCGACGACGGCAAGTCCACCCTCATCGGGCGGCTGCTGCTCGACTCGAAGTCGATCTTCGAGGACCAGCTGGAGGCCGTCGAGGCCACCAGCCACTCGCGCGGCTACGACTACACCGACCTCGCCCTGCTCACCGACGGTCTGCGCTCCGAGCGCGAGCAGGGCATCACCATCGACGTCGCCTACCGCTACTTCGCGACCCCGACCCGCAAGTTCATCATCGCCGACACCCCGGGCCACATCCAGTACACCCGCAACATGGTCACCGGCGCCTCGACCGCCGACCTCGGGCTGGTGCTCGTCGACGCCCGCCAGGGCCTGACCGAGCAGAGCCGCCGGCACGCCGTGCTCCTGTCGCTGCTCCGGGTGCCGCACCTCGTGCTGGCGATCAACAAGATGGACCTCGTCGACTGGTCGCAGGAGATCTACGACCGGATCCACGAGGAGTTCACGAACTTCGCGACCAAGCTGTCGATCCCCGACCTCGCGGTCATCCCGATCTCGGCGCTCAAGGGCGACAACGTCGTCACCCGCTCCGAGAACACGCCCGTGGTACGACGGTCCGACGCTCATGCACCACCTCGAGCACGTCCACGTCGCCTCCGACCGCGACCTGGTCGACACCCGCTTCCCGGTGCAGTACGTCGTACGCCCGAAGTCCGACGACTACCACGACTACCGCGGGCTACGCCGGCCAGGTCGCCGGCGGCGTGCTGAAGCCGGGCGACGAGGTCGTCGTCCTGCCCAGCGGCATGACCTCGACGATCCAGGGCATCGACCTCTTCGACAAGGAGATCGACGAGGCGTTCCCGCCGATGTCGGTCACGGTCCGGCTCGACGACGACGTCGACGTCAGCCGCGGCGACATGATCGCCCGGGTCAAGAACGCCCCGAAGCCGAGCCAGGACATCGACGCGATGATCTGCTGGATGACCAACGAGCCGCTGCGCCCGCGCCAGAAGCTCGCGATCAAGCACACCACGCGGATGGGCCGCGCCCTGGTCAAGGACATCCAGTACCGCCTCGACGTCAACACCCTGCACCGCGACCAGGACACCAAGGAGCTCGGCCTCAACGAGATCGGCCGCGTCCAGCTGCGCACCACCGTGCCGCTGCTGTGCGACCCCTACTCGAAGAACCGCACCACGGGCTCGTTCATCCTGATCGACGAGGCCACCGGGCGTCACCGTCGGCGCCGGGATGATCAACTCGGGCAGCTAGAGCGCTGACCCCGCAGAGGTTCACAGCCCAGTGCGCTGACCCCGCAGACGTTCACGACTGAGGCCGCGTGCCTGGCCGGTCTGCGGCGTGAAGTTCTCCCGGGTGAGCGTCGTCCCGAGTGAACTTCTGCCGGGTCAGCGCTAACCGACCTCGCGGAGCCGTCCTGCCTGCTCGCGGTACCACGCGACGGTCGAGGCGAGGCCGTCGGAGAGCGAGGTCCGGGCCGTCCAGCCGAGGTCGTGGAGCTTGCCGACGTCGAGCAGCTTGCGGGGCGTGCCGTCGGGCTTGCTGGTGTCCCAGACGGTCTCGCCCTCGTAGCCGACGACGTCGGCGACGAGGCTCGGCGATCTCGCGTGATCGTGACGTCCTTGCCGGTGCCGACGTTGACCTGCTGCGGCCCGTCGTAGTGCTCGAGCAGGTGCAGGCAGGCGTCGGCGAGGTCGTCGACGTGCAGGAACTCGCGGCGCGGGCGAGCCGGTGCCCCAGTTGGTGACCGTCGGCCGCGCCGGCCGCGCGGGCCTCGTCGTACCGGCGGATCAGCGCGGGCA
Source organism: uncultured Verrucomicrobiae bacterium (assembly GCA_963831805.1). Taxonomy (GTDB): domain Bacteria; phylum Verrucomicrobiota; class Verrucomicrobiia; order Chthoniobacterales; family UBA10450; genus Palsa-1392. Next base: position 8,030 of record CAWHRN010000007.1, on the reverse strand, counting down.
GCACGTGGCTGCCGGTGGGTGAGAAGTTGTCGCCCGGGCCGTAGAGGTTGGTCGGCATCGCGGAGATCCACGGCAGGCCGTACTGGCGGCGGACCGCCTGGACGCCGAGGATGCCGGCGATCTTGGCGATCGCGTAGGCGTCGTTGGTCGGCTCGAGCGGGCCGGTGAGCAGGGAGTCCTCGCGGATCGGCTGCGGCGCGAGCCGGGGGTAGATGCACGACGAGCCGAGGAACAGCAGCCGCTCGACGCGCTGCTCGAGGGCCGCGTCGAGGACGTTGGTCTGGATCCGCAGGTTGTCGGAGAGGAACTCGACCGGGTAGGTGTTGTTGGCGAGGATGCCGCCGACCTTGGCCGCGGCCAGCACGACGTAGCGCGGCCGGATCTCGGCGAGGTAGTCGAAGACCGCGTCCCGGTCGCGCAGGTCGACCTCGGACGACGATCGCCCGCGCAGGTCGGTGAAGCCCGCCGCCTCCAGCCGGCGCCAGATCGCGGAGCCGACCATGCCGCGGTGTCCGGCGACGTACGTCGTGGCGTCGCGGTCGAGCGGACCGGGCTCGAAGCGCGGTCACGGTCCGCCGTCATGGCGGGCCGGCCAGCCGTCCAGGTCGGGGTGGTCGATCCAGGCGGTGCCTTCGTGCGCGAGCGCCTCGATGTCGGCGTCGACCATGATCTGGGCGAGCTCGCTGGCCGTCGACGGTGCGCCTTCCAGCCAGCGCTCGCTCGGCCTTGCCGGCGTCGCCGATCAGCGCGTCGACCTCGGTCGGGCGCAGGTAGCGCTCGTCGAACCGGACGTGCTTCTCCCAGTCGAGGCCGGCGTGGCCGAACGCCGCGCTCGACGAAGTCGCGCACCGAGTAGCGCCGTCGCCGGTCGCGAGCACGAAGTCGTCGGGCTCGTCGGCCTGCAGCATCCGCCACATGCCCTCGACGTACTCCGGCGCGTAGCCCCAGTCGCGGATCGGCGTCGAGGTTGCCCAGGTAGACGTGGTCCTGCGAGGCCGGCCTTGATGCCGGGCGACGGCGCGGGTGATCTTGCGGGTCACGAACGTCTCGCCGCGCCGCGGCGACTCGTGGTTGAACAGGATGCCGTTGACCGCGAACAGGCCGTAGGCCTCGCGGTAGTTGCTGCGTCGATCCAGTAGCGCGTAGACCTTGGCGACGCCGTACGGCGAGCGCGGGTAGAACGGCGTCGTCCTCGTTCTGCGGCGGCGGCGGTCGCGCCGAACATCTCCGAGCTCGACGCCTGGTAGAAGCGGCAGTCGACGCCGGACATCGCGGACCGCCTCGAGCAGCCGCATCGTGCCGAGCGCCGGTGGCGTCGCCGGTGTACTCGGGCTCGTCGAAGGAGACCCGCACGTGGGACTGCGCGCCGAGGTTGTAGACCTCGTCGGGGTCGATCTCGCGCAGCAGCGTGACCAGCCGGGCGCCGTCGGTGAGGTCGCCGTAGTGCAGGAACAGCCGCGCGTCCTGGCTCGTGCGGGTCGCGGTAGAGGTGGTCGATCCGGCCGGTGTTGAACGGCGAGGCGCGGCGGATCAGGCCGTGCACCTCGTAGCCCTTGCCGAGCAGCAGCTCGGCGAGGTAGGAGCCGTCCTGGCCGGTGATGCCGGTGATCGAGTGCTCGAGGCACAGCTGCTCCAGTCGCTGGGGGGAGGACTCGGTCATTGTTCACCACCGGACCACGGGCGCATGGTCATTTCGGGTGGTGCACCTGGTCATTTCGGGCGCGCCCGCATGGCCGGTCGCGTCGGCTCGGTGATCCTGGCCACCTGAGGGCCCCCAGCCGCGATATTCCACGAACAAACCGGGCGCTGCGTGTCATCGTCGCCCTGTGACCGACACCCTCGAACCGCCGCTGGCGCCGCGTGCACCGACCGCGCGTCGAGATTCGTACCTACCCGGTGTGCCGCATCCCGATCGCGGACCTCGACACGGCGGCCGCCGCCGAGCAGATCGTGCGAGCAGCCGCGTCGGCCACCAGCCTCCAGGTCCACCTGTGCAACGCCTACACGCTCTCCCTCGTCGACCGCGACCCGCTGCTGCGCGACGCCCTGCTCGCCAGCGACCTCAACCTCGCCGACGGCACTCCCGTCGCCTGGCTCGGCCGCACCCAGGGCGACGTCCGGGCCCGTCCGCGGTCCCGGGCTGGTCGGCGCCGTCGCCGCCCTCGGCGTCGGCGTCGCGCGCCACTACCTGTGGGGCGGCAAGGACGGCGTGGCCGACGGGATGGCCGACGGGCTGCGTCATGGCGGTGCCGGGCGTGTCGATCGTCGGCACCGAGACCCCGCCGTTCGCTCCGCTGACCGACGAGGACCTGATCGACCTCGCGGTCCGCGTGCGCGCCTCCGGCGCCAACGTGCTCTGGGTCGGGCCTGGGCACCCCCAACCAGGACTACGTCGTACGACGTCTCGCGCCGCTGCTCGACCTGCCGATCGTGCCGGTCGGTGCCGCCTTCGACTTCTGGTCCGGCGCGGTCTCCGAGGCGCCGGCGTTCCTGCACGGCTCCGGCCTCGAGTGGGTCTACCGGCTCTGGCCGTGAGCCGCGGCGCCTGTGGCGCCGCTACCTGGTGGGCAACCCGCGCTTCGTGATGTCCGCGCTTGCGCCACCGCCTGAGCATGCGGGTCCTGGTCGCCCACAACCTGCTACCGGTCCAGCGCGCCGAGCGGGGAGAACCAGCTCGTCACGGCCGAGATCGGCCTCCTGCGCGACGGTGGTGTCGACGTCGTCGAGATGCTCGAGGACTCCGACACGATCCCCGGCGGTCCCGCCGGGGTGCTGCGTGCAGCGCCGGGACCGATCTACTCGCCCTCCGGCGTACGCCGCTTCGAGCGCCTCCTGGTCAGCACGCGGCCCGACGTCGTCCATCTGCACCAGGTGCAGCCACTGATCTCGCCGTGCGGTCGTGCGGGTAGCAGGCAAGCACGGCGTGCCGGTCGTCCAGACGGTGCACAACTACCGGCACGGCTGCGCGAACGGCCTTCACCTGCGCGACGGCCAGGTCTGCACCGACTGCGTCGGCACCCGGCTCGGGCTGCCGGCCGTGCAGCACGGCTGCTACCGCGACTCCCGGCTCCAGACGCGTGCCCGGTCTCGATCGGGATGGTGGCGCATCGCCGTACCTGGCGGGAGGGCGTGGCCCGCTACCTCGCCCTCACGCCGTTCATGCGCGACATGCTGTCTCCTACGGCCTTCCCGCCGACCGGATCACGGTCCGCCCGACCTGGGTGCCCGACCCGGGCTCCGCCGGGCGACCCGGCCGCGACGTCCTCTACGTCGGGCGGCTCGACGAGGCCAAGGGGATCGACCGCCTCCTCGACGCCTGGGCGCTGGCTCGCCGCAGCGGCCTCGACCCCCAGCAGCGCCTGGTCGTCGCGGGCGACGGACCCCTGCGTGACCTCGTGGTCGCGGCCGCGCGACGTCGACCCGACCATCACCTGGCTCGGCCAGGTCTCCCCCGAGCGCGTCGCCCAGGCCATGGCCGACGCGGCGTACGTCGTCGTCCCGTCGCGCGTCTTCGAGGGCTACCCGCTCGTCGTGGCCGAGGCCTTCGGTCGCGGGCGCGCCGTGCTGACCGTGTCGGGTGGCAGCGTCGGCACCATCGTGCGACGACGAGACACGGCTGGGTCGTGGACCCGAGCCGCCGAGGGGCTGGCCGCGGGCGCTGACGTCGATCACCGACACGGAGGCCCGGTCCCGCGGCGCCGCCGCCCGCACGTCGTACGAGCGGAACAACACGCCGGCAACAGGGCTTGCGTCGCTTGTTGCCACCTACCGTGCGGCAATGGACGACGGCGGTTCTCGGGGCTTGATCTGGCGCAACATCACGGCCGGGTGCCAAGGCCAGAATCAGCCCTGCTGCCCACCAGAACGGAACGGCGCCGAACGGTGCCTCCAGAACGACGCCGAGACTTCGCCACGGGGATCATCGCGATCACGAGCAGCGCTGCAAACGTTAGGAGTTCGTCTTCCGCGATCCGGCGCCGGAATCTGATCATTCGGCGGGCCAATTGGGCAATGATTGCGACGATGAGACCTAGCCCGATGAAGCCCAGACGGGCGAAACTACCGATGAAGTAGTCATGAGGGCTTCGGACCCCTTTGTAGTCCGTACCCTCCAGGTAGTGGAGAGTGCCCGATTCGGCGAGAAAGTCAACGCCCATGCCCGCCCCGAACAGGGCGCGTTGCTGCTCACTCATTGTCCAATCGATCACCCCTGACCACGTCAGGCGCCGCGCCTCGGTTGTGCCTTCGGCGTTCTGAGCTGCGGCATTGCTGGAATCTCCCGGTTGAACGGTTGCAAGGAGCCGAGAGCCAACTGTTGTTGAAGGTAGGAGCGTCAGGGCGGTCACCGCGGCCGCCGGGACGAGGGCCACGATCCCAAGCCGCTTGAGCGCTGAGCGGCCACTCGCCAGATATGCGAACCCGAGTGATGCGGCGATTGCAAGAACCACTGAGATGAACCCGGCCCGGCTCGTAGTGGGAAAGGCTGTACGCCGCTGCAACCAGACCCAACAGGGCCCAGCCTCGTCCTCGCCCCGGACTCAAGAGGAGCCGTCGCAGCAAGAGCGCCGCAGTCACTCCGAGAATGGCTGAGTCAATGTCGGGCTTGCCATAGAAAACACCGCCAGCCATAAAGGTGCGCGGCGATGCTAAGGAACTTGTTGCGGACAGCGGTCCGACGAGACACGTCCACGCAAGGTGAAAGGTCAGAGCGATCCAGACGAATCGCGTAGTCCTGCGCACATCCGCTGCGGTGGCCCTTCCAATGGCGTGGGCCAGACCAATGCGAGTGCCACATACAGATATGGCGCCCCGTCTCGCAGCCATGTCACAGTCCCAGTCCATGACCCAGAAAGGAGCATGCGGATGATGGTGTAGACCAAGAACGCAACTACCATCCCGGGCGGCGATGATCTGAACCCAGTACGTATGTGGGCGGCGCGCTCCGGATACAGACTTCTGGCGATGAAACGATCGGCAACTGACCCAAGGATCAACACATCTGTCAGAAGAGCGGCGAAACCCCTACGGTACGGACCCCCACCGTGTCGCGGCTAGCATGAGGCAGACGGCGAAGGTACAGGTCAAAGCTTTCGCGTGGCGCGCGCTCAGGGTTGGCGCAGAGCTCACTGCCTCAAGCTCGGAAACACTCACGTTCAAATACTCTAGGTCAGCCAGACCTTCGTGAGGGGACGTTCGGTGAAGCCCCGGCTCCGTTCTCGAGACAGAATGGTGCCTCAACAGAGGCGCAGGACCACGCGATCACGTCTAGGTCGATGGGTACACATCAGGATCCAACGACACCCGTTGCGGTTTGCACACATGGATCACATGAGCCATCTAGGATCAGATGCGCACGCAGCGTGAGGCCCAATGACAGATCATGGCCCCTCGAGAACTCAGGAGGTTCTGGCCGTGACACAGGGCGACACCGAGGCAGCCGGGACGTCTCACGCGATGAGCGTCAATTCCGTGCTGGTGATCTGCACGCGCAACCGGCCCGGCGACCTGGCAAACGCCCTTAGGTACGTGCACGAGGCTTCACCGAAGTTGCCGGTGCTGGTTGCGGATGCGAGCACCGTCCCCCTCGCTTGAGGGTGTCCGAGAAGTCGTTTCATTGTCCACGCAGTCCAGCCTGCTGACGTGCGCGCCGGGGCTCGCCCGGCAGCGCAACCAGGCCATCGACTGGATCCGTGAGAACCAGCCGGACGTCGAAGTTGTGCACTTCATCGATGACGATTCGGAGGTTTCGCCCTCCTACTTCGATGAGATCAATGCCGTATTTGCGCGCGAGCCCAAGGTTGCCGGAGTTGGTGGCGTGCTCGTCAACCACCCGACACCCCGCTACGTCAAAGCAAAGTCGCTGTTTCGTCTGTATTCGGACGTTCCAGGCAGAGTTCTCTCCTCCGGTCAATCCACCATGGCGCACTATAGCGACGACGTTCCAACCCGCCCGGAACGGCTGTCCGGAGGTTGCATGAGCTATCGGCTGTCGCTGATTGAGGGCATTCGGTTCGACGACCGGCTAGAGGGCTACAGCATTGGCGAGGACCTCTTCTTCAGCTATGCAGTCTCGCGAGATCTCCACCCGCTGGCCGTTGCTCCGAAATGCGGCGATGGTGCATTACTCCAGTCCCGTGAACCGCATAGCCAAAACGGACCTTGCTTTGGAGCGCATGCGGCTGGTTCATCGGTGGGTTCGGGAAAACCGCATTCACGGCTCCCGGACATCGCACTTCTGGTGGAGCGTGGTTGGTGAGGTCATCATGCGTGTCGGAGGTGGCGTCGTAGAGCGCGACCGAGCCGAGATTGCGGAAGGTCTGGCAGTCGCTCGTGGGGCGGCAATGATCTTCAGGCACCCGCTCCCGGTCGGAGCGCAAGAGAGTGGCTGACTCGGGCCATGGGTACGCGCTCGCGTTTCGGCTATGAGTCGGCTCGGCGACCTGACAAGGCGATCCGAGTCACACCTACGCGAGATCGTGCGCGGCAGCGTAGTGACGACCACAGGGTCCATCCCCGGGAGCGGTCGCCACATTGGTGCTCCTGATCCTGATAGTGCGTGGCGCCGGAGTGGATCGCGGTGGTCTGTACTTCCAGGCGCTAGCGCTCGTGTCTGGGGCCTCCATCCTGTGCAGTCTCGGTGGAGCAATGACGATCACACGCCTGATCGCACAAATCCGCCGGAACGACGACGTCGATGCATCTGCAAGCGTTTGGACGACGGTGCTGCCCGTTGCGGCATTCTCGACAGTCGTTGCGATCATCGGCTACACCACTTCGGGCGATCTGGCAGAGCTCCTAACGAGTCCAACTCATCGAGAGGCTCTCGCGGCCCTACTGGCGGGGATGGTGCTGTCGGTGCCGTTCGTCGTGCTCACTCGGGTCTTCACAGCGATCTCCCGAGCTGTCGATGAGCCCGCCGCGGGTGCGTGGTACGACCTAGGTGGCCAGCCTGTTCTGAGAGTCGTCGGAGTGTCGGCCGTTTTGTCGGCGGGTGCTGGGGACACAGCCTTGGCATGGACCATCACAGGACCTGCCGTTATCTGTTGCGCGCTTGCGGCTGTTCATTCCTTCGGCTCGTTGAGGCGTGCCGGCATCTACTGCTCCGTGACGCCTACCTGGAACGGTCGCGAGCGCGCGCAGAGATGCTGCGCTTTGGCATCCCGCGAGGCCTCGAGGAAGTGGTGCTGGCTTCCAGCATTTGGCTGCTGACGGTCATGGTTGGTGCCATCTCTGGCCCCGCGCAGGCCGCAACTTATGCGTCGGCTGACCCGATTGACGATGGGCACTGGGATGCTCCTTCAGTCCGTGACAACGGCCATGCTGCCGCGCCTCGCTTCCGCATTTGGACAAAACCAGCCGGCGGGATCTCCAGCGCATCTTCGCGACCACGACCATATGGCTATTCACGCTGACGTTGCCTATGTGCGCAATTCTCCTGATGTACCCGGACACACTCCTGGCGATCGCCAGCCCAGAACTTCCGGGTGGCCGGGCCGGGCTGAGGCTTTCGGCGATCGGTGCCCTGGTCAACGTGGCAACAGGGCCGGTCGGAGGGGTCGTACTCATGGCCGGTCGCAGCAGCGTGAACTTCGCAATCGCTCTCATCGCGGTCACCAGCATGCTCGTACCTGCCTTCGTCCTGGTCCCATCGTTCGGAGCATCAGGGGCTGCCGGAGCGTGGACGATCTCGATGGTCATCCAGAACCTGCTCCTCTACGAGTACGCGCGAAGACATCTCCGCTTGTCAGGCTGGTCAGGGCACACGATTGCCCCGTCTCCTCGGGCAGTACTAGCGATCACCATTCCAGCGCTTGTGCCGTAGCTTGATAGCGGGCGACGCCTTCGGAGCGCTCATCGCGTCGTGCGCACTGACGCTTCTCGGGCTCTTTTGGTCGACCAGACACTTCCTGATTGCGAGCAACCCCTGAGTGTCGTGAGTTCCTGGAATCTCCAATTCCAGGAGATGTTGATTCGACGGCGACGGAAACCCTTCAAGAGCTCACAGACCGGCTACTTGAAGCAATGCATGG
>CAWHRN010000006.1:0-120684 GCA_963831805.1 uncultured Verrucomicrobiae bacterium | reverse complement strand
TATAGGAGGCCCCACTGAGAGTATAGGAGGCCCCACTGAGAGTATAGGAGGCCCCACTGAGAGTATAGGAGGCCCCACTGAGAGTATAGGAGGCCCCACTGAGAGTATAGGAGGCCCCACTGAGAGTATAGGAGGCCCCACTGAGAGTATAGGAGGCCCCACTGAGAGTATAGGAGGCCCCACTGAGAGTATAGGAGGCCCCACTGAGAGTATAGGAGGCCCCACTGAGAGTATAGGAGGCCCCACTGAGAGTATAGGAGGCCCCACTGAGAGTATAGGAGGCCCCACTGAGAGTATAGGAGGCCCCACTGAGAGTATAGGAGGCCCCACTGAGAGTATAGGAGGCCCCACTGAGAGTATAGGAGGCCCCACTGAGAGTATAGGAGGCCCCACTGAGAGTATAGGAGGCCCCACTGAGAGTATAGGAGGCCCCACTGAGAGTATAGGAGGCCCCACTGAGAGTATAGGAGGCCCCACTGAGAGTATAGGAGGCCCCACTGAGAGTATAGGAGGCCCCACTGAGAGTATAGGAGGCCCCACTGAGAGTATAGGAGGCCCCACTGAGAGTATAGGAGGCCCCACTGAGAGTATAGGAGGCCCCACTGAGAGTATAGGAGGCCCCACTGAGAGTATAGGAGGCCCCACTGAGAGTATAGGAGGCCCCACTGAGAGTATAGGAGGCCCCACTGAGAGTATAGGAGGCCCCACTGAGAGTATAGGAGGCCCCACTGAGAGTATAGGAGGCCCCACTGAGAGTATAGGAGGCCCCACTGAGAGTATAGGAGGCCCCACTGAGAGTATAGGAGGCCCCACTGAGAGTATAGGAGGCCCCACTGAGCGTATAGGCACAACCTGGCATCACGCCAGGTTGCGTGATGGTTTTACCAGCGGATGATGGCTTTCTCGATGCGCGACGAAAAATTCAAGGTGCAGATGTTTCGCTTCGTCGACGTCCTCGCCTCTCTCCGCCGCTCCGGAGATATCGTCGAGCATCTGCGCGAATATTTCGCCGGGATGGATAACAGCTTCATCCCGATGATGAAGACCGGCCTGCGCGCCGCGGGCATTTTCCCCTGGCTGACCGCTTTCATTTTGCGCCGCAACGTCTCCGGGATGGCGCGGCAGTTTATCGCCGGGCGCGACGGCAGCGACGTGATGAAAACCCTGCGCGCGAAACGCAAGGAGCAGATCGGGTTTACCGTCGACTTGTTAGGCGAAGCGGTCGTGAGCGAGAAGGAAGCGGATGAATACGCGGCCCGCGCGATGGAACTGCTCGAGACCCTCTCGCGGGAGACCCGGGGCTGGACCGATCCGTTAGGCAGAAACGTCGAGCTCTTTCCGGTGGTGAATCTTTCGGTGAAGATCTCCGCCTTCTATTCGCAGATGAATCCGGCCGATCCGGACGAGGCGGTCGCCCATCTGGCGCCGAAGCTCCGGCCGATCCTGCGCCGCGCGCAGGAGGTGGGCGCGTTCGTGAATTTCGACATGGAGAGTTATGCGCATAAGAACGCGACCCTCCAGCTCTTCAAGAGTCTCTTCACGGAGGAGGAATTCCGGAACTGGCCGCACGCCGGGATCGTGATCCAGGCTTACCTGCGCGACTCCGAGCGGGATCTTCGCGCGCTGATTGATTGGGGCCGGCAGCGCGGCACGCGCTTTGCGGTGCGGCTCGTGAAAGGCGCTTACTGGGACTACGAAAAGATCGTCGCGGCGCAGAACGGCTGGGTCTGCCCGGTCTATCTCCAGAAGCCGGAGAGCGACGCGAATTTCGAGGCCTGCACCCGGGTGCTGCTGGATAACGAGTCCGTTGTCACAGCCGCTTTCGGTTCGCATAACGTGCGCTCGATCGCGCATGCGATGGCTTACGCCGATTCGTTAGGTATCGAGAAGAGCCGGTTCGAGTTTCAGCTCCTCTACGGCATGGCCGGCCCGATCAAGCGCGCCCTGGTCGAGATGGGTTACCGGGTGCGCGAATACTCGCCGGTCGGCGAGCTGCTCCCGGGCATGTCTTACCTCGTCAGGCGACTGCTCGAGAACACTTCCAACGAAGGATTTTTGCGGGCGAAGTTCTCCGATAATCTTTCCACGGCGCAGCTCCTGCGCGATCCGAACGAGCTGATCACGAGTGAAGCGCGGTCCCTGCCGCCGCTCGAGCTCGATGGCGACCTCGAGACCCCGCCGGGCGATAGCTATGAAAACGCGCCGCTGGTGAATTTCGTCCATCACCAGACCCAGGAACAAATGCGCACCGCGCTCCGCGAGGCGCGCAGTCGTTTTGGCCGGGAATATCCCCTAACGATTAAAGGAGAACACGTCACCACCGGAAAGTGGCTGTCCTCGGTCAACCCGAGTAAACCTAACGAAATCGTCGGCCAGGTGGCGGACGCCGGCATCCCCGAAGCCGAGCGCGCGGTCAAGGCGGCGCGCGCGGCGTTCGATCATTGGTCGCGCACTTCGGTCGAGCATCGCGCGCAGTTGCTCGAGCGGGTCGCGGCGATCATGGAACGGCGCCGTTTCGAGCTTTCCGCGGTCGAAGTTTACGAAGTCGGAAAACCGTGGGCGGAAGCCGACGGCGACATTCGCGAGGCAATGGATTTTCTCCTTTTCTACGCGCAGCAGATGCGCCGCCTCGGCCGGCCGCAGCTCACCCAGCACGTCCCCGGGGAAGAGAATTATCGGCACTACTGGGCGCGCGGCGTCGCGCTTGTGATTGCGCCCTGGAATTTCCCGATCGCGATCCTTTGCGGCATGACCTCGGCCGCGCTCGTCACGGGCAATACGGTGATCATGAAACCAGCCGAGCAGTCGGCGATCTGCGGCGCGCTGCTCATGGAGATGTTCGAGGAAGCGGGCGTGCCGGCCGGCGTGCTCAATTTTCTCAATGGCGACGGCGCCGTGATCGGTGCGCACCTCGTCGATCATCCCGATGTCGACCTGATCGCGTTTACCGGTTCGCGCGAAGTGGGCCTGAAGATTTGGGAGGAAGGCGGCAAGACCCGTCCGGGTCAGCGCGAATTGAAGCGCGTGATCTGCGAGATGGGCGGGAAGAACGCGGTCATCGTCGATTCCGATGCCGACCTCGACGAGGCGATCATTGACTCGATTTACTCGGCCTTCGGTTATCAGGGCCAGAAATGTTCCGCGCTCTCGCGGCTCATTGTGATGGAGGAAAATTACGATCGCGTGATGGAACGCCTGCTCTCGGCGGCGGCGAGTTTGCGCGTGGGAAATCCGGAGGATCCTGGGATCAAGGTCGGCCCGGTGATCGATGATGTGGCGCATCAGCGCATTCTCGAAACGATCGAGCGCGCGAAGGGCGAGGCGACGCTCGCGTTCCAAGCGCAAAATGTGCCTAACGACGGTTACTTTGTTCCGCCGACGATTTTTACTGATGTGAAACCGAACGCACGCATCGCGCAGGAGGAAATTTTCGGACCTGTCCTGAGCGTGATCAAAGTGCGCGATCTCGACGAAGCGCTCGAGGTGGCGAACGGCACCGACTACGCGCTGACCGGCGGCTTCTTTTCGCGCAGCCCGGCGAACATCGAGCGGGTGAAAGGCGAGTTGGTCGCAGGCAACGTTTACATTAATCGCTCCTGCACCGGCGCGGTCGTGGGGCGGCATCCGTTCGGCGGCTTCAAGATGAGCGGCGGCGGAACCAAAGCCGGTGACGGCGATTATCTGCTGCAGTTCCTCCTCCCGCGGATCGTGACCGAAAACATCATGCGCCACGGCTTCGCCCCGGAAGCGACACCGCGTTATCGCGACGAGTTTCTCGTGCGCGAGCCAGGCACGACCGTGGTGAAAACGGGCGCGTCGGGGCGGAACGGGGACGTTAGGCGAGAGAGTCGAGCCCTCTCAAACCTTTGTCATCCCGAGTCGTGAAGACGGCGAGGGATCCCGCAGGCTTCGCGCGAGCCGCCGAAACAAGGTCGGAGCTCAACAACGCTTGCGAGATCCCTCTCCGCGCTACGCCGGATCGGGATGACAAAGCGTACGCCGTCGGGAACCCGCGTCCCCGGGCTAGGACCCGAAGAGGTGACCGTGAAAAAAGAGGCTCACCACATCCCAGACCATCCCGCAGACCGGCCAGGCCGCGACAAGCATGACCACTCCGAAGACCAGCATCTCGCGCTGACGTTCCCGGCGCGACTCGGCGAGGAGCTCTCGATTGAAACGGCTGAACCGGCGCGCGGGCGAGTCGTCGTCGCCGCCGGGCCAGGAGGAGCTGCGCCAGTCCCGGAAACTTCCCTGGAAGCAAGCGTGCACGATCGGGAAGCGATGCTGCGCACCGCGCGCGGAAGGTGGCTGCGGTTTCATTCGGAGAGAGAGGTGTAGAAAAGATGACACGGCTGAGGCAAAGCGAAAGCGAGTGGCAGTGGAGCGCGATGGTCTGTCATCGCGAGATGCAAATCCGCGCCATCAGAGCGGCGCTTTCCATTTTGGCCGACCCCAGTTTGTCATCCCGAGTCGCGAAGACGGCGAGGGATCCCGCAAGCGTCGCGCGAGCCGCCGAACCAGATTGGGCTCGAACAACGCTTGCGAGTCCCTCTCCGCGCTGCGCCGGATCGGGATGACAAACTGGTAACGGTGAAATCCACGCGTCGTTTGGAATTCAGCCGAGATCAGTGGAGCGTTCCGCCATGAAAGTCGCTGCCGCTCAGATGGTCTGCGCTCTGGGGAATGTGGAGGCAAACCTGCGCAAGATCGGCGAGTTCGCCGAGCGTGCGAAAGCCGCCGGCGCCGAGCTGGTGGTCTTTCCCGAGGTCGCCGATACCGGCTACGACATCGCCGTGATTCGCGCCAGCGCGCAGACCTGGAGCGAAGGCGCGGTTCCGGAGTTGCAGGCGATCGCGCGCCGTCTTTCGCTCGGCATCGTCTGCGGCGTTTCGGAGCGAGTGGGAGAAGTGATTTATAACTCTCAGGTTTTGGTTGATGCCGCGGGAACGATTGCCGGCAGTTATCGCAAGGCGCATCTGTTCGCCGCTGGCCTGGCGAATGAAGGAGAATGCTTCACCCCGGGCGAGAGCTTGAGCAGCGCGCGCCTCGGCGAGTTTCAACTCGGCCTCAGCATTTGCTACGACCTGCGCTTTCCCGAAGTTTACCGGACGCTTGCGATTGAACATCAGGCCAACGCCTTTGTCGTTTCGTCGGCCTGGCCTTTCCCCCGACTGGAACACTTGGTCTTGCTGGCGACGGCGCGCGCGGTGGAAAACCAGAGTTATCTCGTGCTTGCGAATCGAGTTGGGACGGATGAGCGCCTGACCTTTTGCGGCTCATCGATGATCATCGATCCCACGGGCACCGTCCTCGCCGCGGCCTCGCCCGACCGCGAAGCGCTGATCACGGCAGACTTATCGCCGGAGGTGCTGCGGGCGACGCGGGAGCGAATGACGATTTTTGCGCATCGCCGGCCCGAGCTTTATCGAAAGATCCGATCGGTGCCAGGCCCTGCTGCCGGTTGAGCAGACGCGTGCCGGCGGCCGCGATTTTCTGGAGGATGCGCAGGCGCGCCGCTTCCGCGCTGTCGTGCCAGGCGGGTTTGCGTTGCATCGTGAGGCAGCCGGCTTTCTCAACTAACAGACCCCAGCCAAGCGGCGTCTCGGCTTCGCGCAGGAATTCGTTAGGCACGACGAGGAAGAACAGGTTTGCGCAGGCGTAGCGGCTGAGCTTTTCAAACTTCCGGCCGTCGCGGAGCTGGTTTTGCAGCGCGGCCAATTCGCGGGTGACACGCCGATAGCCGCGGTGTTCGATCGCGTCGAAATCGTGCGCTTCCCATTCTGGGAAAAGGGTGTCGCCGCCGCGCAACGTCGGGTAGTGGATGCGCAGGTGTTTCTCCAGCACCTGACGACGCCGGTAACAGGACTCGAGCCGCGCGAGGGTGTGCGGGCTGCGGCAATCGTCGCGGCGGAAATCGGGCGTCGATTGCTTGCACTCGAAGACGGCGGTCACGCCGACGGCCCCGTCGCGTTGCGGGCGATAGGCCGCGACATCGGCGCGGTAATTGCATTTCGGCAACGCGACTTCGAAGGCCGCGATCGGGTAACCGTTTTCCTGCGCCCAGACGAGCGCGAGCCGCTTAAGCTCGAGGTGCGCGGCGGTTTCTCCGGATCTACTCGTGCTCATGCTCGTGCTTGCTCTTTCGTCGCCATCCTTCGAGCACGATTACGATCACGAGCATGAGCACGAGTGTTAACGACGAGTCCACTCGGCCAGTTCCCGTGCCCAGTAGGTGATGATGAGATCGGCTCCGGCGCGCTTGATTCCGGTCATGATTTCGAGGACGGCGGCGCGTTCGTCGAGCGCGCCGGCGGCCGCGGCGGCCTTGACCATCGCGTACTCCCCGCTGACGTGATATGCTGCGGTCGTTAGGCCAAAACGCTCGCGCACCCGCCACAAAATATCGAGGTAAGCGAGCGCCGGTTTCACGAGAATGATGTCGGCGCCTTCCGCGACGTCGAGCGCGGTCTCGCGGAGCGCTTCCTCGGCGTTTGCGGGATCCATCTGGTAGCTGCGCCGGTCGCCAAATTGCGGCGGACTCTCCGCGGCCTCGCGGAAGGGCCCGTAAAAGGCCGAGGCAAATTTCGCTGCGTAACTCATGATCCCGGTCTGATCAAAACCCGCGGCGTCGAGCGCTTCGCGGATCGCGCCAATGCGGCCGTCCATCATGTCGCTCGGCGCGACCAGGTCGGCGCCGGCGGCGGCGTGGGAGAGCGCAGTTTGCACGAGGATCTCGACACTCTCGTCGTTTAGAACATGGAAATGATCGCCATCCTGCCTAACGACACCGCAATGGCCGTGGCTCATGTATTCGCACAGGCAGACATCGGTGATGACGAGCAAATCGGGCGTCTGCGCCTTGATCGCGCGGATGGCCTGCTGGACGACGCCATTCTCAGCAAAAGCGCCGGAAGCCCGTTCGTCCTTTTCGTTAGGGATCCCGAAAAGAAGAACCGCCTGCAGACCGAGTTCGGCTGCGCCGGCGGCTTCCGCGGCGACTTCGTCGGGCGCGAGTTGGTCAACGCCGGGCATGCTCGCGATCGCGCGGCGGCTCGTGATTTTCTCGCTGACGAAAAGCGGCAGAATGAAGTCGTAAGGCGTAAGAATCGTTTCGCGGACGAGGTCGCGAAGGGCCGCGGTGCGACGGAGACGGCGCGGACGGTGGACCAATTTTCTCACGAGGGCGAGGCTACGCGGAGCGTTCCGGCGTCGCAAGTTCGCGCCGGTTGTGCGGCGGGACGCGGCGGTGTTTGTTGCGCTCGTTATGCCGCAGCGCCTAACCGATTACCTGCTGGTCGACGTGAGCAATTCGTTCACGAAGATCGCCTTTGCTTCGACCGAAAAATTGGGCGCAACCCAGCGCATCCCGACGCCGGACCTGGAAGTGGATTCGTTAGGCAAGATTCTGCGCGCCCGTGCAGTGAAGCGAATCGTGGTCTGCTCGGTCGTGCCGAAAAAGGATGCGCTCATCCGCAAAGCCGCGGGGAAAACGCCGGTGACCTTTGTCACGGCGAAGAGCTCGCTCGGCGTGGGGGTGGATTATCCGGATCCGCGCACAATCGGTGCCGACCGGCTCGCGAACGCGGCGGCCGTCGCCGCGCTTTACGGTTGCCCAGCGGTGGTGGTGGATTTCGGGACCGCGGTCACGTTCGACGTCGTCTCGGCGGAGCGCTGTTATGTCGGCGGCGTGATCGCGCCCGGACTCGAGGCGATGACCAGCTATCTCTACAACCGCACCGCGCTGCTTCCGGAGCTCACGCTCGCGGAGCCACGTGCGGCGGTCGGCAAATCGACCCGCGCCGCGATGATGTCGGGCGCGGTCTTTGGCTACCGCGGCTTGGTGAAAGAAATCCTCGCGAAGATTGCGGCCGAAGCGTTCGGAAAACGGAAGGCGCAGGTCGTGGCGACGGGCGGTTACGCGCGGCTGATCGCGCAGAAAATGCCGGAGATCGATGCGGTCCATCCGCACTTGACCTTGGAGGGTTTGCGCATTGTCGGTAATCTCGCCACCCGTTAGGCAAACTGCGCCATGAACAAAAAAGCGATCGGGATTGATTTCGGCGGGACGAGCGTGAAGCCGGGCGTGGTGGCGGATGGGAAGATCGTGGAATTGGGCGAGCGAATCCCGACGCGGAATCACGTGGGCGCGGAGGCTTTGCTCGCCGCGGTGGTGCGGGCGGTGGAGGAATTGCGCGCCAAACATCCGGAAGTCGCGGCGCTCGGCGCAGGTCTTCCCGGGATGGTGGATAGCGTGAACGGCCGGGTCTACGAACTCTCGAACGTGCCCGGCTGGAAGGATGTTGGCCTAACGACGTTGCTCGAGGAGCGGACTGGCCTGCCAGTGGCGATCGACAACGACGCGAACGCCGCGACCTACGCGGAGTGGCTTTACGGCGCGGGGCGCAACGGCGTTAACGTGGTCTTGGTCACACTCGGCACTGGCATCGGCGGCGGCCTGATTCTCGATGGCAAACTTTATCGCGGGAGTCAGCTCGGCGCGGGGGAGATTGGCCAGATGACGCTCGACCCGCAGGGTGTGCCGGGGCATTACGGGAACTTCGGCGCGCTCGAAAAATATGTTGGCAACAACCAAATCGCGGCGCGCGCGCAGGCGTTATACGCGGCGGCTGGCCTAACGAAGAACGCTGAGGAATGCAGTCCGCTCGCCATGCAGAACGCGGCCGACGCCGGGGACGAGATCGCGCGCGACCTCTGGGCAGAGATCGGCTTCCATCTCGGGATCACGATTTGCGATATCGTCTGGCTTTTGAATCCGGATCGGATCGTGATCGGCGGCGGCGTCGCCCGGGCCGGCGAATATGTCTTCGGACCAATCCGGAAAACGATCGCCGAGCGGACGATGAAAATTTTTCACGAGCAGCTCGAGATTGTGCCCGCGGCCCTGGGCAATGACGCCGGGGTTATCGGAAGCGCCGCGCTCGCGCTCGATCACGCGGCGACTCTTCCGGCGCAGCGAGTTTAGCCTTCTTCCCGCTGGGCTTCGCGTTCACCGATGATGATTCGGTGGTTCAAGAGCGTCTCGCCGTCGAACTCGAAGAAGCCGGCAAACTTGTCGCCGCGGAGCAGGAGCGGGAGCCAGTAGCGATCGTCCGCCCACATTTCGTCATAGGGGATCGCGTCGAGCGGAGTCCAGAGCGGAATGGCTTCGTCGGTCTCGTGCGGCTCGCCCGTGAACGACCGCGCGAGGAAAACCGCGCAGTGCAGGCTGAACCCGTCGCGGAATTGGAAGTGGAGCTCGCCGCGCCGCTCCGCATCGAGCGGGCGGACGCCGACTTCTTCGAAGGTCTCGCGCACGGCCGAATCGAGCGCGGTCTCGCCCGGATCGATCTTGCCGCCGGGCGCGTTGATTTTTCCCGCGCCCAGACCGCGCTTCTTGCGGATGAGCAGAATCTCCCCGCCGCGCAGGACGAAGCACAGGTTGGCGAGTTGCCGGGGTTGCCACGTGGCCCAGTCAATCATCGGCGGTGGGAATGGGAGTTGCGGGTGGAAACCGGCTTGTGGCCGCGCGAAATCGAGCGATTAAAGCCCCTTTTACCTGTGATTGAATGAGGATTAATAAACTTGTCATGTTAAACTGGCGACAGTCTGCTGCACGCGTCATGAGGCTCCCTCTGGTCATCGCTGTTTCGCTGCTCGCTTTGAGTTCGTTTGCCGCCACGAGCGTCGCGCCGAGCAAGACCGAGCTGGAGACGATGTATAGCAAGGCGTTCCGCGAATTCGACGCCGATCATTACGACGCCGCGCTCAAGGCGCTCGACGCGATCGACGCGCGGCAGCCCGATCTCGCGGAATCGCAGAATCTGCGCGGCGTCGTGCTCATGCGGAAAGGGGCATATGACGAGGCGGAAAAGGCGCTGCGCAAGGCGCTTGAGATCGAGCCGAAATTCTGGAACGCCCAATTCAATTTGGCCGAGATCCCCTTCCTGAAAAAAGACTGGCCCGAGGCGCGTAATCGCTTCGAGGCATTGGCGGCCGGGAACAGCGACGAGTCGAAGGGCGAGACCAGCCTGCTCATCCAATACAAAATCCTCCTCACCTTCGTCCTCGATGGGAAAGAGAACCTGACCGGCTCGATCATGAGTAAGTTTAAGGGCGAGAAGGGCAGCCCGGCGCTTTATTATTCGAACGCCGCGCTCGCGCTCCACCGCAAGAACCAGAAGGAGGCCGACAAATGGATGAAGTCCGCGGAGGAGCAATATCCGTCGTCCTCCAACAAGCTTTTCGCCGAGTCGTTTTACGAGATCGGCTGGCTGCAGAAGCCGGAAGGGGAGCCCCGCGCGGCGCTCGAGATCACTTCGACTTCTGAGCGCACGGCCCGGTTAAAAGCGGACGCGCAGGCCAACTTCGAGCGTGCCGAACGCTCTTTCCAGCAGCGGGATTTCCCGACCGCGCTGAAGTTCCTCGATCTCTCGGACGCGGGAGCGCCGAACCAGGCGGCTGCGCTTAATCTCCGAGGCGAAATTTACCTGGAGGAGCAGAAGTTCGACAAAGCGGAAAAAGCTTTCCGGGAGGCGACCGATGCCGATCCGAAATTCCGCGAGGCGCAATACAATCTCGCGCAGATCCCATTCAAGGAACGGGACTACGCGAAAGCGAGAGAACGACTTGAAAAGCTCTTCGCCGAGACGCCCGGCGGTGAGAAGAACCAGGCGGCGCAGCTGATCAAATACAAAATTTTCATGACTCTTCTGCTTGAGGGCAAGGAGGCACAGGCGCAGCAGATGATGGATCAGTTCAAGTTTACCGGCGACACGCCGGCGCTCTACTATGCGCAGGCGGCGTGGTCGTTTAAGCACGACAATCGCGATCAGGGCAGCGACTGGATCAAGTCGGCCCAGAAGATTTATTCGACCGCCTTGAACGTGGTCTTCGCTGACGCGTTCTACGATCTCGGCTGGCTCAAACGCACGCCAGAAGCCGCGCCGACCACGGCCGCGCTTGCCCAGGCGGACGCAGAGCCCCCGGGACCAACTCCCGCGCTGCGTCTTGGCGAAGGGGATTCCATGCCGAAGTCGGTAGCGACCAGTCCTGAACCCGAGAAGACCGTGGCGGCCCCAGTCGCAAGCAATACCGCGGCCGCGATCGCGGCTTCGGCACCGGCGCGGGATTTGGCAAAGGGAACGTCGCCTTCGTCGGCCGCTGTGGTCGTGGCGGAAACAACTCCAGCCGCTGTCGCCTCCCTCCCGACTCAATCTGCTCCGTTTAAATCGGCCGCGATGGCGCCCGTGCCGAAGGCGTCCGCGCCGGCGATCGCGAACCGGAGCCCGGCCGTCTCGCCAGCCGCGACCGCTCTCGCGCCGGCTCAAATTCGAGATCGGTCGCAACCAACTCCCGCTGAGAAGGCCGATCGGATCGAGCTTCGGACGCTTCTTATTGCCGGCCTGCTCCTCGGCGGCTTGGTGATCGGCTGGCTGATCGTGCAGCAATGGCGCCGCGGCGGCGCGGCCGCTTCGTTCTCTGCACCGTCGCAGCCGTTGACCGGGCAGCGCTTCCGCGATACCGGGGCACCGACCCGCGACGAACGCCGCGTTTCCCGCGAGAACTTGGAAGTCCGTCCGCCGAAACTTTCGGTGCAGTTGAAAGGAAACGAACCAACGGTCAGCGCGGCCGCTCGGCCCTCCGGTGCGATCGGAGCGCGCCCGGATCTCGCCGGGAAAAAGCCTCCTGCGCCTGACAAGCCCGCGGAATCTGTCTCCGTGGTGAAGCCGGTGGTCGCTGCCGCCAAAGCCCCGAAAGCATCCGCGCCCGTCGTCGGTGCCTCGCCTAACGAGCCCAAGACTCCGCCGCCGGTGGTGCAGGCCGCTCCCGCGCCCGTGGCCGCGAAGACGGCCGAGCCCAAACCGGCGCCGCCCGTTGTTCCGAAGACTCCGGTGATCCCGCCGAAGGCTCCGGCCCGAGAGGAGAAGGAAATTGCTGTCACGGCCAAGCGGATGTCCGCGTTCCTCTCCCGGCTGATGCCGGCCAAGGCTGCGGTTACCCCGCCGCCGACGATCATTGCCGAGCCGAGGGCGCCGCTGACGAATAAGGTTCCCGTCGCCGTCGAACCGAAGCCGCCGGTTGCGCCCAGCGCGAAATCCGTGGCGCCGAGCGCGCCGACCGGATTCGCGTCAAAACCGGGCGCGCCCGAAAGCAAACCTGCGCCGGTGCCGGTTGCAAGGCAGGACCCGGCCAAGCCCACTCTGGTTACGAAAATGGAGCCCGCGAAAACTGAAGCTCCGAAACCCGCGCCGACCGCTAAAATTGAGCCGGCGAAACCCGCGCAAACGTTGACCGACGCGGTCAGCAAACGGGAGCGACACCCCGTTCCTCTTGAACCGCAAACCGCTGCAATTGCAGCGATTGCCGGGGCTCACGCAACGCCCCAGTCCTCCCTCGAACCCCCCTCGATTGTTTCTAAGATCATCACCACCAAACCGACGCCACCCTCGTCATTTCCTTCCGCCGTCACTCAGGCGCCGCTTCCCGTCATCGCCGCTAATGAACCTCGCCCCACTCCCGCCGGCGCTCCGCCGGCCAGCGCGCTCCAGACCGCCGTGCAGTTGACCTTCTCGCTTGAGATCGCGTCGTTGCAGTTGACCCCGCTCTTCAAGATTGGCTCGCTTCAATTGAAGCCGATCTCGAAAATCGTCTCGATGCGCCTCGCGCCTTCCGCGCAGCCGATCCCGGCGCTGAACCTGCAGGTGACCTTCGCGCTCGCGAGCGTGCAGCTCGGCGTCGGGGCAAGTCTCGGCGTTATCCGGCTGATGCCTTCCGGTACGCTGGGGCCGGCGCCGCTCACTTCGCCCTCGTTTGAAATCTCCGGGCTCCATCTCGTCCCGGAATCTTCCGCTTCGCCGGTCCGATTGACCCCGACGCAACAGGGTGGTCAGGCCTCGGTCCTGATGACGGCCTCCTTCCAAATCGCGACGGTGGAATTCTCACCCTCGTTTGAGGTCGCCTCGGTCGTCCTGAACGCGACCTCGAAGAACGTGGCACTGCAACTCCCCGGCACTGGCCCGGGCTCGCTCGAGGGGGCGGCGATCTTCGAGATCGGCAACGTGCAGTTGGACGGCAATAAGGAGATCGGGATGATCCAGCTCAACCCGCTCGGTGATGCCGCGGGCCGCCAGGCCGTGAATTGAATTTAGCCTAACGAGCGGCGTCCGACAGAAACTTACCCGTTTCGCCTAACGAAAGTTCTTCCAGTTCAGAGAGCGCAACGCCTTCGGCAAAAACTCGCCGTCCTTCCGGATCAGCTCGTCGTCGAACCAGACTTCGCCGCCGCCGTATTCCTTCCGCTGGATGCAAACCATGTCCCAGTGCACCTGGCTGCGGTTGCCATTGTCGGCTTCCTGGTAAGCCTGGCCGGGCGTGAAGTGGAACGAGCCCGCGATCTTCTCGTCGAAGAGAATGTCGCGCATCGGCTCGCGGATGTAGGGATTGAAGCCGAACGAGAACTCGCCGATGTAGCGCGCGCCGGCATCGGAATCGAGCATCTCGTTCAGCTTCTTCGTCTGGTTGCTCGTCGCCTCGACGATCTTCCCGTCGCGGAAATCGAGCCGGATGTTGTCGAAGCCGATGCCCTGGTAAATGCTGGGAGCGTTGAAGGTCACGTGGCCCTGGACCGAGTTCTTCACCGGGCAGCTGAACACTTCGCCGTCGGGGATGTTGCGATCGCCGCCGCAGATGATGGCGGAGATGCCCTTGATGCTGAAATGCAGATCGGTGCCCGGTCCCTTGATTTGCACCTTGTCGGTCTTTTCCATCAGCGCCTTTAGCGCCTTCATGCCCGGCTGCAGTTTGCGGTAATCGAGCGTGCAGACTTTGAAGAAGAAATCCTCGAACGCCTCCGTGCTCATCCCGGCGAGCTGAGCCATCGCGGGCGTCGGCCAGCGGAGCACGACCCATTTTGTTTTCTGCACCCGCTGGTCCTGCACTGGCCGCATTTTCTTCGCGACGAGTTTCAATCGGTCGATCGGCACGTCGGCCAGCTCGCTGATATTGTGGCTCCCGCGGATCGCGATGTAGGCGTCCATTTTTTTCATCCGTGCGAGCTCGTGCGCAGAGACGAGGTCGAGTTGCTTCTCTTCGGCGCCAAGCGCGAGCTCGCGGCTAACCTGCGCGCGCTGGATTTGGGAGAAGGGGATCGCGCCCGCTTTTCGGGCCGCGCGGATGAGCGCGATGGTCATTTCCTCCGGGCAATCGAAGGATTCGATCAAGACCTTTTCGCCACGCTGGAGGTCGGTGGAATAGTTAACTAAGAGAGAAGCGAGCTTGTCGAAACGATCGTCTTGCATAGGCGGTCATCATCCCATCGCCGGGAAGTGTTGCAAATCACGCAATGGTCGTAGATCGCCGCTACAATGCGCACGAGGAAAGTTCGAGTCGCGCCGCGAACGCGCCGTCGCAGCCATCACGCCAAGGCACGCTCTGTTCCGAGCTCGTTAGGCGAAAGGCCAGCTGCTCCTCGAGGAAACGCGCGACGACCGTTTCGTTCTCTTCCGGCTCGAGGCTGCAGGTGCTGTAGACTAACGAGCCGCCCGGCTTGAGGAGCGTCGCGACGTTCCGCAAGATCGTCAGCTGCTGCGACTGCATCCGGCTAAAATCATCCGGGCGCAGCCGCCAGCGGACATCGACCCGGCGGCGCATTACGCCGGTGTTGCTGCAGGGCGCGTCGACCAGAATTTTATGAAAAGTCTGCGCCTGAAACGCGGCCGCACGGATCGAGTCTGGGTCGAGCCAGTTGCAGCGCACGATCGCCACGTTGGCGACGCCCAGTCGGTTGAGATTTTCGCGGAGCCGATCGAGGCGCGCTTCGTCGCGGTCGGCGGAAATGAGAGTGCCGCTGTTTTTCATCAGGCCGGCGAGTTGGGCGGATTTGCCCCCGGGCGCGGCGCAGGCATCGAGCACGGTCTCGTTAGGCGTGGGCGCGAGCAGTTCGGCGGCCAGCGTCGTGCTTGGGTCTTGAATGTAACAATCACCGTTCGCAAGCGCGGCGGCAGGGTGGGGCAGAGCGACAAAGCCGGCGCGCGGGCCTAACGAAACGCTCTCCGGATATTTCCGGGCAAAGTCCGCGGCGCTGATGTTCAAGGAATTGATCCGCGCGTGCACGATCGCCGCCTGGTTGTTCCAGCGACAAAGCTCCGCCACTGTCTCCGCGCCGAACTGCCGGGTCCATTTCGCGACGAGGAATTCCGGCTCGGAATAGCGAACCGCGAGTGGCTGTTGCGCCGCCGCACTCGTTAGGCTCTCCCGTTCGCGGAGCGCGCGGCGGAGGAGCGCGTTGACCAATCCGCGAGCGCGCGGCGGCGCGAGCTCGACTGTTTCGTAGACGGCGGCGTGGGCCGCGGCCTCGAGGAGTAGAACTTGGTAGAGTCCGAGCCGGAGCAGGTCGCGCGAGTTCAGATCCACGGATGCGGGTCGAAGCTGCGCGATCCAGAAATCGAGCAGCGAAAGATTGCGGAGCGCGCCGTAGAAAAGCTCGAGCGCAAACGCGCGATCGGCGCTGCCAAGCGTGCTTCGGCCAAACAATTCCGCGACGATTTTATCGGCAAAATCGCGGCCCTCGCGCCAGTGTCGCAAGGCGGCGAGCGCGAGCGACCGAGCGGATTTTTCCACGCCTATTTCGCGTGCGGCCGGCCGATCGAGGTGTAGTGGAAGCCGAGCTTCCGCATCGTCTCGGGGTCGAAGAGATTGCGGCCGTCGAAGATCATCGGGGTGTGCATTTTCGCCTTCACCGCGGCGAGATCGACGTTGGCGAATTCCGCCCATTCCGTCGCGATGATCAGCGCCTCTGCGTCCTCCAGCGCTTCCATCGCGCTGTTCGCTAGGCTCGCGCCTTCGAGCGCTTTCAGGTCACGCGCTTTCTCCATCCCCTTCGGGTCGTAGGCGGTAACTTTTGCGCCTTCCTTCAGCATCTCGGCGACGAGCTCGATGGCGACGGAAGAGCGGATATCGTCGGTATCCGGTTTGAAACTCAAACCCCAGACCGCGATTTTCTTATCGCGCAAAACCCAGAGCGCATCGCGCACCGTCTTGAGAAAGCGATCTTTCTGACTGGCGTTGATCCGCTGCACTTCCTTCAGCAGGTTGAACGGCACGCCGAGTTGCTCGCTGATCGTGATGAAGGCGGCGATGTCCTTCGGAAAACAGGAGCCGCCATAGCCGAGGCCGGCGTTGAGGAAGTTCCGGCCGATGCGCTGATCCATGCCGATGCCGTCGGCGACTTTTTCGACGTCAGCGCCGCTCGCTTCGCAGATCGCGGAGACGGCGTTGATGTAGGAAATCTTGAGCGCGAGAAAGGAGTTCGCGGCGTGTTTGATCAGCTCGGCGCTGTTGATATCGGTGACGAGGATCGGCGCCATGAACGGCTCATAGACCTTCTTCATTAAATCGATCGCACGCTCGCTGGCGGCGCCGATGACGATGCGATCGGGCTTCATCAGGTCGGCCACGGCGCAACCTTCGCGAAGGAATTCTGGGTTACTGACGACGTCGAACTCCGCGCCGTGCTTGTTGTAGCGCTTGATCGTCTCCGCGACTTTTTCACCGGTCTTCACCGGGACGGTGCTCTTGTCCACGATCACGCGGTAGTCGCTCAACACGCTCGCGATTTCGCGCGCGACCTTCTCGATAAAGCTCAGGTCGACGCTGCCGTCGGCATCCTGCGGCGTCGGCACGGCGATGAAGATGACCTGCGAGTCGTCGACGCCTTCCTTGATGCTCCCGGTGAAACGGAGCCGCTGCGCGGAGACGTTGCGATGAATGATCTCCTCGAGGCCGGGTTCGTAGATCGGCACTTTGCCCTGCTGAAGTGACTCGACTTTGCGCGGGTCGTTATCGACGCAGATGACGTTGTGGCCGACGTCGGCGAAACAGGCGCCGGTGACAAGTCCGACGTAACCGGAGCCGATGATTGAGAGGTCCATTTTTGAAAAAGCTGAAGGTCTGAAAAACTGAAATGCGGAAAGCCCCGAGGTCGTTAGGGGTTGGTTTGATTGGTCCCGGCCGGGTCGAAATTCAAATCAAAACTGAATTTCGGAAACGCTTTCAGGGTGAAAGTGAGGAGGACGCCGTATTCCTTTACTCCGCCGTTATTCCGAATGATCCCTCCAATGGACGCGACCCAACTGCTGAGGTCGCGATAAATTTCGTAACGCTGCTGCTCGAAGATGTTGGTCGTCGCTTCGTATTGCTCGAGCGCGCCGACCGCCCAGTTGTCATTGATCCGGTAGAAGCCGCTGATCGTATAAAGGCTGCTGTTGAGAAAGAACGGATTATCGTCCAAGTAGCGGTGGCCCAGCGTGATCTGGGTGTTGGCCGTCGGCTGGAAGCGCAGGCTGGTGTCGATTTCGGTGAAGCCTTTGTCGAGGAGAGGCAACTGCGAATCGATCACCAGCGAAGCCCACGGCACCGGGGTGATCGTGAGCTTGTTGAAGACGTTGGAGAATTGCGTCGGGTCAAACGGGTTGACGATGTTCACGTCGAAATAGGTGTCCAGTTCGAGCCAGTTCAATGTGTAGTCGTCGCGCCGGGTCTGAAGGCGGTTGCGCACGCCGAGGCGCGCGATCGTCCAGTTATCGAGCGAATCGATCGAGGTGTATTGCGGGAAATCGATCGAATTGAGCTTGGTCGAAGCCTGGTAGCGATCGAACTGGAGAATCGAGAGCGGATCAACCGTCGGGTTCGAGACGTAGGAGAAATTCGCGTAAGGCTGAATGATGTGGCGCAGGCCGTCCAGGCCGAGCGGGCGCGACTGCACCTGCTCCCATTCGCGCGAGACTTTGAACGAAGCCTCGAGCCCGGCGTTAAAGACCGTGCGGAAGGTGTCGCCGGCGAGGAAGAGCGGGTTCACGTTCGGGTCGATCGTCGGATTCGCCAGCGGAAACTCCGGCCCCGTCGGATCGGTGGGGAAAAGGGTTTTCCCGAGGTCGCGTGTCTTGCTGTAAAAAGTCTCACGAAAGCCGATCCGCGGCACGATCGAGAGCCAGCCAAAGTACGTCCCGGGATAGGTGAGCTGATGAAAAGTATCGATGCGGAACGAGCTGTAGTCCTGAAAGGCCGAGCCGGTCGGGAAGTTGCGGTTCAGCTCCACGAGGCTGCTCTCGCCTTCGTAGAAAAGGCCGGTGTGCCAAAGCGGCTGGCGCTTCAGGTCGAAGTCGATTTCCGGGAGCCGTTCCGTCGTTTCGAAGAAGGCGTTGAGTTGATAGCGGACAAAGGCGGTGAGCGCATAATTCTCCTTCGTCAGGGTGAGCGCGACGTTGTTATCCGGCTTCGGATCGACCCTGAACTCCGAGGGAAAAAAATCCTGCAGGATGTAGGCGTCGCTGAGTTTGTTGATGTCCGCGGTGAAGTCGAGATCCTCCGTCAGGTGGCCGTGATTCTCGAGGGAGAGACGATAACGGCTCGCCGGAATGCCGCCTCGCGGGATCGAAGTGCGGTTCAGTTCCGGGTTCTGGTCCTGGAGATAATAAGTGACGATCTTGGCCCGGCTCTTGTCGTCCTTCCCGTATTGAATATCCGAGTCGAAACCGATCGCCGCGCCGCGCCGCACGCGGTAATCAAGCCGAACCGTCGAGCTGATTTTCTCCCCGATCGGGAAGGTGATTTTGCCTAACAATGTCGGACCCCAGGAACTGAGATAAGCCGGCGCAATCGCGTAGCTGAAAGATTGATCGAGCGGCTGGTAGAGATAGGGCCACCAGAAGATCGGCACCTTCCCGACATAGAAAGTGACGTCGCGAAAAATGACCCGGTCGTCCGGATAAATCCGCATTCCGCGCGACTTCAACTGGAAATCCGGCTTCGCCGAATCGTCCGTGGTGAAAGTGCCGTGAGTGATTTTGTATTCCGCGTCGGACGCGCTGTCGACCGTCTCGCCGGAAACGAGGTAGGGATAAGTGCTGGCGCGCATCTGGTGCGCCTGGATGGCTTTGGTGTCGAGATTGTAGGTCGCCTCTTCGGAGCGATAGAGGGAAACGCCGCGATAGATCCGGACGTTGCCGCGGAGGAGGAGCTCGCGCTTCGCCGAGTCGTATTGGGCGAAGTCGGAATAGATGTCGGTATCTCCGAAATGGATCGCGACGTTATCGCGCGCGGTCGCGAGACCATTCTCGTAGGTGGTCCCGCCGGTCGCGTTGATCTCGATCGGGAGAGCGCCGGGTCCTTTGAGGGGATCCGCCGAAACGAAGGGGATGGCGAGCAGGAATGGGAGCAGGAAAACCAGCTTACGCATCGCGGACGGCGAAGGTAATGGTGCAGCGAGAGCGTTGCAAAGCGGAAAAGGTCAGCGCCTAAGGTCCGCGCGCTGGCTAGTCTAGTCATTCCGAGCCAGCGCAGCGCGGCGAGGGATCTCGCAAGCGTTGCTCGACCTCGATCTTTATGGCGCTTCGCCCGACGTCTGCGAGCTCCTTCGCCGCCTGCGCCGGTTCAGGATGACAGATGGAGCGCGAGTCCGGCGACCTGCTGATTCAACCCGCAGGTGGTGACGACTGCGCGTTTCAGCTCTGCCCCGTTCGTTAGGGACGGCTTCTGCCGACGGAGCGCTTCGGCGGCGCAGATCACCTGCCAGATTCCGCCCGCGGCGACGCTCTCGCCTAACGACGACTTGGGCGTCTGAATCGTGACCGCCGGGAAATATTTCTGCGCCACCGTCTGTTCGGCGGCGTCGATGAAGGTACCGTTGGCGCTCGCCACGAAAAGGTCGGCGGGCCCGTTCGCGGCCAGGTCCGCCCCAATCTTATCCAGTTGCCTGACGAGTTCACACTGGCGCGCAAAATTTCCGCCCGGATGAATCCGCGCGAACGCCACCGTGCCCGTGCGCGCAAGCAAAATTGCGCCCGCGCCTTCGCTCAGCACGGTGCCGCGCGGCGGCCGCACGAACGGCTCGACCGGCGGCGCCGCGCGCAGGAGCCGCCACTGCCGGTAGGCGTCGCAGAGCAGCCAATCCACCTCTTCCGCGCCGACCACGAGGACGCGGTCCAGCTCCGGGTTGGCCATCAGGTCGTCGGCCATTTTCAGCGCGAGCAGGCCGACCGCCCCATCGCCAACCAGCGTGTAGCTCGCGCCGGTGATCCCGAGGATCGCGGCGAGATGACTGGCGGGCGCGTTGAAAACCGTCTCCGGAAAGAGCAGCGGGCTCGCCGCCTGCGCGCCCGACTGCACGATCTCGTGGAAGAAGCGTTTTGTGTAAATCACGCCGCCGTTGGAGATCGCGAAGACGAGCGCGGTTCGCGCCGCGCTCGCCGCATCCAGCTCGAGTCCAGCGTCTCGCAACGCCGCCAGGCCCGCGACGACCGCGAAGCGCGAGATCGCGCTCGAACGCCGGAGCCGCGGTTGCCGCGCCGCTTCCGCGACCGCCTCGGGCGGAACGCGAAAGGCGAGCGCGGGCTTTTCTCCCGCGCTCTCGCCTAACGACGACGCCGTCGCGCACTCACCCGCGCGCAATTTCTCTCCCACGCCCTCCAGGGTGCTCCCCAGCGGCGTGACCCATCCCAAGCCGGCCAGCCGCACACTCATGCGGCGCACTTCTGCAGGACGACGGTCGCGTTCGTGCCGCCGAACCCGAAGGAATTCGAGAGCGCCACGCGCGGGGCGGCCGGGCGCGGCGTGTTCGCGATGATGTCGAGCCCGAGCTCGGCATCGGGCGCGCGGAAGTTGATGTTCGCCGGCAGAAAACCGTGCCGGAGCGCGAGCAGCGTGATCACTGCCTCGATTGCGCCGGCCGCGCCTAACGAATGGCCCATCATTCCCTTGGTCGAGCTCACCGGCACCCGACCGAGCAATTCCGCGATGGCCCGGCCTTCCGCGGCGTCGTTGAACGGCGTCGCCGTGCCATGCGCGTTGACGTAATCGACCTCGTTAGGCGCGAGCCCGGCGCTGGCGAGCGCGCGCTCCATCGCGAGCCGCGGCCCGATCCCGGAAGGATGCGGCTGAGTGAGATGATGATTGTCGGTCGAAATCCCGTAGCCGATTATTTCCGCGAGGATCTCCGCGCCGCGCGCCTCGGCCGACTCCCAGTTTTCCAAGGCCAAAAGGGCCGCGCCTTCCCCGAGCACGAGGCCGCTGCGCGCGCCGTCGAACGGCCGGCATTTATCCGGCGTCGAGGCTTGCAGCGAATCGAACCCGACGAAAACCAGCTCCGAGAGCGCGTCGTAACCGCCGGTGAGGATCCGCTCGTAGCGGCCGGCGCGAATGCACTCGAAAGCATGGCCGAGCGCGTTCGTGCCCGAGGCGCAGGCGTTCGCGATCACCTGGCAGGGGGCTTCGAGGCCGCAGGCTTCGAGCGCGTCCACCGCCGGTTTTTGCGGCGGGTAATTCGCAATCCAGGTCGCGATGCGGCGCGCCTGCACATCCGGCTGCTGAAGTGCGCGATAATAGTGCTCGCCGAAACTCATCCCGCCGCTGGTCGTGCCGACCACCGCGAGCTCGGGGCGAAAAGTCGGATCCTGCGCCAGCACTTCGCGCAGGGCGTGAATCATCATCCGCGAGACGCGATGAAGCCGGCGCGTCCGGCGGTCGTTAGGCACGCCCTCCTCGAGACGCACATCGCCCACTTGGCCGGCGGTCGTGCAACGACATTGCTCGACCGGGAAGCGCGTGACCAGCGAGACGCAATCGCGCCCGGCGGCAAGCGCCGCCCGCGTCTCCTCCAGGCCGAAGCCGAGCGGACTGACCACGCCCGCCGCGACCACTGCCACCCGCCGCCGTTTCTCCTGCATTCCGCGAGTTTAGCCGCGGATTGTGTGGATGACACGGATGAAGCGCGCCGAGTGATCCTTTTACCGTCCGGGAAATCCGCCCAACGAACGTCTCCTTTTCCCTCCCGCGCGGCGGCGGTGATTCCGCTTGCGCCACTCCGGAAACGACCTTACATAGCCGCCAGAAATAGCAGCTCGCGAAGTTGGTGAATCGGCAGTTGAGTTTTTCAGTGGCGATTTGAAATCCGATGAGCGGGAACAGTGACCGGGCCGCGTTTCCAAAACAAATAGACAGACTCAGATGGGCACGAAACTCTACGTAGGAAATCTTTCCTTCAATACCACCGAAACCGATCTCCAGGATCTTTTCGCCCAGGCGGGCGCAGTCTCGGAAGTCACCCTCATGCAGGACAAGTTCACCGGGAAATCGCGTGGCTTTGCCTTCGTGACCATGGGTAACGAAGCCGATGCGCAGAAAGCAATTACCGAATTCAACGGCAAAACCGTCGAAGGTCGGCCCCTCACCGTGAACGAAGCGCGGCCGCGTGAAGCGCGTCCGGGTGGAGGTGGCGGCGGCGGAGGCCGTGGCGGCTACGGCGGCGGCGGCGGCGGCTACGGGGGTGGCGGCGGCGGCTACGGTGGTGGCGGCGGAGGCGGCTACGGCGGCGGTGGTGGTGGCGGACGCCGCGACAACGGCGGTGGCGGCCGGCGCGGCCGCTAAGCGCGAACAGCGAACAGCAAATTTTCGAAAAGCGCTCCGGGCGACCGGGGCGCTTTTTTGCCTAAGTCGCGGCGACGCGATCGGACTTTCGATAACGTAAACGTAACAAAAGTCGCCTTGTCAAAACCGGGGTGGCCTGAGAACGTCCGCACGTTGGAAATCAATACAAACACCTGGAAATCTGATGA
The DNA here is from genome assembly GCA_963831805.1 of uncultured Verrucomicrobiae bacterium. Lineage (GTDB taxonomy): Bacteria > Verrucomicrobiota > Verrucomicrobiia > Chthoniobacterales > UBA10450 > Palsa-1392. The sequence goes on along the minus strand of CAWHRN010000006.1, from coordinate 98,077 downwards.
ATAAGCTCGCCAAACTCTCCGTGCTCGTTGCTTTAGTCGCCGGCCTAACGAACGCCGCGCAAGCAGACGTTCTCGCGAACTACAGCTTCAGCGGATCGTCGCGAGGATCGTTCGACTCGGATCTGAACACTGCGGCGAGCGTTTTCAATGATGGGCCCGGTTGGGTGGCTTCGATCGATCCTCTGCGGGGAAATCCTGCGCCCTGCATTGCCGTAGGTTCAAACCAGACCGACGGCACCACCCAAGGCGGAGCGGTAACGGCGGAGGACTACTACACATTCACAATCACTCCGAATCCCGGCGGAATGATGAGTCTGACTACCCTGTCATTTGATTTTGCGAACTATACGAATAGCGGCGCTTTCCCGACGGAGAATATTTTCACACGGTCCAGTCTCGACAATTTTTCGGTTAATTTGGCTGGCGCAGTTACCGTTACAGCTGGCTCGTCCGGAGCTTTCACTCACGCTGATATCTCGCTTACTGCGGCCGGCTTTCAGAATGCTACTGGCCCCATCGAGTTTCGACTCTATATCTACGACTCCACGACCAGCGTGGATAAGGGCGCACTGCTCGATAACGTCGTTTTGGTCGGGTCGGCCATCCCGGAGCCGTCGGTTTACATGCTCCTTGGGGTCGGGATTCTGCTCTGCGGACAGCGGTTCGTCCGCCGCAATCGGCCTAACGCCTAGCGGATTCTTCGATTTCTCTCCGCTCAGCCGGCGCGGGGTTTTGCTGCCCCTATCGCCACTTCGTTAGGCCAAGAGCTCGTAGGAGAGGATGCTCAGGCAGTAGATCGCTGCTGTCTCCACCCGCAGAATGATCGGGCCGAGGGTGAGCGGCGCGCAGCCGTGCGAACGCGCGAGCGCGATCTCCGCCGGGGTGAAGTCGCCCTCCGGGCCGATCATCATGAGGACGCTGGCCGGGCGAGCAGGGGCTTCCGCGAGGAATGCCTTGAGGTGCCGCGCTCCTGGTTGGAGCGAACCGATGAGCCGCAGATCGAATTTTCCCGCGCCTTCGAGGAACTCAGCCGGGCTGCGCGGAGAGTGGACCTGCGGGAGCCAGTTTTGACCGCACTGTTTGGCGGCCTCGATCGCGACCTGCTGCCATTTCACCTGCTTCTGCGCGGCGCTCTCCGAGTCGAGCTGCACGACGGTCCGGGCGGAGAGGAGGGGAAAAATCTCGGCGGCGCCGATCTCGACGGCTTTCTGCACGATCAGGTCCATGTTTTTCCCCTTCGGAATGGCTTGGGCAAGGGTGATCCGGCAACGCAGCGGTGCGGTCGCGGTCTCCTGGAGGATGCGGAAGTGGACACTGTTGGAATCGAGCGCGGTGATCGTGACGGTGGCTTCGCGCCCGGCGCCATCAAAGGCGACGGCGCGGTCACCCGGCTGCAACCGAAGGACGCTGCGGGCATGGTGCGCCTCGGGGCCGGGCAACGCTCCGGCGGGCCAGTCGTTAGGCGTGAGGTAGAAGCGGTGCATGAAGAAGAGAATCCCTCAGGAAAGCAGGAAGGCAGAAAGGGAAGGGGAGAGGATTTGAAACCAGGAAAAATCACCCAACGAGCGCTTCTCCCCTTTCTGGCCTCCAAATTTTCGCTCTCTCTTCCTGGCTTCCTGAGAGATGTTTCCCCTAACGAAAAAATTCCTTTGCGCGCTCGAGGAAGCTCTTGCCCAGCGGGGTGTTTTCTTCCCCGCAGAGAGCCGCGAATTCTTCCAGCTTCTGGCGCTGCTCGCTGTTCAGGTCGGCGGGCACTTCCACGAGCAGCCGCGCGTAGAGATCGCCGCGGTCCCGGCCGTTCACGTGGGTGATCCCTTTGCCGCGGAGTTTGAAGCTCTGGCCGCTCTGCGTGCCCGCGGGGACTTTGAGCGTGGCTTTTCCTTCCAACGTCGGAACCGGCACTTCGCCGCCGAGCGCCGCAGTCGGGAAGGAGATTGGCACTTCGCAGAAGAGGTTGTCGTCTTCGCGCTGGAAAATTGGGTGCTCCTGCACGTGGACGACGACGTAGAGATCGCCTTGTTCGCCGCCGCGGACGCCCGCTTCGCCGTTGCGCGAGGAACGCAGCCGCGAGCCGTGGGCGATGCCAACGGGAATCTTGATCTTGATCCGACTGGTCTGCTCGACCCGGCCTTCGCCGGCGCAGTCGCGGCACGGTTTTTCGATGATCTCGCCGAGACCGCGACAGCGTGGACAGGTCTGCGAGACTTGGAAGAAACCGCGGGCGCTGATCACCTGGCCGCGGCCGTGGCACGTCGTGCAGGTGACGGCGCGTGAGCCGGGTGCCGCGCCGCTGCCGTCGCATTTCTCGCAGGTATCGAGCTTGCGCACCTCGATCTCTTTCTCCACGCCGAAGGCCGCTTCTTCGAGCGTGATCTGCATGTCGTAACGGAGATCGGAACCGCGCTGGGTACCGTCGCGTGAAGCCTGCTGGCCACCGCCGAAGAAGGTCTCGAAAATTCCGCCCGCGCCGCCGCCTCCGCCGCCGAAGACTTCGCGGAAGATATCGAACGGATCGTGGAAGCCGCCGCCCGCCCCGCGGCCCATGCCCCCTTGGGCGAAGGCGGCGTGCCCGTAGCGGTCGTAGGCGGCGCGCTTCTGCTCGTCCATCAGGACGTCGTAGGCTTCGCCGAGCTCCTTGAATTTCTCCTCCGCGCTGCTGTCGCCGGGGTTTTTATCCGGATGAAATTTGACCGCGAGCTTGCGATAGGAGCGCTTGATCTCCTCGCCGGAAGCGGTGCGCTCAACGCTCAGGATTTCGTAGTAGTCGCGTTTGATGGTGGCCATGTCCGGAAAAATATAATTCCTAATCCTGCTCTTGCTTCTAATCTTCGGTTCGGCTGGAAGGGAGCAGGAGAAAGGAGTGTTACGCGGCGGGTCCGCTCGAGACCACGACCGCCGAGGGCCGGAGGAGCCGGTCTTTTAATCTGTAACCGCGGCGCATTTGCCTAACGACGTTGCCCTGCGGCACCGTCGGGCTCGCTTCATTCGCGATCGCTTCGTGGAGATTGGGATCGAAAGGCTGCCCCTCGGCGTCAATCGTCTGCACGCCATTCTCGCCCAGGAAATCGGTCAGCTGTTTCAAAACCATTCCCATCCCGGCGAGAATCGGCGATTGCGCGCTCTCGCTTTTCGCCGCGGAAAGGCCGAGCTCGAAGTTATCCACGATCGGCATCAGGCGCTCGAGGAGCGAGCTGTTGGCGAACTTGATCGCGTCCTCGCGTTCCCGCGCGGCGCGCTTCTTGTAGTTGTCGAAGTCGGCCTGGCTGCGGAGCGCAAGGTCGCGAAAGCGCTCGAGATCGGCCTGTAGATTCGCGCCTTCGTCGTCGGTGTTCTGTTCGTTAGGCGGCGGCGTCGATTGTTCGTTAGGCGCGTCGCCGTCGGTCACGTCGATCTTGCGGGCAGCGGAGTCGGGGCGGTGGTTTTTCATGTCTTGCGGACTACGATTAAAGTGATGTCGTCATTTTGCGGATGGCCGCCGGCGAAAGCGCGCACATCGGCCGTCAACCGGGCGATCACTTCCTGAGCACCCGCCGGCGCGCTGGCCTGGACCGAGCGGACCATCCGTTCCGGGCCAAACTCGTCGCCTTTGGCGTCGAGCGCTTCGGTGATGCCGTCGGTGTAAAGGATCAGGCAATCGCCGGGCGCGAGGGGAACGGAAACGTCGGCCGCAACCCTATCGAACACACTCCCGCTGTCAATCCCGAGCGCCATCCCAGGCGGCTTCAGCGTGGTCACTTCGCCGGTCGCCGCGCGATAGAGCAGGGGCGCGTCGTGGCCGCCGCGCGAGAGGGTGAGACTGGAGTTTTTGCGGTCGAGAATCACGTAAGCCATGCTGATGAACATGTCCTCCTTGATGTCGGGATAGAGCTGCCGATTGACCTTCCGCAGGACGTCGGCTGGCGAAAGACTTCCGCGTGCTTCGGCGCGGAGCGCGCTCCGGCAGATGGCCATGATCAGCGAAGCCGGGACGCCTTTGCCCGAGACGTCGGCGATGACCACGCCGAGGCGGTCGGCTTCCACCTGGATGTAATCGAAATAATCGCCGCTCACCTGCCGCGCAGGGATGTTGATCCCGGCGATCTGGAAGCCTTCGGTCGCGGGCGCTTCGGACGGGAGGAGGATGCGTTGGATGTCGCGCGCGATCTGCAGGTCGTGGTCGAGCCGCTTCTTCTCGTTCGCTTCCGAATAAATGATCGCGTTGTAGAGCGCGAAGGCGGATTGCTCGGAGATGGATTTGAAAACGGTGAACTCGCTCGGGGTAAAGGCCGCACTCATCGGGCCATTCGCGACCGCGAGCACGCCGAGATTTTGCCGGCCGTAGAGCAGCGGCGTCACCATCACGGAGGAAGCGCCGAGCGCGGAATCGCGCAGCTTCGAGAGCTCCGGCGCGTCGGCCAGATCCGCGAGCAGAACGGCGTCGCCATTTTTCCAGACGCGGCCGACGAGCCCTTCCTCGGCGCCGATCGAATGCGAGCGCAGATAACTCTCAAGCGCGATCGGCGTAACCGCCGCCTGCTGCAAAATGCGGTCCGGCACTTCGATCATCGGCGGGCAACCTTTCGAGATGAAGGCCGGCACCAGCCGGAGCCCGGTCCGATCCGCCATGTAGAGCGCGCCGCCGTGCGCATCGAGGATGCGCGTGGAACTCTCGACGATCAGCCGGTGAAGATCGTGTGGCCGGATGACGTCGCGGAAGGCTTCCCCAAGGCCGTGGAGAAAATCGAAGACAAGATTTTCCTCGACTTGGATCTCTTCCTTCGAGCGCTCGAGCTGCCGGATGCGCCCGCGCTGGCGCTGATAGCTGATGAGCCAGCCGACCAGCGTGACGACGACCAGCCCAAAGAGAAAGAGACGCATGGAGCCGAAGCAGCCTTACTTCGCCGGGCTCTCTTGCTGGAGGTCTTGTTTGAGGTATTCGAGAACGTCCTTGAACCGAGTGAGATTTTCCGGCGCCGCCTCACAGAGCGCCTCGTGCGCGGCCAGCATCGTCCCGGCTTGCTCGCGCTTTTGTATCTCCGCCGCGGTCGCCGTCGGGCCATCTTTCCCGAGGAGCTGGCATTTCGGAGCGGGCGTGCCATTCGCGTGAATGTCGAAAATCTGGTCAAGCCCGAGCCCGGAGAGCAGGTCGTAGCTGCGCGGCCCGCAATGTACGACGTGGAGCGCGCCCTGCCCCAGTTCCTTCAGGCGCAGCGCCATGCCGGCCATCGTCCCCATGAAAGTCGAGTCCATCATTACGCAATCCTGCAGATCAATGACGAACTCGCGATAACCTTTGTTCACCATGGCGCGGGCAAACTCCTTCAGCCCCCCGCTATTCAGGAAATTGCCGCGGCCGGCTACGCGCACCCAGACGGCGGGGCCGTTGACGCCTACTTGGATTGAAGACTCCACGACAAAGGAAAGGTAAAATTTTGCCCAACACTGTCAACCGACGTGGCTCGCGCAGGAGCCATTTCATGATCCGTGGCGCGAGCTCGCGCGGACGCCGGACGGCTCGCAAAGGTCTCACTCCACGAGTGCTATTCCCAGAGATAGGATCGGTTTACGGCCACGATTCGGCCGTTCACGATGAGCGTGGCGCGCCAGGCGATGACTCGGCCGTGGTCGAAGAAATCGTCCCCGAGGATCGTGAATGCCGTCCGCGTGGTGCCGTGGACATGCCGGTAGGAGACCTCCCGGGCCTGGGTGAAAGCGTGTAATTTATCCTGCCGGTACTCCAGCCGCACGGTCACGTCCGCCGGGTGCCGCGAACGCCAGAAGAAGGTGAAATAATTTCCAAACAACTGGCGCTGATCGAGCGCGGTGACCGCTCCGTAGAGGCGATAGTAGCGCTCGAATGCGACCGAAGCGTCCAACTGCGGGATCTGCTTCGCCGCTGGGTCGAGGAAATACTGCAGCGTCTTGCGGAAGGAAAAGTTGGGATCGAGCGCGATCGGGAGCGGTCGCGGATTCTCCACCTGCCGCGGCGTCGGCGGCGTGCTGGCGCATCCGACCACGGCGAGACAGAGGAGAGCGAGCGCGAGCTTCAAGATCGGAGCCATGAAACGAGAGGAGCGCGACGGTGTCAATCGCACCGACTTTAAACTTACACTGACACCTGCATTTACACATGGAGGAGACGTGCAAGCGCAGGTGTAAGTGCAGGATTAAAGGATAAATTCCGTCCGTGATCCGGGTGCAGTACGAGCGCGGCATTTATTTGCCTAACGAAAATATCTGGCTCGATCCGGCGGACCCAAAGCCGCTCGCCTTCGTCTCGCACGCGCACAGCGACCACATCGCCGCGCACGACGAGATCATCGTCTCGGAGCGGACCGCGCGGCTGATGGAGGCGCGGCTTCCGGGCGAGCGGAACGAAATCGTGCTCGAGTTCGGCCAGCCGACGCTGGTCCGCGGGAAGCGGATCACGCTGCTGCCAGCCGGTCACGTTTTTGGCTCCGCTCAGTTCCTGCTCGAGAGCGACGCCGGCTCGCTCCTCTACACCGGCGATTTCAAGCTCCGGCCCGGCCGTTCCGCCGAGAGAACGGAATGGCGCCAGGCCGACACGTTGATCATGGAGACCACCTACGGCTTGCCGCGCTACCGTCTGCCGCCGACCGAGCTGGTGGTGCAACAGATCGTCGCCTTTTGCCGCGAAGCCCTGGAGGAAGGCGCGACGCCGGTCTTGTTAGGCTACTCGTTAGGCAAGGCGCAGGAAATCCTCTGCTCCCTCGCCGAGGCGAACCTCCAGCCGATGCTCCACGGCTCCGTTTTCCGGATGACGCGCATCTATGAGCAGTTGGGCCAGAGTTTCTGTAACTATGAGCGTTACAAAGCCGGCGCCACCGCCGGCAGGGTGCTGATTTGTCCCCCAAGCGCGAACCGCTCGCCGATGATCCAGCGAATCAAGAACAAACGCGTCGCGATGATCAGCGGCTGGGCGGTCGAGCCGAACGCGATTTATCGCTACCAGGTCGACGCGGCCTTTCCGCTCTCCGACCACGCCGACTACACCGACCTCGTCCGCTACGTCGAGCTGGTGCAACCCAAGCGTGTCCTCACTCTGCACGGCTTTGCGGCCGAGTTCGCGCGCGACCTGCGCGACCGCGGCGTCGAGGCTTGGGCCTTGAACCAGCAAAATCAGCTCGAGCTCACCCTCCCGTCTGCGAAATCCACGGTTGTCATCCCGAGCCGCGCAGACGGCGAGGGACCTCCCAAGCCACCTCACGACTCCGAATTCCAAACCTTCGCCGAGCTCGGCGAAAAGATCGCCGCCACCCCCGCGAAGCTGCAAAAAATCCAGCTCCTCGCCAATTACCTGCACTCGTTAGGCAACGACCAGCTAGCGATCGCCGCGATTTTCCTCACCGGAAAACCTTTCGCCCAGACCGACCAGCGCACCGTCCAAACCGGCTGGTCGATCATCCATCGCGCGCTCCTTGGCGCCAGCCGGCGCGGCGATGCCGAACTCCGCCGCATCTCCAGCAGCCACGGCGACGCCAGCAAAACCGCTTATGAAGCGCTCGAAGGCCGAACCAACCCCGAGCCCTTGTCGTTAGGCGAAGCGCACACGCTTTTCGAAGATCTCCACCGCGCTCGCGGCCCGGTCGGCAAAACGGAAATCCTCCAGGCGCACCTGACGAGACTCACACCCTTGGAAGCGCAATACATCGTGAAAATACTCACCGGCGATCTCCGCATCGGCTTGCGCGAAGGTCTGGTCGAGGAAGCGATTGCGCGCGCCTTCGCCGCGCCGCTCGACGAGGTGAAAGAAGCGCACATGCTCCTCGGCGACATCGGCGAGACCGCGCGACTCGCTTCCGCAGGCCAGCTGGCAACGGCCGAGCTCACGCTCTTTCGTCCGATCAAATGCATGCTCGCGAGCCCCGAGCCGACCGCGGAAGCGATTTGGGCGCGCTTCGCGGCCGAGCCACCTAACGAATCAATCGTCTTCGTGGAAGACAAATTCGACGGCATCCGCGCGCAACTGCATCGCGGCGCGGACCGGGTGGAAATTTTCTCCCGCGACCTGCGCCGAATCACCGGCCAATTCGAAGAGATCGCCGAGCGCGCCCGTAATTTTACCGACGAGCTGATCCTCGACGGCGAGATCATGGCCTTCGAGCATGGAAAGAAGCTGACTTTCTTCGACCTGCAAAAACGGCTCGGCCGCAAGAGCGAAGGCGCCGATCTTTTCGCGATCGCGTCCGCCGCGGTGCCGGTCGTCTTCGTCGCCTTCGACCTCCTCTGGTTAAACGGCAGCTCACTCCTGAAAGCGCCGCTCCGCGAACGCCGCGAGCTGTTGCGTGGCCTAACGATCCCGGCGCAGTTTCAGGTTGCGGAGATTTCACCCGCCAAATCTGCGGACGAAATCGAGAGCGCTTTCCAGATGGCGCGCCGGCGTCTGAACGAAGGGCTCATGGTCAAAGATCCGGAGAGCCAATACACGCCGGGCCGGCGCGGGATGTCGTGGTTCAAGCTGAAAAAGGAGCTCGCGACGCTCGACGTCGTCGTGGTCGCCGCGGAGCTCGGGCATGGAAAACGCAATCACGTGCTGAGCGACTACACCTTTGCGGTGCGCGATGAAGCGAGCGGTCAGCTGCTGCCGATCGGCAAGGCGTATAGCGGGCTCACCGATGTCGAGATCGCGGAGCTGACCGAGCATTTTCGCCGGAACACGATTCGCGATCGCGGGCGTTATCTCGAGGTGAAACCGGACGTCGTGCTCGAGATCGCGTTCGATTCCATCCAGCCGAGCACGCGTCACGCGAGCGGACTGGCCCTGCGCTTTCCGCGAATCAAGGCGATCCGTCGCGACAAGACGCCGGAAGCGATCGATACCCTGGCCTACGCGCAGAAGCTCGCGCAGCAGACTCGTTAGGCGTTAGGGCTGATTCGGAGTCTTGTGTCCTTTTCCCGGCAAAGGCGTTTCCGTGATGCTCGCGCTCGGGGAAGGAGAGAGTGACTCGTCGGTTTTCGTTTGCTCGCGCTCTTTTCGCCGTTCGGCACGCATCGCTTTCAGGTGCTCCTGCCGTTTTTGCTCGCGCGGATTAAGGCTCGGTGCGGGTGTCGGCGTCGCGGCGGCGGCTGGCGTTGGTGTCGCGGCTTTGGTTGGAGTTGGCGTCGGAGTTGGCGACGGAGTTTGAATTGGCGTTGACGCTCGCCGCCTCGCAGTTGGGATTGGAACGGCCGTCGGAGTCGCGATCGCGATCGGCGTTGAAGGCTTTTCGGTCTGCTCTTCGACCGGCTGTGCGATTTTCCGCTGCACCCGAGCTGGCCGCGCACCTTGTTTAGCCGGACGGATATTAGGTGCGGGCAGCGCAACCACGTCACCGCGGATCACCGGCTTTTCATCGTTCAGATTTTGCGTTCGCTCGAGACGAAGCCGTGGAATCTGCTGATGACTTCGCGCGCGCAAATCATCGTAGCTCGGGCCGCGGTCGACTACGGTCGAGTTGTTGACCGTGATGTTGGTGACGTTGGTTGTCTGGTTGATGATCGTGACGTTGCGCGCAGGCGGCACGATCACGCGCGAGCTTTGCGGTCCGCCAAATTCGCTCGTCGGCACGAAGGCGTATTGCTCCGGCGCGATGCCGTAGGTGCTGTCGGAAGAAATGCGCAGACCGCTGCTGCGATTGAACCGTGCCTGTGGCGGCAACGGCGCCCAACCGACAAAATTATTTCCGCGCCGCCAGGAAACCCAGGCGGGCGCCCATTCATCGCCCGGCACCCAAACCCAGCCGACATCGCGGAGGCGCGTCCAGCGCCCGTAGTGATAGGTCGCCCATCCGAACGGCTCATCGGAAATCCAGGTCCAGCCGACTTCGGTATAAACCCAGTGGCCGTTAGTATAAGGGCGCCAGTCGTTCGAGCGCGCCGCCGGGCGCGGCTGAAAGACGTAGCCGTAGGTGACGGTCTCAATCCAGTCGCCATAGGGATCGAGTCTGCGATAAAAGGTGGCATAGGAGCCGCTCTCCTCCTGGTCGTTAGGCGCGACCGCGCGCGCGGCTGTCGGCTCGGGCGTCTCGTTAGGCACGGGCGTGCTCGCGGGTTGATTCTCCTTGTCAGCGAGGGCGCGTTCGCGCGCGTCGAGCTCGGCCTGGCGCTGGTCGAGATTCTTCTGTGCGTCGGCTTGATGTTCGGCGTCGAGGCGCTGCTGCACCTGGCGATCGATCTCGGCCTGCCGTTCCGCGTCGGTTTGCTGTTTCCCGCAGGAGACAGCTCCGAGGACCAGCGCGGCGAGCAATGGCAGAAGAAGAAAATTTTTCATCAAGGTCAGACTTTACGCAGCCAACCTTATTCGAAATAAGTGGACGCGGCCGGCTGTCTGCGTCCGCTGTATTCGTTAGGGCTGATCGTTAGGCGAGGTGCTCGGAGAAGCCGCGGGCGCGGAAATGACGACCGCCTTTTCGGTCAGTGCCCGGTGAAAATGCTGCCATTGGCCGTAGATCGCGACGAGGGCGAAGAGGCCCACGACGAACACGATCAACTTCAGGCCGTTAGCGGGCGCGCGACTTTCCATCGCGCAATATGAGGGACGGCTCAGCGGTGGCAAATCGGGTCACGGGAGCTGGAGCGCGGCGATCGCATCCATCACCCGCTGGCTCACGCGCGGATAAACTTCGCGGCCGTTTCCCGCCACCTCCGCGGCGGTGAAGCGCAGCGGCTCACCGACCACGATCGTGATCTGCGTGAGCCGGATCTTTTTGCCGCCGCGAGGCAACGCGTGGTGGGCGCCGAAAATCCGCATCGGCACGATCGGTGCGAGCGTTTTCGCGATCACAAAACCAACGCCCGGCAATCCCGGCTGCAGATTTCCATCGAGCGTGCGCGAGCCTTCGGGAAAAACGAGCACGCCCTGGTCGGCCTTCAACGCGCGGATGAGCGCCTTGAGCGCGCTCCGGTCGTTCCCTTCCTGGTCCACCGGAATGACGTTGAGCTTCGGCAGGATCGGGCCGAGGACGGGGAGATCGAGCAGCGTCTTGCGCGCGAGAAAATAGATCGCGCGTCGGCAGGCGATGCCGGCGAGCGGCGGGTCGAGGTAGCTCTCGTGATTCATCGCGAGGATGACCGGGCCATCCTGGATCACTCGCTCGGGATGGATGACGCGAAAGCGAAAAAAAACCGTCGCGAGGAACCGGCTCAGGTTGTAACCGAAAACGTACCAGGGACTCACGCGGCGACCGTTAGGCCTTTTAGTTTCAACCGGCCAATGATCTCGCCGACCACGCCGTCGATCGTCAGGTTTGAGCTGTCGATCACGTGCGCGTCTTCCGCGATGATGAGCGGCGAGGCGCGGCGCGAGGAATCCGCCTGGTCGCGCGCGGCGATGCGATCGTGCTGGCCCTGCGCGGCGCGCCGGCTCGCCCGGATATCGGGCGATGCGTCGATATAGAATTTGTAGGGCGTCTCGGGGAAAACGACCGAGCCTATGTCGCGGCCTTCCATCACCAGATCATTCGTTAGGGCGTAACGCCGGAGATGATCGACGAGGATGTCGCGCACCCGCGGCACGCTGCTCACGCGGGAGACTTTGTCGTTCACCCGGTCGTCGCGCAGGTGCGGCCCCGGGTCGACGCCGCCGATGAGGATACGGGAATCGCGGCCGTGCAGCTCGCAGCTCAAGGCAGTGTGCTCGGCGAGGTCCTCGATCGCTTCCAAGTCGTCGCTCGCAATCCCGCGCTCGAGGACATGCCAGGTGATGGCGCGATACATCGCGCCGGAGTTCACGTAGACAAAGTCGAGCCGCCCGGCGAGCTCGCGTGCGACGCTGCTTTTGCCCGAAGCAGCCGGGCCGTCGATGGCGATAATGCGGTGAACGGCCGGGGCGGGCATGGCGCGAAATTGCCTAACGATCGCTTAATCTTCGGAGCGGTTGTGAGCGAGAGAACTGATCACCAGCGTGGTGTTCCGGTCGCCCTTTGGATTCGCGAACTGGCTGAGCATCTTCGCGAAACCCGGGTAGGAAGTGGCGACGCAGTCGACGTCCTGGATCACCGTCTCGCCATCGGCAAACATCCCGGCAATGGCAAAGGCCATCGCGATGCGGTGATCGCCAAAGCTGGAAAGCCGCGCGCCGTGGAGCGGCGCACGACCGTGAATCTCGAGGCCGTCATCCAGTTCCACGACCTGCGCGCCCATCGAGCGCAGATTGTGCGCGATCGCGGCGATGCGGTCGGTTTCCTTGACGCGCAATTCCTGCGCGTGGCGGATGATGGTGGTGCCATTGGCGAGCGCGCCGGCGACGGCGAGGATTGGCAGTTCGTCGATCACCTGCGGGATCTCCCGGCCTTGAATCACGGTGGCCTTAAGATGCGCGCCGGTCACTTCGAGCGTGCCGCGCGGCTCGACCTGATCGACATCCTCGATTGCTTCGCGGACCTGCGCGCCCATTCGCACGAGCACGCCAAGAATCGCGGTGCGGGTCTCGTTCAGGCCCACTTCCCTAACGAGAAGATGCCCGCCCGGCTGGGCTGCCGCGGCGACCATCCAGAAGGCGGCCGAGGAGAGATCGCCGGGAATGCTGAAGTCGCGCGACTCCGGCACATGGTCGCCGTAAACGCTGACCGCGCCGTTGTCCCTTTGGGTGCGGACGAGGAAATAGTTGAGCATTAGCTCGGTGTGATTGCGCGTCGGGACCGGTTCTTCCACGGTGGTCTTGCCCTTGGCGAAAAGCCCGGCGAAAAGGAGCGCGCTCTTCAGCTGCGCGCTGGCGACCGGGAGCGTGTATTTGATGCCGTGGAGCGGCGCGCCGGTGATCCGCAGCGGCGCAGTATCCTTGTCGCCTTCCGCGCTGATGTTCGCGCCCATCAGGCGCAGCGGCTCGATGATCCGACCCATTGGTCGCCGCGAGAGCGAGCCGTCGCCGACGAGCCGGCTGGAAAAACTCTGGCCCGCGAGGATGCCGGCGAGCAGGCGCATGGTCGTGCCGCTGTTTCCGCAATCGATCTCGCCCTTTGGCGCGGTGAGTTTCCGCCGGTTCCCGTGGACGATGAGCACTTCGGGCTCCGGTTGCTCGATCTTGATCCCGAGCGCGCGCATCGCCTCGACCGTGTTCATGCAATCGATGCTGCGCGAGAATCCACGCAGCACGCAGGGGCCATTGGCGAGCGACGCGATCAGCACCGCGCGATGGGAAATGCTCTTGTCACCCGAGACGGTGATCTCGGCTTCGATCCGGGGCGCGCGCTTTATCCGTAGGTCTTCCATGAGTGGTGAAAAGGCTCGCAGCGACCGCGCGATTCGACGGCCCCATGAGCGAAGGGGAAGAATCTCAATTTGCGCTGAAATGTCCAGCGCCGCGGCGGAGCCGTCCGTCGGACGCGGTTTCGCGCCCGGTCGTTAGGCTAAAACCCGACTCGTTAGGGAACGAGAAAGATCTTGTTCGTGTAGGGATCGCGCACCTCGGTGCCGGGCGGGAATCCACGGACGTCGACGTAACCTTGGTTCGGCGCGTAGGGGCTGGTGACGAAGCCGGGCTTATCGGGCACCGGAATCCCGTAGGGAATGTCACCCTTGGTCGGCTTGACGCTTTCCGCGGTCGCGGCGGGCTGGGGCGAGGTCTGCGGCTGCGCGAGCGCGTCGGGCGGCGGCGGGGGCGGTTGCGCCTCTGGATTCAGCGGCGGCTGCTGCGCGGGGTACTGAGTCTGCGTGGTGCTCGTCTGGTAGGTGGCGGTGTGATGTCTTGGCGGCGGCGGTTCCGGTTCGGAACAGGCGGAAATGAAAAGTGCCGTGACAAGAGCGAGCGCAAGCGGTGGTTTCATAGGGATGACCGGGACGATCTGACCAGTTTCTAGTTCAATCATTTGCCAGTGACAACGCTTATTTGGCCATTGGAGGATGCCTTTGTTCTCTCTACGCGACAAAAATACAGATGCGCCCCGCCGCCCTTTTTCGAATCAGAATGGATGGGAAGTGAATATATTCTGGTGATCGACGACGACCGGGCGAGCCGGCGGATGTTGCTGCGCGCGCTGGGCGAAGCCGGTTACGGATGCCGGGAAGCTGCCAGCGGCGTCGAGGCGCTCGATCTCCTGCACCAGGCCACGCCGCGACTTCTGCTGCTCGACCTCGACATGCCGGAGGTGGACGGCGCGGAAGTGTTGCGCCGGCTGCGCGCTGATCCGGATGCCAACCTGGCGCAACTGCCCGCGATCATGCTGACGGGTCACGGCGGCGAGGAGAGCGAAATTCTTTGCCTCGAAGCGGGCGCGAATGATTTCGTGACCAAGCCGATCAATCTCCCGGTCCTACGCGCGCGGATCGAGACGCAGTTACGGCTGCAATCATTGCGCCAGCAACTGCAGCAGCAAAACGGTGAACTGGAAGCGTGGCGCGCCAACCTCGAGCGCGACCTCGCTGCGGCGCGGTTGACGCAGCAGTCGTTGATCCCGCAAAAGCCGCCGAGTCTCGACGGCTGGGATGTGGCGGCCGCATATCGCCCGGTGATTCAGGTCGGCGGAGACATCTACGGCTGGCTGCGGATGGACGACGGACGCACCCTTTTCTGGATCGCCGACGCGACCGGGCACGGCGCCGCGGCGGCTTTGCTGACCACTTTGGCGAAACTGCTTTTTCACCACGGCAGCGTCGAGCACACGCGACCGGCGAAAATCATGGAGGCGGTAAATAACGACTTTCGCAGTATTTTCGGCGCGCGCTCTTTCATGACGGCGATGTGTGTCGCGCTCGATCCTGCGACCGGTCTCGCCTGCGTCGTCGGCGCCGGGCATCCGCCGCTCCTCGTGAGCCGGACCCGGGCCGAGGCAGAACTGGTCGCCTCGGAGGCCCCGCCGCTGGGCTTGCTGGAGCGGACGAAGTTTGTCGAGACGGCGATCGAGCTCCAGGAGGGCGACGGCTTTCTCCTTTATACCGATGGGCTCTATGGCGCTTCGACTAACGAGTCGACGCGCTGGACCCCGGAACGGCTGCGCGCGACGCTCACGCCCGGCGCCCACGGCGCGCAGGCTTTGCTCACGCGCATCATGCGCTGCACGGCGCCGGAGGACGGCGAACCGTTGCCCGATGATCTCGCCGTCGTGGCGGTGCAGCGTATAAAATAAGGCCGCAGAATTTTTTTCATCGAGGGGAAAATTAGTATTGCTCTCCTCCAGAGCAGCGATTAATCAGCCTTTATGCCCAAAACACCTGCGAAAAAGACAGCCACCAAACGTAAGCCTAACGCCGCCTTCATGAAGCCCGTGCAGCCGGACGAGAAACTTTCCGCGATCGTCGGATCGAAGCCCCTCCCGCGCTCCGAGCTCACGAAGAAGCTCTGGGACTACATCAAGAAAAACGGCCTTCAGGACAAAAAGAAACGGACCCAGATCAACGCGGACGACGCGATGAAACCCGTCTTCAACGGCAAGAGCCAGGTCAGCATGTTCGAGATGACAAAACTCGTCTCGGGCCACTTGAAGAGCTAGTCCGCCTAACGACCGGTTGAGTCTCGCTAGGCTTGACCTCTAGGGCAATTTTTTTGATCGCCCGCGGGCCTTTGTGGTCTGCGGGCGATTTGTCTTTTGGCGGCTCCCGCGCGCCAGCGGCTTAGTTGCGGAACAGCGAGAGTTCGGCGAAGGATGGGTCGTGAAAACGTTCTCGCTCGCCGCTCTCACCCTCGCCCTCCTCACTCTCGGTTCCGTCTCCGTCCGGGCAGAGGCGAACTGGGGTTCCGACATTGCGAAAGCCCAGGCCGAGGCGAAGGCGAGCCATAAACTTCTCCTCCTCGATTTCACCGGCTCCGATTGGTGCATCTGGTGCAAAAAACTCGACGCGGAAGTTTTTTCGCAACCCGAGTTTCAGAGTTACGCGAAGGATCACCTCGTCCTGATGACGGTCGATTTCCCACGGAAGAGCCCGCTCGCTCCGGAGGTGAAAAAGCAAAACTCGGAGCTCGCGGAGAAGTATGAGATCCAGGGTTTTCCAACGATCATCGTGTTGAACGGCGAAGGAAAGAAGGTCGGCGAGCTGGGGTATCAGCCGGGTGGCGCGACCGCCTTCGTGCAGGAACTGCAAAAGCTGCCCAAGAGCTAGGCCGGAGCCCGGCTTAGTTTCGCTGACTGCCCGCCAGCGCTTTGTTCAGCGCGTCCGCCAGCTCGCGCCGCGTGAACGGTTTCGAAAGTGCTCCCCGGAAACCGTAGGTGAGAAAACGCGAGATCGCCGCCGCGTCGGAATACCCGCTGCAAATGATCGCGTTCACCTGGGGATCGAGCCGGCGCAGGCGCTCGATCGTTTCCACTCCCCCGACCCCGCCGCGAATCGTCGCGTCGAGGATCACCGCCTGAAACGTCTCGCCCTTGCGCTGCGCTCGCTCGTAGATGCGGACGGCTTCCGAGCCGTCCGGCACGGTGGTCACGTCGTAGCCCATTGTTCCGAGGAGTTGGGAGGTGAGATCGCGGATCGCGGCTTCGTCGTCCATCACGAGGATGCGTTGCTGCTGACGCTCGTCCTCTTCGTCGTTAGGCTGAAGCGGCTCATGGACGACTCGGGCCCGGGCCAGGGGCAGATAAAATGCGAAGGTTGCGCCGGCCGGAGAGTTGCCTTCGAGGTGGAGGAAACCGCCATGCTTCGAGATGATGGAATAGCAAATGGCGAGGCCCAGCCCGGTCGAAGCGGGCTTCGTCGTGAAATACGGATCGAAGATTTTTGTGACCAGATCTGTCGGCACTCCCGGCCCCGCGTCGGCGATCCTGATTTTGATGTAGCGGCCCGGGCCGAGCGGTGAGGGGCTCTCGCGATGGATCGTAAAATTCTCCGCGCTCACTGCGACGACGCCGCCGTTAGGCATCGCTTCCCGCGCGTTGATCATGAGGCCGTTGATCACTTGCTCGATCTGCCCGACGTCGATCTCGGCTTTCCCGAGGTGCTCTTCGATCTCGATTGCCGCGCGCAGGTTGGAACCGTAAAGAGCAAACTCGGCCGCCCGGGGGATGAGATCGCCGACCGAGGCGATTTTTTTTATTGGTGCACCACCCTTGGAGAAAGTGAGGAGTTGACTGGAAAGCTGCGCGGCCTGCTCCGCGGCGTGGCCGGCCTTGCCGAGATAGGAAAGGAGATTGCTGCAATGCGCCGGACTCTCGAGCTGGGCCAGGCCGATGTTTCCGGAGATCACCGTGAGGACGTTATTCATGTCGTGGGCGATGCCGCCGGCGAGCGTGCCTAACGACTCGAGCTTGCTCGTGGTCAGGCGCTCCTCTTCGCTCCGTTTCCGTTCGGTGATGTCGCGAATGAAAACCGAAATGCCGCCGCCGCTGGGATAGGAATGGACCTCGTAAAAAGCCCGGCCATTCACGCTCGGCGCTTCAAATTCCATCGCCGCCTGCGTCTCCATCACGCGCCGGTAGTTTTCCTCAAAGACGGTGCCGAGCAGCTTCGGAAATATCTCCCAAAAGCTTCGCCCGAGCACGCATGCGCGCTCGCGATCGAGCATCGCTTCCACCTCGGCGTTGATGTAGGTGACCTTCCAATCCGCATCGAGGGAGAAAAACCCATCGCTGGTTTTTTCCAGGATCTCGGTCATTTGCGCGACCGATTCCTGGAGCGCGCGCCGGGCCAGGTTGCGCTCCTGCAGACCGTGTATGTGCCGCTCGGCGACAGAGAGGCGGACGTTCATCCGCCGGACGTCAAACGGCTTCGTTAGGTAATCATTGGCTCCCGCGTCCATCGCTTCTTCGAGATCGCCGGGATCCGTCCGGCCGGTCACGAGGAGGATGAACATTTCATCGCCGTCCGGTCGCGCACGCAGGCTGCGGCAGAGTTCGAGTCCGCTCTTCCCGGGAAGCATCCAATCGAGAATGAGGAAAGGAAAAGCGGTTTTCGCGAGCGCGATCTCAGCCTCCTCAGCGCTCGCACAGGCAGTGACCTCGTGGCCGCGCTTCTCGATCAGCCGGCGCAGGCTGCGGCGACTGTGCGGATTGTCTTCGACGAGAAGAATCTTCATGCGGCGAAATTAACAGGCGGCACTTCTCCCAGGCCCAACGTGGCGCGCACCTCTCGGGAGATCGATTGAGGTGGATGAAAAATGAGCAAGTTGACTGCCACGGGCGCTCGCAATTTTGGAACGAACATGCGCTCTTGGGTTACGGAAAGGAAGCGCGAAGTGGTTGCTCCGCCTCCGGGAAAGCGCCGAACTCTTGCGTTGCGGTGCCCCTCTGCTACGTAAAACGCAATCTCTCGCCTTTGAAATCGCAGCTCTTTTTCCCGTATCGTTCCATTCCCCGCGTCGGCGCTCTTTTTCTCCTCTTCGGCGGAGTCGCCTGTGCGCAAACCCCGTCCCCCGCGGTTTCGCCCAAGGCCGTTTCCCCGTCCCCGACCCTCTCGGCCGCGGCTTCGCCCTCTCCCGCGATCAGCTACAGCGCCGTGCACGTCACCGGGCCCTACATCGCGATGACTTTCGACGACGGGCCGAGCGAAAAACTGACGCCGGAGTTGCTCGATGTCCTGGCAGCCCATCACCTTCACGCGACTTTTTTTGTGGTCGGGGAAAACGCCGAGCGCTACCCGGAAATTCTCCAGCGCGCGGTGCGTGAAGGGCATGAGATCGGTAATCACAGCTGGAGCCACCCGGCTTTTGGGAAAATGTCCGATGCCGCCGTGCATCGTGAAATTCAAAAAACCGATGACGCCATCCGCGCGGCCATTGGTCATTCGCCTGTTCTCCTGCGCCCGCCCTACGGCTCGATCACGGCACGGCAGAAACAGTGGATTCACACCGATTTCGGTTATCGGATTATTCTCTGGGATGTCGATCCGCTCGATTGGAAACGCCCGGGACCAAGCGTGGTGGAGCATCGGATCGTGAGCGAGACGCGCGCCGGCTCGATCATTCTCTCGCACGACATCCACCCGGGGACGATCAAGGCGATGCCGGAGACGTTCGATAAACTGCAGGCGAAAGGCTTCAAGTTCGTCACGGTCTCGGAGCTGATCGCGATGGGCAAACCGATGGCGCCGAAAGAGACCGGCGTAGAGGAGAAGCCGACCGCGTCGCCCACTCCGACAGGCTTTGCTTTCCCGACGGCGACACCGATCCCGACTGCCACTCCGGTGCCTAGCCTAACGAAATCGTAGCGCCGGCATGCTGGCCGATCACTACCTGGAGTTTCGTAACCGCACCGAGGCGGCGCTCGCCGCGCTGCTCAAGCTTACCGCCGACATGCAGCGCGAGCCCGTGATGATCGACACGATCCAGAACCTGCTCAAGGACGTGCGTGAGCCGCTTCTCTTCGTCGTTGTCGGCGAGGTGAAAGCCGGTAAGTCCTCGCTCCTGAATGCACTTTTCGGAGAGGAGTTTTGCAAGGTCGACGTCCTTCCCGCGACCGATCGCGTTTACATTTTCAAGCACGGCCCGCGCGAGGAACGGATCGATGTTTCCGCGCAGGTGACCGAGCGCTACGAGCCGATCGATTTCCTGGAAAATTTCAACATCGTCGACACGCCCGGGACGAACACGATGGTCGCGCACCATCAGGAGATCACGGAGAATTTCATCCCGCGCGCCGACCTCGTGCTCTTCGTTTTTTCCGTGGTCAATCCCTGGGGCGCTTCGGCCTGGGAGCTGCTCAAGTTCGTCAACCAAAAGTGGCTCAAGAATGTCGTCTTCGTTCTCCAACAGGCCGACCTCCGTCAGCCTAACGAGGTCGCGGTGATCGAAAACCATCTGCGCGAAACCGCCAACCAGAAGCTTGGCTTCGCGCCGCCGATCTTCGCGGTCTCGGCGCGCCAGGCGCTCCTCGCGCGCACCACCGGGGTGGACAAGGAGCGGCTCTGGGAAGGGAGCCGTTTCGCGCCGTTCGAACAGCACATCAACCTCGTCGTGGACCAATCGCGGCATGGTCTGCCGAAGTTGATTTCGACCGCCCAGACGGCGACGGTCATCCTTTCCGATAGCTCGCTCCGGATCCGCAATCTCTTCGCCACGATCGTCCGGGACGAAGAAGAGCTGGCCCGTCTCGAGGGCATCCTCGCGGAACGCAAAGGACAAACGCTGCGCCAGGTTGGCGGCTTCCTGCGCGGAATCGAACAGGCCTGTCGCCGGTGCGAAGCGGAAGGCCAGGAACTGCTCGAGCGCAACCTTTCCTTCTGGCGCACCTGGCGACTGGTTTTTGGCAAAGCCGAGTGGCAGGAAAAATTCCAGTCCGATCTCGAAAACAAAATGCGCGACCTGATTCAACCCCAGGTCGAGAACGCGCTCCAACTGCTCGAGACCGATCTCCGCAGCCTTTGGCCGCAGCTCCAGGACACGATGGAGAACCAGTTCAAGGGCGATGCGCGCGTGCAGGTGAGCCAGACGATTCCTGATTTCGCGCGGCAACGGCGCGAACTGCTGCAATCAATTCAGCTGACCCTGGTCGAGCGAATCGCCGGTCGCGGAATGGAAGCGCGGCTCGAGCAGATGTTTCGCGAGACTGCGAACTGGCTCCGCGTCCCGGCCGGCGTCGCGGCCGCGGGTGGACTCGTCACCGTGATTGCCGCGATGAGCAGCGCGGCAGTCGCGGACGTGACCGGCATCGTCGCGGCCTCGGCTTTCATCGCCGGCACGCTCGTCGCCTTCGGTCGGCGGCGGAAAATTCTCTCGGAATATCATCGCCAGATGGAAGCGAAACGAGAAGAGCTGATCGCCGCGATCGAGCAGCAGTTGAACCATGCGGTCGATCTTTTCTACGCGGAAATCGGAGCGGTTTTTCATCCGCTGCGGGCCTTTTGCGCCGCCGAGCGGAAACGTTATGACCCGCTGCTGGAACGGGTGCGCGAGATCGAGAAGAGCTTCGCCCAGCTGAGCGCCGAACTGGCGCGTTATCGTTAGGCAAGAACGCCGCTACTTCTTCGCCTTCGTCTTCTTCGGCGAGTACTGCTCGGCCAGCCGCTGCTCGCTCTGCCGGCGCGCGATCACGAAATTATTGTTGTCGCCGTAGTTCCGCCAGGGACCCGGCGGCACATCGCGGACTTCCACGAATTGCCAGTCGTTCAGCGACATGTTGCCGAGGCCAAGGTAATCGCGCACCGCCGGCGAGACGTCGAGACCGGCGCCATGATTGAGGTTCGGCTTCGGCCGTTCGTTGCGGAAAACATATTCCCAGTGATCGGTCCGGAACGGCCCGCAATCCTCCCATTGCGCGAAGCAAATTCGCGTCCCATGGCGGATCGCCACCCAGCGATCCTTGCAGACCGAATGCCCCTGTTGCACCACCGCCTGCCGGAACCAGGGCACCACCATTGGCGCCTCGGGTTTGAACTGCCCGTGGGTCACGTCATTGTAGGGCAACGCGATGTAGAACGGGTTCTGCCGCGGCACGAAGTTGGCCGGGATGTAATCGTGCCGATGCCCTGGATCAGGATTGTCGAAGCCGCCGTAATTCTGCGTCCAGGAAGCGTCCCAGGAGCTTTTGTGATTCGCGACAGGATTGTTTTGGCTGGCGTTTTCACCGATCCAAAAAATGGTCGTCACGATATCGGTTTTCCACGGATAACGAGATGAGGAGAAGCGCGAGGTGGTCGGCACGAAGACTTGCGGCTCCACTTTGAGGAGCGCCTGTGCACGTAATTTCATTGCGTACTTCGCGAAGTCCGCGCTGCTCTCGTAAGGCGATTGCGCCTGGAGAAAAGAGAAGCCAGGGAGAGCGACTGCGACCGCTATGCAGAGAATTTTCGCTCGTTTGGTAAGCATCGGCGCTTTTTGTTCTACCGAAGAACGCTCGCTGAGGCAAGCTCCTTTCGCGCTCTTTCCATAGCACGAAGAATGCCTAACCGCGGCTCAATAGAGTGTCGCGGCGGAAAGCGTCGTCCGTCTCAGGGTAATCCAAGGTAAAGTGCAGGCCGCGACTTTCTTTTCGGCTCAGGGCCGAATCGACGATCAATGCCGCGACCGTCGCGAGATTGCGCAATTCGAGCAGGTCGACGGTAATGCGGAAATTCCAGTAAAACTCCTGAATTTCCCGCTGCAAATTGCGTAAACGTGCACTGGCTCGTTGCAGCCGTTTATTTGTCCTAACGATACCCACGTAATCCCACATCAGCCGCCGGAGTTCGTCCCAGTTGTGATAAATCACGACCAACTCGTCGACGTTCTGGACGTCGCCCGACTGCCATTCCGGCAAGGAAATCGCGCCAGCCGGATGCGCTGGAGGCCGGCTCGCGACCAAGGCGGCGCAGGCCCGATGCGCGATGACGAGCCCTTCGAGAAGCGAATTACTTGCCAGCCGATTCGCGCCGTGCAGACCGGTGCATCCGACTTCGCCGATCGCATGCAGTCCCGGCAAAGTGGTCGCGCCGTCAATGTTCGTCTTGATCCCGCCGCATTGATAATGCGCCGCCGGCACCACCGGGATCGGCTCTTTCGCCATGTCGATGCCGTAGCGCAAACAGGTCTCGTAGATGTGCGGGAAACGCTCCTGCAAAAACTCCCGCGGCTGCTGCGTGATATCGAGATAAACGCATTGCGCGCCGGTCCGTTTCATTTCCGCGTCGATCGCGCGCGCGACCACATCGCGCGGCGCGAGCGAACCCTGCGGGTGGACTTTTTTCACGAAGTCCTCACCCTTCGCGTTGCGTAAAATCCCACCCTCGCCCCGGACCGCTTCCGAGATCAGGAACGACTTCGCCTGCGGATGAAAAAGACAGGTCGGATGAAACTGCACGAACTCCATGTTCGCGATCGTCGCCCCGGCGCGCCAGGCCATCGCGACCCCGTCGCCAGTCGCGATATCGGGGTTGGTCGTGTAGAGATAAACCTTCCCGCAACCGCCTGTCGCGAGGAGCAACCGGTCGGTTCGAATCGTCTCCACCGTCCCGGAAATTTCATCGAGCACATACGCGCCGAGACAATGATCCTCGGTCGCGAAGCCGAGTTTCGCGGCGGTGATGAGATCGACCGCCATGTGATTCTCGAGCAGCTCAATGTTAGGCGTGGCGCGGACCGCGTCGAGCAGCGTGGTCTCGATTTCAAATCCGGTCACGTCGTGGACATGGAGGACGCGCCGTTTCGAATGGCCGCCTTCGCGCCCGAGATCGAGCTCGCGATGGCCGGAGACATTCCGCTCGTCGAAGTGCAGCCCGAGCGCCATCAGCTCGCGAACCCGTTCTGGCCCTTCCTTCACCACCGTCTCGACTGCCGCGAGATCGCAGAGCCCGGCACCCGCCTCGAGCGTGTCCTGAATGTGGAGCGCGAAGGAATCCTCGCCGCTCGTTACGCAGGCGACGCCGCCCTGCGCCCAGGCCGTATTCGAGTCGACGCCCTTCCGTTTCGTGATGATCGCGACCCGGCCGTGCTTCGCCGCCTTGAGGGCAAAGGTCAGGCCGGCGATCCCGCTGCCGATGACGACGAAATCGAACTCTCTCATTCGAGGAGAATGTTATCGATCAAGCGCGTCCGGCCAAAGAAGACTGCGACCGCGAGGAGCGAACGCGGCGCGATCGCTAGGCGCGGCTGCAGATCGTCGGCGCCCACGATCTCGGCGTAGTCGATTCGGGCGAGGGGAGCGGACGCGATTTTTTGCCTAACGAGGGCGAGCACTTTTTCGGTGTTTTTTTTATCTGCCTTGGACGCTTCCAGCAGGGCCGCGCGAATGATCGGCGCTTGGGTGCGTTCTTCCGGACTCAGGTATTGATTGCGCGAGCTGAGCGCGAGTCCATCCGGCTCGCGGACCGTCGCCCCGGCCAGGATCTCGACCGGAAAATCGAGATCACGGACCATTCGCCTAACGATCGCCAGTTGCTGGAAATCCTTTTCCCCGAAGACCGCCGCATCCGGAGCGAGCAGATGAAACAACTTCGTCACCACGGTACAGACACCGCGGAAGTGACCCGGCCGGGAAGCGCCGCAAAGCCGCTCCGAGAGCGTCGTCTCCTCGACAAAAGTCGAGCGATCGTCGAAATACATTTCGTTAGGCGCAGGCCGGAAAATCAGATCGACGCCTTCTGCGCGGCAGACCTCCACGTCGGCCGATTCCGGCCGCGGATATCGCGAAAAATCCGCGCCCGGCTCGAACTGCAGCGGGTTCACGAAAATGCTCACCGCCACTTCGCCAGCCGCGCCGGCCTGTTCGCGGGCCAGCCGAATGAGCGAGACATGCCCGGCGTGCAGCGCGCCCATCGTCGGCACGAGGATCCGCCGCTCCGAGCGGCTCCGCGGCAGCTCTGCGACTTTGGTGACGATCTTCATCGTTCCAACCAAATGGCTTGGCGCGCAAAAGGGAAGCGGCGATGGCCAAAATTTTTCCAGCCGGCCTTCCAAGCGAGTTGGTCCAGTTCGCGAAACGAGAAAGCCCGCGCGGCCGAAACCCGCGCGTCGTTCCGCGTCATCGCTTCGCGAAAAATCGTCGCGGTCAGCAAATCGACTCCGATCTTGGCGAGCCAGCCGCGCCGCAAATCCGCGACCAAAACAGAGCCCCGCGAAAGTTCACGACAGCGTCGCAAGAGCGCGACCCCTTCCGCTTCGTCGAAGTGATGAAGCGCGAGAGAGAAGAGAACGATGTCGTACGGCTCTGCGGCGGCGAAGACATGAATATTCGCGCAATGATAGGTGATCTCGGGAAAGCGACCGCTCAGTCCCCGCGCGATCGCGATCGTGGACTCCTGGAAATCGACGGCGTCCACCTGCACCTTCGTGCCGATCTTGCGCGCGAACTCCACCACCAGGCGCGGGATGTCACCGGAGCCGGTCGCGAGATCGAGCACGCGTTGGGGCTCGTTAGGCCGCAGCCACCGCCGCAGGAAATGCCGCACCAGCCGATAACTGCCAAAATAGCGATTGAGCGCGCGAAGATTTCGCAGGTCGGAAACGAGTTCCTCCGAGACCGCTTGCGGCCGATCCATCCACTCCGGATTCGCCGGGTCGAACCGCCGCTTCAAAACAAACTCAGCCGAGGAACTTCTGCCACTCCATCGGCAGTTGTGCGGTTTCGACTTCGCTCGCGATCCGTCCTTCAGCGTCGGGATCGAACGAGGTGCTTGTGCCGTACACCATGATCACGTCCTCCGAGCCTTCGACCCGCAGCGCGTGCGCCACCCCGGCCGGGATCACGATCGCCGCATTGTGAGGGCCGCGATGATTATCGCCATCGACGAAGA
The DNA here is from genome assembly GCA_963831805.1 of uncultured Verrucomicrobiae bacterium. Classification (GTDB taxonomy): domain Bacteria; phylum Verrucomicrobiota; class Verrucomicrobiia; order Chthoniobacterales; family UBA10450; genus Palsa-1392. The sequence continues at coordinate 73,033 of CAWHRN010000006.1, read as the reverse complement.
ACCGCATCGTGCGCGTCGGCAGGCCGGCGCGCGTCTCGTGCAGGATCATTTCCACCCGGCCCTGGACGAAAAACATCACGTCCCATTGTTCCGCGTCGTAGGGCCGCAGGGAAAAATTAGCGGGCTCAGCGATGAAGAGGCGCTGGAACCACTCGTTAGGCGAAGTCCCATCGGGGATGCTCGGCGGATGCACGTGAAAGCCTTTTGCGGTCTGGGCAAACATCCGGGCAGCGGCCCACTGCTGCGGCCAAAGCCCGATCCGCGCGAGCGGTCCTTCGTCACGCCTAACGAATTCGCCAAACGAGCCACGGTGCCGTTGGGGATAAATTGTCCGCGGAAAAATCTCCACGCCCGGAATCCAGACTTCAGCCAGCTCCGGCGCGTGCGGGTCGGCCGTCGCAAGCCGGCCCGCGTCCACCCCGCTCTCGGCGATCTGTGCGGCGAAGGAGCGCGTCTGGTAGTCGCGCATCACGAGTTGCGCCCGGGCCTCCGGGGCGAGGCCCTGCCAGTGCTGGTCATGTTCTTTCATGGTCGGGAGATGGGTCTATTTACCTAACGAAAAATCGGCGTGGTCGCGGGAGAGGTTGGGGTTGTAATAGGGATCGCGCGCTACCAGGTCGGGCCAGCGCTCGAGCAGCACTTTCGCTTCAGCCGGCTCAATGCTCGCGCGGCGGGTCGCCGACTCATCGTGATAGAGTTTCGCAAACGGCGTGTAGACGATCAGATAACCGGCCTGCCGCATTTTCAAACAAAGATCCACGTCGTTGAAGATGACCGGCAGATGTTCTTCATCAAATCCCCCCACCTCATGGAAGACCTCGCGGCGCGTCAGGAGGCAGGCGGCAGTGACGGCGCTATAATTGCGGGTCACCTGGAGTTGCCGGCACACGCCCGGATCTTCCGCCGGAAAGCCATAAAAGGCGTGCTTCACCATGCCGCGTACGCCGAGGACGACACCGGCATGCTGGATCGTCTCGTCGCGCCTAACGAGTCGCGCGCCGACGGCGCCCACTTCCGGGCGTTGCACATGCTCGGCCATCGCGGTCAGCCAATCGCTTTCGATCGCCTCGGTGTCGTTGTTCAGGAAAAGAATCCACGGCGCGTCGGTCTGCTCGACCGCGAAATTGTTCATCGCCGAATAGTTGAACGGCCCGGAATAACGCAGAAGCCGGTGCGGAAATTTCTCGAAATAGGCGCGCGCTTCCTCGGTCTCGCTGTCGTTATCGAGCACGATGATCTCGTAATTTTCGTAGGCGGTTTTCGCGATCACGCTCTCGACGCAGCGGGCGAGCAGATCGATCCGGTCGCGGGTTGGAATGATGATCGCAACCTTGCGTGCCCGCAGAAGGTGACGCCGAATACGAAAGCCGTGGGTCCGCCAATCGATCGCGACGTGGCCCGGCTCGTTCCGCCGGGCGAGGTGATCGGTCAGCCCGCGGCGCGCGGCTTCGAGCGCATCGGGTTTGGAACGAATGTTCGTCGCGGTGGAACCGGCGGTTCGCCTCCAGTGATAAAGAATGCGCGGGATGTGATGAATCCGATCGGTGCGCAAAATGACGCGCAGAAACAGGTCGTAATCCTGGGCGTAATCGTATTCCGGGCGAAAGCCGCCGAGTTCCTGAACTAACGAACGTCGGATGGTGGTGAAATGGCAGAGGTAATTGTAGGAAAGAAAAAAATCCGGTGACCAGTCGGGCTTGAAGAGCGGCGCGGCCAGGCCTTCCTCGGTCAGCTTGTCTTCATCGGAATAAATCAAGTCGGCGTCTGGATGCTCCTGCAGGAGTTGGACCGTGCGAAAAAGTGCGTCCGGTTCGAGCAAATCGTCGTGATCGAGCAGGCCGATCCAATCGCCGCGCGCATTTTCCAGCGCGACGTTGGACGAGGCGGAGATGCCGCTGTTTCGCGGGAGACGGAAAACGCGCATGCGCGGGTCGCGCTGTTCGGCCTTCGCCAGGAAATCGAGCGTGTCCTGATCGGTCGAAGCGTCGTCGACCAAGAGCAATTCCCAGTTTTCATAAATCTGCGCTTCGACGGAGGCGATTGCTTCCCGGAGCCAGCGCCGGGGCGTGTCGTGCACCGGGGTGATGATGCTGACCAGCGGTCGCTGGGAAAATTTCCGCGCCTGCTCGCGCAAAGCGGCCGCTTCGGCCGGCTGCACCCGATGGGTTTCGAACCAGCGCTGGTATTCGTTAGGCGGAGCGCTCGCGTCGCCGTCTCCGAGCACTGGCCAGCGCTTGCGAATCCCGCGCAGCAGCCTCTGCGGCAGCCGATAGGGCGCGAGAATCACCTGGCCGATTTTGCGCTCGGGCGATTTACGCAGCTCCTGTTTCTCGGCCTTGAGTTTCTTCAGGTCGCGCCGTGCCTCTTTCAGTTTCAACACTTTCTCCTCGAGCTGTGCGATGTGGCGATCGGCCACTTCCAGTTCCGAGAGGCGGGTGCGCAGGCGGCGCTGGAGCGCGAGCAGTTGAGTGTTCAGCCGGGCGAAGCCGGCCTCGGCCGCCGGAACGAGCGCGCCGACCTCGTTAGGCGCGAGCCGTCGGAGGCGAATCGCGCCTGGTTCGATCTCCACCACGTCGGATTCGTAATCGGGAAAAAACCCCAGCGTCCCCAGTTGCGTGACCAGAAGCGGGCGGCGCTTGGCGACGCTGGCATTCATTGCCGGAAACAGGATCAAATCCTCGGCCTGGCTGGCGAGCCGATTGAGAAGCGAGAGTTCGTCGTCCGCTTCCGGTGCCGGCGGATAGAACCAAAGCGCCAGATCGAATCGCGGCTCGTCGTCATTCGAGGGCGCGACCGTCAGCGCGGCGAGCGTGGGGCAAATCGTCGCTTCCGCAATTTCGCGCCGCCACGGCTCGGAAAACTCCGCCGCCTCGCGTCCCACCACGAGCAGACGACGTCCCGCGAAGCGTTGCGCGATCGGCCGCGCATAATCCGCCTGGACAGTCTGGATTGGGCGCCGCTGCACGAGGGGCACATTATAATGATTGCGGGCGCTCGCAGGCAAATTTACGATGCCCGGCGAGCCTCCCAGCCGGCGCCGGCTGATTTTCGATGGTCGATTTTTGCGTTTATTTTCTCTATCGCGCGGCGCTTGCCCTGATCACTGCGCTTCCGTTAGGCGTCGTCTTTTCGTTAGGCAAATCTCTCGGCCTGCTCGCCTGGCTCGGCCTCCCGCAATATCGCCGGCTCGCGCGCCATAACGTGCGGATTGCCTTCCAGGATGAGCTCAGCGCCGCGGCGCAAAGCCAGCTGGTCCGCCGGCATTTCCAGCGGCTCGGCGCGAACCTCCTCAGCGGGATGAAGCTCAACTCGATGCCGCCCGCGAAAGTCGCGCCGCTGGTCGAAACCGAGGGCACGGAGGAAGTGCTGCGTCACCTCCGTGCGGGCCGGCCGGTCGTGCTCGCCCTGAGTCACCTCGGAAACTGGGAACTCTTTGCGCAGGTCGGCCCCCCCTATTTTGGTTCCTTTCCCCTCGGCACGGTTTACCAAAAACTGCGGAACCGGCGGATCGAAGAATTCGTTAGGCAACAGCGCGCGCGCTTCGGAGTGCAGTTATTCGATCGCAGCGAAGGCTTCGGGGAAGCGTTTCGGCTGTTGCGCCGCGGCGGCGTGGTCGGCGTCCTGAGCGATCAGCATGCGGGCGATCACGGTCTTTGGACACCATTCTTCGGCCGGCTCGCCTCGACCACGCCGCTCCCGGGATTGCTTTGCAAGCGAACCGGCGCGGCGCTCATCGCGGCCTCACTATTCACCGCCGGCAGGGGGAAATGGCGAATGACTTTTACCCCCGCGCTGGATTCGCCTAACGACTCCGTGCAGTCGCTGACCGCGAAGACGAATGCGGCCATCGCCACGAAAATCCGGCGCGCGCCGGAAGACTGGTTCTGGGTGCATAACCGCTGGAAAACACCGCGACCAAATTGGCTGCTGGAACATTATAAGCGCGGCGTCTATCTGCCGGAAGGAGAGGCGGCGGCGCTCCAGCCCTTTCGGATTTTGATCCGGGCGAGCAATTGGCTCGGCGATAGCGTGATGAGCGTTCCTGCGGTCCGCGCGATCAAGCGCGGGCGGCCCGACGCGCAGGTCACGATTCTCGCGCCGGAAAAAATCGCGGCCGTCTGGCGACTCCTGCCGGAAGTGGATGAAGTGTTGTCGTTAGGCAACATGTCGCTGCCCGCGGTGCGGCGTCTCCTCCGCCGGCAAAAGCCATTTGACGTCGGCGTCATTTTCCCCAACTCGCTCCGGAGCGCGCTCGAGCTTTGGCTGGGCGGAGTGCCGCGGCGGGTTGGTTTCGCGGGACATCAGCGGCGCTGGCTGCTGCAACAGGTGGTCACGCCGGTCGAACGTCATGGCCCGCCGCCTCATCAGGTCGAGCATTATCTCGACCTCGCGCGCTCGTTAGGCGTGACACCGGACGCGGGCGAAATCGCGCTCGCCGATCCGCCTGCGGCCGGGAGCAATTTTGGACTTTGCCCGGGCGCGGAATACGGACCGGCCAAGCGCTGGCTTCCGGAACGCTTCGCCGAGACGGCGCTTGCACTCGGCGGACACTGGACACTTTTCGGGACGGCGAAGGACGCGGAAGTCGGTGCCCAAATCGCGACGCTCCTGGGCGATGCCTGCACGAACCGGATCGGCCTAACGACTCTGGAACAACTGATCGACGAACTGCGGCCATGCGCGCTGCTGCTCACGAACGATACCGGGACGATGCACCTGGCAACTTTGCTCGGAGTGCCGGTGGTGGCGGTCTTTGGCTCGACGGAGCCGCGACTGACCGGGCCGCTGGGGCGGAAAAGTGTCGTCGTTAGGCAACAGGTCGAATGCAGTCCCTGTTTTCTGCGCGAATGCCCGCTCGATTTCCGCTGCATGAAAGCGGTGACGGTGGAAGAAGTGGTTCGGTCCGTGAAGCGGGATCCGTGAATCGTGAATCGTGAATCGTGAACCGGAAGCAGTGCTCCCGCGATTCACGAATCACACCTTCATCACCTCGGCATCTTTGCGCTCGAGGTGGTCGTCGATCGACTTCACAAAACGGTCGGTCAATTTCTGGATCTCCGCTTCCATGTCGCGGAGCTGATCCTCGGTCGCGTCGCCGGCTTTCTCCATCTTCTTCGCCTCTTCCATCGCGGTGCGGCGATTGCCGCGCACGCGGACCCGCGCTTCCTCGGCCATTTGCTTGAGCGACTTCACGAGATCCTTACGGCGTTCTTCCGAGAGCTCGGGAATCGGGAGCCGGATGAGTTTGCCATCGACCAGCGGCTGGATGCCAATCTTCGATTCTTTCAGCGCACGCTCGATGTCGCGCACGGTCGCGGCGTCGAAGGGTTGCACGACGAGCAACCGCGGCTCCGGCGTGGTGATGAGCGCGAGCTGTTTCAATTTCATCGACGAGCCGTAGGCTTCGACGTCGACGTTCTCGACCAGCGCCGGCGAGGCCTTGCCGGTGCGCACGCTGGAGAATTCATGGATCATGTAGTCCACGCTTTTGTCCATGGCCATTTCGGCCTCGAGAAGGATGTCTTCGGCACTCATAAAGGTGGAAAAGAAAGCCGGGGCGGCGCGCGTTGGCAATCGCTAATCCGACACCATCGTCCCGACCGGCTGGCCGAGGATGACATCGCGGATGTTCGTCGGCTTGTTCATGTCGAAGACGACGATCGGAATTTTGTTGTCCATGCAGAGGCTAAAGGCAGTCGAGTCCATGACCTGTAACCTTTTCGTTAGGGCATCGGTGTAACTGATGCGGTCGTAACGTTGCGCGTCGGGGTGCAGGTTTGGGTCGCGATCGTAGATGCCGTCAACTTTTGTCGCCTTCAAAATGACGTCCGCGCCGATCTCGCTCGCGCGCAGTGCCGCCGTCGTGTCGGTGGAAAAATAAGGGTTGCCTGTGCCGGCGACGAAGATCACCACGCGGCCCTGCTCGAGATGACGAATAGCGCGGCGGAGAATGAACGGCTCGGCGATGTTTTCCATCGCGATCGCGGTCTGCACCCGAGTGACGAGGCCGCTTTGCTCGAGCTGATTTTGCAGCGCGAGACCGTTGATCACTGTCGCGAGCATGCCCATGTAATCGGCCGTGGTGCGGTCCATTCCGCGATGACTCGCGGCGAGTCCGCGCCAGATATTACCGCCGCCGATGACGATCGAAATCTGCACGCCGAGCGCGAAAACTTCCTGCACCTGCCGGGCGATTTCCTTCACGATCTGCGGCGAAATGGTGTCGCGGCCGCCTTTCTCGCGCAGCGCCTCGCCGCTTAGTTTTAAGACGATCCGTCGATAGATGGGCTGGTCGGCGCTCTCCATGTGCGGCGGATGATCGATCAGAAATGAAGCGTTGGGGAGGAAAAACCTCGAAAAAACTCGGCCGCGCTCATCCGGCGTTTGCCTTCGAGTTGGACGGAGTCGAGCCGCAGGCCGCCTCGCCCTGTGGCCACGACCACGGAGTCGTTAGGCTTGGAGATCGTGCCGGGCGAAGCGGGCGCGGTGTTGACGACGCTGGCGTGGAAGATTTTCAGCTGGCGGACGTGGCCATGCGCATCGGCGAGATCGGTGAAAGTGCCCGGCCACGGATCGAACGCGCGGATTCTGCCCTCGATCGCGACGGCTTCTTCCTGCCAGTCGATCCGACCATGCACGCGCTCGAGTTTCGGCGCGTAACTCGCGAGCGCGGAATCCTGTGGCGTACGCGGCGCGTTGTCGGCTGCGAGGAGTGCGAGCGCTTCGAGCAGAGCCGCCGGCGCGACTTCCGCGAGCCGGTCGTGCAGCGAACCGCCGGTGTCGTTAGGCAGGATTGGCAGTCGGACCTCCGAAAGGATGTCGCCGGTGTCGAGCCCGGCATCCATGTACATCACGGTGATCCCCGTTTCGGAGTCACCCGCCGCGATCGCGGCTTGGATCGGCGCCGCGCCGCGATACTTCGGCAGGAGCGAGGCGTGAAGATTGAGGCACGCGACGCGCGGAATCTCGAGCACGGCGCGCGAAAGAATCTGCCCGTAGGCCATGACCACGATCACGTCCGGAGCGAGCGCGCGCAGAGCGGCGACCGCAGTTTCCTCGCGCAGACGAGCCGGCTGCAAAACGGGAATGGCGCTTCCCGCGAGCTCCGTCTTGATCGGCGACGCCTGAATTTTCTGCGCGCGGCCAACCGGTTTATCCGGCTGCGTCACAGCGCCGACGACTTCGTGCGCCGGCGCGGCGAGCAAGGCGCGGAGCGTCGGGAGACCGATCTCGCCCGTGCCGATGAAAACGATGCGCATGCCGCCTTACGGCATGATCCCGCGCGGAGCGACGGCGCGACGAGGGCGGCGCGGCTTCGTCGCTTGCGCCATCAGCTTATCGCCGGCGGTCACTTCGCGCTGACCGACTGACGAAGCGCAGCCGGTGCAAAGATAATCGTAAAGCTCGCGATCCGGCAGGACGAGAAGGAGGCGTTCACGCACCGGCATCGCGGTTTTGCATTTCTCGCAATAAAGACTGCTGGCGGTGAAACTCTCAAACTGTGACTGAGTCATGGTTGCCATTCACGACCGTTTCGAGGATACGATAAAGCACGCGCGCGGGCGGCTCAGTCGCGTCGACCATCTGGACCCGGCCCTGATAATGGTCGAGTACCGGCTTGGATTCGTTCTCGTAGGTCTCGAGCCGGCGCTTGATCACTTCCTCGTTCGCATCGTCGAGCCGGTTGTCTTTTAGCGCCCGCTTTTTCAGCCGTCCGTAAAGAGCTTCCCGATTCGGGCAGGAAAGGTGAAAAACCTTCTGCACGTCGATCAGGTCGTCCATGATCGTGGCCTGGCCGACATTGCGCGGGATGCCGTCGAGCACGAGGACGTCGATATCGGGCTTGAACTCGTGGGCGTCGACCGCGGCGTCGATCCGCGCTTTCCAAAGCTCGACCGTGATCTCATCCGGCACCAGCGCGCCCCGGCTGGAGTATTCGAGAAAAGCGCGGCCAAGACGGGTGCGGGTGTCGATGGTGCGGAAGACGTCGCCGCAGGCGCAATGGAAAAACCGGGGGATCGAGCCCAACGTCCGGCCCTGGGTGCCTTTGCCGCTCCCGGGAGCGCCGAAGAGAAGGTAAGTATGATATTTCATCGGTGGTTCGTTATACCTGAAAGCCGTCCGCGGCACAACGGGGAAAGCTCTTGCCTAACGATGGAAAAATGACGGCGACAATCCGTCATGCAAACGGATCTCGCTCCACCTGCCGGCGCCTAACTCTCGGAGGCGACTTCAGCCGGCACGACGTTGACCCGCCGTCCGGCGCGATCAAAGCGGACCTGTCCGTCGACCAAAGCAAAAATGGTGTAGTCGCGACCGAGACCGACGTTCTTACCGGGAAGGAATTTCGTGCCCCGCTGGCGGATGATGATGTTGCCGGCGACAACTGCTTCGCTGCCAAATTTTTTCACGCCGAGCCGCTTGCTAACGCTATCGCGGCCGTTCTTGACGCTGCCTTGTCCTTTTTTGTGAGCCATTGCGGAAAGAGAAAGTTGAGAATTAAGCGACGCCGTTACTCCGACTTCAGGGAGATGCCGGTGATTTTCACACGGGTGAGTTTGCGACGATGGCCAACGGTGCGGTGATAGCCTTTCCGCCGGCGATATTTGAAAGCGATGACTTTCTTGTCCTTGCGCTGCTCGACCACTTCGCCGGTCACGCTCGCGCCCGAGACGAGCGGGCCGCCATGAGTGAGATTCTCGCCGTCGGCATGGAGGAGCACGTCGCCGAAAGTCATTTTCGCGCCGGCTTCGCCCTCGAGCAGATCCACGTCGATCGTGTCGCCTTCTGCGACACGGTATTGCCTGCCACCGGTTTTGATAATTGCGTAAGCCATAGCCTTGGGAAAAGTCGGTGAAAGTCACACAGACAGGTTGCTTTGACAAGCGGAAATCCCGCGCGCCTGCAGCAACGCAATCAGGTGGCCGGTTTCTCGATCGTTTTCTGTTCGATCTTCACCGCGTGCGTGTCGGGCAGAACGTGGGCGCCGAAATAATCGGCGTAAACCTGGGTGAACTCCGCTCCGAGGAGAAGGATTTGCGATGAATAATAGATCCACAAGAGCAGGGTGATGAGCGAACTGGCCGCGCCGTAGGCCGAAGCGGCGGAGCCGCTCCCGAGATAAAGCCCGAGCGCCCATTTCCCGAAGCCGAAGAGCAGCGCGGTAATCGCCGCGCCGATCCAGACATCGCGCCAGCGGATTTTCGCGTCGGGCAGATATTTGAAGATCATCGCGAACAGGAAAACCACGACGCCGAAATCGAAGAGCAGATATGCCGCGAGCGCGAGCGCGAACCCGCCGGGCAAATGAGCCTGCACATAATGGCTGAAGCCTTTGAGCACGCTCTCGACCGTCATCGAGACCAGCAGGAGAAAGCACACCCCGCCGACCATCGTGAAGGAAAGGAAACGCGCCCGCAGGAAACCCCAGATGCCTGCTCCCGGCTTGGCTTTTACTCCCCAGATGGTGTTGAGCGCGTCCTGGAGCTGACCGAAAACGCCGCTCGCGCCGAAGAGCGCCAAGGCTACGCCGATGACCGTAGCGACGACGCTTTTGTCCGGCTGCGAAGCCTTCTGCGCGATGCCTTGGATCACATCGAGCGCGCTGCGGTCGAGAAAATAGCTGAGCTGCTCGGTCACCTTTTGCCAGGCGCCGGCGGGATCGTTGCGAAAGATCAGTCCGAGCACGGCGAGGAGGACGAGGATCAGCGGGGCCAGCGAGAAGACGGTGTAGTAGGCGAGCGCGGCGCCGAGCTGCGGGGCCTTGTCTTCGAGCCATTGGCGGAACGTCTCCTTGCAAAGGTTGAAAGCGGTTATGAAGGAGTTTTTCCCGATCAGGGTCTGTGGGGCGTCGCTCATCGGGAGTGAATTCGCGAGTCGTGGGGGAGCCGCTTGTCTTTCTTCCTAAAATCGCGTGAACGAGAATCTCACAAGGCCCTAGCGGTAACCCTCGCCAGCGCGACCGGCACTTGCGCTTAGCCGGCGCCCGCGATCAGGAGCGTGATTTCGCCTTTTGCCGGATGCGCTTCGTAATGCGCGAGCAACTCCGCGCCAGTGCCGCGCCGGAATTCCTCGAATTTTTTCGTGAGCTCACGGGCCACGCAAAGTTGGCGCTCGGGGATGATCGCGGCGCAGGCGGCAAGGGTCTTGTTGATCCGATAAGGAGATTCGAAGAAGACCGTCGTCTCCACGCGCTCGGCTGCGGAAGTGAGAGCCCGTTCGCGCTGGCCGCTTTTCACCGGGAGAAAACCGCGATAGCAAAATTGCTCCATCGCCAAGCCCGAACCGACGAGCCCGGTGGTGATCGCGGAGACGCCGGGCACGATCGTGAAGGGCAGTTCCGACTCGATACATTTGCGAATGAGACGGGCTCCGGGGTCGGACAATCCGGGCATGCCCGCATCGGTGATGAGCGCGATCGATTCGCCGGCCGCCAGGCGTTCAGAGAGTTCGGCGGTGCGCATCGCTTCGTTATGCTCGTGGTAGCTCACGAGCGGCTTTCGGATTTCGAAATGACGCAAGAGATTCCCGGAATGGCGAGTGTCCTCCGCCGCGATCAGGTCAACTGATTTCAATACTGCGAGCGCCCGCAGGGTGATGTCGTCGAGGTTGCCAATGGGAGTGCCGACGACATAGAGCATGGCCATTTATCCGCCGGAAAGCCGGGGCGCGCGAATTGGTCTTCGCGGCTGACTCGCTGTTTCACCGACGCTTCGCACTCTTCCTCCGGTCCCCGCCCGGACAGCAAAAAACCCATCCCGCGCTCAAGCGAGATGGGTTTAAAAGCAATCCGGGAGCCGGTTTGGACGGCTCCCGGACGGTTGTTGAGTTGTTCTTGGTTTAGACCTTACAGGCTGTTGCCGCGATTCGCTTTCACGAAGTTAAGGTCCTTGTTGTTCACCGAGCCGTCCACGCTCACGTCGAGGCGGAAGTTCGAGCTATTCACTTTGTGCGGCGAACCTGCCCGCACCGCACTCGCGTCAGCGTTGTTCACGATGCCGTCACCGTTCACGTCGCCGAGGAGTTTGCCGTAGCTGACCGAGGCCGAACCCGTGTTCCCCTGGTCGTCCGTGACTCCGCTCACCGTCACCGTGATCACCTGGCCGTTGCAGTGCGCACTGCCCACGCTCACGATCAGGTTATGCGAGTCGCTCGGATCGATCGACGTTCCGGCAGTGCCGCAGCTCGAAGATGCGGAGCCCGCACCAGTGAGGCTGTTGTTGAACGTCAACACCAGCGTGTCTTTCTGGCCGTCGCGATCTTCGATGCCCACGTCGCCGCTCAGCGGCAGCGAGATATCGTAGCTGGCCGACCCTTGGGTCTTGCGGGAGACTGCGCTTTGCAGCGTCAGGTCGCCGCCACCGCCACCGCCCGTGGTGCCATTCATACCCATCGAGAAGTCGGCGGGTGAGTAGCCAAGCTGATCGCTCGCGGGTCCGAAGTTAACGCCAAAGAAGTCGCTGTCGAAGAACGAATTCCCATTGTTGCCGCAGGGTAAGCCCACGCAGTTGGCGCCGCTGGTCGTCGACACATACGAGATTCCGCCCGTGCCAATCGGCGACACCAAGAGGAAGTAGGTGCCCGGGTCCAGATGGACGCTCAGGCCGCTGACCGTGACATTATACTCGGTAAAGCCGAAGCCCGAACGGCCGGTTGCCGTTACGCTCGGCGTTGCAGTCGTGCCTTGTGCGACAATCGTGCCACCATTGCCCGAGCTGACGCCTTGCCGGATTTCCCAGTTCGCACCCACGACCGTGTCGGCCAGGAGGTTATTAGAAAACACGGCGTTCACATCCCATCCGTCGCCGGCTGGGACGTTGACATCATCGTAGGTATGAGCATACCCACCTGATCCAGAGAAGTTCTCCTCGTTGGCGAGACCATTCACGCCGTCGAAGTCACCATTATACCAGAGCACGCCCGGGGGCGGGGTCGGCGTCGGGGTGACGGACGGTGTCGGGGTCGGGCTGCCATTGCCGGCATCGGCCCGGATCAGCCAGTTACCGATCAATCCGAAGCTCTCGATCGGGGCGACCGGGAGATCGTTATTGTTCAGGTTGTTGATGTCGCCCGAAGCGCCGCCAGCGATGTAGCTGCGGTTGCTAAAGGTCGGGTTGGTTTCATCAAACGCTGCCGGGAATTGACCCGCAGCATGATTGATCAGGAAGCCGACGAAGAAGTTCGCCGTCGACACTGTGGTATTGAAGGTGGTGCTGATGAAGGTGTCGGTGCCCTGCTGCGAAACCGTGCCCGGCGCGGTGGCCAGCACGACTGCGTCAGTAGGATTGCCGTCGCCATTCGGATCGCTCCAGATGACCGCGGTATAGCTGATCCCGTTGAGGGACGGATCAGGGAACACCGGAGTGCCCCAGGCGATCTGGACCGAGGTGATCGTGTTGTTGCCGGGAATGACGGCAAACTCGTTCAACGCGATGACCGCGCCGCCGTTGGTCAAGCCGATCCCATCTTCCGCTGAACCGTCATCGATCATATAGGTCGAATCCGGAAAGAGGATTCGGTGGAATGACGAACTCACAGCAGCAGATGTGGGTCTGCTGTGCGAGCCGTGCGTTTGCCGTGCTGACGAGACCGTTGCTCGACCCGCTTGCGCACTTAGCGCGAGCGAGGCAACCAAAGCCATCGTCGTCAGGGCTATTTTCTGCAGGGTGGTTTTCTTCATAGACCCATCTTTTGCCCGGTATCGCGTGGGGGTGTCAAGGATTTTTTCGAAAACTAATCGCCCGACCAAAAATAGTCGGTGCGCAAGGGCGCGGAATCGCCTTTTAGCAAGTGTTTTTTTCGAAGGGGTCGCCCCTTGGAGAGATCATCCGCGCGCGGCAAATTTCCCCCGCCCGGCCGCTCATCAATCAGCCGCAGGGCGCACCCCGTAATTATTTTTTTCTTCCGGAGTTAGTCGGGCCGCAACCCTCCCGCAGACCGCGATGGACAAGAAGGGAGCGCCTGCCGCTTCGCCGCGCTCTAGAAACCAGAACGAATCATGAAACATCCCGCCCCGAATACGCCGTACGAGAAGATATTCATGTTGTCCCCGAGGTGATCGATCCTAGCTTGCCGTCGGTGTGTTCCACACCACCCAGCTCTCGTCGACCTGCGATGCCTTATCGACGCCGGCATACGCTCGATACGCTCCGCCCGAAGGCCCGTGCGCCGCGGGAGTCACGAAGCCGAGGAAGAAACCGCTCGGCACTCCCTAGTCGGGGATGATAACCGGATCGGCCTCGGGCCTAGATACGATGTCGGAACACCGGCTGGACGATATGGCGACGCGCGTCTTCAATGCCGCGAACGAGAACCTCGCGAACCTGACCGACTACGGGGTGACGCAGGCGAAGCTCGCGGCGTTGGATCAGGCGCGGCAGGATTTCGAGGCGTCGAGAGGCAAGCCGCGTGCGAAGATTTCCGAGAAGGCCGGGATGACGGCGACGCTCCCGGAGATGATCCACGACGTGAAGAGCCTGCTCCGGACACGGCTGGATAAGCTGGTGACGAGTTTCCGGCTCAGCGATCCCCCTTTCTACGCAGGCTACCAAAGCGCGCGGGTAATCGTGGATCGCCGAGGCCCCGCAGAAGTGCCGCCCACCGAGCCGCCCGAGGCGTAGGCGGGAAGGCTTTTCGCCGGCACCGGGAAAACGTCGCGGCCTCGCGGCGGGTCCGGTTATTTTTGTAGCGCGCCGTTTCGCAGCTCAGGCGGCGACGTGCGTCAGATCGAGCGAGAAATCGATCGCCCGCGCGGAATGCGTGAGCGCGCCGATCGAGACGTAGTCGACGCCGGTCGCGGCGATCTGCCGGATGTTCCGCAGGTTCACTCCGCCGCTCGCCTCGAACTTCACTTTCCCTTTCCCGATCGCGACCGCTTCGCGCATCTCGGCGCCGCGCATGTTGTCGAGCAGGATCACTTCGATGCCTTCGATTTCCAGGAATGCGCGGACTTGATCAAGGTTGTCGGCCTCGATTTCGATGCGGATATCCGGCCGCTCGGCGCGCACGCGCTTGATCGCGGCGGTGAGCTTGGCGATGCCGGGACGAGCGAGAAGGTGGTTGTCTTTCACCAGGACCATGTCGTGGAGGCCGATCCGGTGATTCATCCCGCCGCCGGCGGCGACGGCTGCTTTCTCGAACTTGCGCAGGCCGGGCGTGGTCTTGCGGGTATCGAGAATCCGCGCGCCGTTTTTGCCCGCGGCCTCGACGAAGGCGTGCGTGAGCGTCGCGATCCCGCTGAGGCGTTGGAGGAAATTCAGCGCCACCCGCTCGGCCGTGAGAATGGAACGAGCGCGTCCGCGAATTTCCAACACGGTCGCGCCGCCGGCGACCGCGGCGCCGTCTTGCTGCACAATCTCCACGCGGAGGTCAGGGTCGACTCGGCGGAAGACTTCCGCGGCTACGTCCGCGCCGGCGACGATGGCCCGTTCCTTCGCGAGAATGCGGGCGGAAGCCTGCTCCGTCGGCGCGACGAAATACTCGGTCGTGATGTCACCCTGGCCGATGTCCTCGCGCAGGGCGAGATCGATCAGGAAGAGGTCGTCGGCAGAAAAATCCATGGCGCGCGGAAACTGGAGAATCGCGGCGAAAACCATGCGCGATCGCCTGCATGATCGGATAAAAGACGGGCGGGACAAGCGCGTCCGCGCGAAAAAAAAGATCCGGACGGGGCACGCCGCGGAGAAACTTCACATGCGAGGCCGTGCCACCGCCCGAATCGCCTTAACCGATGTTTTTAGACAGCAGCCGTTCGGCGTCGTTCAAATGATTTTTTCGTCATTTTAGCGGGCTCGGGAAAGGTTTGCCCTAGAGCGCGAACTCGCCCTGCTCGCCGGCGGTGCTCGCCGCCTCGGCCTGGCCGGCTTCGGCGCGTGCTTCCTGGAGGAGCGATTTGAATTCGCACTTCTCCATCGCGTCGATCATCCGTGGGTAGTCGGGCCGGATCTTCAGGTCGTCGATCGGCACCGGGAGCGGCAGGTGGCAATCCAAGTCGACCATCTTGCGGTTCTGCAAAATCGTCTCGCGCGCCGTCTCCAATTTGTCGCGGGTCTTCGGCAATTTCACCTGGTCGAGTCCGGCGAGGAGGGCGTCGAGGCTGCCGAATTCGCGGAGCAATTTCGCCGCGTTCTTCCGGCCGATGCCGATGCCTTTGATGTTGTCGACCGCGTCGCCCGAGATCGCGAGCACATCGCCGATTTGGGCCGGCGGCACTTCCCATTTTTGCTCGACCTCCTTTTCGCCTAACAACGCAAAGGCGTCCTTCGGCGAAGCGAGATCGGACTTCACGGTGCTGTAGATTTTCACCTGCGGACTAACGAGTTGGTAAAGGTCCTTGTCGTTCGTGGCGAGAATCACATCGAGCCCGCGCTGCGCCGCCTGGACCGCGTAACAGCCCATCATGTCGTCGGCTTCGGTGTTCGGCACGGCGATGTTGGTGAAGCCGAGAATCGGCGTGAGCTTCACGATGTAATCGAGCTGGGGAAGCATCCGCTCGGGCATTTCCTTGCGCGTTTCCTTGTAGCCGGGCTGCAGCTCGGTGCGGCGCTGGGGGAGACCCTGGTCCCACATCACGGCGGCGAGGTCGGGCTGGAGATGCTTGAGCATGAGCCGGAGCGTTTTCGTGAAACCGAAGATGGCGTTGGTCGGTTCGCCGCGGGAGTTCGAGAGATGAAGAATCGCGAAGTAAGAGCGGTAAACGTAGTAATGACCGTCGATGAGGAGAAGTTTCACGCCGCTAACTTAGCGCACCGGCGCGGCGCGCCAATCTGCCGGCGGAAGCAAAGGATTTGACCCCAGAGAGCGCGGAGGTCGCGGAGGTGGCTCAGGATTGAGTGCTCTCGTTTCCGCTTTTCATCCTTCATCCTTTGCCTCAGTTCCCTCGCTGGTCTTCCGCGCGAATCGCGGTTAAGTGAGCCGATGCCGCAAGAATGGATCGTGCGTGTGCACGGCAAGGAATATGGTCCGGTCGACGCCGACGAATTGCGCGAATGGCGCCAGGACGGCCGGCTTCTCCGCACCAACGAAGTGCGCGCAGCGGAGGACGACCGCTGGTTTCCGGCCGCGGAATTGCCGGAAGTGTTCGCGGACGATCTCGCGGCGGCGCCCGAACCCGCAGTCGTTAGGCAACAGGCGGCTCTGGGCGCCCTCCTGGCGGAGACTTGGCGGATTTATCGGAAACGCTTCGGGCAATTTCTCGGGCTGAGCGCTCTCGTGATCGTGCCCTCGATTTGCGCGCAGCTCAGCAGCGCGGCGGCGGGCGGCAACGGCGAGCTGGACCTCCGCACCGCTCTGGCCGGTCTCTTCAATTTCCTCATGCTCGCAGCGAGCTTCATCGGCTGGCCACTCTACATCGCCGGCCTGCAAATTCTCACCCGCGAAGAAGCAGAAGACCGCCCAGTCACACTCGGCGAGACGGTCAGCCGCGCGGCGAAATATTGGGGCCGGGTCGCGGTGCTTTGCGTGCTGGTTTACGGCGCGTTTTTCCTGCTCCTGATGCTGGCTTTCGCGATCCTCGCCCTGGTCGCCACCGGGCCGCAGAGTCTGGCGGTGATTGTCGTCGCGCTCGCGCTGCTCGTTTTTCAGGTTTGGATGTTCGGGCGTGTCTTCATCAACTTCCTTTTCTGGCAACAGGCCGCCGTGCTCGAAGATCTCGGGGTGGCCAATTCGCTCCGGCGGAGCAAAGAGCTGGCGCACAGCCGCCGCGAACTCTCGTGGTGGCGCAGCCCGAAGGGTCGCGGGGCGATCCTCGCCTCGATCTGGTGCGTGCTCGCAACCGCGCTCAGCATCGGGCCGGAATGGTCCACCCTGACCACTTATTTCCACGCCCTCACGACGACGCACGATCCGCAGGCGCTCATGCAATCGATCACCGCCAGCGCGCAATCGACCGGCCTGGCGATCGGCCCGCTCGTCCTCGGCGTGATCCAGGCGGTCCTGCGTCCGCTCCTCGGGATTTCGTTCGTCCTGCTTTATCTCGACTCGAAATAGCCTAACGAGCCTAGCTCAGCGCGACATACGGCGCGAGACCGTGCACTCCGCCTTCGCGGCCGAAACCGCTTTCCTTGTAGCCACCAAACGGGCTCGTCGGGTCGAACTTATTGTAGGTGTTCGCCCAGACCACACCCGCGCGCAGCTTGCTCACGATCTTGAAAATCTTGCTCCCCTTGTCCGTCCAAACGCCGGCGCTCAACCCATACGGCGTGTTATTCGCCCGCTCGATCGCTTCTTCCGGCGTGCGGAAAGTCATCACGCTCAGCACCGGGCCGAAGATTTCCTCCTGCGCGATCCGATGCGAGGCGGTGACGCCGGTGAAAAAGCTCGGCGGATACCAGTAGCCCTTCTTGGGCAACCGGAGCCGCGGCTGGACCAGCTCCGCGCCTTGCTCCACGCCGCTCGCGACCAGCTCGCAGATTTTATCGAGCTGCATCCGGGAATTGATCGCGCCGATGTCGGTGTTCTTGTCGAGCGGATTGCCGACGCGGAGGGTGGAAATGCGGTCGCGCAACTTCCGGATGACCGCCGGGAAAACCCCTTCCTGCACGAGCAGCCGCGAGCCGGCGCAGCAGACGTGCCCCTGGTTAAAATAAATCCCGCTCACGATCCCCTCGACCGCCTGGTCGATCGCCGCGTCTTCGAAAATAATGTTCGCCGCCTTCCCGCCGAGTTCGAGCGTCAGCCGCTTCTTCGTCCCGGCCACCGCGCGGGTGAGCATCTTCCCGACCGCAGTGGAACCGGTAAACGCGATTTTGTTCACATCCGGGTGATCGACCAGCGCCTGCCCGGTGGCGCGCGCGCCGGTGACGATATTGACCACGCCCTCCGGCAGTCCTGCTTCCTGGAAAATCTCCGCGAGATGGAGCGCGGTGATGCTGGTGGTCTCGGCCGGCTTGAGCACGCAAGTGTTCCCGGCGGCGAGCGCGGGCGCGAGCTTCCACGCAGCCATGAGAAGCGGGAAATTCCACGGGATGATCTGCCCGGCCACGCCTAACGAACGCACTTTCCGCCCCGGGAACGCGTAGTCGAGCTTATCCGCCCAGCCGGCGTAGTAGAAAAAATGCGCCGCAACCAGCGGCAGATCGACGTCGCGGCTTTCCTTGATCGTCTTGCCGCCGTCCATCGTCTCGAGCACGGCCAGCTCGCGCGCTTTCTCCTGGATCAGCCGCGCGATCCGGTAGAGGTATTTTCCGCGCTCGCGGCCCGGCAACTTGCTCCAGACCTTGTCGTGCGCGCGCCGGGCGGCCCGCACCGCGCGGTCGATATCGTGGGCGTCGCCTTCCGCGATCTCGGCCAGCTTCTCTTCGGTCGCCGGATTGATGGAATCGAAATGCTTCCCGGAATGCGGCGCGCGGAATTTCCCATCGATGAAAAGCTGGTAGCGCGGCTTGATTTGCAGGTAATCACTTTGCTCCGGCGCCGGCGCGTAGTCCCAGCGATCGCCGAAATCGAGCCGCCGCTCGGCCAGCGCGAGCGCGCCTTTCCCGGGTCTGAGCGCGTGCGGTTCGCGGACGGCGAGTGCGGCGGTTGAGCGTTTCTTGGAGCGAGCCATGCGGATGTTCTTACGCGGCCGGGGGAAACGGCGCAGCACAAAAATAACCGGACCGGCCGCGGGGTCGCGACGTTTTTCGGCCCGTTGGCGGAGGCGCCGGCATAGGTGGTGTCGACGACCGAGCGGATTTGATTTTCGAGGGTGTCGCGCACGATCGATCTCATCAATCCCCGCGCCCGGGTCGTCGTGACCGCGGCGGAGAGAACATTTCACACCGTGGCGTTCTCGTGCATGTAAGTTTAAGTGCACGTGGAAAAACCGGATCGCCTTAGCGTTCACCAGCTTCAAGACTGGTTAGGCGATGTGCTCATCGGCCGGCGCATCATCGTCCTCGAATCAACCCGCTCGACGAACGATTTCCTCCGGCAAATGCTGACGCCTGAGCTGCCGGAAGGCGTCGTCGTTTTCGCGGAGGAACAGACCGCCGGCCGAGGTCAGCGCGCGAACCGCTGGCACTCCGCGCCCTACCAGGGTCTCTGGTTTTCGGTCCTGCTCCGGCCGCGCATTCCGCTCGCGGAATCAGCGCGCCTAACGAGTTGGCTGGCCGAGGCGGTGGCGGAAACGATCCGCGCGGAACTTGCCCTCGCGCCGGCGATCAAACCGCCTAACGACGTTTATCTCGACGGGCGCAAAGTCTGCGGCGTGCTCGTGGAAACGAAGGCGGGCGCCGGAGGTAATTTCGCCGCGATCGCCGGTGTCGGCGTCAACGTCAACCAGCCGCTCGCAGCCTTCCCCGCCGAGCTGCAGGCGAAAGCCGGCTCGCTCGCGCTGGCGGCGGGCCGGCCGATCGATCGGCCGGCCTTTGCGCTCGCGCTTTTGCGCGAGCTGGATCGCAGTTACGCGCGGAAATTCTGAAGCACGCACGAGTTCGCGTATCGCGTCCGAGCGCAGACTGATGGTCCGCGGTCAGGCGCGCCGTGGGCTCACTTCGTTGAGCCAGCGGCGATAAATCTGCGGAGAAATCTCCGAGGGTTTGATCTCGCTCCGGCCGCCCCAGAAGACGTTGGTGTAGGAGACCGGAATCCCGCAGTCCGCCAGGTGTCGATCGATGGCCGCCTTGTGCTCAAGGAGCAGCGCCTTGTCGGTCCCGTGCGCGACCGCCATGATGTTGACGTTGCGAAATTCGGGGCCCGCTTCGCGCCAATAACAGTGCGTGAGAATCTCGTGCCGGCCCGCTTCGCCGCCGGCTTCCACTTCCCGGCCCGGCGCCACCGCCCAGTGGAAGAGCGCGTTGAACCGCGTCACGCGGACGCCACCCAACGACGGTTTCACATGCTCGAGAAAAGTGGAAAAGCGCCCAATGATTTTGCGCTTCGTCAGGTCGTCGCCAATGGCGAGAAATTCGCCTAGCGACACGCCGGCTTCGGCCGCCCGCGCGACCCAGGGCGAAGGTTGAATTTCTTCCGGCGTGAACTCGCGTTTCAACGCGGTCAGGACCGTCCATTCTTTTTCGCTCAGCGTCGCCGGCTGCACCTTGATCATCGTCGCCGGTTCCGCAGCGCGCGCGCCCGGTTCGACATTTTTCCGGCGCACATGACCGACGCCTAACGTGAAGATACCCTTCGCCGGCATCAGTCGAAAATGTTCCGCGGCAACGATCCGGCTCAGGATTTCGCCGTGCTGTTGCAGGGAAAAACCGTGGCCGTGCGGCACTTTCAAAGTGGTCCAGAGTTTGTATTCCGACCCGGGTGTCACCGCGTCGGTCGAACGCAGCACGACGTGTCCGGAAAACGGATCGCGCTGCGACATGTAATCGAAGGCCGCGTCGATTTTTTCGGGTGGGACTTTCCAGGCCACCAGAGCGCCGTCCGCGAGATTAGTCGCGAGCAAAGTCTGGCGCACCCGTCGCACCGTGCCCGCGCGCAACATCGCCTTGATCCGTTCCAGCACCGTCTCCACTGGCACGCCCGAGCGCGCCGCGAGCTCGGCAAAAGGTTCGCGCACGAAGCCCGCGATTTTATCCTCGGAGATGGCGAGGATGCGGGCATTCACCGGGTCGTTGTGTTCGACCGGGATGGTGTCGTTAGGCGAGATGAGATTCACGTGGTGGCGCAGGTCAGGACGGCGAGAAAGTGGCAGGCCGTGCCCAGAAGCACAAACAAATGCCAGATGAAATGCGTGTAACGGCGCCGTTTATTGACGAAGAAAAAAACGCCGCTGGTGTAGGCCAGTCCGCCCAGGCCGAGCCAGATCAGAGCTGCGACGGGGACGTGCAAAAAAAGCGGGCGAAAGGCGAAAACGATCAGCCAACCCATGCCGAGATAGAGCGCCAGCGAGAGGCCGCGACGACGTTGGGTGCCACCAAAACTTTTCAGCGCGATGCCGGCAAGTGCCAGCATCCAGATGAAGCCGAGAATCGTCCAACCCCAGACGCCGCGGAGCGGACCGAGGGTGAAGGGTGTGTAAGTGCCGGCGATGAGGAGAAAAATCGCCGAGTGATCGATAACTTGGAACGCCGATTTCACCATCCCGCGCGGCCAGGCATGATAGAGCGTCGACCCGAGGTAAACGAGCAGCATCGCGCCGCTGAAAACCACGGTGCCGATGAAAAAATAATGATCGCCGCCGCGCCACGCCGCGAGCAGGAGGACCGGCGCCCCGATGATTGCGGCGAGCAGGCCAAGCCCGTGGCTGATGCTGTTGGTCAACTCTTCGCCGAGGCACTGATCCCATCTCGGATCGTCGGCAGGCGCGAGGCGATGGCTCATTTTTTTGTGACTTTTGGCATTCGCCGGCGCGTTTTCCGAACGACGAATAGCAAATGGTTCGAGGGCGCGCGAAGTTCCTTCGTCCCGCGCCGCTGCTCAAGGTCGGAAACCAGCTTCCATGATCAAGGTCATTTTCTTCGACGCCGCCGGCACGCTCCTTCGCCTAACGAAAAGCGTTGGCGAGCATTACGCGCTGGTTGCGGCGCGTCAGGGTTTGGCGCTCGACTCCGCGAAGCTGGATGCCGCTTTCGGGCGCGTCTGGCGGGAAATGCCCGCTCGGCCCGCCACCGGGCAGCCGCGCCCCGACGACGACAAAGGCTGGTGGCGCGAACTCGTCGATCGCGTGCTCGATCGCCTCGACGCGCAGATCGCGCCGGCCGAGCGCGCTTCCTTCTTCGAAGCCGCCTACGATCACTTCGCGGAGGCGGGTGTTTGGGAGCTTTTCCCCGACGTGATCGAGACGCTGGAAACGCTCGCGCCGCGTTTCGAGCTCGCGGTTCTCTCGAATTTCGACGGAAGACTCCGGGCCATTCTGCGCCATCTCGCGATCGCGAAATATTTCCGGCGCATCTTCATTTCCAGCGAGCTGGGAGCCGATAAACCGAGCGCGTCGATTTACCGGCAAGCGCTGGAGCTCAGCGGTCGTGCGGCGGAGGAGGCGCTCCACGTCGGTGACGACCCGGAACGGGACTGGGCCGCGGCCGCGGCGGCGGGGTTGCAAGTTTTCCGGCTCGAGCGTCCGCAAAATTCCCTGCGCGATCTGTTCCCCACAATTCTTGCGCGCGACGCCGAACTATCGTAAAAGCTGAGGCCCCGCCGGGTTGGTAGCTCAATGGTAGAGCAGCGCCCTTTTAAGGCGTTGGTTGTGGGTTCGAGTCCCACCCAACCCAAGCTGCTTCTTCCCCTCTGATGGTCGATCTTCATAGGAGAAATGGCCCTCGAATGCTCGGAGACGGCGGAACGCAGCGAAACGTAAGAATGCGCACAAAACGAGTCTATTGGTCAACAAAGAGACCAGACGAGCGCCTTTAGGCCCGCGCTGAATGCAAGCGACTGCACGAGCCGGCAGTGGCTCAGTTTGAATCGCTGCTCACATATCGTTATGCGCATCTCTCCTGTACGAGGACCGTGCGCCGGCAACGAGCGCGATAATGATTACCGGAAGGACAAGAGGGTTCGACACAAGCACGTCCATCTCCGAGCCTAAAGGCCGCCTTCCGGACCGCTGTCTTGCCGCGGTCCCCGCGGGTTCCCTTTGAGCGTGCGAATCCATCTTCTGTGATTCGGGTTTGGAGAGAAAATATGCCTTCTCCGCCTCGAATTGCCGACGCTCTGTGTCGTTAGGTATGGAGCGCGCCAAACCGTCCTGAAATCGGACGGTCTTAATCAATTGCCCGTCGCGCGCCGTTCGCCAAATGGTGGCGTTGCCGGTAGCCTCATCTACTAAGGCGAACACAACCAAGTCATGAGAACCGAAAGCGCCGGACACTGAGCAGACGTGAGTGAATTCTTCTCCGATAACCCGAAAGCCTCGCTCCCGGACTGGTATGTCGAATGCCGGCAAACCCATCGCTTCAATGATATGACCGCGAACGACCGTTTGAATGCCGGTCTGCAGAACCCATTCCGCTAATTTGTTCAGAGACACGGACTGTTCTTCCTTGGCGGCGGCGGGAACACTTGCCGCTAGATACGGAGCAAAAAGCAGAGCAAGCGCATAGGATAGTGCTCGGAGAAAACGGGTCATCCTAACCACGTTGACTATCATCGTGGTGCATGTTCAAGGAGGAAAAAGTTTCCCCTCGACAACTACCACTAAACTCCTTGCCCAGCCGATGTAGTGTGCCGGCGATGAACTCCTTCTGCAGAAGAAGGAAGAGCGCGAGCACCGGGAAGATCGAAACCAGGGTTCCGGCCATCAGCATGCCGTAGTTAGTCGAATACAAACCCTTGAGCTGGGCAATCGCGACCGCGAGTGGAAACTTCTCCGGTGTCTGGAGCACGATTTGCGGACCGATGAAGTTATTCCAACAACCCAGGAACGTGATCAAAAGGAAGGCGCCAATCATCGGACGCACGATGGGCAGGATGATGGTGAAAAAGAGCCGGATTTCGCCGCAGCCATCGACCCGGGCCGCTTCCATGAGATCCCCCGGAACGCTATTAATCATGGTCTGGCGAAAGAGAAACACGCCAAAGGCCGGCGCCATGGCCGGCAGGATCAAAGCGGAAAAGGTATCGAGCAGGTGCAGGTTAAAGAGAAGCTGATAGCCCGGCGCAATGAGAAGGGCGCCGGGCACGATGAGCGAGGAGAGAACCACCCAGGTAATCAAGTTGCGGTAACGAAAGTCGAACTTGGCCAGAGCGTAACCGCCCATCGCCGCGAAGAGGGTGGCCAGGATGGCAGTGCACGACGAATAGAAGAGTGAGTTAAGAATATTTCGCCCGAAGGAAAATTCGTCACTGGTAAAAAGTTGACGGAAGTTATCCAGGGTCAGGTTATGCCAGTCGATCCCGAGAAACCCGTGGCCGAGGGGCAGGAACTGATACTTGAAATAGACTTCGGGAGTTTTGAGCGAGGCGCAGATCAGCCAGACGAATGGGACCAGCGTCACGATCATGGCCACGATCAGGATGGTGTAGATCAGCACCATGATCCCGTTTTGCAGTCGTTTGGTTCCTCCGACCATTAGCTTTGTCTCGTTAGGCGCTGCTGCCCGATGGCCAGTCCCATGAGAAGCAGCGCAATAGTCCAGCCGACCGCGCTGGCGTAGCCGAGGTCGTTTTTCTCAAAGCCATTCTGGTAGAGATACATGACCAGCGTAAGTCCGCGGTTCTCTGGCCCCGCGCCATTGAGCAGGACGAGGGGTAACTCAAAGAGTTGCAGACTCCCGATAATTGAGAGGAGCACAACGAAACCGGCGACCGGTTGAATCTCGGGAATGATCACGTGACGGAACCGTTGCCAGGCGTTGGCTCCATCGATCGCGCTTGCTTCCAGCGTATCGGTGTTGACGCTCTGGAGCGCGGCCAGGAAGTAAACCATATTGAAGCCGACATACATCCAGAGCGACGAGATAATGAGCGCGCTCAGGACGTATTTCTGAAGCCAGGGAAACTCCTGAGGAAAACCGGGCAGGATGCTGCGGAGAAAGGCGTTCACCAACCCGCTCTTCTCCGCGAACATGACGCTGAACATCATCGCGACAAAGACCACGCCGACGAGCGAAGGCGAAAAAAAGACCAGCCGCATGAAAGCGCGCCCTTTCACTCGAGGGCGGTTGAGGAGCAGGGCCAGGCCGAGGGCGAGGGGGAGCTGGATCGTGACCGAGGCGAGGGTGTAAAGGAAGGTGTTCTCCACCGCGATCCAGAACTCGCCATCACTGAGCAGCCGCCGATAATTATCCAGCCCGACGAAAACTTCGTAGCGCGGGCCATAACTCTGTTTGAGAGAAAGGATAAGCGACTGACCGAGCGGATAAACCATGAAGACGGCGAAGACGAGCACAAAGGGCGCGATGAAAAGATACGGCGTCCAGCGAGGATAACCGGTCGGGGATCTCATCGCTGGGCCGCCTCCGGCGTCTTCTTTTGCAGGAAGACATTGCTCGCGAATTGTTTCTCGATGTAGGACTGCGCATCGTTCAATTCCGCCTCGACCAATGGCTGTAACTGCGGGACTGCGTAGATACCGCGCTCTTCGGCGATCCGTTTCAGCTTGATCGCGGCGTTGAGCATGCGGTTGAGCGCCACTACCTTGTAGGCCGACGGGGGGCGCCGCGGAACGTTAGGCGCCTCCTGAATGTAAAGACGCCCGGTCGGTTGACCACAAAAGTAGGGATTCGGCTCGTCGTAGACCGGTAACTTCCAGTTGGAGCGCACCGGTGAGACAATGCCGGTGCGATGGTAAAGGTCCACCGCGAGATCGGGCGAGAGATAGAGGTGTTTGCCAAAGGCCCAGACTTTCTCGAAGTCCGGGCTGCGCTTCGGAAAACCGAGCATCGTCCCGCCTTGCACGCTGGTCCGGCGGCCCCCTTTTTCCCAGGCCGGCAGGGGCATGAGTTTCACTTTGCCGCTCAGGCCGGGGAGATCTTTCATCCAGATACCAGTCATCCAATCCGGCATCAGGTTACAAAGAACATAGCCATCCAGAAACTTCTCGTTGCCTTCCGCGTCGAAGGGTGGCGCGTTCGTGCAGACGCGGTTCGGCCCTGAGATCCACGAGACAATGTTAGCCATCACCTTGGCATTGGCGGCCGAGTTCAGCACCGGCTTGCCCTGTTCATCGAAAAAGCCACCGCCGGCCTGGAGCAGGAGAATTTCCATCGCGTACTGATTCGTCTCCCAGACGTTGATGAGATAGCGATCGGGATAACCCGTCTGCGGATTCACCGGCATCAGTGGTCGCATGATCCGGAAGAAGTCATCCCAGGTCTCGATCTTAGTGACATCGATCCCGGCCGCTTCCACGATATCCGCGCGATAAGCGAGCAGAACAGGATGGACATCGTGCGGCAGCCCGAAGATATGGCCTCGGGTCGTCCAGGCGCTAAAGGAGGGCGGGTTGATCTCATCCATCAACCCTTCCTTCTTGAGTCGATCGGTCAGATCCACGAAGCCCACGGCGTCGAGCGGGCCGGAGAAGAATTTCCCGATCATCACGCTCTCCACCTCGGTCATATCAGGCACGGTGGTGCCGGAGAGAAACCCGGAAAGGAGCCGCCGTTCGAGCGCGGGAATGCCGATGACGAGCGGAGCAATCCGGTTGGCGGGATCGGTTTGTTGCGCGTCCCACTGCTCGATGATCGGGCCTTCCATCTGGATGTGGTTGAGCGAGAAAAGCCAAAACCGCATCCCTTGCGGCACCGGGATTTGCCAGACCGCGATCGCCACCGTCGAGCACAGGCCGAGGATGGCGATGACCAAAGCTCCCGGAGAGAGCGGTGATCTCTCCAGGAAGCGGTTCATGAGATCAATCCGGCGAGAGTCATTAAATCCGATCCTTGGTCAGCGCGAGTGATTCCCTCGACGATGTCAGGCTTCACCCGGAACGACAATGCCCAGCGTAAGATAACTCCTAGGAAATAGAATCGAACTCGAGCGCCTTGATCTTCCCTTTCGCCGCGTCGGCCGGCGCCCAGAACCAACCCTTGGTGTCCCAGCATTTCGCGTCGGGGAATTTCTCCGAGAGCGTCTTATAGGCTTCGAGCGCGCCCTTTTGTCGCCCGATTTTTCCAAGGCGGAGCCGAGGATGAAATAGCAGGTCCCCACGTCGTTCAGGGCCCAGTTTGCGAAGACCTTTTCCTTGTCGCTGGTATCGACCGGCGCGGTGATTCCCTTCTGCATGTCGAGCGCCTGCTTCTCGAAAGAACTGATGCATTTCTGGGTATAGGCCTTGACCAGGTCGAGGTTGTTCGCCTGAAGCGCCGCCCATGCTTTGCTCGTGAGCGTGGAAGACTTGAAATCGCCAAAATCAGCCGTCCCTGCCGCGGGACTGGCAGCGTCGCTTGGAGCGGCGGAGTCCGCGGGCGCGGCCGACGGGGCCGGGCCTTCCGCGAAGAGGGAGACGCTGGAGAGAGAGGCGAAAGCAAGGACAGCAAGAGAAAGGCGAATTTTCATGACCGGGAGGTTAACCAAACCTCGGGAAGAGTATCAAACAACTTCGCGCAATTTTATGAAGCGTCGAAATTCCCATCGCTCTCCGACCGCAGCGCACGAGCCGGAGCGATTGCTCCCACCGTCTCGCCCCGGCGCAGCCGGCAACCGAGCAGGATATGCTGCGGCGGATCGAACGGCGCCTGGATCAAATCGAGCAGACGTCGGGTCCCGGTCATCCCGATCTCGCGGTAGGGGACTTCCAACGTGGTGACCTCGGGCATTCCTTCCGGTGGCCTGATGCCATCGAAACCCGTCACTGACACATCCTCCGGCACCCGCACGCCGTCGTCGGTCAGGTATGTCATCACCGAATAGGCGCCGTAATCCATCGCGCACACCCAGGCCGTCACTCCGTCCTCGGTCTGGACGCGCATTTTTTCCAGCGCCACCTCCTCCGTCACGATGGAGGCCGGCTGCACATTGATCACATCCTTCGGTCGGAACTCGAGGCCGAGGGCCAGCAATTTCTCCAGATAGGAAGAAAATCGGTGCAACGTCCAATAAGTCTCCAGACCCGAGGCCGGCGAGAAAAAGCCGATCCGCGTGTGCCCCGATTCGAGGAGCAGATCCATAATCTGGGCGACCCCGCGGTAATGATCCACGTCCACGCAATTCATGTCGACGCGTCCATATTGTTTAACCAGCGAGACGCAGGGGAAGCGAGCGAGGAGTGCGTCCACGATCCGTCCTGGGAAAGAATAAATCAGCAGCCCGCCCGCCCAGTCCCCGCGCTGCAACGCTTTGACGCGCTTATAGGAAGCACCCTGGAGCGTGACCTCCGAGGGATCGACATAATGCACATCGAGCTGCGCATTCCGGAGCTGGGCCAGTTGCGAGACGCCGTCGAGCAGCTTTTGCCCGGGATTTTCATACCGGTCGCGCTCCGTGAACATGCCCGCATAAGCGATGAGCACTCCGAGGGTGACGATCTTGTCCTTGCCCTTGGCCGAGGGCGAGCGCAGATCGAGATAGCGATAGCCGAGCTGAGCGGCGAGTTCGAAAACGCGGGCGCGGGTCGCGGGATTGATCGCGCGATGATTGGTGAAGCAGCGCGAGACGGTGGCGCGCGAAAGCCCGAGCCGGTCCGCGAGGGTTTGCTGATTTACTCCATTCATACCCGCGAGGATGTGGGGAAATTCCATGCACCGCAAGCGCGGAAAATTAGCCCGCAGGGAAAACCTGGAGAGGCCATCTCCCAACGCGGGGGAAAGCCAAATCGATTGTCGGGTTGTTCGCCGCAGGTGCGAGTGAGGCGTCCGCTGGCTGACCACAATCTGTTGCCCGGGAAAGAGCCGGTTCCAGCCCCGCGTGGCCTCTTAATATTCCTTCGCCGGCGCGGCTTTGAACCGGGCGTTGATTTCGTCGCTCTTCTTCTTTTCCGCCGCCAAATCTGCTGGTAAAGATTGCGGGGCGGCGGGTGGCGGCCGGAAGGTGTAGGTGCGCACGACGTCTCCCAGGCGAACCGTGCCCGGCAGTCTCGTTTGAGCATTTACGTAAACGATTTTCGTAGCCGCTTGGAGCGCCTTGGCATTACTCACATCGATCGTCCGGGCGTTTTCCGGCACGAACACCAAATATGCACCCGCGGCCGACTGAATCGTTCCGGCGTAGGTCTCGCCGCTGACCCAATCGAGATCGCGAAAGCCATTTTCCGGCACCGGCATGTAGGTCGCGTCCGAGGTCGGATTGTTTTTAAAGTATGTGGAGTTATA
Source organism: uncultured Verrucomicrobiae bacterium (assembly GCA_963831805.1). GTDB lineage: Bacteria > Verrucomicrobiota > Verrucomicrobiia > Chthoniobacterales > UBA10450 > Palsa-1392. The sequence continues at coordinate 44,411 of CAWHRN010000006.1, read as the reverse complement.
GAAGCCCCAATAGCTCTGGCCAGGTGGCTTCAGGTAGAAATCCTGCCCAAGTTGCCATTTACTCATCGTCTTGCCGGAGACGAGCGCGATCTGTTCGTGAATCACTTTCTGGGTCTTGGTGACCAGGATGGTTCGCGGCAGTTCGGGATTAAGAGGTGTAGGGACCGCGGTTTTCTGTTTGTCTTTCTTGTCCTGGGGATAGGCAAAAGCGATTTGCCACTCCGAAAAGTCCGGCGCGGGCGCGAGCAGAGGGCCAGAAGGAGGAGGTGGCTTCGGTTTGGACGCCGGACTGGGCTGCTGGGCCTGAATCACCGGAATAACCCAGCACGCCGCCAGAATCGCTCCAAGCGCCCAGCGTTTCAGTTCCATTGCTCGATATCTTTTCGTCATGGTAAAACCTTACTCAGTTACTGCCTCTACCTGTTTATCAATCACCTCACCGGTGTAGCGATCAATCGCCACGTGAACCCAATAGTGCTTCTCTCCCTCGACGAAGAACTGTGGCAGGCTGCTCGCGCTCGACGGGTAACGGCCGGATTGGGCCACCACGTCGATCAACAGATTCCAGACCCGGGTCTGTCCGCAATCGGCGAGCGGGCGAATCGCGGACTCGCGAAAGCGCTGAATATATTGGCTGGCCGGACTAAGGGTCGCGGGACTGCCGTCCCAAATCGCGCCCCCACTTGGAGTGGTCCCGCTGAGCGCGGCGCTAAACCCGCCGTAAGTGTGGGTGATGCCGGAAGACTGGTTCTTATATTGATAGACGTCGGCGCCGCTGACAGAGGGCGGTTTAGGATAAACATAGTGCCCTACGACATCGCCTATGTTCGTTAGCGGCCCTTCCCAGGATTTGATGCCAGTAGTGATGCCAAGAAAAGTGTCGGCGAGATTCTTCGCCTCAGTCGCGCTCAATGGCGGCAGTGTGCCACTGGTCGGCGGCGTCGCGAGGCTGGCCCACTCGTCGCGATAGGCGCCGGCGAAGAGAGTCTGCAAGACCGGTGCCTGCCTCGTATTCAGGTTCACCTTTCCGGCGACCAAAGCGTCCGACGGCACCTCATTGACGGAAAAGACATCCAACAAAGCCGTGTCCCCGCTTTCCGGGGTGAAGAAATCGATCTGCTTCCAAGGGGTGCCTCGAAAGGCATAACTCATCTCTGAAACGCTCCTAAACGGGCGATGCAGGATAACTGGCCGGCTTTGGCTTTGGCTGGAAGGCTTGATCTGACCGGGCGCCAGAGTCTGGGCCGTGCCATCGCCATTCAAAGCGGCCGACGTTGCCATCGGCAGACCTACGGTCGTGGTCGTGTTCGTCAGGCGCCCAGTATTCGTCCCTGGGATGACGGTGCCACTCACGGGCACATATCCCCCCATCGCACGGCGGCAAATCCCATCCGGGTCTTCATAATACTCCTGCTGAATCTGGGCGTTGGTTCCACCGTCGGCATCACCTCCCAGAAGTTGGACCGCAGGATTATTCTGGCTGAGCAGGCCGTCGTAAAAATTGGCGTCCATCGGACCCTTGCCGATATCCTTCCAGTTCCCCGAAGAATACCAGCCCGCAGTGGTGTTATAGGGGCCATTGTTTGGGACCAGGAAGAAATTGAGCTGCCCGCGGGAAGCGGTTGGCCTCTGCGTCTTCATCAGGACGAAATTACTGGTCGCCACGGCTAGATTCTGCGACGCGGAAGGGTTGTTATTAAGCACCATGGTGATGGCATCCAGGCTGGGATTGCCATTTAACGTGGGATCGTCTTTCGTGTAGTCACCTGAGACTGGAGCGGAGAAGCGTCCGGTCCGGGGATCATAAGGGCCGCCCTCCGGGGCCGTCAGATTTGGCCCTCCGTTCGTGATTCCGCCCATCAGGGGGTTGGCATATTTGTTGTCCGCGGAGTAATCCGCCTTGTTCACGAAAAGCGTGTGAGTCGGAATGTAGGTAAGGGTATCTTCCGCGTACATTTCCTGATAGTTAACCCAGGTGCCGGCCGAGTTCTGATATTGCATCCTGAAGGTGATGTTATCAGTCTCGGAACTTCCGCCTCCCGGGACGCTCGGCGCCCGTTGAAGGGCTGAAGATTGGCAGACGTAACTCATGCCATTAACGGTCGCGTTCCAGGAAATGGGCGTGTCTCCAATCAGGATGCCGTAGTAAGTATTGCCCGTCAGGCTGGCGTCTTCTTTTCGAGAGATCGGGGTGCCGGCCAGCGTGGTGCCGTTGGGAACGCCGTCCCGCCAGAGTAGGGTGGGTTCGCGGAAAGCCTTTCCCCCGCTGGTATCCGAGAATTGCATATAAGAACTGCTTGGAATCATGTACTTCGCGGCCGAATACACAGAGGTAATCGGTGACGGATCCGCGCTTTCATAGCCAAAGGGAGCGCCGTCGAAGTGATCGCTCCCGCCGCCGTTGAGCGGCACCGCCCGGATGCCCCACGCGCCCTTGAGTCCGGTGGGATCGTTCGTTTCCGCGGTCACACGAAAAAGTGTTGGCCCGCCGTTGACAGCCGGCGGGGTATTGGCGTCGTGGGGATTCCAAATCTCCGGGATAATCAGATACGAAGCAGCACCTGGGTCCCCCAAGGTGCCTAGGCGGATATGATTGATTGATGAATTTAGTTCCGGAGCGACATCGGTTTTCGCCAGCAGCGGCGAGGGCACCCTGGTCGTCACGGCATAGTAGTGCCAGCGGTAGAAATAAGGCAGATCCTGCGCGCCATAGATATTGCGTGTGAAACTCGTCCCTTGGAAAATCTGAACGTATTTGATCCAAGTCGGATAGTTATCGAGCTTTTGCTGGTCGATGAGATTGGCCATGATCTGGAGGATTTGCACATCCCCCGACACGTCGATCGGATATTCGTAGGTGTTATTGGCCTGGCCGCTCGGGCCCGCCTTCCCGACGGAACCGACGTTGATCGCGGCCTTGAGCAACTCCGCAAAATCCGGCTCGCGCGAAGGACTAAGATCTCTGACCTCGCTTAAGGTCAGGATGTGGTCGCCGCCATGCGAGTAGGTCCAGCCCTGAGACGTCGTCGTCCGATAAATCCCAAACTGGGCATGAATCGGATCGGTATCGGAGTTTGCGGCCGTGGCCGTCGTCGTGACCTGAGCAAGCCGGCTCAGAGCGAACTTTCTTTTCACCAAAGGTTCACCCAGGATCGCGGTCGTGCCGTCTGTGCGCTGGAAGGCCGTCTTGACCCGGATCGAAAGAAAACCACCGGTCCCGACCATGTTGATCGCCGCTTCTCCGCCATAGTAGGTGTTATTGCCGGAGTAACCGGGGATTGTCGCACTCCCGCCACCGGGAGGGGTACTGGTGCCAACGACTTTCGGCCGGTTCGTCGCAGGAATGAACGAGGGCTGGTCCAGGCTGCGGCTAAACGTGGTCAAGTACTGCAGCGCATTTTGAGTGAAGCCGGTTGCTTTGCGAAAGGAGAGTAACTCTTGTCGACTGGTGAACTGTTGATCGGTGCGTTGTTGCCAGACCGTGGTGGCCGCTTTCCGAAAGCCCGTGATGTTGGAGAGGACAGCCGTCAAATAGCGGCCTGTGGAAGTAGGATCGAAGGTGAAATTGCTGGCGAAGTCGCCGTTAGGCTGGGCGGTCGCATAGTTGCGCCAACCCACGATGTTATTGATCTGGCTTTGGGCCAAGGGAGCGGGTGTTGGCGGAATCTGCGTCAGATCCGTGACTGCCGTGCTGGCTTTGTAAGCCGCGACAGGTGTTCCCGCGGGAGTTGGACTTGGATACCCGGCGACATTGACGTCCAGAAGACCCCCTTCGTCGTAAATCGCATAGGCATAACGGCCAACGGCGAAATTAGCGTTGCTAGGGTCTTTCACTGTGCCATCCCAAGAGGCGAACGACTTAGGGCCATTCCTGGTCACAATCACCCAGTCCGGAGCGACGAAACTTGTCACTGGAGTATCGTCGATCGTGGTTCCGGTGTTCGCGCGGGGCACGAAATAGTGGCTGTTCCATCGAGTAAGAGAGATACTGCGGCCACCGATCGATGGGTCAGCCAGGGAATTCACGGCCGACGCTCGCGAAGGGATACCGGGGGCGACGATCGTATCCGGGTAGATAGTGCGCCGAACGAGGTTAGGTATCGGTGTCGCCCCGGTCGCAGGCGTCCCGCTGGTCATCGGAAGCATATTTGCATTCACCGTTGGAACGTAGACGTTCGATTGATTGGGGCTGACGCCGACTAAAATGGGTGTTGACCCGGCCACGATTTCTTGCTTGAGATCACCGATCACGAGGTCGGCCGCGCTTTGCGCCAACTGGGCGGCTTTTGCCTGATTAAAGCTGGTGTTGGAGAGTTGCCGGCTCGTCATGGTCCGGGAGAAGTAGGCGACCACCAGCACCGTTAGAAGGACCACGAAGGCAAGCACGATCACGAGGGCAGCGGCTTCCTGCCGGCGCCCGGGAGTAATTGCTGATTGGTTGAGGTCATTGCTTTGGAGTTGTCACCAGGTAGAAATAGCGGCCGTAAATGCGGATGGACGATAATGCGGGCCGGGGCAGGGTGCTGGCGTTCACCGCATCCTGCCACCTCTTCTCCAATGCGCCGGGCGTGTCGCCGGCTTGAAAATCATTCAGGTTGCCCGCGAGTGTCGCGAGCTTCGTGTCATCGATGAGAACTTTACTTTTCGGGTCGATCACGGCGATCGCTACTCCGAGAGCGGCCACGTCCTGGAAGCCGTTAATTGCCGTGCTTCCGGCGGGGACATTCCACGGCGTGATACTGACTGTCCCATCCTTGAGGAGATACCAATATTCGAAGCGAAAGACGAGCGGGGCCGCGACGTCGAAATCCGCGTCAGCCACGCTCGTGCTGGCAGCTGCCGGCCAGGTATCCTTAATCAGGAGCGGGAGGAAGACCACCGGGATGTCAGCGGTACTGGTGCCATTCCAGAGCAGTCCCTTCGCCATGCGCTCCAACTTTCCGTAGCCGGCGGCAGTGGCGTCGCTGTTGATCCGGTAACTAACGAGGGAAACAGGTCCTGGCGTGCCAGCCGAGTAACCGGTGACCGAGCTAAAGAAAGCCAGCTGATCGTTGCCAGCCTGCAGGGTCGTCGGTTGCTTCAAGTAGTAGTCCAGGTCGGGCCGCTTCAGCATCTGAGTAAAGTCGATTTGCATGCGGTCGAAGATGGCGCGCGCCTGTTCCTCAGCATCCATCTGTTTGTTACCGGTCGTTGTTACAATCGTCGCGCTGCTAAACATTTGGCTGATGAGCAGAACGAGCACCGCCAGAATTCCCATCGACACGAGAAGCTCGACGAGGGTGAAGCCGCCGGCACTCTTGCTTCGATGGTTTCGCCGAGTCATCGCTAATTACGGTCCAAGGTAACGAATGTAGCAACAGAGCCAGCGGGCTGACCGGTGGCCGGATCAATGCTTGGAGGCCAGGAGATTTTGATCGATACCCAGGTTGCGGATCTTAGGCCGGGATTAACGAGGAAGGTTATCGTGGCCCTGTAGCGCTTGCCGGTGGCGGTCGTGGAGAACGTTCCGTCGCTGGCGAAGTAGAGAGTCTTCGTGGATTGCGCGGCGACAGGATTGGCCGGAATAGGAATGCCAGATTGTACCGATACGGCAGCGGCTCCCGGTGGCTTGGTCGAGGGAGTCGCGCGGAGATCCGAGGCGATGGCGGTCAGGATGGAAGTGCCGGCGGTCTGTTCGATCGAAGTCCGATTGCTATTCAGGCCAACGGGAAGCAAGCCCATGATGGCGATCAGGCAAAATGCCGTCACTCCGATGGCGATGGTCACTTCGATGAGTGAGAAGCCGTCCCGCTGATCCGCCTTTCTCATTTGCGGTAGATTTTGATGTTGCCGCTCAAGCCAGAAGTCTGAATGGCAACATTGTTCGGAGTATTCGAGTCGACGGTTTTCCCGTGTGTCGTCTTGATACCTATCTCGACGATCGGCCGGAGCGAGTAAGTGCTGTTGACAATGGCGTCACCGTTTGGTCCAAAACGAATGGTCTTATAGAAGGTGTAATTCTGGGCGACGAACCAGAACTTCGTCTTATCGCTGCTTTCACTGCTGATCCGTCCAAAGTGGCCATAGGTGGGATCCACGTAGGCGGACGGTCTCCCATCGAGCTTTGTCGGATCACCGGTGCCGGCAGGAGCGCCGAGGTCCACGAGATGAATTCCCTGCTGCTTCACCAGTTTTCCCAGTTGCACAATGCGAGTAGCTGGTAACACAGCTGAAGTAGCGCTGCTGTCGAAAATAGCTGTCCCATCCTTGGAAGCGACAACCCCCACCAGTACCTGTCCATTTCCGGGATAGGGTGGCAGGGCGGCTGTCGGAATGATGGTCCCGGCGTCCTCTTCATAGAATCCGACCCAGACATAGGTATTGTTGGCCATGGCATAGGTCCGGGCTTGCTGGAGGACGCCCGCGATATCGTAGGATGCCTTGGTCACGCCATTGCCGCCCGAGATCGCGTTAAAGGCCGGCACCAGCAGTCCCATCAGGAGCGCGATAATCCCAATCACGACGAGCAATTCGACCAAGGTGAAACCAGCCCGGTGGCGGCGCTGAGTGCCATTCGTCGGGCTCGCGATCAGGTGCGGCGATCGCAGCGGAAAATCGGCCAAGGCGGGCTGAAGGCGGAGTTGGCTCACGCGTAATACCCGGGCGGCGAAAGCATTTTGTGCCCCGGAATTTTTCACGCCGACATTAAAAGCACAGATGCACTTTCATGCACGCAAATCTTGACGATTCTTCTCGCGGACGTTACACGTCGCTATCATGTCGGCCCTCAATTCGACGCAATTTTTGTTCTTCCGTAAGCTCGCTTTTTTGGGCATCATCGCGTCGTTGAGTCTCGCAATCCCCCAGGCCAGCGCCGCTCCGTCGGTGGTGACGGTACAGAAAAAGGCCGACGGCGGCTACACCCTTCTGCGCTACGGCCAGCCGTTTTTCATCAACGGCGCCGGCGGTTCCTCGCATCTCGAGCTGCTCAAGCAGCTCGGCGGCAATTCGCTTCGGACCTGGGGAATTGAACAACTGGACGAGGTCAAGGAGGGCAAGTCGCTCCTGCAAAGGGCGAACGATCTCGGGCTGGCGATCGCCGCGGGAATCTGGGTCGGCCACGAGCGGCACGGCTTTAATTACTCCGACCCGGCGCAGATCCAGAAGCAGCGCGACACGATCCGCGCGGCGGTGATGAAATATAAAGACGACCCGGCGATCCTCGTCTGGGGTCTCGGCAACGAGATGGAAGGCCCGATTTCCGACGGCAAGGATGTGCGCATCTGGAAGGAACTCGATTACCTCTGCAAAATGATCCACGAAATCGACCCGAATCATCCGGTGATGACGCGTGATTGCGGGCGCGGCCGACACGAAGGTGCGCAGCCTGACCGCGAATTATCCGAGCCTCGACATCCTCGGGGTGAACGCCTACGCGAGTGCGCCGGGCGTCGGCGCGGCGCTTCGGGCGGCGGGTTGGAAGAAGCCCTTTGTGCTCACGGAGTTTGGTCCTTCCGGCGCGTGGGAAGTAGGCAAGACGACGTGGGGCGCGCCGATCGAGCCGACCGGTCAGGAAAAAGCCGGGACGTATTTTTCCACGGCGCGGACGGTGATCGACGACGGCAAAGGCACCTGCCTCGGCACCTACGCTTTCCTCTGGGGCAACAAGCAGGAAACCACCTCGACCTGGTATGGCATGTTCCTGCCGAGCGGCGAAAAGCTGCCCACGGTCGACGCGATGTCCTACATCTGGACCGGCAAATTTCCCGCCAATCGTTGCCCGAAGCTGAAGAGTTTCACCTCGGCCGCGAACGCCCAAACCGTGGCGCCTGGAAGCACGAACAGCGCGAAAGCGGAAGTGACCGACCCGGAGGGCGACGCGCTCGCCTATGATTGGTCGGTCGTTTCCGAAAGCACGGATCGCAAGACCGGCGGCGACGCCGAAGCCGCGCCGCCCGCGCACCCCGAGTGTATTGTTTCCGGGACCGGTCCGGAGCTGACTTTTCGCGCCCCCAGCACGCCCGGCGCCTACCGCGTCTTCCTCGTCGTCCGCGACGGCAAGGGCGGCGCGACCGCCGCGAACTTCCCCTTCCGCGTCCAATAAAATGATCACCGTACCCGCCAGCACCGCCCCACCGTCCACGTATCGCGCGATGCGTTTGATCGAGACCGCGCGCGACACGAAACATCGCCTCACCGAGCTGCCGCAGCTTTCCTTCAGCCCGCGCCGCGACGGCGCGGGGAACGTGATCGAGTGTTTCCCCGAGCGGGCGCGCCAGACGATCGTCGGTTTCGGCGGCGCCTTTACCGAATCGACCGGCTACGTTTTGCAAAAGCTGGACGCTGCCGAGCGCGCGAAAGTCCTCCGCAGTTATTTCGATCCGGCGGCCGGCCTCGGCTATTCGATCTGCCGGACGCACATCAACAGCTGTGACTTCTCGTTAGGCAATTGGGCCTGTGACGATGTCGCCGGCGACACCGAGCTGAAGCATTTCAATCTCGATCGCACCCGCGAGCACATCATCCCGATCATCCACGAAGCGCAGCAGGTGCCCGGAGCGAAGTTCCTCCTCTTCGCCTCGCCGTGGAGCCCGCCGGCCTGGATGAAAACCAACGGCGAGATGAATCACGGCGGGCATTTGAAACCGGAGTACCCGAGCCGCCTGGGCGCTGCACTACGCGAAGTTCATCGAGGCGATGCAGGCCGAGGGCATTCCGATCTGGGGCCTGACCGTGCAGAACGAGCCGGCCGCCGTGCAGAAGTGGGATTCCTGCATTTACAGCGCGGAAGAGGAGCGCGATTTCGTCCGCGATTTCCTCGGGCCGGTTCTGCGCGAGCGGGGTCACGGCGATTGCAAGCTCATGGTCTGGGATCACAACGGCGATCTCCTGCCGGAGCGCGCGCGGACCGTTTACGACGATGCGAAAGCGGCGGCGTTTGTCTGGGGCACGGCTTTCCATTGGTATTCCGGACCGGGTTTAAAGGAACTCGCGGCCACGCACGAGGCCTTCCCGGGCAAGGCGCTCCTCTTCACCGAAGGCTGCTGCGAAGGCGGCGCGAAACTCGACTTCTGGGAACACGGCGAGCGCTACGGCCACAACATGATCGGCCACCTGCGAAACTGGACCGTCGGCTGGGTCGATTGGAACATGGCGCTCGACCTCGAGGGCGGGCCGAACCATGTCGGCAACTTCTGCGACGCCCCGGTGCTCGTCGATACGGAGAAGAAGACCGCGCATTATCAGCCGGCTTTTTATTACATCGGCCAGATCAGCAAATTCGTTAGGCCGGGCGCCGTCTGCATCGAGAGCACGACCGGCGGCAACGGCCTTGAAAGCGTCGCCTTCCGCAACCTCGACGGCTCGATCGCAGTCGTGGTGATGAATCAATCCAACGAAGCGAAGCCGGTCGAGATTGTGCTTGGCCCGCAACAGGCGACCGCAAGCTGCCCGCCACACGCGATCCAGACTTACGTCGCGCGGTAAATCGCGGCGCGCGGATGAAGCCCGGTTCTGCCATGCCGAAACGGCTCTTCCAAAACAGACAGCGCGTCTTCCCGCCGCCCGCGAAATCGTCCGGCGCCTTCGTCGAGCTCGACGGCGACACGTTTTATCGGATCGAAAATTACGACCAGATCCCGCCGTTTTTCATCAGCGTGGTCAGCGACTCAGACCACTGGCTTTTCGTCTCCACCACCGGCGGACTCTCGGCCGGCCGGGTCAGCCCGGAGACGGCGCTCTTCCCGTATTACACGGTCGATCGCATCCACGAGAACGCCGGGAACACCGGACCGTTCACCGCCGTGCTCGTGCCTAACGAAAAGCGGATGCCCCTCTGGCAGCCGTGTCAGCTCGGCGCGACCCGCGTTTACCGGCTCACCCGCGAGCTCTTCAAGAATGCCAGCGGGAACAGGATCATTTTCGCAGAGACGAACCACGATCTCGGGCTCGAGTTCCGTTATTCCTGGGCGACGAGCGACCGTTTCGGATTCGTGCGCGAAAGCAGGCTGCGTGATCTCAGCGGAGCGGCACGCGAGCTCACCGTGGTCGACGGTCTGCTCAATCTGCTGCCGGCCGGAGCGAACCGCCGGTTGCAGCTCGAGCTGAGCTACCTCGTCGACGCCTACAAGGCGAACGAGCTGATCGACGGCACGCGTCTCGCGGTTTTCACCCTGGCCGCGGGCATTGTGGACGAAGCGATCCCGATGGAGTCGTTAGGCGCGACTGCGGTCTGGTCGGAAGGTTTTCCGGACGCGCGCGTCCTGCTCTCCGAACCGCTCGCCCGCGCTGCCGCTCGCGGGGAAACGATTGAGCCGTCGGCGCAAACCCGCGGCCTGCGGGGTGCCTACGTTCTTTACGGCCGGCTCCTCCTCGCGCCTAACGAGTCGCAAACCTGGCGGATCGTCGCCGATCTCGAGCGAACGCAGGGGCAGGTGGCCGCGTTGCGCGAGCAATTAACCGCCCCAGAAAACTGCGGTCGGCGCTGGTAGAGGACGTCGTCGCCGGTCAGGAACGGGTCGTTAGGCTGGTCGCGGGCGCGGATGGATTGCAAAAAACCGCCGACCAACTCACGACCGTTCACCATTTCACGAACACGCTTTTCAACTGCATGCGCGGCGGGGTTTTTGCTGCGGGTGATCGGATCGACTGCGGGGATTTCGCGCGGTTCGTTGCGAGCTGCAATCGCGCGGTCGCGGCGCGACATGCAGACTCGCTAGGCAAGCTGCCCGCGACACTCCGTGAGAGCGAGCTGCGCGAGCGGATTGAGCAGACCAACGACCGCGATTTACGGCGGATTTTTCTCGAATATCTGCCGATCACTTTCAGCCGGCGCCACGGTGATCCGAGCCGGCCCTGGAATAAGTTTGCCATCCGCCTGAAGGATGAATCGGGTGAGCCGTTGCTGAATTTCGAGGGCAACTGGCGCGACATTTTTCAGAACTGGGAGGCGCTCTCCTGGAGCTGTCCGGCGTTCCTCGAACACATGATTGCGAAGTTCGTCAACGCCTCCACGCTCGACGGCTACAATCCGTATCGGATCACGCGCGGCGGGATCGAATGGGAGGAGCCGGACCCCGAGGATCCGTGGGCATCAATCGGCTACTGGGGCGATCATCAGATCATTTACCTGGTCAAGCTGCTCGAGGCTTCAGTGAAATTTCATCCCGGTCGCCTAACGAGTCTGCTCGGCGCGGAGATTTTCTGTTATGCCGACGTTCCCTATCGAATCGCGTCGTATGAAAAGCTGATCGCCGATCCGCGGGCGACGATCGATTTCGACGCGGAACGGAACCGCCTAACGAAAAGCCGCGCGGAGGAAATCGGCGCCGACGGCAAGCTCCTCCGGCGCGCGGACGGCTCGATTCTTTACGTGAACCTCGCGGAGAAGTTGCTCGTCCCCTTGCTCGCGAAGCTCTCGAATTTCATTCCCGAGGGCGGCATCTGGATGAACACGCAGCGGCCGGAATGGAACGATGCGAACAACGCGCTGGTTGGTTTCGGCGTTTCGCTCGTGACCCTGAATTACCTGCGTCGTTATCTCACTTTCTGCCTCGAGCTTTTCCACGACGGCGGCTTTGAGATTTCCGTCCCGGTCCTCCAGCTGCTTCGCCGGCTCGCCGGAATTTTTGCCCTAACGAACGCTTCGCGCCGCGAAATCGTCGATCAGCTTTCCAGCGCCGGCTCCGATTTTCGCGCCGAAATCTACGCGGATCCGCCTAACGAAAAGGCTTCGCTCGAACTCGACGAGCTGCGCGCATTTCTCACGACCGCGCGCGACGCGGTCGATCGCACACTCCGCGCGAGCCAACGCGACGACGGGCTTTTTCATTCCTACAACCTGCTCGCCTTCCGCGAGCGCGATTTGGCGATCGAGCACCTGCTCGAGATGCTCGAAGGGCAGGTCGCCGCGCTCAGCTCCGGCCTGCTCACGCCGGCCGAGGCGCTGCGGGTGTTACGCGCCCTGCGCCGGAGCGCGCTCTGGCGCGAGGACGCGCGCAGTTATCTGCTCTATCCGAATCGCGCGCTGCCCGGTTTCCTGGAGAAAAACGTCATCCCGGAAGCCGAGCTGGCGCGCTCGCCTGCGCTCCAGCGCATGCTCGCCGCGGGCGACACCGAGTCTGGTGGAACGCGATGCGGCTGGCGCGGTGCGTTTTGCGCGCCGTTTCGTCAACGCACAGTCGTTAGGCAAAGCGCTCGTCGGACTGGACGAGACGGAACGCGCGGTCATCCTCGCGATCTACGAAACGGTTTTCCAGCATCACGCTTTCACCGGGCGGAGTGGGACGATGTTTGCCTTTGAAGGGCTTGGCAGCATTTACTGGCACATGGTGGCGAAACTGTTGCTGGCGACGCAGGAATGCTTTTTCGCCGCGCTCGACGCCAAGAGTCCGGCGCGCGTGGTCTCCGGTTTGGCGAAGGCTTATTATGAAATTCGGCGCGGGCTCGGCTTCCACAAAACGCCCGCACAATACGGCGCTTTCCCGACCGATCCGTATTCGCATTCACCCGCCCACGCCGGTGCGCAACAGCCGGGCATGACCGGCCAGGTGAAAGAGGAAGTGCTCACCCGTTTCGGCGAGCTCGGCGTGCGGGTGCGCGACGGGATCGTGCGCTTCCAGCCGGCGCTCCTTCGTCGCGAAGAATTTCTCTCCGCGCCTGACGAGTTCTCGTGGTTCGATCTCGCCGGCGCGCGCCGCACGCGCGCTTTGCCTAACGACTCACTGGCTTTCACCTTTTGCGGGACGCCAATCGTTTACCGCTGGGCCGAGGAAGCCGCGGGCCTCGAGCTTTCGCCCGAACGAAGCCGCGCGCTCCTGCACCGGGAAGCGGCGGAGGAAATCGTCGTCTCCGTCCCGCGCGAAATGCTCCTCGCCGAATGATTCTCCAGCCCAAAGCGCAAGTGGCCGCGGCAACGCTCTTGTTCGCCGCGGGCCTCTTCGTCGGGCGCATGTCGAACCGGCCGGCGAGCAGTCAGGGCGTCGCGACGAAGCCGGCGGCTCCCGGCACGGATCTCCAACCGGTGCGCGTCGCCGCCCGGGCGATCGCAACCGCGACCACGCCGGCGAAGGATCCGACCCTGGTCGAGCGTTTCGCGGCCTGCCTCACGGTCGATCCGCCAGAGGAACAGCAGCTGCAGTTCCTGCAGTTACTCAAAAAAATGACGGCCGCGGACGCGCCGGCGGTGCTCGAGCTGCTGCGCAACGAACAAAAAGCCGGCGTTTTTTCCGAGCCGGAATGGCTCGCTTTCTGGCCGCGCTGGGGCGCGGTGGACGGTCCGGCGGCGCTGGCCTATAACCTCAGCCTTCCGGATTCCCGCTGGAACGGGAACGATATTTCCCTCACGATGCGCGGCTGGGCCGCGGTTGATCCCGACGCGGCCGCGCGCTGGATCAACGACCATCCCGACGCGCGCCATGCCGACAGCGCCTTCTACGGCTACGTCGACGGCGTGGCGAGCAAGGACCTGCAAGGCGCCACTACCCTCACGATCGATTCGCTGCCGAAGGGCGACCCCTACATGTCGGGCGCGACCGAGCGGCTCGCGGAGCAGGCCGTGCGACAGGGGAAAATCGTCGGGCTCGAGCTGGTGGTTTGATCAGCTTCCGCCGGATGCCGATCCCGGGAGCGCGAAATCCGCGGCGGTGGAACATGTCTGGTGGCAGCTGCAAAAGAGCGACCTCGAGGCGGCGGCGGATTGGGTCGCGGCGCACGCGGGCGATCCATGGCGGAGCGACCATGGGATCGGGGTTGTCGCGGAGCAGGTGGGAGCGGACGACCCGGTCGCGGCGGTGCAATGGCTCTCGCAGATCGGCGTTTCGCCTAACGACGGCAGCTATCCGGGATTGAATACCGTCGTGCAGGATTGGGCGCAACGCGATCCCGCGAGCCTGGAACGGTGGCTTACTCAGGCGCAGGGTGGGGCGATTCAACAGCAGGCGCTGGACGCTTACCGCGCGTATCGGGCCGGTGGCAAATAGCGGCGCTCGCGGGGTGAGAAAATTCCGCGGCGCTCGCAGAGAATTCGGTGGCGGATTGTTTCGTTTGGGTTAAATAGCGAGCCGCCAATTCCGAAAAATCTCTCCGATGAAATTTATTGCCCTCCTCTGCTCCCTTTCCGCGCTCGCGACTTCGGCTTTCGCGCAGTCGCAATTTCAAATTGATTTCGGCTCGTCGGGCACGCCGCTCACTTCGGGCTACACCGCGGTCAACGCGAATTTCCTCGCCAACACGCCGGTTGCTTCCGGGAGCATTCCAGCGAGCATCGGCTCTGGCACGATTGATTTCTCGATCGCCAACGTCGGCGCCTACAGCAGCGGAAACGTCACCGAGCCGCTCACGACTGACGGGATCTACACCTTTGGCAACAACACGAACGACCACACCTTCACCATCTCCGGTTTGAATGACGGCGATCTCGTCACCCTTTACGCCGTTTCCGGTTGGGACGGGAACGGGCGCGGCGGCGTGATCAACTTCGGCCTCAGTGCGACCCAGGCCCAGACGCTGGGCGATCCCGGCACGACCCCGACGCTGGCGAATTTCACTCTGATCAACGCCCTCCCAGTCGTGGCCGGCGCCAATGGCATCGTCACCGGCACGCTCAACGGCGCCGGCGGCGTGGGCAGTGACAGCGAAGGCCAGATCGGCGGGTTCATCATTGAAGTCTCCGCCCAAGCCATTCCGGAACCTTCCTCGGTTGCATTGCTGATCGCCGGTGCGGGATTTGGCGGGCTGATTCTCTTGCGCCGCAGCCGGAAAGCGCCGCAGCCCGTTCGGATTTCGCGCTAAAGCCGCGGGCGAACACGGTTTGTCGGGGCGTTTGCTCGTCGCTTCAATTCTCTCGTAAAATATTCCGGCGAATTCTAGTTGACCGTTTTCGATGAATGCAATTTCATTCAATTCCGTGGCCTGTGTCACCACAATAAAGGTCAAATAAAGCCCATGAAAATTCGTTCCTCGTCCGGAGATCGATTCACCCCAAAATTCATCTGGAGCGGCCTGGCGGCATTCAGTCTGGGCCTCGCAAGTTTGGCGCACGCCCAGGCGCCCGTCTACGAGGGGTTCAACTATGCCGGTGGGCAGGACCTGACGACGATTTCCACGACCGCGAGCGGGTTGGGCAGTTGGACGTCGACGACGGGCGGCATCGTGGGAACGACCGACGCTACTGGCCTGACCTTCGGCAATCTCGTAACGACGGGCGGCTCCCTCGATATCACCAAGCCGACCGGCGGACAGTGGCAATTCCTCTCCGCACCGATCACGGGCGCGGGCTCAATCGCCGACGGATCGACGCTTTTCGGAAGTTTCCTCTTTCAATATGTCGGACCGAATGGCGGTCCCGGCTCGACCGATAACTTCGGGGTCAGCGTCGGTAATAGCACCGGTGCGTGAGCACACGATGGCCCTGCTGACCAAGTCGTATCTTTCCAGTCCAAATGCCGGCCGGATCGGTTTCACCGACGGCGTGAAAACAGCAGCCTGACCACCGGGAACACGCCATTTGACGGCACCACCTACATCTACATCGGGAAATGGACGAATTTAACGGAGCCTCCCACCGCGACCGGATGGGTGTTGAGCTTGACCGAATTCAACACCGTCACCGCGATGGGACCGGTGACCGAAACCGCCCTGACCGCGAACAGCCTGGCGACCGCCACGGTCGGCGGCACGGCCTCCTCGTTTGGCACCTCGCAGTTTGTCAAAATCGGCGATTTCATGGATGGCGATGTCAATTATCGGCTCGACGAGCTGCGTTTCGGCGCGAATCTGGTCGACGTCGCTCCCTTGATCCCAGACCCTCCAGCCTGGTGTCGTTAGGCTTGGGTGGTCTGCTTTTGTGTGGGCTCAAGGCTGCGACGCTTGCAGGGATAGTCATATCCTCTCTCTCGAGGTTCGCTGCAAGAAGCTTCGCGAAGAAGTTTTTCTGCTGAAGCTCAGGCGGACTATTTGTGAGGAGAAAAAGAAGCGAATCTGATCGCGCGCCTGTATAGCCAACCACGTGACGTTTCGAGAGGAGATCGCCCTTCTTGTGAACGTTTCACTCACGACAAGATTGGCTTGCGACATCTTCTCGTGGTTTTCTGATCGTCCTTAACCCCGTTCCTATTAGAGCAATTCGTATGAAATCACTTCTTCCATCTGCCCTTACGCCAAAAATTCTCCTCGCGGTCGCCCTCGCAGTTGGGTTGGGGGCCAGTTCTCCGGTTCGTGCGAGTAACACTTGGGACGGCGGCGGAGCCTCTGGAAACTGGAGCGATCTCCTGAATTGGGGATCGGACGACTCCCGTCTCTCCTACAGCCTTAACGTTTGCCGGGATGCTTCAGTTGAACTCCGTGAACGACCTTTTCCCAGCGGCTACGATCTTTAATGGCCTGAATTTCAGTGCGGGTGCCGGAGCTTTCACCATTTCGGGCAATTCGATCACCCTGGGCGGTAACGTGGTGAACAGCAGCACAAGCACCCAGACCATTAATCTGGACCTGGCCCTATCGGCGACGCGGACTTTTACGACTTTGACCGGAGGAGGAGACCTTGTCGTGGGTGGTGTGGTCAGCGGTACCGGCTTTGGCGTGACGAAGGATGGCAACGGCACATTGACTCTGACGAACGCGAATACTTATACGGGAACGACTACGCTGACTCTGGGAAACCTCATCTTTGGCTCGGCGACAACCGCCAGCGTCACGCAGACGCTCGGGGCTCTATCCATCGGTAATGGTGCTGATAGCACTATTACGTCGCAATTGGGCAATAGCGGCAACGCGAGTCTAACATTCGGAACACCTTCCTTCACAAACGCCGGTGGCACCTACAATTTCGCGATAAGCGGTGGAACGAACGGAATTACCAACCAGATAAATCCTAACGACAGGTGCAGCGGGATTTATCAGCAAGCAGGCCTTTTTCAACGGTGCCGACTACGCCTACCGGGACTCTACCAACGGTTTCACCAGAGCCGCTGTCTATGGGACGGATGCGGGCTTCACAATTGCCTCTGGTGCTCTTAACGCTGGCAGTCACAATCTAATTACTTCATCGATTGCAGGTCAGGGGTCTGTCGCCGTTAACACGCTGAAATTTTCTGGTGCGGGTGCGGTCGATCTAACGCAAACCGCCGGGAGTACCAGTCACTTTCAACACATTGAGCGGTATTCTTCGTTCCGGCGGCGGATCGACGACGATTAGTGGTGGCAACATTATAAACGGGTCGGGGATCACGTACGTCTTTCGCGCAGACAGCGCAGCCGATAGCCTTACGATTAACAGTAATATCCTTGCAAGTGGGACGAACGCTGTGACCAAAAGCGGTGCTGGAGTGCTCACGCTAGGCGGCGCGAATACTTACACGGGCACAACTTATGTTGATAATGGCACGTTAACGATCACGGGAACCAATGCGGCGACTTCGGTCACTGTTGGCCCTGCGACATTGAATCTGAATAGCGCGTCGGCCCTGACCGGCGGCACACTAACGGCTAACAATGCGCTTTCCTCGGTGACTGAGAATACGGCCAGCGCCATTAACGCTACGACAGCGGTTAACCTCTCTGTGACGAACGGGAACGTGAATCTCTCCCAGAATAACAATTTCGGTACGGGCACGATCACGCTGAATAATAGTGCTGCCACCCTGACTCTGGGGGGAGCCAATACGATTAGCGGCGCTACGACTTTATCGAGCGGTAACCTCATCCTGGGTAACAAAGCCGCGCTGGGAGCCAGCACTGTTGCCATGAACGGCGTCACTATTTCCGCGACCAGCGACCTGAGCGGCGCCAATGCGATTGCAAATACCGCGACCGTTGGCGGAACAAATATTTTTACCGGAACGAATAACATCGAGTTAAGCGGTACGCTGACCGACACGGGAGCTCGCACGTTCACGAACAATCTTACCGGGCCGGCTGCTTTGACGCTTTCCGGCACGCTTGGCCTTTCCAGTAATGCGGTGACGAATACTGTCACCTTCAACGGGCCCGGAACGACTAACATCAGCGGAATCGTGCAGAACAACGGGACCGGTGGCACAGCTACGGCCGGCAACCTCACGGTATCAGCTGGCACGGTGAATCTGATAAACGCCGGGAATACTTATTCGGGGGTCACAAATGCGAATGGCGGCATGCTTGGAATTGGTAGTAACAGCTCTCTTGGCACGAGCAGCCTTACTTTGGGGAACGGCACAGTTGTGGCCTTTGGCGGTGCGCGCACTGTGAGTAATGCCTTTAGCCAGGGTAACGCAAACTCCACCTTCGGCGGCTCGAACGCCATCACGATGAATGGCACCTACACTAACTTGGGTTCCGGCACATTGACGATCACGAACACGGCGCTGACTACTTTCGCGGGACCGGTCATCCTCCGAGACACCGGAACCGCGCAACGGTCGTTGACCTTGAATGGGACGGGCGATCTGTTGATCAGCGGCAACGTTTCGAACGGGGCGACGCTCAATGGTATCTTCGCTTTCAACGGCACTGGCACGACCACCCTAAGCGGCGCCAACACATACAGCGGAGTTAATACAGTCGGCACCGCCGGAAGTGCCAGTACTCTAAGAGTTGGCAGTTCGACCGGTCTTGGCTTCGGTGGGATGTCGGCGGTTAATGGAAATACGACAGTGAATTCCGGTGCGACCTTGGATCTGAATGGTCAAACTGGTATTAACGAGCCGATTGCATTGAATGGTCTCGGAGTAGGAGGCAACGGTGCTCTCGTCAATAGTAACACGGGCGCAACCGCGGTTGTGGCTGACGGCTTCGCCGCGGTCGGAATCGGCGCTGCAGGTACTGGTTACACCGACGGAACGTACGCACTGACCTTGAGCGGAGGCGGCGGTTCAGGTGCAGCAGCAAACGCGACGGTCGTCGGCGGCATTGTAACTTCGGTGCAGGTCACTAACGCTGGGAGCGGCTACACTTCGGCCCCGACCGCGACTCTCGACGGCGCAGGCAGCCCGATCACCGCGGCAACATTTAACACCTCCGCGAGCTCGGTAGCTCTTGGCTCCGCGACCAGTATTGGCGGGGCGGGAAGCACCACAATCATGGGCACGGTCACGGGTGGCAACTCGCTTACCAAAGTGGGCGGCGGAACGCTAACGCTTAGTGGAGCGAACACCTACACCGGGGGAACAATCGTGAATGCTGGAAAGCTGCTGGCGAACAATACCAGCGGTTCAGGCACGGGAAGCGGAGCGGTCATGGTCAATGCCGGCATGATCGGTGGCGGCGGCTCTGTCAGCGGGGCGGTCACGGTGGGTGACGGCGTCTTAACTGGCGGACTTAACGACTCGTTCATTTCGCCAGGAAACGGCCCGGGGACCTTGACCACGACTTCCAGCCTGACGCTCGCGTCCGATGCGGTCTTTAGCTTCGAGATCAGTAGCGCCACGGGTTTTGTCGGCGCCGATCAAATCGTCGCCAACGGGGTTTCCATTAGCAGCAATGCGCTTTTCAGCTTCACTGATTTGGGTGACGGCAGCGGCACGAATGGCCTTTCCTTCACGGCGATCAACAACACCGCGGGCGGCGCCATTGCCGGCACCTTCAGCAATCTCCCCGAGGGAGCGACGATCGTGAGCAACGGCATCGCCTACACGGCGACCTACACGGGCGGCACCGGGAACGATCTCGTGCCGACAGCAGCCGCGGTGCCGGAGCCTGGCACATGGGCGATGCTGCTTTCTGGCGCGGGGATGTTGCTCGGTTTACAGCGCTTCCGCCGCAAGAGCTAGCGCAACGCTCGCACTAGACTTGGAACTCGCCGACATCTCGGCGATGTCCCGGCGACGCGATACGAGGAAGTATCGCTTTCATGACACCGGCCGCCGATCTTTGTTGGCCGCCGTATGTGCGAGGGGCGCAGATTTTGGATTTCTGCGTCTTGGATTTCCAGAAACAATTAAAATGCACAAAATTGCATTGACCTCTGAGAACGAATGCGGCAATCTTCCCGAAATTCAGCAAAAAAATATTTAAATAACACATGAAACGAACCATCTCTGCCTTTGGAATCAGCCTTGCCGCCATTGCCCTTTGTGCGTTGCCAGCGCGTGCTGATCTCGACACCTTCACGAATGGCGGTGGGGACAACAGTTATACGAATCCGCTGAATTGGAGCTTGGGCAACGTGCCCAACACCGCGAACGGCGACACCGCTTTGATCAGCAATGGCTCAGCCGTGATCTACACGCCGGGCGGCGATTTGGTCATCGCGAATGGCGGCGTGCACTCCAACTGACGAGCGGGAGTTTCACTCAAGTGATGGGCAACAACTACCTCCAGCTTGGACCAAGTGGTTCGATCGTGATTAACGGCGGCACATTCAACCAAGGCACCATTTCCTCCAATCCGTTCAACGTAAACGGGACTGGAAACTCGCTGACGATCTCAAGTGGCGTGATTAACCTCACCAATTCTTTTCAGTTACTCCCGGGCCTGACCTTTACCCAGACCGGCGGAACCGTGAACGCCACCGGAGGCGAAACGGACTTCAATTCGACCACCAATTTTCTCAATGGCGGCGTCTTCAACACAACACTGATTACCGGGGTAAACGGCGCGGGTGGATCTACCTTTAATATCTCTGCGGGAGTCTTGAATCTGAGCGACGCCACGGGCATTTATGGAGGCGGCGCCACGCAATACATCAACTTCACCCCGACTTCGACCGGATTGATCAGCTTCAATAATCCCAGCGTGACTTTGGGTCAGGTCCAGGGCTTCGTCGCCAATGGTGCGATCGAATTCAATAACAATCCAAACTCGTCCCTTTCTGATTTTAATATCCAGCAGGGGGACGGCTTTATCACAATCTCTCCGGCAGCTGCGATCCCTGAACCGAACTCGGCCGCTCTGATGATTCTCGGCGGAACTGGTGTTTTGATCGCTTTCATGCGCCGGCGCTTCGCGTAGGTAGACTTGTCTGTTGAGACGCCCGGCTTGCGAGAGCCGGGCGTTTTTTCGTTCAGGAATTCGCCGCAAGGCGATCGGAAGATCGACCGAATCGGGACTTGCAAGTCCTGGCCGTCAGCCGCCAAGCCAGAAGTAAATCGAAAGCCAATCTTCCGCTCGCCGGATTTCTGGTTTGCGGCATTCTCGGAACCGTTTCGCACCCGTGGAGGCTCTCAAAGAAGTCGCTCCCTTCTGTTCGGCAAAGACATGAACTGTATCTCCGGATTTGTCGGAGAATCTTTTTCAAGAGATGGAAAGTGATGCACAAAATTGCATTGACGCTACTTCCCAAATCAGCCATTCTCCGATTATTCCTCGTTGAAAAAGCGAATAAATGCCTCGAAAAATCAGGAAATAATTCAGATGAAAAGACTCGCCTTCCTCGCCGTCTCACTTCTCGCGCTGCATAGCGCTTCGGCCCAAACGCAGTTCAATCTCGATTTCTCGCCCCAGCCGCCGGATTCGATGCCGACGGCTGGCTATCAATCGCTATATGCCGGTGGCAATAATACTCAGACCGATCCCGATCCATACGATCTTGGTCCTGGAAGTGGTGTCACCCTCGATTTTTCAACCGTAGGAACGTGGTCTTCACAGTCCGCAACGAATCCGCTGACGACCGATGGGCTTTTCGCCAACAATGGCACCCCGGTCACGTTCAACCTGGCGGGTCTCGCCCCGGGGAGCACGGTCAGCCTTTATGCCATCCGTGGCTGGGATCGTGGCGCCTTGGTTTCGTTTGGCAGCGGTATAGACATAAGCACGGCCAGCATGGGATCTCGGAGGAACGAATCCGACTATAGCGGATTTCTTCCTGATCGGTTCGGCGGTGGCTCCGGGGAGCGGCGTCCTTTCCGGATCTTTCACTGCTAACGCGAATGGCGACCAAGGCCAGGTCGGTGGCTTCATCATCCAAGTAGATGCCGCGATCCCCGAGCCGTCTTCGGTCGCTCTGCTGGTTTGTGGAAGTGTTGGGCTTCTCTTCCTGCTTCGTCGGCGCCTGGCCTAGCAATCTTCAGTTCGGTTTTGGGAAACGCCCGGCTCAAAGGCCGGGCGTTTTCGTTTCCCGCGGGACTATAACCTCCCCTCGGAATCACTTGGCGCGAAGACACCGATGAGATGATTCAGAGTCGCGAGCGGCCTGCCGTCGTTTCCTTCGCTAGGTTCGCATCGCTGCCTGCGAATGCCCGAAGCTGAGTCGACCTGACGCCCGTTAGCTGAGACGCGTGACAGTTAAAAAGGCGTATCATTTCGAGCGACGAGACTAGCCGCTTCCCGGAATGCCGTCAGCGGGCCGCGACAGGTGCCGGGGTCGGTTTGGCAGCCGGTTCCGTAAGTTGCAGGAACGAACTCTTCAAGTCCTTGGTGACTTTGGTGACTTCGCCATCCGGCCAGCTTACCGCCACGCTCCGAATCGGGTCGCTGGCGGTGGACCCGAAGAAGCCCACCGGCGCCGATTGCGAAAGATAGCCGGACCCGGCCGCGAGAACGGTGCCGCTGCTGCTTCCCGCTTTTCCGCGTAACCGCCGATCGTCGCGCCGACGGCCGCCGGGTTACCCGGGCGACCGGTGAGTCGCACCGCGAGGGGTTTCGAAGTTTCTTTCGCGGCGGGCGAGAAGGCGAGTGCGCGTTCGTTACTTTCGCTCACCACGACATCGGGCCGTCCGTCGTGGTTGAGATCGCTCAGAGCGAGACCCTTGGCGTCGCCCGACACGATTAGCCCGGAATCGGCCGGCGGCACGCACCGGAAATCGCCGTTGCCTTTGCCGACAAGCAATTGGCTCAGACCGCCGCGCCACAACCCGGTCTCGGCTTCGCGCGAATAGAGGTTTTGGACGAAATAGATGTCGTTGTTGCCGTCGCCGTCGAAGTCCGCGATGACCACGCCATATCCAGGTGAAATCTGGGCTTCGCGCGGCAGCGGGTGCCACGAGAAATGCGGTTGCTGACCCGGGGCGGTATCGTTGATCAGAACTCCGCTCTCGAGGTAATTTGCCTGCATCCGGAGCGCCTTCTCCAAGGTGTTGGACCCGTAGATATCGGGCAGCGAGGCCGAGGCGAACGCCCGGTAATTTTCAAACTTGCTTTTGATGAACGGCATCGCGTTGGAGCTGCAACTACGGCCGCGAACCGGCAGCAGACCTTTCTTGGCGTCCGGCTTGGCTTCGATCAACTGCTTGCGGCCACTGCCGTCCATGTCGCCGTAGTAGAGATATTCCGGCTTCTCCAGGGAGGGCGTGCCGTACTTCGTATTCAAACCGGCGTTGGTGACGACCAAGTCCACCTTGCCATCCCCATTGAGATCGCCTGCGGCGACGCCGTTCCACCATCCGGTGAGTTGGGCGAGACCGGCTTTTTCGGTTTCGTCCTCGAGCTTTCCGCCATGATTCACAAAACAGCGGACGGATCCCCATTCGGTCGTGACGATGAGGTCGGGCCGTCCATCACCGGTGACGTCGGTCCAGACCGCGCTGGTGACGAGGCCGGCCGCGGCCAAGCCCGGAGCGACCTCATCGGTCACGTCAGTGAATTTAACCTGACCGGGCGTGGAATCATTGCGCAGCAAGCGGCTGCGCGGCGTCTCCGGGTAGTGCCCCGGAATCGAACGCGCCCCGATGAAGAGATCGAGATCGCCATCGTGGTCGAAATCGCCTGCGGCCACGACACTGCTCGAGGTCGCCTGCGGCGGGATGGCGCCCTCGGGTGCCTTGACGAACTGCACCCCGTTCGCGTTCTCGCCTTGATTCAGATAAAGACGGTCGCGGAGGTGCGGGCTGCCCTCGTCTTCCTCGTTCCCCCCGCTCGCCACGAACAGGTCCATTTTCCCGTCGCCATCGGCATCGAACCAGAGCACGCCCATGTCCTCGCATTGTGCGTCGTCATTCCACGGGCCATCCTTTTGCCGCATCAGCTTGCCGTCGGCAGTCGCGAGAAAAAGCGCGCCCGCCTGTCCTTTGGCACCGCCGATGAAAAGGTCGTCGCGACCATCGCCGTTGGCGTCACCCCAGGCGAGCCCGGGGCCGAACCGTGAGAGACGGCCGGGGAGGAGCGGCTCGCGCTCATAGTCGTTGAAATCGTTTTCCTGATGAGTGAAATCGAGGCCAATGGCCGCGCTCTCTTCCGCATACATCGGCGTGGTTGCCGCCGGGACCGGTTTCGCCTTTGTGTCATCCGTTTCCGTAATAGTGTAGCGCTTCCCGGCCGCAAGTTGATGCAGCACTTGCGTCGGTCCGTCGCCCCAGCGAATCCGCACCTCATCGACCGTCTTGTCCTCCCCGAGCCCGAAGTGCAGGAGTGGTTCATTCGAAGAGACAAAACCGGTCATTGGATTCAGCTCGTGAACCTGGGTGCCGCTTTTCTTTGACTTGATTGTCACCACGGCGCCGATCCCGTTGGTGTTGGACTTCGTGCCCTTGAGCGAAAACTCGATGCTGTTGCGGATCGGAGAATCGTTACGATAGATCGAGACCGTTCCGTCGAGATTGGTCGTGACCAGGTCGAGATCACCGTCGCCATCGAGGTCGCCGTAGGCAGCGGAGTAAGTCATGCCCTCGAAGTCGAGGCCCCACGCCTTCGAAACATCCTTGAAATGGAAATCGCCCTCGTTGCGAAAAGCGAGATTCTGCTCCAGCGCCGGCGGATCGTTTTTGTAAAATTCCCATTCCGAAATCCCCCGCATCCGGACGGCGTCGTAGGCGTGATCCGAGTCGGTGTAGTTCCGCGAGACGCCGTTGGCGAGGAACACGTCGGTGCGTCCGTCGTTATCGTAGTCCGCGAGCTTCACCGCCCAGGTCCAGTTCGACTTTGCGAGTCCAGCCATGAAGCCTTCCTCCTGGAAACGCCCGGCTCGATCGTTCAGGAAGACCATGTTCCGCATCGCCTGGCGCGGCCAATCGGTCTCCAGCACATGGCGCCGAAAGCCCGACATCTCGCCCATGTTGATCTTGCTCTTGTAATGCGTCGTCGAGCTCATGTCGGCGACCATGAGATCGAGCGCGCCGTCGTTATTCAGGTCGGAGACATCAGAGCCCATCGAAAACCACGACGTGTAGGGCATCACATCCGCGAGCACGTTTTTAAAATGCACGTGTCCTTGCGCATCCGGTCCGAGATTATGATAAAGCCGGTCCGGATCCTCGAAGTCGTTGGCCACATAGAGGTCCATCCAACCGTCACCGTCGTAGTCGATCCAGGTCGCGGAAAGGCCAAAGCCGCCGTCGAGCAATCCGACTTCCTCGGAGGCGTCGGTGAATTTTCCGCCCTCGTTTTTCAACAGATGATCGCTCTGGCCATACTGGTCGAGTTTGAAACTCGTTGCGCCATCCTGCCGCACCCGGACATAGCGTTTCCACTCCGGGTCGAGCACGATCCGGCCTTCCACCACCTTGCCCGGCGTCTTCGTCGGAAAACCGTGCGGCGGCACGAAGCGATTGTTCACGATGTAGACGTCGAGATCGCCGTCATGGTCGTAGTCCATGAACTCCGACATCAGGCTCGGCACCTTTGAAATCGAGCCCGAACTCCTTCGCCGCTTCACGGAAACGTGGCGCATCCGGCGAGGTCGTTTCGTTCAGCCAGAGTTCGTTAGGCGCATCGTAATTCGCGACGTAGATATCGAGTTTGCCGTCGCCATTCACGTCGACCATGACCGCGCCGCCTGACCAGCGATTCTCCGGGTCGAAGTCGATTGGGGATTTGTCGAAATGGAAGCGCTGGTCAGCCTTCTGGAGATAGAGCTGATTCTTCCCCGGACCGCTGGTAAAAAAAAGATCCGGCACGCCGTCGCCGTTTACGTCCCCGATGGCCACTCCGCCGCAGGCCCAGCCACTGGCGTAGAGATAGCTCATCGGATGATCCGGGAGCAGGGGATTTTGCATGTCCACGCCAGTCTCCGCGGCCGGCAGCGTGGTAAACATCGTCGCGCCTCCCTGCGACCGCGGGGCGAACGGCGCCGAGGCCGGTTCGCCAGCATAAATTGTTACAGGAAAGAGGACCAAAATGGCAATGGGGAGCGCGACATAACGAGCGCGATTCGGAGTCTTCATGGCGAAATTAAGGTGCCTAAAATTGCATGAATTACCCAACCACTCAATCGGGGACGCAAGCGGAAAATCCTACGGCACGCCTCGCCAGGGCTTCGCACCTGCGAGGCTGTTCTTGCTCGTCGCCAATTGGAAAGCGGGGGCCTCGTTGTTCGGATAGGTTTCACCTTTTTTTTCCAACAGGAGCAGGCAGCGGAACTGCCCGCCCGGCGATTCCCCGGTGATGATGTCCAGGTCGATCGGTCGGCCAGCGCGCACCTCAAACCAATCGCCCGCTGTGTAGCGTCCGCCGAACCGTCCGTGCAGCTCGGTCGATTCCTTCGGATACCATTTCGTTTTCAGATTGGTGCCGGCGGTGCTGTTCACCAAAACGGTTGCGCCGTTGACCGCGACCGCGACGAAATCGTCGGAGTCGCCGAGGAAACGAAAAGTCCCGTCTTCCGGCGCCGTCACTTGTCCCTTGTAATGGACCATCCAGGTGCGCGGCTGGACGGTTTTCTCGACCCCGAAAGCGCGTGGCGCGGTGTCGGCGTCGATCGTGTTGATCTGCAACTCGGTCGCGTAAAGCGCGCGCGGGACCCGGTAATATTTGTTCAGCATTCCTTCATCCCAGCCGTTGTCGATGAACTGCGTTACGAGCTCCTGGAAAATGTGCCGGTCCATCGGGATCGGCTGCCGTTTCTGGTCTTGCTTGAAATCGTAGAGAATCCCGATCAGCGCGCCGGCCGAACGTTTGGCGGAACCGAAGAGCGTGTTCGCGTCGTTCTCGTCCGCTGCCCACGTCTGGGACGTGAGCAGGAGCAACGGGATCAGCCCGAGAGCGAGCTGCCTAACGAATCTAGGGCGCGACGCCATCGGCGATGTTCTTGTAATATTGCTGCACCTCGGAGCGATATTCCGGCGGTGGTTTTTCGTTTTGTAACTGCGCGATCGCCTCGCGCTCGTGGGGACTGAGGCCACTGATCACTTCCGGCGCGCCACCCGCCGCGCCGGCGCCCTTGAGGAAATCGCCGGTCTTGCCGCCGCCGCCGTTACCCTGGCCTTCCGCAACGCCGCCATCGCCCTGCCGTTTTCCTTCCGAATTTCCCGCCTTGCTCGCCATCGGCGCGCCGGCTTTCTCGGCCATCGCCTGCTTCGCGCCGCCGACCGCCGCGCCGGCCTGGGCGAGTGCCTCTTGCGCGGCTTGAGTGGCGGCCTGCGCCTGGGCGGCGTTACCTTGCGCCGCGCCCTTCTGCGCTTCCGCGAGTTGTTGCCCGGCCTGCTGCAACGCCTTCGCGGTGTCGTTAGGCGCACCCGCCTGCGCGGCGGCCTGCTGTGCGGCGGCGATCTCTTGTTGCGCCGCTCCGGCATCCTTGAAGGCCTGGGAAAGTCCGTCCGGCTTTTGCATTTCCTTCTGCGCTTCGCCGACGGTTTGCGCGGCCTGTGCGATCTGGTTTTGCACTTTATCGAGCGCCTGTTGCGCGGGTGTCTGTCCAGCGATCGCGTCCTCCTGTTGCCGCAAAAGCCGAGCCGCTTTAGCTAACGAAGCCGCGGCGGCCTGCTGCGACGCGGCGGCGGGTTGCGTCATTTCTTCGGCGGCGTTGGCGAGCTCCTGCGCGGCGTCGGGCGCGAGTGGGAGCGCGCGTTGCTGGAGGCCGTTGACCTGCTGTTGCAAAGCCTGTTGCTGTTCCGGCGTGAGACCGAAAGGCGGCTTGGCGCCGGGTTGGACGCGGGCCTGGGTCGTCGCGGCCTGTTCCGTCTCCCGGCGCAAAGCATCAAGCGCCGACGCCATCTGCTGGGGCGTCTCGGGCGTCGCGGAAGCCGCCTGCGAAACCTGCTGCGCGAGCGCCTTGTCGGCCGCCTGCATCTGGTCGAGCGCGGCCTGGGTGTTCACTTTCGCGTCGGCGCGCTCTTCCCACATTCGGCGATAATTTTCGAGCGCGGCGTCGATCTTTCCCTGGGCCTGTTGCAAATTCGTGGCCGCTTCGCTGTTCAACGGCTGCACTTCCGCGCGCAGCGCCGCGGTCTGCTCGCCTAACGACTCCGCGAGCCGCTTCAAATCGTCCGGCACACTAGTGCGCTCGTGATTGCCGAGCTCCTGGATCATTTGCGTTCAGCTCACGTTCTTGGTCAGTCACTTTCTTTAGCTCGCTCGACAGCGCCGCCAGTCGCTCGACTGGACTTTGAGAAGCGACCGCCTGTTCCATCATGACGAGCGTCTTGGCGCATTCGTTTTGCGTCTCGGCGGCCTGGGGCAGCGGCCCGCTGGTCGTTAGGCTGGCGGCGCTCTGCTCCGCTTCGGCCAGCTTTCGATCGCGCGCCACGGCGACGGCGCGGACCATCCGCTGGCGCGAATCATCGGGCAGGTTTTTCGCCAGCTCGTCGATCCGCGAGATCAGAGCGGTCACATCCTGCGTGATCAATTTCTGGTCGTCGTTGACCGCTTCATACTGCCGATGATGATCGTTCCGCAGATCATTAGGCAAGGCCTGGACCTTGCCGAGCCGCGCCACTTCCATCTGGGCGCCAACCTGCCGGCGAAGGAGCGCGCTCAACTCCGTCGCGATCCCGTCGAGCGACTGGCGCGCGTCGAGATCGACCGCGAGCTGCTTCAGGGTGCTGCTGATTTT
This sequence comes from uncultured Verrucomicrobiae bacterium, assembly GCA_963831805.1. Taxonomy (GTDB): domain Bacteria; phylum Verrucomicrobiota; class Verrucomicrobiia; order Chthoniobacterales; family UBA10450; genus Palsa-1392. The sequence goes on along the minus strand of CAWHRN010000006.1, from coordinate 15,817 downwards.
CGTCTGGTCCTTCATCGCGCCGGCGATGTTGGAAAGTTGCGCACCGCGATCGCCCGCCCGGCTGGCGTCGCGCAAGGCCTGGACCGCGGCCACCATCTCGCCCTGGGAGAGATTTTGCATTTGTTTGAGCGCGCGATCGACTGCAGCAACGTCGTTAGGCATGAGCTGGCGCATCGCCTCGGCGACTTCCGCGAGCTGCGCCTGGACGGCCGCGGTATCCTTTTTCAAAGCCTCCTGCGCGACGCTCGCCCGGTAGGCGGCGCTCTGCTGGTCGCTCGTCTGCTGGCCTTGGGCGAACGCCAGGATGCCGAGCAGCATTAGAGTCGTTAGGCTGATTTTCATTTCTTATCGGGTCGCAAAATATCCTCCACATGCGCGCGCAACTCCTGCTGGGTGCGCGAAAGATCTTCGATCGACTCAGCGTGTTTGCGCAACGTCTCGGTCAGCTCTGCGCGCTTCGTCGCGACGGAGACGAGCGTCCACTGGCGGACCGCGCTGTAGGTCACGCCGGGACCGGTGACGTCGTTGTTGTCGATCGCCTCGATCCAGTAGTTGACCGTCGCGCCTTCCTTCCAGTCCACGGTTTTATCCGGGTCTTTCCATTCGTAGTCGAAGCCGAGGGCGGCGGCCGGTTTTGGGATCGTTAGGGGGATTTTCTTTGCCTTCGCGGGATCGGGCAGCTCGCCTTCACGGAGCGCGCTTGCCGGTTGCACGCAGAGCGCGACTTGTTTCACCTGGAAATCGTCGCGCGCGGTAAAACGCAGCCGCGGATGCGCCGTCGGAATGATCGTCGTCTCGCTGGCCTGCCCGGCGGCAAGCGCGATCTCGGGCGGCTTGTCCGGGATGATCTCGATCCCGTAAACAGCGTTGTTGCTCGTCTTCACGCCGCGCTCATTTTGCAGGGCGACGGAGAAACCTGTCAGACCCTTGGCCGGGATCACAAGTTCGCCACTGAAGCTTTTGCGCGTCGTATCGAGCTTCAGCGGAACGTTCTTTTCCATGCCCTGCGCGAACAGATTGGCCGACTGCAAAACCTGGTCGGCGCTCCCGCTTACCTGCAGCCGGCTGCCGGCGAGGAGCGACAAATTTCCCGGGGCCAGCGGCGTCGGCGGGAGGCCGGTGTAAGCCGGAAAAACCTGCTCGAACTTGAGACCCTGCACGACCGGTGGATGAACCAGCGTAACCTTCGCGACCGGCCCGCGGCCGTCGTTCAAATAGAAGCGATAAGTGAGCGGCTGCTGCACATTTGGAATCGTTAGGCTGAAGAGATCGCGCGTCGTCGCCTTCGGATTCACCGTGATCCAGTCGGCACTTTTTCCTTCGTAAGTAAGCTCGATTCGGCCGGTCCGCGGGATTACACCCTGGGCGCGCGCGGCCAGCTCGATCGTCTCGCCGGATTGGATTTCAAAATCGCCGCTCACCGGCACGACCACGGTCTGCGTGGGCAGCGGCACGTTGCGCAAAAAGAAACGCTGCCAGAGCACGAGGCTGCGCGGCGCGGCCAGCGCGGTCGCGGCGAGGAGAAAGCCTAACGACGCCAGCGCGACCCAGCGCAGCCGGCGCAAATTCCGGCGCTCGGCGGCGGCGCGGAGATCCATCTGCTCGATCCGTTTCGCGGTCTGCGCGAGAAGAGCGTCGACCAAATAAGGCGAACCGTCCGGCCGGCGGGCGAGCTGGACGGAGGAAATGAGCGCAGTGCGCAGCTGCGGCCAGCGCGCTTCGGCGAGGAGCGCGGCTTCGTCCGGATCGAGCTGGCGTTGCCACGGCCGCAGTCCGAAAATCCAGCCGATGCCTAACAATGCCAGAATGCCTAACGAAAAAAAGATCGCCCGCGCCGGAAGCGCGAAATCGAAAAGGAAATCACCGGCCATTTCAACGAACGGAATCGCGCAGATCGTGACCACCGCCCAAAGCGCGCCCTCGAGGCAGGCGAGGTGGAGCGCCCGCGCCGAAAGGCCGCGCAAACGCCGTTGCACCACGGCCGGCAACCGGGGCGGCATCGCCCGTTTTTCCTGTCTTACTTGAGTTGCCATAACCGGCGAAAAAGCCACTCGGCGCAAGCCAGCGCCATCAGGGCGATCATCCACCACGGGGAATAAAATAGCTCGATTTTCTTGAACGACGGAACGGTCGCGCTGCGGCTCGCGATCAGTTCCGGGAGCGCGTTGAGATTTTCTTCGCGGAGGAAATTGCCCCCGGAAATTTCCGCCATCGTTTGCAGCAACGCAGCGTCCATCGCGGTCGCGTTCTGCTCCAGCTTCGGCGGCGCGACCTCGAATTTCAGCACCGCCTTCGGGTCGATGATCGTGGAAAACTGGTACTGCCCGGGTGACTTCGCGGTGAACTCAACCAGGTACTCGCCCGCCGCCTCCGGGCTTTGCAAAAGGCGCAGCTCGGAGGCTTCTTCCTTTCCGTTCGGCCCGATTGCCTTCAGCGTGCCCGGAACCGATGGCTCGTTCAGCGGGGCGAAATCATCGCCGAGGAGCTTGCCCGCGATCACCACTTTTTCGCCCGCGAGATATTCCGGCCGGGCAACCTTGAGCTGGGTCTTTGGCGAGGCGCCGAGCTGCCGTTCGAGCGAGAAATTCTGGATAATCTGGTTCCAGATGCGCGCGTAATATTTTTCGCCGCGCTGGCTGCGCCAGCGATAGGTTTCATCGAAGCCGAAATACATCACCGAGCCCTGACCGTACTGTTGCTGCGCGATCACTGGAGTCGGCTGCTCGTTAGGCATTTCCGGCGCGGTGGTCAGATAGACCTGCGCGGTCGGACGAGCCCGTGCGACCCGCGCGAACCAGCGCACGCCCGGGAAGGAATTCCAGATTTCGCGGTTCTCGAGGTTGTTCTCGGAGAGCCGGAGGAGGGGAGAAAGCTCGCCGTTCGGAGAAAGCTTTAGCCGGATGGGATTGCGGCTGCGTTGGGTCATTTGCTCGCTCGTTAGGCCGCGATTCAGCTCGACCGGGAGCAGCGGCTCGAGCGGCGTCCCTGCATATTCGAACGGATCGTGTTTCGGACCGGCGAGAAAAATCAGGCCGCCGCCGAGCTCGCCGACCCATTCATTGATCAGCTTCATCTTTTCCGGCCCGAGATCCTTCGGATCGGCGTCACCGAAGACGATGATCTCGTTCTCGACCAGCTCCGCCCGGGTCGCCGGAAAGGTCTTTAGAAAAGGCGAGCCCGGCTCGCCCGCCAGCTCGGCGCCGCCGTCGAAGAGCAGGCACTTCACCGCGAGCCGGCGATCGCGTTCCAAAGTGGTAAGCAGATAGCGATAATCCCAGCGCGGCTCCTGCTCGATGTAGAGCACTTTCACCTGGCTATCGAGCACGCGGACCTTGGTCGAAGCGGAGTTGTTTTCGGCCGAAACTTCCTCCGGGAGCGCGTCGATCACCGCCTCGATTTTCGCTTCACCTTTTTCTTCCGGGATGTAGCCGAGGGTAAACTCCGCCTCGCTTGCGCCATCGAGTTTGACCTCGCGCTCGTCGACTTTTTTGCCGTTGGCTTTGAGCTGGAGTTTGACCGTGCGGCTGTTGAAACCGGGCGCGCGCACATGGACGGAAAACTCCGCGCGCTCTTTCAGGAAAGCGCCGCGCGGCCCGGTCACATCGCGCACGATAATGTCCTGCGGACCGGTGATGCCGATGCCGTAAAGGTAGAGCGGCAGACCCGCTTCCTTCGCGACCTGGGCGATCTCTTCCGGCGGCGTCCCACTGTTGTTCGCGCCGTCGGTGATGACGAGCAGGCCGGCGACTGGCTGGCCGCGATTTTCCTCTAGCACCTGGCGCAGCGAATCGCCCAGCGCGGTCACGTCCTCGTTGTAGTTGAGCTTCTGGAAAAAGCCCGCCGGATCATCGGCCGGCATCTCGCCTAACGAGCGCGCTTCCCGGCCGAAGCCGTAGAAGGTCAGGTCCGCTTTCTGCGCAAGGCGCGGCCAGAGTTTCAACTGCTCGTTCGCGGCCAGCGCCTGGAGCAGTTGCGCGCGCGAATCTTCGGCGACCTTGCTCGCGTCCGCGGGTGGCTCGGTTTTCAAACTGGTAGTCGGGGCAAGCAAACCCGCGGCGACCGCGGCTCGATCCCGATCCTCGAGCGAACTGCGATGATCCTTGATCTGCATGCTCTGCGACGAATCCACCAGCACGAGGAGGCGCTCGCGCACCGGATCGTTCAGAGTCAGGAGGACAACCGGCCTAACGAGTAAAAGGATGAAAAGCGCGACGAGGAGCACACGCAAGGTGGTGAGGAGAAGCCGTTGTGGCCGCGAAAGCCCGTGGCCGGCCCAGCGATAAAGCCACCAGATCGCGCCGGCCGCGAGCAGGAGCAGGAGGAAGGCCCAGCCCCAGCTCAGGCCTTCGCCGGATAGCGCCGCATCGGCGCTGCCGCCGGCCGGCGCGCGGAAGCAATGGCTGAGCAGCGCGCGGATCATTTCGCGAAACTGAATTTGTGCGCGAGGACCATCTCGGCGAGTGCGACGAGCGCGGCGGCGAGGACCAGCCAGGCCCAGAGCTCGCGGCGCACGCCGGCGTTGGGCGCCGGTTGGGCGCTGTTATCGGGAGCGGCACTCTTGTTCGTTAGGCCGGAGAGTTGCTCGGCCGGGATGGCACGCAGATTGGATTCGGCGGGATCGATCTGCACCGCGCAGGCCGCGATCGCGCGGTCGCTGCCGGCCGCAAAGAATCGGTAGGCGCCCGCCTTTTCCATCTCGCGGTAACGGACGACCGCTTCCTGATTGACCAGTTCCACTCTCCCGGCCGGCCGCGGTTTCCCCTTTCCGGTAGGCGCGAGGACGGTGACCTCGCGCCCGACGAGATCAGCCGCGACCCGGGCTTGAAACGCCGCGCCCGGCAGGAGGTTGAGCTGACCCGGTTGCTCGTCCGGCGCGACGAAGGCGACGAGGCGCTGGAGCAGGGGAACGAAATCAGGATGAATCGGCAGGTTGTTCCACTGCGTCGTCGCCGTGCTGCTGAAAAGGACGACGTGTCCCTTGCCGTAATTCTTCTCCGCGATCGCGGGCGTCCCGTCGCGGTAGTTCACGACCGCGCGAGCGGCTTCGCTCTTGTCGCTAGGCTGGATCAGGGTGAGCGGAAAATATTTCGTCGCCCGGACCGAGCCAAGGTTGCCATTTTTTCCATCATTCCAAAGCGCCGTGATCGAGTGCGGATAATGGTCGGCCTGCCAAGATGCGAACTGGCTGGTCGCGCCCGGATCGCGCACCTCGCCCAGCTTCGCCGGGAGCAACTCGCGCAAAATCGGGTCGTCATTGTAAGCCGCCGGTCGCACCTGCGGGCCGGGGAAAATAACCAGCGCGCCACCCTCGCGGACATAACTCTGGAGGTTCTTCGTCGCGGCCGGGTCGAGGCGCCCGACGTCGCAAAGGAAGACGATGTTGTTGCGGGTCAGGTCGGCGCTCGCGAGCGCGGCGGGCGCCACCATTTCGGTCTTCAAATAGTAACTCGCGCGGCGCGAGGGCGAGATCGGCACCAGCGCGTTCGCGAGAAAAAATCCGACGCGATCCGGCGGCGCGGCCTCCGGATCGCCTTCCACGATCGTGGTGAAAAGATGATCAATCACCCGGATGCCTAACGAGCGCTTGTTATCGGCCGGGAGTCGATCGGAACCGATCGCCGCGGTCAGGGTGTAGAAGCCGGGCTTGTCGAAGCGGGCGTTCAATTGCACCGCCCGCGATTTTCCCGACTCGATCCGGTCGATCACCGTCTCGTCAATCGGCGGGCCGTCGTCAGCCGTGAGCGTGATATGAGTCGCGGTCGCCGGCGTGCTGCCGAAGTTGCTCACCTCAACGACGCAACCGACCGGCTGACCGGCGGCGAGCATGTTGCTCGCGGGCTTGAGCGTAGTGATCGCGAGGTTGTCCTCGCCGTGATCGACCGCCGAGATGACGCGCAGCTGCACGTCGGGCGCAGAGCGCAGCGCCGTCTTCACGTCGTCGAGCCCGGTCCAGGCACTGAGCTGGTTGTCGGTGAAAACGACGACCTCCTTTTTCGCGCCGGCGGTCGTCCGCAAAGTCTCGATCGCGGTCTTGATCGCCGCCGGCAGATCGGCGGTGCGATCGGTCGGCTCGGCCAGGTCGAGCGCGTGCCTAACGAGCGTAAGCGGCGCTGTCGGCCGCGCGATAATCTGGTTCACGCGATTCGTGACGAGGAAGAGCGCGGCCTGCGAACCGGCCGCGAGACGTTCGAGCTCCTGACGTGCACTGGCTTTCGCCTGCTCGAAGCGGGTCTCGAAGCCGTTGCTCTGCTGCATGCTCGCGCTCTGATCGAGGAGCAGGACTTGGATCGCCGGACCATAAGCGGCCGAGCTGCTGGCGCCGCCGGGATTCAAAACTGGTCGCGCGAAAGCGAGCGCGAGCAGCGCGATGAGCAGGCAGCGCAGAAGCAGTAAAATAAGATCTTCGATCCGCAGCCGGCGCTGATTGGTTTTCAGACTCGCGAGGAGAAAACGGGTCGCGCCCCAGCGCACGACGGTGACGCGGCGCTTGTTCAGCAGATGAATCGCGATCGGCGCGGCGACGACGCCGAGACCCGCGAGGACGGTTGGAGCGAGGAAGGTCACCGGGCTTAGCGCGTCCGGTAGCCCTGCCGGAAAGCGAGATATTGGCCTAACGTTTCCGCGAGCGGCACCGAGGTGTCGCAGAGCACGTAATGCGAAGCGGAGCGGCCGCAGATCGTGCGGATGCGCTGGCGAAAGGCGTTGAAGTTTTCGAGGTAACTTTTGCGGATCGATGCCGGTGCCGTCTCAACATCAGCGGCGCCTTCGAGCCCGATGAATTTCACCGTGCCGGTAAAAGGAAACTCCATTTCGTTAGGGTCGAGCACGTGAAAGACGATCACTTCGTTTCCCTGGAAGCGGAGCCGTTCGATGTTCTTCTGCAGCGCGTCCTCGTCGCCGAAAAGATCGCTGATAATCATGACGATGCTGCGCCGGCGCGCGGTTGCCGCGAGCTCGTGCAGAGCCGCGCCGAGATCGGTGCCGGCTTCCGGTTTCACCCCGGCGAGCCGATGCATGATCTCGTGAATCTTGCCGGCGTTGTCCGTGCGCACGCTGCGCTCGCGGATGTCGGGTGTCGAAGATGTTCACCGCGACGGCGTCGCGCTGCTCGAGGATGACGAGGGAAAGGCAGGCCGCGAGGATCTTGGCGTATTGCAGTTTCGTTAGGTTGCCGGAGCCGTATTTCATCGACTCGCTCCCATCGACGCAGGAGATGCGCGACGAAATTCGTGTCCTGCTCGTACTGCTTGATGATAATAGCGATCGGTGCGGCCAAGCACTTTCCAATCGAGATGGCGCAGGTCGTCGCCGGTGGTGTATTCGCGATGCTGCGCGAACTCGATCGCGAAACCGTGGAAAGGCGAGCGATGTTCGCCCACGCGATAGCCTTCCACGATCTGCCGGGCGATCACGCCGAGCGACTCGCCGCGGGCGATGGCCGCGGGATCGAGCAGATTCGCAGTCGCGTCCGGCATCCTGGCAAGCAGCGGGCGTTTCGCCTAACGAGCCGGGACGGAATCGAGCACCTTCTGCACGACCGCGTCCGGCGGTGATGCCTTCGCTCTGCGCGGTGAAATTGACCGCGATCCGATGCCGCATGACGCCCTTCGCGACCGCGGCGACATTTTCTGTCAGCGACATAGATCTGCCCGCTGAAGGAGGGCGTGCCCCTTCGCCGCCATGATCAGCCCGAGGCTCGCGCGCGGACCGGCCCCGAAAGCTGAGGAATTGCTTGCAGTAATCGAGCGCGTCCGGCTGGGTCGCGCGCGTCGCACGCACGAGGCGCTGCGCGTATTTGTAAACATGCTCCGCGACCGGCATCTGCCTCACCGTCTCCTGGATGTAGCCGATGTGTTCCGCGCCCATGATCGCGCTCGGGCTCCTGCGTTTTCCCGCTCGTCCCGCGCTTCATCACGGCCAGCTCCTCCTCCTCGCTCGGGTAGTCGACGTTGATCAGGAACAGGAAGCGGTCGAGCTGCGCTTCGGGCAGCGGATAAGTGCCCTCCTGCTCGAGCGGATTCTGCGTCGCGAGGACGAAGAACGGCTCGGGCAGGATGTGCGTTGTCGCCGCCCGCCGAGATGCGGCGTTCCTGCATCGCCTCGAGCATCGCGGCCTGCGTCTTCGGCGGCGTGCGGTTGATCTCGTCCGCGAGCACGATGTTGGAGAAAATCGGGCCGGGCAGAAACTTGAACTGCTTTTCCCCGGTCGTCTGGTCCGACACGATCACCTCCGTGCCGGTGATGTCGCTCGGCATGAGGTCGGGCGTGAACTGGACGCGCTTGAACGAAAGCTGCAGCGTCTTCGCGAGCGTCGAAATGAGCAGCGTCTTCGCCAAGCCCGGCACGCCCACGAGCAGCGCGTGGCTTCGCGTGAAGATCGCGATCAGCATCTGATCGATGACGTCGCTTTGCCCGACGATGACCTTGGCGAGTTGATGCTTCAAACCATCATAGGCGTTCTGGAAAAACTCGATTCCCTCGGCATCGATCTCGCGGCCTAAATCCGGCGTCGCGGAGGAGGGCGTTTCGGTTTCAGCTTCGGCTGCGTCAGGCGTAGTTTTCAAAATCAAGAGGTCTCAGCGACCCTGCGAGGTAACATGAGGAAGCGGGTTTTTGCAATGCGCGGAAGCCTCACTTTTCGTAGGTCTGAAATCCGCTGACTATTGAAACTCGATCCAGTTGAGCGCGTTAACTGAGCCGACGGCCTTGACCTGCACGGTTTGCGCCCCCGCCGGCAAAGCCGCGCTGATTGAGACGGTCTGCCAGCCGGAGTTCTTCGTGTCGATGGAAGCCAGAGTTACGCCGTCCTGGAGGAGCGTAACTGTTCCGATGCCGGCGGCGCGGAACTTGATCGTGTAAGTGGCAGCGATATCGACTTGGAGGTTGTAATCGAGCTGTGGATTTGCCGAAAGAGTAAGGTCGAATTCGCCGTCGGTGTCGGTGGTCACGCGCATTCCACAGTTGCTCGCGTGCAGATAACTCTCGGCCTGGAGGCGGCCGGGAAGACGATGGTAAAGATCTGGGTCATGCGAGGGCAAATCGACGTAGGCCTGGCCGGCGAGAGTCAGAGCGCCAGGCTGAGCGGCGAGCAAGGAGAGGTTCGGGGTTACTGGTGCTTCGCTCCTTGAACCAGGCATAGCCGGCAACCAGCGGTGATTGCTCGAGAAAGTCGGTCGCCGGGACGAGGTAATCCGCGCGGCAGCCGGACTGCCGGCCGACCAAAGAGCAAACTCCGTTACCCAGACGGGACGATGGTAGAGGTCGTAAAAGTGTTGCACAAAGTATTGCAGCTCGCCGAGGCCGCCATAAGTGTGAAAGGCCACCGCTGGGACGCCGGCGCTGGTGCCGGTGGTCTTGATCGAATAGAACTCTTGCGCGTCGTTTGGAGCGTGGGTGTAGCTAAAGGTGAGCTCGGAGCCGGTTCCGGGCTTGGTCTCGACCGCGGTCCAGGAGTCGGAATCGAGCGCGTTCGTCTTGAATAGTTGATAATCGCGTCCGGCATAGGACGAAATCTTCATCGTGAAGGTGTTTCCGTCCGAGCTAAAGGAATTCACGGCCAGGGCGCTCGGATTCAGAATCGCGTTTGTGTAATAGAAAAACGCGTTCATAAAAGATTCGCCCGACGTGTAGGTGACGATCATGTGTTGAATTGGGTCGTAGGCCGTGATGCTATCCTCGGCGGCAGAACCAAGAGCCATGTTTGGCCCGATGACTGGGATGGCATATTGGTCGCCGGTGGCCTTGATCTGGGCGAAGAAGTTAGCGGTCGTCTGCGGATCGATAAAGGCCTGGCCTTTCAAATTTGGCTCGTTGATTCCGAGGATAACCGGAGGCTTGGGGTTGGCATTGGCGAGATAGGCAGAAAGGCCTGGCAGATTGGCCGGCGCAGTGCCCCAAACCATCGGGAGAAAGGTCATCGCTGCATCCGCGGGCGGGATATCGCTCGTGCTGTAACTCCAGTTATAAAACCAGGAGACCCCGGGAGCGAGCGCGGTGAAATCGGCAGAGGAAAGACTATTCTCGCAGACGCCGCGTTTCCTGCTCACGACCTTGTCGTCTACATCCACAACCCGGATGCTGTCCGTGGTCGAATTCCCAAAAAAGGAAATCTCGTAAGCGGAAGCGTAACCTTCGCTACTTCCGGTCACGGTGAGTCGAAGATAGCGCCCGGTAATGTTTGGCAGCGAATCGGAGGTATCGCCCGTGGCGATGTGTGCGGTCCTATCCAGAACGACAGAGTAATTTAGGTCGTCGGTGGAAGCTTCAATCTTATACTTATAACTGCGCGTGCTGCTGACATACCAGGCGATATCGACGCGGGAAAGAGAAGTGTTGGCGCCAAGATCCACCCGCCACCATTGCGGGAAGGTGCCGTTATTCGCCGACCAGCGGGTTGAGAGATTGCTGTCGCTGGCGTTGGCGGCGGCGTTGCCGGATTGAGCGGAGCTGGCGGTGACTGCTCGGTATTGCGAGATGTTCGCCATGACGATGGAAGGAGAGATAGTCACATTAAGTGGTCCGTTGCCGGACCCGCTGCTGTTGGTCGCGATGACCGTCGCTGCGGTCGGACCGCCGGCGAGCGTGGGCGTTCCGGAAATCAAGCCGGTCGCGTGATTGACGATCAGCCCCGGGGGCACACCGGTGGCGTTATAACTAGTGGGGTTATTGAGCGCCGTAATCTGGTAGCTAAAAGGCGCGCCGACGATACCAGCCGCAGTCGTGCCACTGGTAATGACTGGGATGGTGGCGACGGTATCGTAGATTTCGAACTCATAGAGAGAATAGCCGAAACTGCCGGACCGGGTAAGTCCAAGCATCCGCACGTATTGGGATGTCACCGCGGGAAAAGTGATGTCGTTCTGGCCGCCGGTGTTACCGGTTATGGTCGCCTGGTCGATCCACTGGTTGGCGTCATTGGAAGTCTGAATCTTGTAAGAGGCAGCGTAGGAGTTCTGCCAATGAAGCGTCACCTTGTTGAAGGTTAGCGGAGTGAGGAGGTCGACGTAGATCCACTCATCGTTGGTGAATTGGCTGCCCCAGCGCGTGGTGAGGTTGCCGTCGATCGCCTTGGCCGGTGAGCCAAATTGTGTCGAAGAGGCAACCGCGCTTTTGCCAAGGGCCAGATTAGTCTGCGCCTCTGCCGAGTTGATCGAGAGACTGCCGAGGAAACAGGCGAGCGCCGTCGCCCACCGGATTCGGACGGGGAGTGAAGTTACGCGGCGAGGTTTGGCGCGCGCTGGAAGCGAACCGGCTTGATTCGTGGCTTTCAAATTACCTTCGTGCATGTCGCGGCGACAGAGAAAAACGTCCGCGCGCAAGTGCAAATTGGAGATTGCACGGTCCGGGCAGAGGGAGAAGCTTTGCTTTGGTGAACGCTTCATCTGGCCGCAACGAGCCACGGCCGTCGTTGGCAGCGGTGGCGGCCAGGCGTCGCGCTCGCGACGGCTTCCTACGCGTTGCGGGATAACCCGAAGATCCCCGAGTCGACGCGGCGGAAGGTGAAGGAGGCAGCCGCTGCCTTGGGCTACCAGCGCAATGCCACGGTCGCGCACCTGATGGCCGAGCTGCGCCGGCACGATCGACCGACGGACGTTACCACTCTCGCGTGGATTAACTGTAACACCCGGCCGGATTCCTACCGGACGGTCCCGTGGTTAACCGGCTGGCTCGACGGCGCGCAGAACCGGGCGGAGCAGCTCGGCTACCGACTCGAGGAGTTTTGGCTGCACGACGAGGTGATGCGGCCGGAGCGTCTGCGGACGATCCTGATCGCGCGAGGCGTGCCAGGTGTGCTGGTCGCGCCTACGCGGGTGACCGGTGGAGTCATACCGTTTGATTGCAGCGCTTTCGCGACCGCTTCAATGGCGGGCACCTTCCATACTCCGATGGTCCATCAGGCTTCCGCGGACAACTACGTCAACCTCATGACGGCCTATCGGGAGCTTCTCATCCTAGGCTACGAAAGGATCGGATTTGTTACTAACCCAGCACTCATGAGTGGACTAACCGGCGACGAGTCGGGGCTTATCTTGAAATGGGTTGGGAAGGTCCCGTGAAAAACCGTCTGCCGGTTCTGATGGTGAGCGAGGACTCGGCCGACAGCCAGACGGCTTTTCATCAGTGGGTGCGGCGCTGGAAGCCGGACGCACTTCTGTGCTCGGGGCATTTGCAGGCGGAATGGCTCCTCCAGATGGGTTTGCGGGCGCCAAAGGATATCGGCATCGCGCATCTCAATCTGGCTCCGGATGTCGGTCACTGGGCAGGGATCGATCCGCAGATCGAGCTGATCGCGGCGGCGGCTGTGGATATGTTAGTGGCGCAGATTCATCGGCATGAGCGCGGCGTGCCAGCTGTGCCCAGAGAAAACATGCTCAAAGGTGTCTGGGTTCAAGGCCAAACTGTGCGGAAAAAAAAGTAGGACCTACTCCGATCCAACTAACTGGCTTGCGCCCGTCAAGGTAGCAGATTCCAGCTGCAGGTATCATGGACTGCGTCCGAACCGGTGCGGGCCGTGGCTTCGATCGAATTCTTACCTGGCTGGAGGGTGACGCTGGGCCAGCGGAAAATGTTAGTCTTGTTAGGCGAAACGGCCGGGAGCGATTTTCCGTTCACCTTCAAGGTCACTTCGCGGCAGTTGGAATAGACCTTTACCTCGGTCGTGGACTGCTTGCGCTCGGTCGTCCGGCCGGCGGCGATGTGGACCATCGGTTTATCGGCCCAGTTGGCCTGGTAGAAGTAGAAAGCGTCTTTGCGGGTTTTGCGATCGTGCGTGACTAACCCTTTGTCGTTGATCCCGGGTTGCTCGCCTTCGTCGCGTTTGTCGCTCGCGAAGTCGAACATCGCCCAGACAAAGGTGCCCCAGAGCTTCGGGTTATCCTGGGCGATGCCCCATTCCGTTTCGTGTGCCTTGGCCTGATATTCCTCGGGGTGATAATGCCCCTCGGCGTGTGGCTTTTCGACCGCGCCTTCTTCGTGCTGGTCGATGTAGGCCCGGCTCCGTATTCGCTGATCGCAATGCGCTTCCCGCCAACGGTGGCGCTGCATTTATCGATCATTTTTGCGAAATCCTCGAGATGGCCCCAATACCAGCCAGGGTAGGTGTTGAGGCATTGCCAATCGACGATGTGCAGCAGGGGCAGGTCTTCGGCCGTCCAGGAAGCGGCGACGATGGGTCGGATCGAGTTCCTTGGCTAACGAATAAAGCTTGTGCAGACAGTGGCACCGGATCGACGTGGTGGCCGTCCGGCGGCTTGATCCAGTTGGCATTGAGCTCGTTAAAAATTCCGTGCCAGATTACCGAGGGCCGGTTGTAGTCCTGGAGGATCATTTCCCTGAGCTGCTCGAGCGCATTGGTGTCAAAGGCGGCGGAGGCGCTCACTCTTTCGACATTGGAAATTTCCTCCCAGCAAACGAAGCCGGCCCGATCGCAGATATCATGCACGTCCGCGCTCTGCTGGTAATGGGCGAGCCTGACCGCGGTGGCGCCGATTTCTTCGATGATCCGGAAATCTTCGACATTGTCTTCGTGGGAGAGCGCCCAGCCTTTGTCCTTCCTTTCCTGGTGACGATTGACGCCGTGGACTGGATAGGGCTGGCCGTTAAGGACGAAGCCATGTTCGTTAGTCAGGGCGACGGTGCGCAGACCGATGGGTTGCGTGACTTCGTCGATCACCTGGCCAGCGCGCAGCAGTTTGCTGCGCAGCGTATAGAGATAAGGATCTTTGCGGCCGTTCCAGAGATGAGGCTGGGGGAAGGAAAGAGTCTGGCGGTTTATTTCCGCAGGGGACGGTAAGTCGGCGCTCACCGCTTGAACGACTGCACCGCGGGCATCGAGTAACTCAGTGGTCAGGGTCAGCGGCTTCGCACCTTTCGTCCCGCTTGAAAGCTTTGTCAGGATTTCGAGCGTGGCTTGCGCAGTCGTCAGGCTCTTTGTCGTGACGTAGACCCCGGAGCTGGCGTAGTCGAGGGGGGTGACGCAATCCTGAGACGTCGCGAAGGATCACCGGCCGGTAGATCCCGCCGAAGACGGTAAAATCGCCGGAGAGCGGCATGACATCTTCGGTGTGCGAGTTATCGACCCGGACGCGCAGGATGTTCTCGCCGTCGAACTTCACCTGCGCGGTCAGCTCATAGCAGAAGGCCGCGAAAGCGCCGCGATGCTGCCCGAGGTGAACGCCGTTGAGATAGACATCGGAGACGAGGGAGGCGGCCTCGAAGCGGAGAAAGATGCGCTGCCCTTTCCAGGAGGGCGGAATCTCGAGCGAGCGCGCATACCAGGCGGGACCGCGATAGTAGCCGTCGGGGTATTCGGATCGGCGGCTTTGCCATTCTGTCCATCGAGATTGTTCCAGGTATGCGGAATATGGACGTCGGTCCAGGAGGCGAAAGGCGCCGTCAGCGACGCTTCAGCGCGGGTAAATTTCCAACCGTCGGCAAGGGTAAGGGATTCGCGGGACATGGCAGTGGTGGCGAGCAATACAGAGAGCGAGCAAGTGAGGGCGAGGAGTGGTTTCGACATTTTAGAATTATTCAGCAGCCCCGCGCGGCGAAGGACGACACTCCAAAAGCGAGATTGCGTCAACTTCCGATTGCACCAAATTGCAACTCGATGCCGCGCGCCGTTTGCTCATCGCTCTTCGCCCCGTTGGGCGGGCTTCACCTTGATAGAGCTCTTCGTCGTGATCTCTTTCCCGGTGTTCGGTGCGTTCCAGGAGCGCGGTCGCACCACCGCCTGCGCGAATAACCTCCGGCATCGCTACCGCGCTGCTCGCTTACGCGGAAAAGCACGACGGGACGTTGCAATCGCCGGCGCGACGATCCCCGCACCGGGCAGACCGACTCGGAGATGGGTAAGCCGGGTTGGGCCGAGCAGCTTGAGTCCTGCCTTGGGAGCTCGGGCGCGGTCTACGTCTGCCCGAGCAGCAGCCCGGTGCTCGCGAAGAACAAGGAATATTCCTACTACATGGGAAGCCACGCGGCCTAAATGAAGATGAGCATTCCTACCTTTCGGAAAAAACGCCGCCCAGCCGGCCGGCTGCGACTTTCGAAGATTGCGTTGCTCTTCCGCCGGTTGACGGCTATACCGCTTCCCTCGTCAGTTCGACGCGCGCCGTGACCGAGGAAATTCTGGAAACCACCGCCGCAACGGCCGATCACCCGGCTGGTCCGCCGCGACGAAGGTGGTGGCGCCGCTTGCTCAGTCGTCGCTTTCTTTTCATCAGCGTCGCAGTGCACCTGCTCTTCGGCTTGGGCGCGACGATTTACGTTGTCCAGAGTTACCACACGACACGCAAGCTCACCTTCAAGGGCGGCCCGCCGTCGCCCAATCGCTCGACCCGCGCGATCGAGCACAAGGTGCAAATGGCGAAGCAGAAAAACATGTCCGCGGCGCCGCCGGCCCTGAAGCGCGTCGTCAGCACCGGCCTGTCGAAAGTCAGCCTGCCGGACATGCCCGCGATGCCGACGATGCACTCGGCTTCCGGGAAAATGAGCGCCGTCACCGGGACCGGCTTTGGCATCGCGTCATCGATGGGCGCGGCGACCGGTTCAGCCGGCGGCGGCGGACCGGTCTCGCTCTTCGGCATGCGAGAGGCGACGCGTTCAGCGTTCGTCGGCACCTTCTACGACTTGAAACAGTCGCCCGGTCACAAGTCGACCGACATGAATCCGAGCAAATACGCCGACGTGGTGAAGGAATTCGTCGGCAAAGGCTGGAACGAAGGTCTGCTCGGTAAATACTATCGTGCGCCGCAGCCACTCTACGCGGCCCAGATTATGATCCCGCAGATCGAGGCCGAAGAGGGTCCGAAAGCCTTCG